>CAZTVL010000002.1:0-573136 GCA_964617215.1 uncultured Solibacteraceae bacterium | reverse complement strand
GTCCCCGGGACCTGGGCCCCGGCCGGGAGACCAGCCCCCGCCAGGACCGCCCGGTGGAGCGCCCCGTGGATCGTCCCCGGGATCTGGATCGGGAACCCAGCCGCGAACGCCGGTCGGATCCCCCCCGGGAACGGCAGGAGGAGCGCCCCCGCCGGGAGGAAAGCCGCCCCGCCCCCCGAGAAGAACGGGCCCCGGCGCCCCGTCAGGAGAGCCGACCGGCCCCCGCCCCGGCCCCCCGATCGGAACCTGCCCCCCGCCGGGAAGGCCGCGGTCGGCAGTAATCAGGACAGTCCCACCTCAGGGCCCGGCTTCGGCCGGGCCCTCTGCTTTACTGGAGGGAGGAGGGTGTCGTGCCCGAAGGAAAACAGGTCCAGCAGATGTTCACGGGCATCGCCGCCCGCTATGACCTGCTCAACCACGTGCTCTCAGGGGGCATCGACTTCTACTGGTGGGCCCGCATGGCCCGCGTGAGCGGCGCCGCCCCGGGCAAGCGCATGCTGGACGTGGCGGCCGGCACGGGCGATTCCTCCGTGGCCCTGGCCAAGCGGGGCGCCGAGGTGGTGAGCACCGACTTCACCCACGCCATGCTCGCCTTCGGCCCCGCCAAGTTCCGCAAGAAGGGCCTCGATGGCCTCATCTGGGCCAGCTCCGACGCCGACGCCCAGAAGCTGCCTTTCAAAGACGCGACCTTCGACGGCATCACCATCTGCTACGGCATCCGCAACGTGGAGGTGCGCACGCAGGCCTACGCGGAGTTCCTACGGGTGCTCCGCCCCGGCGGCCAGCTCACCATCCTGGAGTTCAGCACCCCCGTGCTGCCGGGCCTGCGGGGGCTCTACACCTGGTACAGCCTCAAAGTGCTCCCCCGCATCGGCGGCTGGCTCAGCGGCGACCGCAGCGCCTACGAGTACCTCCCCGACAGCATCCGCAAGTTCCCCGATCAGAAGGCCCTGGGGGCCGAATTGGAGGCCGCGGGCTTCCAATCCGTGGCGTGGAAGAACCTGACCGGTGGCATCGTCGCCCTGCATACGGGGCGGAAGTAGTTATTTCTTCCGGGTGTGCACCAGGGCCATGACCTTCTGCATGGGCCCGCCATCCATGGACATCTCCGTGCTGATGGTGAAGCCGTTGGCGGAGATGCCCGTAAAGCGGTCCTTGGACTTGAAGGCCTTGCCCATCATGGTGCCCTCGGTTTCAAACACGAGCACCTCGCCCTCCCAGTGCCCCGTGGAGATCATGAGGGCCGCCCCGTAGTTGTCCGTCCAGGCCTGCTTGTACACCTTGGCCTCCCCATCCCAGGCCATGAGGCCCTCGCCCTTGAAGCCGGGTATGGGCCCTTTGGGGCTCTCGCTCGTGTAGACCACGTGAACGGACAAGCCCCCGGGGCCTGAGGTCACGGAGGCGCTGCCGTGGCCCTTGCCGCCCGGGCCCATGGCGCCGGGCTCTACGACCTCTTCCACATGCCAGTGGCCCACGAGGAACTGGACCTTGGCCATCTCGGGCCCGGGCTTGGGCATGGGGGGCGGGGCCTGCGCGAGCAGGGCGTAGGAGAGGAAGGGCACGAGGCCAAAGGCCAAGCGTCGCATGGGCGCTCCTGTGAAAGGCCCTCCCAAGCTAGGCCCTGGGGGGCTGGGGGCCAGGGGCGATTTCAGGTGGACCTGACAGGTTTCAGGGCCGGAATTGGGGCCTTGGGGGCTGGAGGTGCGATAGTTGAAACATGGCCAATCCCAAACTCCCCATTCCCACCGACCTGCTGAAGACCGTCTCCGCCGCCAAGCCCGCCGAGCACGAGGCCGGGCAGCCCGGTGCGAAGAACGTGTCCAAGGCCCCCGCCCCCAAGGTGAAGGCCAGCACGAAGCCCGTGAAGAGCACCATGACCCAGAGCCGCAGCACGAACCGCGGCAAGTAGGTCCTTAGGGCTTCAGGCTCTGGGCTCTTGCTCCATTCGACCCACGCAAACGGATCGACTGGGTCGCAGGCAGCCAGAGCCCAAAGCCCAAAGCCCAAAGCCTAGAACAGGCTCACGCCCTCCATCTCCGCAGGCTGGGCAATGCCCATGAGCTTGAGGAGGGTGGGGGCCACGTCCGCGAGGGTGCCGCCGCTGCGGAGCTGCTTCTGTTCGAAGCCCGCGGCCACGATGAGCCCCGGTACGGGGTTGAGGGTGTGGGAGGTGTGGGGGTTCCCCGCCTCATCGCGCATGCACTCGCAGTTGCCGTGGTCTGCTGTGAGCAGCAGGGCGCCGCCCTTGGCCAGGGTGGCCGCGGCGATTTGCGCGATGCAGGCGTCCAGCACCTGGCAGGCCGTGGTGGTGGCGGCGAGGTCGCCGGTGTGGCCCACCATGTCGCCGTTGGCGAGGTTGCAGACGAGCAGTTGGTACTGACCCGAGTGGATGGCCTGCACGAGACCGCCCGTGACTTCAGCCGCGCTCATCTCCGGCTGCAGATCGTAGGTGGCCACCTTGGGGCTGGGCACCAGGTTGCGGTCCTCGCCAGGGAAGAGGTCTTCGCGGCCGCCGTTGAGGAAGAAGGTGACGTGGGGATATTTCTCCGTCTCCGCCGTGCGGAACTGCTTGCCGCCCCGCTCGGCCACCACCTCGCCCAGGATGTGGGTGAGGGACTGGGGTGGGAAGGCCACGGTGACGAAGGGTTCCAGGGCCGCGTCGTACTGCGTGAGCGTCACGAGCTTCACGGTGGGGCGGTGCTTCGCCTGGAAGCCGTCGAAGGCGGGATTCACGAGGGCGTGGCTGAATTGCCGGGCGCGATCCGCGCGGAAGTTGAAGAAGAGCACCCCGTCGCCATCCGAGATCGGGTGGAAAGCCGCGAGCTTCGTGGGCTTCACGAACTCATCCGTTTCGCCGCGTTCATAGGCGGCCGAGATGGCCGCGAGGGCATCGGCGGCCTGGAAGGGCGCCTCGCCATCCACCATGAGCTTCCAGCCCGCCTCCACGCGCTCCCAGCGCTTGTCGCGATCCATGGCGAAGTAGCGCCCCTGCACACTGCCCACGGTGACCAGGGGGCAGCCGCGCAGCTGGAATCCCAGCCACTGGAGGAATCCGTCGGCGCATTTCTGGGCCGTGTCGCGGCCGTCTAGGAAGGCATGGATCGTCGTGGGCACGCCCATGTCCTGGGCCCACTGACTGAGGGCCACCAGGTGAGTCTGATGGCTGTGCACGCCGCCGTCGCTGACGAGGCCCAGCAGGTGCAACCGCTTGCCCGAAGCCTTGAGATCCGCGAGCAGGCCGGCGATGGCCAGATTCGTGCGAAGCGTGTTCTCGCGCACGGCCTTGTCGATGCGGGTGAGGTCCTGCCACACCACGCGCCCGGCGCCCATGGTCATGTGCCCCACTTCCGAGTTGCCCATCTGCCCGGCCGGCAGCCCCACCGCTTCGCCACTCGTTTCCAACTGCGTGCATGCGTACTTTGCCCGCAGCTCGTTCAAGTGCGTCATCCCCGCCCGCAGCGTCGCATCGAACGCATTGCGAGGCCCGTCGCCGAAGCCGTCAAGGATGAGGAGGGTGACTGGGCCAGGGATCATGGGGACCTATTGGGAACGCGAAGAGCGCGAAGAAAAGCGCGAAGGCGCCAAGAAGGGTCAGGTGGGGGCTTGGTGGACTAGGCGCTCCCATTCCAGTTTGCGATGGCTGCCAAAGTTGATGAGCAGGCCTACTTCGAGATCAGAAGCCTTCAGATAGTTTACGACCTGGGCGCGTTCGGCATTCCCGAGTCGCTCCATGGCCTTGATTTCGATGACAAGTCGGTCAAAGGCGAGGAAGTCGACCTGGAACCGCTTATCCAGGTATTCACCCTTGTATTGAATGCGCAGGCTGATTTCCCGCTCGAAGGGTATCCGGCTTCGGCGCAGCTCCCGGGCAAAGGCTTCGGCATATACCGCTTCCAAGAACCCTGGGCCAAGGATTGAATGCACTTCCAAAGCAGCCCCGATGACCGCGAAAACCTCGTCTTTGAGGATCAAATCGGTCATTGGCGCTCTTCGCTCTTTTCTTCGCGCTCTTCGCGTTCCTAGGGAACCAGTTCCCCATGCGGATGGCACAGCAGGAACATCACGGCCATGCGGACCGGCACACCGTTCGTCACCTGGTCGAGGACGAGGCTGTTGGGGCCGTCGGCGACGTCGGAGGTGATTTCGAGGCCGCGGTTGATGGGGCCGGGGTGCATGACGGCGACGTCCTTCTTGGCGCGCTTCATCCTCGCGGGGTTGAGCTGGAAGAACTTGGAGTATTCACCTTGGCCGGGGATGTAGGCGCCGGTGCCACGCTCGAACTGGGCGCGGAGCATCATGATGGCGTCCTGCTCGGGGAGCACTGCGTCGAGGTCATGGCTGATCTCGATGCTGGGCCAGGTGGCCTTGAGCTCCTGGGGCACGAGGGTGGGGGGGCCCACGAGGGTGACCTTGGCGCCCATCTTGGTGAGCAGCCACATGTTGGAGCGGACGACGCGGCTGTGGCGGATGTCGCCGACGATGGCCACCTTGAGGCCGTCCAGCTTGCCGAACTTCTTGCGCAGGGTGTAGGCGTCCAGCAGGGCCTGGGTGGGGTGCTCGTGGGCCCCGTCGCCTGCGTTCACGATGGAGGCCTTCATGTGGCGGCTCAGCAGGGCATGCGCGCCAGGGGCGGAATGCCGCATGACGATGAGGTCGGGGCGCATGGCCTCGAGGTTCATGGCCGTGTCCACCAGGGTTTCGCCCTTGGCGAGGCTGCTGGTATCGGCGTCGAAGTTGATGATCTCGGCGCTGAGGCGCTTCTGGGCGATCTCGAAGCTGTTGCGGGTTCGGGTGCTGTTCTCGAAGAACAGGTTCACCACGAGCTTCTTGCGCAGGGCGGGCACGATCTTGATGTCCGTGCGTTCGCACACCTCTTCGAAGGCCCGGGCTTGATCCAGCAGGGCCGTGATGTCCCGGGGCTCCAAGGGTTCAATGCCCAGGAGGTGCTTGTGGGGGAAGACGTAGCGTTCGCTGCTCATGGGGGGACCTTCAAAACCGGATCGGGAGGAGATTAGGCGCGAGATTCGAGGAAGACGCCGTCCTCCCCGTCCAGTTCCTTCACCTTCACGGAGACGCGCTGGGTGGCGGTGACCGTCAGGGTCACGGCGGCGAAGTCGGCCTGGATGGGCAGCTCCCGGCCGCCGCGATCCACCAGCACCGCCAGCCGCACGGTCTTGGGGCGGCCGTGATCCAGCAGGGCGTCCAGGGCGGCGCGGATGGTGCGACCCGTGAAGAGCACGTCGTCCACCAGCAGGATGGTGCGGTCTTTCAGGGTGAAGGGGATCTCCGTGGGGCGCACGATGGGCACGCCGATGAGCTCCGTGAGGTCGTCCCGGTAGAGGGTGATGTCCAGGGCGCCCACGGGGATTTCCCGGCCCAGGGTCTTCGAAAGGGCGGCGCCCAGGCGCTCAGCCAGGGGGAGACCCCGGCTGCGGATGCCCAGCAGCACCAGGTTGTCCTCCCCCAGGCGGGCCGCCACGTCCCCGGCCATGCGGTGGAGGGCGCCCTCCATCTGGGCAGGGTCGAGCTGGCAGGGGCCGGTCATGGAGCCTCCGGAAGGGTTGCGGGCAAAGGCCAGTCTATCAAGGCCTACAGAGGCTGTCCCGCTTCGTTCCCGAAGGTTTAGGCGCCTTGGGAAGGGCTTGGCCACCCCTGGATCCAGGGGGCGTGGAGGGAGATGGGCAAAAACACCATTTTTCAAGTCTGGCGCCCCACAGGACGATGCCCGGATCGAGGATTCGCATGACCCAGAACCGCCGCAATTACCAGAGAGTCCCGCTCGACGCGTCGGTCAGCTTCCGTGAGCTCAGCTTCCACAAGGCCGGCGAAGCGGAAATGGCCCATTACAAGGACGTTTCAGGGGGAGGCCTCCTTCTGGAGAGCGCCCATGCGGTGCCCCTGGGTGTGCTCCTCAAGCTGGAGATCCGCGTGCCGGGCTGGGGCAAGCACCAGGACCGCTTCGGCTCCGCCGCCGAGAACGACCTCCGTCCCCTGGTCGCCCTGGGCGAGGTGGTGCGGGTTGAAAAGATGGATTCCGGGCAATTTGAGCTCGGAGTGAAGTTCTGCAACGTGTATCCCGATGACCTTGCATCCCTGATGCGATTCGTGGACGCCCTGTCCGCCCAAACCGAAGCCTAAAAAGTTCCGCTTTTCCCGGAGGTTCCCTTGAAGATCCTGGTGGTTGACGACTCCTCGACCATGCGTCGCATCATCATCAACACCCTTGGCCGCATCGGCTACAGCGACGTCGTTGAGGCCGAGAACGGCAAAGGCGGCCTGGAAAAGCTGGGCCAGGGCGGCGTCGAGATGATCATCACCGACTGGAACATGCCTGAGATGGATGGGCTGGAGTTCGTGAAGACCGTCCGCGGCCAGAACCCGGGCATCCCCATCCTCATGGTGACCACCAACGCCGCCAAGGAGGACATCGTCGAGGCCCTCCAGGCCGGCGTGAACAACTACGTGGTGAAGCCGTTCACTCCCGAAACCCTCAAGGAAAAGATCGAATCCCTGCTCGGCTGAGCGGGCTCGAATCGCAGGCCTCCGGGAGGGATCCATGGATCAGTCCGAGATCGACGCCCTACTCGCCGGTGGCGGGAAGGGACCCAAGAAGGGCAAGGCGAAAGCCGAGACACCGGCGGCCCCCGTGGCCGCCGCGCCATCCACACACCCTGCCCCGGTGACGCCCATCCCTGAGACCGCTCCCCAGCGGGACAAGGGCGGGCACGTCATCGCCGAGATCGATACCGTCACGGCGGTCACCGAGCGGGAGAGCAACAAGGTCATGGATCAGCTGGACCAGATCGGTCAGCTGGTGGGCCGACAACAGCAGCTCATCACGGAGCTGATGAAGCACACGGGGTCCCAGGATGACGGCGTGCAGAAGGCCCTCCACGAGATCATGTCCGCGGGGAAGGGGATCCAGGACAAGGTCTTCGATGCCATGGACCTCATGCAGTTCCAGGACATCACGCGGCAGAAGCTGGAGCGCATCGTCAACCACCTGCGCCAAATCCACGACTACATCATCGATCTGCTGGGCACGGGCGAGAAGAGCGAGGCGCGGCAGATGTCCCTCAGCCGCACCATCGCCACCACGGGCACCACGCCGGATGAGAACAAGACCCACGCCGACTCGGTGATCGAGGCGTTCAAGCAACAGCAGAAGAAGGACTGAAGATGTCGGTCGCTGAGTCCCAAGCCAAGCTCGCCAACGATCTGGTGCCCTCGGGCCAGCTCGTCACCTTCGTGCTGGATGGCGTGGAGTTCGGCATCGACATCGATCGCGTGCAGGAGATCACCCCCCGCACCGACATCTGCCCCGTGCCCGGCGCCCCCAGCTTCATCCTGGGCGTGATCAACCTCCGGGGCATGATCATCCCCGTCATCGACAGCCGCCGCCGTTTCCACCTGCCCGAAGCGGCCCCCACGGCCCGCACTCGCATCATCGTGCTGGACCTGGCGGGGGAACCCACGGGCCTCCAGGTGGATGCCGTGAGCGAGGTCGTGCGCCTCGAGGACTTCACCCTCCGGGAAACGCCGCCCCTCGTGGCGGGGGTCCAGGCGGAATACCTGGCCGGCATGGTCACCGTGGGCAAGCGGCTCATCACCCTCATCCACCTGGCCAAACTGCTGGATAGCAGCGAATTCCAGGAGCGTGACGCCCTCCGGGCCGATGCCATGGCCGCGTCCGGCATGTTCGGCATGGACATGGAAGGCCGCGACGAGGAGATCAGTGAGGATCGCGCCTTCGTCACCTTCTCCCTGGGGGGTGAGAGCTTCGGCATCGCCTTGGAGCAGGTGGAGGAGATCCTCGAGATCCCCGCCGTCACCAAGGTGCCCGACGCGCCCGACTACGTGCTGGGGGTGATCTGCCTCCGGGAGCAGGTGCTGCCCCTGGTGGATCTCACCGCCGTGTTGGCCGTTCAGGGCCTGCAAGAGGAACGGCAGTCCGAGATGGTGGTGCTCGTCTCCTTCGGGGAAACGGCCATCGGCATCGTGGTGGACCGCATTCAGGAGATCCTGCGCGTCACCCCCGACAAGCTCCTGCCCGCGCCCCAGACCCTCAGCGAGACCGAGGCCGAGCACCTGGAGGGCGTCATTTTGCGGGAGGACCGCATGGTGGGCCTCCTCAACGTCATGCGCATCATCACCGGCGATGACCAGGCCAAGATCAGCGCCCTGGGCCAGGGCCTGGGCCTGCGTGACAGCAAGGCCATGGAAGTCGAGGAGAAGGAGGACCTGGTGGTCTTCCAGCTGGGCGCCGAGCGCTACGCCATGAAGCTGCAGGAAGTCCGCGAGATCATCATGGTGGGCCAAATCACCCCCGTGCCCCGCGCCCCGCAGTTCGTGGAAGGCGTGCTGAACCTCCGTGGCGAAGTGATGCCCGTGGTGGACCTCCGCACCCGGTTCGGCCTGGAGCGCATCGAGCGGAACCGGCTGTCCCGCATCCTGATCTGCTCCATCGGCGGAGTGTACACCGGCCTCGTGGTGGATGCCGTGGATGAGGTGCGCCCCGTGGAGCGCCGAGCTTTTGAAGATCCCCCGCGCCTCTCCGCCGCGGCGGGCAACCGGTACATCGAGAAGGTCGCCCGGGTGGGCGAAGGGATGATCTTCCTGTTGCAGGTCCGGGACCTGCTCACCGACGCCGAGACCCAGTCCCTCCAGGGTCTCCAGGGCGCGAGCCGGAAGGGTTGACCATGAGTGATTTCGCGCTCGACGATCCCAGTTTCTACGAAGACTTCATCACCGAAGCCCAGGAGCATTTCGAGCAGATCGAATCGAACTTCCTCGCCCTCGAAGAGGCGCCGGGCGATCTGGAACTCCTGAACGCCATCTTCCGCTCGGTGCACACCATCAAGGGGGCCAGCGGCTTCCTGGGCCTCACCAAGGTGCAGAACCTCGCCCACATCGGCGAGAACGTGCTGGATGACCTCCGCAAGGGGCGCATGAAGCAGACGGACGAGGTCACGGAGCTGCTCTTCGAAACCACGGACGTGCTCAAGGTGCTCGTCAACGACGTGTCCGTGCGCATCCACAAGAATGGCAAGGCCGAAGATCCCGATACCTCGGATCTGATGGTGCGACTCGAGGCCCTTCGAGGTGGTGGTGGCGCTTCCGCGGGGGCCGCAGCCCCCACCCAGGCCGGAACGGTGACCATCGATTGGCCCGCGCCCCTGATGGCCCTCTCCCCGGAAGCCAAGGCCGCCGGTGCGAAGGCGGTGTCCGCCGGTAAGCAGGCCATGGCCATCCGCTTCGAGCTGGAACCCTCCATCTACCGGTCCCACTTCAAGCCCTTCTCCGTGTTCCAGATGGTGGAACTGGTGGGCAAGCTCCTCCACAGCGAAGCCCTGCTGAAGGGGCCCGTGGATCTCCACACCTTCCAGCCCGAGGAATTCCACTTCGACCTGGTGCTCCTGATCGAGCATTCGGAATCCCTGGCGGAAGTGGAGAAGACCTTCAAGCCCCTGTCCACCCATGCCCAGGTGCACTTCTATGAGCTGGGGGCCTCCAAGGAGGAGATCCACGGCGCGCCCCCCGTGGCGGCGGGACCCACCATGGAACCCGCGATGGAGGTCGAGGCGGATGACCGCCGCAAGACCGGCCGTCGGAACAGCGATGAGGCGGGCAAGGGCGGGGCGGAGTCCACGATCCGGGTCAGCCAGTCCAAGCTCGATCACTTCATGAACATCGTGGCGGAGCTGATCATCAGCAAGACGATGATCAATCACCTCATCGAGCGCCTGGGGGCCTCCGCGCTTCCGCCGGACGCCGTGGAGACGACCAAGGAACTGGCCCACGCCTCCGTCTACCTGGATCGCGTGAGCAAGGACATCCAGGCCTCCGTGCTGGGCATCCGCATGGTGCCCGTGAAGACGGTCTTCTCGAAGTTCCCCCGCATGGTGCGCGACCTCGCGAAGGCCAGCGGCAAGAAGATCGAGCTGCAGATGATCGGCGAGGACACCGAGATCGATAAGAGCATCATCGAGGAACTCGGTGATCCCATGATCCACCTCATCCGCAACTCCGCGGACCATGGCATTGAGATGCCCGACGTCCGCGCTGGCCGCGGCAAGGCGGAAAACGGCACCGTGGTGCTGCGGGCCCGCCATGAAGGCGACTCTGTGATCGTGGAGATAGAGGACGACGGCAAAGGCATCGATCCCGCCATCATCAAGGGCAAGGCCTTGGAAAAGGGCCTGCTCACCCAGGAACGCCACGACGCCATGACGGACGACGAGGCCGTGGACCTCATCTTCCTGCCGGGCTTCAGCACTGCCGCCAAGATCACCGACATCAGCGGCCGCGGCGTGGGCATGGACGTGGTGCGCAGCAACGTGCGCAAGCTCAACGGCACGGTGAGCGTCCGCAGCCACGTGGGCAAGGGCAGCATCTTCACCATCAAGCTTCCCCTCACCCTGGCCATCATCGACGCGCTGCTGGTGAAGTCGGGCGAGCAGGTCTTCGCCATCCCCGGCACGGCGGTGGAGGAGACGCTCATTATTCCGCCCTCAGCCCTTTCACACCTCACCCGGAGGAAGGCCATCAACCTCCGCGGCGAAGTGCTGGGGGTGAGCGAACTGAAGGAACTGCTCCGCTTCCAAAGCTCCAACACCGTGTCCGAGGAAGAGGGCTACAGCATCGTGGTGATCACGGCTGCGGGTCGGCGCATGGGCATCATCGTGGATGACTTCGTGCGGCGGCAGGAGGTGGTGATCAAGCCCCTCGCCCCCTACCTGGCCAGTCTGCCCGGCATCAGCGGGGCGTCCATCCTCGGCGATGGCGGCGTGGTGCTGATCCTGGATCCCCTCGAACTGCTCCAGTTGGCGGTGCAGGAGTCCCGATGAGCCTGGCTGCCACCGCCCCGATGGGTGTGGCCCCCGGGGCCTCCGGGGAAGGGCTGCCCCGGAAGTTCATCTCCTTCCTCGTGGCGGGCCGGCCCTACGCCCTGCCCCTGGAGCGGGTGGCGGAGATCGTGCCCTGGCGCGAACTCAACAAATTGCCCCACATGCCCCGGGCGGTGGAGGGGATCCTGGACCTCCGGGGCCGGGTCATTCCCGTCATCAGCCTGCGCACCCGCATGGGATTGCCTCCCTTGGAGAGCACCAAGGGCACCTTCATCCTCGTGCTGGATCTGGCGGGTCCGCCCGCGGCCGTGCTCGTGGACGGCGTGGAGAGCGTCACCACGGTGCTGCCCGAACAGCTCATGCCCGGCAGCCGCCTGCTGGCCGGCATGGAGGGCGCCTGGGTCTGCGGCTTCATTCTGCAGGCGGAGCGGGTCATCGCTGAGCTGGATCCAGCCCTCGTGGCGGCCCTGGGCCCCGTGCGGGGCCGGGGCGCCGAGGCGCTGGCCAGCCTGAGCCTGGAACAACGCATGGACGAGGGCCTCAAGAACCTGCTGGCCCTGGCCCCCGCCAAGGACACGGGGGATCCGGCCCGCAAGATCATTCCCCAGATCGAAGAGAGCCTGAAGTTCACCGAGCAGGAGATGGACAAGGTGTTGGGGAAGGTGGAGGAGATGCTCGCCTTCACGGACCGCACCTTCCAGCAGATCGTGTACCTCAAGCAGGAGGCCGCCCTGGGGCGTCTCAAGGGCCACGAATCCAAGGTCGCGGAGCTGGAGAAGACCGGGCAATCGATCCAGGATTCCGTGTTCGAACTCATCGGCACCGTGCAGTTCCAGGACATCTCCCGGCAGAAGCTGGAGCGGGTGCTGCACCACCTCCAGGGCATGCAGGGGTTGCTGAGGGCCCGGCTGCGGGACGAGGGCCATCACGAGGCCTGAGGCACCGAGCCGCCGTCTGGGGCACAATGGAGGATTCCGCTGGAGTCTCTGTGGGCGCCCCCCTTGTCGAAATCCGCCATCTGAAATCCCACCTGGGTGAGACCGTCACCCTCCGGGGCTGGGTCCGCAATGCCCGCACCTCCAAGACCCGCTTCGTGGAGCTGCGCGATGGCAGCGGCTTCGTGCAGTGCGTGGTCGGGGCCAACGACGCGGACGAGGCCAGCTACGAGCTGGCGGGCAAACTCACCCAGGAGTGCTCCATCACCCTGGAGGGCGAGGTCAAGGCCCACCCCAAGACGGGGGAGCCCGAGATCCTCGTGAAGAAGCTGGAGTTGATCGGCGGAAGCGTGGACTTCCCCATCACCCCCAAGGACCACGGCATCGAATTCCTCATGGAGAACCGCACCCTCTGGCTGCGCTCCAAGCGCCAGTGGGCCATCATCCGCATCCGACACACCATCGTGAAGGCCATCCGCGACTTCTTCGATGGCGATGGCTTCACCCTGCTGGACGCCCCCATCCTCACGCCCAGCTCCTGCGAGGGCACTTCGAACCTCTTCGAGACGGACTACTTCCATGAGGGCAGCGCCTTCCTGAGCCAGAGCGGCCAGCTCTACCAGGAGCCCGGCGTGCCTGCCTTCGGCAAGGTGTACTGCTTCGGCCCCACCTTCCGGGCCGAGAAAAGCAAGACCCGCCGCCACCTCACGGAGTTCTGGATGGTGGAGCCCGAGATGGCCTTCGCCGGCCTGGACGATGTGATGGTGCTCGGCGAGCGCATGGTGAAGTTCATCCTCCAGCGCGTTCTCGCGGAGAAGCAGGAGGAACTGGCGATCCTGGAGCGCGACACGGCGCCCCTGGAACTGGCCCTGCGCGAGGGCTTCGGCAAGATGAGCTACACCGAGGCCGTGGAGAAGCTGAAGGAATTGGGCTCCGACATCAACTGGGGCGAGGACTTCGGCAACGATGACGAGACCATTCTCATGAACGCCATGGACCGCCCCATGTGGGTGCACCGCTTCCCCAAGAGCTTCAAGGCCTTCTACATGGAGTACGACCGGGAGAACCCCGAGTTGGCCATGGGCGCGGATCTGCTGGCCCCCGAGGGCTACGGCGAAGTCATCGGCGGCGGCGAGCGCGCCACCAGCCTCGACTACCTCCTGGAGCAGATCAAGCACCACGGCCTCGATCAGAAGGACTACGAGTGGTACCTGGACGTGCGCCGCTACGGCAACGTGCAGCACGCGGGCTTCGGCATGGGCCTGGAGCGGGCGGTGGCCTGGATCTGCAAGCTGCCGCACGTTCGCGAGACCATCCCCTATCCCCGCATGATGGGCACGTTGCGACCGTAGCCCTCGACCTATCTCCGCTCCCGCTGCGCCTGCGGCTTGCGATCGCGGGCGGCAGCCTCGCCGGGGCAAGCCCCGGCCCGACTTGAGCCTGCGGGTCCCCGCGCCGCAGGCTGCCCCGCAGCCTGCTTTGCGACCCGCTACGGCTCAGATCGCATGTTCGCGAGACCATCCCCTATCCCCGCATGATGGGCACGTTGCGACCGTAGCCCTCGACCTATCTCCGCTCCCGCTGCGCCTGCGGCTTGCGATCGCGGGCGGCAGCCTCGCCAGGGCAAGCCCCGGCTCGACTTGAGCCTGCGGCGCGACCCGCTACGGCTCAGATCGCACGTTCGCGAAACCATCCCCTATCCGCGCATGAGGCCGCAGCAGGAGCGAAGGCCTACCATGCCGGAGGCATGGCCCGAAGGGCGCGCCCCAGGAAGGGGCGCGTAAAGGGCACGCTGCGTCCCTGATTTGGCGATGTGACCTGGAAGGGGCCGCCTGGGGGCGGCCCCTTCTGTTTCGGGCGCATTCGGGGTTTGACGCCGCTGGATCAGAACGCCCCAACGCCTGTGATGGAAGTCATTTTCGGATTGATTGGTCCGGATACCTGTTCATACTGGCTTGTGTCCCAGGTCAATGATTCACAGGCTTGGAACGCTGGTCGTCGAGTGGTTCTGGAGGGATACTCCCTTCGCCCCGTTTCCGCATCCTGAGGAATCCGCCGTGAGAGGAAAATTCCCCCTCCTCCCCCTGAGCCTCGTCGCCAGCCTGCTGGTGGGGCTGTTCGTGGGGTCCGGGCTCTTCACCTTCATCACGGCGAACGGGACGTCCTACCTGTCCAACGATCCGTCGGTGTGCGTGAACTGCCACATCATGCAGGAGCAGTACGACGGATGGCGCCACAGCTCACACCACGCGGTGGCCGTGTGCAACGACTGCCACCTGCCCCACGAGAACGTGGTCATGAAGTTCTACGTGAAGGCCAGCAACGGGTACCACCACTCCAAGGCCTTCACCTTCCAGGATTTCGCGGAGCCCATTCGCATCAAGCCGGGCAACGCCGAAGTCCTGGAGAACAACTGCATCCGCTGTCACGGCGAACTCACGGGTGAGATCACCGCGCACGGCACCCTGGGCGTGCCCTCCGACCCCACGCAGAAGGCCGACCTCTATGGGTGCGTCCGCTGCCACGGGGACGTGGGCCATGGTCCCCGCCGCTGATCCTGCCTGAACCTGTTCCGAATCCCCCGAATCCCGAACCCCAGCTGGAGGAGGTCCCCATGACCGACAACCAAGCCCCCTTCCTCTCCCGACCCACCGTGAGGATGGGCCTCGTGGCCGCAGGCGCGGCCCTCGCCACGATCCTGGTGATGGCACTCTACGCCAACGTCTCCAACCGGAAGGCCGAGGCCAAGCAGACCAACCTCAACGTGGTCGGGCTGGATGAGACCACCGTGGATCCGGCCATCTGGGGCAAGAACTTCCCCCGTCAGTACGACGGCTACCTGCGCACCGCCGACAAGTACTCCACCAAGTACGGCGGCGCTGGCAGCGAGGGCATGCCCAAGAGCCGCATCCAGGAGGATCCGCGCCTGGTGAGCATCTTCGATGGCTACGCCTTCGCCATCGATTTCAACCAGCGCCAGGGCCACGCCTACATGCTGGATGACCAGCGCGTCACCAAGCGCGTCACCGAGCGCAAGCAGCCCGGCTCCTGCCTCCACTGCCACGCCTCCAACACCGTGGCGTTCCGCGAGCAGGGCCTCAAGAACGGGGCCCCCGGGAAGCTGGATGAACCCTTCACCTCGGCCAATGGCCAGGCCCAGCTCATGGCCGGCTTCGAGGCCGTGTGCAAGATGCCTTACGGCGAGGCCACCAAGCTCGTGCAGCACCCCGTGGCCTGCATCGATTGCCACGATCCCAAGAATATGGGCCTGCGCGTGACGAAGCCCGGCTTCATCCGCGGCATCGCCGCCCTGGCGGCCAGCGCGGAACCCGTGCCCCACCTCCCCTCCATCGAGAAGTGGCGCAAGGGCGATAAGGCCACGGCCTACGACGCCAACCGGGATGCCTCCCGCCAGGAGCTGCGCTCCATGGTGTGCGGCCAGTGCCACGTGGAGTACTACTGCGGCCCCAAGGCCACCCTCTTCTTCCCCTGGAACAAGGGCCTGAAGGTGGAGCAGATCGAAGCCACCTACGACGAATACAAGTTCTCGGACGGCCACCGCTTCTTCGACTGGAAGCACGGCAAGACCGGCGCCGAAGTGCTCAAGGCCCAGCACCCCGAGTTCGAGATGTGGAGCCAGGGCATCCACGCCCGCTCCGGCGTGTCCTGTGCTGACTGCCACATGCCCTACGTCCGCGAGGGGGCGCTGAAGATCAGTGACCACCACGTGAAGAGCCCGCTGCTCAACATCTCCCGCGCCTGCCAGACCTGCCACCGCTTTCCCGAGGAGGAGCTGAAGGCCCGCGTGGCGACGATCCAGGACCGCACCAAGGCCCTCATGGACCGCGCCGAGGATGCCGTGGTGGCCCTCATCAACGACCTCGAAGCCGCCAAGAAGGCGGGCATGGACGACGCCAAACTGGCGCCGATCTTCGAACTCCAGCGCAAGGCCCAGTGGCGCACGGATTTCGTGAACGCCGAGAACTCCATGGGCTTCCACGCCCCCCAGGAGGCCGCCCGCATCCTGGCCGAGGCCATCGACTACGGCCGCCAGGGCCAGCTGGCCCTGAAAACCCTGACCGAAGGCGGCAAGCTGGCCTCCGCCAAAGCCAAGAAGTAAGGATTCCGTCGCAACCTGCGGGCCCCGTCCATTCCGGCGGGGCCCGCGGCCTGTCTGGGGCGGAACCAGGGGCCAATGCGCGGGGGCGTAGATGCCCGGAACCCCTTAAACTCGAGGGTTGAGGCCTGAAGGGGGTGGGGAAGCCCTGCGCGGACCTCTGCCCTGAAAGGTTCCGATCGCCATGCAGCCTGATTCCGCGGATTCCCGTACTGCTTCAATCCCTGGGCGCGTTTTGATCCTGGGTGCCCTCGCGGTGCTCGGCCTGGGCTGCCGAAGCGGGGCAGGGGAGGCGAAGGGGGGCCGCGGCATTCCCGTGACCGTGGCCACCGCGCGGAAGGCCGACATGCCCGTGGCCCTCTCGGGGCTCGGCTCCGTGACGCCCCTGAGCACCGCCGTGGTGCGCAGCCGCGTGGATGGCCAGATCGTGAAGCTGCCCTTCCGGGAAGGCCAGTTCGTGCGCGAGGGCGAAGTCCTCGCGGAGATCGATGCCCGGCCCTTCCAGATCCAGCTCATGCAGGCGGAGGGCCAGCGCGCCAAGAACGAGGCCTCCCTCAAGAACGCCACCATGGACCTTCGCCGCATCGAATCCCTGGTGAAGCAGGGCATCCTGCCCCAGCAGCAGCTGGATGCGCAGACCGCGGTGGTGAATCAGTTCGAGGGCGCCGTGAAGAGCGACCAGGGCACCGTGGAGAGCGCCAAGCTGAACCTCGTCTACAGCCGCGTCACCGCCCCCATCTCCGGGCGGGTGGGCCTGCGCGCCGTGGACCTGGGAAACACCGTGCGCGCCAGCGACCCCAACGGCCTCGTCACCATCACCCAGACCCAGCCCATCTCCGTGGTCTTCACCCTGCCAGCGGATCAGGTGGCCCACGTGCAGCGGGTCATGCAGGGCGGGAAGAAGCTGGCCGTCGAAGCCTTCGACCGCGACATGTCCAGCCGGCTCGCCGCCGGCACCTTGGAGGCCCTGGACAATCAGATCGACCCTGCGACGGGCACCGTGAAGCTGCGGGCCCTCTTTCCCAACACTGATTCGGCCCTCTTCCCCAACCAGTTCGTGAATGCCCGCTTGCAGGTGGACGTGCTGAAGGACGCCGTGGTGATCCCCACCGCCGCCCTGCAGCGGAGCCCGGAGGCCATGTACGTCTACGTGGTGAAGGCCGATGGGGTGGTGGAGCTGCGCACCGTCACCGTGCAGATCACCGTGGGTGAGGAGACCGCCCTGGCCAAGGGCGTGACCGCGGGCGAAGCCGTCGTCATCGATGGCGTGGACAAACTGAAACCCGGCGCGAAGGTCGTCCCGAACCAGCTGGGAGCCGCCCCGAAGAAGGCCGGGGCGTGAACCTCTCCCGCCCCTTCATCCTAAGGCCCATCGCCACGTCGCTGCTGATGGTGGGCTTGCTGATCATGGGCATCATCGCCTTCCGGCAGCTGCCCGTGTCGGCGCTGCCCCAGGTGGACTACCCCACCATCCAGATCCTTACCTTCTATCCCGGGGCCAATCCGGAAGTGATGGCCTCGGCGGTGACGGCCCCCCTTGAGCGGCAGTTCGGCCAGTTGCCCGGCCTGAACCAGATGTCCTCCTCCAGCTCCGACGGCAGCTCCCTCATCACGCTGCAGTTCAACCTGGATCTGAACATCGATGTGGCCGAGCAGCAGGTGCAGGCCTCCATCAACGCCGCAGGCACCTTCCTGCCGCCGGATCTTCCGAATCCCCCCATCTACAGCAAGACCAACCCCGCCGACGCCCCCATCCTCACCCTGGCCCTCACCTCGGACACCCTGCCCCTGGCGAAGGTGAACGATCTGGCGGACACGCGCCTCGCGCAGAAGATCTCGCAGCTGCCGGGGGTGGGTCTCGTGAGCATCGGCGGCGGGCAGAAGCCCGCCGTGCGCATCCAGGCCAACCCCGCGGCCCTGGCCTCCCATGGCCTCACCCTGGACGACATCCGCCTGGCCATCGGCCAGGCCAACGTGAACCGGGCCAAGGGCAACTTCGATGGGCGCTTCCAGTCCTACGCCATCGGGGCCAACGACCAGCTGCAATCCGGGGAGGAGTACAAGCCCCTCGTCATCGCCTACCGGAACGGCTCCCCCATCCGCCTTTCGGACGTGGCCACCATCCTGGATGGCGCCGAGAACGCCAAGCAGGCGGCCTGGATCGGCCACACCGAGGAGAAGGGCCCCGGAACGGTGGTGCCTGCCGTGGTGCTCAACATTCAGCGGCAGCCCGGCGCCAACATCATCGCGGTGGTGGATCGGGTTAAGGCGCTGTTGCCCCAGCTCCAGGCCAGTCTGCCCAGTTCCGTGAAGCTGCAGGTGCTCACGGATCGCACCACCACCATCCGCGCTTCGGTGGAGGACGTGGAGTTAGAGCTCATCCTCACCATCGCCCTGGTGGTGATGGTGATCTTCCTCTTCCTGCGCACCCTCTCCGCCACCATCATCCCCAGCGTGGCGGTGCCGCTGTCGCTGCTGGGCACCTTCGGGGCCATGTACTTACTTGGCTATAGCCTCAACAACCTCACGCTCATGGCCCTCACCATCTCCACGGGGTTCGTGGTGGACGACGCCATCGTGATGATCGAGAACATCATGCGCTACATCGAGGAGGGCGTGCCCCCCTTTGAGGCGGCGCTGAAGGGCTCGGGCCAGATCGGTTTCACCATCCTCTCCCTCACGGTCTCCCTCATCGCGGTGCTCATCCCTTTGCTCTTCATGGGCGACATCGTGGGGCGGCTCTTCCGGGAATTTGCCGTCACCCTGAGCATCACCATCCTCGTGTCGGCGGTGGTCTCCCTCACGCTCACGCCCATGATGTGCGCCTTTTTGCTCAAGCCCCACGTGCCCGGGCAGGAGGCGCATCACAATCGCTTCATCCAGGCCTCGGAGCGCGTCTTCGATAAGACCCTCGCCTTCTACGACCGCACCCTCCAGTGGGTGCTCCAGCGGCAGAAGGCCACCCTTTACGTGGCGGGGGCGACCCTGCTGGCCACGGTGCTGCTCTACGCGTGGGTGCCTAAGGGCTTCTTCCCCGTGCAGGACACGGGTGTGCTGCTGGGCGTTTCCGAAGCGCCAGAAACGGTTTCCTTCCAGGCCATGTCCGAGCGGCAGCAGGCCCTGGCTCGGGTGATCCTCCAGGATCCCGCCGTGGCGAGCCTCAGCTCCTTCATCGGGGTGGATGGCACCAACACCACCCTCAACAGCGGCCGCATCCAAATCAACCTCAAGCCGCTGGAGGAACGCGGTCTCGGGGCCGGCGACGTGATCCGGCGCCTTCGGCCGGAGCTGGCCAAGATTCCGGGCATCCAGCTCTTCCTCCAGCCCGTGCAGGACCTCACGGTGGAGGATCGGGTCAGCCGCACCCAGTACCAGATGAGCCTGCAGGATGCGGATTCCAAGGAGCTGAACCAGTGGGTCCCGCAATTCGTGGAGCACCTGCGGGCTTGCCCCGAGGTGCGCGATGTGGCCAGCGACCTCCAGAACGGTGGTCTGCAGGCGAAGGTGGTCATCGATCGGGCCTCCGCCTCCCGCCTGGGCATCACGCCCCAGATGGTGGACGATGCCCTCTACAACGCCTTTGGCCAGCGCCAGATCTCCACGATTTTCACGCAGCTGAACCAGTACCACGTGGTGCTGGAGGTGCCCCCGGCTTTCCGCCAGCATCCGGAAAACCTGCAGAGCATCTACTTCAAATCCTCAGCGGGGAAGCCCGTGCCCCTGGGCGCCTTCGCCCGCATCGAGACCGCCGCCGCGCCGTTGGTGATCAACCATCAAGGGCAGTTCCCCGCGGCCACGGTGTCCTTCAACCTGGCCCGGGGCGTGAGCCTAGGCGAGGCGGTGAAGGCCATCGACCGTGTGAAGCAGGACATGGACATGCCCATGAGCATCCGCTCGGAGTTCATCGGCACCGCCAAGGCCTTCCAAGCCTCCCTCACCAATGCGCCCCTGCTGATCCTGGCGGCCCTGATCACGGTCTACATTCTGCTGGGGGTGCTCTACGAGAGCACCATCCACCCCGTGACCATCCTCAGCACGCTGCCCTCGGCGGGTGTGGGGGCCATCCTGGCCCTCATCGTGTCCCGTACGGATTTCAGCGTCATCGCCCTCATCGGCATCATCCTGCTCATCGGCATCGTGAAGAAGAACGGCATCATGATGATCGACTTCGCCCTGGAGGCGGAACGTCAGGGCGGCAAAGCACCCGAGGAGGCCATCTACCAGGCCTGCCTCCTGCGCTTCCGACCCATCATGATGACCACCATGGCGGCCCTCTTCGGCGGCATCCCCCTGGCCCTGGGTTCCGGCATCGGCAGCGAATTGCGGCGCCCTCTGGGCATCACCATGGTGGGCGGCCTCATCCTCAGCCAGGCGCTCACGCTCTATACCACCCCCGTGATTTACCTGGCCTTCGATCGGCTGGCGCGGCGATGGCGGGGCCGCCGTGAAACCCTGCCGGAGCCCCAACCCACCGAGGCCCCATGAGCCTCTCGGCCCCCTTCATCCGCCGACCGGTGGCCACGACGTTAATGGCGGTGGCCATCGCCTTGGCGGGCTCGTTGGCCTACAAGTTCCTGCCGGTGTCGCCGCTGCCCCAGGTGGAGTTCCCCACCATCCAGGTGCAGGCGGGTCTGCCGGGGGCCAGCCCCGAGACCATGGCCTCCTCCGTGGCGACGCCCCTGGAGCGTCAGTTCTCGCGCATCGCGGGCGTGACGGAGATGACCTCCGTGAGCAGCCTGGGCTCCACCAACGTCACGCTCCAATTCGATCTGGATCGCAACGTGGATGCGGCGGGCCGGGATGTGCAGGCGGCCATCAACGCGGCCCGGGGCCAGCTCCCCGCCGGGCTCCCCAGCAACCCCTCCTATCGGAAGGTGAACCCCTCCGATGCCCCCATCATGCTCATGGCCCTCTCGTCGGAGCTGGTGGAGCGCAGCAAACTCTACGACCTGGCCTCCAGCATCCTCCAGCAAAAGTTGGCCCAGGTGTCCGGCGTGGGGCAGGTGGTGGTGGGGGGTGGCGCGTTGCCGGCGGTGCGCGTGGAGGTGAACCCGGGGGATCTCAACGCCAAGGGCGTGGCCCTGGAGGAGATCCGTGCGGCCCTGGCCACGGCCAACGTGAACAAACCCAAGGGCAGCCTCGCCAATGGGCAGACGACGTGGAGCATCCAGGCCACGGATCAGCTCTTCAGCGCCAAGGACTACATCCCCCTCGTCGTGTCCTATAAGAAGGGCGCCGCCCTGCGCCTGGGGGACGTGGCCCGGGTGACGGACGGCCTGGAGAACGTCCAGGCCACGGGCCTCGCCAATGGCAAGCCCGCCATCCTCCTCATCATCTTCCGGCAGCCCGGCGCCAATATCATCGAAACCGCGGATCGCGTGCAGGCCCTCATCCCGGAGTTGCAGGCTTCGCTGCCGCCCACCATGGACCTGCGAGTGGTGCTCAACACCACCCGCACCATCCGGGCCTCGGTGATGGAGGTGGAGCGCACGCTGCTCATCTCCGTGGCCCTCGTGATCCTGGTGGTCTTCCTCTTCCTGCGCAGCGCCCGCACCACCCTCATCCCCAGCGTGGCGGTGCCCATCTCCCTCATCGGCACCTTCGGGGTGATGTACCTGCTGGGCTACAGCATCGATAACCTCAGCCTCATGGCCCTCACCGTGGCCACGGGCTTCGTGGTGGACGACGCCATCGTGGTGGTGGAGAACATCATGCGCCACGTGGAAGAGGGGGTGCCGCCCATGGCGGCGGCCTTCCAGGGCGCGAAGGAGATCGGCTTCACCGTGGTATCCATCTCCATCTCCCTGGTGGCGGTGTTCATCCCGATCCTGCTCATGGGCGGCATCGTGGGGCGGCTCTTCCGGGAATTCGCAGTCACCTTGTCCGTGGCCATCGCCATGTCCATGGTGGTCTCCCTCACCCTCACGCCCATGATGAGCGCCCGGTTGTTGCGCGCCGCGGCCGAGGAGCGGCACGGGCGGTTCTTCCAGGCCACGGAGCGGGGCTTCCAGGCGATCCTCGGCTTCTACGAGCGCACCCTTCGTTGGGTGCTGAAGCATCCCTTCCAAACGGCCATGGCCTGGGTGCTCACCGTCGTCGCCTCCATCGTGCTTTGGGTGGCGCTGCCCAAGGGCTTCTTCCCCCAGCAGGACACGGGTCGCCTGGCGGGCAGCATCCAGGCGGATCAGAGCACCTCCTTCCAGGCCATGAAGGAGCGCATGAACCGCTTCGCGGCGATCCTGCAGAGCGACCCGGCGGTGGAGAACGTCATGGTGTTCCTGGGCGGCGGCTCGGCCACCAACTCGGGGCGCTGCTTCATCGCGCTGAAGCCCTGGGAGCAGCGCAAAGGGGTGACCGCGGACATGGTGATCGCCCGCCTCCGGCCCAAGCTGGGCACGGTACCTGGAGCGAGCCTCTTCCTCCAGGCCGTGCAGGACCTCCGCATCGGGGGCCGGCCCACCGGGGCCCAGTACCAGTACACGTTGCAGGCCGACGATTCCAAGGACCTCTTCGAGTGGGGCCCGAAGATGGTCCAGAAGATGCGATCCATGCCCCTCATCGCGGACATCAGCACCGATCAGCAGAATCAGGGGCTGCAGGCGAGCCTCGTCATCGATCGGGACACGGCCTCCCGCCTGGGCGTGACGCCCCGGCAGGTCGACGACACCCTCTACAGCGCCTTCGGCCAGCGGCAGGTCTCCACCATCTACACCGAGATGAACCAGTACCACGTGGTGCTCGGCGTGGAGCCGAAGTTCTGGCAGGACCCGGACACGCTCCAAGCCATCTACGTGCGCAGCAGCCGGGGGGAGTTGGTGCCTCTCAGTGCCTTCTGCCGCTACGACCGCCGCACGGCCCCCCTCTCCGTGAGCCACCAGGGCCAATCCCCGGCCGTGACCATCTCATACAACCTGGCGCCCGGCGTGGCGCTGGGCCAGGCCGTGGAGGCCATCGACAAGGCGGGCGAGCAAATCTTCATGCCCTCGGCCATCCGCGGCAAGCACATGGGCAGTTCCCAAGCCTTCCAGGATTCCCTGGCCAACATGCCCCTGCTCATCCTGGCGGCCTTCCTCGTGGTCTACATCGTGCTGGGGGTGCTCTACGAGAGCCTTATCCACCCCATCACCATCCTCTCCACGCTGCCCTCGGCCGGCGTGGGGGCCCTGCTGGCCCTGATGCTCTTCCGCCTCGATCTGAGCGTGATCGCCACCATCGGCATCATCCTGCTCATCGGCATCGTGAAGAAGAACGCCATCCTCATGATCGACTTCGCCATCGAAGTGGAGCGCAAGCAGGGCGTGACTCCGGATCAGGCCATCTTCCAGGCCTGCCTGCTGCGCTTCCGCCCCATCACCATGACCACCCTTGCGGCCCTGCTGGGCGGCCTACCCCTGGCCCTGGGCACGGGCACGGGTTCCGAGCTGCGGCGTCCCCTGGGCGTGGCCATCGTGGGCGGCCTGCTCTTCAGCCAGGTGCTGACGCTCTACACCACGCCCGTGATCTACCTCTACCTGGATCGCTTCCGGATTTGGTGGTCGGGCTTGCGGTTCTTCCCCCGACCCCCGGCCAAGGTCATCGCTCCGACTGAATCCTAGGGTTCGAGGCCATGCAAAGGGGGCCCGGAAAGGCCCCCTTTGCATGGCGGGATCGACGGCTCAGGGTCTCGGGACGGCGGCGATGCGTCCCTTGAGCGAGAGGTAGACGGCGTGGGGGATCGCGCCCCGAAGGATGAGGTAGGTCTTGGTGGGGTAGGGACGTTTGGCGATGATCTTGTCCGCGTAGGCCTCGGTGACGCCGGGCAGCTTCATGAGTTCCTCTTTAGAGGCGCTGTTGACATCGACGGGGGGACCCAAGGGAACGGTGGTGGCCTTCTTCTGGGCCTGAAGCTGCTTGGAGCGGACCTTGGAGCGGGCGGCCACTTCGGGCTTCACGGCGGCATTGTCCGCCGGGGCGGGCTTGGCCTTGGCTTTGGCCTTCACCTTGGCCTTGGGGGCGGCGGGCTTGGGGGCCTCCGCGCTGGGGCTGGCCAGAGCGGGGGTCGCGGGCTTGGCCTCCTGCGCCGAGAGGATGCCGGAGAGTGAGACGAGCAGGGACAGGGTCGCGATTTGCGTTCGGTCAAGCCACATGGTGTTCCTCCAACCTTCTTGAGTTTAAGGGCTTTGCGTGGGAAGCCGCCCGCGCGGTGGTCACAACTGGAAGGCATCGTGATCCAAGCCACGCAAAACGGCCCGGGCAGGAAGGCCCGGGCCGTGATGGGAATCAGGAGTGCGTTCCGGGGCCTGGTGAACCGGGCCCCGGAGGGGACATTACTTGAAGTTCATGTGCACCTTTTCCGTATCGGCGATCTTGCCGGCGGAGTGGCAGAGGAAGCACTGTTCCTGCTTGGTGTAGACGCCCGCGGTCTGCACGGAAGCCCGGCTGGCGTAGAAGGAACCGCCATTGGTCTTCATGTGTTCGATCGCGAGGGAGCTGTCGTGGCAGTTGGAGCAGGCCGCGACGTAGGGCGAGTTCACCAGGGTGGTGCCGGCGGCGGGAGTCGCCACGTTGGTGTTGGCGTTGTAGCTGAAGCCACTGCCGAAGGCGTAGCCCTCGGGGATACCACCATTGGCGGCGGCGGCGGCAGTCTTGGAGAACTGCGACCAGTAGACACCGGGGATGGTCTCGTTGCCGGTGATCACGACGTTCATGGGGTTGGGCGTGGTGCCCGTGGCCACGGTCGTCCACAGGAGGTTCGGCACCGCGGCGGCGTTGGAAGCCCGACCGAAGTCATAGGTGCCGGCCAGGTGGCAGGCCTCGCAGTTGTTGAGGACACCGGGGTAGGTGACCTTCCAGTAGGTGTCGCCCGCGTTGGATTCCCACGAGAACTTGTTGGCCCGCTTGCCCGCGCCGTGGATGGCGTGGACGAAGTCCTTGGCATTCACGCCCCAACCGGAGTTGACGCGCTGGCCGTTGTGGCAGAACTCGCAGGTGGTGGCGTCGTTGCGCTGACCGGCGTGGTAGGCCTTGGAGGTGAAGACACCCAGGGCGCCGTGGCAGTCATTGCACTTGGAGTTGGCGACGATGGCGCGG
The DNA here is from genome assembly GCA_964617215.1 of uncultured Solibacteraceae bacterium. Classification (GTDB taxonomy): domain Bacteria; phylum Acidobacteriota; class Holophagae; order Holophagales; family Holophagaceae; genus JAFDVN01. The sequence goes on along the minus strand of CAZTVL010000002.1, from coordinate 548,168 downwards.
CGGGAAGCCTGGGCCGCGAAACCGGCGGGCAGGGTGCCGCTGACGAGCTTGTTGACGTTGGGGGCGGGAACAGCCAAACCGCCCTGGTTCTTGGCAGCGCCGGCGCCGGTGGCGGCGGTGCTGGTGCTGGGGTTGGTGTAGGGATAGGCCGCCAGATCGATCTGGGTGAGCGGCTGGGTGGAGGTGAGGCCATAGGTGTAACCGATGCCGCCGGTGATCATGCTGGCGGTGGCGGGCACGTTCACACCGGTGAGGGTGAGCTTGTAGTAGCCCGTGCCATCGGGGCCCGTGAGGGTAGCCACGGCGGTGGCGCTCAGGTTGTTTCCGAGCATGTCCTTGCCGTCCCCACGCCAGATGTTCTTGAGGTAGGTGCTGGCGGTGACGTTCCAGTCGGCGGGGGTGGCGATGCCGTCCTGGGGAACGCTGTAGGCGATGTAGATGCTGGGGCCACCCACGAAGCCGTCCATCATCTCGGTCACGGTACCGGCGGCGTAGGTGTTGAACACGACCGGGGTGCCGTTCTTGAGGAAGCGGAAGGTGATTTCAGGCTTGTTGGTGGCGTTGATGGCGACGGTCTTCAGATCCCAAGTGACCTTGTGGGCACCGGGAGGCAGGTTGTTGAGGATGGCTGCCACGTAAGAGGCGTTGGTGTTGTTGTTGGTGCCGTTGGTGTTCCAAATGTTGTTGGGATCGGGAACGACCACGGGGATGTGATCGGTCTGGATCACGGCCGGGGTGTGGCAGCCGGCGCAAGCGGCATCGGAGGTCTGGACGGCGTGGGCGACGCCGCCAGGCTTGCTGTTGGCACCCGTGGCGAAGTTGATGTTGTCGTGGCAGCCGCCGCAGGCGAGGCGGTTGGGCTTGTTGAACCAGTTGTCGCCCTGGGGCGTGGTGGTGGAGGCGGTGTGGCAGGTGGTGCAGTTGCGGTGGTCTTGGGGATAGGTGACTTCATTGAAGAGGACGCCTGCGTACTGGTAGCCGGTCTTCGTCAGCTCTTCACCCATGTGGAGCTTGTGGATGAAGGAGGGGAAGTCGCCCACAGCCTTGTCATCGATCTTGCGCTGGCCGGTGGTGCTGCTGAAGGGCTCAGTCGCGTTGGCATAACCATACTTGCGCTGGTCGTTGTGGCAGACCACGCAGTACCGGGTGTCCTGGCGGCCTTCGCCGTGGAACTCGAACTTGGCGTGGCACTTGAAGCAGCTCGTGACATCGACGATGTCGCGGCGCTCGTTGCTGGCGGTGATGGGGGCGCCCGTGGAGGGAATGAAGTCGTAGGCCACGTTGGCGGGGAACTTCACGGGGATGTTGGGAGTGCCCGTGTTGGAGCGGTCAGACGTGTTGCTGCCTGAACCGCGGGCTGCCCCGCCGACGTACACGGTAAGGCGGTGCGTGAGGCTGGGATCGTAGGTGACGTTGTCCAGGTCGGCCTTCGCGTTGGCGCCGGTGTAGGTGTAGGCGTCGAGCTGGGCCTGGGTCTGGCTGATGTCGCGGCGGAACGTATAGGTGTAAGAACCATCGCCGTGATCCACCAAGGTGCCGATGCTATCGGTGGTGGGGCGGGTGGGAACCCAAGTCGTGGGAGCGGCCAGGGTGGGGTTGCCGGTGACGATGTAGCTAACCCAACGACTGGGGGCGCCGCCACTGGCAGGAACGAGCTTCGCGATGCTGAAGCCCATGTTGGCGAAAACAGGGTAAAGGTCAGAGGCAGGGTTCTGACCCGTGTAGCCGAGGCCTTTGAGGGGCGTGTTGTGCTGGTCGACGACGGTGAAGTCGACGACGGGCTTGCCGGCGGTGACGGCGGCCTTGGTGACCGTGGCCTTGAGGGACAGCTCCTCCCACTCCGCGGTGGAGAGGGTGGTGGCATCCAAGGCGTAGGCGCCATTGTTGCCGTTGGTGCCGTTGGTACCCGGAGCGCCGGCGGCGCCGGTCTTGCCGTTACAGCCGACCAGCGTCAGTGCGACGATGGCGCTGGCCATCACCCCACAGAGACTGCTTAGAGGTTTGTATCGCATGGATCGATCTCCCTTCTAGATGTTGAACGTGAGAGGTTTGAATTCGAGTTGTGATGCCAATGAATCGATCTGACACCTCCCTCAGGGATTCCGGTCGTGGCACATGGTGTTGTTGTAGCAACCGGGGGTCGCCCCAGGAGTGGGGGGTGTGGCGGGGAAACCGACGGGATTGTTGACCGAACCGGCGGCGTGGCACTTGAAGCACTCGGGCGCGTTGGTGATGTCCACGCCGTCATGGTTCGAGAGGTTGGGGTCGGCGTTCCGCCAGGGGAGGCTCGGGTGAGGGGCCTTCACGTGGCAGCTCTTGCAGGAGACGGGCGTGAGGCCACCGGTGAGGTTCGCGCCGTGGCAACGGGCGCAGGAGGCCAGACCGCTCCAATCGCCGGCCGCCGCCTTGGCGCCGAGGCGCCCGTGCTGGTTACCGGCAGCCCAACCCTCGGGATGGCCAGGGCCGTTGGGGTGGCAGGTGAAGCAGCTCACACCGGAGACACCGCCAGCCTTGGCGGGATCCTTGACGGAGCCGTGGCAGGAACCGCACTGGTCGGGAGCCTTGGCGTATTCGGACCAGTGGGTGTTCAGCCAAGTGGCCTTGGGGTGCTGGCCATTCTCGAACTTGGGGGCGGCATCGGTGCTCTTGCCCGCGCAGCCCCAGAAGAGGAGGCCCATGGCGAGGACAAGGCAGGTGCGGAAGATCCGTGGGGCGCTCATGTGATCCTCCCTCCTACTTGGTGTGGCACTGGGTGCAGAGTTGGTTGTTGGCCCGGCCGTGGCACTTGAAGCAGCCCGTCGGATCCATCTTGCCTTCCACCCGGTGCAGGGCGAGGTAGCCGCCGCGGTGGGGGGACATGCGATCAGGGCGATCGGCCAGCTTGAGCGCGGGGCTCATGACGCCCTTGCCCTGGTGGCAATCGGCGCAGGAGGACTGGGAGTGGCAGGTGGCGCAGGTGCCGTTGTCCTGGTTCGCGGCGAACTTGTGGTCCTTCACGAAGGCAGGGGTGTGGTTGAAGGAGCCGTAGAGCTTGAGGGTGCCCTTCATGGGCTCGTTCTCATGGCACTCGGTGCACATGGGACGGCTGCCGCTGACGCCATCGGGATGGGTGCGGGCCACGCTCGTCTCGGGGGAGAGGAGGCTGCAAGCGGCCATCCCCACCACACAGATGACGAGGGACGCGCGGAGCAGAAGGTTCTTGAACATCACTTGCCTCCCTTGCTGGCAAAGCCAAAGCGGTACTCGGCGCGGAACAGGGCCCGGGTCTCCTTCTGGAGGAGCGGGGTGACGCCGTAGCTCAGATCGCCGGAGATCTTGAAATGGGTGGCGGCCTGGTAGCCCAAGGAACCCACCACCTCATAGACGGAGGTCTTTCCGTAGAGGTTGGGGTTCTGCTTGTCGCTGAAGCTGTGGTGGATGGCGTCGGCGGCGGCGGTGAACTTGCCCTTCTCGTAGGTCACCCACGCCCGGATCTCCTTGTAGGAGAGCCCGTAGGAGGTGATGAGCACGCCGGCGAAGGGCACGTCATCGGCCGAGATGCGGTGGTAGCCCAGGCCGCTCTGGAGTGAGGTGCCCTTGGGGCGCCACCGGAGTTCGCCGCCCACGCGGGTGGCCTGGCCGTAGCTCTCGCGGTCGGTCTTCTTGACGTCGAGGATGCCTTCCCAGGACGTGGCCGATCCGATGGTGACGGCGAGGCCCTCGGCGCGGAAGCGGCCGGGTTCGTACTGGTTGAAGATGCTGGGCATGTTGGTGCCCGCGTAGTAGGCCCGGAAGTTCCGCTGGGTGTAGGTGCCGTTGAGGCTGAACATCGGCGTGAACTTCACGCCCAGGTTGTAGTCGTGCTCGGCGATGCGGCTGGGGTCGGCTTCGGAACCGGCGGGGCCGGCGATGTGGTGGGCCACGTCGTAGACCGTGCGGCCATTGAAGTCGATGGCCGTGGTGGGCATGAAGCGGACATCGGCCGCCACTTGGCGCCGGGTGTAATCGGTGGTGTTGGCGGTGGTCAGGTCCTTGGCGGGGGTGGTGCCATCCTGCACGAAGGAGACGCCGATCTCGGCGTACTTGGAGAAGCGCTTCCCGATGCGGCCGCCGAAGATGACGTCGCGCTGGAGGTCGTACTCCTTCTGGGTGGCCAGGTCGATGGTCTTGTAGAGGACCGGGCGACCGCCGAAGGCTGACACCGTGAAGCCGCCGATGAGGTCGGCCCGCACGGAAGCGCCATCCACCTGCTCGATGGCCACGCCCTGATTCACGGTGAAGCGGCCGGCCTGGAGTTCAAGGTTTCCCTTGGGGGCCTTGTACTTCAGATAGCCGAAGGTGAGTTCGCCACCGCTCTTCCCTTCGAAACGGGATTGGTCGGCCAGGTCGGTACGACCCCAGCCGAACAGGTGGAGGGAGATCTCGTCCTTGCCGAGCCCGACAGCATCCACGCCCAGGAACTGGGTGGCCGGGGCATAGGTGCTTTTGTCGAAGCCCGCCGCCTCCTGCTTCCATAACTGGGCCAGGGTGGTGCCATACACATTCACTTCCTGCCCCCACGCGGCGGCGGAAGCGAGTGTGGCTAGCAGGACCGCATTACTACGGAACTTCATGGGTCGCCTCCTCTGGCCATCCCCGTGAGGTACCCGCTCCGAATGGCCGGGGTCCATGGGTGTGCCATGACTTGAACGGAATAGTGGAGTTCATTGTCCGTGAGCGAGGTCACGAACCGAGCCTTACGGTAATCGTCTGCCCCGCTGGGAATGCTTATATTTGGCGGGCTTACAAAAAGGGTGCCGTTTCTACGAGCCGATTTTGTCCCATTAGAGCTGAGTCCCGGTGAGGGCACAAGGGATAACCGGATTTAAAAATCCTTAATTTAACCCGGAGTCACCCCACCTGAAGGGAAGCTCCCGAATGTTCCCGGGTGCCTCTTCAGTGTTGATCTTGGTCACTCGACCTTCGGATTCGAGGGCCTCGTGTTCCGAAGGTCAGAGCTGCATCACCACGCCGGGCAACTTGTGGATGGCCTCGCGCAGGGGCCGCTCCGCGTGCTCGTCCGGCAATACCACCCAGAAGGTGAGGCTCAGGTAGGCGCCCTTGCAGTTCACGCCCGCCTGGAGGTCGCCCTCGGATTGGGGCCCCAGGTGGGCCACGATCACTTGGGCGACGATCTCCGCCTTCAGGAGGTGCGCATGCCCGATCACCTTGAGGGGGACGCGGGCGGGGTATTCCATCTGGGGCTTGCCTTCGATGACCTTCATCCGGCCATTGTCTCAGTTTCAAGGCTTGGGGGTGTCATGGGGCACCGGTAAACTGGCAGGTCCGAGGTCTGCCATGTCCCACACACACGAATGGGTCCCCCCCTTCTTCCTGGGCTCCTGTGAGCCCGAGGAGGCCGAGATCGCCCTCTTTGGCGTGTGCTGGGATGGCACCTCCTCCTTCAAGGCCGGGAGCCGCTTCGCGGGCTTCGCCGTACGGGAGGCCTCCTACGGCATGGAGGAGTTCAGCTTCTACCAGCAGCGCACCCTCATGGACATCAAGTTCACGGACATGGGCGACCTCTTCCTGGCCCCGGGCCAGAAGCAGCGCACCCTGGACGACATCGCCTCCGCCGTGCGGGAGATTCGCGGCAAGGGGCAATTCCCCATCGCCTTCGGCGGCGAGCACCTGCTGGCCTACCCCTTGATCAAGGCGGCGCTGGAGGAGCACCCCGATCTGGCCATCATCCACTTCGACGCCCACGCGGACATCCGCCCCGACCTCTGGGGCGATGAGTGGACCCACGCCACCTTCCTGGGCCGCCTGGGCGACGAGCACGGCTACGAGCGCATCAAGCAGTTCGGCATCCGCTCCGGCTCCAAAGAGGAGTGGGAGATCGCCCAGAAGCACGACACCATCCGCCCCTTCACCAAGGAGGCCATCGCCGCGCACCTGGAGAGCCTGGGCGACCGCCCCCTCTACATCACCCTGGACATGGACGTGCTGGATCCCAGTCTCTACCCCGGCACTGGTACCCCCGAGCCCGGCGGCATCGACTACGCCACCCTCATGGCGGGCCTCAAACTCTTCCGCGGCAAGCGCCTCGTGGGCATCGACTGCTTGGAGCTGGCACCCCACTACGATTCCAGCGGCGTCAGCGCCATCACCATGGCGAAGACGCTCCGGGAGCTGATCATCCTGGCGCACGACCGGAAGAAATAAACCCCACCCCGAAGGCACGAAAAGGCAAAGACCACGAAGCCGAATTGCTCAGCTTCGTGGCTTTGCTCGTTTTTCGTGCCTTCGTGGTGAGCCGATCTACTTCACTTCAATGTCCCGGAGGTCCTTCCCGGGCTTGAAGCGGATCGACTTCCCATTGGGGATTTTCACGGCATCGCCGGTCTTGATGTTGCGGCCCATGCCCTTCTTGCGGGGGCGGGGCTCGAACACACCGAAGCCGCGGATCTCGATGCGGTGGCCATCCAGGAGGGCCTGCTTCATCCGGTCCGTGAGGAGGTCCACCACCTCCAGGGCCGTCTGCCGGGAGCAGGGGTGGATCTTCATCAGGGCGTTGGCGATGTCGATCTTGATCATGGGTTCCTCGGGGCGACGTCGAAGCGACTAGCGGGCCAGGGTGATCTTGATATCGGGGTTGGCGGCGGGGGGGATCTGTCCAGGTGGAGCCTTGGGGGCCATCGGGGGGGGCGCCGTGGGGGCCAGGCTGCCGCCGGCCTCGCGGCCGCCGCCCTGGGCGATGCTCATGCCGCGCTCCATGTTGGACTTGGAGGCGTCGGCGCTGGACATGACGCCTTCCAGGCGGAGCTTGAACTCGCCGATGTTAGTGGCCCGGAGCATGGCCTCTTCCACGGTGATGAGGCCCTGCTTGAGCAGGAAGTAGAGGCTCTGATCGAAGGTCTGCATGCCGTATTGGGCGGTGCCGGCGGCGATGGTATCCCGCAGCTGCTTCGTCTTGTCCTTGTCCTCGATGCAGGTGCGCACCGTTTCGGTGGTGACCATGACCTCGACGGCGGGCACGCGGCCCATGCCATCGGCCCGGGGCACGAGGCGCTGGGAGATGACGCCCTTGAGCACGCCCGCCAACTGGAGGCGGATCTGCTTCTGGTGGTGGGGCGGGAACACGCTGATGATGCGGTTGATGGTCTCGGTGGCATCCAGGGTGTGGAGCGTGGAGAACACCAAGTGGCCCGTCTCGGCGGCGTGCATGGCCGTCTCGATGGTTTCGAGGTCGCGCATCTCACCCACGAGGATGACGTCGGGGTCCTGGCGGAGGGCCGCGCGCAGGGCGGTGGCGAAGCTCTTGCAGTCCGCCTCGACCTCGCGCTGGTTCACGATGGACATGTTGTCCCGGTGCAGGTACTCGATGGGATCTTCGATCGTGAGGATGTGCTCCGTCCGGGTGGCGTTGATCATGTCGATCATGGCCGCCAGGGTGGTGGACTTACCGGAACCTGTGGTGCCGGTGACGAGGATGAGGCCGCGCTGCTCCTCGCAGAGCTTCTTCAGCGTCTTGGGCAGCATCAGATCGTCGAGGGTGAAGATCTTGCGGGGAATGACGCGGAGCACCAGGCCCACCGTGCCGCGCTGGTTGAAGATGTTGCAGCGGAAGCGGCCCAGGCTCGGCACCGAGTAGGCGATATCCAGGTCCAGCTGTTCCTTGAACTTCTGCTTCTGCTTATCGCTGGCCATGATCGTGAAGGCCATGGCGATGGTGTCTTCCTGCACCAGGCGCTTGAACTGGGTCAGGGGGGTCAGCCGGCCCTTGATGCGGGCGATGGGGTGGTTGCCGACCTTGAGGTGAAGATCGGACCCACCCTGTTCGACGATGGCGGTGAGCAGGTCGTTGATGTGCATGCGGGGCCCCCGAGGGCCTCCATCATCCGTACGCCCGGGGCATACAGGCACCCGGTCTGGGGGATCGGGGTTGAGAGGGAGGGTCCGCCCATCTTAGTCCCCTGTTTTCAGAAGGGAAGGGCCCAATCCCGGAAAACCTGTGTGAAAAGGGGGGGCAGGGGCCGAATAAGGCTCGGAATACGGCCCATCCCTTGGTAAAATCCAAGATTCGGCCTGCCTTGGGCCCAGACCTTTGGCCAGACCCCATGAACGCAACCCCGATTCCCGCTGGGACACACGCTATGACGCCCATTCAGAAGATCCGAAACATCGCCATCATCGCCCACGTGGATCACGGCAAGACCACGCTGGTGGATGCCCTGTTCAAGGGCGCGCACATGTTCCGGGACAACCAGAAGGTGGTCGAGCGGGCCATGGACTCCAATGACCAGGAGCGGGAGCGCGGCATCACCATCCTGGCCAAGACGACCTCCCTCCACTGGAGCGGTCACCGCTTCAACATCGTGGACACCCCCGGCCACGCCGACTTCGGCGGCGAAGTGGAGCGCGTGCTCAGCATGGTGGACTCCGTGCTGCTCGTCGTGGATGCCTTCGACGGCCCCATGCCCCAGACCAAGTTTGTGACCCGCAAGGCGCTGGCCCTGGGCCTCCGCCCCATCGTCGTCATCAATAAGGTGGATCGCCCCGGCGCCCGCCCCCACTGGAGCCAGGATCAGGTATTCGAGCTCCTCATCGAGCTGGGCGCCACCGACGAGCAGCTGGATTTCTGCTGCGTCTTCGCCTCCGCCAAGCAGGGCTACGCCATGCTGGATATGAACGATCCCGCCGAGAACCTGGATCCCCTGTTCGACGCCATCGTGAAGCACTGCCCCCACCCCAAGGGCAGCCCCGAGGCGGACCTGCAGATGCTCGTCACCCTCATGGACTACAACGACTTCGTGGGCCAGATCGGCATTGGCCGCATCGTGAACGGCAAGATCAAGGTGGGTGAGCAGGTGTCGCTGGTGAAGCGCGACGGCTCCGTGCAGACCCACAAGGTCACCCAGCTCTACGGCTTCGAAGGCCTTACCCGCGTGCCCCAGACCGAGGCCCAGGCTGGTGAGATCATCGCCATCGCCGGCATCCCCGACATCCGCGTGGGCGAGACCATCGCCTCCGCCGTGGATCCTGTGGCGCTGCCCTACGTCGAGATCGACGAGCCCACCATCTCCATGATGTTCATGGTCAACGCGGGCCCCTTCGCCGGCCAGGACGGCAAGCACGTGCAGAGCCGCCGCATCCGCGAGCGCCTCATGAAGGAACTGCAGCACAACGTGGCGCTGCGCGTGGAAGACACCGAGACCCCCGACTCCTTCAAGGTGTCCGGCCGCGGTGAGCTCCACCTCTCCGTGCTCATCGAGAGCATGCGCCGCGAGGGCTTCGAGCTCTGCGTGAGCCGCCCCGAGGTGATCATCCACACCAACGAGAAGGGCGAGAAGGAAGAGCCCTACGAAGACATCACCGTGGACGTGCCCGACACCTACATGGGCGTCGTCATGGACAAGCTGGGCCAGCGCAAGGCCGAGATGCAGGACATGGCCAACGAGATGGGCCGCGTGCGCCTGCACTTCAAGATCCCTTCCCGCGGCCTCATCGGCTACCGCTCGGAGTTCATGACGGACACCCGCGGCGAGGGCATCCTCAATGCCCTGTTCAGCCACTACGGCCCCTACAAGGGCGAGCTGCCCGGCCGCAAGAACGGCGTGCTCATCTCCATGGAGCAGGCCGAGAGCGTGGGCTTCGCCCTCATGAACCTCGAGGACCGCGGCATCATCTTCATCCACCCCCAGACGAAGTGCTACGAAGGCATGATCATCGGCGAGCACGCCCGTGAGAACGACCTCGTGGTGAACATCGCCAAGGGCAAGAAGCTGACGAACATGCGCTCCTCCGGCGCCGACGAGGCCACCCGCCTCACCCCGCCCCGGGAGCACACCCTGGAGCAGGCCCTCGAGTACATCGAGGACGATGAGCTCGTCGAGGTCACCCCCAACTTCATCCGCATGCGCAAGCGCGTGCTGGGCGAAGCGGACCGCAAGAAGGCCGAGAAGCGCGCCAGCGTCTAACCCGCCGCAGGATGGAACCCGAGTCCGCAACCTACGTCGCCCCCCAGCGCTCCAGCTTCTGGCAGAAGCTGGGCCCGGGGGGCTTCGCGTCCCTGGGTATGGCCCTCCTTTCGGGCCTCCTGCTGCTCCCCGTCCTCTACCGCCTCAAGGAAGTGCTGGATCACGTAGAGGGGGATGCCCCCCATGCGGCCGACGCCATCCTGGTGCTGGGCCGGAAGCTGGAAAGCGACGCCCCCACGACCGTGTTCGAAGCCCGGCTCGCCCACGCCGAAAGCCTTTGGCGTGCAGGATTGGCACCACGAATCGTGGTGGCGGGCGGCCTCACCGGCAGCGCATCCCTGAGTGAGGCCGAAGCCGGCCTCGCCTGGCTGAAGACCCGGGGCCTCGATGCGGCGCTGCTCCACGCCGAGGACAAGAGTCAGCACACGCTGGAGAACCTCTTCTACGTCCGAGACCTCATGAACGCCCAAGGCTGGCGGGAGCTAATCCTCGTCTCGGATCCCCTGCACCTGGCCCGGGGCCTGAACCTGCACGTGCGGTGCAGCCCCGCCACGGAGGCCCCACCGGCACCGGGCACCAAGGGGTGGGTGGGCCGCGCCCTCTTCGAAGCCTTCTACCTGCACTGGTATCACCTGGGCGTGGCCTACAGCCGCATGATCGGGTCTAAAAAGCAGTTGGAGCGGGTCACTTAGCCCGCATTGACGTTGGCTTTGGGCTCTTGGCCTTCGGCTCTTGCTGCGGGTGGCATTCCAGCCGGGTTGCCCCTGGACGACTCAAGTCATAGCTGGAATCCGCAAGAGCCAATAGCCGAGAGCCAAAAGCCCACTTTGCGTGAGGCCATCTGCAGGATCCGGGTTTTGGTCTCCCAGGGCCTGCCACACTTGAAGCATGGCCGGCCATCTGATCCTCGTCCCCACCCCCATCGGCAACCTCGGCGATCTCACCGAACGGGCCAAGGAGGCGCTGGAATCCGCGCACCTCGTGGCCTGCGAGGACACCCGCCGCACCGGGGGCCTGCTCAAGCACCTGGGCATCGACAAGCCGCTGCAGCGCTTCGATGACCACGCCGGGATCGAGGCCTTCGAGCGCGTGGCCGCGGCCCTGGTGAACGGGCAGACGGTGGCCTACTGCAGCGATGCGGGCATGCCCGGCATCAATGATCCGGGCTTCGAGATCGCCCGCATCGCCCGGGAAGGCGGCGCCAAGGTCACGGTGCTGCCCGGCGCCTCCGCCGTGCTGCTGGCGGTGGTGGCCTCGGGCCTGCCCTGCCACGTGTTCAGCTTCATGGGCTACCTCCCCTCCCGCTCCGAACCCCGCCGCACCTTCATCAAGAAACTGGGGGGCCGGGAAGAAACGACGGTGGTCTTCGAAACGCCGCACCGCATCCACGAGGCGCTGGATGAACTGGAGGAGCTGCTCCCGGATCGCGAGATCGCCCTGGGCCGCGAACTCACCAAGCTCCATGAGAGCTGGTACCGCGGCACGCCGGCGGAGGTGAAGACCCAGCTGCGCGGGGAGAGCCGCGGCGAGATGGTGCTGGTGATCGCCGGCGCCGACGCCAAGCGCATCGTCACCGAAGCCGGGGCGGAGTTCGCGGGCGAACTGCCCGAGTGGGCCCAGGCCTACCTGGCCGCCGCGCGGGAAGGTGGCATGACCCTGCGGGAAGCGGTGAAGCCCCTGGCCAAGCACATGGGCGTGAGCGCCTCGGAGCTCTACAAGATCGCCGCCGAGGGATGATAGCCTCGGGTCCTTCGGAGCCCGCATGCGCACCCTGTTGAAGATCGTCCTCGGAATCATGGCCGCCCCCCTGGTGTTGGCCCTCCTCGTGGTGCTCGCGGGGGGCTTCCTGCCCCGGGACCACAAGGTGAGCCGAGTGGTGCACCTGAAGGCCGCGCCGGTTCAGGTGTGGGCGCTCATCACCGACCATGCGAAGGATCCCACCTGGCGCGCGGGCCTCGCGGAGACGGTGCGCCTGCCGGATCGGGAAGGCCACCCCGTGTGGGAGGATCGCGGGACGCGCGGCCAGCGCATGGCCTACATGACCCTGGAATCCACGGCGCCCACGCGGCTCGTGCGCCGCACCGTGGATCAGGAGCGCTTCGGAGGCACCTGGACCTATGACCTGACCCCCGAAGGCACCGGCACCCGCCTGCGCATCACCGAGGAGGGCTGGGTGGGCATGCCCTTCCGCGTCCTGGCTAAGGTGGTGATCGGCGAGTCCGCGATCATGGAGCTCTACCTGGGGGACGTGGCGAAGCACTTCGGGGAATCGGCCAAGCCCGTGATGGAGTAGTCAGAAGCGCCGACGGATCCCGAGGCTGACGACGGCGGGGTCCAAGGGCGGCGTATAGAAGATGGTGAGGATGCTCGTGGGGAGGGCATCCCAGCGAAGTTCCACCTCCCACTTACGTTCGAACTGGTATCCCAACCCGCCTGTGAGGGTGAGGTAGCCGCCCTGCTCCGAATCACCCGACACCGGGGTGCCCGGCGGGGCATTCCGGGTGGTGGTTTCATAGCTCACGTCGTAGTGGTGGAGCCCCGCGCCCAGCACGAGGTAGGGCCCCATGCTTCCCTTCACCCGGAAGATCCAATCGCAGGAGACCCCCAGGCTGTCCATGGCGGCGCGGGTGGTGACTCCGGGCATCCACTCCCGCCCCGACCCCCGGCCCATGTGAAGGTAGGTGGCGCGGAGGCGCCCCTGGACCCAATGCTCCCGCAGGAACTGCCAGCTGCCCTCGACGCCGAAGGCCGTCCCGTAGGGGGTCTCCGAATAGGCATGATCCTCTCCGAGGCGAAGGCCCACGCCCCAGGGGGGCGCCTCCTGGGCGGCCAGGGCAGCGAAGGTGAGCACTGCAATCGAGAACCCCGATAAAGCCTTCACGGGACCTCCCGGGAATCCATCCCAATGTCGCTCCAGACAGGGGGCCGGGTAGGGGCATGATGTGCGAAGTCACAGGTGCCCCCTTGCGCTTTCCATTCGATGCCGTATGTTAGTCCATTCGTGATCGTATGGAACGCCGACTCGCCTCCCTCCTCCTCCTCACCGTCCTCGGGGCCCACGCCCTGGTGAAAGTGCAGCTCGACACCCTGCCCGAGCTGCTCTGGGCCTGCAACGTGAGCAGCCTCATCCTCGTGGCGGCGCTCTGGTTCGACTGGGCCCCGGGCATGGGCCTCGCGCTGGTGTGGCACCTCTGTGTGGGTGAGCCCGGCTGGATCGCCGGCATCGCCGCCCGGGGCTGGACCTTCCCGGGCTGGACCTCGGTGGCCGTGCACACCCTGCCGGCCACCTTCGCCTTCCTGGCGCTGCGCGGCCGGGGGCTGCCCCGGGTGTCGGCGCTCCTGGCTCTGGGGATGTTCGTGGCCCTCGTGCCCCCCAGCCACTACCTCACGCCGACCCAACTGAACATCAACCTGGCCCATCAGCGGCTGGGCTTCCTCACGTCCCATTTCCAAGGGAACTGGGATTACCGACTGGCTTTCTGCGCGGGCCTGCTGGGCCTGCTCTCGCTGGGCCAGGTGCTGCTTCGAAAGGCCCTGCCCGAAGGGCGGCAAGTGGCCTAAGGGGGGGTGGCCCAGCCGCCTTCTGGAAAGCGTGCCTGCCCCGGTGGGAGGCCTGGGGCGAGTCTTGGGAATCGATCCCGGAGGATTCCATGACCTGCGCGCCATCCCTTTCCCTATCCGCCCGAATGACCCGGGCCTGTGCCCTCTCGGTGGCGCTGCTGCTGGCCGCCTGCGGAGGCGGTGGCGGGGGCAGCAGCTCCCCGGCGCCCACGCCCGCGGGCCCCACGCTGACCTCCATCTCCCTCTCCCCGGTGACGCCCATCCTGAACACGGGAATGACCGCGGATCTCCAGGCCACCGTGCACCTCTCCGATGGCAGCACTTCCACGGCCTATGACAGCCAGCTCACCTGGACCTCGCTGACGCCCTCCGTGGCCTCCGTGAGCAGCACCGGCGTCGTCACCGCGCTCTCCGCGGGTAACACGAGCATCCGCGCCGCCAAGGATGGCGTGCAGGCCACGGTGAGCGTGGTGGTCTCCTCCTCCACTGTCTCCCTCACGGGGATCGCCGTGAGCCCCACCACGGGAACCCTCGGCGTGGGCCACATCCTCTCCCTGGCGGCCGACGCCCTCTGGTCCAACGGTACGGGCAGCAGCGGCTATGCCTCCCGCGTGGCGTGGACTTCGAGCAACACCGCCATCGCCACCGTCGATCCCATGGGCATCGTGACGGGCATCGCCGCGGGCAGCGCCACCATCACCGCCTCCCTCAGCGGCCACTCCGCCTCGGCGAGCATCACCGTGACTGGGTCGGCGCCCACGCTCACCTCCATCACCCTCTCCCCCGCCGGCGGCAGCATGGCCGTGGGGGCGACGTTGGACATCAACGCCACCGCCAACTGGTCCAGCGGCCCCGCCACCTTCCCCTACGATTCCGCCCTCACCTGGACCACCAGCAACGCTTCGGTGGCGGTGGTGAATGGCAATGGTGTGGTCACCGCCCTGGCCGCGGGCAGCGCCGTCATTACGGCCACCCGGGGCAGCGTGCACGCTTCCGTCACGGTGACGGCCTCCGGCGCCGCCTTCGATCCGGCCCTCGTGGGGCGCTGGCAGTTCATCTCCGTGGGGGGCGAGTACGGGAGCTTCTACACCTTCAATGCCAACGGCACCTTCACCTACTCCCTGATCTACCAGAATCAGAGTTCCTGCATCAGCTTCAGCCAGGTGGTGGCCTTCCACTCCGGCACCTTCTCCAGCAGCACCGGGAAGATCATCCTCAACGCCACGACCCTCTACGACGACTATTCCAACTGCGCCGGGGCCACCACCCGCTACGTCAAGGCGCCCGCCATCCAGGAGCACCAGGCCTATTTCAACGGTGGCCTCCTCTACACCAACAACACGAACGACTTCACCAACACGGGCTGGCTGGGCCACGCCAAGCAATAAGAAGGCTGTGACTGGATCGGGGGCCTTCGGGCCCCCGATCCTTGGGGTGGACCGGAAGGCCCAGCCGGAAGGGAATGTCCGTGGTCAAGTCCAGGATCGAAGGCGCCACCAAGCCTTGGAGGGAAGCGGTGAAAGGGGCTATCGTGAGGCCACTCCCCCATGCTCCCTCGAACCCGACCGGCCCACCTCCGCAGCCTGTGCCCGTGGGCATGGGCGACGGGCTGCACGCACGGGAGACGCCCGTGAGCGTATGGAAGCCCACCCTCTTCCTGGATCCGAGCAGTTCGGAGCCGGTGTACCTGCAGATCGCCCACGCCTTGATGCGCGAGATCAGCCGGGGGCGCCTGAACCCCGGCGACGCCCTGCCGGGCTACCGCACCCTGGGTGAACAGCTGGGCATCAGCCGCAACACCGTGATGGCCGCCTACCGGGAACTGCAAGCCGAAGGCTGGGTGGTGTCCACCCCCGGCGAAGGCAGCGTGGTGGCTCCGGAGCCGCCCATCCGACGGCCCGGTGAGGCCGGCCCCGCGGCCCCCGCCATGGGCTTCGACCTGCCCGGGGCCGCGGATCCCGAAGCGGTGGCCGCGCCCGGGAGCCTGCTCAAGGTGGCCAGTGGCCTCCCGGATCCGCGCCTCCTGCCCGGCGCGGAATTGGCGCGGGCCTATCGCCGCGCCCTGACGCTCAACGCCCAGGCCAATCTGCTCATCGAGGATCCCCAGGGGCATCCCAAGCTGCGGGAATCCCTGGCGCGCATGCTCGCCTCCACCCGGGGCATCCCCGCTCAGCCGGATCAGATTCTCATCACCCGTGGCAGTCAGATGGCCCTCTTCCTCGCGGCCCAGGCGCTCATGACGCCCGGGGATGGCGTGGGCGTGGAGGCCCTGGGGCACCGCGGTGCCTGGGAGGCCTTCGCCCAGGCGGGCGCCCGCAGCCTGCCCATTCCCGTGGATGCCCAGGGCCTGCGGGTGGAGGCCCTGGCGGAGCTGTTGCGCTTCGAGCCCCTGCGCGCGGTGTTCATCACGCCGGATCGGCACTACCCCACCCTCGTGCCCCTCTCGCCGGAGCGCCGCACGCGCTTGATGGCCCTCGCGCGGGAGCACCGCTTCGCCGTGCTGGAAAACGCCCAGGACACGGAATTCCAATTTGAAGGCCGGGCGCTCGCGCCCCTGGCGGCGGAGGATCCCGGCGGCGTTGTCGTCCACGTGGGCACCCTCAGCAAGATCTTCAGTCCCAACCTGCGCCTGGGCTTCGTGCATGGGCCCCTGCCACTGGTGAAGCGCATGACGGCCCTGCGCCAGGCCTTGGATCGCCAGGGCGACATGGTGCTGGAGCGCGCCTTCGCGGAACTCATCGATGATGGCGAGATCCTGCGCCACCTCAACCGCATGCAC
Source organism: uncultured Solibacteraceae bacterium (assembly GCA_964617215.1). Lineage (GTDB taxonomy): Bacteria > Acidobacteriota > Holophagae > Holophagales > Holophagaceae > JAFDVN01. Next base: position 531,890 of record CAZTVL010000002.1, on the reverse strand, counting down.
CTCACCTACCGCAAGCGGCGCGATGCCCTCTGCGAATCGCTGCGTCGGCACCTGGGCGACGTGCTCACCTTCAAGGTGCCCGAAGGGGGGCTCGCCCTCTGGGCTGAAGTTGCGGAGGGCATCGATGTGGATCGCTGGGCGGCGCGGGCCCTGGAAGGCGGCGTGGCCTTCCGTTCCGGCCGCCACTTCTCCTTCGATGGCAGCGTCGTGCAGGGCCTGCGCATCGGCTTCTCCAACTACTCCGAACCGGAGCTGGAGGAAGTGGCCCTTCGCATGGCCGCCGCCTTGAAGGAACCCGCATGAGCCTGCCCCTCTCGCCCCTGGATGGCCGCCTCACCCTGAAGGGCACCCTTGGGGTGGGCGGCATGGGCGAAGTGCATCGGGCCTGGGACGCGGCCCTGGAGCGGCCCGTGGCCGTGAAGTTCGTGAAGGGGGGCGATCCGAAAGAAGCGGAGCGTCTGCTGCTGGAGGCCCGCCTCCAGGCTCGGGTGGAGCATCCCCACGTGGTGCGCGTGCATGACACCGGCACCTTGGAGGGCCGCCCCTGCATCGTGATGCAGTTGGTGGAAGGGAAGACCTTCGCGGAATCCAGCGAGGGTTCGGAATGGAAGGTGAAGGTGGCCTTGGCCGCCCAAGCCGCGCGGGGCCTCGGCGCCGCCCACCGAATGGGCCTCGTCCACCGCGACGTGAAGCCCGCCAACATCCTCGTGGAGGACACGGGCGATGGACCCCAGGCGCGCCTCTCGGATTTCGGCCTCGCCCGCGATGAAGCGGGCGGCCTCACGCGGTCGGGCCTGCTGGTGGGCACCGTGGATTTCATGGCGCCGGAGCAGGTGCTGGGCGGTGCACCCGTGGATTTCCGCGCCGACATCTACGGCCTTGGCGCCACGCTCTACGCGGTGCTCACGGGCCATCCCCCCTTCCGTCCCTCCCAAAACCCCACCGCCGGGGGTCAGAGCACGCGCGATCTGCAGGGTGCCACCCCGGGCGGGGAACTGCATCCCGGCGATTTCCTGCGGCGCGTGCTGGAGGAGGATCCCAAGCCCCTATCCGCCCTGGACCTGGGCCTGCCCAAGGACCTCGCGGTGGTCGTGGCCAAGGCCATGGAGAAGGATCCCGCCGCCCGCTACCGGACGTCGGAGGCCTTCGCGGAGGATCTGGACCGGGTGCTTCGCGGGGAGCCCGTGCTGGCGCGAACCATCGGCCTGCTGGAACGGGGTGGGCGCTGGGCGCGCCGGTTCCCGATTCCTGCGCGTATCCTCGGAACCGTAATGGCCCTGGCGCTGGCGGCCCTCGCATTCGCTGGCTGGACCTCCTTCCGCTCGCGCACCCAATCCCTGGAAGCCGCGCGCATGGGTTCCCTGGCCGAGGGCATGGAGAACGCGCTGCGCATGGCCTACCTCTCGCCGGCCTTCGATCAGAAACCCGTGCTGGCGGGCATCCGGGCCCAGGTGGCCTCATTGCGCGCCCGACCCATGGGCGAGATCTCCCCTGCGGGCCTCTTCGTGGTGGGCAAGGGCCTGGAGGCCCTGGGCGATGATGATGGGGCGCGCCCCTACCTCGAAGCCGCGTGGGCCCAGGGCTTTCGCACGCCGGAAGCTGCCGAAAGTCTGGGCTTCCTGCTGGGCCGCCTCTACTTCAAGGCCATGGACCGGGCCCGGGAATCCCTCGCTCCTAAGGCGCGGGAGCAGCGGGAGGCGGAAGCGAAGGCCACCTTCCTCCAGCCCGCCACCCACCTGCTGCAGCAGGCTGCCGGCACCGGCTGGAAGCGGGCTTACCGGGAAGCCTACCTCCTCTACCTTCAAGGGCGCTTCGACGAGAGCCGCGCGAAGGCGGCGCTGGTGCTGCAGGAGGATCCCTCCCGCTACGAAGCCCTCCGGCTCCAGGCCACCACCGACGAGCGGGAGATCAGCACCGCGTTCCAGACCGGGAAGACGGAGGGTGTTCAGGCCCGCGTCGAGGCCATGGGCGGTCGGGTGGATGAAGCTCTCCGGTGGGGGCGCAGCGATCCGGCCCTGCTCAAGCTGAAGGCCCGGAACCTCCACTTCCAGGCGGTTCTGCTTCGGCTCGCCCAGAAAGATGGCGCGGAGTTGCTCGTGCGGGAGGAGGAGATCATCCGCCAACTCCAGGCGCTGGAAGGCGACAGCTATGGGTCCCTGGTCAGCCAAGGGAACGTGTGTTGGGAGCGGTCCAACGCCGCCAGAGACAAACACCGAGAGCTCATGCCCGGTTACCTGCGCAGCGCCGCCGGCTTCTACCGCCGCGCCGCGGACCTCGCGCCCGGCGATGTGGGCATCCGCAACACCCTCGCCCTGCTGTGCGTGGATTGGATGTTGCTGCTCAAGATGCATGGCCAGCCCCGGGATGAGCCCCTGCGCCTCGGCCTCAAGGCTACCGAGGAAGGGGAAAAGCTGGGGCCGAACATGGCCCGCTCCCGCTTCGTGGCCATGCAGCTGAACCGGGGCGAAGGCGAAGCGTTGGATGACGAGGGCGGGGATTCTGAAGGTGTCTACCGCAGCGGCATCCAGAAGGTGGAGTCCCTCAAAGTGACCGAGGGCCCCGATGCCCTCCAGCTCGATTCGCACCTGGCTTACCTCCATGGCCAGTTGAGCCGCGTGGTGTTCCGCAAAGGCGGGGATCCCAATCCGGAGATCGCAAAGGCCGCCGAGGCGGCACGGCGCATGCGCACCCACCTGGATGTGAAGAGCGTTGAAGCCGTGCTGAACTGGAACGAGGTGATCACCAACGTGGCCGACGCCATGGTGGAGTTCGGCGGCAATCCGAAGTCGCTGCTCGATCTGGCCCGCGCGACCTCGGATGAAGCCATCCAGCTCCAGCCGCAGGCCATCGTGCTGGTGATCGCCAAGGTGCCGCTCCTCTCCGTGGAGGCCTCACGGTGCCTTCAGGCCGGTGAGGATCCTGCGCCCATCCTCGCGGAGATGACCGCGCGGCTGGAGCAGACGAAGGGGCCCTTCGGCAGCACCATCGTCTACTGGCAGACTCGCGCGCTGCTCGCCATCCTCGAGGGTGAGGCGCTCGCCAAACAGGGGAAGGATCCCGCCAAGGCCTATCAGCGCGCCAAGCCCATCCTCGAGGAGATGGTGCGCAAATTCCCGGGGTTCCCCTGGTCCTCGGCCTACCTCGTGCACCTGCCGGTGCTCGAAGCCCGGTGGCGCCAGGCTCAGCACCTGCCCTACGCCCATCTGGCCCATCCCAGCCTCGAGGCGGCGGAGCGGATCGTCCTGAAATTCCCCCGGGGCATCCAGACCTGGATGGACCTTGCGGCGCTCCGGGCCATGTCCGGCAACGCCAAGGGCGCTGAAGAAGCCTGGGCGAAGGCGCTGTCCCTGAATCCGAGGGCGCCGGACCTTCTGGATTATCGCGGATTCAAGGAGCTGGTCACGGCCCGTTAGGGCAACCCGATGGCGTATCCTCCCGCCCCTGGTTCCAGATCTTCTCGTGTCCTTGGCAATGCAAGGCGACGACACGATGTAAAAATCATCGCCATCGTGGGGGTTCACTGAGTACCCCTGGCACTCTGGACCCTACATGATCCTCCCCCTCGCTCCGCTGGATGGCCGCCTCACGCTCAAGGGCACCCTTGGGGTGGGCGGCATGGGCGAGGTGCATCGGGCCTGGGATGCGGCCCTGGAGCGGCCCGTGGCCGTGAAGTTCGTGAAGGGGGGCGATCCGAAAGAAGCGGAGCGTCTGCTGCTGGAGGCCCGCCTCCAGGCTCGGGTGGAGCATCCCCACGTGGTGCGCGTGCATGACACCGGCACCTTGGAGGGCCGCCCCTGCATCGTGATGCAGTTGGTGGAAGGGAAGACCTTCGCGGAATCCAGCGAGGGTTCGGAATGGAAGGTGAAGGTGGCCTTGGCCGCCCAAGCCGCGCGGGGCCTCGGCGCCGCCCATCGCATGGGCCTCGTCCACCGCGATGTGAAGCCCGCCAACATCCTCGTGGAGGACACGGGCGACGGCCCCCAGGCGCGCCTCTCGGACTTCGGCCTCGCCCGCGATGAAGAGGGCGGCCTCACGCGGTCGGGCCTGCTGGTGGGCACCGTGGATTTCATGGCGCCAGAGCAGGTGACCGGCGCGGCCCCGGCGGATTACCGGGCCGACATCTACGGCCTTGGCGCCACGCTCTATGCGGTGCTCTGCGGCCATCCGCCCTTCCGGCCCACGGCGGGGGCCACGGCCGGTGGAGCCAGCACCCGGGACCTGCAACGGGCCACGCCGGAGGCTGAGCCGAGCCCGGGCGACCTGCTGCGCCGCATGCTGGAGGAAACGCCGCGCCCCCTGACGGAGCTGCTGCCCGGCCTACCGCCGGACCTCGCGGTGGTGGTGGCCAAGGCCATGGAGAAGGAGCCGGGCCGACGCTACGCCACGGCGGAGGCCTTCGCCGAGGATCTGGAGCGGGTGCTTCGCGGGGAGGCCACCCAGGCCAGGCCCATGACCTGGGCCGAACGCGGCTCCCGGTGGGTGCGCCGCAATCCCCTTCCAGCCCAGGCCTTGGGCGCTGGGTTTCTGGCAGTGCTGGCGGCCGCGGGCTTTGCCGCGGTGAACAGCCGACGGAGCACCCTCGCCGCCCTGGATGCGGCCCAGCTGGGGGCCGAGGCCAAGGCCTTTGAATTGCGCATGCGGATGGCGCATCTCGCGCCGGCCCATGACCTGCGCCCCATGAAGTTGGAATTGCGCCGGGGGCTCACGCGGCTCATGGGGCGGCGCGGCGCGGCCGGGCCGGCCTCCAGCTACGCGCGGGGGCAGGTCTTTCTCCTGCTGGACGAGCTGGAGAACGCTCAGAAGGCCTTGGAACAGGCCAAGGCCGGTGGCTACCGTGGCGCGGATCTGGAGGAGGCCCTGGGCTTCGTGTACGGTCGGCGCTTCGTGCGCGCCCTTCCCGCGGTAGAAGCGCTCAAGGATCCCGTCTTGAAGGCCCAGCGGCAGGAGGCCCTGCAGAAAACCTTCAAGGTGCCCGCCATGGTGCACATGAGCGCCGCGGGAAACGTGCTCCATCAGCAGGCCTTCATCGCGCTCATCGACAAGCGCTATGAGGAGGCGCGGACCCTGGCCCGCCGGGCTCGGGCGGAGGATCCGGAACGCATCGACGCCACCCTCCTGGAAGCGCAGGCCTGGCAGCAGGAGGCCCGTGAAGCGCACATCCGCGTGGAGCGCCCCCGCGAGCAGGCCTGCCTGGAGGCCGGCTTCACGTTGGGCACGGCGCTCCTCGCGGATCTGCGCAGCAATCCGGAAGTGCCATTGTTGTTGGCGCGGTTGAAGGTGATCGAAGCGGACTCGGCGCAGCAGCTGGGCCGCCCCGCGCAAAAGCCCTTCGAGGAGGGGCTCGCCTGGGTGGACAAGGCCCTGGCCCTGGATCCCGAGTGGGCCGAAGCCTGGAAGGTGCGCGGCAGCCTCTTCGATGTGATGGGCCGGGAGGCCGTGATCTTCGGGACCTTGCAGGGCATCGCCTTTGCAGAGCAGCAGGTGGAGGCCTGCCGCAAGGCCGTGGCCCTGCAGCCCACGGACGCGGATGGGTTGCGCAACCTCGCCCGGGCCCTCCAGATCCTGGGGGTTTCCAAGGGGCAGTTGCAGCAGGATCCCTTGCCCTTCTTCCGGGAAGGCCGCAAGGCGGCCCTGGCCTCTCAGACCTTCGAAGCGTGGCATCCGGCCGCGCTCCACTTGGCCGCCGTCAACGCGCTGGATGAAGCCACCTACCTGGCCCCCCGGGGCCTCGATGCTTCGGAGCCCCTGGCAGCCGCCGAGGAACTGGTCGCTCGCCTCAAGGTGACCCCCGGTCTCTTGCCCATCCACCTGCATCGGGCCATCGCAGATCTCAAAGGCCTTCAAGCCATGGTGGCGACGGCCAAGGGGCAGGACCCCGATCTGCTCCGGGGGGAGGCCCAGACCGAGTACGAAATGCTGCTAAAGCTCGAGCCCGATCAGCTCGTGCGCACCACGGACATCGGCTTCGGCGGCATCAACTGGGCCCAGAGCCGCGCGACCACCGGTCGCCCCGTGTCGGAGATCCTCGACCGGGTGAACCCCGTCCTGGATGCAGGTCTGAATCGTTGGCCCAATCAGCCGCTCCTGCTCTACTATCGGGCCTGGCTGCTCGCCCACCAACTCAACGATCGCGGAAATGGCCGACGGGCCGCCGAGGATGCGGCGAGGTGCGCGGAGGCCCTCGCGGCTTTTGAAAAGGCGAAGGTCGCCATGAAGAATCCCGCCGTGTTGGAGATCGGCGCTTGGATGCACCTGGCCATGGCGGAGGCGGCCCGACCGGGCGAGGCCGAGCTGGCCCGGGCCGCCTTCCAGAAGGCCTGCGACCGGGATCCCGCCAACCCCAGCCCGCGGCTGGGCGTGGTGAGGGCGCTCCGGCTACGGGGCCGGAAGGGGGACCTCGAAGCGGCCTGGGTGCACCTGGAAGGCCTTGATGCCGGCGTGAAGGAGGATCCGGAGGTGATGCTCATCCGTGCGGTGGTGCTCGCGGATCTGGGCCGGGCCGCCGAAGCGACCCCGCTGAAGGCCAAGGCCCTCGCCGCGCAGCCCCTCCTGGCGGGTTACCCGATGCTGCACGTTCCGGGGGCCCCGCCGAAGGTCTGAAGCGCCCTCAGGGCGCCGTCGCCAGCATGAGCCCGTTGCCGGTGGTGATGAGCAGGTCGCCCTGGGGCGTGAAGGCGAGGCCCGTGGGGGAGTTGAGCCCCGCTGGGAAGGGACCGGTGAAGGCGCCCGGGAGGAAGGGCGTACCCATGAGCAACGTGGCCGTGCCGGTGGCGGGATCGACGGTGTACATCGCATGGCCCCAGGCATCGGCCACGTAGAGGGTGCCGGTGGCATTGAAGGCCAGGGCCGCGGCGCCGTAGATGAAGGTGCTGGTTGACAGCGTGGTCACATCGCCGCCAGGGGTGATCCTGCGGATGCGGTTGTTGTTCATGTCCCCTACGAAGAGATTGCCATTCCCATCCACGGCGATGCCGCTGGGCATGTTGAAGCGCGCGGCGGAGCCAGTGCCGTCCGCGAGTCCGCTCAGGCCCGGGGATCCGGCGACAGTCGTCACCACGCCTCCGGGGGTGACCTTCCGGATCGTCTGGTTCCCGGAATCCGTGACGTAGAGGTTGCCCGTGCCATCCACCGCGAGCTTGGAGGGGTAGTAGAAGCGGGCCGCGGTGCCCGTGCCATCGGCGCTGCCGGAAACCCCGGAGACCCCTGCGAGGGTGGAGACGACACCCGCAGGCGTGACCTTCAGCAGGGTCTGGTTAGGGCCGTCCGTGACGTAGAGGTTCCCAGCCCCATCCCGGGCCAACCCCGTGGGGCCGGAGAACCCGCTGGGGCCGGCGAAGGTGGTGGTCTGTCCCTCCGGGGTGACCTTGCGGATGCAGCTGTTGCTGTAGTCGGCCACGAAGGCGTTGCCGGCGGCATCCACCACGACGGAGTTCAGGTCGGCAAAGCGGGCCGCGGTGGCGAAGCCGTCCACGTTGCCGGCCTGAGGCGGGGCGCCAGCGAAGGTGCTGAGTCCGAGTGACATGTCCATGAGGCGCACGGCGTGGTTGCCTTCGTCCGCGATGGCGAGTTTGCCGGAGGGGAGGAAGGCGAGGCCCGCGGGGGCTGAGAAGCGTGCCGAGGCGGCGGGGCCATCCACCCAGCCCATGGTGGTGGAACCGGCGGCAGTGGTGACCACGCCCGCGGTTGTGACCTTGCGGAGGGCCGCATTGGCATCGGAGACCCAGAGGTCCCCGGCCCCATCCACGGTGATGCCCCGGGGCACGTAGAAACGGGCGGAGGCGCCCGTGCCATCCACCGTACCCGCAGCGCCCGCGGTGCCGGCCAAGGTGGTGACCACGCCCGCGGCGGTGACCTTCCGGATGGTGTGGTTGAAGTAATCCGCCACGTAGACGTTGCCATCCGGGTGGGCCACCACGGCGGTGGGAAGGAAGAAGCGCGCGGCGGCTCCGGTGCCATCGGCGGAGCCGCTGAGGCCTGCGCTGCCGGCGAGGGTGGTGACCACGCCCGCGGCCGTCACCTTCCGGAGCAGGTGATTGCCGTAGTCCGCCACGATGAGGTCCCCCGTGGCGGTAACCGTGACGGCGGTGGGGCGGCGGAAGCGGGCTGCGGCGCCGGTGCCATCGGCGGAGCCCTGGGAACCGGCGGAACCGGCCAGGGTGGACACCACGCCCGCAGGGGTCACCTTGCGGATGGTCTGGTTGTTGGCGTCGGCCACGTAGAGGTTGCCGGCGCCATCGATGGCCAGGCCCGCGGGATTCCGGAAGCCACCAGGGGCCCCATCCCAACTGGCCGCCTCACCGACGCGGCCCGCGAAGGTGGTGACGACTCCGGCCGGGGTGATCTTGCGGAGGATGTGGTTGGCGCTGTCGCCGATGTAGAGGTTGCCGGCGGCATCCGCCACCGCCCCTTGGGGCTGATTGAAGCGCGCGGCGCTGCCGGTGCCATCCAGCCATCCGGGGCCATCGATGTTGCCCGCCAGGAGATCCAATCCTCGGGCGGCAACGGCGAGGGACGCCTGGCTGCTGCCCTTGAGGTTGGTGGCGGTGAAGGTGTACGCCGTCCGGCGCACGGGCCAGGCCTGGGAAGTGCCGGAGGAGCTGAGGGGCAGCCCAGCGCCGTTGATGTTCAGGGCGGCAGCGGGATCCCCGGAGGTGGCCCAGGTGAGGGTGACGGGATCCCCCATGGTCACCACCGCAGGGGCACTGAAGGTGGCGATGACCGGCGCAGCGCCGATGACGGTGAGGTTCAGTTGCTTGCCCAGGGAACCGCCGCTGTTGGTGGCGGTCACGGTGTAGGCCTGGGGCGCGGCTGAGCCCGTGGGCGTGCCACTGAGCACGCCGGTGCTGGCGCTCAGGGCCAGGCCTGCGGGCAGGGCCGGGGAGACGCTCCACGCCACCACGGCGCCGCCGGTGCTGGTGGGCGCGAGGGGCGTGAGGGCCGCGTCCTTGCCGATCACGAGGTCCGTGCTGGCGTAGTCGAAGGCCGGGGCCAAGTCGTTCACGGTGAGGCTGAGGGTCGCGGTGGCGCTGCCGCCGGTGTTGGAGGCGTGCACCGTGTAGGTGGCCGTGGCGGCCACGGCGGTGGGGGTGCCGCTCAGGATGCCGGTGGTGGGATGGAGGCTCAGCCCCGCGGGCAGGGCAGGGGTCACGGTGAAGGAGGTGACGGCGCCGCCGCCCACGGTGGGGGTGCGCGGGGCGATGGCCGTGCCCTTGGTGTAGGTGGCCGCGCCGGCGCCGTAGCTGAGGCCCGTGGGCGCGGGCGTGGTGGGGGCGGCGGCCGCGGAGCCCCCACCACCGCCACATCCGGTGCTCAGGCCGGCGAGGCCCAGGGAGAGGCCGAGCAGCAGGGCAGTTTGACGGGGGGTGGCGTGGGTGCGGACTCGCATGGCATCTCCGGGGAAGGGGTGATTCCCCACGCTACGTCCGCTGGGACCTTCGCCATGGGGTCGCTTCCGGGAAAGGAGGTGGGCCACTTCGACGCCGGTCGCCCTCCGGTGGCCCACCCCCTTTCCCAGAAGCGTGCCTGGGAGTCTCTGGAGCCACCACCGAGGGTGGAGGAAGCGGCGCCGCCCGCCCTTCCGGAGATGCCATGTTCCGATCCCTCGCCTTCGCTTCCTGCTTCCTGATCACGTCGGCCTTCGCGCAAACGCCCTCCACCGCCCGGACCCACCTCACGGTGCCCGCCACCAGCCTCGTGCAAATCGAGTTGGCCACCCGGGTGGACCTCAGCACCGGCGTGGTGAGTGTGGATTCGGGCACCTGGGAGAACGGCAAGTGGCAGTGGTTCCCCGGCGCCAAGGGGTTCGAAGTGCCCAAGGGCCGCACCCTGGTCATCACCGACGCCCAAGCCTGGGTGCTCCATGAGTCGGGCTCGGGCACGCCGGCTTCCCTCGAATTGATCTTGGAGCACCCCAAGGCCGGGTACTCGGGCTCCATGGCCCTGTTCTCCTTCCCCGACCTGGGGCAGAACGTCGGCGGCGTGCAGCGCCAGGTGTGGACCAGCGGTTTCGTGGTGCCGGAAACGGTGCAGGTGAAGCTCTGGGTGCAGCAGTTCTACCCCCGCAGCCTCATGTCCATGGCCCGCATCATCCTCCATGGGTACTACCTGTGAGGCCGGCCCAGCGCGCCTTCCTCCCCCTGCTCCCGGCCTTCGGTCTGCTCCTCGGCTGTGGCGGCGGAGGGGGAGGGACCGAAGCGACCGCCCCTCACACGCCCGCTTGGAGCGCCCCGCAGACCTTGGACACGAACCCCCTGGTGGATGCTTGTCTCACCGGAGACGGACTGGGCAGCGCCCTGCTCGTGTGGCGGCACGGGGCCCAGGATGGCGCGGGCCACAGCATCCAGGAGGTGCTGACGGCCCAGGTGAAGGCCGATGGCACGTGGTCCACCCCCACGGTGCTGGAAGCGGGCGAGGCGGGCAGCACCCTCGGCGTGCCCGCCGCCGCCGTGGACACCCGCGGCAAGGGCTGGGCCCTCTGGTTCTCGGAATCCGGCAGCGGGGGCTCCGCCTCCACCGAAGTGCGCGCGGCCACGGTGGATCTGAAGGCGGCCTCGCCCTTCGGAGCGCCCCATCATCCCTTCATCTTTCCCACAGGTGGCTACAGCCAACTGCGGCTGGCGGTGGGCTCCGATGGCAGTGCCTTGGCGGCCTGGGCCTATCCCCGCTTCGAAGCGGTCAGTGGCGCCACCTTCAGCTCCGTGGCGGTGGCGCGGTTCGGTGCCTCCGATGTGTGGGCCGCGCCGGTGAGCTTCCACCAGAACCAATTTTCTGCGCAGGCGCTGATGGGCCTCGGTGGCAATGGGCAGGGGGCCTACGTGCTGGAGCAGGGCACGGGGGACGACGCATACCTGCAAGCGGAGGGCTACGACTTCGCACCTGGGATGACGACGGCCACGGGTGTGGCGGGCTGGGAGCCGGCCTCGCAGGTGGCCTTGTTCGCCCACGCCACCGCCTGGGCCGGGGATGGGCAGGGTGGCCTCGAAGCGTGGCTGCGCTACGACCAGCCGGCCAGCGGGGAAGCCTTGCGTCAGGCCTGGCCCCGCCGCCGATCCGCGGCGGGAGGTTGGACCCTTGGCGACGCGGTGACCCTGCCCCGGCCCGCAGAGTTCATGGGGATCTTCCGAGAACCGAGCGGCACCGGTTGGATGGCGGGCACCGGGCCCGAGGGCCTCTGGGTGTCCCCGTTGACCGACGTGACGCTGGGGAACGCCCAGCTGCTCCTCGCCGCGCCGGCCACCGCCGCGAACCTGGTGGCGGTGCGGGATGCGCTCGGGCGCCCGGCGTTGCTGTGGATCCAGCGGCGCAACGGCAGCGTGGAGGGCATCGGTTTCAGTCGGTTGGAGGCGGGTGCGTGGACGACGCCGAGCTTGCTTCCGGGCACTGCGGGCGTGGGGATGCTAAACCTCCGCGCGGCGGCGGGCCCCGGCGGGCTCGTGGCCACCTGGGAGCAGTTCGGCGATCGCGTGCTCCTCCTGCGCGCGGCGAGCTGGCGCTGAGCGCGCGGGGGTGGCCCAGGCCCTTTGTGGAAAGCGTGCCTGGGCCCCGAGGGCTCCCCATCGCAGCCTGAACCCATCCCCGAGGTGCACCATGTTCCGTTCGATTTCCGCTTCCCTCATCGCCCGATCCCTCGTGGGGCTCCTGCTCGCCCTGTCGGCTGCCTGCAGCGGCGGAGGTGGCGGCGCCAGCGGCTCCGGGGCGACCCCCAATCCCCCGCGCGCGCTGACCTACGCCACGAATCCCGCCGTCTACACCAAGGACGGCGTGATTACGGCCAATGCCCCGAGCCATGGGGGTGGGGCCGTGACGGGCTACGCCGTTTCGCCCGCGCTGCCCAGCGGGCTCGCTTTGGATCCGGTGACGGGCATTCTCTCCGGACTCCCGACGGCCATCACGCCCACGGCCACCTACACCGTGACCGCCACCAATGGGGATGGCAGCACCACCGCAGCCCTCTCGGTGACGGTGAATGACCTTCCGCCCACGAACCTCCACTACGTGTCGCCCACCGTCTCCTACACCGTGGGCACGACCATCGCGGCCAATTTCATGGTCCATGAGGGCGGCACCGTCTCGGGGTACGGCATCTCGCCCGCCCTGCCGGCAGGATTGGTGTTCAACACCTCCAGCGCGGCCATCAGCGGCACGCCCTCCGTGGTCGCGGCCACTGCCACCTACACCGTCACCGCCACCAACAGCGGCGGGATTGGAACGGCGACGCTCTCCCTGACGGTGGATGCCGCCGCGGCCGTTGGCCCCGCCTTCACCACCCAGCCTGTCAACCAGAGCGTGACCGCGCCGACGCCAGCGAGTTTCGCGGTCGTCGTCACGGGGACACCCACGCCCACCCTGCAATGGCAACGCTCAAACAACAGCGGCACCACTTGGTCCGACCTTGGCGGTTTCACCAGTGCCGCCTACACCACGCCTGCCACCGTGGGGGGCGACAATGGTGCGCAGTTCCGGGTCGTGGCCACCAATTCGGCGGGTTCAGTCGCCAGTGCTGTGGCCACCCTCACCGTGGCATCGCTCGGTAAGGCCTGGGGGACCAGCGAACGGATCGGTCCCATCAGCGGCAGCATCTATGAGGCTCCGCAGCTTTGTTTTGATGGTCTGGGCAATGCCATGGCCGTCTGGATTCAGGAAACCTATGGCGTGGCTCAGCGGGATCTGTGGGCCAATCGCCTGACCGCCGGATCGGGCTGGGGCACGCCCCAGATGATCGTCGCGGGGGTCGGTGCCCGCATGGGCGGCGTGAAGTTCGGGATGTCCGCGGATGGCAAGGGGCTCGCGGTGTGGGAAATGATGGACGACCCCTATGCGCCCATGGCGCACATCTGGTCCATCGCCTATGCGCCGGGTTCCGGCTGGGGCACGGCGGTCGGCATCGACACTGATCCCGTGGGCTATGGCTCCGGGTCGCCGAGGTTGGCCGTGGCCGCCAACGGTTCTGCCGTGGCGGTGTGGGGGCAGGGCGATGGCCTCACGACCACCAACATCGTCTTGATCGCGGGCTCCACGGGCTCCGGGTGGGGCACGCCGACCATCCTCGTCACGGCCCCCATCGCTCAAGGGGTTGGGGGTGCCGAGGTGGCCTTGGGATCCCTGGGCCAGGGGGCCGTGATCTGGCAACAGGTCAACGGCTCCGTGATCACGCTCCGGGGGGCCCCCCTCGCGATGGGTGTGGCTGGCATTCCGCAGGAAATCAGCGCCAACACGGGAGCCCTCCTCAACCCCCATGTCTCCGCCAATGCCTCGGGGACCGCTGTCGCGGTCTGGGGGCAGGGGAATGGCAGCCGCGGTGAAATCGCCTCGAATCGCTACGTGCCCGGCACGGGCTGGGGCGCGCCCACCCAGGTGAATAATCCTGCCTGGCCAGCGTTCAATCAAACGCCGGATCCCCAGATCCATCTCGACGACGCGGGCACCGCCACGGCCCTATGGGTCGAGGGCACGGGCGCGAGTTCTCCCAAGTTCTGGAATCACCAAACGGCCGGGGGCTGGGGCACCGCGGAACTCATCACCTACTCCCTCGGCACCTACCGAGTGGTGGGGAACCCTGCGGGGCAGTTGCTCGGCGCGCGCTTCAACGGCCAAAACCTGTACGCCGCGCCGGCCTACCTCACGAGCGCGGCGGACTGGGGCGCGGGCACGCAACTTTCGAGCACGGGCTACATCCCCCTGGAAATGGCCATGTCGCCCGATGGCGCTGCGTTGACAGTGTGGATTCAGCCGGAAACCAGCGGTTACGGCCTCTGGGCCAGCGTGTACCCGTGAAGCCTCCGCGAATGCATTCCTCCCCTTGCACCCACCTCCATGTAACGGAGCCCACCATGACACGCACGTCCCTGCTTCCTTCGGTCTTCGCCAGCGGAGCCCTGGCACTCCTCCTCGCTTGCGGTGGCGGGGGGGGCGCCAGCGCCCCGGCCACACCCGCCACCATCGCGGGTCCGCACCTGACCACCGCTCCGGCCCCCCAAGCGGGTTACGTCGGCGATCAAGTCACCTATTACGTGGCGGCAGATGGCAGCGGCAACAGCTACCAGTGGCTGAAGAACGGCACCGCGATTCCCTCGGCCACCACGGACACCCTGGTGCTGCCCGTGGTGGCGGGGGATGATCAGGCCCGCTTCAGCGTGCGGGTCACGGGGTCCGCCGGGGGCATCACCACGAGTCCCGAGGCGATCCTCGACGTGCTCTGGGCCGATCCTGCGGTGCAGGCCGGGCACGACCACGCCCTGGCGATCACTACCAAGGGCCGGGTCTACGCCTGGGGCGTGGGCGGCAATGGCCAGCTGGGCCTGGGGGATTGGCAGGCCCGCGCGACGCCCACCTTGGTGAACCTCCCGGCGCCCGCCGTGCAGGTGGCCGCGGGGTGGGGCCATTCCATGGCCTTGCTCAATGACGGCCGCGTCTTCACCTGGGGTGCGAATTCCAAGGGGCAGTTGGGCGATGGCACCCTCAATCCGCGGAACGCTCCGGCGGCCGTGAGCGGCCTCACCAACGTCGTCTACCTCATCGCTGGCTACGACCACAACCTGGCCGTGAAGCAGGACAACAGCGTGTGGTTTTGGGGCTACAACTCCCACGGCCAGCTGGGCCTCGGGGACAAGGTGGACCGCCTCAGCCCCACGCTCTCGGCCATCAACGCCGCCGCCATCAGCGACGTGGCCCTGGGCGCGCTGCACTCCCTGGTGATCAGCGGCGCCGCCGTCTACGGCTGCGGGGACAACGGGTACGGCCAGTTGGGCCTGCCCTACTCCCCCACCGCGGAGTACCTCACCTGGACTTCCCTCGGGGTGAACGCCCGTTCCATCCGCACCTACTCCCTCTATTCGACCCTCATCTACACCGACGGCGTGCCCTACGGCACCGGGGAGAACGTCTACGGGCCCCTGGGCGATGGCAGTCAGACCACGCGCTACGGGTGGGTCGGCATGAGCACCGCGGGCCTGTCGGGCACCCTCAGGGACGTGATCCCGGGCCAGTACCACACGATCCTGGTGGGGGATGCGGGTACCGCCTCGGTGGGCTACAACTGGTACGGCCAATTGGGGCTTGGCGCCTCGTCCACGGCGCCCAGCACCAGCTCCCAGGCCATCCCCGGCCTTGTCGCCATCCAGGCGAGCGCGAACTACGCGTCTTCCTACGCGGTGTTGGCGAATCTCACGGTGAAGGCCTGGGGCTACAACAACAATGGGCGCCTGGGCGATGGCACCGCCAACGATCACGCCACGCCCACGCTGATCCCCAACCTCTTCCTGGGGCCCATCCCCACGGGGGTGACGCCGCCCGCACCCGTGGCTCCCGCCTTCGCCAAGGCCACCCGGGCCCTCAGCCCAGCAGTCGCCGCCACCCCCTGAAGCGCGGGGGACCTTCACTCCAAATGAGCACGAGGCAGTCGCCGGGCCCGGCCCCCAAGGGGGCGTGGGCCTGGCCGGGCGCGTAGGCGCGCACATCGCCGGTGCCGACCACGTCGGGCCCATCCAGGGTGCGGCCCTCCAGCACCATGGCCACTTCCGGCGCCGCATGGCGGTGGTCGGGGAAGCGCATGCCCTCGGGCAGCACGAGCAAATGCAGGGCGCGGTTCCCCAGGCGCAGCACCTCGGCCACGCGGCTGCCCCCGAGGCCCAAGTGGTGCCATATCCAGCGGGCTTCGGGATCCAGGCGGGCCCGGAGCGCAGCGCCCAAAGCGTCGCCGGGGACGGGCTGGAAGGGGGTGGCATTGCCATGGGCGGCGCGGCAGGCTTCGCAGCGACCCAGGTGGGCACCCAGCAAGAGGCCCAGCGTGGGGTCTTGCTCCGCCTGGGCCCACTGGGCCTCCGAGGGATGGAAGCTGGGTTGGCGGCCCTCCCGGGCCTGGATGCGACCGAGGGCGCCCTGGAGCAGGTGCTCCAGGTTCGCGGGGTCGGCGGGTTCGGCGGCGGTGAGGCGGGACACGAGTCCGGGCAGGGCCTTCAGGCTGGCGAGGAAAGCCCGGCAGGGGGGGCACATGGCCAGGTGGGTGCGCAGCCGGAGCCGGAGTCCCAGGCCCAGGGCGCCCTCGTCGAGCTCCGTGAGGAGCCCGGTCACATCGCGGCAGGTGAGGAGGAGGGCGGTCACGAGCGGGGTCCGGTGGGGTCGAGGTCTTTGAGGAGGCTTCTCATGGCGAGGCGGGCCCGGTGGAGTCGCTGGCGGACGAGATCCCGGGTGATTCCCAGTTTCGCCGCGATCTCGTCCGTATCCCATCCCTCGAGGTCCTTGAGGACGAAAGCCGCGCGCTGGTCGTCGGTGAGGCGATCCAGGGCGGCCCGGACCCTCCCCCGGATCTGAGCCGCTTCGACCCGGTCAAGGGCTTCGGGGGCTTCGCTCCAGGCGAGGACCTTGTCCTGATCCATGTGATGCCCGGTGTCGTCGAACTGTGGCTGAAAATCTTCCACGGCATCCTCGCGGCGCCGGATCCGCTTTCGCCGGGCCATCAATGCCTGGTTGATGCAGACCCGGTAGGCCCAGGTGCTGAACTGGCTTTGGCCCTGGAAGGAGGGCAGTTCCCGGTGCAGGGCCACAAGGGCGTCCTGAAGGGCATCTTGGCTTTCGGCCTCGTTCCCCAGGATCCGGTCGATGGCCTTGAAGAACATGGCGAGGTGGGGGCGCACCAGCTCGCCGAAGGCTTCCGGATCCCCGGAGCGGGCCTTGAGCAGTGTGACCTCGCCCGCGGCGGGTGCCAGGGTCATCGGCTCATGCCCTCCAAGGTGGGCGCCAAGGGCTGGTGCTCCTGGGGGGCCGGAATCCGGGGCAGCCTTAGGGTGAACGTGGCGCCCAGACCCGCGCCCCGGGAGGTGACCCGGATGTCGCCGGAGTGGCGCTGCACGATTTCCCGGGTGAGGAACAGGCCGATGCCCGTGCCCGGCACTTGGCGGGTCATCTCGTCCCCCACCCGGTAGAAGCGCTGGAAGAGGCGGGGCAGTTCCTTGGCGGGGATGCCGATGCCCTGATCCTGCACGACGATGATCACCTCATCCGAGGAGCTGCCCAGGGTCACGGTGGTGGTGCGGGGTGGGTGGGCGTACTTGAAGGCGTTGGTGAGCAGGTTCTCCACCACGGTGGCCAACTGCTTGGGGTCGGCCATCACCCAGAGGCCGGGGCCCAGATTCAGGTGCAAGCCCAGCAGGCCCGGGCCCAGCCGCTGATCCATGCCTTCGCAGACGTTGCGCAGCCAGGGGGCCACCTCCAGGGGCACCGAGTTCATCTCCAGGCTGCCCGCATCGGCCCGGGCCACCTCCAGGAGGTTGGACACCAGCTCCGCCAGGCGGGCCAGATCCTGATCCATGCGGGTGTGGATCTTGGTCTTCTGTTCCTCGCTGAGCACCCGCTGGAAGAGCGTCTCCATCCACACCCGCAGGGAGGCGATGGGGGTCTTCAATTCGTGGGTGACTGCGGCGATGAAGTTGCGCTGCCGCAGCTTGAGGTCCATTTCCTGGGCCAGCTTGCGGTAGATGAGCACGAAGCCGAAGAGCACGGCGGCGGCCATGAAGGCGCCCTCGAGTCCCGCCTTCCAGATGGTGGCCAGGCGGCTCTGTTCCAGTTCCTGGATGGGTTCTTGCCGGAGGGTGAGGAAGGCGGCCTCGTCCACCATCTGGGGGTCATCCAGGGCCCGGGGGGAGGAGACCACCGCCACGTGGGGGAAGGCGGATTCAAGGATCTTCCGGCGCTCCTGGAGGGTGGGGAGCAGCTTGGGGAGCTTGCCCACGATCTCGCCCCGGCGCAGCACCGTCTCCGGGGCGGCGTAGTAGGGCAGCACCGTGCGGCTGTCCATCTGCCAGGCTTCGGCGCGGCCGGCCTTCAACACCTCGATGCGGGCGGCCAGCAAATCGGCGCTTTGCCTCACCTGCAGCCGGATCCACCAGGAGAGCTGCACCATCACCAGGAGGGAGACCCCCAGGAAGGTCCACTGTTGGACCGAGGCGCTCTTCAGGCGGGATCGCATCCCGGAATTATCCGGCATTCCGCGGGATCCCCAAGCCTTTCCTGGAGCGCCCCCGAAGCCGACATCATCGGGAACCCTTGGCATTCGAGCCTTCCCTGGTCATTCTTTGTCCATCATGTCGATCCCTTCCGGTCCCGGCTCGCCCTCCCGCCCTGGCGGTGGAGTGCCTCCCTCCGGATCGGGCACGGGCCCTCAGAACCTACCCGTGCCCATCACCGTGTCCTCCCCACGGCCCGCCGCCGCGCATCCCCCGCAGCCCCAGGGCCGCCAGCCTGGGCAGGAGATGCTCGCGGAGCTGATGCAGACCCAGCGCCAGCTCACCCAGGCCCTAGTGGAATCCCGGGAACTGCGCAGCAAACTGAGCCGGCGCTCCCACCAGATGAGCGTGCTCCAGCACGTATCCGAGATCCTGGCCGCCACGGGTAAGGAAGGGCAGGTGGCCAGCGTGGTGCTGGACGTGCTCGTCCAGGAATTCCACTGCAAGCGGGGCGGCGTGTGGGTGCTCGAGCACCGCGGCAGCACCTACCAGCCCATGGAGACAGTGGGCCTGCCCGCGGGGGCCGCTGCGAGCCTGGTGCTGCCGGCGCCCAACCCCTTCTTGGATCACCCCCTCGTGCTCCATCAGCCCCAGTGGCTGGATCCCCATCACCTCCCGGCCTCCCTGCGGCCCCTGGTCGCCGGCCAGGATCTGCAGCTCTACTACGTGCCCTTCGAGCACCAGCTCCTGCTGCTGGGCTTCGCGGTGCTGGCCATGCCCAGCGGCCACCAGTGGCCCGAGGAGGATCAGGATTCCCTCAGCCTGCTCCAGCGCCAGACCGCCGTGAGCCTCTACAACGCCTGGCTCTTCAAGGATCTCAGCCAGCAGCGTGACGCCCTGCAGCGGCAGGCCCTGGAACTGGAGCGCGTGAATGCCCAGATCAAGGAGGCCGACCAGCTTAAGAGCGAGTTCCTGGCCCTCACCAGCCACGAGCTGCGCACGCCCCTGACGGGCATCCTGGGCTTTACCAAACTCGTCATCGACGGCCTCTACGAGAGTGAGGACGAGATGCGGCACATGCTGCAGGACAGCTACGCCTCGGGCCAGCACCTCCTCTCCCTGCTCAACGACATCCTGGACCTCGCCAAGATCGAAAGCGGCCGCATGGAAGTGAAGGTGGAGCCCTTCAGCCTCTCGGTGCTCATCGAAGAGGTGAAGCCCATCGCCGAGGCCTACCCCCGCAACGACACCGTGTCCCTGATCTGGCCGACCTTCGAGGATGAGATCCCCGAGATCATGGTGGATCCGGGCCGCCTCAAGCAGGTGCTCCTGAACCTCCTCTCCAACGCCCTCAAGTTCACCAAGGATGGCTACGTGGCCCTCAAGGTGGAGCGCGGCGTGGGGGTCGTCACCATCTCGGTGGTGGATTCGGGCATCGGCGTGAGCCTCGAGGGCCAAAAGCGCCTCTTCCAGAAATTCGCCCAGGCCGAGGGCGGCCACGCCCGAGAGTTCGGCGGCACCGGCCTGGGACTCGTCATCTGCAAGCACCTCATGGAACTCATGGGCGGCAGCATCAGCCTGTACAGCGAAGGCCAGGGCTTCGGTAGCACGCTGAGCATCGTGGTGAAGATCGCCTAGCGATTCGGTTTGCGGGCGAAAATAAGGAACGCAGAGGGCCCTTCGGGCCTTCGCAGAGGGTGGCTGCGCGACCACGCGGAGGACGCAGAGGCGGCGCGACCCATCCCTTGGTTCGAGCCCATGGTTTCGCCCGTGCCATGAGAACGGCTCTGCGATCGGACTCCGGCGCTGCGCGCCCCTTGGCCGCTCGCGGCCCAGGATCCAGGAGGGGACCCATGCGGCCCCTCGAAGGGCCCTCTGCGTCCTCTGCGTTCCTTCTTATCGATTCGTCATCCGAAAGGAAGCCCCAATTTCCCCCTGATAAACTGACCCCTTCGCCGTTCGGAGCTGCCATGCGCGACACCTTCCTTCCCTTCACCCGCCCCATGGTCGGCGAAGAGGAAATTGCCGAAATCATCGATTCCATCCACTCCGGCTGGATCACCACGGGCCCCAAGTCCGCGAAGTTCGAAGAGGCGCTCTGCGCCTATAACAACGTCAAGCACTGCATGGCTATGAACAGCGCCACCACGGCCCAGGAGATCACCATGCAGGTGATGGGCCTGCAGCCCGGCGACGAGGTCATCACCACGGGCCTCACCTGGGTGAGCACGCTCTCCACCGTGATCCTCCAGGGCGGCGTGCCCGTGCTCGTGGACATCGACCCCAAGACCCTCAACCTGGATCCCGCCAAGCTCGAGGCCGCCATCACCCCCCGCACCAAGGGCATCATCCCCGTGCACCTCACGGGCCTGCCCGTGGACATGGACGCCGTGTGGGCCGTGGCGAAGAAGCATGGCCTCTGGGTCATCGAGGATGCGGCCCAGGCCATGGGCGCCCACTACAAGGGCAAGAAGATCGGCAGCGATCCCCGCTCCGTCATGAGCGTCTACAGCTTCCACCCGAATAAGAACATGACCACCGGGGAAGGTGGTGCCATCGCCTTCCACGACGACGAATACGCCGCCCGCATCCAGCGCCTGCGCTTCCATGGCATCGAGCGCGACGCGTGGAAGCGCCAGTCCAAGGAGGGCAGCGTCCACATCGATGTGATGGAGCCCGCCCGGAAGGCGAACTTCATGGACCTCCAGGCCGCCATGGGCCTGCACCAGATCAAGAAGCTGGACGGCTTCAATGCCCGCCGCGGCGAGCTCTTCCACCGCTACCTGGATCTCATGAAGGACATGGACGAAGTCATGCTGCCCTGGGAAGGCAACGCGGACCTGGGCCACTGCTTCCACCTCTTCGTGCTGCGCGTGCATCCCGAAAAGGCCGGCCTCGATCGCGACGCCTTCGTCACCGAACTCAAGGCCCGCAACATCGGCACGGGCATCCACTACAAGCCCAGCCACCAGCACACCTTTTACCGCGACTACTACACGAAGCACACCCAGGGCCTGCCCAAGGATGGCCTCCCCCACACCGACTGGAGCGGCGACCGCCTCTGCTCCATCCCCCTCTGGCCCGGCCTCCGGGAAGAGGATCAGGATCAGGTGGTGGCGGAGATCAAGGACGTGATCGCGAAGGCGAAACCCCGCGTCACCGTGGGCTAAGGCCACGCCGAATCAGGTGCAACAGGAAGGGCTCCCAGGTGGGAGCCCTTCCGCGTTATTCAACTGGCTTACTTGCCGGCGGGTTCCACGGCCTTGCGGCGGTAGAGGTCCATGACGGCGAGCGCGTAGGTGCGGGTCTCTTCCGTGGGGGCGATGCCCTCGGTGCTGTCCATGCGCTCCGGCCCGGCGTTGTAGGCCATGACGGCCAGGGCCGTGTTGCCGTTGTATTTGTTGAGGAGGAACCGGAGGAACTTGGTGCCCGCGCGGAGGTTCTCCGGGGTGGTTTCCGGATGGAAGACGCCCATCTTCGCGGCAGTGTCGGGCATCACCTGCATGAGGCCGATGGAGCCCATGGAGCTGCGGGCGGCCTGGTTAAAGCGGCTTTCCACCTGGATCACGGCGCGGACGAGGTAGGGGTCGAGGCCTTCCGCCTGGGCGGCGGCATCGGCCAGACGCACCAACTCCGCGGGGGCCTGGACGTGCGGTGCGGGCTCTTGGAAGCGCGGTGAAGCCAGCAGGGTGGCGCTGCCGAGCAGGAGCGCAGCGGCGAGGGTGGCGAGGGTGGAGGGGGCTTTGGCCCGTCCGAGAAGGTGCGGGAGACGTTGGGTCAAGGGAGCTCCTTGGGCCGCAGGGGCGGCTGGGGGCCTGTCCCAAGACTCCCATGCGTCGCGCTGGGAGCGCCGGGCGGTGCCTCGCAAGGAAAGCGAGCTGAGCGTAGTGATTCTACGCGAAGCGAGCTTGACGCAGCGGGGTGCCGCCCGCCGCCCCAGCCCTGTGGGACGGCGCCAGGTGGGCGCTCCGTGGCGTCCGTGCCCTTGAACGATGAACCACATCGCCCTGCGG
Source organism: uncultured Solibacteraceae bacterium (assembly GCA_964617215.1). Taxonomy (GTDB): domain Bacteria; phylum Acidobacteriota; class Holophagae; order Holophagales; family Holophagaceae; genus JAFDVN01. The sequence goes on along the minus strand of CAZTVL010000002.1, from coordinate 509,938 downwards.
GCACGTCCTTCCGGGGCATCCCACCTGGCACCGTCGCGGCGCATGGGAGTCTTGGGACAGGCCCCATAGGGAGGACGCAGGTCCTCCAGTTGCAGAAGGGCCCGGGCGATGGTGCGGGCATCGCCGCAGGCGGCCGCGGCGGCTTCATCGCAGGCCCGCTCCCGCTCAAGACGGGCTTGCGATGAAATCCACCGGGCGAGGGGGTGGTGGAAGAGCAGCAGGTCGATGAAGGTCTGCAGGCCGTTGAAGGCGAAATCCCAGCGCCGCAAGTGGGCGAATTCGTGGGCGAGCAGAGCCTCCAGGGTGACGAGGTCCATGTCGGCCAGGCAGGGCGCGGGCAGCACCACCACCGAGCGCAGCAGGCCGTAGCAGAAGGGGCTGGCGGCTTCCGCCAGCACGCGCAGTTCGGGTACGGGAAGGCCCATGCGGTGGGCGAGCGCTTGTCCGAGGGTTTGAAGGGCTTCCGGAGCGGCGGTGGTGCGGGCCTTCACGCGGGCCAACCAGATCCAGCCGCCCGCCTGGCGCGCGCCCAGCAGCAGCACGCCGAGGATCCATGCCGCGCCGAGCCAGGGCAGGGCGCGGGGGAGGCGGGAGGTCTGGAATCCCGGCGCGGTGATGGGGGTGCTAGCGGGCAAGGGCGCCACGGCCCGGGCTTCCACCCGCTGGCGCTGGGTGTCGCGATGGGCTTGGAACGTGTGGAGGGGCCAGGCGAATGAGATCACCAACGCGGCGTAGGCCAGCACGTGGCGCAGGCGGGGGGACGCGCGGTGGAGCAGCGTGAGCAGGCTCCACAGCAGCGCCGCCACGAGGGTGATCTGCCATAGGGAGTGCACCAGAGCATGGCCCAGGTCGGAGGCCAGGCCCTGGATCCAGAGCGGCGTCATCGGAGCTCCTCATCCAGGAGGGCCTTGAGGGCGGCCTTCTCCTTGGCGCTGAGGCGGCGGCCCTGCAGGGCCATCTGCACCAGCTCACCGGCGCTGCCCGCGAAGACGCGATCCACGAAATCGCCCACGAGGGCCTTCTGGGTGCGCCCCTTGGCCTCGGTGGGCCGGTAGGTGTGGGCTTTCTCGGAGTCGTCCCGCTGGAGCAGGCCCTTCTCGAGCATGGTCTGCATCATCTTCAGCACGGTGGTGTAGCCCAGCTCCCGATCCCGGCCCATCTCCGCGATGAGGTGCTGATGCACCTGCTTCACGGTGGCGGGGCCCAGGCTCCAGAGGGCGCGCAGGATGGCCAGTTCGGTTTCGGTGGGCTTGGGCAGGGGGCTCATGGGCATCCGGGGTGATGTACGAAATTTAATGTACGACAAAAAATGTACATGTCAACTCACCTCGCACTCCGGCTCGCCGCGCATTCAATGCGACCCCGGGTCCGTTCCTTCCTACACTGGGACGTCGTTCCCAACCCGAGGCATCCATGACCATCTGGGCCCAACCGAACTCGCCGCTTTCGCGGAAGCAGGCCTGATGCGGGGCGACCAGGATCGTCGCACGGTGCTGACGCTGGATGCCGGCGGCACCACCTCCACCTTCTCGGCCCTGCGGGGCGGGCGGGAGGTGGTGCCGCCCTTCACCTGGCCCGCGCAGGCGCAGGATCTGGACCGCTGCCTGGATCAGTACGTCGCGGGTTTTGAGCGGGCCAGGGTGGAGGCCGGGGGTTGCGATGCGATTTCCTTCGGCTTTCCCGGGCCCGCGGACTACCGCCACGGCATCATCGGCGCGCTGGCCAACATGCCGGCCTTCCGGGAACCGGTGCCCTTGGGGCCGTTGCTGGAAGCGCGGTTCCACTGCCCGGTGTTCATCAACAACGATGGGGATCTCTTCGCCTACGGCGAGGCCATGGGCGGGTTCCTGCCCGAGGTGAACGCCGCGCTGGCGGCCATGGGCTCGGAGCGCCGCTACCGCAACCTCATCGGCCTCACCCTGGGCACGGGCTTCGGGTGCGGCCTCGTGCGGGATGGCGAGCTGGTGGTGGGGGACAACGGCGCCGCGGGGGAGATCTGGCTGCTGCGGCACCCGGAGATGCGGCACGTCTTTGCGGAAGAGGGCGTGAGCATCCGGGCGCTCCGTCGGGTCTACGCCGAATTGGCGGGCGTGGAATGGAAGGACGTGCCGGAGCCCAAGGCGCTGGCGGACATCGCCCGGGGCCAAGGGCCTGGCCACCGGGAGGCGGCGCTGGAGGCCTTCGCACGGTTGGGCCATGGGGTGGGGGATGCGCTGGCCACCGCGCTCACCCTCTTCGATGGGCTGGCCGTGATCGGCGGAGGCCTCGCCGGCGCCGCGGACCTGTTCATGCCCGCGCTCCTGGCCGAGCTGAACGGGCAGCTGCAGAGCCTGGATGGTCGGCGCTTCTCCCGACTGGAAGGGCACGTCCACGCGTGGGAGAACGACGCGGACCGGGCTTCCTTCTTGGCTTCCCAAACCGTGCTGCTGCCCGTGCCGGGCACCGATCGGCGGGTGCCCTACGAGCCCGTGAAGCGCACGGCGGTGGGCCTTTCGCGCCTCGGCACAAGCCGGGCCACGGCCCTGGGGGCCTGGGCCTTCGCGCTCGACGGCCTGGATCGAGGCTGAGGCCTATTTCCCGATGACACCCATGAGGCCTGAGCGGCCCACGCCCGAGAGCCAGACGGCGGCGGTGTGCTCACCGACCACGTCCACGCAGAGGCTGTGCTGGGCGAACTTGCTGGGCGCGCCCAGGGGCATGGCGTTGGGGCTCCACTTGCCGTGGGCGAAGGTGCGCATGTAGATGCCCTCGGCCCCGCCAGTGGCGCCGGGCATGGGCTGGGCCCAGATCACCGTGCCCCGGGCCTCCAGGCTGAGGGCGAAGGCGTGGGCGCGGCCGGAGCCCATGTCCCCCTCCAGCGGTTCGGGGCGGGGGGTCCACTTGCCGGCCTGGAAGGAACGGGAGAAGAGGCGGGTGATGCCGGCCACCTCGGATTGGCGCCACACGGCGAGGGCGGCACCGCCCTTGGCCATGGCGGCCTTGGGCTGGCTGACGTCCAGGGCGGAGGCGAGGCGGGTGGGGCCATGCCAGGTGTGGGTGGTGGCGCTGAGCACGCAGGCATCCAGGGCCACCCGGCCGCCATCTCCGGTGAGGTAGAGCAGCACGGCGTTGCCCTGATCGTCGGTGGCCAGCTCCAGGGAGCGGGCCAGGGCGCCGGTGATGCCCACGGGCCGATCGCTCCAGATGCGCTCCTTGCCGAAATAGTGGGAGGCCACGAGGCCTTCGTAACCGCCACCCTGGTGGTTCCACACGGCCAGGGCCGAGCCCTTGGGACCGGGTACCAGGCCCAGTGGGGTGGGCTGGCCCAGGGGACCATCCAACCGCGCGGGGGCCGCGTCCCAGGCCTGGGTGCGGTTGTCGTAGGAAATGGCTTCCACGAAGAGCCCCGCGGGGCTGCGGCGGACCCAGATCAGCAGGGCGTCGCCCCGGCGATCCACCACGGCCTGGAGGGAGAGGATCTCCTCGGGCACCGTGAGGGCCGTGAGGGTCTCGCCCTCCAGGCCGTTCGTGAGGAAGCGGGCCATGATGCGCGAAGCGCGGGCTTCCCGTTCGACCCAGACGACCAGCAGGGCATCCTCGAGGCGGGCCAGGATGGGATCGCCCACTTGAGCTCCGGCCGGGGCCTGATGGAGGGTGACGGGCTCGCCGGGCTCCCCCTTCCGGGAGAAGCGGAGGGCCATGATGCTGCCCTCGGCCCGCCAGAGGGCGGTGACCCACCCCTTGGTGTCCAGGGCCATGGCCGGGGCTTGATAGGCGCCCTGGCCGAGGAGCATGGGGGGCTTCCAGGCAGAGCCCTGTTCCGGGGCCGGGGCCTTGTTGCCAGCCAGCTTCTTCCTGAGCGCGTCAAACACCATGGTTCATCAACCTAACACCGGCTTCGAATCGGGAAGCCCTACAAGCCTAGACGTTGTTTGAGGCTGTGAGCCGCGGAGCGGCTGGCCTCGAGTTCCACCCCTTCGGCCACGAGCACGGCGCGCCGCCCGCTGGGGAGGCTGCGGATGCCCAGCACGGCTTCAGGTCGCAGGAGCAGGTGGCGCTGGATGCGCATGAGCCCGGTGCCCGGGAAGGCCTGCTCCACTTCCGTGAGGCTCACCCAGGTGGTGCGGAATTTCTGCTTGCCCGCGTGCACCCACACCACCTGGTCGATGACCTCGAAGTGGCTCACCCGCTTCAGTTCCAGCAGGAGCTTGCCCTCGCCGGCCTTCACGGGGAAGCGCACGTTGGTGGGGGGCAGGAGGGCCTTGAGTTCAGTGCCCGTGCGCCGGGGCACCTGATTGCCCTGGAGGCGGGCCAAGGTCTTCTCCAGCCGCTCGGCGGTGACGGGCTTCACGAGGAAATCCAGGGCCGCATGCTCGAAGGCCTGCACGGCGTACTCGGCGTTGGCGGTGACGAACACGATGGCCGGGGGATTCTCCAGCTCCGCCAGCACCTCGATGCCCGAGAGGTTGGGCATGTGGATGTCCAGGAACAGGGCATCCAGCTGGTGGTCCTCTTTCATCCACTCCAGGAGGGCGTGGCCATCCTCGAACTCCTGAAGGACCTCGCAGCCGGCTTCGCGCAGGAGCCGCCCCAGGCGGTTCAGGGCGACGGGTTCGTCATCGGCGAGGGCTACACGAAGGGTCATGGGGGATGGGGTCTCGGGGGGTGGACGCGATTCTTTGCCAGCCTACCCTCCAGGCCGTGATATTCCAATGGACGATGACTCGCAGCTACCTGAATGGTGCGCTGGCGCTGCTGGCGGGGTGGGGGGGCCTGGTGGGCGCCCTTTCGATGGATTTGCGCGCCCAAGGCCTGGGAACGCACGCCTTCCAGGGTTACGGCAGCGAACAGGGGCTCTCCAGTCTCTCGGTGACGGCCTTCGCCCAGGATCGGGAGGGCTACCTTTGGGTGGGGACGGAGGAGGGGCTTTTCCGCTTCGATGGGCGGCGCTTCCGGGGGCTGGGGGAGGCCCAGGGGCTGAAGGAGGCGATCACGGAGCTCAAACCCGCCGCGGATGGCACCCTCTGGGTGGGCACCCAGCGCGGCCTGTTTCGGTGGACCGGCAAGAAACTGGAGGCCTTCGGCAAGGCTCGGGGCCTGCCCGAGGCCGCCGTGGAGGCCTTGCATGAGGACCGCGCGGGCCGCCTGTGGGTGGGTCTCGGGGGCGGTTGCTTCCGGGGCGGGGTCGAAGAGGGCTTCCTGCCCGTGGAGAACTGGCCCGGCGGGGCCACCGCCTTCGCCCCGACCCGGGGGGGCGAGGGCTTCTGGGCCGTCAACGCCCAGGGGACCCTGCTCAAGGTGACTTTTGATGAGGGGGGGCGCCCCCGGTGGGTCCCCCGCCGAACCCCGGACCGGGCCCCGGCGGAGGCCATCCAGGGCCTTGTGGAGGATGGCGCGGGCCGCGTCTGGATGCGCTCTCGTCGCACCCTCCTGCGCCTGGCCGCTAACGGCACCGTGGAGGATCTGGGCGGGCGCCTGCCCGCACCCCCCGCCGCCCGGGCTCAGCTCTTCCAGGATGGGCGCGGTCGCCTTTGGATTCCCACCGCCGCGGGCACCGTGCAGGTGGACGGCGATCAGTGGATGCCCCTGCGTCTGGAACAGGGCCGCTCCAACGCCGCCGCCCGCAGCGTCTTCGTGGATCGCGAGGGCGTGGTGTGGGTGGGCGGCGAAGATCTTTTCCGCGTGCTGGGCGGGGAGGCCTGGACCTCCCACCGCGGCACCCAGGGCCTGCCCAGCCACGAAGTGGGGAGCCTCCTGCGGGATTCCTCCGGCACCCTGTGGGCGGGCACCACCCACGGCCTGGCCAAGGGCAATCCGGCAGGCTGGGAAGCGTTGGCCCCCACGGCTTCCACGAGTCTGCTGGCCATGGCCAAGGGGCCCGATGGGCGCATGTGGGCCGGGGGCCGCCCGGGTCAGCAGCTGTGCTGGTGGGATCCAGGCTCCCGGGCCTTTGGCATCCAGAAGGTGGCCCACCTGGGCGAGCCCGGCGACACGCTCACGACCCTGCTCTTCGATGGGGATGGCCGCCTCTGGGCCGGCACCCAGGAGCGGGGCCTCTACCGGGTGGAACGCTCCGCCTCCGGCTTCCAGGCCTCCCCCGTGCCGCTTCCCCCCGAGGGCCGGGTGGACGCGCGCGTCTCGGCGCTGCTCCTGGACCTGTTGGGCCGCGTGTGGGTGGGCGGCAGCGAGGGGCTCTGCGTGCTCGTGGATGGCAGCTGGCGGCGCTTCGGGCCCGAGGAGGGCCTCGCGGGCAGCGAAGTGAGGGCCATGGCCCGGGGCCGGGATGGCACCGTGTGGGTGGCCTTCAAGGGCACCATGAAGGTGCTCCGCGTGAAGGTGTGGGATGGCATCGAGGTGGTGGAGCGCGTGGACCTGGGCCAGGGTCTCACCGCTGGCCAGGTGTCGAGCGTGGCGGAGGATCCCCAGGGCACCCTCTGGGCGGGCAGCAACCTGGGCGTGTTCAGCTGGGATGGCACCCAGGTGCGCCGCCAGGTGCGTGGCGATGGCCTGCCCGGAGATGACTGCCTGCCCGGCGCCCTGCTCGTGGATCGCAATGGCGACGTGTGGGTGGGCACCCGGGGAGGCCTGGCCCACTACGAGGCCGCCGCCGCTCCCAAAACCGGGCCGCCGCCCAAAGCCGTGTTCACAGATGTGCACTTCGGGGGGCGCGCCTTCGAAGCCCTGCCGGGGATCCCGGTGGAAGTGAAGGGGGCCTCCAGCCCCGCGGAGTTCGTCTTCTCCGCCCTCAACTTCCGCAATCCCTCGGGCCTGTGGTTCGAGGTGCGCCTCCGGGGTTCCGAGGATTGGCGGGCCGTCAGCGGCCCCGTCACCTACCCGAGCCTGAGCCCGGGGCGGTACGTGCTCGAGGCCCGGGCCCGAGAGGGCGATGGCCCCTGGGGCGAAGTGGCGAGCCTGCCCTTCCGCATCGTGCCCGCCTGGTACCAGACCTGGACCTTCCGCAGCATCCTGCTGCTCCTCGCCGCGTGGATGGCCTACCGCACCTACCTCTGGCGGCTGGCGAGCCTGGAGCGGCGCACCGTGGAACTGCGGCGCGTGGTGGAGGCCCGCACCCAGGATCTGCAGGCGGCCCTCGTGGAAGCCGAGGCCGCCACCAAGGCCAAGGGCGACTTCCTCGCCACCATGAGCCACGAAATCCGCACGCCCATGAACGCCATCATCGGGCTCACCAACATGCTACTGGAGACGCCCCTGCGCCCGGAGCAGCGGGAGCACGCCACCTCCGTGCGCAAGAGCGCCAAGGCCCTGTTGGCCATCCTCAACGACGTGCTCGACTTCTCGAAGCTGGAGGCGGAAAAGCTCGTCATCCACGCGGTGCCCATGGACCTGCGCGAGATGCTGGAGGAGACCCTCGACCTCCTCGCCGTGCAGGCCCAGGAGAAGGGCATCGCCTTGTTGCTGCGATACCCGCCGGGCCTGCCCCGGGCCTTCCAGGGCGATGCGGATCGCATCCGCCAGGTGGTGCTCAACCTCGTGGGCAACGCCATCAAGTTCACGGAGACGGGCTACGTGCGCGTCTCCGTGGATCAGGTCCCCGGGCCCTCTGGCGGCGGGCCGGAGATGGAAGTGAGCGTGCAGGACACGGGCATCGGCATCACCGAGGCCCAGCAGAAGCTGCTCTTCGAAAAATTCAGCCAGGCCGACAGCGGCATCGCCCGCCGCTTTGGGGGCACGGGCCTGGGGCTCGCCATCTGCCGCAAGCTCGTGCAGCGCATGAACGGTCGCATCGGGCTCGAGAGCCAGGAGGGCGCGGGCAGCCGCTTCTGGTTCAGCCTGCCCCTCACGCCGGGCGCGCCCCTGGATGAGCCCTATCCCGGCGCCTGGGAGGGCCTTCGCGCGCTGGTGGTGGATCCCCTGCCCGCCAGCCGGGACGTGATCACCGAGCTGCTCAGCGGCTGGCGCGTCGAGCACGCCGCCTGCGCTACGCCCGCGGAGGCCTGGGATCTCATGGCGGCCCAGCGCCGCATCAAACGGCCCTATCACTTGGTGCTCGTGGACGCGAGCCTGGATCAGGCGGCGGTGCTCTCCAGCGGCGAGGGACCGGAGGCGGTGCTGCCTATCCTGCCCGTGCACCAGCCCGTGGACATCCAGGCCCTGCGCACCCACGGCTTCCGGGGCGTGCTGCACAAGCCCGTCTACGCCTTCGCCCTGCAGGAGGCCCTGGATGGCGGGCTGCTCGTCATGGAAGGCCACGCGCCGATCTGGATGTCTGGCGAGGAGGAGGACATCACGGCGGTGCATCGCGTGGAAGCCACCCACGCCGCCCGCTTCTCCGCCCTGCTGGTGGAGGACAACCCCCTCAATCAGAAAGTGGCCCGCCACAACCTGGAGGCCCTGGGCGCGGAGGTCACCCTCGCCGACAACGGCCGCGTGGCCGTGGATCTGGCGCGCCAGCACCGCTACGACGTGATCCTCATGGATGGCCAGATGCCCGGCATGGATGGCGTGCAGGCGGCCCAGGCCATCCGGCGCCTGGAGATCCAGTCGGGTTCCCCCCGGGTGCCCATCCTGGCCATGACGGCCCACACGCTGCAGGGCGATCGGGAGCGCTTCATCGCCGCGGGCATGGATGGCTTCCTCGCCAAGCCCTTCGAGAAGGAGGAGCTGGCGGAGGCCCTGACCTCCCTGCTGCCTCCGGGCCTGGCCGCCCCTGGGGTGGAGGAGATTTCCCTCGTCACGATCTCCGGCGAGGTGGGTTCTTCCGGCGGCTCGAGCCCCCTGGACCTCGTCAAGTTGCGCGCCGCCAACGCCGACCCCGCATCGTTGCAGGAACTCATCGACCTCTTCCGCCGTCATGCGCCCCCGCGCTTGAAACAGCTGCGCCCGGCCCTGGAGGCCCGGGATGCCGACGCGCTGCGCGCCTCCGCCCACGCGCTCAAGGGCTCCTGCGCCTACCTGTACGCTACGCGCCTGAGCCAGCTCTGCGGGGAACTGGAGGAATCCGCGGCCCTGGCCAACTTCCAAGAGGCGGGCTCCGTGCTGTTGGATTTGGAGCAGGCCTTTGGCGAAGTGGAACAGGCGCTGCAATCCCTGGAGCCCACCCGCGGCCTCTGAGCCTTGGTGGCGAAGGCGATGCAGTCTCCCTGAGGCCGGGCCTTGTGATGAAGGGCACTGGGGGTGGGCCCCATGTTTGCGCCAGTCGTGCGGAGGTTCCCATGTTGAACCGCGTGCTCGTCGGTATCGATTTCTCCCAGGGCAGCCGGGAGGCCCTGGCGCGGGCGGCCGCCTGGGCGGAGCGCCTGCACCTTCCCCTGATCGCGCTCCACGTGGTGGAGCATCCGGAGCATGAGCTATTCCGCCTCTACGCCCCCATGGGCGACCCTGCCTGGTTCCACGAGTTCGAACCCAAGGCCCAGGAGCTGCTGAACGAGTGGATCGCGCCCTATCCCTTCGCGAAGGCCTGGATCCGCTTCGGCAACGCCGCCAAACAGATCATCGCGGAAGCGGATGCCCGCACCCTCGTGGTGGTGGGGCACGTGGGCCATGGCGCCCTGGATTCCCTCTTCGGCAGCACCGCCGAGCGGGTGATCCGGGGGGCGCTGGGCGACGTGCTGGTGGTGAAGCAGGCGGGCAAATCCTGAGCCCAAGGTCCACTTTGGGGAGTCGTGCCATGACACCGCTGCGCTGGGTTTTGCTCGGGACTTCCTTCGCCGTGGGCCTGAGCGCCCAGGGGCCCGAGGGGTGGTACCTCGGAGGTGAGCTGGGCCGGGTGAACCTAAAAATCCCCGGGCGAAGCGTGGAGATGGAGGGCATCCAGTTCACGGATGTGAAGGCATCCACGGATCAGGCGGGCTTCAACGCCTACATCGGCTACTGGATCACACCCCACTTCGGATTCGAGTTCGCCTTCGCCTCCCTGGGGAACGCCGAAGCCACCTTCAACTACGCCGTGCCCCCTGCGGAAACGGGCACGGGGGTGACCAAGGTTTCCGTTTCGAATTCCACCCTCTCCCTCCAGGTGGCGCAGCCCATCGGCAAGGGCTTCATCTTCGCCCGGGGCGGCCTGCAGTTCTGGAACCTCTCCTACGACACTACCTTCCGGCTCAGCAGCGGCGAGACCCAAGCGCGCATGCTCGACAAGAAGGGCAACAGCTTCTTCTGGGGCGCCGGTGGCGAGTGGAATCTCAAGGGGAACTGGAACCTGCGGCTCGAAGGCGAAGTGCTGAAGATGGACATCACCGACGCGAAGGTGATCTCGCTGGGGCTGAGCTACACCTTCAAGGGTCTGAAGTGGGGGCCCTGAACCAGGCTCCTTCTCCCGTTCCATGGCCTTCCCAGTAACTACACCCGCTCGTGGGGTAGGGTGGGCAGTGGCGCGTAGAGCGTGGCCTTGGGATCCACGTAATAGAAGTTGCTAATGCGGCCGCTGTAGGCGCAGGCGTATTGCTGGATCTGATCCGCGAAGCGGGTCTGCTCGTAGCCATCCCGGAACATGGGGCCCCAGAGGGGACTGAAGGCGGCTTCCACGGCGCGGTTCAGCAGGGCCACCTCTTTGGCGTGGTCGTCGGCGCGGCGGGTTTGTTCCTCCGCCTCCCGCAGCAGGCCGGCGATCTCGTGATCCAGTGCGGCCAGGGCCTCGGGGCTCACTTTGGGCGCGAGCACGTGACGGCGGGCCTTCTGCCCGGCGGCCTGATCCCGCAGGGCGGAGGCCTTGCGCAGGGCGCGGCGGCGCATGCTCTCCAGGCGGATCACCTCTCGGAGTTCGCCGGATTTCTGTTCCAGCAGTTCCAGCTCCCGCTCCAACTCGGGCACGAGCAGCATGGTGCGCCAGGAGGCGGTCTTCTTGCTGCGGAGCACGTCGCCATAGATGTGGTCGCCCACGTAGAGGATGTCCTCCCCGGTGGCGCCTAGGCGCTCCTCCAACCAGGCGGAGTTGCCGCCCACGTAGGCGTGGGGGTGGCCCGGCACGGGCACCGGCGCGGTGCCCTCGGTGTAGAAGCCGGGCTTCCGGGATTGCACCACGATGAGGTCGAAGTAGTCCGTCCAGGCGGGGCAGGTGTCGCTCTGGCCATCCAGCATGTGGCTCATGACCCCATGGGTGAAGGTCCACTCGCTGTTGGTGAGGAGGAAGAGTTTCTTGCCGCCCCGGCGCAGGCGCTCCAGGGCGGGACCCAGCTGGGGATCCTTGGGAATGAAGAAGTCCCGGTGGGAGAGGATCTCCGCCTTCATGTCGCCCTGGCGGTGGGCGGTGTCGATGGCCCAGCGCACGTCGTGGAAGAGGGTCCCGTAGTCCTTCCCGGGGAGTTTGCCCAGGTCGAGGGCTTCCACGAGCTGCGCGTAGAGGCCGCACTCCGCGATTTCGAAGAGAGTATCGATGCTGCGGAAACCGGGGGTGTTCACGGCCAGGCGCTTGCGGCCGTAGAGGCCCTCCACCTCGGCGGTGGTGAGCATGCGCCGGCCATGGGCCGCGCGCACCACCTGACGGTCCGCCGCCAGCTTCAGCAGGTTGCCGTGATCCCCATCGAGGATGAGCCCCCGCACGGCGAAGGCCGGATCGAAGTGGGCCTCCAGCAACCACACGGGATAGTCCTTCTCGCGCACGAGGAAGCGAAGGGACTTGGTGAAGGCCAGCGCGTCGATCTCCGGGCTTCGGTAGCGGGCCAAGGTGTAGTCCATGTCGAAGCCCACGGCCTTCACCTCGCCCAGGGGCAGGTCCCGCAGGGCGAAGACCTTGTGGGAGGGCGACAGCCGGTCTGGAGCCCCCTGATCCCAGGAGCGGGGGACGGCCAACAGCGAAGGGGCGACGGTCTTCATGCTCCCAGCCTAATCGGGATCCAGGGCCCCGAGGTTGAGGGGGGCCGGAGCTTATGGACGGCTTGCGTATGATGAGGGTGCTCTTCCCCCATGAGGTGTCCGTGCGTCCACGCATGCTGTTTTGCCTTGCTGCGAGTTTTCCCCTGCTGGCCCAAAGCACAGGCGTGACCACCGCGGATCTGCAGGGCGCGGTCCAAGACGGGAGCTCCCGAAAGGCCATTTCCGGGGCCGAAGTCCGCGCCAAGCGCCACAGCACCGGCGAGACCTTCCTGCAGAAGGCGGACGGCGGCGGGCGCTTCCACCTGCGCCTCCTGCCCGTGGGGCTCTACGATCTGGAGGTTCGGGCGGCCGGTTTCAACCCTCGGCGGATCCAGGGCCTGGCCCTGAACGTGGGGGCCACCCGGGGGGTGGACGTGGCCCTGGCGCCCGTGGCGGAGGCTTCTGTGGCCGTGGAAGCCTCCCACCCGATGCTGGATCCCTCCAACACCCAAGTGTCAGCCCTGGTGGATCAGCGGGCCATTCAGAATCTGCCCATCAATCGCCGAACTTACCAGGACTTCAGCCTCATCACGCCCCAGGTCACCACGGGGAATCCCGCAGTGGCCAGTGCGGGATCGGGCAGCTCCAACCTCGTGTTTGCCGGGGTCACGCCCCGCCAGAACAACTTCCTCGTGGATGGCCTGGACAACAACGACCTCGGGGGCGGCGCCGTGCGCCAGTCCTTCAGCCAGGAGGCCATCCAGGAATTCCAGGTGGTGACGGATGGCTTTTCCGCCGAATACGGCCGGGCCGCGGGCGGCGTGCTGAACATCGTCACCAAGTCCGGCGGCAACACCTTCAGCGGCTCCACCTTCTTCTTCGAGCGGCCCGGCAGCTTGGATGCGCGCGCCCCCCAGGGCACCGGCACGCGGGAGTATCGGCAGCACCAGTACGGCGCCTCCGTGAGCGGTCCCCTGATGAAGGATCGTCTTTACTACTTCATCGCTGTGGAGCGCATGGAGGCCCGGGACGAGAACCAGGTGACCATCGATCCCGTGGCTCTCGCGGCCCTGGACAGTGGCGGCTTCCCCACGGCGGGCGGAGCCCAGGGCTTCAGCCAGCGGGACAGCTCGGCCTTCCTGCGGCTCGATTTCGATCAGAGTCCCACCAGCCGTTGGAGCCTGCGCTTCAACCTGGGCAGCGCCCTGGATGAGAACCAGCTGCCCTGGGGCGGCATCACGGCTCGCAGCGCTGGCGGCTCCCGCCGCACCACGGACCGCGGCTACGCCCTGTCCCATCAATGGACGCCCAGCGCCACGCTACTGAACGACTTCCGCTTCCTCTACGGGGTGCGCAGCAACACCTTCGAATCCCTGGATGCCACCGGTGGGGTGGGGGTGGTGATCCTGGGTACCGCGACAGTGGGCACCAACCGGTTGGCGCCCCAGGATGCCCATGTGCAATACCGGCACCTGGTGGACACCGTGACGTTGCTCGCGGGGGACCACACCCTCAAGGCCGGCGTGGATTTGCTTTCATCGGTGAACGAAGCCACCGTGCCCCAGAATTTCGCAGGGGTGCAGATCTTCGCGGCGCTGCCCCCCTTGGGCATTCCCACGGCCCTGATGGCCTTCCAGTTCGGCGTGCCCGCGGCCTTCGTGCAGAGCTTCGGCGATCCCCATCTCCGGTTCTCCGCGGCCTACGACAGCGCGTTCCTGCAGGAGGAATGGCAGGCCACGCCCCAACTGCTGCTGAAGGCGGGCCTCCGCTACGATCGCCAGCGCTTACCTTCCTTCCCGGAGGCGGCCGCTTACCAGGCCCTGGACAATCCGCCTTCCACGGTGGATCCCACCTACGGCCCCACCCGCCTGCCGGATGGCGCAAATGCCTATTCCCAGCTGATGCATGCCCACCGCACGTGGACGGATGCCCGCCTCTCCCCGCGCCTCGCCTTCAGCTGGCATCCGGATGGGCACTGGAAGCTCTCCGGCGGCGCCGGGGAGTTCGCGGGCAGCGTGCTGCTGGGGCCCCTCTACGGCACTCAGCTCTTCAACGGCACGAACATCCAGACGGTGATTCAGACCCTCCAGGATCCCCCGGCCCAGAGCTCCCTCGCGGCGTGGGCCCAGCCCGGGCACCGCTACGCCTCGGTCCCCGCCGGCCCCCAGACCATCACGCTTCCCGGCGAGCAGCGCCTGCCCTACACCCGCCAGTTCAACCTGGGCCTGGAGTGGACGCCGCGGCCCGAGCTGCGGGTGACGCTGGACCTCGTGAAGTCCAAGGGCGCCTCCTTCAACAACGCCCGGGACGTGAATGCCTTCGTGGTCTACGACAACGGGGGCACGCCGGTGGTTCGGCGCCCGGATCTGCGCTTCTCCAGCGTCGTCCTCACGGACGGAACGGGCGAGAGCCGTTATCTGGCCCAGAGCCTCGCCCTCACCTGGAAGCCCCGGGAATCCTTCAGCCTCCAGGCCAGTTACACCCACAGCAAGACCGAGGACAACTTCATCGACTACACCACCGACTACAAAGCCCAGGACACATTCAATGTGGGCAGCGAGTGGGGACCCAGCTACCAGGACCAGACGCACCGTGCCGTCGTGAGTGGGGTGTGGATGAGTTCTTCCCAGGCCAGTCCCTGGGCCCGGGATTGGACCCTCGCCTTCATCGGCCGCTACGCCTCGGGGCGCCCCTACACCCGGCTCCTGGGCTACGACCAAAACCTGAACGGCGACGCCACCTCCGACCGCCCCGCGGGCCTGGGCCGCAATTCCGAAACCGGCCCCAGCACCCGAAACCTGGACCTCCGCATCGCGCGCAGCTTCCCCCTGGGCACCACCCGGCTGGAGCTGCGGGCCGAGGTGTTCAACTGCTTCAACACCACCAACGTGCTGCTGGTGCAGAACGACCTCTCCTCCACGACCCCGGCCTACGGATCCCCCATCGCCTATGGGCCGAAGCGGCAATTCCAATTCGGAGCGCGGCTGACCTTCTGAAGGTCAGGGCTCGCCGGGCACCGGGAGCCCCTGGGCGCGGAGGAAGGACAGCTTGTCCCAATACCCGCGCTGGAACACGATCTGATCCTGCACCACGTGGAAGAAACCACAGCCCCGCAGACCCAGGGGATCGCGCCACTCGAGGATGGCCCACTCCCCATCCTCGAACAGGTTCTCCACGATGCAGACCATCTGGGCGGAGGCGAACCCCTCCCGGAACATCTGCCGGATCGCGTCGCGCCCGTGCACCGGGGATTCCGCCACCTGATGGTTCGTGGCCTCCCTCGCGTAAAAGCCCGCGAGGGCTTCGGCGTCCGCCCGGTTGAAGGCGGCCACCCATTGCAAGACCAGGTCACGGGGCGTCATGGGGGGTCCTGGGCGATTCCAGGTCGGTGGCGGGGGCTCCGGGGTCGGGCATGAGGGTGCGGAAGAAGCGCGGTGGATTCTGGATGCGCTGGGTGCGGGTCCAAGCGGCCACTTCGTCCAGGAGGGCCTGGCCTTCCCTGCCTCCCAGGCGCCGGCCCAGGGCCCAGCGGGCGGCGTGGGCTTGGGGCGTGAGGAAGCTGCGCTCCAGGGCGGGGATGGCGGCGCGCAGGTGCCCGATGGCGGCGGCTTCGCGGCCCTGGAGGAGGCCATGCTGGCGCGGAGTTGTTCCGCCAGGGGCCAGGCGTAGGCCAGCTTTTCCCGTTCGAAGGCGGCGATGGCCTTGCGGGCCATGGGGAGGTGGGCCGCGCCCGCGCTGAGGGCGGCGAGGGCCCGCAGGTAGTGCCAGGTGAGGTTCAAACCCGCCACGCGGAGGAGGCCGGAGGCCTGGAGGGGGCCCGCCACCCGGGCCAGCCGGGCGAGGGCGGCCTCGGGGTGGCCTTCGTAGGTGTCCGCGTCGGTGCTGGTCATGAGCACGTAGAAGTCGGGCATCGTGAAGCTGTCCAAGGCCCGGGACCACCCATCCAGGGCTTCGGCCAGTTCGGCGCGGCAGAGGTCCGGGGCGTCATCGGCCAGATGGAGCTTGGCCGCGATGGCGGCGGAGAAATGCAGGCGGGCGAAGTCATCGCCCCGCTCCTTGGCGGCCTGCATGAGGGCGGGCAGCCGCTGGCGGGCCTCATCGAAGTGGCCCATGGTCAGCCGGGCGCCGAGGCCGTAGAAGTGCGCGAAGTGCACGTCGTAGACGAGGGATTGGGGATGCAGATCGGCGATGGCCTGGGCCTGCTCCATCCAGGGTCCCACTTCGTTCCAACGCCCCTCGGAGCTGGCGACGATACCGGCGGCGACGTAGGCCCGGGCCAGGGCTTCGGGATGCCCCATCCGCTCCGCATGGGCGAGGGTGGTCCGCTGGAAGCGGGCGGTGACTTCGGCGCCCCCGAGGCCCTTGGCGCTGCGAAGGGCGGTTTCCAGGGCCAGGGAGCGGGCCAGGTTCAGAGGCTCGCCGGTCTTGAGGGCCATGAGCAGGTGGCGGGTTTGGAAGTCGATGCCCCGCATGGGGTCGATGATGCTCAGGCCCGCGGCGGCCACCCGGCACACCTCCATGCGGAGGAGTTCCCGGGCGGGGAGTTCCTCGGGTTCATGGGCTTCGAAGCGCAGGCCCCGGAGCTGGAGCTGGATCCGATGGAAGAGGAGGCTGCCGAGGGCCTGCAGGCGCGTGGCGGGCCATCGCAGCCCCACGGTCTTCACCAGCTCCTTCAGGAGGGGAATGCCTTCGTCGAAGTGTCCGCTCCGGATGAAGCGGTCCGCCGCCATTCGTTTGAGGCTCAGGGCCTCCTCGGGGGAGGCACCGGCCACGGCTTCCAGGTAGGCGCGGCCCGCACGTTGGCCGAAGCCCCCGTGGGCCAGCGCATCGCCCAGCTTCACCCAGAGGGCCTGGGGCTGGGGGGCGCCCAGGTCCAGGGCCTTCTGGTAGTACCGGGACGCGCGCTCGAAGGCGAGGGCGCCCGCGGCCCGGTCGCCCGCTTGGGCGGCATAGACGGCGGCGCGGGCAGGTTCTCCCGCCCCTTCGAAGTGGCGGACGAGGGCTTCGGGGTCGAGGCGGCTGGTGGCCTCGAAGGCCAGGGCCAGGGCCCGGTGGTGGGCCTTGAGGGCCGGGGCTTCCAGCGCGCCCAGCACGGCCTCGCGGATTCGATCGTGGTAGGGCTCCACCAAGCGGCCGGAGGTGCCGCCGAGGGTGCGCACGAGATGCCCCGCCCGCAGCATCACGAGGGGGCCATCCCCCTGCAGCTCGGCGGCCTTGCGGATGACGTGCAGCTCCAGGGGCTGGCCTGCCACGGAGATCACCTCCAGCAGCTTGCGGGCGTCGGGCGGAAGGGCCTCCACGCCGGCGAGCACGATGCGCTCCACGCCGCCGATGGCGGAGAGCTCGCGGCGTTGGGTGAACCGCGCGAGCTGGCTGATGAAGAAGGGATTGCCCTGGGCCTCCTGCACGATCTGCAGGGCCTGTTCCCGGGCGGCGCGATCCTGGGTGCCCATGCAGGCCAGGGCGAGGTCCCGGGCCTCATCCGGAGGGAGCGGGCCCAACTCCAGGGTGGAAGCCGCGAGCTTGGGCAGCATCTCCCGGAGGACCGGGGACGTGTCCTTGTCTTCGCTGCGAAAGGCGAAGATCAGCAGCAGCGTGGGGGCGTCCGGGGGGCGCAGCAGCTCTTCCAAGAGCAGGGCGCTGTCGAGGTCGCCCCATTGCAGATCGTCGATGACGAGGATGAGCGGGTGCTGATCCCCCATGCGCGCCAGCAGCTCCCGCAGGGCCGCGAAGGCGCGGCGCCGGAGTTCCAGCAGGTCGGGTTGATCGCCGCGTTCCTCCACCTCGAAGGCGGGCACCTGCCGGAGCACGGGAAAGAGGCGGGTGAGGGCGTGGGGATTGCGCGGCAGCAGCGCTTTGACTTCGGCTTCGGGCAGGTGAAAGAGGTGGTTGCTCAACGCATCCACGAGGCTGTCGAGGGCCTTGAAGGGCACCAGCTCCTGTTCGTAGCACCGGCCCGTGAGCATCACGGCCCGGCGATCCCGACGGTGCACTTCCCGCAGGAAGCGGCGCAGCAAGTGGCTCTTTCCCATGCCCGAACTGCCGTGCAGGGCGAGGGTGCGAGGTCGGCCATCCTGCAGGCCCTTGAAGGTCTGCAGCAGTTCGGCCAATTCCCATTCCCGCCCCCGCTGCAGCGCGGGCAGGGGCTCGTAGGGGGCGGGGATGGGGGCCGTGCCCAGGCGCTGGAGCACCTCCGCGCCACTGGGACGGTAGGCGGGCCGGGGTTCCAGCAGGTCCATGCAGAGCTGCACGAGATCCCGGGGGAGGTCCGGCACCAGCTGATCCGGCGAAGGGGGAATCTCCGCCTGCTTGCGCTGGATCATGTCGATGGAGCTGCCCCGGAAGGGCCGCTGCCCCGTGAGGGCCTCGTAGAGCACCACGCCCACGCTGTACCAATCGCTGGCTTCGGACACGGCGCTGCCGGCCCCCTGTTCGGGCGACATGTAGGAGGGTGTGCCGAAGACCCGGGAGACCACGGCGCCGTGATCCTCCGGCGCGAGATCCATCACGAGGCCGAAGTCCAGGATCACCACGCGGCCATCCGCATCCACCATGATGTTGCCGGGCTTGAGATCCCGGTGGAGCTTGCCGACCCGGTGCAGGGCGCTGAGGCCCTCGGCCAACTGGCGCATGGCGGAGCGCAGGCGGGGGAGGTCCGGGGCCAGGGCGGTGGACTCCGCCCCGCTGGGCTGCGCTTCCTCCGCGTCGGGGCCCTGGGTGGCGTTCCGGGAGGAGTCGGACGAGGCCAGGGGATCGGAGACCCGCGTGGGGGCCTCCGAGAGGGGCGTGGCCGCCCAGGTCTCCTCCTCGGAGACCGGGGAGTGGGATTCGGAATGCCAGTGCCCGGAACCCGGTGGCGTGCGCACGTATTCGAGGAAGGTCTGCCCCTCCACCAGCTCCATGGTGAAGAACCACCGGTTGCCTACGGAGGTGAGCTCGTAGAGCATCACCAGGTTCGGGTGCACGAGGTCCGCCAGGGCGCGGAATTCGCGTTTGAAGAGGTAGAGGGCTTCTGGGGTGGTGTGGTGGAGGAGCTTCAGGGCCACCTTCGTCTGCCGGCTCAGGTCGAAGGCCTGGTACACGGTGCCGAAGGAACCCGCGCCCAGGCGCCGGCCGAGGGTGAGGGTGCTGGTGCCCTCGAACGCCTCCAGTTCCCGGCCGGGCTCTTCCATGGGGATCTCAGGGCTCCACGGGGGCGAACACGCGCAGGGTGGCCGCCAGGAGCGGCACGCCCATGACGAAGGGGGAGATCACGCGGGTGGCCACGGGGTAGCCCACGAAGAAATCGCCGAAGCAGAGCACACCGTATCCCAGGAGGGGCAGCATGAGGATCCATCGGTTGGGACGGCCCAGGGGCTTGAGTTGGATCTTCGGTGCCGCGCCCCGGAAGGCCAGGGAGCAGGTGGCGCAGGTGATCACCCACCCGATGTAGTTCTGGAACGGGATGTTGAAATAGGCACCGCCGCTCGTCCAGATCCAGGCCTTCACCTCCCCGGCCATGAGGGGATCCATGGTGAGGTCCCAGGCCGTCATGATCAGGCCCGAAAACACCGAGGCCGTCACCGCCCAGCCCAGCCCCTTGGGCAGGTCCAGGGGACCATCGCCCAGCAGCAGGTCGGCCATGAGGTAGCAGGGGTAGAGCACCATGAAGTAGGCGCAGGGGATGACCATGGGCACGGTGTGGAACCACTCTGGGCCGAGCAGGTGGGTGTAGTGGTAAGGCCCGAACACGAGCCCAGTGCGGGCACCCACGAATTCGAAGCAGAAAGAGATGACGTAGGTGAGCGAGAAGAAGGCCAGCGTCTGCCGCCAGCCCAGGGTGTAGAGGCCGTGCAGGAGCACCAGCACCGTGAAAATGAGCGTGGTGATGGGGAAGGCCACCCGCTCCACGGGCGCCACCTTGTGGGTGACGTGGTAGATCTGGATGCAGAGGTGCGCTAGGAAGGCGAAGGCCATTCCCGTCAGTAGGAGGATTTCCATCCCCGTATGGGATTCGACCTTCTGTTCGAGGTAGGTTTTCATTTCGACACCTCCATCCGCTTGAGACGGGCGGCGGCCACCAGGAGGGGCGCGCCCATGGAGAAGGGGGAGATGATCCGCGTGGCCTCGGGGTAGCCCACGAACACGTCGGGCAGGCCCAGGAGGCCGAAGGTGACGAGAGGCAGGGCGTTGAACCAGGTCGGATGCTGGAGGTCCGGCGGTGGGGCCTCACTCCGCTCGGTCAAACGCAGGGTGATGTTGATGATGAAGCAGGTCTCCACCCAGCTGAGGTAGTTCGCGAAGGGGATGCCGAAGTAGGGGCCGGGCTGTTCCCACACCCACGCCTTCACCTTGAGCACCATGTAGGGATCCACCGTGAGGTCCCAGGCCGTCATCACCAGGGCCGTGAGGAAGGCGAGGCCCAGGATCCAGGCCCCCTTGCCCTTGGTGCTCACCATCTGGCCTTCCGTGATGAGATTCACCACGAGGTGGCTCGCATACATGGTCGTGAACCAGCCCAGGGGGATGACGTAGGGCACGGGGCCCAGGCGGGGCCCGAGCACCTCCGTGTAGTAGTAGGGCGTGGCCAGTCCCGTGGCGATGCTCAGGGTCTCCGCGCCGTAGGAGAGGCCCACGCAGATGCCGAAGAACATCCAGGCTCGGCGCCAGCCCAACAGGTGCCCGGCGTGGATGAGCATGGCCGTGGCCATCACGATGTTGCTGATGACCAGTGAGGGGCGTTCGCCCGCGGTGATGGCCGCATGGCCATGCAGAACCACGCCCACCGCCACCAGTCCGGCCACTGCCACGCCGATCCCTAGTTCCCGCCTTGTTTCGGCCATGAAGCCCCTCGTGGATTTTGGAGGGAGTCTAACAGGGTCAGTGACTAAGCGCCGGGGCCGGGGCCTTGCCGGGGCTCAGGGATGGCCGTCGGGAGCTTCCAGGGCCAGGCTCATGGACCAGGCTGCGGAGGCCCCCGGCAAGAGGCTGAGGACGCCGGGCCGATCCGGAAAGGCACCCGTGAACCCCACCTCGTCGGCGAGGCCCTGCCAGGGCTCGAGGCAGAGGAAAGGCGCCCCCGGCTTCGTCCAGCAGGCGAAGGAAGGGGCCTGCCATTGGACGCGCAGCCTCGGTTCGCCGGGCACCCCGTAGCGCGCCCCGCGGCTGCGCACGGGATCCCAGATGAGGGCATCCGCCGCGAAGAGGTCGTCCTTCAAGGCCAAGGTGCGCCCCACCACGGGCGTGGGCCGCCGGTCCGGCGCGATGAAATCGCCCGCCAGGTGGCGCAGGGCGTCGGGCTCAAGCTCATCGAAAAGGAGGGCGTGGCGCTCCCGGGCCTGCCCTTCGAGCAAAGGCCACCGGAAGGCAGGATGGAACCCGAACTGCGCGGGCAGCGGCTCGGCGCCGGGATTGTGCAGCTCCGCCGCCATGTGCAGGCCCGCGGGGTCGAGGGTGAATCGCAGCGTGAGTTCGAAGGCGAAGGGATAGTGGACGCGCGTGGTCTCATCGGCTTGGAGTTGGAAGCGGGCCTGTGTGTCGGTGGCGCTCACCACCTCCCAGTCGCGATCCCGGGCGAAGCCATGCTTGGGCATGGGAAAGCGTTCATCGCCCACGCGGATGTGCCCCTCGGCAACGCTGCCCACCACGGGGAAGAGCAGCGGCGCCCGACGGGCCCACCAGGTGGGGTTGCCATCCCAGAGGAGCTCGTGGCCATTCCACGCGAAGGATTGAAGCTCTGCACCCAGTGCAGAAACTGAAGCCCGATAGGGGCCTGCTGCCAGGTGGATGGGAGCCGGGCTCAAGCGGCTTCCTGCCCGATGCCATGCGTCACGCTCTGATGCCCGAAGGCCTCCCAGGCGAGGCGGCGGAAGTGATCCGTGTGCCCCCAATCCACCTTGTCCAGCCACAGCTTGTAGTGGAGCAGCTCGTGCTCGAGGATCCGCGTCTGGATCTCCTCCGGCGTATGGCACTTCACACCGCACACCACCTGGGGCCAGGCCCAGTCCAGGCGGCGCAGCAGTGGAATGCTCATGCGAATTTCCGGCCGCCACACGCCCCGCACATCCTTCTCGATGACGAAGAGCCCTGCGCAGCGCGTCATGCGCGACGACCACACGAGGGGCAGGGGCGGCAAATCCCAACCCGCTTGGCGGAGGATGAGGGCGGCTTTGTGGCGGAGGGTGGGGGGCACCCTTCCATTGTGACGCGAGCGGCGCCGCCCCGCTATTTCAGGAACAACCCCGGATCGATGCGCGCGTTGTTCAGGCTGAGGGTCCAGTGGAGGTGGGGACCCGTGGAGCGGCCCGTGGAGCCCACCCGGCCGATGGGGGCGCCGGTCTTGAGGACGTCGCCTTCCTTCACATCGATTCGGGAGAGGTGGCAGAGCAGGCTCACCACCCCTTCGCCATGGGCGATCATCACGAAGTTGCCCGCGTAGAAGAAATCGCCCGTGAGCACCACCACGCCGTTGGCGGGCGCGACGACCTTCTGCCCTTGAGGCGCGGCGATATCGAGGCCCGGATGGGGTGAGCGGGGTTCGCCGTTGAAGATGCGGCGCATGCCGAACGAGGCGGTGCGGCGGCCTGGGGTGGGTTGCACAAAGCGGAGGCTGGGGCTCCACCCTTCAGGCCAGAGCTTCCATTTGGGCTTGCTCAGGGCATCTTCCTTGGCGATGCGGGCTTCATCCTCGGGGTTGGGATTCACGAGCCGTGGGTTCTTCACGGTGACGCGCTGCTCGGGGTACTTCTTCGGCTTCACGGTGAAGGGGAGTGGGTGGCCGTTCACCTCCAACGATTCGGTACCGGGCTTGGCGGAGAGCTTGATGCCCACGATGGCCACCCAGGCCTTACCCTGGCGCCGCACCAGCACCCGTTCGCCGTTGTAAGTGACCTGAGGTGCCTGCTCCGAATCGGGCAGCGTCACCAGGGCCACGCCACCGGGCACGGAAGCGGGCTTGAGGGGCAGGGGGGCAGGGGCCGTGAGGGCGGGAGGGCTGATCAGGAACATGCGGCGCTTTCCGGAAATCGTGAGCTTTCAGCTTAGCCCGGCCCCCGGAATCGATTTCAGTGTCGGCCCCACTGCCCGTCCCGCATGCGCCCCAGGTGCAACGGATTCGACTCGTGCAGCTCCAAGGGGAGGAGGGTCTCCGGTGCATCCTGGTAACAGATGGGGCGGGCCCACCGGGCGATGGCGGACGCGCCCACCGAGGTGGTGTGAGCCGCGCTGGTGGCGGGCCAGGGGCCGCCGTGCACCATGGCATACCCCACTTCCACGCCTGTGGGCACGCCGTTGAAGAGCACGCGGCCGGCCCTTCGGCGCAGCATGGGGAGGAGGGAGGCGGCGAGGGCTTCGTCCGTGGGTTCCATCCACATCGTGGCCGTGAGCTGGCCCGGCAGGGCCGTGAGCACGGCGATGCGCTCGCCTTCGGATGCACAGGCCACGAGCAGGGTGGTGGGACCGAAGACTTCCTCCGCCAGGGCGGGCTGAGCTAGGAACTGGGTCGCGGACGTTTCCAGCAGCTGGGGGACCCCGCAGCCCCGGGGGCCTTCAGGACGCGGGAAGGCGGCAGTGGCCCCGGCGGCCATGTGGCGGGCTAAGCCTTCGCCATAGGCCTGGGCCAAGCCCACACCCAACATGGGCGCCGGTGCACCTGCCTGAAGGGCCTGCGCAAGGCCCGCACGGAAGGCTGCGAAATCTTCCCCTTTCACGGTCACGATGAGCCCCGGGCAGGTGCAGAACTGACCTACGCCATTGAGGACGGAAGCCGCCAACGTGCGGCCCAGCGCCTCACCGCGGGTGGCCAAGGCACCGGGCAACACCACCACGGGATTCACGCTGCCCATTTCTGCGTAGACGGGAATGGGCTCGGGGCGGGCCGCGGCGAGGTCCAGCAAGGCCTTGCCACCCTTGAAGGAGCCGGTGAATCCGACCGCGCGGATGTCGCGGTGCTGCACGAGGCGGCGGGCCACGGTGTGCCCGGCGTCGAAAAGCAGGCTGAAGCAGCCGAAGGGCAGGTCCCGCCGGGCCAGCGCGCCTTGCACCACGCGCGCCACCAACTCACTGGTGCCGGGATTCAGGGGATGGGCCTTGGCCACCACAGGGCAGCCTGCCGCCAAGGCCGAGGCGGTGTCACCCCCGAGGGCGCCGAAGGCCAAGGGAAAATTGGAAGCGCCGAACACGGCCACGGGGCCGAGGGCGTGCAGCATGGCGCGCAGCTCGGGTTTGGGCAGCGGCGCGCGGGAGGGATCGCCCGCATCCAGCCGCGCCTCCACCCAGGATCCCTCCTGCGCCACGTCCGCGAACAATCGCAGCTGGAAACAGGTGCGCCCCAATTCCCCGCGTACCCGGGCCTCGGGCAGGGCCGTCTCCGCCATCACCCGGGGCACGAGTTCCTCCGCGGCGCCTTCCAAGCCCTTGGCGATTTCGCGAAGCAACTCGGCGCGTCCCATCCCACCCAGGGCTTCGAGGGCCGGGGCGGCCTCGCGGGCCAAATCCACGGCGCGATCCACCTCCGCATCCGAGGCGCTGTGAAAGATCGGAAGGAGGGCTTCGCCCGTGGCGGGATTCGTGGCCTGGAAGGCGTGGGCGCCGGGATCGCCGAGCACAGGGCCGAGGAGGGAGAGGCCTTGAATCATCGGTTCGGTTCCTTAAGAGGGCTGGTCACAGAGGGCACAGAGGTGGCACAGAGGACACAGAGGAAAGACAAAAAGTGGGAAAGGACACGAGACGACTCGAAGGTCAAATGGCTGAACCACCCATTCCATTCTTTACCTCCATCCTTTCTCTGTGTCCTCTGTGCTCGCTCTGTGTCCTCTGTGACCAGCTTCTTTCCTAGGGGTGTGTCGCCATCGCCCGCTTCAACTCCGCCAAGGCGACTTCCCGTTCCAGCCCATCAAGCACGGCCCGCGGCGCGCGCATGGATTCGTTCCCCCAGCCCACTTCCTGCTGCACGAGCTTGATGAGCTGCACGAACTTGGGCACGGTATCCATGCGCAATAGCGGTAGGAACCAGGCGTAGAGGCGGAAGGCTTCATCCATCTTTCCGGCGCGGGTGAGGTTGAAGAGGTCCACGCTCTCCTTGGGGAATGCGTTCACGAGGCCCGCGATCCAGAAGGAGGCGCCCATGGCCACGCCCTCCATGAGGCAGTCATCCACGCCCACGCCCAGGGCCAGTCGATTCCCGATGAGGGCGCGGATGCCCGCGATGCGGCGGGCATCGGTGCTGCTTTCCTTCACGCCCTGCAAATTCGCGTGCAGGCCCGCCAGCTCCGCCACCTGTTCGGGCACGAAGTCCACCTTGTAGGCCACGGGGTTGTTGTAGAGGAGGCAGGGGAGGGGTGTGGCGGAGATGACGGCGCTCATGTGGGCGCGCATCTCGGCCCAATCCCCCACGTACACGTTGGGCGGCAGCACCATGAGGCCCTGGGCGCCGGCAGCCTGCGCGGCCTGAGCCAAACGCACGGCTTCGGCGGTGGAGAGCGCGGCGATGCCCGGGATGACGGGCTTCCCTTCGGCCGCCTTCACGCAGGTGCGGATCACGGCCACCTTCTCCTCGAAGCTCAGCGTGGCACCTTCCCCCAGGGAACCGCAGGGCACGAGCCCCGTGCAGCCGGTGCTGAGCATCCACCGGGCATGGGCTTCCAGCGCGGCGTGATCCACGGTGCCGTTGGGCTGGAAGGGGGTGGTGATGGCGGGGATGACGCCCTGGAAGATGCTCATGATGGCTCCGGTTCGTTAAGGGCACCGACGAGGTCGGCGAAGGTCGTGGGGACGAGGGGCAGGCGGGGGCCGCCGGGGGCCCAGCCGTAGAGGAATTCCGTTGCGGGCCCACAGGTGCGGCCTTGGCAGCGACCCATGCCGCAGCGGGCGTGGAGGCGGGCATCGCGGCCGCGCCCGAAGGGCTGGACGTCGCCCACCGTCACGTCCTCACAGCGGCAGAGGATGGTGGAAGGTTCCGGCAGGTCGCGTAGTTCGGGGCGCAGGGTGAAGGCGGTGTCGAGGGCCTGAGCCCAGGCGCGGCCCCGTTGGGCCTGACGCACCCAGGGGGTGGCCTCGGCGATGCGCCCCGCGGCCATGAGACCCGCCACGCGGCCTTCGGCCAGGGCCTTCTCCACCCCACCCACCCCCGTGGGTTCCCCCGCCGCGAACACCTGGGGCAGGCTCGTGCGCTGGGCGGCGTCGATGGTGACGCGCCCGCCCTCGCAGGCGCAGCCGAGGAGCTGGGGAAGGTCCAAATTGGAGATGAGCCCGAAGCCCACGGCCAACAGGTCGACGTCCAGCCTCTGCAGGCCCTCGGGGGTGCGCAGGTGGATGCGGCGCAGTTGGGAATCTCCTTCGACGCGGGTGACCCAGGTGTCGTGTCGCAGGGGAAGGCCGAGGAAGCTGAGGCCCTGCATGAGCAGACGGGGGCGGCGGAGCAGCGCTGGCGCGAGCCCCCGCAACGCACGGCGCGGAGCCTGTTCTGCCACGGCGAGCACGTGGGCTCCCTGGGCGCGCAGGTGGGCGGCCACGGCCAGGAGCAAGGGGCCAGTGCCGCCCACCACCACCCGCTTTCCGCGCACATCCAAGCCGTCCTTCACCAGGGCCTGCAGTCCGCCTGCTCCGAGGACGCCGGGCAACGTCCAGCCGGGGAAGGGAAGGAAGCGCTCCCGCGCGCCGGTGGCGAGTACGAGGCGATCGTAGGGGAGCTGTTCGGGGCCCGAGGGGCCGCAGACGCTGAGGAGCCCCGGGTGCGGCGCGGCGATCACCCGCCGCTCCATGAGGAGGGTTACGGCGCTGCGGCGCAGTTCGGCGAAGAGGGCCCGAGCGGCGCCCTTCGCTTCCCCGGACCATTGACCCCGCCAGATCTGGCCTCCGGGTTCGGGCTGGGCGTCCACCAGCGTCACGGCCATGCCCGCGCCGGAAGCGGCGAGGGCGGCGGCGAGACCCGCAGGGCCGGCGCCGAGGACGAGCACTCGCTCAGCCACGGCGCACCTCCAGGCCTTCGGAGGCGGGGGTGAGGCAGGCGAGCACCTCGCGTCCCGCGATCGTGACGCGACATTCGAAGCATTGGCCCATGCCACAGAGGGGACCGCGGGGTGCGCCGGACAGGTCGTGGCAGGCCACGGGCGGCAGGCCCAGGGCCGCGCTGAGGCGCGCGCCGGGGGGCAGGTCCACGGGGTGTCCATCCACGAAGACCCTAGGCATGGGCCAACTCCGGGAAGCGCGAAGGCAGGAAGGGCGCGGGATCCAAGGGGAGGTGTCGCCCCAGGATCTGCGCCGTGATCAGCGCCGCCGTGGCGGGCGCGGTGGTGATGCCGAGCCCTTCGTGGCCGCAGGCGAGGAAGAGCCCCGGGCGGCCGGGCAGGGGGCCGATGAGGGGCCGGTGATCCGGCGTGGTGGGGCGGAAGCCCGTCCAACAGCGCACCACGGGGAGCTGCGCGAGGGAGGGTACGTAGGCGAGGGCCCGCTGGATCATGCGCCGCAGCAGCTCCGGGCGCAGCGCGGGTTCGTCATCCCCGAACTGGCGACTGGAGCCCAGCAGCAGTTGACCGTTGGGGCGGGGCTGGAGGTTGAAGGCCACGCTGTCGGCGTCGGAGCCATGGGCGGATTTGAGATAGCCCAACTCCACCAACTGATGGCGGAGGAGGCCCGGGTGGCGATCCGTGATGGCGAGGTGGCCCTTGCGTTTCACCAGGGGCAAGTGCCGGAGGAATTCCCGGGAGGCGCTGCCCGCGGCCAGCACCACGGCACCGGCGGCCAGGCGGCTGCCATCCCGAAGTCGCACACCGTCGGGTTCCAGGGTGGCCACCTGGGTGCCGGTCTCGATGCGGGCGCCGGCGCGTTGGGCGGCCTCTGCGAGGAGTCGGGCCCCCGCCGGGGGGTAGAGCACGGCGTCGCCGGGCACGCGCATGCCCCCGGCGAGTCCCTTGGCAAGGCAGGGCTCCACGTCGGTGAGGTGGCGGGCCTCTACCATCTCGGCTTCGATCCCGGCCGCCCGGTAGGCCTCGCAGCGGGGGCGCACCAGGGCCATTTCCTCGTCGTCCTGGGCCACCCACAGGGTGCCGCAGGGATCGTACTCCAGGGCAGTGCCAAGGCGGGGCGCCAAGGCCTTCCAGCGATCGACGCCCAAGCGGCAGAGCGCCAACTCCGCCGGAGAACCATCCAGCGCCACGAGGTGCCCCATGGCCGCCGCCGTGGCGCCGCCGCCCAGGCCTTCGGCCTCCAACAGCATCACGCGGCAGCCCGCTTCAGCCAGCTCCAGGGCGCAAGCGGTGCCCACGATGCCGCCGCCGACGATGAGGACGTCCGGGATCACCGGGGCACCCTCGGGCCCGGAATCGAGAATCGCAGAGACGCAGAGGCGCGGAGGCGCAGAGAACCGCCAAGTCCCCCCTCATCTTTCCTCTGCGCCTCAGCGCCTCCGCGCCTCTGCGTCATGCTTTTCCCCGCTGGAGTTCGCGCCAGTCTCATCGGGGAATCCCAAAGCGGAAAGGATCCTCTGGATCCAAGATCAGCGTGGCTTCCGCGGTGATGTGGGCGCGGCCTTGGATGTGGGGCAGGAGAATGCCTTCGCGACGCGTCATCCAGCCCTGGAAGACGGAGCCCACGAGGCTCTCCTGCCGCCACACTTGCCCTTCCGTCAACTTGCCTTCGTCCAAAAGGCAGGCGAGTTTGGCCGAGGTGCCCGTGCCGCAGGGACTGCGATCCCATTCCAGGCCGGGGCAGAGGACGAAGTTGCGGCCATGGTTGGAAGGATCCATGGCGGGTCCCGTGAGTTCTACGTGATCGATGGCGATGCCAGCCTGGGCGCTGAGTCCTTCCCGGTTTAGGGCGTCGCGGATGGCGACGGAAGCGGAGAGCAGGGTGGACAGGTTCGAGGGACGCAGCTCCAGGCCGTGGTCCTCCACCAGGAAGAAGCCATTGCCACCCCAGGCCACGTCGCCATGTACCCGTCCCAGGCCGGGCACGTCCAGGGGCACCTGCCGGAGGATGCGCCGCGAGGGCACGTTGGTGACGACGGCGTCGCCATCGGCGCGCAGCTCCGCCTCCACCACGCCCACCGGTGTATCGATGCGCAGGGTGCCGGGCTGGAGGCGCCCCAGGTGCCGCAGCGTCTCCACCAGGCCGAGGGTGCCGTGGCCGCACATGCCCAGGGCGCCCACATTGTTGAAGAAGATGACGCCCAGGTCGCAGCCGGGCTCGTGGGGCGCCACGAGCAGGGCACCCACCAGCACCTCCGAAGCCCGCGGCTCACATGCCACGGTCCGGCGCCAGGCATCGTGCTCCGCCAGCAGGCGCGCCCGACGCTCGCTCAGGGGCCCGAGCCCCAGATCCGGCGCACCTTCGAGGACCACGCGCGTGGGCTCACCGCCGGTGTGGCTGTCGATAACTCGGATGCGGGATGGGGCGGCCACGGGGCCTCCTGGGGTGGGACCACAGGATCGGACGGGCCAGTCGGCCTGGTCTTGTGCATTCCCCGGCGCGAGGCGGTGGAAGCAACCAAGGGCGAGGGTAGACTGCCCGGATGTCCCCCCGTCGCGCCCCGGGCCTCGATGCCCTCCTCAGTCAGCTCGGCAGCCTCGCCTTCGTGGAGGAGCTCTTCGATCGCGTGCACGAGGCGGTGTTCACGGTGAAGGATCCCAAGGGGCGCTACCTGGCCATGAGCCAGAGCGGCGTGGAGCGCTGCGGCTTGCGCACGAAGGAAGCCGCCCTGGGGAAGACGGCCTTCGACCTCTGGCCCACGGAGATGGCCCAGCGCTACGCGGATCAGGACGCCAAACTCTTCCACACGGGCAAACCCATCGTGGATGCGCTGGACCTCACGCTCTACCCCGATCGCCGGCCCGGCTGGTGCCTCACCCAGAAGGTGCCGCTGCGGGATCGCGCCGGGCGCATGGTGGCGCTGGCCTGCCTCAGCACGGACCTGCCGGAACCCAGCCGCGCAGGGTTCATCGATGCCCCCTTCGCCGCCGCCGTGGACCACATCCACGACCACTACGCCGAGGGCCTGCGCATGGAGCAGCTGGCGGCCCTCGCGGGGGTTTCCATGAGCCAATTCGAGCGGCGCATGAAGAAGGTGTTTCACCTCAGCCCTGGCCAGTACGTGATGAAGGTGCGCATCCAGGCCGCGGCGGAGGCCCTCGCGGGTTCGGAGCAGCCCATCGCCGCCATCGCCGACGATGTGGGCTTTTGCGATCAGGCCGCGCTCAGCCGGCACTTCAAGCAGGTGACAGGCCTGAGCCCAGCGGCCTATCGGAAGTGGGCCCGGGGCGAGTGAGTCGCAGCCCTCGGGGAGGTGATGGCCGTCATGGCTGCGCCTGCTCCAAGGTCGACACTTGAGCCACGGTCTGCAGGAGGGGGCCATGTGGAAGGTGCTGCTCATCCCCATGATCGCGCTGGCCCAGGACGGTTCCAAAGGGCCTGAATTCAGCCTGGGGGTGGGGCCCCTCACCCATGCGCTCGGGGGCACGGATCTGCAAGTGAACCTGCGCTTCGCGGGCAGCCGTTGGCTTTACGGGTTCAAGCATGTGCAATTCGAAAGCACCTTCCGGGATCCCTTCACCGACCGGAAACTCACGAAGACCCGGGAATCCATGACGGGCCCGACGGTGACCTACATCTTCCGCCCGGACCGTGGCTTCAGTTGGATGCTGGGGGGATCCATCTCCCGCTGGACAAAGCGGGAGGAATCGCTGCTCACCGGCGAGGTGGGCCGCGACGCCACCACCGCTGCCTTCTTCGGCGGAGGTTTCACCGGCGTCATGGGCCCCCACTTCTACTACCGCCTGGGCATCTTCCTGGCCCCGGGAGCTCGGCTGAAGACGAGCACCAGCGTCAGCTCCGAGGAGGATTCCGGGGGTATCGACGCCGTGCTGCATCTCGGGATGCGGTTCTGAGTCGAAGGCCGAAGTTGAACCACCAAGACACCAAGGAAAGCATAGAAGGCGCTACAACCATCTTTTGCTTTTCTTGGTGTCTTCGTGTCTTGGTGGTGATTCCCTTCCTTAGAACTCGAAGGTGGGCCCGCTCAGCGTCTGCGCATCGAGGATGGCGCCCTGGTTATCCAAAGTCACGAGGCCTTGGGTCTGCCGCTGGGTGAGGCCCAGCTGCTGGAAGGCCTGGCCGCGCAGTTCGGGGTTGTGGCCTTCGGCGCTTTCGAAGAAGACGGCGCCGACTTTGTAGGTCTGGGGCTTCTCCTGCAGCAGGTGCAGTTCCTTGAGCTGGCGGGCGTCCACTTCGCTGGGGGCGTCGGTCATGAGGCATCGGGCCTGGGCCGTTTTGGGGAAGGCGATGACTTCGCGGATGTTGTCGGCACCGGCCATGAGCATGGCCAGGCGATCCAGGCCCAGGGCGAGGCCGCCCATGGGGGGGGCGCCGAAGGCGAGGGCATCCAGCAGGAAGCCGAACTTGGCGCGGGCCTCCTCTTCATCGATGCCCAGGGCGCGGAACATGCGGCTCTGGGTCTGGGCGTCGTGGATGCGGATGGAGCCGCCGCCCACTTCGTAGCCGTTGAGCACGAGATCGTAGGCCACGGCGCGGCACTTGCCGGGGTCCGTTTCCAGCAGGTCCATATCCTCGGGGTGGGGGGAGGTGAAGGGGTGGTGGCAGGCCACGAAGCGCTCCGCCTCCTCGCTCCACTCCAGCAGGGGGAAGTCCACCACCCAGAGGAAGGCGAACTTGGATTCATCCACGAGGCCGAAGGTGCGGGCCAGGCGCTGGCGCAGCTCGCCGAGGATCTTGGAGGTTTGCGCGTCGGTGCCCACGGCGAACACGGCGAGGCCTTCGCCGGTGGCGCCGAGCGCCGCCTTGAGCTGGGCCTCGGCATCGCCTTCGAGGAACTTCTTGAAGGAGCTGGAGAGGCCGTCCTTGCCCCACTTGGCGTAGGGCAGGCCGCCGCCACCCAGCTGCTTGGCCACTTCCTGCAGCTCATCCAGCTGCTTGCGGCTGTAGGCGCCGGCGGCCTCGCCGGGCACCCAGATGGCGCGCACGCGGCGCTGGCCCTTGGTGTCGGCGGCGGCGCGGAAGAGGTTGAAGGTGCTGGTGGCGAAGGTCGCCGTGACGTCCTGCAGCTTCAGGTCGTAGCGTACGTCGGGCTTGTCGGAGCCGTACCACTCCATGGCGTCCTTGTAGGGGAGGCGGGGGAAGGGGCCCTTTACCTCGCGACCCACGAGCTTGGACACCTTTTCCATGAGGGGCTCGATGACGCCCTGCACGTCTTCCTGGCGCACGAAGCTCATCTCGATATCGATCTGCGTGAACTCAGGCTGACGGTCGGCGCGCAGATCCTCATCGCGGAAGCAGCGGCAGATCTGGATGTAGCGCTCGAAGCCGGAGACCTGCAGCAGCTGCTTGAAGAGCTGAGGGCTCTGGGGCAGGGCGAAGAATTCATTCGGGTGCACGCGGCTGGGCACGAGGTAGTCGCGGGCGCCTTCCGGAGTGCTCTTGGTGAGGATGGGCGTTTCGAACTCGATGAACTCGTGCTCGAGGAAGTGGTTGCGGGTGACGTTGGCGATCTGGCTGCGGAGGATGAGGTTGCGCTGCAGGCTGGCGCGGCGCAGATCCAGGAAGCGGTACTTGAGGCGCAGATCCTCGTTGGCGCCCTGGCCCTCGTGATCCTCCACGGGGATGGGCGGGGTGGCGGCGGTGTTGAAGATGAGGAGCTTCGTGAGCTTCACTTCGATGGCGCCCGTGGGCAGGTTGGGGTTCTTGCTCTCGCGCTCGATGACCACGCCTTCGGCGCCCAACACGAACTCGCTGCGGATGCTGCGGGCCTTCTCCACCAGCGCGGGATCGGCGTCGGAGGTGTCCAGGCGCAGCTGCACGATGCCCCAACGATCCCGGAGGTCCAGGAAGATGAGGCTGCCCATGTCGCGCACTTTGCGGGCCCAGCCCAGCAGGCGCACGGTCTCGCCGGCGTGATCCAGGCGCAGGTCCCCATTCCGGTGGGTGCGCGAGAAGGTGCCGAGTTGATCGAGCTGCATGGGGGACTCCTGAACCTTTCAGGATACGGGGAAGGGGCGGCCCGCTCCACCCGGAGGTCCCGGTGGGGGGCACCCCCAAGGCTGGGAATGCTCGAAAGCGGGGCTCCGAGGATGCCTGATATCTGTCTTTAAACGGCGATTCCCCGTTCTGATGGCCCGGAAGGCTTCAGGCGGGGAGGGCGACCGCCAGGGCCGGCAGGGTCAGGCGGAACCGGGCGCCTTCCCCTGGGGCGGAGAGGCAGCTCAGGCTGCCGCCATGGGCCTCGGCGATGGCCTTGGCCATGGCCAAGCCCAACCCGGTGCCCGCCCCTTGGGCCTTGGTGGTGAAGAAGGGCTCGAAGAGCCGCTCCCGAAGGGCCTCGGGCACGCCGGGGCCACTGTCGGTGACCTCCACCACCAGATCGCCGTCCTGGCCCGGCTCGCCCTCCTGACTCACCTGGATGCGGATCCAGCCCTGGAGCCCCACGGCATCCCGGGCATTGAGGCCGAGGTTCATGAGGAGCTGCAGGATCTGACCGGAATCGAAGCGGCCCCGCAGCCCATGGACCGGGGGCTCGAAGCGCAGCTCCACGCCCATGGGCAGGGCGTGGCGCAACAGGTCGACGCATTCCTGAACGAGGCTGCCGAGTTCACCCGGTTCACCGGGCCGCTCCGGCTGAGGGCGCACGAGTCCGAGCATCTGCTGCAGGAGTTCGTGGGCCCGTTCGGAGGCGCGGATGATGGTCTGGACGCTGCGGGATTCTGAATCGGTGCGGGAGTTGAGGGCCAGCAGTTCCGCGGAGCCGAGGATGGCCTGGAGGAGGTTCTTGAGGTCGTGGTTGACGCCCCCCGAGAGCTGCTGCGCCAGCTCCCGCCGTTGATGCTGGATCAGCTGCGCGCGCACCTCATGGAGTTCGCTCACATCCTGGAGCACACCCTGCAGGCCTCCGGTCGTGGCTTTGACCGTCCACTGGGTCCAGAGTTCCCGCCCGGTGCCGGCGAGCATGCGGGCATCGAAGGACTCCAGCCCACCCCTGGCGGCCCGGTGGCGGGCTCCCGCGAGCCGGTGCAGATCTTCGGGGTGGAAGGCCCGCTCCACGCCCCCGGGGGCCGCGAGTTCCGCAGGATCCAAGCCGAGCACCGCCTCTACAGAGCGCTCGAAGGTCCAGCGTCCGGTGAGCGCATCCCAGCGCCAGGGCACCACCCGGGCCCGCCGGGTGGCCTCCAGCAGCGCCAGGCGGTTGTCGGCCTGGACCTTCAGGTAAGCGAAGAGCATCAGGGCCGTGACGGTCACGAAGAACCAGCCCTTGGCCACGCTCAGGCGCAGATGCCACTGGGGATCCGTCACGGCCCAATCCAGGGCGCGATCCGAGAAAAGGATCCAGAGGGCGGCGAGTCCCGCGTAGGTGAGGGCCACCCGGCTCGCCATGGAACGGGGAAGAAAGCCGAGGGCGCGAGGTTGAGGCATGGGGGGATTTCCTTCCGCATCATAGGCGATGCGCGGGAAATTCAAAGCGATCCAAAATCCCGGGGCCCTGGCGAAGCCCCATCCTCCCAGCCCAGAACGCCCGAAGGCCCTAGGGAGGCGAGGCTTCCCTGGGGCCTTCGGGGGAGGCGGGGTTACTTGCCCGCGGGCACCCGACCGGCGGCGATCTCGAAGAAGGTGGCGTAGTTGAGGAAATCCCCCAGGGGCTTCACGTCGGCCCAGGTGGCGTGGTCGAAGCTGGCATCCAGTTCCTTGCCGCTCATCTGGGGGTGGGCCTTCACGTGGGCCTGAACGGCCTTGATGAAATCGCGGAAGTGGATGAGGTCTTTCTTCGTGCCCACGGGGCCGTGGCCCGGGATGATCTTGGCGTTGTCGGGCACGAAGGTGAGCACGTGCTCCACGTTCTCCAGCATGCCGGCGAGGCTGCCACCGCCCTTGAGGTCGACGTAGGGGATCATGCCGTTGAAGAAGAGATCCCCCATGTGAATCACGGGCACCGAAGCCCCGGGGATGCCAACCATAATGTCGCCATCCGTATGGCCCGGGCGGTAGTGGAGCAGGTGCATGTCCACGCCACCCAGATGGATGTCCATGCGGGCCTTCACGCGGCCATCCTCTTCGCCCACGGTGATCTCCGGCAGGCCGCCCTGCTGATCGGCGGGCTTGCCTTTCTGCTCTTCAAGCAGGTGCTTGCGCACGTTGCTGTGAGCCACGATGGCCACAACCTGGCTCTCCAATCCGCGGTTGCCACCGGTGTGATCGCCGTGGTGATGGGTGTTGATGAGGTATTTGATGGGCTTGTCCGTCACCGACTTCACGGCCTCGCGCAGCCCCGGCAGGATCTTCTCGAACTGGTCGTCGATAAGCACCGCGTATTTGTCGGTAACGACGAGGCCGATGTTCCCGCCGTTGCCATAGATGCAGTAAATGTTGTCGGCCACCTTCTCCACCTTGTGGATCTTCTGGTCGGCCTGGCTGTTCTTGGCGTGCTTCACGTGGGCGGCGAGGGACGCCGAGGCGAGAAGCAGGCCGAGGAGGGGTGCCGTTGCACGCATGGGATCTCCAGAGAATAAGAGGCCCATGCTAGTCCGCCCTTGGGGGAAGGGATACAGGCACTTTTCGGTGTGTCTGGATTCGACTCCGGGCTCCGAAATCGATGAAGCTCGCTAACCACACGATGAAGGGGGGCGTAGCCTGGGTCTCCCCGCCCCGCGACCTGACTTCCTTCCCAGCGAGCTTCCATGACCCTGAAGCAGATCCTGTTCAACCCCTCCACGGGCCTGCTGCGGGCGGGTTGGCGGGTGCCCTGGTTGGTGCTCTGGGTGGCCCCCCTGTTCATTGGGGTGGGGTTGGTCTCCAAGGTCATCCGGCCCCTGCTGAGCGGCCCCAGCCGGGTGGCCGCGAGCGCGGTCACGGGGCTGCTGTTCATCCTGGGCGCCCTCTGGATCTACCGGACCTTCGTCCGCATCGTGGAACGCCGGGCGGATCCTTCGGAGCTGCGGGTGGATGGGGACACCCCCTGGCACGTCGGCATCGGCTTCCTCCTGGGCGGCGGCGCCATGCTGCTCATCGTGGGCATTCTGGCCCTGGCCGGGAGCTATCACGTGGACGCCGTGAACGGCCCCATCGCCGTGGTGAAGGCCCTGTTCCTCTACCTGCCCCAGAGCTTCTCCGAGGATTTCATCTTCTGCTTGATCCTCTACCGCTTGCTCAAGGAAGGGCTCGGCCGCAGGGCCGCCCTGCTGATCGCGCCCGTGCTCTTCAGCGTGGCCCACATGAACAACGATCACGAAAGCGCGCTGGGTCTGCTGGAGATCTTCACGGGCGGCGTGCTGATGTATTACGCCTACGATCGCACCGGGAGTTTCTTCGCCGTGTGGGGGCTGCACTTCTCCTGGAACTTCACCATGAACGGGATCTTCGGGCTGTCGAACAGCGGGCAGGCCATTCCCGGACTGATCCAATCCCATGTCTCCGGGCCTACCTGGCTGACGGGCGGCGCCACGGGGCCCGAGGCTTCCGTGTTGGCCCTGGGGCTGGATGTGCTGCTCTTCGTGGTCCTGTGGCGCCTTTCGGATCGCCAGCTCCGGGCCCGGGTGGCTTGAGCCGGCCGAAAAAAGGTCAGGAACTCCCCGTGAATTCAGCGTAGGTTGGGGGCCACATTCCCGAAGAGGTGGCCCCATGCGAATGCTCTCCCAGCTGCTGCTGATATCGGCCTTGATGCTTCAGGCGGGTGGGCCCGAGTCCCCCGCCCCGGCGCCCTCGCCGTGGAAGCCCTTCAACCTCGGCCGTCACCACCGGACGGTGAGCACCCGGGTCCCCGGTGCCCAGCGCGCCTTCGATCAGGGCCTCATCTGGGCCTTCGCCTTCAATCACGACGAAGCTGTCCGGGCCTTCCAGGAGGCGGCCCGGCTGGATCCCGGCCTGGCCATGGCCTGGTGGGGCATCGCCCTCGTGAACGGTCCCCACATCAACAACCCGGCCCTGGATGACGCCCATGCGAAGGCCGCCTGGGAGGCCCTGGCGGAGGCCAAGGGCCGCGCCGCCAGTGCGAGTCCCGTGGAGCAGGGGCTCATCGCCGCCCTAGAACGGCGGTACGCGATGCCGAATCCCGCCGACCGCAAGGCGCTGGATGAGGCCTACGCCAAGGCCATGGAGGCCCTGGCGAGGCAGCATCCCAAGGATGCCGACGTGGCCGCCCTCACCGCCGAGGCCCTCATGGACGTGCGGCCCTGGGATCAGTGGACCCGGACCGGCGAGCCCCAGCCCGGCACGAAGGAGATCCTCGCGGCCCTGCACCGGGCCTTGAAGCTCGCGCCCGACCATCCCCTGGCCTTGCACCTCACCATCCACGCCACCGAGGGCTCACCTCATCCGGAGCGGGGCAAGGCCGCCGCAGATAGGCTGCGCCTGCTCGTGCCCGATGCGGGCCACCTGCTGCACATGCCTGGCCACACCTACGCGCGCATCGCGGATTGGAAGGGTGCGGCCGAAGCGAACGTGCGGGCCATGGCCGCGGATGCCCGCTACAAGGCTCGCACGCCCGAGATCGGCTTCTATGGGTTGTACATGGTGCATGACGCGGACTTCCTCGCCTATACGGCCCTGATGGAGGGCCGCAAGGAAGTGGCCCTCGCCCAGACGAAGGCCGTGGTGGGCACCTTCCCGCTGGCGTGGGTGGTGGAGAACGCGACCTTCGCGGATTCCTTCCAATCCAGGTATTGGGAAGGGCTCAAGCGATTCGGGATGTGGGAGGAGCTGCTCGCGCAACCCGCGCCGGATCCGCGCCTCCCCTTGTCCTCGGCCTACTGGCACGCGCTGCGGGGCACGGCCTTCGCGGCCACGGGCAAGGTCGAGGAAGCGCTCAAGGCCCAGGCCGCCTTCGAGGAGGCCCGGGTGAAGGTTCCGGAGGGGTTCTCCTGGGGATCCAACGCCGCCGGGCCCGTACTGCAGGTGGCCAAGGCCTACCTCGCGGGCGAGATCGCCTTCCGGCAGGGGAAGACCGATGAGGCCGTGGCGCAGCTGGGGGAGGCCGCACGACTTGAAGATGCCCTCAAATACGACGAACCCCCGGCCTGCGTGATCCCTTCCCGGCACGCGCTGGGGGCGGTGCTGCTGCAGGCCCAACGGGCGAAGGAGGCCGAAGCGGTCTACCGCGCCGACCTCAAGGCCTACCCCGGCAACTACTGGTCCCTGCTGGGGCTCCATCAGGCGCTGAAGGCCCAGGGGCTCCGGGCGGAAGCAGCCAAGGTCGGGGTCGCGCTTAAGCGGGCTCAAGGCCGCGCCGAGGTGAAGGCGGAGACCAGTTGCCTGTGCGTGAAGCCGGGGGACTGAGGCTCAGCCGGCGCGCAGGGACCCGCCCTCCACCTTCGGCGGCAAGTGGATCTCCGCCACCATGCAGCGGGTTCCCCCGCCGCCGCACTGTTCGATGGTGTCGATGGGGGCCACCACGGGCTGGGCGTGGGAGAGGATCAGCTCGCGCTGCGCTTCCGTGAGGGAGAGCCAGGCGCGGCGGCTCATGGCGAACACGGGGTGGCCGTTCCACCCCTGGAGTTCGATCATGTTGCCGGCGAAGGCGTTCATCTGGGCCCGGGAGATAGACAGCACGGTCTTGCCCGTGGCCTGGAAGTGCCCGAGGAGCGTGACCCGTTGCCAGGGGTCGGCGATGGCCTCCAGGCAGATCACAGCGAGGGTGCGGCCCAGGGCCATCATCACGTTGGTGTGGTAAATGGGCGTACCGGCTTCATCCGTGGCGTCGAACCATACGGCCGTGAAGCCCATGAGGTCGCAAAAAGTGCGCACGGCCTCCGGGTGGGAGCGGGAGGAGCGGCAGAGGTAGGCGAGGCGATGCTCGCGGTCCAGCACCATGGAGCCGGTGCCTTCCAAGAAGCGGCCCGTGGTTTCCAGGGGGCTCAGGTCCACGGTTCGGCGCACCTCGAAGCGCTCGGCCACGGCGTCGAGGATGGGGGGCTGCCGTTCCAACCGCCGATTCGGGGCCTCCATGGGGTAGAGGATCACGGTGCCATCGGCGTGGAAGCTCACCCAGTTGTTGGGGAAGATGGAATCCGGCGTGTGGGGGGCGGGGGTGTCCTGCACCACGAGCACGGAAACGCCCGCGGCTTCCAGGGCGGCCACGTAGCCGTCGAATTCGGCCAGGGCCCAGGCTTGCGGATCCAGGCCCGGGGCGGGGCTGCGCTGGAAGGCGTTGGAGCCCATGGTCTGGGGATTGGCTTCGAAGTGAGTGGGTCGAACCATCAGCACGTGGGACGTGGTCTGCACGGTGCCTCCAGGGGAATCGACCATTCTGGAGAGAAGGGGGCCCCCGGGGCCGTCGAATTGCGGGGTGCGTCACCCGGAATCCGCTAGGCTGGTAGGTCGACACAGCAGAATCCGCTGCGGAGGACCCATGAGCCACGTCGCGCTGGATGCCATCGACCTCAAGATCCTGGAGATCCTGCGCAAGGACGGCCGCATCACCTACCAGGCCCTCAGCGAAAAGGTGCACCTCACGCCCCGGCCCTGCCAGGAGCGGGTGCGCAAGCTGGAGCAGGCCGGCATCATCCAGGGCTACACCGCCCGCATCAACGCCTCGGCCACGCCGCGCTCCGTCATCGTCCACGCCCAGATCGCCCTGGCCAGCCAAAGCGGACGGTCCGCACAGCAGGCCTTCGAAGCCGAAGTGAAGAAGCGCCCCGAAGTGCTCGACTGCTGGCTCGTGAGCGGCCCCTTCGACTACCTCGTGCGCTTGGCCTTCCGCGATCTAGAGGAATACCGGGCCCTCACCAGCGACTGGCTGGCCCGAGAGGCCTTCCGCATCGAGAAGATCGTAGGTAGTCCCGAACTTCAGGCGATCAAGACGGCGCTGGGGTAAAGCCGGATCGCGAATAGCGTGAATAAAAGCGCGAATGGCCGCGAATAAAAAATCATCTATCCGCGGTCATTCGCACTATTCGCGTTATTCGCGATCTTCAGTTCCTAATGGTGCCGAGACCCACCGCGACCCGCGGGGCGGGCGGCGTCGGAGCGGCCGGAACCGCTGCGCTCACCGGAAGGGCGATTGCCGGAGGGACGGCCACCGGAGGTGCGTGATCCACCGGCGGAACGACCGCCGCCACCGGGGCGGGGGCCGCGGGGACCGCGGCCACGGCCGTTTTCGATGGGCTCAGGGACGTAGTTGGGATCCTGTTCGAAGCCCTCGACGGTCTCCTTGTCCAGGCTGCGCTTGAGGAGCTTTTCGATGTCGCGGAGCATGCCCTGTTCGGCGCGATCCACGAGGCTCCAGGCTTCGCCTTCGGCGCCGGCACGGGCCGTGCGGCCAATGCGGTGGACGTAATCTTCAGGCACCTGGGGCAGCTCGAAGTTCACCACGGCGGGGAGCATGTCGATGTCCAGGCCGCGGGCGGCGATGTCCGTGGCGACGAGGGCGCGGATGCGGCCGCCCTTGAAGTCGGTGAGGGCCTTCACGCGGGCGGATTGGCTCTTGTTGCCGTGGATCGCCATGGAGGGGATGTCGGCGTTGGAGAGCTGCTCGGCCAGGCGGTTGGCGCCGTGCTTGGTGCGGGTGAAGATGAGCACCTGCTCCAGGCCCTTGGAATGGATGAGGTGGGCCAGGAGGTGGCGCTTGCGGGGCTGATCCACGAGGTGCACGGTCTGCTTCACGCGGTCGGCGGTGGTGTTCCGCGCGGCCACTTCCACGATGGCGGGATCCTTGAGCATGCCTTCCGCGAGGCCGCGGATGTCATCGCTGTAGGTGGCGCTGAACAGCAGATTCTGTCGCTTGGTGGGGAGGAGCTTGAGGATGCGCTTGATGTCGTGGATGAAGCCCATGTCGAGCATGCGATCGGCTTCGTCGAGCACGAGCACTTCGATGGAGTTGAAGTCCACGTAGCCCTGGCCGTGCAGGTCGATGAGGCGACCAGGGGTGGCCACGAGGATGTCCACGCCGCGGCGAAGGCCATCCTGCTGAGGGCGCTCGCCCACGCCACCGAAGATGCAGATGCTGCGCACGGGCATGTGCTTGCCGTAGGTGCGCACGCTCTCTTCCACCTGGAGCGCGAGCTCCCGGGTGGGGGTGAGCACGAGGACGCGGGGCGCTTTGCCCTTGGGCCCTTCGAGCTTCTGGAGCAGGGGCAGGGTGAAGGCGGCCGTTTTGCCGGTGCCCGTTTGGGCGGCGGCGCGGAGATCGCGACCTGCGAGGACCACAGGAATGGCCTGGGCCTGGATGGGGGTGGGCGTCGTGTAGCCTTCTTCGGACACGGCGCGCAGGAGCTCGGCCCGCAGGCCGAGGGTATCAAAGGACATGGGTTG
Organism: uncultured Solibacteraceae bacterium; assembly: GCA_964617215.1. GTDB lineage: Bacteria > Acidobacteriota > Holophagae > Holophagales > Holophagaceae > JAFDVN01. Next base: position 468,994 of record CAZTVL010000002.1, on the reverse strand, counting down.
CTCCCGGTGTGGGCCTCCCCATCAATCCCCGCTAGGGGGATGGGGCCCGGTCGGGGCGTGCAAAAAAAAGGCGGGCGGCTGACCGGCGCCCGCTCCGCTTCCTTGAGTCTACACGATTTCGCCCAATTTCCTCATTTCAAGGGCAAGTCCTGGGGGCGCAGGGGATGCATGGAAACCTGCGCAACCGTTTCCACTCTCGCCCCGAATTCCTTAGGCAACGGGGCGGGAGGCGCGCAGGCTCAGGCCGGTAGGTGCTCCATGGAACGACGTGAGACCGGAGTGAATTGGTTGGGCCCGGTGGTTCTGGATCGGACCTACGCAGAGAACCTGCAGCGCCTCGCGGAAGCCCGTGGCCTGGAGCGCTCGGCCCAGTGGCTCACGCGCCAAGGCGCTGCGGCCCCCGACGCAGCCCTTCCGCCCCGCCTCCTGCTGCGGGGCGTGCGAGGGCTCACCTCCGACGGCAAACCCCACTGGCTGGACAACCTCAAGGCGGGGTTGCACAAGGTGTGGTGAGCCTATTCAATGCCAGGGAACCGCGCACGGGCGGGGAATCCAAGCTGATCAGCATTGAACTTGAATGGGCCAAGCGAACCCAGTCATTGCTGCTTCAGACGGAGATCAGACCCGACTGAAGGAGCAGTCAGGTCTCAATTCACGGGAGCTGGACGATATCGACCGAGATCTCCACCGCCGGAATCGTGCCCCTGTTCTCGAGCCAGTGGGTGGTGTTCCGGTCCTCTGGCCAGCCCACGCCCGGCCCATATTCCGTGGAGATTCCATTGCGGTGGTCCGTGATGGTTCCTTGCAGGATGAAGACGGTGCCGGGCCTTCCGATGTGGTCATGAATCGGACCAAAGACGCCTCCGGGGTCGATGGTCACTCGACGCATCCGAAGCTGGCGCCCAGCCATGCCTTCGATTTCGGGGCCAAGGTCCACCGTCGCGAGTAACTCCACGGAAACGCCCTTCGTCTCGGGTGCCACCTCTTCCTTGCTCATCGGGTTCTCCTCTCGGGGCTAGCTGGGCCTTCCTTCCTGGATGGGAATCAAATCACTTCGCCACTTCCCGGATCAACCGATCGAAGGCTTCCACGCCCTTGTCGAAGTCCACGATGCGGATGCGTTCATCCTGGCCATGGGCGCGGACGTCGTCTTCGTCGATGGGGATGGCGCTGATGCCGTAGGTGGGGATGCCGGCTTCGCGGAGGTAGGCGCCGTCGCTGCCGCCGGTGTCCATGCAGGGGAGGACGGGGAGGCCGGGCCACTGCTTCGCGGTGGTGCGTTCCAGGGCGGCCATGAGGTCGGGGCGCAGGGGGCTGGCGGGGTTGGGCTTTGGTTTGGAGGTGAGGGTGATTTTCACCCGGGGGTCGCCCAGGCGCTGGCGCACGCGCTCCACGATGTCCTTCACGTCGTCGCCCGGGAGGAGGCGGATGTTGAGGGAGGCCTTGGCGGTTTGGGGCAGGGCGTTGTCGGCGTGGCCCCCGCTGAGGCGTGTGGCCTTGACGGTGGAACGGAGGTTGGCGTTCCAGTTGGGATCCAGGGAGAGCTTCGCGGCGGCGGCTTCATCCGTGGGGTTGGCGGCGAGGGCCACCATGGCCGCGCCCAATTCACCGCCCTCCAGGGCGCCCATGCGGGCGAAGAAGGCGCGGTGGGATTCATCCACCCGCAGGGGCAGGTTGAAGCCCTCGAGCCGGCCCAGGGCCGCACCCAGCACGTGGATGGGATTGCCAGGGCGGGGCAGGGAACTGTGGCCGCCGGGATCGGTGACCTCCAGCTCCAGCATGTAAAAGCCCTTTTCGGCGGTCTGCAGCGTGCGGTAGCGGGCCACGCCCTTGCGGCTGGTGACGCTGCCGCCATCGCCGTTGAGGCAGTACTCGGCCTCGATGAGGTCGCGCCGATTCGCCAGCAACCATTCGATGCCGTTGTAGAAGGTTCCGCCCTCCTCGCCGGTGGTGAGGGCGAGGATGAGGTCGCGGGAGGGCTTGAAGCCATCCTGGGCCATGCGCAGGAAGGCCGCCGCCTCTACCGCCGCTTCGCCCTTGATGTCCTGGGTGCCGCGGCCGTAGTACCAGCCGTCGGATTCCGTGAGCTTGAAGGGATCCCGCGTCCAATCCGATCGGTTGGCCTCCACCACGTCCAAGTGCGAGATCACCAGCAGCGGCTTTTGCGCGGAGCGGCCGCGCAGGCGCACGACCAGGTTCTGGTGTCGGGTCTGGGGGCCCACCACGGCGATGTCGGCGGCGGGCACGCCCGCGGCGCGGAACTGCCGCGCCAGGGATTGCACCAGCGGCGTGGTGTCGCCGTGTTCGCCGGTGGTGTCGGCGTCCACCATTTCCTTGAGGAGGGCGCGGGCAGCCGGAGACGGCTGCTGGGCGGAGAGGGCCAGGGGCAGGGAGAGGGCGAAGGCGGACGCGGTAAGGAATTTCATTCCGTCATGGTGCCAGCGACGCAGAACAGTGCCAGGGAAGAAAAAACAACCGGAGATGAACAGAGATGAACGGAGATCAAGGCAGGATAGGCCCATCTCCGTTCATCTCTGTTCATCTCCGGTTTTGCATTTCACGGGTTGAGGCTGTTCGGCCTGCGAACGGCTACCCTCCAGTCGCCACCCGCACCTTGACCCCGTCCCGGGCGGATTCGCCGGGATTGAGCAGCACCTTGTCACCGGCTTGCAGGCCCGCGATCACTGGCAGGCGGCCGGCCTCCTCGGCCCCCACTTGGATGGGCTTCATGGCCACCTTGCCATCGGTCCCCAGGGTGGCCGCGAAGGCTTTGTCGCCCTTCATCACCAGCGCTTCCACGGGCAGTTCCAAGCGGGGCGGCACCTTGAGGCTGAGGGTGGCGCTCATGAAGCCGCCGGGCAGGAACTCGGCCTTGCGATTGTCCAGCTCCACTTCGGCCAGCATGGTGCGGGTGCGCACGTCCAGGGCGCCGCTCATGCGGGTGATCTTGGCCTGCACGGTGAACTCGGGGCGATCCGCGGGGGAGAGCAGCACGGGCGTGCCCACCTTCACCACGGCGGCGAAGCGCTGATCCAGGTAAAGGTTCACCCGTAGCTTCTGGATCTGGGAGACGGTGACCAGGGGCTGGGCGCCGCTGGCGCCGTTGGCCGCGTTCTGCACGAGGGCACCGGGATCCGCGAAGCGGGCGGTGACCACGCCATCGAAGGGGGCCCGCAGCACCTGGTAGCCCTTGAGGGTGGCCTGAGAGGCGAGCTTGGCTTCGGCTACGCGGGCGTCGCTCTGGGCCTGCTCCACATCCCGGGCGGAGAGGAGCTGATCCTTGCCGAGCGCCTCGGCGCGGCGGGCGTTGGCGCGCTTGTTGTCGGCGTCGGATTGGAGGGCGGCGAAATCCTGTTCCACTTCCGGGGATTGCAACACGCCCATGACTTGGCCCGCGCGCACGCGATCGCCCTTGTCCACGGCCATGGTGCGCAGGAAGCCGCTCACCTTGGCGTAGAGGGTGGTGCTGGCGTAGGGAATGGCCTCGCCCTGGAGGGTGACCTTGCGTTCGCCGCTGCTGAGGGCGAGGGGCACCACCTTCACGAGGGGGCCCTCGGCCAGGGCCTTGGCGCGGGCTTCGGCTTCATGGCTCCGGGAGGACTGTTTCACGGCGGCGATGCCCAGGGCCGTGAGGCCGCAGGCCACCAGGATGCCGGTGCCGAACTTCCGCATGGAGGGGTAGGTGTTCTCAGGAGTGCTCATGCCTGACTTCCTTTCGCTTCTTCGTGGAAGCGGGCTTCCAATTCGTGGCTCGTGGGGGGCTTCCGGCGGAGCCGGGAGTAGATGAGGGGCACCACCAGCAGCGTCATGGCAGTGGCGACGAGGAGGCCGCCGATGACGGCGCGGCCCAGGGGGGCGTTCTGGCTGCCGCCCTCGCCGAGGCCCAGGGCCATGGGGATCATGCCGAGGATCATGGCCAGCGCCGTCATGAGCACCGGGCGCAGGCGGGTCTTGCCGGCGAGCAGCGCGGCCTCCTCGGGGCCGAGGCCCTGCTCCACGCGCACATCGTTGGCGAAGCTCACGAGGAGGATGGAGTTCGAGGTGGCGATGCCCACGGCCATGATGGCGCCCATGAGGGATTCCACGTTGAGCGTGGTGCCCGTCACCACCAGCATCCAGAGGATGCCCGCCAGCGCGCCCGGCACGGCCATCATGATGATGAATGGGTCGAGCCAGCTCTGGTAGAGCGTCACCATGAGCAGGTAGACGAGCACGATGGCGAGCACAAGGCCCAGGCCGAGGCTCTTGAAGGAGTGCTCCATCACCTCGTTCTGGCCGCGAAGGGAAATGCGGGTGGTGTTGGGCCGCTGGCCCTTGGCGACGGCCTCGGCATTCTGCTGGGCGATCTCGGTTTCGATCTTCTGGATTTCCTTCCGGATGCCCTTCACCACGCTGCCGAGGTCGGACCCATCCACGGAGGCCTGGAGGTCCACCACCCGCTGGAGCGTGAGGTGATCCACTTCGCCAGGGGTGGTGCCGGGGCGCACGGTGGCAAGGTTCGCCAGGGTCTGGGTGGGGGGCTGGGGCAGGGCCGAAAGGTTTCGGGCGGGCTCGCCCTGGAGCAGGGGGGCCGGGGTGGCCACGGGCGTGGCCATGAGCTCCTGCACGGAGGTGAGCTCCGAGAGGGGCACCTTCACGGCCAGCGTGTAGCTCACGCCGTTGACGGGATTGAGGAAGAAGGTGGGGGACACGCCGCCGTTGCCGCTGAGGGCCACCAGGGTGGCGTTGGAGACGTCGCGCTGGGTGAGGCCCAAGCGCGCGGCCCGCTGGCGATCCACTTCGAGCTTGTAGGAGGGGTAGTCCAGCACCTGTTTGATGCGGAGGTCCTCCACGCCGGGGATCCCGGCGAGGCCCGCCTTCAGGCGGTTGGCGTAGGCGAGGCTCTGGCCCAGGTTGGCGCCTTCGACCTGCACATCCACCGGGGCGCTCACGCCGAAGTTGAGCACTTGGGTGACCACGTCCGCGGGTTGGAAATAGGTGGTGGCCTGGGGGAAGCGGCCGACGAGCACCTTGCGCAGGGCGGCGCGGTATTCGGCGGAGGGCCTGTGCCCGTGCTTGAGCTGCACGGTGATTTCCGCATCCATGGGGCCCACGTTGTCCGTAGGGAGGAAGGCGAGGTTGTAGTTGATGGGCACGCCGATCATGGAGTTGATGCCATCCAGCTCAGTGGGCGGGATTACCTTGCGGATCTCATCCTCCACGGAGGCCACGAGCTTCTCCGTTTCCTCGATGCGGGTGCCGGCCGGGGCCCGCACGTGGAGTTTCATGAGGCCGGCATCCACGGAGGGGAAGAAGTCCACGCCCACGATCCAGAGGAGGCTCAGGGAGATGGCCAGGTACCCCGTAGCCACGATCATCACGAAGCGGCGGTGGGCCAGGGCGGCTTCGAGGCCGCGGCCATAGGCGGCGGTGAGCTTGTCCAGCCAGCGCTCGCGGATGGGGTTGAACCAGTGGAGGAACTTGTCGAGGGGGTTGGTGGGGTGGGCCCCGCCATCGTGGTGCTCGCCCGTCATGAGCATGCGGCTGAGCAAGGGCACCAGGGTGCGGCTCAGGAGGTAGCTGGCCAGCATGGAGATGACCACGGCCAGGGCCAGGGGCGTGAATAGGTAGCGCGCGGCGCCATCCAGCAGCGCCACGGGGAAGAACACGATGCAGATGGAGAGCGTGGCGACGATGGCCGGCACGGCGATCTGGGCGGCGCCATCCAGGATGGCCACGGTGAGGGGCTTGCCCATGTCCGTGTTGCGGTGGATGTTCTCCACTTCCACGGTGGCATCGTCCACCAGCATGCCCACGGCGAGGCTGAGGCCGCCCAGGGTCATCAGGTTCAAGGTGTGGCCGAAGAGCTTGAGGCCTACGATGCCGCAGAAGATGGCGAGTGGGATGGAGGTGCAGACCACGAGGGTGCTGCGCCAGCTGCCCAGGAAGAGCAGCACCATGACGCTCACGAGCAGCGAGGCGATGATGGCTTCGAAGAGGACGCCCTTGATGGAGGCCCGCACGAAGGTGCTCTGGTCGAAATCCATGCGCACGTCCATGCCCTGGGGCGCGCCGGCCTTGATGCTGGGGAGCAGATCCCGGGTGGCGTCCACCACGGCGAGGGTGGAGGCATCGGCGTGTTTCATGATGGCGAGGTAGGTGGCCCGGCGGCCATCCACGCGCACGATGTTGGTCTGATCGCCGAAACCGTCGTAGACCTTGGCCACATCGCCCAGCAGCACGGTGGCGTTGCCCACCACCTTCACGGGGATCTGGTTGAAGGCGGCCACGTTGGGCGGGCTGCTGTTCATCTCCACGGCCACTTCGCGGGTGCCGATGCGGGCGGTGCCCGCGGGAAGGATGAGGTTGGAGGCCTGCAGGGCCTGCAGCACGTCCTGGGGCGAGAGGCCCCGGGCCTGGAGTTTGTCGGGATCCACGTCCACGCTCACCTGGGGGAACTTGCCGCCGTAGGGGGCGGGCGTGGACATGCCCGGGATGGTGAAGAGCTTGATGCGGAGGGCGTAGAGCGCGTGATCGAAGATCTTCTGCTCGGGCAGGTTGCCGCCCAGGGTGAGCTGGGCCACCTGCACGTTGGAGGCGTTGCTGCGGACCATGGTGGGCGGGGTCATGCCCGGGGGCATGATGCGCAGCACGGTGCTGAAGGTGGCGTTCATCTGGGCCATGGCGGCGCCGATGTCGGTGCCGGGCTGCAGGGTCACCTTCAACAAGCCGATGCCGGGGATGCTCTGGCTCTCGATGCGCTCGATGCCATCCACGGAGGTGGAGAGGGCCCGCTCGCTGATGAAGACCACGCGGCGTTCCATCTCCTCGGGGGAGAGGCCCGGGTAGCTCCACACCACGCCGATGACGGGGATGTCGATGGCGGGGAAGATGTCCACGCTCATGCGCAGGGCGCTGCCAATGCCCGCGATCATCATGAGGATGCACATGACGGCGACGGTGTAGGGGCGGCGGAGGGCGAGTCGTACGATCCACATGGTTCAGGGCTTTCCAGGTTCGGAGGCCGAGGCCTCCATCACGTCGAGGTTGCACAGCAGGCGGGCGAGGAGGCTGCGGAGGGCGGCCTCGTCCCCCGCGGTGAGTCCGGCCTTGAGGCCCTTCCGGAGGGCCAGTGCCTGATCGTGAAGGGCCTGGACCTGGGCCACCGCCTGGGGGGCGATGCGAAGGGCCAAGCGGCGCCCATGGGCGGGATCCGGCCCGGCTTGCACCCAGCCTTCCCGCACGAGGGCCTTCATCATCCGGGATGCCGTGGGCTCGTCACACCAGATCTCCTCGGCCAGCTCTCGCAGGCAGAGGCTTCCGTGCTCGTGGAGCACCACCAGGGCCCAGAACTGCTGGGCGCTGAGCTTGTGGTGGGTCACATGGGCTTGGCAGACCTGGACGATCCGGCTTCGGACGCCCGCGATGAGCTGGCCGAGGGTCGCCCGGGCCACCCGGGATTCGAGGGAGGAATCTTGCATAAGCAAGATCCTGGGGGTCGCAGGAGGTCAAGTCAATGAGACGCGACCTCGATTGGGGCGAATCGTCCCTGGGAGGGGTCAGCTCCGCAGGCGGGTTACCACTTCGTCAAAGGCCCAGGTCTCCTGGGTCCCTGCCGCGAGGTCCTTGGCGGCGACAACCCCCTGCTCCAGTTCCCCATCTCCGAGGATCAGCGCGCGGGTGAACCCCATGCGGTTGGCGGTCTGCAGGGCCTTCTTGAGGTTGGCGCCACGGGTTTCCACCTGCACGGCGGCCCCTTGGGCCCACCAGCCCCGGGCGAGGCGCAGGGCCTCGGCGGCGGCCTTTTCGCCCATGGGGATGAGCAGGGCGGGGCGCGGCGCGGTCTGCTCGCCGCGCACGGCGGCGAGGATCATGGCGAGGCGATCCAACCCGATGGCCCAGCCGAAGGCCGGGGTATCGGGGCCGCCCAGGTGCTTCACGAGGCCGTCGTAGCGTCCGCCGCCCAGGAGGGCGCTCTGGGCGCCGAGGTCGCTGGAGAGCACTTCGAAGGCCGTGCGGGTGTAGTAATCCAGGCCGCGCACGAGGCGGGGGTTCTCCTCGAAGGGGATGCCGAGGTTCGTGAGCAGCACCTTGAGCCGATCGTGGTGGGCGCGGGAGGCGTCATCCAGAAAGTCGGTGATGAGGGGGTGACCCTGCAGGGCGGCCTGGCAGCCCTCGTTCTTGCAGTCGAGCACCCGCATGGGATTCTCGGCCACGCGGCGGTGGCAGTCGCCACAGAACTGCGCTTCCCGGGCCTCGAAGAAGGCGCGGAAGGCCGCGTAGAAGGCGGGTCGGCTCTCGGGCGTGCCCACGGAATTGAGCGTGAGCTTCAGCTGCTTGAGGCCCAGGCCCTGGAGGAAGTCGAAGAGCATGACGAGGTTCTCGGCCTCGCACTCGGGGGTGCTGGAGCCGAAGACCTCGGCGCCGATCTGCCAGAACTGGCGGTAACGGCCTGCCTGCATGCGCTCGTAGCGGAACATAGGGCCGATGTAATAGAGCAGCTGGGGGTCGTTGGAGAGCAGGAGCTTGTGCTCGATCATGGCCCGCACCACGGCGGCGGTGTTCTCGGGGCGCATGACGACGCTGCGGTCGCCGCGATCCTTGAACTCGTACATCTCCTTGTTCACGATGTCGGAGCTGTCGCCCACGGAGCGTTTGAACACCTCCGTGTACTCGAGGATGGGCGTGCGGATCTCGCCGTATCCGTGCTGGGAGAAGACGCGCCGCGCGGTATCCTCGATGAGCTGAAAATCTCCCATCACCGGCCCGAAGAGATCCCGCATGCCTTTCACGGACTGCGCCATCGCACTACTCCTTAGCGCTTTGAGTCTACAGGCTCAGGGGGCTTCTCCCGTCACGGCCACGAAACTCAAAGTGGTTCTGGATGCCGGGCATGGGGGGCAGGACACGGGCGCCCACGGCCCCAAGGGCCTCAAGGAGAAGGACGCCGTCCTCACCTTGGCCAAGGCCCTGGCCAAGCGGCTGGAAGAGGCGGGCCTCCAGGTGACCCTCACCCGGTCGGATGACACCTTCATCCCCCTCTGGGAGCGCGCCAAGCTGGCCAACGACCAGGGTGCCGACCTCTTCGTGAGCCTCCACCTCAACGCAGCCAAGGCCAAGGCGGCCCGGGGCAGCGAGGTGTATTTCCTCAGCCTGTCCGAAGGCGACGAGGAAACCGAAGCCCTGGCCCGCACCGAGAACGGCGCACCGGAAGCCTCCCCCAGTGGGGCCGACAACGTGGTGGCCAGCATCCTGGATGACCTCTCCCAGAAGGCCTTCCTGGAGGACAGCGAGCGCCTCGCCGTGGAAGTGCAAAAGCAGCTCAACCGCCTGGCGGGCATCAAGGAGCGCGGCGTGAAGCAGGCCCCCTTCGTGGTGCTCCGCAGCGCCGCCATGCCCGCCGTGCTGGTGGAAACGGCCTTCATCTCAAATCCCAAGGAGGAGGTGAAGCTCAAGGACGCCGCCTTCGTGGATCAAGTGGCCCAGGCCATCTCCAAAGGTGTGCGCAGCTACCTCGCCGGCATCCAGGGCAGCGTCAAACGCAAGGCCGAACGCGCGAAGTGAAAGCCCTGCCGGGCCTGACTTTGCTCCGATCCTACCCCTCGCCGACCTTGCCAGATCCCCCCATCCGGGCCATCATCTAAGGGCACGCGTACCCGTAGCTCAGCTGGATAGAGCGTTGGCCTCCGAAGCCAAAGGTCGCTGGTTCGACTCCAGTCGGGTGCACCAGTCTGATGGGAACGTCCTCAACGAACCGTTAGGACGTTCCCATCACGACATCGGGAGTCGAACCAGCGAGTGGGATCGCGGAGACAGGCCGGGGGCCTGTCGGGAGCGGGACCGGGGGCGGCGCAGCCGACCCAGTTCGACTCCAGTCGGGTTGGCTGGGTCGAAGTCCTGACCCGATGGGTCGACCGCATCGTCACCGCCGGTTCCAGGAGTCGAACCAGCGAGTGGGATCGCGTCGACAGGCCGGGGGCCTGTCGGGGAGGCTCCGCCGCCGCAAGCCGCAGGCGCGCGGGAGGACGCAGCGCGTCCGATCGGTGGAGGGGACCGGGGGCGGCGCAGCCGATCCAGTTCGACTCCAGTCGGGAGTCTGGGTCGGACCGCTAGGAACAATTCCATTCAGCTTTGGGGCCCAGCCCCATTCTTGCCCCCGATCACACACCTTTTACCCTGTTTCACGCACCTCAGGACTAGGCTGGAATCGCAGGCCCTCGGGAGGCGCCATGAACATTGATATCGGTTTCCGCTACTGCCAATCCATCGACGGTGGTTTCGCGGCCTGGACCCATGAGCAGGACACGCTCCTCCTGGTGCAGGGGGACACCATCGCCCACCTGGAGCAGGCCCTGGGGGCGGCGCTGGGCTTGGCGGTGACCATGGGGCTCACGCGCACGGCGCCGCGCCTGGTGCACCTCAGCCGCTCGGATTCGGTGGGCTCCATTTCCCTGGCGGGCAACACCGGCGAGGCGCTGCTGCACTTCTTCATCCAGAACCCCAGCCAGCGCTTCGAGGAGGATGGCCTCGTGGGCGTGCGCCTGGTGACGGCCCACCTCCACGTCATCGCGCCCAAGGGCGTCCTCAAGCCGGAGCTGCTGGGCCACCTGGTACACGCCCTCCGGGAGCAGCAGGATTCCCGGGTGGACATGCCCTGGGAAGCCTTCCTGGACAAGTGGTTGACCCACACCAAGAGCGTGTCCTGACCCCCCCCCGTGCCAGCCCTGAAATCTGGAATCAAAAGAATGAATGGGGGCATGGGGCCCCCGCCGGGCGAAACTGGACCTTCTGTTCGGAGGTGCCATGGGGCGCGTCAAAATCACAGTGAGCACGGTCTTCTTCTTCGTGCTGCACGTGTGGGCCCTGGGGGTCTTCTTCCTGCCCTTCGCCTGGAAGCTGGTGGGGGCCGCGGTGTTCCTTTACGTGCTGCGTATGTTCGCCGTGACGGCGGGCTACCACCGCTACTTCAGCCACCGCACCTTCCAGCTGGGCCGCGTGAGCCAGTTTCTGCTGGCCTTCTTGGCCCAATCCAGCGGCCAGAAGGGCGTGCTCTGGTGGGGGGCCCGGCACCGGGAGCACCACCGCACCTCGGATCGCCCGGAGGACGTGCATAGCCCCATCGCCCATGGCCTCTGGACGAGCCATGTGGGTTGGGTGCTGGATGGCGCCCACGACGATTACGACCCCAAGGCCATCGCGGACTTCGCGAAGTACCCCGAGCTGGTGTGGCTAGATCGGAACCATTGGATCTGCCCCTGGGCCTTAGGGACCGCGACCTTCTTTGCCGGCCGCTTCCTGGGCTGGGGGGGCTTCGCCACGTTGACTTGGGGCTTCGTGCTCAGCACCGTGGCCCTGTGGCATGCCACCTTCTGCATCAACAGCCTGGCCCATCTCTGGGGCACCCGCCGCTTCGACACCCCGGATCGCAGCCGCAACAACCTGTTCCTGGCCCTGCTCACCCTGGGCGAGGGCTGGCACAACAACCACCACCACTACCAGGGCAGCTGCCGCCAGGGCCTGCGGTGGTGGGAGGTGGACATCACCTACTACACGCTCAAAGTGCTGAGCTGGGTGGGCCTTGTGAAGGCCATCCGGACCTTTCCGCCCCACCTGACGGGCCGACAGGGGATGGCGCAGTCCTGAATTGTTTAGAAAAATACCTAGACTATTCTTCAAGTCGCCCTAAGCTGACCTCAGGAGGGTCAGCCATGTCCAAGGGCCCGGTGGAATTCCTCAGCATTGGCGATATTTGCGACGAGACGGGGCTGAGCCCCGACGTGATCCGTGTCTGGGAGCGCCGCTACGGGTTCCCGGTGCCGGTGCGCCTGCCTTCGGGGCATCGCCGCTACCGCCCCGAGGATCTGAATCGCCTCCGCCTCATGGCCGAGGCCGTGGCCCAGGGCCATCGCCCCAGTTTGGCGGCCACCGCTGACGACGCGGCCCTCAAGCGCCTTTTGAAGAAGGAGGAAGGCGAAGTCTGGACGGACCTGGTGGAGGGGATCTTCGAATCCGTGATGCGTCTGGATGCCACGGCCATCCGCGCGTTGTTGGATCAGGCTCGGGCCAAGGAAGGCGTACTGCCCTTCCTCCGCTGCTGCGTGGCGCCCCTGTTGGATCGGGTGGGCATGGCCTGGGCCGATGGCTCCCTGGGCATCCACCACGAGCACTTCCTCACGGAGGTGTTGGAGGATCGCCTGCGCCAGCTGCGGGCAGAGCAGCGGGTGCACCCGAACAGCCCCGTCATCCTCTTCGCCACGCTGCCGGGGGAGCGCCACCGGCTGGGCCTGCTCATGGCCGCCCTCACTTACGCCGCCAAGGGCCAGCGCACGGAGCTGCTCGGCATCGATCTGCCCGTGGCCAACATCGCCTCCGCGGCCCGCACCCTTAAGGCCGCCTGCGTGGCCGTGTCCCTCAGCATCCAGAGCAGTGGCGAGACCACCCGCCGCCTGATCCAGGATCTGCAGGAGCGCCTGCCCGAGGGGTGCCGCCTCATCATCGGCGGCCAGGGCGCCGCCCGCACTCGCAAGGTGGAAGGCGTGGAGCGCATGACGGGCCTGGATCTGAAGTCGGCCTAGGCGCACCCATGAAGATCGCCGTCATCGGTTCCGGAATCTCCGGACTCTCCGCCGCTTGGCTTCTGAGCCGGGCGCACGAGGTGACGCTCTTCGAGCGGGAGGACCGCATCGGCGGCCATACCCACACGCAGTCCGTGCGCACGCCTGAGGGGCGTGTCGCCGTGGACACGGGTTTCATCGTGCACAACCGGGCCACCTATCCCAACTTCTGCCGCCTGATGGCGGAGCTGGGCATCGATACCGCTCCCAGCGACATGAGCTTCGCGGCCCAGGGCGTGGATCTGCCCTGGTGCAGCCGCGGGCTCAACGGCCTCTTCTGTGAACGGCGCCACCTGCTGCAGCCCCGCTTCTACGGCATGTGGCGGGAGATCCTCCGCTTCAATCGGGAAGCCCTGGAGCTGCTGGAAGCGGCGGACGCGGGCCGCTGGACCCTGGGCGAATGGCTGAAGGCCAAGGGCTTCGGCGAGGCCATGAAGGCCAACTACCTGCTGCCCATGGCGGGGGCCGTGTGGAGCACCACCGTGGCGGATATGGAAGCTTTCCCCGCCGTCACCCTCGCGCGGTTCTTCCAGAACCACGGCTTCCTGGGCGTCGCCACGCAGCACCCCTGGCGCACCATCCCCGGCGGCACGGGGCGCTACATTCCCAAACTGCTGGCTCCCTTGGGGGACCGCGTGGTCACGGGGGCCCGCATTGGCGGCATCGAACGGGATGCGGAGGGCGTCACGGTGAACCTGGAAGGGCAGGGCGCGCTGCGCTTCGATCAGGTGGTGCTGGCCGTGCACGGCGATCAGACCTTGCCGCTGCTCGCGGATGCGACACCCTTGGAGCGCGAGGTGCTGGGCGCCTTCCGCAGCAATGCCAGCCCGGCCACGCTCCATACGGACCAGGGCCTGCTCCCGAAGCGCCGCCGCGCCTGGGCCAGCTGGAACTACCGCCGTCACGCGGCCCAGGATCGGCTCCTTCTCACCTATCACATGAACCGCCTTCAGCCGCTGCCCACGCAGACGGACGTCTTCGTCACGCTCCACGGCGAAGACGGTCTCGACCCGGCCAAGGTCCAGGCCCGCATGGCCTACGAACACCCCCGCTACGACCTCGCGGCCATCCGCAGCCAGGCGCGATGGGCGGAGGTGAGCGGGGCGAAATCCCACCATGGGCGGACGCACTTTGCCGGGGCCTACTGGGCTTATGGATTTCATGAAGATGGTCTTAACTCTGGGATCAGAGTTGCTCGTGCGCTGGGTGTGTCCTGGTGATCCCCGAGGCCGCCCTCTACCGGGGTTGGGTGCGGCATCGCCGCTTCCTGCCGAAGGCCCATGCCTTTCGCTACCCGCTCTTCCTCGCTTGGCTCGACATCGATCGCATGGCGGAGGTGGCGGAACGCACGGCGCTCTTCTCGGTGGGGCGCTTCAATGCGCTCGCCTTCCACGAAATGGATTACCTGCCCGGCCGAGCGGGGCGCACGCTGCGGGAGCGCTTGGCTGCGGATGCCGCCGCTTCCGGGCGCGCGTTGCCCGCGGGGCGCATCTTCCTCCTCACCAACCTGCGCACCCTGGGACTCGGCTTCAATCCCGTGAGCTACTACTACGTCTTCGACGCCGAGGAACGCCTGGCCATGGTGATCGCCGAGGTGACCAACACGCCCTGGAAGGAGCGGGTCACCTACTGGATGGATCCCGCCGAAGGCGTGCGGGGGGAGGGCGCCTTGAGTTTCGATGTGGCCAAGGCCATGCACGTGAGTCCCTTCAACCCCATGGCGCTTCGCTACCGATGGTCCTTTTCGGAGCCCGCCGAGTCCCTTGCCGTGCGCATGGCCCTCTTCGAAGGGGACCGCTTCTTCTTCGACGTGGATCTGGACCTCGCACGCAGCGAATGGACCTCCCCCACGCTGGCCCGCACCCTGTTCCGCTATCCCCTCATGACCCTGCAAGTCGTTTTCGCCATTCACTGGGAGGCCCTATGTCTCTGGATCAAGCGCGTACCCGTCCATACCCATCCGAAGAAGGCCGCGAAGGCCAACCCCTGAAGCCGGGCCTCGCGGGCCGGATCTTCCTGAAAGCCCTCTCGGGGCTCAAGGGCGGTCGCCTGGGCCTGCGCATCGGCGAGCTCCATGAAGTATTCGGCGAGGCGGATGCACCCCTGCGCGCCGAGGTGGAGATCCTCGATGCCCGGGCCTTCCGCGCCGCCGTGATGCAAGGCGAAGTGGGATTGGGCGATGCCTACCTGCTGGGCTGGTGGCGCACGGACAATCTGCCGGATCTGGTGCGCATCGCCGTGCGCAATCTGGCGGAGATGGATCGTGCGGGGGGCTGGTTATCCGCCCTGGGCAAGGCCTTCAATCGCCTGCGGCACCTGCGCCGGAACAACGACGTGACCGGCAGCCGGGAGAACATCTCCGCCCACTACGACCTGGGCAACGATTTCTATCGCCTCTGGTTGGATCCGACCCTGGCCTACAGTTGCGCCATCTTCGCAGAACCTACGGAGTGCCTAGAGACGGCGCAGACGCGCAAATTCGAGACGCTCTGCCAAAAACTGCAGCTGAAGCCCGGCGAGCACCTCCTGGAGATCGGCACGGGCTGGGGCGGTTTCGCCCTGCATGCGGTGAAGCACCACGGGGTGCGCGTTACCACCACCACCATCAGCCGGGAGCAGTTCGACTACGCGAAAGCACTCTTTGAGCGGGAGGGCGTTGCCGACCGCATCGATCTGCGCTTCGAGGACTACCGCCACCTCACGGGTACCTTCGACAAGGCTGTGAGCATCGAGATGTTCGAGGCCGTGGGCCTGAAGCACTACGACACCTACTTCGGTAGCGTGGATCGCCTGCTGGCCCCCGGCGGCGTCTTCCTCGTGCAGACCATCACCATGAACGAGGGCCGCTTCCCGGAGTACATCCGGAGCAGCGATTGGATCCAGCGGCGCATCTTCCCCGGTGCGGAGCTCTCCTCCATCTCCGAAGTGCTGCAGAGCCTCGGGCGCTGCACGAGCCTGAACCTCTTCCACCTGGAGGAATTCGGTCGCCATTACGCCCTCACCCTCCGGCGGTGGCGCGAGGCCTTCCTGGAGCATCTGGATGCCGTGCGGGCCCTGGGCTACGACGATCGCTTCATCCGCATGTGGGAGTATTACCTCGCCTCCTGCGAAGGGGCCTTCCAGGAACGGTACGTGGGCGTGTCCCAGCTGCACCTGGTGAAGCGGGATTGCGACCGCTTGCTGCCCAACGAGGTCGCCTGATGCGCCGCGCGCTGCTGCTCCTGTGCGTGGCGGTGTTCGCGGCCATGGTGGCCGTGACCACCTGGGCCAGCCTGGAATCCAACGTGGCCCTGGGCTTCGCCCGGGTGGCGGCGGATCGCTGGGGCCTGGCCACCCTCTTCGACGCTTACTTCGGCTTCCTGTGGTTCTGGCTGTGGATCCTGTGGAAGGAACCCCGCTGGGCGTCGCGGCTCCTCTGGCTGGTGCTGCTCCTGGCCCTGGGCAACCTGGCCATCGCGGCCTTCGTGGGGATCCAGGCCTGGCGCTGGCGCGAAGAGCAGGGCTTCGGCGCTCTGCTGGCGGAGCGGAATCCATGAAGGCCCGCCTGCGCCGGTGGTTCTGGGAGCCGTTGCTGGCGCAGCTGCGGCAGGGCCTGAGCCCCGAGCGCTTGGCCTGGACGGTGGCCTCGGGCCTGGCCCTGGGCATCTTCCCCGTGCTGGGCAGCACCACCTTGCTTTGTGCCGGGGTGGCCCAGGCGGCTCGACTCAATCAGCCCGCCATCCACCTCGTGAACCAGGCCGTCTATCCCCTTCAGCTCCTGCTGCTGGTGCCCTTCATGAAGCTCGGAATCGCCCTCATCCCGGGGTTCAACCTGCACCTGGGGCTTTCGGAGATGTTGCATTTCCTGGCGTCGGATCCGCTGGGGGCCATCCGCACCCTGTGGGGCGCCTCCTGGCGCGGCATGCTGGCCTGGCTGTTGGTGGCTCCCGCCGGGGCGGCACTGGTGGCCCTTTTCCTGACCCCGATGTTCCGCCTTGCCGCCCGCCGGTGGCCCAGGAGCCCCGCATGAATCTGTGGTCATTGCTTGGGGTGGGCACCGTCGGGGCCTGCTTGCTTCAACTGGGCCTGTGGGCCTGGCACCTGCGCACCCGCAACGCGGGATGGGTGGACGTGGGTTGGGCCCTGAGCCTGGGCCTGCTGGCGATGTTCTGCGCCTGGCAGGGGGCGGGGGCCACGGGGCCGCGCCTGCTGGTGGCCCTCATGGGCGGGGGCTGGGGCCTGCGGCTGGCCCTGCACCTGGGGCACCGCGTGGCCACCGACGAACACGAGGATGGTCGCTACCGCGAACTGCGCGCCCAGTGGGGCGGCAACCTGGACTTGAAATTCCTGGGCTTCTTCCTCTTTCAAGGCGTGCTGGCGGGCATGCTCGCGGTGCCTTTCGCCTTGGCGTCCCGCGGTGCGGCCCTGTCGTGGCTCCATGGCGTGGCCCTGGGCCTCTGGGTCCTGGCCCTGGTGGGGGAGAGCTTGGCGGATGGCCAATTGCGCCGCTTCAAGGCGAGGCCCACCTCCAAGGGGCTCACCTGCCGCGAGGGGCTGTGGCGCTATTCGCGGCACCCCAATTATTTCTTCGAATCCCTGCTCTGGGTGGCCTTCGCGCTGTTGGCTGGGCCGGCGCCCTGGGGGTGGCTGGCCTGGACGGCCCCAGCCCTGATCCTCTATTTCCTGCTCTTCGTGACGGGCATCCCGTACACCGAAGCCCAGTCCCTGCGCAGCCGCCCCGAGGACTATGCCCGCTACCAGCGGGAGACGTCCGCCTTCCTCCCCTGGTTCCCCAAGGTGTCTGAATGATCGATCTGCTCCTGGCCTCCGGCCTCCTGCCCGATGCCCTCATCCGCTTCCGCATTCGCCAACTGCTGGCCCAGCGCCTCGTGGATGAACGTGCGGGCGGCGTGGAGGCCGTGCAGGAGCGGCTGCGGAAGCGCCTGGCCGAATGGGCCTCAGGCCCCGTGGCCGTGGCCACGGCGGAGGCCAATGAGCAGCACTACGAAGTGCCGCCCCGCTTCTTCGAGTTGGCCCTGGGGCCGCGCCTCAAATACAGCTCCGCTTACTTCGATCCCAGCACCCAAGGGCTGGGCGGCGCTGAGGAGCGGATGCTGGCCCTCACGGCGGAGCGGGCCCGGTTGAAGGATGGTCAACAGGTGCTGGAGCTGGGCTGCGGCTGGGGCAGCCTGACGTTGTGGATGGCGGAGAAGTTCCCCCACAGCCGCATCACCGGCGTGTCCAACAGCCGGGATCAGCGGGCCCACATCCTGGCCCAGGCTGAGGCCCGGGGCCTGAAGAACGTCGAGATCCTCACCGCGGACATGAACGATTTTCAGGCCCCCGGTACCTACGATCGGGTGGTTTCCGTGGAGATGTTCGAGCACATGCGCAACCACGGGGAGCTGATGAAGCGCATCGCAGGTTGGCTGAAGCCCGAGGGCCTGCTCTTCGTGCACATCTTCACCCACCGGGATTTCACCTACCCCTTCGAAGTGCGCGATGACTCGGATTGGATGGCCAGGTACTTCTTCACGGGCGGCATCATGCCCGCGGATGGCTACCTGATTCGCTTCCAAGAGCACCTGCGGCTGGAGGACCACTGGCGGGTGAGCGGCACTCACTATGCGGAAACTTCAGAGGCCTGGCTCCGGAACCAGGATGCTCATCGCGAAGAGATCCTGACCCTCTTCAAGGCGACCTACGGCCGGGAGGCGCGCCTCCAATTCGCCCGGTGGCGCATCTTCTTCATGGCCTGCGCCGAGTTGTGGGGCTGGCGGAACGGGGAGGAGTGGTTCGTGAGCCACTACCTGTTCCGGAAACCCTGACCTTTCGTCGGCCGGAAGCTGCCTTTCGCCGATCCGAGATTGCTGAGGCCCCGGGCCTTCGCTAGCCTTGGTGCTACCTAGATGTTTGGAGCCCCCATGAGCGAGACCCCGTCCCGCAAGCCTTCGGTGATCAAGAAACGCTTTCCTTGGGGCTGGGTGATCCTGGGCCTCGTGGCGGTGATCGCCGTGGGCGCCGTCGCCGGTGGCAAAGGTGCGCCCGTGGCCGTGAGCGTGGGGTCGCCGACGCTGTTCAAAGCCGGGGAACGCAATCCCCTGGTGACGGCCTCGGGTTACCTGGTGGCCCGCACCCGCGCCACCCTCTCCAGCAAGGTGCTGGGCCGCGTGAGCTGGCTGGGGGTGCAGGAAGGCAGCCGCGTGGGCAAGGGCCAGGTGCTGGCGCGCCTTGAATCGCCCGATCTCGCCGCGAGCCGGGAGCAGATCAAGGCCCAGCTGGACCAGGCGAAGGTGGATCTGGACCGCGCGGAAAAACTCAGCGCCGCGGGCATTCAGGATGTGGCCACCGTGGACAAGCTCCGCAGCCAGCGGCGCACGTTGGAAGCCCAACTGGCCTACCAGGATGCCCTCATGGAGAGCATGGTGATCCGTGCGCCCTTCAGCGGCGTCGTGACCCAGAAGCTCTCGGAAGTGGGCGAGACCGTGGCTCCCGGCAGCGCCGGAGGGGCCAATGCCATCAACGCCATCCTCGTCATGGCCGACTTCAATACCTTGGAAGTGGAGGTGGAAGTGAATGAAGCTTCCATTGCCAAGCTGCGCAAGGGTATGCCCGCGGAAATCCGCGTGGATGCCCTGGAAGGCCGCAAGGAGAAGGCCGTGCTCAAGGGGCAGCTGCGGGAGATCTACCCCAGCTCCAACCGGCAGAAGGCCGTGGTCATCGTGCGCGTGGCCTTCCTGGAGAAGGACGCGCTGCTGGTGCCGGACATGGGTGCCAAGGTGACCTTCCTGGGCGAACCCTACACCACCGACGTGGTGGTACTGGGCCGCGAGCAGGTGAAGAAGGCCGACGGCAAGTCCTACGCCTGGGTGGTGGAAGGGGAGGTCGCTGTGCAGAAGCCCGTGGCGATCCTGGCTGAGAACCCCATCGGCCTGGAAGTCAGCGGCATGCCCAAGGACGCCAAGCTCATCGTGGCGCCCCCGGACACCCTGAAGCCCGGCGCCAAGGTGAAGGTGAAAAACGGATGAACGCCAACCCCTTCGACCTCGGCGGGGGCGAGGCCATCATCTCCCTCCGGGACATCGCCAAGAGCTATTGGCGCGAGGACCTCGAGATTCCCGTGCTCAAGGGCATCGATCTGGAGATCCCAAAGGGTGGGTACATCGCCCTTATGGGTCCTTCGGGCTCGGGCAAGACCACGCTGTTGAACCTGCTGGCGGGCATCGACCGCCCCACGGGGGGCACGCTGGAAGTCTGCGGGTATGAACTCAACGATCTGGACGACGATGAGTTGGCCTCCTGGCGCAACGCCCACGTGGGATTCATTTTCCAGAATTACAACCTGGTGCCCGTGCTCAATGCCTTCGAGAACGTGGAGCTGCCCCTGCTGCTGACGAAGCTCTCCCGCCGGGAACGCCGGGAGCGGGTGGAGCACGCCCTGACCCTGGTGAACCTCACGGACCGCATGTGGAATTACCCCCGCCAGCTCAGTGGCGGCCAGGAGCAGCGTGTGGCCATCGCCCGGGCCATCGTCACGGATCCGGATCTGCTCGTGGCGGACGAACCCACGGGCGCCCTGGACGCCAAGAACGCCGAAGAGGTCATGGCCCTCATGGAGCGCCTGAACACGGAGCTGGGCAAGACCATCGTGATGGTGACCCATGATCCGAAAGCGGCCCATCACGCCCGCCATCAGATTCATCTGGAGAAGGGCGTGCTGGACAAGACCGTCGAGGTGAACCGGTGAGGTGGCTGGGGCTCATCTGGAAGAGCCTCATGCGCTCCAAGCGGCGCACGCTGCTCATTGTGGGCAGCCTGGTCCTCTCCGTGTTCACGGTGGCGGTGCTGCAGAGCCTGCTCACCACCCTGAATTCCATGACGGACAATCCCAAATCCACCAACCGGCTGGTGGTGCGGCACAAGAGTGGCCTCACCCAGATGCTGCCCAAGAGCTATGAGGCCTACCTGCGCCAGCAGCCTGAGGTAGAGACGGTGTGCGTGCTGCAATGGTTCGGCGGCTACTATCAGGATCCCCGGAATTTCTTCGCCAACTTCGCCAGCGATGAGACGACCCTCTTCACGGTCTTCAAGGAGGAATTCGGCGTCGCCGGGGTGACGGAGGCGCAGATCAAGGAGTACCTGCGCGATGGCAGTGGGTGCATCGTGGGCGAGAGCCTCGCCAAGAAGAACGGGTGGAAGGTGGGCGACGTGGTGCCGCTCACGGGCACCATCTTTCCCATCAATCCGCGCCTCACCATCCGCCTCATCTTCAAGAGCCCCAAGCCCTCGGATGAGAATGTCCTCCACTTCCACTACAAGGTCTTGGAGGAGGGGGTGCCTCGCATGAAGGGCCTCACGGGCAGCTTTTGGGTGCGGACCCACCGGCCGGAGGACATCCCCCGGGTCATCGAGCGCGTGGATCGCCACTACGCCAACAGCGCCTACGAGACGCTGAGCGAGACGGAGAATGCCTTCAACCTCAGCTTCGTGAAGATGCTCGGCAACATCGGCGCCATCATCCAGGGCATCACCGCGGCGGTGGTGGTGGCCATCCTCATCGTCACGGGCAACACCATGAGCACCGCCATCCGGGAACGCACCACGGAAGTGGCCGTATTCCGGGCCATGGGGTTCTCCTCGGGCCGGGTTCTCGGGCTGCTGTTGGCGGAGGGCGTGCTGTTGGTGGCGGCGGGCAGCCTCATCGGGCTCTTCTTCGCGGATGCCACGGCGGGCCTGATCCGAGGCGCCCTGGGCTCGGCCAACCCCTTCTTCGCCGACTTCGCGATCCTGCCCCGGACGATCTTCATCTGCATGGGTGGGGCCCTGATCGTGGGCGCCCTCTCCACCTTCATTCCGGCCTACGCGGCCACGCGGCGCCCCATCACCGACGGGCTGAAGGCCATCGGATGATTCTCGGCCTCCTCATCCTCCTGCCCCTCGTGGGCTACCTGCTCTGGCTTGTGTGGGCCCTGCTCGCCTATCCGATCCCCCTGAGTTACAACCTGCGCTCCCTGTGGCAGCGCAAGGTCGCTACCGCCAGCACGGCGGCCGCCATCGCGCTGGTGGTGGGCATCTTCGTGGTGGTGCTGAGCCTCGCCCAGGGCCTCTCCGTGGCCTTCGTGAGCAGCGGGCGCCCGGACCAGGCCCTGGTGCTTCGCCCCAACGCCCGCTTCGAGCTGAACAGCGCCATCGAGCGGGACCGCATGCGCATCCTCAAGGTGCATCCATTGATCCAGCGCGATGAGGAAGGCCCCCTGGCCAGTGCCGAGGTGGTGGTGGTGAAACTCTTCCCCTTGGCCGATGGCACCGACACCAACGTCACCATCCGGGGCCTGGAAGGCGTGGGGCGGAAGATGCGCCCCCAGGTGCGCCTGGTGGAGGGCCGCTGGTACCGGCCCGGCCTCAGCGAAGTGGTGGTGCCGAAAAAGATGCAGAGCCGCTTCCCCGGCATGGGCTTGGGTCGCAGCATGCGCATGGGCGGCCGGGATTGGGAAATCGTGGGCACCTTCGACGCGGGGGGCTCCAGCTTCGAGAGCGAAGTGTGGTCCGACGTGAACGACGTGATGCAGGCCTTCAAGCGGGAGAGCTACTCCAGCTTGCTGGCGCGCCTGGAGAGCGAGGAACGGGTGGAGGGCTTCGCCAAGGCGGTGGATGAGGACAAGCGGCTGAAGCTGGAGGTCTTCGGCGAGAAGGCCTACTTCAAGGAACTCACCAAGGCGGGCGATCCCATCAAGATCCTGGGCAACCTCATCACGCTCATCCTCACGGGCGCCGCCATCTTCGCCGCCATGAATACCATGTATGCCGCCGTGGCGGGGCGCACCAAGGAAATCGGCACGCTGCGGGCCCTGGGCTTCCGCCAGCGGGAGATCCTGGCCAGTTTCCAGTGGGAGAGCATCTGCCTCTGCCTCGTGGGCGGCCTGCTGGGCTCGGGCCTGGCCCTCTTCGCCAACGGCATCCAGACGGGCACCACCAGCTTCGAGACCTTCAGCGATGTGAGCTTCGCCTTCACCATCACGCCCGGGCTCATGGGCCAGGGCGTGGCTTTCAGCCTTGTGATGGGCCTGCTGGGGGGCTTCCTGCCGGCCTGGCGGGCCAGCCGCATTCCGCTGACCGAAGCCATGAAGGGCGGCTGAGGCTGGCCCTGCCACGCGGCCGGCGCCTGCGGCTTGGCTGCGTGGAGGCCGGCGTGATGCTCAGCCCGAGGGGTGTCCCGCTCGAAACGCTGCTGGTGCAGCGTCCCTCGCGACCCCTCTGGGCTTCGCCCTGGCGGGCCAGCCGGATCCCGCTCACGGAGGCCATGAAGGGCGGCTGAGGCTGTTTTTCCACGTCCTTCCAGGTTCCAGGATGGGGACTCCGGCAGAGCCACGGCTGGCGAGGTAAGTGCTGGAATAACTCATGGCCCAAGCGGGTAGGCCGTGCTTTGTCAGGGAATAACGCCCGTCGCAACATGTGAATCTTTGTTAAATCTACCGAACCTGACGGCATACACCCGCGTAAGGCGATATACCTTCTGTTCGACTGCCGCACATCGGAGGAACCCATGGACCGTGAACTGCTGAAGGGAAGCACCCCCATCCTCGTGCTCTCGATGCTGACGGAGCGCCCGATGTACGGGTTCCAGATGATCGAGAAGGTGCGCGAGGCCACCGGTGGCACCTACACCCTGAAGGAAGGGGCCCTGTACCCCGCCCTCCACAAGCTGGAAGCGGCGGAATACGTGCGCTCCACCTGGATCGCCGTGGATGGCGGCCGTGAAAAGCGCGTCTACGAGATCCTGCCCGCGGGCCGGGAGCTGCTGGATCGCAAGAAGTCCGATTGGAACCGCTTCGTCGACATGGTCGAAGGCATCGTCGGCGGCCGCTGATCCGACCTTGGCTCACGAGGACTTGAACGGGCCCCCTCGGGGGCCTGTTTTATTGAGTGCGCGCGCTTCCCAGCCGATCCTAGGGAGTGATGAATGACGCCGTCTCGGATTACCTCCGCCAGGTTGAGCGGGAACTGATCCACCTGGAACCGCCCCGGCGTGCCCTGGTGATGCGGGAGCTGGAGGCCCAGCTCCTGGATGAACTGGATACCTGCGGCGGCCAATCCACCGTGCTCGCCCAACGGCTGGCCAAGCGCGAGGATCCCCGGGCCCTGGGGCGGGCCCTGGCCCGGTCCCACGCGGCCACCACCCGGGCCCTCCTCGAATCCTCCATCGGCGGAGCGCTGGTGATGAGCATCGGGGCGGGACTCTACTTCGTGCTGAAGGGGATCACCACCTGGCGCATCGCCCTCATTTTCGGCGTGACCCAGGGCGGCGGCGTGGCGCTGCCCCTGCTGTGGTTCCGCAGCCATTGGCAGGGGTGGAACGCCGCGGGCCGTCACCTCATGGCCATGGCGGTGGGCGCGGCGGCGGCGCTGCCCTGGGCGACCCTCTTCGGCCGGCGGGCCCATTGGGAGATGATCCCCTACGGGGCCTTCCTGGGGTGGCTCACGGAGCGGGTAGAGGGGGGCCTACCCTGGTGGGGCTGGGTGCAGGACAACCTGATTTTTACCTTGCTGATGGGCATCTGGGATTGGGCGCTCAATCCCCAGGAACACCAATCCGCCTCGGATCTGCTGGGGCTCGTGCTCTTCCACGCCTCCCTTCAGGCCGGGGCCGCGGGGGCCATGGCCGTGCGGCGGCGCATGCGGGATCAGTGGGTGCTGGGCGAAAAGGAGCCTTGAGGCATAAGGGGATTCGGGGTAAGCTTTCCCTCTTGCATGGACAAGCCGCGGGCCCGCACTTTCCCCTATGGGTCTCCGGTCGGTCACAAAAGGAGAGGCCATGAAGCCCGATATGCACCCCCACCTCAACGAAGTGCTCGTCCACTGCCAGTGCGGCAACGAGTTCATGACCCGCAGCATCAAGACCGAGCTGCGCGTTGAAATCTGCTCCAACTGCCATCCCTACTGGACCGGCAAGCAGAAGCTCATGGACACCGCCGGCCGCGTGGAGAAGTTCCAGCGCAAGTTCGCCAAGAAGGCCGAGATGGACGCCGCCAAGGCCGCTCCTGCCGCCGAGGCCGCCGTGGAAGCTCCCGCCACCGAGAGCACCGAAGCCTAGATCCATTGATCCGAAGGACGGGCCGGCTTGCCGGCCCGTCCTTTTGCTATCTGGGCCCATGAGAAGGACTCCGGAGGACCGCCATGCTCGATCAACTTGAAGCCGTAGAATCCCGCTTCCAGGAAGTGGAGGCGCAGCTCCAGGATCCCGCCGTCGTCACGGATTCCAAAAAGTTGCGGGAACTCACGAAGCTGCGCTCCGAGCTGGAGCCGGTGGTCCTCGCCTATCAGGCCCAGCGCACGCGCCTGCGGCAGCTGGCCGAGGCCGAGGAAGTGCTGGCCGACAAGACCATGGACGCCGACATGCGCGAGCTGGCGGAGCTGGAGATCCCGGATTTGAAGGCCGCCATCGCCGCCGGCGAGGCCGAGTTGCGCCACCTTCTCGTGCCCAAGGATCCGAAGGATGCCAAGAACGTGATCCTCGAAGTGCGCGCCGGCACCGGGGGCGAGGAAGCGGCCCTCTTCGCGGGCGAGCTCTTTCGCATGTACATCCGCTTCGCCGAGCGCCGGGGCTTCAAGGTCTCCGTGTTGGACGAGAGCGAGGCCGACGCGGGCGGCTTGAAGGAAGCCACCGCCGAGATCGCGGGCGATGGCGCCTACAGCCTCTTCCGCTTCGAGAGCGGCGTGCACCGCGTGCAGCGCGTGCCCAAGACGGAAACCCAGGGGCGCATCCACACCTCCGCTGCCACCGTGGCCGTGATGCCCGAGGCCGAGGACGTGGAAGTGGAGATCCACCAGAAGGATCTCCGCGTCGATACCTTCTGCTCCGGCGGCAAGGGCGGTCAGAGCGTGAACACCACTTACTCCGCTGTGCGTCTCACCCACCTGCCCACGGGCACCGTGGTGAGCTGCCAGGATGAGCGCAGCCAGATCAAGAACATGGCCAAGGCCATGACCGTGCTGCGCAGCCGCATCCTGCAGAAGGCCCAGGACGAAGCCGACGCCGCCAACGCCGCGCTCCGCAAATCCCAGGTGGGCTCGGGCGACCGCAGCGAGAAGATCCGCACCTACAACTTCCCCCAGAGCCGCATCACGGACCACCGCATCGGCCTCACCATCCACCAGCTGGACAGCTTCATGGGTGGTCAGCTGGAGCCCGTAATCGATCCCCTGCGCAGCGCTTTCGAGGCGGAGCGGCTGAAGGATATGGAGGGGTAAGAGGCTCTAGGCTCTTGGCTTTGGGCTCTAGCAGACGCCGACCCACCTTGGCGAGTTGCCTCGGTGGGTCGGATCCAGCAAAAGCCTAAAGCCCAGGCCTTTTAATTCTTGACGCTGATCTTCTCGGGCGCGGCCAGCTTGAAGGCCACGGGGTTCGCGGCTTCGATCTTGATCACGGTGTTGGCGGTGCCGGCGGCGAGGGCGGTGCCTGCGGCGGCGCCGAGGGCGGCACCTCCGAGGGCGTGATCGCCCTGGTGCTTCTTGTCGGAGAGCAGGCCCGCGAGTGCGCCCAGGGCGGCGCCGCCGCCGATGAACTTGGCGTTGCGCTCGCCGGTGGCGGCGCCCTGCACCGCGAAGGTTTCGGTTTCGATGCCCTCGCCGGCCACTTCCGTGAGCTTCACGGCCAGCACGCCCTTGCCACTGGCCAGGCGGCCCGCGGGCACGCTCTGGGTGATGACGCCGCGCACGAGGGCGCCAGCGGGCCAGACCGTCTTGCCGGCCACGACCACGGGGGCGGCCAGGGTGGCGTCGAAGCCGTCACCGGCCTGCACCTTGTCGGTGGCCAGATCGCCGGAGAGCTTCACGGTGAGGGAGGTGCCCGCGGGCACGTCCACCACGGTGGCCTTGGGGGCGGTGGGAGTCTTGGCGAGTTCCACGGCGGCCTTCTTCTGGCTGTCGGCGCGGCGCTTGGCATCGGACAGCTGCCGCTCCAGGGCCTTCACCTGGCCCTTGGTGAGGTGTTCGTGGGCTTCCTTCTCGTCCCCTTCGGGGGACTTCAGCCCCTTGGCTTCCGCCAGCTGGCGCTCCAGGGCGGCTACCTTGTCGTCGGCGGCCTTGGCGGCGGCTTCGGCCTGGATCTGGGCTTCGCTCTTGCGATCGCAGCCGAGGGAGAGACCCGTCGCCAGGAGGGCGGCGGAGAGGAAGAGGGGGGTGGTCTTGGACATGGGATGACTCCGGACGGGTGGTGGCCGTGACGTATAGTATGGCGACAGCCTCCGCGTTGTTCCCCCCTTATGAGCCTCCCTCCCCTCAGCCCCCGCGGTGCCACGGTCCTCAAGGCCCTGATCGAGGCTTATCTGCAGGAAGGAGAGCCCATTGGCTCCAGGCTCCTGGCCAAGCGCCACCCGGAGGCCCTGTCCAGCGCCACCATCCGGAACGTGCTATCCGATCTGGAGGATGAACAGCTCGTAAGCCAGCCCCACACCAGTGCCGGCCGCATTCCCACGGAACGGGCGTGGCGCTACTACGTGGAGCGGTGGGTGCAGGGGTCCGTGCCCACGCCGGAGCTGGCCAAGCTGTTGAGCCCCGCCTTGGAGGGGGTGGATCTGGATCCGGAGGCCTGGATCCGGCACGCCACCCGCACCCTTTCGGAGGTGATGGAGGGGGTACTGCTGGCCCTGCCGGTGAAGATGGCCCGGAGCCGCATGGTGCGTCTGGAGTTCGTGCCCCTTCCGCCCCGGCGGGTGGTGGCCATCTGGGTGGGCAGCCTCGGCGAGGTGGAGCACCGGGTGCTCGACAACCTCTGGGGCTTTGGGGAAGCGGACCTTGTGGAACTTGGGAATTTCGCCACGGAGCACTATGCGGGGCTCACCCTGCCGGAGCTCCAAGCCCAGCTCCTCTCCGCCCTGCGCAGCGGGGCCGATGCCGGCGAACAGCTGCGGGCCCGCCTTTCCACCCTGGCCCAGCGCATGGAGGCCGGGGAGGCTGCCGAGCCGCAGATCGTGGTGGCGGGCCTCAACCGCCTAGGCGCCTTTCCGGAGTTCGAGGATGGGGCGCGGTTCCGGGCCCTCGTGGCGGCCTTCGAGGAACATGGGCGCCTGGCCCGGCTGCTGAACGCCTTCGCGGAACAGGGCGCTGAGGACGTACGCCTCCTCCTGGGCAGCGAGAATCCCATCGTCCCGGACCTGGGCCTCAGCACCGCCGTGCGCAGCGTCAACCTGGGCCATGCGGGGTTCGTGACCTTCGCCTGGGTGGGGCCTCTGAGGGCCGATTACGGCCGGGTTCTGGGGGGCCTGCGGTGGTGGGGGGATGAAGTTTCCCGGCGCCAAGGGTGACCCAGGAAAGGCCTGTGCTCAAGGAACCGCGCCGCTTCGCCGAATTTACCTTACAGTGAATGCCATGCTTCCGGATTCAAACCACATGCCCGATTCGGTCCCCGACGATCCGCGCCTGCCCGCCCCCGGGCCAACCGTGAACCT
This sequence comes from uncultured Solibacteraceae bacterium, assembly GCA_964617215.1. GTDB lineage: Bacteria > Acidobacteriota > Holophagae > Holophagales > Holophagaceae > JAFDVN01. The sequence goes on along the minus strand of CAZTVL010000002.1, from coordinate 440,976 downwards.
GGATGCCTCCTCCTTGGATGGGGGCCTGGGCGACATGGCCGACCTCCTGGAGGACGGCGACGTCACGAGCCTGACTGGGGCCGCTGACGTCTCCATCTCCTTGGAGGCCGATGAGGATTCCCTGACGTCCTCCCCCCGGCCCGATCCCCAAGGGGATTTCCGGGATGTGCTGGGGCAGACGGAGAAGCAGCTGGAGGAGCTCATCCAGCGGGAAGTCCAGCTCATGGATCAGCACAAGCGGCTGGCCGCGGACTTCAACAACTTCCGGAACCGCACCCAGCGGGATATCCAGCTCTCCGTGGAGCAGGCGGAGCGCAAGCTCTTGAACGAAATCCTGCCGGTGCTCGACAGCTTCGAGCGGGCCCTGGATGCCTCCTATCCCGATCTGGATGCTTTCCGCAACGGCGTGGAGCTCATCCGGAAGCAGTTCCACGATGCCCTGCGCCGGAACGGCGTGGAGCAGGTTCAGCTGTCCCTGGGGGATCCCTTCGACGCGCTCACCAGCGAGGCCCTTACCACCATGACCAATCCGGCCCTGCCGGATGGCTCCGTGGCGGCGGTGTACGAAAAGGGATTCAAGCTGCGCGACGTGCTGCTCCGCCCGGCTCGGGTCGTAGTCAATCGGCTCCCCTCGGAGTGATCCGTGACGTTCCCTTCCCCTTCCGCCCCTGACCATCAGGCCCTCCGGGCCAGGTGACAGAGGCCTTTCCGCCCGGCTGGCCCCTCCGCTAGCATGGGACGAAACTCCGGAGACAAGGCATGGCTGGCAAGCTCATCGGGATCGATCTAGGGACCACCAACTCCTGCGTCTGCGTCATGGAGGGTGGAGACGCCCGGATCATTCCCAACCGGGAAGGCAGCCGCACCACCCCCTCGGTGGTCGCCTTCACGGACAAGGGCGACGTGCTCGTGGGCCACATCGCCAAGCGCCAGGCGGTGACCAACCCCACCCGGACCCTCTTCGCCGTGAAGCGCCTCATCGGCCAGCGCTTCGCCGCGCCCCGCGTGCAGGAGGCCCTGAACCGGCTGCCCTTCCCCGTGGTGAGCGCCCCCAACGGTGATGCCTGGCTCCGCGTGGGCGAGCGCGATTACGCGCCCCCCGAAGTCAGCGCCATCGTGCTGCGCACCCTCAAGCAGGCGGCCGAGGCCTTCCTGCATGAAGAAGTCACCGACGCCGTGATCACGGTGCCCGCCTACTTCGACGACGCCCAGCGCCAGGCCACCAAGGACGCGGGCAAGATCGCGGGTCTCAACATCCAGCGCATCATCAACGAGCCCACGGCCGCGGCCCTCGCCTACGGCTTCAACAAGGGCGGCATGCGCCAGCTGTTGGGCATCTACGACTTCGGCGGCGGTACCTTCGATTTCACGCTCATGGAAATGAATGACGGCGTGTTCGAAGTGCTGGCCACCAGCGGCGACACCTTCCTGGGCGGCGAGGATTTCGACCTCACCATCCAGGATTACCTGGTGAAGCACTTCAAGGAGAAAGTCGGCGTGGATCCCAGCGGGGATCGCATGGCCCTCCAGCGCCTCAAGGAAGCCAGCGAGAAGGCCAAGTGCGAGCTGTCCACGCTGGACAAGGTGGACATCCGCCTCCCCTTCCTCGCCCAGGGCCCCAGCGGCCCCCTCCACCTCGAAGCCACCCTCACCCGGGCGGAGCTCGAGGAGATGGTGCGTGGCCTCGTGGAGCGCACCCTCGGCCCCATCCGGGATTCCCTGGAGCACGCCGGCAAGAAGCCCAGCGACATCGACGAGATCATCCTCGTGGGTGGCCAGACCCGTATGCCCCTTGTGCAGCAGCGGGTGAAGGACTTCTTCGGCAAGGAGCCCAACCGCTCCATCAACCCCGACGAGGTGGTGGCCACGGGCGCCTCCATCCAGGGCGCCGTCCTGAAGGGTGACATCAAGGACCTCGTGCTCCTCGACGTCACGCCCCTCTCCATCGGCATCGAGACCCAGGGCGGCGGCTTCGTGAAGATCATCCCCCGCAACGCCACCATCCCCTGCCGGGACAGCCGCACCTTCACCACCGTCACGGACAATCAGGCCCGCGTGGAAATCCACGTGCTGCAGGGTGAGCGTGAGTTGGCGGAGTTCAACAAGAGCCTGGGCCGCTTCGACCTGGTGAACCTGCCGCCCCTCCCCAAGGGCGTGCCCCAGATCGAAGTCGCCTTCGAGATCGACTCCAACGGCATCGTGCGCGTATCCGCCAAGGACCTGATGACGGGCCAAGAGCAGGGCATGCAGATCCGACCCACGTCGGGCCTCTCCGAGCTGGAGATCCAGCGCATGATCCGCGAGGCCATGGCCAATCAGGATCAGGACAAGGCCAAGCGCGATTCGCTGAAGTACCTGGCCAGCGCCGAGGGCCTCATCTACTCCTGCGACAAGAGCTTCACCGAGTGCGGCAAGTACCTCACCGAGGAACAGCAGACCTTCGTCCGCGACGTCCTCGGCCGGGCCCGCCAGGCCGTGGCCGCCCAGGACAGTGAAGTGGTGCGGGGGATCGAAGGGCAGCTTCTGGAAGCCCAGAACCTCCTCACGGATGCCGTGCTCGCCGCCAGCGAGGCCATGATGGCCAGCCTCGAAGGCAAGGACGACGAGAACGCGAATTAAGGGGTTTTAACCGCGAATGGCGCGAATGGACGCGAATAAAGCCTGAACCTCCGGGTCTTATTCGCGCCCATTCGCGTCATTCGCGGTTTCCAGGTTTTTTGAGACAATGGAGTTTTGGCCCTCGGCCCTGGATTCCCATGAAGCGTGATTACTACGAAGTCCTCGGCGTCTCAAAGACGGCGGCGATCGATGAGATCAAGAAGGCCTACCGCAAGCTGGCCATGCAGTACCACCCGGACCAGAACCCCGGGGACAAGGCTGCGGAAGAGACCTTCAAGGAGGCGGCGGAGGCTTACTCCGTGCTCTCCGATGCCGACAAGCGTCGCACCTACGACCAATTTGGCCACGCGGGCCTGGGCGGGCAGGGCGGGGGCCAGGGCTTCCAGTTCGATCCCGGCCAGTTCGCAGATTTCGAAGATCTGCTGGGCGGCATCTTCGGTTCCTTCTTCGGCGGGGGTGGCGGAGGCCGCCGCCGGAACACCTGGGAGGAGCGCGGTTCTGACCTCCAGTACAACCTGCGTCTCTCCTTCAAGGACGCCGTGTTTGGTAAGGAGGCCTTCGAGCTGACCCTGCCCCGCCTGGAAGGTTGCGAGACTTGCCAGGGCAGTGGCTGCGAAAAGGGCCACAGCCCTCAGACTTGCCCGGATTGCCGCGGCGCGGGCCAGGCCTACATGCGCCAGGGGCCCTTCCAGATGGCCGTGCCTTGCCCCCGCTGCGAGGGCAAGGGCCGCATCATTCCGAATCCCTGCAAGGCCTGCCGCGGCGAAGGCCGCATCGAGCGCAAGGCCAAGGTCTCCTTCCGCATTCCCGCGGGCGTGGATCGCGGTGTGCGCGTGCGCCTCCAGGGCCAGGGCGAAGCGGGCCGCTACGGGGGCCGCGGCGGCGACCTCTACGTGGTGTTCGACGTGGAGACGGATCCCCTCTACGAGCGGGATGGTTTCGATCTGCACCGCCGCTTGGACGTGGCCTGGCCGCTGCTCGTGCTGGGCGGGACCCTCAAATTGGAAACCCTCTACGGCCCCGATGAGGTGAAGCTGGCGCCGGGTACCCCCGCGGATCACGTGGTAAAGCTCGTGAACGCCGGCGTGCCCCGCCTCCAACAGGGCGGCCGCGGCGATCTCTACCTGCACCTGCGGGCGGAGGTGCCCAAGAAGCCCAGCGCCGAGCAGCGGGAGCTCATCCAGCGCCTGCTGGACACCATGGAAGGCGCCGAAACCGCGGCCACGGGCCCCGAAGAAGGCTTCCTCTCCAAGGTGTTTGGCAACGGCACCAAAGCGGGCAAGAAGAAGCGTCGTTAGGCGCCTGGGGCTTGGCCTCGCGGAGGAATCCTTGATTCTCCGGGGTGAATCCCGGTAGGCTTCCACCCATGTCGATTCAAGCGCGCCTCCATGCCGGGGCCCGGGTTCTCCCGGGCGGCCCTGCTGCGATCGCGCTGACCACCACTACGACCACCATTACCGGCACCCACCGGACGGGGTCGCTCTAGGCGCACGCATTTTCAACGCCCACGGCCCCGCACCTGCGGGGCCTTTTTCGTTTTGGAGTCACCATGACCTGCCACACCCATCCCGCCTACCTCGGCCCCGAGCCCCGCCTCACGGGCCTGCGCCCCATGCTGGGTCTCGTGCCACCGGCTCGAGGGCCCGTCGTCCGGGCCTTCGCCCCCGCCAGTGTCGGCAACGTCATCGCCGGGTTCGACGTGCTCGGCGCTTCCTTGAGACCCCTGGATGGACCGCCGTTGGGGGACCTCGTGGAGGTCTCCGAAGGCGGGGGGCCCCGGCTTCGGCTGGAAGGCCCCGGCGCCCACCAACTCTCCGGCGATTTGGAGGACAACCTCGTGCTCCACGCCGCGCGCGCCTTCGCCCGGGCCTGGGGGCGGGAGCTCCCCGCCGTGCAGTTCCGACTTTGGAAGGGGCTGCCCGTGGGCAGTGGCCTGGGTGGGAGCGCCGCCTCCGTGGCCGCCACCCTGGTGGCGTTGAACGGGCTGCTGGGGCGGCCCCTGGCCATGGCGCAGCTGCTCCAGGCCGCGGGTGAGGCCGAGGCTCAGGCCAGCGGCGCCCCGCATTTGGACAATGTGGCGCCGGCCCTCTTTGGGGGGCTGCGCCTCGTAGATCCGGATGGATGCGCGCGGCGGCTGCCCTTCCCGGGTCAGTGGCGCTTCGTCATGGCGAGCCCGGAGCTGAGCCTCAGCACCAAGGAGGCCCGGGCCGCGCTACCCCAGGCCATGCCCCTGGGCCTGGCGGTGGAGCATGCGCGGAACCTCGCCGCGCTCATCGATCGCCTCCACCGCAAGCGCGACGTGCGCGGGCTCATGCGCGACCTGCTGGCGGAGCCCCATCGCGCTGCCCTCGTCCCGGGGTTCCGGGCCGTGCAGGCCGCCGCCCTGGAAGCGGGTGCCATCGGGTGCAGCCTCAGTGGTTCGGGCCCTGCCTGCTTCGCGCTCTCGGAGCCGGGAGATGCGAAGGCCGTGGGAATGGCCATGGCCCGCGCCTGGGCCGAGGCGGGCGTGAAGTGCGTCGTCCGCGTGTGTGAACTGGACCCCCAGGGTGCGCGGGTGGCGGCATGACGGCCTGGGTAAGCCTTCGCAACCCTTCCCTGCGCGCCTCCTTCCGGGAGGCCGTGCTAAGCAATTTCGCGCCGGACGGCCACCTCTGGATGCCAGCGGATCTCGCGCCGTGGCCCGACGTGGAGGACTTGCTTACGCTTCCGTGGAGTGCCCGAAATGCGGTGATCTTCCGGCGCCTGCTGGGGGAGGACCTACCTCTCGGGTGGGCATGGGCCCTGGATCTGTACCTGCCTTTGGCGGCGGTGGAGCCTGATCGCTGGGCCTTCGAGCTGTGGCATGGGCCGACCTTCGCCTTCAAGGACGTGGGAGCCCGTTTCCTCGCCGCCTGCCTGGAGTCCTACGCGCAGGGACCCCGCCTCGTGCTCACCGCCACCAGCGGGGATACGGGGGCAGCGGTTGCAGCGGCGTGCCATGGGCGGCCCGGATTGCAGGTGGTGGTGCTCTATCCCGAAGGGCGGGTGAGTCCGCTGCAGGCAAGGCAACTGGCCTTGGGGGGGAACGTCCACGCCTTCTCGGTGGCGGGTGATTTCGACGCGTGCCAAGGGCTGGTGAAGGCCTGTTTTCGGGATGCCGCGCTCTCGCGGGAGCTGGGCCTCGTGAGCGCCAACTCCATCAATCCCGCGCGCTGGCTGGCCCAGAGCCTCTACTACTTCGAGGTGGTGCATCGGCTGAGGCGCGCAGGCGAAGGGCGGCCACCCCTCATTGCCGTGCCCAGCGGGAATTTCGGCAACCTCGCGGCGGGCCTGCTCGCCCGGCGGTGGGGCCTGCCGGTGGCGGGGTTCGTGGCGGCCACCAACGCGAATCGGACGGTGCCGGACTTCCTGGACTCGGGCCGCTACGAAGCCCGGCCCAGCCTACCGACTTTGAGCAGCGCCATGGACGTGGGCGATCCCAGCAACTGGCCCCGGGCCCAGGCGCTCCTCGGAGGGGACGCGGCGACCCTGCGATCCGGATGGGCCTCTGAGGCGGAGACGGCCGCGGAGCTCCGCCGGCTCTGGGAGCGGGGCTATCCGGCGGATCCCCACGCCGCGGTGGCCAGCGCGGTGCTTCGCCGATTCCAATTAGAAAGCGGGCCCGGAGTCTTCCTGGCCACGGCCCATCCCGCCAAGTTCCAGGAGAGCCTGGAACCGGTGTTGGGGCGGAAGGTGGCCCTGCCGGCGCGCCTCGCCGAGGTGGCCGCGAAGCCCCTAGATGCTCGGCCCCTGGCTGCAACCCTGGATTCACTGCAGGTGGAGCTGCGGGACCTCGCGGAAGCCGCCGTCCGGGCCTGAGCCTTCAGTCCACCACCACCACGCGCCCTTTGCCGGATCGCTTGGCTTCCAGCAGCGCCTGGTCCGCCCGGGCCAGGAGCTGCTCGGCGCCGAGGGCGTGTTCCGGGAAGGCGGCGATGCCGATGCTGAGGGAGACGGGCAGGGGACCGGCGTCCGTGGGGATGGGTTGTTCGCCCAAGATGCGGAGGAGGCGCTCGCCCAACTTGGCCGCACCCAAAGCGGACGTTCCGGGCATGAGGATGCAGAATTCGTCGCCGCCGTAGCGGTAGATGCGATCGTGGGCGCGGATGACGCGCTGGGCCCCTTCGGCCACCACCTGCAGGACCCGGCTTCCGGCGGGATGGCCGTGGCGGGTGTTCACCTGCTTGAGGTTGTCCACGTCAAGGAAGAGCAGGGAAAGGCTCTCCCGTTTGGTGGCGCTTTCGCGCACGAGGCGGGGGAGTTCCTCTTCCAGACAGCGGCGGTTTTGGGCCACGGTGAGATCGTCGCGGAAGCTGAGGGCGCGGCTCTCCTCCAGGTGCCAGGCGCTGGTGAGCAAGGGCTCCACATCCTTGAGCCAGCCCAGCAGGGGTTCGGGTTCGTTCTTGGGATCCCGCAGGGCGAGGATGCCCACGGCCTCCATGGGGCAGAGTTCCAGGGCTTCACCAGAGTGCAGCATGGCCCGGGCCTGATCCCGGGTGAGGGGGGCTTCGGGCCAGCCATCGCCTTGGCGCTGGTAGTAGGTGTCGTCGTGTCGGATCCACACGGCACCGGCGGTGGCGCGGGTGGACTTGATGGCCCGGGTGATGACGAGGCGCAGCAGCTCAGGCAGCGTGGCCAGGTGGAGCATCTGCCGCAGCCAGCCCTCGCTGCCCAGATCCCGGCGCCGAAGGGCTTCCAGGGCTTCCAGGGCCAGCTCCACGCGCTGGGATTGCCGCACCACCCAGCCCGGGCGGTGGGCCAGCACGAGGCTCGCTTCTTCCGCGGTGGCATCCTGCACCCACCAAAGCACCTCGCCGGCGTTGGGAGGGATCAGCGAGGGATCCGGTTTGCGGGCCACGAGGACGGTGCTGCCATTCACCGAATCCGGGAAGAGCAGGTAGCCATGGGCGAGGAGGGCCTCCCGGAGGTCCTCCCCTCCGGGGCCGGCCTGCACCCAGTGGATTCGTCTCATGGGCTCCTCTTCGGCATCAGGTGGCGGGGGGACAGCCGTCGTTCAAAATTTAATGCATCCGCTAGCGAGGCAGGGAGGCCTAGACCAGGGCGGCTTCGAGGCGTGCCGCCAACCGGTCCAGGTGCCGATCCAGCTGTTCGAGGGGCTGGGCCACGTCCTTGGTGCTGCGTTCGGCCCGCACCCAACGCTTGAGCAGGGTGACGGCCTGGGGATCCCGAACGCCGAGGCGTTTGGCGGTCTGGATGAGCTTGTGGGCGAGGCGGGTGTGTTCGGGGCCCGTGGATTCCTGCTTGAGTTGGCCCACGAGGCGCAGGGCCTCCCGGGCCGTTTCCAGATCGTGCCGGATGAGGGGGCCCCGGGCATTGATGCGCAAGAGGAAGAGTTCGAGGAAGCGCATGAACTCCGTCAGGAGTTCCAGGGCCTCCCGCAGGGCGCGGGGCACGTCCGGGGGATTCTCCATCAGGCGCCCGCATTGGGTGATGAGGCGCTCGGCCTCCTCGCGATCATGGCTCCGAAGCAGGGCGAACTCGGGGCCGCGCCGGAAACCTTGGAGCTGTTGGAGGGCCTGACCCAGGGAGAGGGCGAGGCGGGCCCAATCGTGGAGTTCCAAGTGCACCTGCACCTGTTCCTGGATGGGTTGGAGGGCTTCCCAGAGGCGCTGGAGGCGCTGGCGGAGGCGATCGCCTTCCTCCACGGCGCTGGGGCTACCGGGGAATAGCTTCTCCCGGAGGTCCGGGGAAAAGAGGCCGGCCAGATCGCCCATGACTTGCCGTTGGTGGCTGATGAGCAGGGAGCGCAGGTTCTCCAGGGCCTGGGGAAGGGCATCTCCATCCGTGGTGGCGAGGGCCTGCTGGAGGAGGCTGCGCACGGTGGATTGATCTTGGCGGAGGCTGAGCACGGCTTGGCGCAGGAAGGCGCGGAGCCGTCCGGCATCGGGGGAGCGGGCGTCCAGCAGGTCGGCCGCTTCGGGGTGGTAGGGGCCTTCCGCGAGGCGACCCAGTTCCCCCTCCACCACCAGGAAGGTGGGCACGGCGGCATAGCGGATTTCCAAGGGCGCACTGAGGAGGCCCTCGGTGCGATCCACGAGGTCCAACACGGCCAGGTGGCTGGCGAGGGCCCGAGCCACCACCCGGAAGGCCCCCGGGGATTCCTTGCGCAGGGCGGACAGCGCCTTACGGGCTTCGGGGCTGAGGGCTTCGCCGAGCACCTCCTCCTCGATGCGGGGCAATCGCCAGCCCAGGTGGTTCCAGAGCCAATGGAGGCTGCCCCGGATCTGCTCCACGGCAGGCCAGTGGATGCCGCGATCCAGGGGGCGCACCAGGGAGAGGCGGAGGTTCTCCACCACATGTTCCAGCAGCAGCAGGGGGGCCACCCGTTCCTGGGTATCCCGGGGAACGGCCTCTTCCAGGGCCTCGGTGAAGCGGCGGATGGCTTCGGGGAGGCGACCCTGGCCGGTCTGGATGGCCCGGTTGAGGGTCTTCATGCGGTCGCTGAGGCGGGCCACGAGGATCGCGCCATTGGGCTGGTTCTGGAGGGCGGCGAGGATCTCCCGGATGGCGCCCTGGTGCTCCATGAGGAAGCCCTGCCAGTGCTCCTGGAGGGGGCCCTGGGTTTCGCTGTTGAGGGCCAGAGCCATGGCCCGGAAGGAGGCCACGAGATCCAGGAGTTTCACCACCCAGGCGGGTTCCTCGTGGGCCTCCAACAGCCGCAGGTGGGCGTCCCGGGCCTCGGTGCGGAGGCGGGCGAGGGAGTGCTGGAGCACGAGCCCCATGGCATCTCGGGCTTCGCCCAGGCGCCGGGGGCTGAAGTTCTGGAGGAAGGCGAGGAAGATCCCCAGCTCCCGGCGGAGGGCGGCGAGTTCGTCCCGGAGCGCTTCGGGCTCGGGCGCGGCTTCGCCCACGGGCACCAGATCTTCGGCCCCCTCGGCCATGATCTCCCGCAGGAGTTTCAGGTCCTTGCGGGATAGGCCCTTCTCCCGCACCAGCTGGCGGGCCAGTATTAGGCGCGGAGCGTCCTGGGAAGACATGGGGGGATGATAGCGGGAATCTCCTAATACGACGTGACTTGTCTTCCGTCGGCCGGAAGCCGAGGTGATACCATGCAACACCCCTCCGGAGGTCCCATTGGTTAGCAAGCTCGGCGAGATGCTCGTCAAAGCTGGCCTCATAAGCGAAGGCCAGCTCGACGAGGCGATCAAAATCCAGCGGCGCGAGGGCGGCAAGCTCGGCAGCATCGTCGTGCGGCATGGGTTCTGCTCCGATCAGGACATCGTGAGCTTCCTGGGCATGCAGTACGGCGTGCCCGCGGCCGACCTCGATCAGTGGCCCTCCATCGAAAGCGGCGTCATTGCCTTGATCCCCGCGGAATTGGCCCAGCGCCACAAAGTTCTGCCCCTGCAGCGCACAGGCAATGTGCTCACCCTGGCCATGTCCGACCCCACGGACATCTTCGCCATGGACGACGTGCGCTTCCACACGGGTTACAATGTGGATCCCGTGGTCTCCTCTGAGATGGGCCTTTTGCGCGCCGTGGAGCGCTACTACGGCGGCTCTTCGGGCGTGACCCTCCGAACGGATCAAGGGGGGCGGCCCCAGGCGGGCACCTCCACCAGTGGCGGCACCGAGGCTCAGGCCGCGGCGGGTGCCTTCCAGGAAGAGGAAATGCTCGACCTCGAAGGCCTCCAGCAGGAGTTGGATGCCGACGCCGAGTTCGAATCCGACGAAGAGGAACAGGGCGACGCCATCACCATGAAGAAGATGGGCGAAGACGCGCCCGTCGTGAAGCTGGTGAACATGGTCCTCATCGACGCCATCAAACGGGGCGCCAGTGACATCCACGTGGAGCCTTACGAGAAGACCTACCGAATCCGGTTCCGCATCGATGGCATCCTCCAGGAGGTCATGCGACCCAAGCTGAGCCTGAAGGATCCCCTCACCAGCCGCGTGAAGATCCTGGCCAAGCTCAACATCGCCGAGCGCCGCCTGCCCCAGGACGGCCGCATCAAGCTCCGCGTGAACATGGGCGGCAAGCAGAAGGTCATCGATTACCGCGTGTCCATCCTGCCCTGCCTCTTCGGCGAAAAGATCGTGCTCCGGCTGCTGGACAGCGACAAGTTGATGCTGGATCTCACGAAGCTGGGCTTCGAACCCGAGAGCCTGGAACGCTGGGATCGCCAGATCTGCAAGCCCTACGGCATGGTGCTCGTGACGGGGCCCACGGGGTCGGGCAAGACGAATACCCTCTACAGTTCCATCGCCAAGCTGAACACCCCCGACGTGAACATCATGACGGCGGAGGATCCCGTCGAATTCAACTTCCCGGGCATCAACCAGGTGCAGGTGAAGGAGCAGATCGGCCTCAACTTCGCCGCCGCCCTGCGCTCCTTCCTTCGCCAGGATCCCAACATCATCCTGGTGGGTGAGATCCGCGACTTCGAGACGGCGGAAATCGCCATCAAGGCTTCGCTGACGGGCCATTTGGTGCTCTCCACCCTGCACACGAACGATGCCCCCAGCACCATCAACCGCCTCATGAACATGGGTGTGGAACCGTTCCTGGTGGCCACCTCCGTGAACATCATCTGCGCCCAGCGCCTCACCCGCCGCCTCTGCAACGCCTGCAAGCAGCCCGAGGAGCACGCCATGCCCGCCGAAGCCCTGCTGAAGGTGGGCTTTACGGACGAAGAAATTAAGCGGGGCTTCACACTTTACAAGCCCGTGGGCTGTGAGATCTGCAACAAGCGCGGCTACAAGGGCCGCGTGGGCCTCTACGAGATCCTGGAGATGTCCGAAGGCCTAAAGGACATGATCCTCACCGGCGCTTCCGCCATCGAACTGCGCGAACAGGCTGTGAAGGAGGGCATGATCACCCTCCGCCGCTCCGGCTGCCGCAAGGTGATCGATGGGGTCAGCACCATCGAAGAAATCTGCCGCGAAACCGTGCTCTGAGGAATCCCACATGAATGATCAGGTCAGTTACCCCGTCCCCTTGCAGCAGCTGCTCCGCACCATGGTGGAGTACGGGGGCACGGATCTCCACATCACTACGGAGACCAGCCCCCAGATCCGCATCGATGGTCGCATGGTGCCCCTCAAACTCCCCCCCTTGGATGCGGCCCAGACTCGTTTCCTCTGCTATAGCGTGATGACGGATCAGCAGAAGCACCGCCTGGAGGAGGACCTGGAAGTCGACTTCAGCTTCGGCCTCTCCGGCGTGGCCCGGTTCCGCGCCAACGTCTTCAGTCAGCGCGGAGCCACGGCGGCCGTATTCCGCACCATTCCCGAGAACATCAAGACTTTCGAGCAGCTGGGTCTGCCCCCGGTGATCCAGGGCCTCTGTGACAAGCCCCGCGGCCTCGTGCTCGTCACGGGCGTCACCGGTTCGGGTAAGTCCACCACCCTCGCGGCCATGGTGGACAAGATCAACAGCGAGGAACCCCTCCACATCCTCACCATCGAGGATCCCGTGGAGTATGTGCACAAGCACAAGCGCTGCCTCGTGAACCAGCGGGAGATCCACGCGGATACCCACAGCTTTAAAAAGGCCCTGCGCTCGGCCCTCCGCCAGGATCCGGATGTGGTGCTCGTGGGTGAGTTGCGCGATCTGGAAACCATCGAATCCGCCCTGACCATCGCTGAGACGGGCCACCTCACTTTCGGCACCCTGCACACCAACTCCACGGTGCAGACCATCAACCGCATCATCGACGTGTTCCCCAGCCACCAGCAGGCTCAGATCCGGGCCCAGCTCTCCCTGGTGCTGGAAGGAGTCGTCTGCCAGAGCCTCATTCCCAAGGCCAGCGGCAAGGGCCGCTCCCTGGCCCTGGAGGTCATGATCCCCAACCCTGCCATCCGGAACCTCATCCGTGAGGACAAGATCCATCAGGTTTACGGCATGATGCAGACGGGGCAGGTCAAATACGGCATGCAGACTTTCAACCAGAGCCTTGCGGACCTGGTGGCCAAGAACGAAATCACCACGGAAATGGCCATGTCCTACAGCTCCAACCACGATGAACTCCGGGAGCTCATCAACCGGGGCGGCGGTACGGTGGGTTCCAGCGCCGCCAATGCCGCGGCTCAGGCCGCCAAACCCGGCGCCGGAACTGGACTGCTCGGGGGGCGAAACCCCAATATCAAGTACACATAGCAGGCATCTTAGCCAGATCCCCCCTTTTTTTACCACGGCGGTCGCCCTATGCTTGATCCTGTCACCCAATCCTGAGAGGTCCCGATGCCCGCATTCGCTTGGAAAGGCAAGAACCGGCTTGGCGAGGTCCAGGAAGGTGTATTGGTTTCCGATTCGAAAGACGCCGCCGTCCTGACGCTGAAGCGGAATGGAATTGAGGTCGTCACGATCAAATCCCAGGAAGCCAAGGGCACCAAGTCCTTCGGCAAAGTGAAGCCGAAGGATCTGGCCATTTTCACCCGCCAGTTCAGCGTGATGATCGATGCCGGCCTACCCTTGGTTCAGTGCCTGGAAATCCTTGGCGGCCAGCAGGCAGATAAGGGCTTCGCGAATATCATCGACGCCGTGCGGCAAGACGTGGAAAAGGGCTCCACCCTCCAAGCCTCCCTTTCCAAACACCCCAAGGCCTTCAACGACCTTTACGTGAACATGGTGGGTGCGGGTGAGGCGGGCGGTATCCTCGACACGATCCTCCAGCGCCTCTCCCAGTACATCGAGAAGGCCGTGAAACTCACCGGCAAGGTGAAGAGCGCCATGATGTACCCAATCGCGGTTATCACGATCGCGGTCTTGGTGGTCACGATCATCATGATCAAGGTGATCCCTGTCTTCAGCGCGATGTATGAGGGATTGGGCTCCAAGTTGCCCATGCCAACTCAGGTCTGCATTGGCCTTTCCAACCTGTTGATCCACTACGGATGGTTGTTAATTATTTTAATCGTCGGCATTGTGATCGGCCTACAGCAGTACTACAAGACCACTGATGGCAAGCTCTTACTTGACAAGATTATGTTGAAAATGCCCGTCATCGGAGATCTGCTCCTCAAGGTGGCTGTGGCCCGATTTTGCCGAACGCTGGGCACCCTTACCAGTTCGGGTGTTCCCATCCTTGAAGGTATGGACATCACAGCGCGGACGGCAGGCAATCAAGTGATCACCAACGCGATTCTGAAGGCCAAGGATGCCGTGGAACAGGGGCGGAACATCAGCGCGCCCTTGGCTGAGTCAAAGGTATTCCCCTCCATGGTGGTTCAGATGGTGGGTGTGGGCGAAGCGACGGGTGCCTTGGATGCCATGCTGGGGAAGGTGGCGGACTTCTATGAGGACGAGGTGGATAACGCGGTGGCGGCCCTAACCAGTCTGCTGGAGCCCGTCATGATCGCGGTGCTAGGCGGCATCATCGGTTTCATCGTCGTCGCCATGTACATGCCGATCTTCGGATTGGCTGACGCCTTCAATAAGAACTAGCAATCTCAAACTGAGTGCCATGGGAATTGGGACCTGCGGTCCTTCTGAGTACCAATGCAGTCCCCACCTGTGGGTTGGCAGAAATCATCGGGCGGCTTGATCCGCTAACTCGAAGATCGTAAAGGCGATTGCTCCATCTCCACCCTTGTTTGATGAACTCATGGGGGGGTGTGAGCTGTTTGTGTCCACCACCTTCGTTCAGGTTTTTCCGGCGTACCTCTTTGGCCTTGAAACCTGTAGCAATGGATACACTTCCTTATTCAACATTCAATAGGGCCCGCCAATGGCGGGCCCTATTGAATGCTGAATGAACCTAACGATCAGGGCGTGAATGCGATGCCGCTCCCAGTTTGGTCGAAGGCCAGGATGTTCTTACCCTTCCGCGTATCGCGCACCGTGATGGAGTAAGTTAAGCGGTCTGCATTCACCACCAGCGTCCACTGGAGAGGGGTGTTGGCGGGAACCGTGAAACTGGTCAAAGGGGCGGAGGCCGGCGTCCCCGAAACCCATGTATAAGTCCCCGCTGCAGGGTAGAGGCCAGATTCAGCTTTGGTTGATTCAAGCTGCATGGCGATGATGCGGGACTGGGCCTCGCCTTCAGCCACCTGGCGGGCAAGGTCACGGGACCCAAGGTATCGAGGGATCGCGATGGCGCTGAGGATGCCAACCATGGCTACGACGAGCAGCAGCTCGATGAGGGAGAAACCAGATTGGGAACGACGCATGGTGACCTCGAGGTGAAGACAGCCTAGTGTGCTTCAAGGATTCAGGGAAGTTTCGGGGGACTTTGGCAACCGCTGAATGACGAGGCCCGCAGACGTTTGAAGCGCAAAGCTGACATTGGCCACGGTTTGTCCATTTTCAGTAACAATCGTGATCCCGACATCGCCTGCTGCAACCGGAGGGCCTTGGATATATGCGGCCCCATTCGTGAATGGATTGTGCATTCGCGCGGGAGTGAACTCCGGTCGGGCCAAGACTGTAAGCAGAACTTGGGTGGCGGTGGGGGCTGCCGGGAGGGCGGCTAAATCAGCAGCTGTTCGGCTAATGACCGGTTTTTCACAGATATCGAAAGCGTTCTGGATCACGGATGCCACATTGGAGGCATTGGATTTGGTCGCGTTGTTCCGGGCGCTTTGACGTTGTCCGAGAAGCGCCGGAATCGCGATGGCGCTGATAATTCCGATGATGGCTAATACCAGCAGGAGTTCAATCAGGGTAAATCCACGGGTGTTTTTCATGGGGCCTCGGCATGGTGGGTACCGGAGTTATTACAAAACATGTGCCAAATGTATAAAAACAAAAGGGGCGGTCGAAACCGCCCCTAGAGGGTCGATCCCAGGCTCAGGGAAGGAGGGAAGTCTCGGGGGACTTTGACAGGCGGATGGTGTTAACACCGGCAGAAGTCTGGATCATGTAGGAAATATTCGCCACAGTCTGGCCATTCTCCACCACGATCGCGACGCCCACGTCACCCGCAACAGCCGGGGGGCCGGCGATGTAGGCGGCGCCATTGGTGAAGGGGTTGTGCATGCGGGCGACAGCATACTCAGGGCGGGCCAGGACAGCGGCCAGCACGGCGCCGGCGGTGGGGGTGGCACCCAGGCCAGCGAGGTCGGCGGCGGGGCGCTCGGCCACGGGCTTCTCGGCGATGTCGAAGGCGACCTGGAGGGCGCCGGCGATGTTGGCGGCCTGGGAGGCGGTGGCGTTGTTACGGGCGCTCTGGCGCTGACCCAGCAGGGCCGGGATGGCGATGGCGCTGATGATGCCGATGATGGCAAGCACCAGCAGCAACTCGATGAGGGTGAAACCCTTCTGGTTATTCATGGCGTCTCCTTAGGACAGTAGCCACGGGTTGTTTATCAAGTCCTGTGCCAAATGGCACAAGCTGTTGCAGGAGGTGGAAATCAAAGACTCAGGGATTGTCATCGTCGCGTCAAGGGGGTGACTTTAAATGGGAACTGCCCTTGAAGGGCTACGAGAGTGACGTATCTCGGCAGTTAATCCTCTTCAATAAGCTTCTTCGCCCCTCGGTGATTGGGTTGAAGGGCCAAAGTCAACTGGGCCTCATGGCGAGCCTCATCGCGGCGGCCGAGGGCCTTCAAGATCTGTCCCCGCCGCCAGTGGAGGGCCGGAAGCCCGCCACTTCCGCCTTCCATGGGCTCCCGGAGGGCCTGATCCGCCTGGGCCAGGGCTTCTTGTCGGTGAAGGCCGGACCGGGCGGCTACTTTGGCGAGTTGGAGACGAAGGATGCTGGGAGCTTCCACCTCCTTGAGCCCCTGAAAGGCCACCTGCCAGGCCAGTTCCGGAACACCAGCATTTAAATAGGCCTCACTGATGGCTTCTACGCCTTTGGCTGCCTTCCGAACGTTTGGAAGGAGGCGGGCGGCCTCGGAGCGGAGTCGGGCATTCTTACCTTCCCGTCCAAGGGCCTTAAGAGCCGCCTTTTCATCCAATTGCTCCAGCCATCCCGTTACGATCTCCGGGTCGCCTGGGGTCTGAGCCAAGGCCCGAGTCAGGCAGGGTTCGGCTCGGCCCCAATCCCCATCCAAACTCCGGATCATCCCTTCAAGGAAGTCCCCTTTGGCGGGCGCGACCTTTCGAAGCGAGTTTGCACAGGCCAAGGCTTTTCGAGTGGAGCCTCCAAAGAGCCCCGGAACCTGTTGATAGGCTAGGCCCAGGCTGAGCCAGGCCCGGGTGAGGGAGGGATCCGCCGCCGTGGCGGCTCTGAAATCCTCCATCGCCCTCCCCACCCCCCGGAGGGATCCGAAGCTCACCTCAGATACGGCCTGTCCCCCCCGGGCAATGCCTCGGGCCAGGAGGCCGTCGGCAAAACCGGGTTGCAGGGCGAGGGCTCTATCCGCTGCTTCCAAGGCCTCCTGCCACCGCATCAGCGATGACAGCGCCTGGGAACGCGCGGCCCAGGCCACGGCATCTCCGGGTTGAGATTTCAGTCGGGCATCCGCCTCAGAGAGGACCTTGAGGAACCGCCCTGAATCGAGGTCGGCCCGAGGGGAATAGCCCTGGGCCAGGGCCGGCAGGGCGATGACGAGGACGGGGAGGCGGTTCATGTCACCTAGGGTAGTGCTGCTACCCTGAGTCCGATTCACTTATGAGGCATCCATGCTGCTTTCCGGCAAAAAGGGACTGATCGTTGGCGTGGCCAACAAGCGCTCCATCGCGTGGGCCATCGCCCAGGCGTGTCAGGAGAATGGGGCCCAATTGGCCTTCAGCTATCAAAACGAGCGCCTGGGCGAGAACGTGAAGGAACTCACGGCCGAACTGCCCGGTGCCATCAACTTCCAGATGGACGTGACCGACGATGCGCAGGTGAAGGCCGGTTTCCAGCACCTGGAGCAGGAGTTCGGCCAGCTCGACTTCCTCGTCCACGCCGTGGCCTATGCCCCCCGCCAGGCCCTGGAAGGCGATTTCGTCAGCACCACCCGCGAGGATTTCCGCGTGGCCCTGGACGTGAGCGCCTACAGCCTCCCCGTGCTGGCCCACGCCGCCAAACCCCTCATGAAGGAGGGCGGCAGCATCGTGACCCTCTCCTACCTGGGCGCTGAGCGCGTGATGCCCAACTACAACGTCATGGGCGTGGCCAAGGCCGCCCTAGAGAGCAGCGTGCGTTACCTGGCCTCGGATCTCGGCCAGTTCGGCATCCGCGTGAACGCCCTCAGCGCCGGCCCCATCAAGACGCTGGCGAGCTCCGGCATCGGCGGCTTCTCCACCATCCTGGACCACCACCGCGCCAAGGCCCCCCTGCGCAAGCTGGTGGAGCTCGAGGAAGTGGCCGATGGCGCCCTCTTCTTGCTCTGCCCCATGGGGCGGGGCGTCACGGGTCAGACCATCTACGTGGATGGCGGCTACAACATCATGGCGGTCTAAATCTATGTAGGATTTCGAGAAGGGCCGCCTTGGGCGGCCCTTCTCGTTGGGATCACTTCTGAAAGGTAAGTAGGCTTTCCATCACCGCGTCCACATGCCCCTTCACGCTCACCTTGGGCCACACCGCGCGGATGATGCCCTTGGGATCGATGAGGAAGGTGGAGCGGATGATGCCCTCCACTTCCTTGCCGTACATGATCTTCTTTCCGAAGGCGCCCAGCGGGATGAGGAGCTCCTTTTCGGGGTCGCTGAGGAGGCGGAAGGGGAGTTCCTGCTTGGCGATGAAGTTCTGGTGGCTCTTGAGGCTGTCCCGGGAGATGCCGTAGACCTGGGCGCCGGCCTTCTTCAGGCGGGCGAAGTTGTCTCGGAAGTCGCAAGCCTCGGTGGTGCAGCCGGGGGTGCTGTCCTTGGGGTAGGCGTAGATCACCGTCCACTTGCCCAGCAAATCCTGGTTCGTCACCGTGGTGCCCTGGTCGTCGGACAGGGCGAAGGCGGGCAGGGGGGAGCCGATCAGGGGCATGGGGCCTCCAGGGGGAAAGGGCCCCAGTGTACGGGAGGAATGGGCGAGCGGAGGGGCGGGTCGAGATTGAGCCCTCTTCTCCTAAGGGCGGGGGGCCCGTAGGCTGAGGGTGGAGGCCTCGTGTCCCAGTCCGTTGAAAGCAATCGTGGTCCCTGGTGGTGGCGCCTCTTCAATCCCCACCGGAAGACGCTCGCCCTGGGCTTCCTGGCCACGGTGATCTGCTCCGCGGCGGCTTCCTTCGTGCCCTACTTCTCGGGCCGAGCCGTGCATGCGCTGGAGTTGAGCCAGTGGGGCCATTCGCGCGGGATGCTGGGTTGGATGCTGGGCGCCACGGCAGTGGCGGGCGTCGGCCGCTACCTCATGCGCAACACCCTCATCGGTCTTTCCCGGGAGATCGAACGGGAGCAACGGGAATCCCTCTACGCGCTGCTGCTCGCCAAGCCTCATGCCTTCTACGACCGCCAGCGGGTGGGCGACCTCATGGCCCGGGTGGGCGATGACGTGAACACCGTGCGCATGGCCACGGGGCCGGGCCTCATGAGCGTGCTGCAGACGGCGAGCATCCTGCCCGTCACCCTCGCGTTGATGATCCATACCTCGCCGCGCCTCACCTTGGCGGTGATGATCCCCTTCGCCTTCCTGGGCTTGGGTTTCTATGGCATCGGTCGGGCTTCGCACAAGGTGCAGCAGAAGTTGCAGCTGGCCTTCAGCGCCCTGTCCACCTTCAGCCACGAAACGATCCAGGGCGAGAAGGTGGTGCAGGCCTTTGGATTGGAGGATGCCCGCATCGAGGCCTTCGCCCAGCTGAGCCAGCGCCATGCGCGCCTCTCCATGCGCCAGACGGTGCTCTTCAGCGCCTATGCGCCCATGGCCATGTTCATCACGGGCCTGGCCACCCTCGTGCTCATCGCGTTCGGCGGCGCGCTGGTGAATCGCGGCACCCTCTCCTTGGGCGATCTCATCGCCTTCAGCGGGTTCCTGGTGGCGCTGGCCTGGCCCGTCATGAGCCTGGGCTGGTCGGTCAATCTCTTCCAGCGCGGGCTCGCGGGGCAGAAGCGCATTGATGAAGTGATGAACGCGATGGAGCCGGACCTGCCTCCCGCGGAGTCGGTGCAGGTGCCCTCCACGCCCGCTTCGGTATCTCTGGAAGGGGGCGTGCACCGCTTCGATTCCAAACGGGGCCTGGGGCCCCTGGATCTGCGCCTGGCGCCCGGTGAGAGCCTCGGCGTGTTGGGTGGCATCGGCAGCGGCAAGAGCGTGTTGCTCCAGATGCTCGCGGGGTTGAGGGATGTGCAAGAAGGCCAACTGGTGCTCGATGGCGTGCCACTGGGACCTGAATCCCTGCGCATGCACTGGGCCGGCCTCGGCTGGGTGCCCCAGGAGGCCTTCCTCTTCAGCGAAACCCTGCGCGGGAACCTCGCCTTCGGCCGCCCCGACGCCACCGACGAGGACCTTTGGGAAGTGGCCCGGGTGGCCTGCCTGGATGACCTCATCCGCCGCCTGCCCGAGGGCATGGATACGGTGGTGGGCGAACGGGGCGTGATCCTCTCCGGTGGCGAGCGTCAGCGCACAGCCCTCGCGCGGGCGCTCCTGCGGAAGCCCCGACTGCTGCTCCTGGACGACGCCCTCTCCGCCGTGGACGCGGAAACCGAAAGTCGGATCCTCGAAAACCTTCGGGGCTTCCTCGGCCGCACCACCTTGGTGTTGGCCACGCACCGTGTCTTCGTCGCCGAGCTGTGCGATCGGGTGCTGGTGCTGCAGGAAGGCCAGGCCATCCAATCGGGCAGCCCCGCGGAACTGGCGCTGCAGGCCGGCACCTTTGCGCGGCTGAAGCGCCTTCAGAGTTTGGAACGGGAGCTGGGCGGGGTCCGGCCCTAAGCCTTCAGCTGCCTTCCCGGAAGGTCACCTTATTGATCTCGGCGAAGGTGGTGAGGCCCAGGCGCACCTTTTCCAGGGCGCTCTCGCGCAGGCTCTGCATGCCGGAGCGGCGGGCGGCTGCCTTGACTTCGCGCAGGCCGGCTTGGGCCGTCATGAGCTCGCGCATTTCATCATTCATGCCGAGGAATTCGATGATGGCCTGGCGGCCGCGGAAGCCGGTGCCGTGGCAGTCCACACAGCCGCCCTTCTCAAAGAAGGTGCCCTTGTCGGCCCAGGCGGCGTCCATGCCGTTGTCCTTGAGCTCCTGGGCGGTGGGGGTGTGGGGACGCTTGCACTTGGTGCAGAGCACCTTCACGAGGCGCTGGGCGAGCACGCAGTTCAGGGCGGAGACGAAGTTGTGCACGGGCACACCCATGTGTTCGAAGCGGCCCAGCACGTCAAACACGTTGTTGGCGTGCACGGTGGTGAACACCAGGTGGCCCGTGAGGGCCGACTGGATGGCGATGGCCGCGGTCTCGGGATCGCGGATCTCACCCACGAGGATCTTGTCGGGGTCGTGGCGGAGGATGGAGCGCAGGCCCAGGGCGAAGGTGAGGCCCTTCTTCTCGTTCACGGGGATCTGGGTGACGCCCTCGAGCTGGTATTCGACGGGGTCTTCGATGGTGATGATCTTGTCTTCGGGATTCCGGATCTCGCTGAGGATGGCGTAGAGCGTCGTCGTCTTACCGGAGCCCGTGGGACCCGTGACGAGGAACATGCCGTAGGGTTCCTTGGCGAAGCGACGCAGGCGGGTGAGCTCGTGCTGGCTGAAGCCCAGGATCTCCAGGCTGAGGCTCTTGAACTCCTCGGCTAGGTTCTCCTTGTCGAGGATGCGGATCACCGCGTCTTCGCCATGGATGGTGGGCATGATGCTCACGCGGAAGTCGATGGCCCGGCCGCGCACCTTGAGCTTGAAGCGGCCATCCTGGGGCTTGCGCTTCTCGGAGATGTCCAGCTCGCTCATGACCTTGATGCGGCTGATGATGGGCGAGGCGAAGCGGCGGTCGATGGGCTCCGCGGCGGGGTAGAGGCTGCCATCGATGCGGTACTTGATCTGGAAGCCGTTGGCGGTGCTCTCCAGGTGGATGTCCGAGGCCCGGCGCTGCAGGGCGTTGAAGAGGGTGGTGTCCACGAGGCGGATGATGGGGGCCTCGTCCTTGTCCGTGAGGCGCTCCAGATCCAGCACCTCGTCGTCCAGATCCTCCTCCCGGAGCACCTGCACCTTGAGGGCCTCACCCGCCTCATCGAGCACCTTCTGGCCCGATTCGGATTTCTTCAGCACTTCCTGGATCTGGGCCGCGGGGGCCGCGCAGAATCGCAGGGGGCGCTTGAGTTGCAGGCGCAAAAGGTCCTGGGCGGGCACGTCCAGGGGGTCGGCCATGGCTAAAAGGAGTCGCCCATCCTCTTCTCGGACCGGCACGAAGTGGAGCCGGAGCATGAGATCCAGGGGAATGGCCTGGAAGAGCGCGAAGTCCACCGCCTCCCGGGTCAGGTCCATGGCGGGATAGAGCTCCCGCGGCGCAGTGATGAGGGTGGACTCGCCGGGGCCGGGGATCTCGGGGGACATGGTTTGATCCTAGTCGAATGGGAGGGAGGACGGGGTGGGAATGGTCGGAATTGGACAGGCGCGGCACCGCGCTTCAAGGCTGGGATGAGCCGTTGACCTCGCTGTGACCTAAGTCCCAGAATGAAAGGTCGTTCCCGGAGGACCCATGCAAGGGTATGCCCCGATTCTGCTTCTGGTTCTCGTGGCCGTGGCCATGCCAGTGATCGTGTGGACGCTTTCGCGTCTGATTCGCCCCAACGTGCCGAATGCCAACAAGTACATGGTCTACGAGTGCGGCATCACCCCCACCACCGATGCCCGCGAGAAGTTTTCTGTCCGCTACTACCTCATCGCCGTGATGTTCCTCGTGTTCGACGTGGAAACCGTCTTCCTCTATCCCTGGGCCGTGCAATTCAAGGAGCTGGCGCTCTTCGGCCTGGTCGAGATGGGTATCTTCCTTTTCCTTCTGCTCTTTGGATACGGCTACATCTGGTCCAAGGGCGCCCTCACTTGGGAGTAGTGCCATGAGCGTGATGAACCAACCCACCGCCCTGGAGCACATCCTTATCACCACGAAGGTGGAGAAGGTCGTGAACTGGGCGCGCGCTTCGAGCGTGTGGCCCATGACCTTCGGTCTGGCCTGCTGCGCCATCGAGATGATGGCCGCCGGCGCCTCCAAGTTCGACTTCGACCGTTTCGGCGCCGGCATCTTCCGCGCCACGCCCCGCCAGAGCGACCTGATGATCGTGGCCGGCACCGTCACCTACAAGATGGCGCCCGTGATCAAGAAGCTCTACGACCAGATGCCCGAGCCCAAGTGGGTCATCGCCATGGGCAGTTGCGCTACGGCCGGCGGCCCCTTCGACAGCTATCACACCATCCAGGGCGTGGACAAAGTCGTCCCCGTCGATGTTTACATCCCCGGCTGCCCGCCCCGGCCCGAGTCGCTGATCTACGGCTTCCTGAAGCTGCAGGACAAGATCATGACGAGCTCCATGGCGGACAAGTACGGCGAGATCTTTGAGGCGGTGGGCTAACCATGGCGATCACCAAGGTCTGGATCGAAGAAGGTTGCATCGTCTGCAACGCCTGCGAGGCCGAGTGCCCGGACGTCTTTCACGTCACCGAGGAC
This sequence comes from uncultured Solibacteraceae bacterium, assembly GCA_964617215.1. Taxonomy (GTDB): domain Bacteria; phylum Acidobacteriota; class Holophagae; order Holophagales; family Holophagaceae; genus JAFDVN01. The sequence goes on along the minus strand of CAZTVL010000002.1, from coordinate 417,929 downwards.
AGCTGCCACATCAAGGGTGAGGCCCGCGTCGACGGCGTGGAGAACGAGAACAAGGGCAAGTCCCCTCTCAAGGACGACCTGCAACGCAAGCTCGAGGACAGCATCGTGGCCGCCGCCGCCGGCTGCCCCGTGAGCGTCATCGTGTACGAGCAGGTGGCCAACGCCGCCGAATCCGCGCCCGCTGCCCCTGCGCCGGAGCCCGTGAAGGCCCCCGAGCCCGTGGCCGCCGCGCCCGCTCCCGTGGTGGAAGCGCCCAAGGCCGAGGCTCCGAAGGCCGCCGTGGCCATCGATGCCCCCCGCATCACCAAGGTGTGGATCGAGGATGGTTGCATTGTCTGCAACGCCTGTGAGGCCGAGTGCCCGGACGTCTTCCATGTCACCGCGGACAGCTGCCATATCAAGGCGGATTCTCGCGTGGATGGCAAAGAAGATGAGAACCGCGCCGCCAAGGCCGCCCTCAAGGGTGATCTGGGCCTGGAGCAGTTCGCCAAGATCGTGGCCGCCGCCGCGGGCTGCCCTGTGAACGTCATCAAGTACGGCGGCACCGCCGCGGCCGCATCGGCCGCTCCGGCTGCGCCCGCCGCCGAAGTGGCTTCCGGCCCCACCTCCTGGGACATCCGCACCGCCCCCAACCGGCAGGTGACGGCCCCCAAGACGGCGCCCGTGCCCAGCTTCAAGACCTACCAGGTCGAGGTTGCCGAGGCCTTCAAGGCCGACGAGGCCAAGTGGCAGAAGACCCAGGCCGACTACGAAGTCGCCAAGCAAAAGGCCGAGGCCGAAGGCAAGGATGCTCCCAAGCCCCCTGTCCGCCCCGCGCCCAAGAAGGACGACAACGACATGAAGACGCCCTTCCCCCAGGAGGCGAAGGACGCGGATCTGCTCCTCCTCGCCGAGCGCCTGGGCGACAAGGTGGAGGAAGTGTTCGAGCAGGCCGGCGAGCTCGTCTGCCAGGTGAAGAAGGAAGCCGTGATCGAGGCCCTGCGACTCTGCCAGGACGATCCGCACCTCAAGTACGAAATGCTCACGGATCAATCCGCCACCCACTACCCCGTGGGCAAGGACTTCCAGTTCAGCGTGGTCTACCACCTGACGAGCCTCAGCCGCCGCAAGCGCCTGCGCATCCGCATCCTGATCCCCGAAGGCTTCGAGCCCGAGAGCGCCTGCGCCCTCTACCCCTCGGCCAACTGGATGGAGCGCGAGATCTACGACATGCTCGGGATCCGCTTTCAGAACCACCCCGGTCTCACCCGCATCCTCTGCCCCGAAGGCTGGGAAGGGTATCCGCTCCGCAAGGAGTACCCCACCCTCGGTTGGGGCCAGCGTGAGATCGACTTCCGCGAGGACCGCTCCGGCATGCTGAACCGCATCGCCATGGAGAAGGCCGGCAACCTCGGCATCAACCTTTCCATCCCCAAGGCTGACTAGGGAGTCCCCGGTGTTCAAAAACGAGGAAATGGAAATCAATCTGGGACCGCAGCATCCGTCCACCCACGGCGTGCTCCGCGTAAAGCTCAGGCTCGATGGCGAAACGGTCACCCACTGCGAGCCCATCATCGGCTACCTGCATCGCGGCGTGGAGAAGATCTGCGAAGACAAGACCTTCTTCCAGGGCCAGGTGTGGACCGACCGCATGGATTACGTGGCGGCCATCAGCAATAACCTGGGCTGGGCCGAGAGCATCGAGAAACTCTTCGGCATCGAGGTGCCCCGTCGCGCCCGCTACATCCGCACCATGCTCACGGAGCTGAACCGCATCAGCAGCCACCTCCTGTGGCTCGGCACCCATGCGCTGGACATCGGTGCCATGACGGTCTTCCTCTACGCCTTCCGCGAACGTGAACAGATCCTCGACCTCTTCGAGGCCTTCTGCGGCGCCCGCCTCACCACCACTGCCTTCCGCATTGGCGGCCTGCGCGAGGATCTGCCTCCCGGCTTCATCAAGCAGGTACAGGCCTTCCAGGATCGCTTCCTGGCCTGCGTGGATGAGTACGAGACGCTCCTCACGGAGAACCGCATCTGGAAGAAGCGCACCATCGGCGTGGCCCCCATTTCCGCCGAAGATTGCATCGCCTACGGCGTGACGGGCCCCGTGCTCCGCGCCGCCGGCGTCGCCTTCGACATCCGCAAGGCCTTCCCCTACGCGGCCTACGATGAGATGGAATTCGACGTGCCCACCGCCACCGCCGCCGATACCTACGCCCGGTACCAGGTGCGCATGGAGGAGATGCGCCAGAGCCACCGCATCGTGCAGCAGACCATCGACAAGCTCCCCGAAGGCCCCGTGATGGCCAAGCTCCCCAAGGTCCTGAAGTCCGAGGTGGGCGAGGTGTACCACGCCATCGAGGCCCCCAAGGGCGAGCTCGGCTACTACCTGGTGGGCGAGAAGGGCGCGGGCAACCCGTACCGTTTCCACGTCCGGGCACCGTCGTTCGTGAACCTGCAGGCCCTGCCGAAGATGACCGAGGGCAAGCTCCTCGCTGACGTGATCGCCGCCATCGGTACCCTCGACGTGGTGCTGGGCGAAGTGGACCGCTAAGGGATCGGAACGAACATGCCAATGACTCTGACCCAAACCGTCGTAATGGCCCTGATCCAGATCGTGGTCCTCCTGGCCGTGATCATGGCCGTCGTCCCCATCATCACCTTCGCCGAGCGCAAGGTGATCGGCTACGTCCAGGTGCGCCTGGGCGCCACCCGCATCGCCGGCGGCCACGTGGGCATCACGGGCCCCATCAACCGGGCCATGTGGGCCCTGGGCAAGGTGCCGGTGCTCTCCATCCTCCGCGGGCTCCCCATCTTCATGGCCGACGGCCTGAAGCTGTTGACCAAGGAAGACATCATCCCCGAGAAGGCCGACAAGCTCGTCTTCGTGCTGGCGCCCGCCATCTGCATGGTGCCCGCCTTCGCGGTGTTCGCCGCCATCACCTTCTTTCCCGGCGCCGAAGGCCTCTTCACCTTCCCCGCGTCCTTCCCCATCGTGGGCGGCCTGAAGTTCATGGGCTTCCTCACGGACATCAACGTGGGCCTGCTCTACATCCTGGGTGTGGCTTCTGTGGGTGTGTACGGGATCGTGCTGGGCGGTTGGGCCTCCAACTCCAAGTACCCCCTCCTGGGCGGCCTCCGCAGCGCCGCCCAGATCGTGAGCTACGAAGTGCCCCTGAGCATGAGCCTCCTGGTGCCCGTGCTCCTCGTGGGCAGCCTTTCCTTCCGCGAACTCAGCGTGAAGCTGGCGACGGAGATGCCCTTGGTGGCCGCCGTGCCGCTCTTCATGGGCTTCTTCTTCTACCTGACCTGCGGCTTCGCGGAAACCAACCGCGTGCCCTTCGATCTGGCGGAAGCCGAGACCGAGCTGGTGAGCGGCTTCCACACCGAGTACACGGGCATGAAGATGGGTTTCTTCTTCCTGGCCGAGTACGCCAACATGATCGTCGTCAGCGCCATCGCCGCCGCGTTCTTCTTGGGTGGGCACTACCTCCTGCCCTTCGGCCTGCAGAGCCAGCTGATCCACCTCCTGGGCGCGGGCCATGCCCTCAACCAGCCAAACATCCTGTTCTTCGTCGGCAAGGTGGGCTTCCTGCTCTTCGTGTTCCTCTGGATCCGCGCCACGCTTCCCCGCTACCGGTACGACCAGCTCATGCACGTGGGTTGGAAGTTCCTGATCCCCGTGACCCTGGTGAACCTGTTCATCGCGGCCACGATCAAGTTTGTGTGGATGTGAGGTCGCGATGAACTGGCTCAAGGCATTCAATCCATCTGACATCGCCGGGGGCATGAAGCTCACCGGCAAGCGGTTCGGCCAGGTGCTCTTCACCGCCAACCGTCGCAAGGTGCCCATGCACATCGTGGGCGAGTACCCCGAAGTGAAGGTCAAGCTCGCGCCCCGTTACCGCGGCCGGCTCACGATGATCAAGGACGAGCAGGGCGAGATTAAATGCGTCTGCTGCCTCGCCTGCGAGAAGATCTGCCCCACGCAGGTCATCACGATCATCAAGGGCAAGAAGGAAGGCCGCAAGATGCCCTTCCCCACGCGCTACGACTTCGAGATGGAGCGCTGCATCTTCTGCGAATTCTGCGTGGAGAGCTGCGGGTTCGACTCCATCATCCTGAACCACCAGTTCGAGCTGGCCACCTACAACCGCGAGGACTTCAGCCTGGGAATGGAGGGTTCGGAAAACATGTTCGAGAACTCCACCGTGGGCAAGTTCTCCGTGGCGGAGTGAGGAACATGGAAAACCTGCTCATCTCCCTTGCCCAGAACCTGTTCCCCATCTTCGGCCTCTTGGCCGTGGGCGGGGCGACCATCATGGTGGCCTCCCGCTCGGCGGTGCACAGCGTCCTCGGGTTTCTCTTCGCCATGCTCTGCGTGGCGGGCTGCTTTCTGACGCTGGAAGCTGAGTTCCTGGGCATCGCCCAGTTGCTCGTCTACGCCGGCGGCATCGTGGTGCTCTTCCTCTTCGTGGTGATGCTCGTGGAGCTCACCAAGTACAAGGAGAAGGACATCTTCCAGAAGCAGACCAAGGTGGCCCTCCTGGCCGTGGCCGGTGGCCTCCTCGTGGTGGGTGGCGCCTTGCGCAACGCCCTCTTCGGCCCCGCCGCCAAGGAAGCCCTCACCCTCCGCCCCGAGATCACCAACGGCGCCACCCTGGGCAACGCCCAGATGGTGAGCCGCGGGCTCTTCGCGGACTACCTGCTGCCCTTCGAGATCCTCAGCATCATCCTGCTTGTCGCCCTGGTTGGCGCGGTGGTGTTGGCTAAGACGGAGCGTGTGTGATGCCGAGCCTCAACGCCGTCCTCCTCATCAGCTTCCTGCTTTTTTCCACGGGCGTGGCTGGGGTGCTCATCCGCCGCAACGCCTTGGTGATCCTCATGTGCGCGGAGCTGATGCTCAACGCCGCGAACCTCAACTTCATCGCCTTTGCCCGGCATTCGGGCTCCGTGGGTGGTCAGGCCTTCGCCCTCATGGTGATGGGCTTCGCCGCCGCGGAAGTGGCGGTGGGCCTGGCCATCGTCGTGGCCCTGTACCGGCGCAAGGCCACGGTGCAGGTTGACGACATCAACCTGCTGAAGGGCTGAGGCAGACATGGAACACGCGATGACCGCAGCTTCGACTCACTCCAGCCTTCTCTGGCTGATCCCCTTCCTGCCCCTGTTCGGGTTCTTGGTGAACGGCCTCACGGGCCGCCGCCTCCGGAACAACGCGGTGGTAAACGCCATCGCCCTGGGCACCGTGGGCACCAGCTTCCTGCTGGCCGTCTACCACTTCATCCAGCTCATGGGCATGCCCGAAGCCGGCCGCAGCCTGCACCAGCTCCTCTGGACCTGGTTTGACATCGGCGGCGCTCGGGTGAACGGCGGCCTCACCACGGCCACCATGAACTGGGCCTACAAGTTCGACGTGCTCAGCGGCTGCATGACGCTGCTGGTAACGGGTGCGGGCTTCCTGATCCACCTGTTCAGCACCGGCTACATGGCCGACGAGCAGAAGGATTTCCGCTACTACCGCTTCATGGCCTACCTGAACCTGTTCGTGTTCAGCATGCTGAACCTGGTGCTGGGCGCCAACATCATGATGATGTTCCTGGGCTGGGAGGGCGTGGGTCTCTGCTCCTACCTGCTCATCGGTTTCTACTTCGACAAGACCTACGCCGGCGACGCCGCGAAGAAGGCCTTCGTCACCAACCGCGTGGGTGACTTCGGCTTCATGCTCGGCTTCTTCCTGCTGTTCATGGTCTTCGGCAGCCTGGACTACGACACGCTGATGGGCTCCGCCCGGGAGATCTCTAACCTCAAGGTGATCACCCTCTTTGGCCACACGGCGGCCCCCACCTTCTGGTTCAACATCATCGGCTGCTGCCTCTTCGTGGGCGCTGCCGGCAAGTCGGCCCAGATCCCGCTCTACGTCTGGCTCCCGGATGCCATGGCCGGCCCCACGCCCGTGTCCGCCTTGATCCACGCGGCCACCATGGTGACTTCGGGCCTCTACATGATCACCCGCCTGAACTTCATCTTCGTGCAGGCCCCCATCGCCTCTGACGTGATCCTGTTCGTGGGTTCGCTCACGGCCATCTTCGCGGCCAGCATGGGCACCGCCCAGTACGACATTAAAAAGGTGCTGGCCTACTCCACTGTGTCCCAGCTGGGCTTCATGTTCATGGGCATGGGCGCTCAGAGCTACACGGCGGGCATGTTCCACGTCTTCACCCACGCCTTCTTCAAGGCCAGCCTCTTCCTCGGAAGCGGCGCCGTGATCGCCGCCTGCCACCACGAGCAGGACATGCGGAACATGGGCGGCCTGCGCAAGTACATGCCCATCACCTTCGCGGCCATGGGCCTCGCCACGCTGGCCATCAACGGCATCTTCCCCTTCTCGGGCTTCTTCTCCAAGGACGAGATCCTTTGGAAGGTGTTCGAGAAGTGGTACAGCCACGGGACCTACAGCGGCGGAAGTTTCTATCTTATGTGCTGGCTCATGGGCCTCATGGGCGCGGCTTTCACGGCGTTCTACATGACGCGCCTCATGATCATGACCTTCTACGGCAACTACCGCGGCGCCGGGAACGACCCCCATGGCCTCACGGTGCCTTCCGAGGCGCACCACGGTCATGACGACGACCACGGGCATGATGCCCATGGCCACGACGATCACGCCCATGCCCAGGCGGACCACCACGATGATCACGGTCATGGTCATGACGACCATGGGCACGACGACCACGGCCACGGCCCTGCCGAGGTGAGCTGGAACATGTGGCTCCCCGTAGCGACCCTCGCCGGCCTCGCGGTGGTGGGTGGGTTCCTGAACGTGCCCCACAGCATCACGAGTAAGTGGCCTCTGATGGGGTGGACTGGCGAGCACTTCTCCAAGTGGATTGAGCCCATTCTCTACCAGGTGCAGGCTCCCCATCACGGTGAGCACGTTGTTCCTGCAATCGAGACCTTCCTGCAGATCTTCGCGAATGTCTGGGCTGGCGCGGCGATGTTCCTCGCCATCTGGATCTACGGCTTCGATCCCAGCTGGTCAAAGGCCAAGGCCTTCGTGAAGCGCTTCCCCCAGGTCTTCGAGTGGGTGAACGCCAAGTACTACGTGGACGAGTTCTACGATGCCATGGTGATCGAGCCCATCAAGCGCCTCAGCGCGCAGTTCTGGAGCTTCGACACCTGGGTGCTGGACGGCATCATCAACGGCGCCGCCCGCTTCTCCCTCATCTGGGCCGAGGCCAGTTTCTGGTTCGACGCCAAGGTGGTGGACGGCAGTGTCAACTTCGTCGCCTGGATCACGCAACAGGGCTCCAACGGGTTCAAGACCCTGCAGAGTGGCCGCGTCCAAAACTATGCCTTTGTGATGTTCCTTGGTTTCCTGGCCCTCGCGGTCTGGAAGCTGATGGCTTGATCTGAGTCGGGAGCCTATATGACCTCAATGACTTTCTGGATGCTGGCTGCGACCTTCCTGCCGGTCGTCGCCGCCCTCCTGCTGCTCTTCGTCCCGAAGGAGAACCGAAAGGTCTTCGAGTGGGGCAGCCTGCTGGCGATGCTGGTCAGCTTCGCGATCAGCGTGCCCTTCTTCTTCGCCTATGACCGCGGCAGTTCCGCGGTGCAGTGGTCCTATTCGGTGCCTTGGATCAAAGAACTGGGGGTCCAGTTCAGCGTGGGCATGGATGGCATCAGCCTCCTGCTCTGGTTGCTGACCACCTTCATCGGGCCCATCGGCATCCTCTGCAGCTGGGAGGCCATCCAGGAGCGCCAGAAGGAGTACTACATCTGGATGCTCGTGCTGCAGACGGCCATGCTCGGCGTCTTCATCACCCAGGACATGTTCCTCTTCTACCTGTTCTGGGAGGTCATGCTCGTCCCGATGTACTTCCTCATCGGCATCTGGGGCGGCCCCCAGAAGCTCTACGCCGCCATCAAGCTCTTCCTCTACACCCTGGCCGGCTCCGTGCTGATGCTGGTCGGTATCCTCGCCATCTACTTCCTCCAGAAGAAGGTGACGGGTCAGTACGACTTCTCCATCGCCTCCTTCCACGCCATGGCCCCCGTGATCGCCCAGCAGGCGAAGAACTGGCAGACCCTGGTGGCGCTCGCCTTCTTCGTGGGCTTCGCCATCAAGGTCCCCATGTTCCCCTTCCACACCTGGCTGCCCGACGCCCACGTGCAGGCCCCCACGGCCGGTTCCGTGATCCTCGCCGGTATCTTGCTGAAGATGGGTACCTACGGCTTCCTGCGCTTCCTGCTGCCCATCCTGCCGGATGCCACCAAGGCCCTGATGCCCTGGTTCCTCTCCCTGGCCCTCATCGGCATCATCTACGGCGCCCTCGTCGCGATGATCCAGAAGGACATGAAGAAGCTGGTGGCCTACTCCTCCGTGAGCCACCTGGGCCTCTGCATGCTCGGCATGTTCGCCCTGAACCCCTACGGGCTGAAGGGCTCGCTCTTCCAGATGATCAACCACGGCATCTCGACGCCGGGCTTGTTCCTCTGCGTGGCCGTGGTCTATGACCGCCGCCACACCCGCATGATCGCGGACTTCGGCGGCCTGTCGAAGACCATGCCCGTCTACGCCACGATCTTCATGATCATGACCATGAGCTCCATCGGCCTGCCCCTCCTCAATGGCTTCATCGGGGAAGGCGTCATCCTCATGGGAACCTTCCAGGCCTATCCCTGGGCCGCTGTGGTCGCCACCACCGGCATCATCCTCGGCGCCGCCTACATGCTCTGGATGTTCCAGCGCGTGATGTTCGGACCCATCTCCAAGGTCAACGAGGAGATGAGTGACATGAACACCCGCGAGGTGCTCACCTTCGTGCCCCTGATCCTGGCGGCCTTCTGGATCGGCCTCTATCCCAAGCCGATCATGGAGATGATGACCGCCCCTGTGAACAAGCTGGTGGAACAGGTTCAGCCCGGTTACCTTGCCGCGGAATCCCTGGCCGCCAAGCAGGCCGCCGCTGCGAAGCTCGGCATGCTTGGCATGGCCGCCCCCGCACATCATGAAGCCGCCCCCGCCGGTCACGGCGAGGCCGCTCCCGAGCACGGCGCCCCCGCCCACGAGGCCGCCCCTGCTGAACACGGCCACGGCGGAGGTCACTGATGCACGGATTCGCCTCCGGGCTGCTGGAGGCGCTCCTTCGGGACAGCGCCTTCATCATCCCCCAACTCTTCCTGGCGGGCCTGGGCACCCTCATGCTCTGGCCGGGGGACCTTCTCTTCCACAAGGGGGAGAAGCATAAGTGGGCTCCCGTCACGGGCGCCATCCTGCTCGTCGTCCTCGCGCTGGTGGTCCGCACCCCTGAAGGCACCGGGTTCTCCGGCATGTACAAGGTGGACGGCCTCACCAAGGGCTTCCAGATCCTCAGCATCCTCGGCGCCCTGGGTGCCGTGGCCCTGTCCCAGAAGCTGCTCAACGCGCTGAAAGAACAGACCGTCGAGTACTACGCGCTGATCCTCTTCAGCCTCAGCGGCATGCTCTTCCTCTGCGGCGCGGTGGATTTCATCAGCTTCTACTTCAGCCTCGAACTGATGGCCATCTGCATCTACATCCTCGTGGCCTACCTGCGCAAGCAGGAGCGCGGCGTGGAAGCGGGCCTGAAGTACTTCCTGCTGGGCGCCTTCAGCAGCGGCATCCTGCTCTACGGCATCAGCCTGCTCTACGGTGCCACCGGCGGGAAGACCACCAACTTCGCCGAGATGGGCCAGCTCCTCCCCGTTGTCAGCCAGTCCAACACCCTCCTCGTGGGTGCGGGCGTGCTGATGGTGCTGGTGGGCCTGGGCTTCAAGGTAGCGGCGGTGCCCTTCCACATGTGGAGCCCCGACGCCTATGAAGGCGCTCCCACCCCCATCACTGCTTTCATGGCGACGGCCCCCAAGGCCGCCAGCCTCGCGGCCTTCATCCGCATCTTTCAGACGGCCCTCCCTGGCCTCTCTGACCAGTGGATGCTGCCCTTGGGCTACGTGGCCGCGGCCAGCATGATCCTGGGCAACGTCGCCGCCATCAAGCAGCAGAGCATGAAGCGCCTCCTGGCCTACAGCTCCATCGCGCACGTGGGCTACATGCTCCTGGGCGTGATGTGTGGCCCCGAGGGTGCGCAGGCCACCTGGCTCTACATGGCCACCTACCTGGTGATGAACTTCGGCGCCTTCGCCATCGTCATCCACCTCCAGGGCACGGGCGAGGGCGAGCGCATCGAGGATTTCCGCGGCCTCAAGGACCGGCACCCTTTCTTGGCCTTCGCCATGATGGTGTTCCTCCTGAGCCTCGCGGGCATCCCGCCCCTGGTCGGGTTCTTCGGTAAGTTCTACCTCTTCCAGATGGCCGTCACCCAGGGCCACATCACCCTGGTGACCATCGCCTTCCTCACTTCGGTGGTGAGCGCCTTCTACTACTTGGGCGTGATCAACCAGATGTACTTCAAGGATGCCCCCGCCCTGGCCGAAGGCGCCGAGCCCGAAGCCACGGGCATGGCGACCACGGTGATCGTGACGGTGGCCTGCGTCCTCGTGCTGCTGGGCACCGGCTTCGCCAAGCCCCTCCTCGGATGGGCGGGCGGCATCGGGTCCGAGAAGAAGGACGCCCAGGTCGCCCTGAAGTAGATTCAACGCCTTACAATGAAGAACGCGGGGCTCCGGCCCCGCGTTCTTCATTGGGGTGGATATGGCGGAGCAACCGAAGGGGCAGGGCGGGGGGCCGCAGCTGGCGAGCGCCACGCACCTTGCCTACTTCATGCCGATGGCCATCGGGGTGTGCATGTTCGGCGGTCGTTGGATCGGGGGCAAGTACGGGCACTCCGAGGGGGGGCTCATCTGGGGCTTCTTCGTGGGCCTGGTGCTGGCCTTCTACGAGGTCTTCAAGGTGCAAAAGCAGATGCGGGGGGGGAATGGACCCCAGGGTTGATCCGGTCCCCGAGCTTCGGGATGCGCTGGTCGTGCTCCTGGTGGCCGGGGTGCTGGGGTGGGGCTTCGGCCGGAGCTGGACGGCGGCCCTGATCTTCCTGGCCCAGGGGCTGGTGGCCGTGGGCTCCGTGGCTTTCACCGTTTGGCGCGTCAAACGGGGCCCCAAGGCGGCCTCGGCCTTGGTAGGCCTCGGGAATCTCGCCTTGTTGGGCTTCCTGGCCCATGCGATCATGGAACGTTTTCCCGAGGAGAACTTTCCTCTCCTCTCGGGCATGCTTCTGCACGTTCCGGCGCTCTTCTGGGCGGCCATCCGGGTCTGGTGGAAGCAGAAACGGAACCCCTCCTGAGGCCCCCAGGCCCCATCCCGAGGCACCCCCATGGAACATCACGCTTCCTTCTTCGCCCAGTGGCTGACCAGCCTCCTGCACCTGCACCAGCAGGTGTGGCCCGGCTTCGGGTCGCACCCCATGAGCGTGCTGGAGCGCTATGACCACCTGCTGAACACGGTGGTTGCCGCCTTGTTCGTCATCGGCGTCACTTCGGCCACCCGCGCCAAGCTCAGCCTCATCCCCGGCGGTCTGCAGCAGGTGATGGAGGCCTACTTCGGCTTCATCCGCAACTTGGCCGGTTCTTCCATCCCCCGTCATTCCGAGAAGTACATTCCCTTCATCGGCACCCTGGGCCTGCTCATCTTCGTGAACAACTTCATGGGCATGATCCCCTTCTTCGGCACGGGCAACAGCAACTGGAACGTGACTCTGGGCTGCGCGATCCTCGTGTTCCTCGTGTACAACTTCGAGGGCACCCGCGTGAACGGCCTGGCCTACTGGAAGCACCTGGCCGGCCCCTGCAGCAACCCCTTCCTGGTGATCCTGGGGATCTTCCTCATCTTCCCCCTGGAGTTCCTGGGCCTGTTCATCCGCATCTTCAGCCACTCGATGCGTCTCTTCCTCAACATGGCCCTGGAGCACACCATCGCCGCCGCCATCTTCGGCGTGGTGGCCCTGGCCGTGCCCACGGTGCTCATGTTCCTCGGCTTCATCACCGTGGCCGTGCAGGCCCTCGTGTTCATCACGCTGACCGCTGTCTACATCGGGCAGGCCGTGCAGGACATGCACCACGACGACCACGGCCATGACCACGACCACGGTCACGGCAAGGCCGCCCACGCTCACTAATCAACTCAGTTCACCCGACCCCGGGGATTCCGAACCCCTGGGGCCCAACTAGGAGGCGCACATGCGCAAGTTCATCACCTTCGCCGTTCTCTTCACCGTGGCCGTGGCCGCCTTTGCCCAGGGCGCCCCTGCCGCTTCCACCGGCTCCTTCAACACCCTGTTCGACACCACCAAGCTGATCTACATCGCCGTTGCCGGCGCTGCGGCCGCTTGCGGTACCGCCCAGGCCAAGGTGCTCTCCTCCGCCTACGAGGCGATGGCCCGCAACCCCCAGGCCGCCGACAAGATCTCCGGCTCCCTGGTGCTGGGTCTGGCCTTCATCGAGGCCCTGGTGCTCTTCACCTTCGCCCTCGCCTTCATCGTCAAGTAAGACGAAGATCGGCCGGACGGGGCGCCCCAGGGCGCCCCGTTTTTTTGTGCCCAAGTGTGCGATCCTGCAAAGCCCCGCACCCGGGGATGCCCGTTTTTTACTGTTCTTTCAGAAGTGCCGATGACCCTAGCTACGATGCGTCACCACCCCCCTTTCCCCCTGCCCGCCGAGGTCACCAAGGTGATTCTGGGGGGGGGCTCGAGCATCGATCTCGACGGGCTCCAGTGCAACAGCCACGATGAGGCCTGGGATTTCGCCTTCAACTACGGCTACGACATGCGGATCCCGGCCCAGCGCCACCACGTGGTGCGGGTCTTCGAGGACGCCCTGACCTTCCTTCAGGGGGTCATCTTGGAGGGCACCGAGCTCACCATGCCCGGGTTCCTGACGGAGCTGGAGGATCCCCTGGATCTCCTGGTCTGGGCCTCGGAGCGGGCAGACGATGGCACCCGGGGCGAGCGAGCCATCTGGAGCTGCGCCGTGCTCCGGGTGATGCACACCCTCTTCCACATCGACCACAACGTGAACCTGCGCTTCCTGCCCGAGATCCAGAAGCAGGTCTTCGAGCGCTACGACCGCTACCTGGTGCAGGAGAACGGCCAATGGCTGTTGCGGGGCGGCTACGAGGTGCCCCTGGCCGCCGTGGAGCGCAAGGAGAACAAGGACCGCAACTCCATGCTCCTGAAGCTCCTCCACAAGCCCGAGAACGTGGCGGAGACCATCTACGACCAGATCGGCATCCGGCTGGTGGCCGAAGACCAGCTGGGCGTGCTCCTGGTAATCCGCTTCCTCCTGGATCACCACGTGCTCATGAGCACCCACATCAAGCCCAGCCGCTCCCGGAACCTGCTCATCGACCTCAAGGCCCTGGACGCCTGGATGCTGAGCCTGCCCGAGCCCTTCCAGATCGGGGAACTGACCGCCGAGGAGCGGCGGGACCTCAGCCACACCCTATCCCTGAAAGGGTCCGGGACCGAGGCCAATCCCTTCTCCGCCAAGGACTATTCGGCCATCCAATTCACGGCCCGGACCTTGATCCGGCTCCCGAACCCGGCCACCCTGGCCCTGGAGTCCGTGCTCCGAAGGATGGAAATTACAGGTATTTCCGCCCTGGCCGATCAGATGCACATCACGGAGTTGATCCAAAAGCAGGAAGAGTTTACGTTTTTCTTCGCACACGAAGTACAAGTCATGGAACGATCAGGCTTTGAGAATGCCCAGTCAGGTCCCGCCTCCCACGCCGAGTACAAACAACGGCAACGGGATGCGGCCCGGCGCCGGGTGCTCCAAGGACTTCTTTAGGGAGGACGCATGCTGAACATCCAGACGCGGCAAGAGGGCAGCGCCTCGGTGGTCTCCATCCAGGGCAAGGTCAATTTCGAAGTGACCGCCCAGCTTCGGGACGTCATCCGAGACACGGTGACCACCCATCAGCCCAAGTTGCTGGTCATCAATCTGGAGGGTGTCAGCTTCATCGACTCCTCGGGGCTCGGCCTCCTGGTGGCCGCGCGCAACAGCGTGGACAAGAGCGGCGGCAAGCTGCACCTGTGCACCCTGCCCGCGCCGGTGAAGAAGACCTTCGACCAGACCAACCTCACCAACTACTTCTCCATCTTCGCCACGGAACAAGACGCCCTCCGGGGCGCCTGATCGAAAGGGCCCTTCGGGGCCCTTTCCGAATCGAGGGCAAGCATGGGCAAGGGCGTGGTGCTGGTGGTGGACGACGAGGCCCCGATCCGGGACATCCTCGGCTTCTACCTCAAGCGGGCGGGCTATCAGGTGCTGATGGCCGGGAATGGTGTGCAGGCATTGGATGAGATGTCGCGCCTTCAGCCGGATCTCATCATCAGCGATCTCCGCATGCCGGAGATGGCGGGCGATGAGCTCTGCAAGCGCGTGAAGGGCACCCCCGACACCCAGGACACCTACTTCATCATCGTGTCGGCCTTGGATGGCACCGCCTCCCGCATCGGCGGCCTCTCCATCGGCGCCGACGACATGATCAGTAAACCCTTCCATGCCCAGGAAGTGCTGGCGAAGGTGGACAGCGCTTTCCGCCTCATCGGCATGCAGAAGGAGATCAAGCGGCAGAACCGCGAACTCTCCGCCTTCCAAGGTCGCGTGGAGGCCGAGCTGGCCCTGGCCGCGCGCCTGCAGATGGGCCTCTTGCCGTCGCTGCCCGGGGAGACCCGCGGTGCCAAGTACACCCACCGCTACCTGCCCGCCGAAGGCATCGGCGGCGACATCTACACCATTGCCCCGCTGGAGGATGGCCTCATCGGCCTCATGATCGCCGACGTGAGCGGCCACGGCGTGAGCGCCGCCCTCATCAGCGCCATGGTGAAGACGAGCTTCGAAAACCATATCCGCCTATCGCGGGATCCCCTGGCCTGGGCCATGGGCATGAACCGCGACCTCTGCCGCAGCACCCTGGACGATCAGTTCGCCACGGCCTGGCTGGGCTGCCTCAACCCCATCACCCACCTGCTCACCCACGTGGTGGCGGGCCACCCCCCGCCGATCCGCGTGCGCCAGGGCTCCCGCGGTGGCCTGCACCAGCCGGAGCTGCTCCAGGGCAAGGGCTTCATGCTCGGCCTCGATGAGAGCCTGCCCTTCAGCCTCCACGAGGGCCAGGTGCTGCCCGGGGATCGCCTCGTGCTCTACACCGATGGTTTGGTGGAAGTGGAACGGGAGGATCGCTCCATGCTCGGCGATGAAGGCCTGCTCAAGCTCTGCGCGGAGCTGCCCGAAACCGCCGACGAAGCCGCCGACTTCCTCGTGGGCCGAGCCCGGGAAATGAACGCCCCGGTTGCCTTCCACGACGACGTCACGCTCGTGGTGTTCGACCGGTTCTCCTAGGAGAGTCCGAACGGCCTTGAAACGCGAAGAGCGCGAAGGCCCCTTCGGGGCGCGAATTGCGCGAATGGAAATTCGTTCGGAAGGGCTCGAACAGTACCTTCGCGGGCATCTTGAACCGGGATGAAGCCATGGGCCGGGCCGCCTGGCGTGACGAGGGGGCCTGCTGCATCGAGGTGCCCGTCCTCCCTTCCCAGAGCGTTCCCAGAGCGGCCTTTGGGGGCCGCTCTGGGAAGCTCGCCGCTTTCGCGGCGAGGGCCAAAGGCCGGAGGATTTCCCGGGAAGGAGCATTCGCGTGGCGCGCAGCGCCCTTCGCGTTCTTCTTTAAGGCCTAAGCCTCCGCCTTCCGGCCCCACATCCTCGGCCCCAGCTCGGCTACCAGCGCCGCAGCGACGATCAGCGCGCCGCCTAGCCATTGCCGGGGCACCAGGTAGTCCTTCACGCCGGGGATCCAGCCGCTCACGGCGAGCAGGGTGGCCACCACGGGCTCCAGGCTGAAGATGATCCCGGCCTCGGTGGCCGTGAGCCAGGGCTGGAAGCGGGCCTGCAGGTACATGGTGAGCGCGGTGCCCGCGAGGCCCAGCCACAGGAGGCCCACCCAGGTGCCACGCAGGTGGAGCCCATGGCTGGCCTGGAAGCCGCCCTTGGGGAAGATGAGGGCGAAGACCGTGCAGGCCACGGCCACCACGGCGATCTGCGTGAAGGTGAGCACCCACGTGTCGCAGCGTCGGCTGAAGCGGCCGATGAGGACGATGTGGAAGCCGATGAGCACGGCGTTGGCCAGGGTGAGCGTGTCGCCGTGGCTCCAGCCCCCGAAGGACTCGCCGGGCTTGAACACGAGGCCCACGAGGCCCACGCAGGCCACCAGCACTGCCAGGGCATGGGCCAATTTGGGCCGCTCCCCGAAGCCGAAGGCCACCATGGGCGTGAAGATCACGTAGAGCCCGGTGATGAAGGCGTTCTTGGTGGTGCTCGTGGTCTCCAGGCCCGCGGTCTGCAGCCAGAAGAGGGAGGCCAGTACCACGCCGGCCACCAGGCCATCCCGCACGTCCGAGGCCTTCCAGCGGGCGCCCCGGGCCAGGGTGAGGCCCAGCAGGGCCACGGCCGCGATGGAGAACCGTAGGGCCAGCAGGGCGTTCACGCCCAGGCCCGCCTCCTGGAGGTACTTGGTGGCCGGGAAGGCGGAGCCCCAGATGATGGCGGCCACGGCCATGGCCACCACGGCGAGGATGTGAAGGCGACGATCGGACATCCCTTCAGTCTAGGGGCTGCAGGCGCAGGACCGCAGGGCAGATCGCGGCGGAACGGAAAGGAGCCCGCGGGGCGGGCTCCTTTCGGCATGGAGTGGAGGGAGGGCTACTCGATCACGGCGGTGACGCGCACGATCAATTCGGGCTGCTCGGGATCATCCGTGGTGAGGGTGATCTTTTCGGCATAGCGGCCGGCCTTGGCGTCCTTGGAGAACACGATGGTGAGATCGTGCTGGGGCAGGGCCTTGGTGCCGGAGAGGCCCTCGATGCGCAGCTCGGGCCGGGAGACCTGGGTGCCGGTGATCTTGAAGGCCTTGCCCTCGGCCTGGCGGAGCTGGAGTTTCACGCGACCCTCGGTGCCGACCTTCACCACGTCCATGTTCACCCGGTCCGGGCCCACGATGCTGGGCTTCAGCTCCCAGTTCACGGGGAGGGTGAAGGTCTGGGCGGAGGGCACGTTGGTGGTGATCGTCACCGTCTCGCGGCCGAAGCGGGGCTTCACGGGGAGCTTGGAGCCGTCGAAGGCCACTTCGAGCACGGCATCCTTGCCATCGGCCTTCGGCGTGAGGCGCAGCCAGGGGGCGGCAGGGGCCTTGGCCTCCAGGATGCGCACGTCCGTGCCCGTGCCGCTGGCGTAGCGCACGTTGGTCACCTGGGTGCCCGTGCGGGAGACCTGGTTGAAGTACACGGCGGTCATGGAGGGCATCACATCCTGCACCACCTCGGCCTCGAAGGTGAGGAGGGCGTTGGGATTCTTGGGGTCGTTGCTGACCACGGTCAGGCTCTTGCGCACGAGGCCGCGCTGGCCGTGGGGATCGAACACTGCCTCCACCTCGGAGCTTTCGCCGGGCTTCAGGTTCCAATTGCCCAGCACGGTGCTCGTGCAGCCGCAGCTGGGGTTCACGGCGCTGATCTGGAGGTTGGCGTTGCCCTTGTTCATCACCTTGAAGCGGGTGCTGGTCTTGCGGTCGGCGGTGATCTTGCCGAAGTCGTGGTGGGTGCGCTCGAAGGCGATCTCCGGGGCCTGGGCCTGAAGGGCCAGGGCGAGGAGGGCGGGGGTGATCAGGAAGGCGGGGCGGAACATGGAAGCCTCGGGAGGGAAGGGACGGAAGGGGTTTGCGTTATTCTGAAGCAAAGAGGTGTTGAATGTCGGTCATGACCGAAGTGTCCTGGGGTGAACTGATTGATAAGTACACCATCCTGGCCATCAAGTCCGAACGTCTGAATGATGCCGCCAAGCTCCAAAATGTGCGGACGGAAATGGCGGCATTGGCCCCGGCCCGGGAGAAGGCCTACGCCATCGCGGACATCTCGTCACTCGAGGGCGAACTGAAGGCCGTGAACGAGACCCTGTGGGTCATCGAGGACGACATCCGCGATTGCGAGCGGGCCAAGGACTTCGGCCCCACGTTCATCGAGCTGGCCCGGGCCGTGTACCACCGCAACGACGAACGGGCCGCCTTCAAGCGCCAGATCAACGACCGCCTGGGCTCCCGCCTGGTGGAAGAGAAGTCCTACCGGGCGTACTGAGGCTCTGGGCTCTGGGCTCTGGGCTTTAGGCTCTGGCTGATTCCGACCCGGCTCAGCGGTACCGCTGGGTAGGCGGCAGCTAGAGCCTAAAGCCTAAAGCCCAGGGCCTCGCTACTCCAGCCAGCCTTCGATCCGCGCCAGTACCTGCTCCGGGCCGATGCCCTGGAGGCAGGGGTGGCCGGGGACTGGGCAGTGGTCCAACCCGCAAGGGAGGCAGTCCAGGTCCTGGCGCTGAAGCACGGCCACCTGGGGGCCATGGGGTGTGAACATGCCGGGGTCCATGGGGCCGTAGAGGGCCAGGGTGGGGGTGCCGCAGCCGGCGGCCAGGTGACTCAGGCCACTGTCGTTGCCCACGGCGGCCCGGGCGCCGCGCATCCAGGCGGCGGCCTCGGTAAGGGGGTCGCCACAGCGGTTGAGCCCATGGGCCCCAGCCACCTCGGCGCCCAGCTCCTTTTCGGCGGGCCCGCCCAGCACCACGGGGAGGAAGCCCCGGGCGTGCAGGAGGTCCGCCAGGGCTCGGTAGTGGGCCACGGGCCAGGCCTTGGCGGGCACCGAGGCGCCGGGCATGAGGCAGACGTAGGGCACCTGGGGCAGGGCGGGGGTGACCGTGGCGCGGTAGTCCAGGTAGGGCACCTCCGGCAGGTCCGGCCAGCGCTTCAGGAGCACGGCCCGGTAGCGGTCCAGGCAGTGCCCGGTGGTGCCGGACCAGAAGGGGCCCGTGTGCGTGTTGAACAGGCCGGCGAGGCTCTCGCTCACGCCCATGCGCTCGGGGACCCGGGCCAGGAAGGCCCCCAGGGCGGGCCTCAGACTCTTGGGGAAGTGGATGCTGCGCGCGGCCTTGTACTGGCGCAAGAGGCGCGCCATGGCCCAGGGGCTGGGCTTGCCCACGTCCGGCACGGTGGCATCGGCGAGGTCGGTGCCCGCCACCAGGTTCACGGTGAGCTTGGGGCCCCACACCACCAGGGGGCCGATGCCCGCCTGCCGCAGCAGGCGCAGGAGGGCCATCTGCATGACCGCATCCCCGATGTAGCGGGGGAAGCGCACCCAGGTGGCACCGGAGGGGATCAGATCCATGGGGCCAGTGCCTCCCGGAAGCGGCCTGCGGCGTCGTAGCCCTCGGTGAGGCTGCGGGCCAGGGCCACGGCCTGCTCCCGTTGGGAGGGATCCCTCAACAGGGCGGCAATGCGCGGGCCCGTGGCCTGGAGGAGGGCGGGAGGCACGGCGCGGCGGTCGTCGGGCTTCTGCATGAGGAGGCCCCCCTGGCCATCCTTCAGCACGGTGCCGATGCCCCCCACCGAGGGGGCCACGATGGGCACGCCCCGCTCCAGGGCCTCTATGAGGGCGATGGGGAAGAAGCCCTCGTTGCGGCTGGTCATGAGGTAGGCGTCCAGGGCGTCCAACACGGGGCCCGTGGCCGGGACGCGGCCCAGGCGGAGGGTGCGCTCCCGCAGGGGGGAGGCGGCCAAGGCGCGGTCGAGGGCCTGGGCGGTGGCGGGCTCCTCGTGACCGGCGAAGACGAGGTGGAGCGGATGGCCCAGGGCGGCTTCGGTGGCCTCCGCCAGCTTGAGCACGCCCAGGGGATCCTTCCGGCCGTCGATCTGCCCCACGTATCCCACCACGGGGCCGGAATCCGGGAGCCCCAGGGCCCGGCGGGCGGCCAGTCGGGCGGCGGGATCGGCGGGGATCGCGGCCGGCCGGGGGTAGATGGGATGGATCATGGCGCAGGGCTGCTCGCCCAGGCGGGCCCTGACTTCGGCCTCGAAGGCCCAGGTGGTGAGCCAGCGATCCACGAGGTGCCGGATCCCCCGGTACTTGTCCAGGTGCCGGGCATAGTGCTCGTGCAGGGTGACGGCCAAGGGGAAGCGGTGGCCGAATCGTGCGAGCCAGGGCAGGGCCCGCTGGACGCCCTTGTGGTTGCAGAGCACCAGGAGGTCCGGAGGGTTTTGGAGGAGGTACCGGCCCGCGGCCCAGGCCCCGGGAAGGTGGAGCACGTCTTCCACATGGGGGTTCCGGGCCCGGAGTTCGGGTTCGATGTCCCGTTTGGAGCCCTCTTTCCGGTAGATCACGGAGATCCGGAGGGGGAGGTCCGCCAGGGCGGCGACCTGTTCGATGAGCACCCGTTCGCCGCCGCCGAAGGACAGCTTTCGATGGGCAAAGACGATGCGCTTCACGCGCCTCCCGGAAAACCCCATTATGGGATGAACTGACCCGATACGTCACATGCCCATCCCCCACCCCTCCCAACGCATCCTCCTGGTAGAGGACGAAGCCGGCCTCCGCGAGGTGCTGGCACTGACGCTGGACGGCGCAGGCTTCCGGGTGGTCACGGCGGCCTCCCTGGCGGAGGCCAAGGGGGTGCTCTCCGGAGACCCGGTGGATGCCGTGCTGTCGGATCTGAAGCTCCGGGATGGCACGGGCATCCAGCTGCTGGAGTGGATGAAGGAGCAGTCCCTCAAGGCGCCGGTGGTGATCATGACGGCCTTCGCCACCACGGAGACCACGGTGCAGGCCCTGAACCTGGGCGCCGTGGACTTCATCACCAAGCCCTTCCGGAACGAGGATCTCATCGGCACCCTCCAGGGCCTCCTGGCCCAGGCCCATCCCGATGGGCCCGGGGAGCTGCCCGCGGCGGGCGAACTCATCGGGGTGGGTGAAACCCTGCGCCGCGTGCAGGCACTGGTGGGCAAGGTGGCCCGCGCCGACACGGGCGTACTCCTCACGGGTGAGAGCGGTACGGGCAAGGAGGTGGTGGCGCGGCTCATCCACCGCTACAGCGCCCGGGCCCGGGGCCCCTTCGTGGCTGTGAACTGCGGCGCGCTGCCCGAGAACCTCCTGGAAAGCGAACTCTTCGGCTTCGAGAAGGGGGCCTTTACCGGCGCCAGTGCCCTCAAGCGTGGCCTCTTCGAAGAGGCCACGGGCGGCATCCTCTTCCTCGATGAGATCGGCGAGATGCCGCTGCCCCTGCAGGTGAAGCTGCTGCGCGTCATCCAGGAGCGCATGGTGCGCCGCCTGGGCAGCGCCACGGAGCATCCCGTGGATGTGCGCATCATCGCCGCCACCAACCGCAACCTGCGAGAGCGGGCCGAGAAGGGCGTCTTCCGCGAAGACCTTTACTACCGCCTCAACATCCTCCACATCGAGCTGCCGCCCCTGCGGGAGCGCCCGGAGGATCTGCCCCTGCTGGCGGAGCACTTCATCCGCCGCTTCTGCGCGAAGCTGGTCAAGCCACCCATGAGCCTCCATCCGGAAACCCTGGAGCTGCTGCGCCAGCACCGATGGCCCGGGAACGTGCGCGAGCTGGAAAACCTCATGGAACGCTGCGTGGCGCTCAATCCAGGCGGCCCCATCACCCGGGACCTGCTGCCCGAGGATCTGCTCCAGCCCGATGGCCGGAGCCGGGCCCTGGAGCTGGCCATCCCCGCCGAGGGCTTTGATGTGGAGGCCTACCTCAAGGCCCTGCGAGGTTTCTTCCTCCGTCGCGCCCTGGATGAGGTGGGTGGCGTGAAGACCCGGGCCGGCAAGCGCCTGGGCATGAGCTTCCGGGCCTACCGGTACTGGCTGGCGGAGCTGGGGGGCGTGGAGACGCTGCCCTCCGCCTGCCCACGCCCCGAAGACTTTCCCGCCGCCGAGGAACCCGAGGCCGGGGCCGAGGCATGAACTGGGCATGCGCTAGACTGGACGGGAGGTAACCATGAACCGCCGGAACGAAAAAGGCTTCTCGCTGCTGGAACTGCTGGTGGCGATGATGATCATCGCGGTGCTGGGCACCCTGGGCTTCAACCAGGTGCGCAAGCGCACCGTGGAGGCCCGCTACATCAAGGCCAAGGATGAGGTGAAGATCATGGCCGAGGGCCTGGATCAGTACTACCTCAAGCACGGCCGCTACCCTGACCTGGGCAGCTGGGAGGCCATGATGGATCCCGGTTCCGTGCTGGTGAAGGAAGACCTCATCAAGACCAACATGTCTGCCAAGGATCCCTTCGATCAGCCCTACGAGGCGAAGTCGAATCGGGGCTCCTACGAGATCAAGTGCCTGGGTGCGCCCGATGACCAGGAGAACCACGGCCCCTTCAGCCGAACCCCTGGCCAGGTGAACGAAGCCGCGCCCGCCGCGGGTACCGCCGGTGGTGGCGACAAGGCCAAAGCCCCCGAGCCCGGAGCCCCCAAGTGATCGACCTCCAATCCATTCCCGCCGAGGGTCTCCGCCTCGAAGGCAAGCTGGACCGTCTCGTCCTGGAGGGCGGCTCCGCCCTTCGCGAGATGGACTGGAAGCTCTTCCTGCTGCCCTCCACCCCCGACCTCTTCGTCGAGGTGAAGGGCAAGGGCACCTGGGAGGGCAATTGCGCCTCCTGCAACGAGCCCATCGACCGCCCCCTGGCCGTGGAGGCCCAGTTCCTGGGCTCCAAGGATTCGGAGCTGGTGGCCCGCGGTAGCCATGCCCTGGGCAGCCAGGATCTGGATGTGGTCTTCCTGCCCGAGGATGCCCTGGACGAGGCCGACCTCGTGCGGGAGCAGTTCGAGCTGGCCTCGCCCATGCGCCCCCTCTGCAAGCCCGACTGCAAGGGGCTCTGCCCCACCTGCGGCAAGAACTGGAACAAGGGCCCCTGCACCTGCAATCCCGAGCTCTCCAAGCCCCCCAGCGCGTTGGCCCAGGCCCTCGCAGGCTTAAAGCTGGAATTTCCGGAAAATCCCAAGTGAAGCCCTGCGGGGAGATAACTCAGCCAATCGCGAAGGCGCCGGCGGAGTAGACCAAGGCGGCCGACCGGAGATGTATCGGGAATACACGGAGGGAGGCCAACGCAGGGCTGCGACAGCCGCCGCCTTCGCCCGAAGGGTTTGCTGCTCTCCACACCCCCACTTGCGTTAGGCGCCTTGTCCGTAGGCCCCGCTATGGCCTGCGGCGCCTGCCTTGGTGGGAACGTGGATAGCAGCAAACGATTGGTTGAGTTATCTCCCCGCAGGGCTTAAACTACTGGGCTCAGGAGTATGTCATGCCGAATCCCAAGCGCCGCCATTCCCGGGCCCGCCGCGACCGCCGCCGCACCC
Organism: uncultured Solibacteraceae bacterium; assembly: GCA_964617215.1. Classification (GTDB taxonomy): domain Bacteria; phylum Acidobacteriota; class Holophagae; order Holophagales; family Holophagaceae; genus JAFDVN01. The sequence continues at coordinate 394,809 of CAZTVL010000002.1, read as the reverse complement.
ACGACGCCCTGGAAGTGATGAGCCAGAGCGGTTGCGCCAACTGTGGCGCCCCCAAGCTGCCCCACCGTGTGTGCCCTTCCTGCGGCCACTACCGTGGTAAGCAGGCCGTCCGCGTCGCCTCCAACAGCTAACCCAGCTGGCTGGTGACGGCTTGCCCGAGGCAGAGATGACTGGCGCGCGCATCGCGCTGGACGTCATGGGGGGCGATCATGCCCCTCAGGCCACGCTGGCTGGCGCCAAGGACGCCCTTCATCGATTCCCCTCGATCCATCTGTTGCTGGTGGGGGATGAAGCCAAGATCAAGCCCCTCCTCGCCCACCATGGGCTGGAGGGGCCCTTGGCGTCTCGGTTCGATGTGATCCACGCCCCCACGGTGGTGGACTTCCATGACGAACCCAAGGTGATCCTGAAGGAGAAGAAGGAATCCTCCATCCGGGTCTGTGCCCAGCTCGTGCGCGAAGGCAAGGCCGACGGCATGGTGAGCATGGGCCATACGGGGGCGGCCATGATGGCCTCCACCCTGGTGATCGGCAAACTCGACGGCGTGGAGCGGCCTGCCCTGGCGGGGCTCATGCCCAACGGACCCGGCAAGTTCACGATCCTCACGGATGTGGGCGCCAATATCGATTCCCGGGCTGAGCACATCGCGGGCTTCGCCCTGATGGCCAGCATCTACGCCGAGCAGGTGTACGGCATCTCCCGCCCCCGCGTCGGGGTGATGAGCGTCGGCGAAGAGGACACCAAGGGCACCGAGACCACCCTCGCCGCCTGCGCCCTCCTGCGGGAGATGGACCTCAACTTCCAGGGCAACGCTGAAGGCCGGGACCTCTGGAACGGCCGCTTCGACGTCATCGCCTGCGACGGCTTCCTAGGCAACGTGGTGCTCAAGAGCGCCGAGGGCTTGGGCCGCATGCTCAAGAACGGCATCAGCGGCGCCATCAAGGGTTCGCTGCAATCCATGCTCGGGGGTCTGCTGGTGCAGTCTTCCCTCAAGGGGTGGTTCAACCAGCTGGATTATCGCGAATACGGTGGTCTGCCCCTGCTCGGCATCAAGGGTGTCTCGATCATCGGCCACGGCTCCAGTGATTCGCGGGCGGTCATGAACGGCATCGGCGCCGCGCTGAAGGCCATCGACAACCAGCTGGTTTCGAAGATCGCGGCGCGCATGGCGCCGAAGGTTAACGTTTAAAATCACGACCAAGGCACGAAGCCACCCCGAAATGATGAAGGGTGCCTTGATGTCTGGGTGGTTCATCCTTTTGTTGAGGTGGTCCCATGAGCAAAGTTGCGTGGCTCTTCCCCGGTCAGGGTTCGCAGGCGGTGGGCATGGGCATGGCCCTCGCCGCGGCGGAGCCCGCCGCCAGCGCGGTGCTGCAGGATGCCGATGTCGCCCTGGGCTTCCCCCTCTCCACGCTCATGGCCGAGGGGCCCGAGGATCAGCTGAAGCTCACGGAGCACACCCAGCCCGCCATCCTCACCCACAGCACCATGGTGGTGCGGGCCTATGCCCACAAGCTGCCCAAGGCCGATTTCGTGGCCGGCCACTCCCTGGGTGAATACAGCGCCCTGGTGGCCGCTGGCTCCCTTTCCTTCGCCGAGGCCGTGCGCACCGTCCGCGAGCGCGGCCGGGCCATGCAGGTGGCCGTGCCCGTGGGCGTGGGCGCCATGGCCGCCCTCCTGGGCATGAGCCGGGAGGACGTGGAAGCCGCTTGCGCCGAGGGCGCCGCCATCACCGAGAAGATCGTCGTCCCCGCCAACTTCAACGGCCCTGGCCAGATCGTCATCGCCGGCCACCTGGAGGCCGTGCAGGCCGCCATCGAGGCCGCCAAGGCCCGCGGCGGCCGCAAGGCCATGCTGCTGCCCGTGAGCGCGCCCTTCCACAGCCCCCTCATGGAAGCCGCCCAAGCCCACATGGAACCGCTACTCCGGGAGCTCCACTTCAAGGCTCCCTTCGCGCCCCTCGTGAACAACGTGGATGCGGCGGTGGTCAGCGATCCCGAGCAGATCCGCGATGGCCTCGTGCGCCAGATCCCCGGCGCCGTGCGCTGGGAGGCGATCCTCGATCAGCTCTTCGATCAGGGCGTCACCACCTTCCTGGAACTGGGCCCCGGCAAGGTGCTCGCGGGCCTCGTGAAGCGCCAGGCCAAGGAGCGCGGTCTCGAGGTATCCGCGATGAGTTTCGCCGGCCCCGACGACCTCGCCCAGCTGAGCTGAGGCCGTGCGCCCGCGCCTCGCGGCGGCCCTGCTCGCCCTCACGCTGGCCCTCGGGCCAGCGATGGCGAAGGGTGCCCAGGCGGAGGCCCTCCGGGCCGCGCGGGCACGGGTGGAAGCGGTGGCCCGGAAGGCCGGGGTGCGCTGGCCGTTGACGTCGCCGAACCTGCGGATCCTCAAAGCGAAGCGCGAGCTGGAGCTTTGGTCCGAGGGGCAGCGATTGGTCACTTATCGGGTGGGCCTCGGCGAGGCCCCTTCCCAGGACAAGGTGCGCGAGGGGGATCACCGCACGCCCGAAGGAACCTTCTACGTCTGCACCCGGAATCGGGCCAGCGCCTTCCACCTCTTCCTGGGGATCAGCTACCCCCATGGGCCCGCAGCGGAGCGGGGCCTGAAGGCCGGGCTCATCTCCCCGGCCCAGCATCGGGCCATCACCGGGGCCCTGGCGCGGCGGGCAACCCCGCCCCAGTTCACGAAGCTGGGGGGGCTCGTGGGCATCCACGGTGGCGGGGCCGGCAGCGATTGGACCTGGGGCTGCATCGCCCTGGCCAACGCGGACATCGAGGAACTCTGGGAAGTCTGCCCCCTCGGCACGCCCGTGGAGGTGCTGCGGTGATCCGCATCTACAAATCCGCGCGCCGTTTGGAGCTGTGGGAAGGCGGAGCCTGCGTGGGGGCTTGGCCCTGCCACCTGGGCCGCAGCCCCGAGGGAGTGAAGGATTTGGAGGGGGACGGTCGCACCCCCGAAGGCCGCTTCTACGTCTGCACGCGCAATGCGGAGAGCCGCTTCCACCTCTTCATGGGCCTGAGCTACCCCACACCCGGCGATGCGGCGCGGGGCCTTGCCCAGGGCCTGCTCACGGTGCCCGAAGCCGCGGCCATCGGGGAAGCTCACGCCCGGGGCGTGCGCCCCCCCTGGGACACGCCCCTGGGCGGGCAGGTGGGCATCCACGCCGCGCCCACGGGCCAGCCCATGCCCCAAGGCGATTGGACCGAGGGCTGCGTGGCGGTGGATGTGGACGTCATGCGCGAGCTTTGGGAACGCTGCCCCCTGGGCGCCGACGTGAGCATTCATCCCTGATGCTGAACCACGGGTTCACTTACGGGGAGACCCTGGACCGCCGTCACGCGGGCCTCACGGTGCTGGCGCGGCTTTGCGCGTTCACCCATTCCACCGAGGCCCAGTGGCGAGCGCGCATCGCGGCGGGGCTTGTGACCCTGAATGGCCGCGTGGCCCAGGCGGATGAGTTTCTGCAGGCTGGCGAGATCCTCGCCTGGGCGCGCCCGCCCTGGGAGGAGCCCGAAGCGCCGCTTTCCTTCGCGGTGCTGCACGAGGATAAACACCTGCTGGCCGTGGCCAAACCTTCGGGGTTGCCCACGCTGCCCGGTGCCGATTTCCTGGAGCACACGTTGCTGCACCTGGTGCGGAAGCGTTATCCGGAAGCGGATCCGCTGCATCGTCTCGGTCGCGGCACCTCGGGCCTCGTGCTCTTCGCCCGCACCGGGGCGGCGCGCCGGGAGCTGTCGAAGGCGTGGCGCGATCACGACCTCCTCAAGGTCTACCGCGCCTGGGTTACGGGGCATCCCGCCGCCGAGGCCTTTGCGGTGGACGCGCCCATCGGGCCCATCCCCCATCCGCTGCTGGGCACGGTGCACGGCGCGTCGCCCGCAGGTCGGGCTTCCCGCAGCGAGGCGGTGGTGCTGGAGCGCCGCGCCGATGGCACCAGCCTGGTGGAGGTCACGATCCTCACGGGCCGACCACACCAGATCCGCATCCACATGGCCGCCGCCGGTCATCCCCTGGTGGGCGATCCCCTCTATGGCGCGGGGGGCGGGCTCCTGGGCGAGGGCCTGGCCCTGCCCGGAGACCTGGGCTATCGTCTGCATTCCCTGCGCCTGGAAGGCCGCAATCCCATGACGGGGCAGCCCTTCGTGTTCCACTGCGAGGCCCCGGCCATCCTGCGAATCGGAACCCTCTCATGACCGCCCTCGTCTACCTCCACGGGTTTTCCTCCTCGCCTGGCGGCAACAAGGGTACTTTCGCCTGCAAGTGGGCCGAGCACCGGGGCATCCCCTTCCACGCGCCGGATCTGAACCTGCCCACCTTCGAAACCCTCACGGTGACGGCCCAGGTAGAGGCGGTGGAAGCGCTCCTGCGAAGCCTTCCGGCACCGCCGGTGCTGGTGGGCAGTTCGCTGGGCGGTTTCGTGGCCACGGCGGTGGCCCATCGCGGCGCCGCCCTGAAAGCCCTCATCCTCCTGGCCCCCGCCGTCCACTTCGCAGAGCGGCGCCTGGCGAGCCCCACCTGGGCGCCTTACTGGGCTCAGGGCGAGATGGAGGTGTTCCACTACGGCGCCAACGGCCCCCGTCGCCTGGGGCCCGCGCTGCGGGACGATATCGCGGCCTGGATGCACGACGAGGCGTGGCGGATTTCCGTTCCCACCGTGATCCTGCATGGCCGCGCCGACGAGCTGGTGCCCCTGGCGGTAAGCGAAGCCTACGTGAGCCGCAATCCCCAGGCGCGGCTCCACGTGCTGGAGGATGGCCACGAACTCCTGCGCCTGGAGACCCTCGCCTTGCTGAGGAACGAACTGGAAGCGGCGTTCGCCTGAGGTTCTTCGCGGGTGACCCCGGATCGCTGGCGCGGATGGGGTGGGATGGCCCAGCGTGGGGGCTTGGAGGCTCCATGCTGAACGCGCTCGTCCAATCCCGCCCCTCCCGCACCGAAGGCGGCCTCGCGCTGATCCGGTATGCCACGGCGGCCATCCTGCTGGTGCACCCCGTTACGCGGCTCATGGCGCACACCGTGCCCGTGTTCGGTGAATGGTTGGGCACCCAAGGCATTCCCATGGGCACCGCCGTGGCCTATGGGGTGACCCTCCTCGAGCTTCTCAGTGGTGCGGCCCTCCTCTCCAAGCGCTGCGTCGTGCCCGCCTGCGCGGTGCTCATCACGATCCTCGGCATGGGCATCAAGATGGTGCACGGCCCCGAGGGCTGGTTCGTGGTGGGCGGGGGGCGGAACGGCATGGAGTACAGCGTGCTGCTCATCGCGTGCCTGGCGGGCATCGCCTGGGGCCACTGGCCTCGGAAGTAGGCCGGGGAACCTGGGACACTGGGGACTCATCCAGGGTCGAGGTCTCCATGCTGCCCTTCCTGCTCGCCGTTCCCGCCATGCAATCGCCCGCCCCCGTTCCCGAACGGGAGGTGGCCTTCCAGGGATTCAACGGGGCGGCGCTCAAGGGCTCCGTGCTGAAGGGGGGCGCCCATCCCTACTTCCTCGTGATGGTGGCGGGCAGCGGCCCTACGGATCGCAACTGGTCCTCGCGGTTGCTGCCCAAGCCCAGTCACGCGGGGCGGGACTTGGCTCGGTGGTTCCAGGGGCAGGGCCTCGGCAGCCTGCGCTTCGATAAGCGCTTCATTGGCGCGTGGGATCCGAAGATGGACATCTCCCTGGAGGCCCAGGCCGGAGATGTGAAGGCCGCCGTGGCCTATGCACGCACCCTGCCCGAGGCCAAGGGCAAGCGCATCCTTCTGATGGGCCACAGCGAAGGCTGCCTGATCTCCCTCGTGGCCGCTACGGATGCGGAAGCGCTGGTGATGGTGGCGCCACCGCCCGCCTCCATGGGGCGCACGATCTTCGATCAGGTGCGGCGGCAGCTTGCGGCCGCGGGAGCCGATGCGGAGGCCACCCAAGTGAATCTCGCCCACGTGGAGCGGATCTTCGGGGCCATCCGGCGCGGTGAGCCGGAGCCCCAGGCCGGCGCGGGGGTGGCTCCGGGCGTGGTGGGCCTGGGCAAGGGGCTCATGTTCGGGGTGAACCTCCCCTTCGTGAGGGCCACGCTGGATCTGGATCCCTGGCTCATCGCCTCCCGCTACACGGGCCGGATGGTGTCGCTGTGGGGAGAGGCGGATGTCCAATGTCCGAAGCCGGCGGTACTGCCCACGGGGTTCCGCGGCGAGGCGATCACGATCGCCAGCGCCAACCACCTGCTCAAGCGAGAGACCCGCGAACCCGCTTCCCTCGATGGCCCCAAGGCGGTGGAGACCTATGGCGACGACACGCCCATGGCAGATCTCACGCCCCTGGCGGCCTGGCTCCAGGGCCTCAAGTAGGGCGGAACCTTCCCCGCCGGCCGCACATTCCTGGCACGCCGCCGATGCGGTCCATGCGCGGATGACGCGCCTCAGGAGGAAGCATGCACAGCGCCCTGCTCGTGCCATTGGCCTGCCTTTCCATCCATGCCGCGGATCCGTGGATGGAGGCCCAAGCCGCGTTCCGGAAGGAACTGCAACCTGGGTACATGGGATGTCTCGTGTTCGCGGAGCGGCTGGATGCGACGACGCTGAGGCTGCGGGTGCTGGCCAAGGACATGCGCATCGGCTTCCTGGAAGGGGAGCCCTTGGGCTATTCCACCCACAGCTTCAAGGTGCGCGCCCACCACGGCAGCTCGGATCTCCGGCTCGTCACGGTGGTCCCTGAGGGCGCCACGGCCCTGAGGCTGAGGCTGCAGGGCGATGATGTGAGCCCCGAGGTGCTCGTGCCGTTGCCGAAACCGGGCGGGGTGGAACCCGTCATCCTGCAATTCGAGGCGGGGTCCAGTGGCCCGGGCGGAACCTCGAAGAGCCGGTGATCCGGGCCCTCAGGTGGATTCCTTCGGCTTGCCCTTCCGGTAATCCCCGAACTGGGTTTTGGCGCATTCCGGGCACAGGCCATGGGTGAAGCGAGCGTCGGTGTTGGAGGAGACGTACTGCTCGATCTGGGTCCAGAGCCCTTCGTCATCCCGGATCTTCTTGCACCAGGCGCAGATGGGAAGAAGGCCCTGCAGGGTCTTCACCTCCGCGAGGCTCTGCTCCAGGGCCTCCTTGGCGGATTGGAGGGCGGCCCGTTCGTGCTCCACTTCGTCGCGCAGAAACCGCTCGGCATGGATGAAGGTGAGCAGCCGATCGATGAGGGCGTTCACATCCTCCACGAGGCGGCCGATCTCGTCGTCTTCATGGCCGCGGATGAACCGGAGCGTCTCCCCCGTTTCCGCCTGGAGCCGGTGGAGACGGTGGGAGAGGCGGGAGATGGGGCGGGTGACGAGGAGCAGCACGACCCCGACGGTCACCCCGGCCAGCACCAGGGCCTGGAAAGCCAGGAGCAGCATGATGGAGCGCCCTTGGCGCGCGGTCTGCCGCTGGATCTCCGCTTCATCCGGCGCCAGGCTGAGGCGGCCCACCACCGCGTTGGGATCGAAGGGGGAATGGAGCTCCCGGGAGACCCGCGGCGTGGTGCCCTGGATCCAGTGGGCCCGCGACTGGGAGCTGAGCACGCGGTCTCCAGCCTGGATCACCACCTGGCCCACGATCTCGTTCTTCAAGAGGCCAGCACCCAACTCTTCGGACAAGCGGGTATCGCCCAGGAAGCAGGCGATCTGGGCGGTGCGCTCCACGGTGTCCACCAGCTGGGTGAGGGTCGCTTGCTGTCGGCTGGATTCCTGCCGCCTCACCCGCGCCGCCAGCAGGATCAAAAGGGGGATCCCCACCAGGATCGTCACCAGGAGGATCAGGGCCGTGCTGCGGAAGGCGATGTTCGTCCGGATGAGGGCCTTCATGGCCCCACCTCGAACACGATCTTCATCCGGCGATCCACGAGTTTGCGGTCCACATAGGCGATGGCGCCCTTGGTGTTGTGGAGGATCTCCAGCACCTCCGCTTCGCTTTCCGCCTGGCGGGGGGGATAGGCCTGGCCCGAGAAGATGAGCCGCGCCCAGTAGGCGTTGATTTCCGGCAACTCCTTGCCCACGAGGGCCCGGTAGAAGCGCGCGCGATCCGGCGCCGTGCCGCCCTGATCGATGGGCAGGGCCGTGAGGCCGGTGGCGAGCTTCCGGGTGCGCCCCATGAAAAGGTTGATCACTTCGTCGCGGGTGAGGCGCTCCACTCCGCTGCCCGCGTTCACCACCACCACAAGATCCCCGGCACAGCCCCACACCCCGCTGGTGGCGAGGAGGAGCAGGCGGAGGAGAGAGAGGGGGCGCATGGTTAGAACACGAAATCGAGGGAGAGGCTGGCCACGGTGGCGTGGCCGTTCCAGGCTGGATCCGCCCGCCACCAGAGTTGATGGGTTCGCGTGCCGGCGTTGATGGCGTCCACCTGGGCCTTGAGGCAGAGGTTCCGATGCAGATCCCATCGCACACCGAGGGCGAGGGTGCGCTGATCATTGCGGTTCGTGCCGAGGTACTGCTGCACGCCGGCGTTGATCGGCTGGAAGGGGGGGAGATCGGGAAGGCCCGTGGTCCGGGCCGGAGCGGCCGTCTTCACCGCAGCGAGGCTGAGGTAGGGTGTCCAGGCACCGCTGCGCCGACTCACCGTGAGGTACCCGGCGTGGCTCGTGGGGAGCACGGGGGTTTGGGTGGCCGTGCGGCTGAGGCTCAGCTGGGATCGGAAGGCCCCTTGCTCGTATTCAAAGCTGAGGGAGAGGTAGCGCACCCACTTGTCGGTGATAGCGAGTTCCTCGGCCAGGGCTGGCGTGGTGGGGCTCAGGGTTGCCACGGCGGGGCTCCGCAGGCTCGCCAGCAGGCCTTCGATATCGGCGTTGAACTCGGATTTGAATTGGAGCTGGGCGAAGGCGAGGCGGACTCCCCAACCGCCCTCCCGGAAATCCACGTGGGTTCCGATGAGGGGCGAGCCGCTGAGGTTGAAGGTGGAGTGGTCCGAGGAGGGGATCTTGCCCTGGGCCTTGCCGGCGAAGAGCTTCCACTGGGCGAAACCACCGCCGAGGGGGCCATGGACGACGAAGTCGCCACCATCGAAATCGGTGATGGGAATGCCCCCGTAGAATTCCACCGGGGGGCGGACCCACAGGTAGGAATACCCTACGTTCCTGGTGTCGGCGAGGGGGTAGACGTCGAAGCCCAGCCGCCCGGCGCGGAGGTCCATTGAGTCCGTGGCCCGCCACTGGAGGAAGGCCCAGGTCACCTCGGGGGTGAAGGCGCCGTCGTAGCGGCGGCTGGCCACGGCTTGGGCCACCGCTTCCCAGGACTCGTTGAACCGGTAGTTGGCCTGGATCCCCGCCCGGGAATCGACGCCCAGGTCCGGGCTGCGCTTGGCCCCCTTGGGCTGCGAGACATCGCGGATGAACTCTGCCTGATCCGTGTCGCTGCGCACCACGCCCAAGGTGCCGAACCCCCTCAGCGCGAAGGCCGGAGCCGCCTCCTGGGCCGAGGCCGCGCCGGAGAGGAGCAGGAGGCCGCCCGCGTGGAACAGGGTGCGCGTCGACATGAGGATTCCTTGCGAAGGAGACGCCAGCCCTTCATCGGTCAGAGGCCTTGCCGCCGTAAATTCGGAAAAGGCCCATTGATCAACCCTTCGAACCTCGAGATAGAAGGGGGGCTTGGGGGCGGGCCCCCGCTGAGTTTGGACGCCCGGGCCTGTACACTGGAGGATTCACACCTGGAGGTCCCATGTTCCGTCTCGATGGCAAGATCGCGCTCGTCACCGGCGCCAGCCAGGGCATCGGCGAAGCCATCGCCAAGGCCCTCGCCAAGCAGGGCGCCCTCGTGGTCTGCGCCGCCCGCACCGAGGCGAAGCTGAACACCGTGGCCGAAGCCATCCGCGCCGAAGGCGGGAAGGCCGGTGTGGTGGTGATGGACCTGGGCAGCACCGAGAGCGTGAAGGCTGCCGTGGCCACCACGCTGGAGCGCCATGGCGCCCTGCACATTCTCGTGAACAACGCCGGCATCACCCGGGACAAGCTCCTCATCCAGATGAAGGAGGACGACTGGGACGCCGTCATCAACACCAACCTCAAGGGCGCCTACACCGCCATCCAGGCCGCGACGAAATCCATGATGAAGCAGCGCACGGGCCGCATCATCAACATCGCCTCCGTGGTGGGTCAGATGGGCAACGCCGGGCAGGCCAACTACGTGGCCGCCAAGGCGGGCCTCATCGGCCTCACCAAGTCCGTGGCCCGGGAGTTGGCCAGCCGCAACGTCACCGCCAACGCCGTGACCCCTGGCTACATCGAGACGGACATGACCTCGGGCCTGCCCGAGGACGTGAAGGCGGAGTTCACCAAGAGCATCCCCCTGGGCCGCATGGGCAAGCCCGAGGATATCGCCGCGGCCGTGTGCTTCCTCGCCTCGGATGAAGCGGCCTACGTCACGGGACAGATCGTCAGCGTCAACGGCGGCATGCTCATGCCCTGAGGGGTTCTTCCGATCGGTGAGGCCCTCCACCGGCCCTTTGTGGCACCCTGAATTCAATGCACTCTCCGGCCCCTGAATCCATGTCCCTCCGCGAGCGTTTGCGGGGGGTTTGGCGGGCCTTCTCCTTCCGCAAGCACGGGCCCTGGGTCGCACTGATCCTGGGCCTAATGCTGCGGATCGGCACCGAGGGCGGCTGCTTCGCCTATTTGCTCCTCTGGTGGGGCGGCACGGTGCTTACCTTCCGGGGGCTCGCGTGGCTCTGGCGGAAGATGCTCTTCCGGGTCTCCCGCCGCCTCTGGGCGATCCTGGGGTTCCTATCCGTGCTTCCGGTGCTGGGGTTGGCGGTGCTGCTGCTCTCCGTGAGCTGGCTCGCGCTGGGTGCCCAGGTGAGCCGCGCCACCCAACAGAACCTCGAAGCCTGGGAACAGGCCGTGCGCCTGGCCAATTCCCAACCCTCGGATCGGGACGCGATCCTGGCGCTGCGGACCCACGGTGAGGCCTGGGTCACCCACGTGAAGGTGCTGCCCAAGGGCGTGAAGCCGAACTTCGTGGGCCTCGTGTGGGATCGCACGCCCAAGGGCGAAGGCGAAGGGCTCAATGGCAGCGACGAGGACACCTTCCTGCTGGGCGTCCATCGCGAAGCCGGAGGCTTCCGCCTGCTGCGGTTGGAGCTGGGTCGCTTGGGCATCCAAAGCCAGGCGCTCATGGGCGGTGCCATCAACTACCGGCTCCAGCCCTCGAAGGAATCCCGGGAAGACGCTCCGAGGCGGGAGGACGGGAAGAACCATGTGGCCACCCGCATCGAGGACGAGGTGCTGGCCACCTGGGTGCAGGGGGAGCGCCCCACGGGCCGCGGCCTGCTGGCGCCCTTCAGCCTGCCCCCGCAGGATCTGCCGATGGTCGAGTGGGCCACGGGGCGGCCCTTGCTGATGAACGTGCGCCCGGAAACGAGCCTGGGCGCGCTGTTCCGGGGCTACGCCACGCGGGAGCGGCAACCCTTCTCCGAAGGTACGGCCATCGCCATCGCGGCGGTGGTGGGCCTGCTCCTCTTCATCGCGCTGGGTCAGCTGGTGGCGACGATCCTGGGCCTGCGCATGGCGTGGTCCCTGGGGGGCTCCGTGGATGATCTGCACAAGGGCGTGCGGCGCCTGTCCGAGGGCGATTTCAGCGCCCGCATCCGGCCCCGCAGCAAGGATCAGATCGGGCACCTGGCGGAATCCTTCAACGCCATGGCGGCCCAGCTGCAGAACTCCCTCCATGAGCGGGAAGTCCGCTTGCAGTTGGAGGAAGAACTCCGGGTCGCCCGCGAGGTGCAGACGCGCCTCCTGCCCGACGTGGCCACCTTCGGCCTCGGTGCGCAGGTGCAAGCCATGCTGTTGCCCGCGCGGGAAGTGGCCGGAGACTTCTACGACCTCCACCGCCTGCCGGATGGTCAGCTGGCCTTCCTGGTGGCGGATGTGAGTGGCAAGGGCACCAGCGCGGCCTTCTACGCGGCGGAGCTGAAGGGCATGGTGTCCGCCCTGGGCGCGGCCCTGGCGGACCCCGTGGAAGCGGCAGATCGCCTGAACGCCATCTGGTGCGCCAGCCACGACAAGCGCACCTTCATCACCCTGGCCTTTGGCACCTTCCATCCCGTGTCGGGCGCCTTCGCCTTCGTGCGCGCGGGCCACACGCCGGGCTTCCTGCGGCGCCTGGATGGCACCGTGGAGCGCCTGCAGCCCCGGGGCCTCGGCATCGGCCTCACGGCCAAGGGCTTCCGCGAACGGCTGGACCTCTGCGAAGGCCGCCTGGCTCCGGGGGAGACGCTGCTGCTGTTCACGGATGGCCTCAGTGAAGCGCACAGTCCTGAGGATGCGCTCTATGGCGACGACCGGATCATGGCGGTGCTCGCAACCGCACCGGATCCCGTGCCGGCGCTGCTGGCGGACGTGGCCTCCTTCACGAAGAACGGGCCCCTGGCAGATGATCTGACGCTGATGGTGCTGCGGGGCTGAACGGAGGTCGGGTGCCCCATCCCAGGGCTTCCAGTCCGATGGGGGCGGTGCTAACGCAATCGCTTTCCCAGCTCCTGCGCCTCCTCAGGGCAGACCTGCTTGGCGATCGCCACGGCCCGTACCCAGGCGTCGCGGGCTTCCTTGGATTTCCCCTGGGCGGCCCGGAGATCACCCAGGGCGGCGAACACGAAGGGATCCTCGGCGCGCAGGGCCAGGGCCTTTTCCAACAGGGGCTCGGCGGCGGCGGTGTGGTTGGGGAGCTGGGCTTGGGCGAGGCCCGCGAGGGCCCGGGCTTCCATCTCGGGATCGGCGGTTGCCGACCCGATGGCCTGGGCGGCGCGATCCTGGGTCATGGCATCGGCGAGGTGGCCCTGGATTCGATCGAGCTTCGCCAGCTCCAACCGAGCCACACCCTCCAGGGGTTTGCGCTGCAGTTCCAGGGCCAGGTCCAGGCCGCGGCGGAGGTAATCCCGCGCTTCGATGGGACGGTTCTGAAGGCGGCCCAGGATGCCGAGGTTGAGGAGGGGCACGATGAGGCCGGGCCGGTTCCCTGAAGCTTCGCGCAGGGCCATGCCCTCCTTGAGCAGCGCTTCGGCTTCTTGGAAGCGCAGTCGGCCGATGGCTACGTCGCCGAGGTTCACCAGGGCGAAGGCCTGGATGAGGGGCTCGTGTTCGGCTTTCCCCCACGCGAGGTTGGCCTGATACAAGGCCTCCGCCTCATCCAGGCGGCCTGCGTCCTTGGCGAGGATGGCGAGATTGTTTCGGATGTTGGCCACATCGCGCATCTGGCCCAGGGCCAGCTGTGCGGTCAGCGCCTGCTGGAGGCTGGCCTGGGCCTTGGTCGCGTCCTTGCGCCACATGTGGATGAGGCCCTGGTTGTTGAGCAGGGCGGCTTCATCGTCGCGATCTCCGAGCCGGCGCGCGAGGTCCAAGGCGAGGTCGGCATCCCGGAGGGCCTGATCGAAGGTGCCCTTTTCACTGCCATCGAGTACGAGGCTGAGGAGGGCCCGCAGCTCCGTACGGCGCAGGCCCTGGGCTCGGGCCGCGAAGCGCGACCACTGGAGGGTGGCGCGGCTGGAGGCTTCACCGCCCTGGGCCTCGAGGATGCCCTGCCGCAGCACGGCCAGCGCGAAATCCGGGGCCAGGGCCGTGGCCCTGCGAAACGCCAGGAGCGCATCCTTGGCCTGCCCTTGAGTCTCCAGCCGTTTGCCCTCGGCGAAGGCCGTGAGCGCTTCGGGCGGCATCTGATATTCGGGCAGGTGCACGCGGCCCAAGGGGGCCACGGCCTTGAGCAGGTCATCGGCGGAGTTCCGGGCCAGGGCCTGGGTGGCGCCGGCCTGGGTCGTGGGCATGCTCAGGGTGCTCCGGGCACGGGTGCGGCCCTGGAGATCCTTCAGCTCGAGGGCGAGCACGATGCGGTCGCCCTCCTGACGCGCCTCCCCCTGGAGCAGCAGTTCCACGCCGGACTGGCGCAACTGGGCGGGGAGGTTGGCGTCCCCCCGCTTCAGCAGGGCGTTCACTTCCTCGGGCGGAAGCACGCTTAGGCGCGGGCTTTCGGCGAGGAGGCTGCCGATGAGTTCGGGCAGGGCTCCGCCCAGTTCCAGGGATTGCTTCGAGTCGAGGTTCTTCTCCTGCAGGGGCAGGATGGCAAGACGGGCGGGATGCCGGGCTACGAGATCCGAGATGGCACCCTTCCCCTGGAGCCAGGCGAGGCCGCCACCCAGGATCAGGGCCCCGCAGCCGGCCCCCACGGCCCAGCGCATGGCGGAAGGGGGCGCCAAGGCCTGATCGAGCACGGCCACCACCTGGGCCGCGGTGGGCCGCAGCAGGGGCTCCCGAGCGAGGAGTGCATCCAACAGCTCCCGGATGCGGCGCGGCAGCCGGCGAGGTTGAGGAAGCCGGTTCCCCTTCAGCACGTTCTGCAATCGCTCGCGTCCATCACCCGGGAAGGGGTTGCTGCGGAACAGCAGCTCCCAGGCCACGACACCCAGGGTGAAGAGGTCGCTGGGGGGGCCCACCTTCTTGCCGGAGATTTGTTCGGGGCTCGCGTAGCCGGGGCTACCCATGAAGAGACCAGCCTGGGTCATGCCCTCCCACACGTTGATGCCGGATCGGTGGGAACCGGAATTCCGACTCGCGGAGGCGGAGATGGTCTCGCCCCGTTCCACGAGGTTGGACAGGGTGGGCACTGCTGTGGGCGTGTCCACGGACCCTTCGGAGGTGAGTCGGGCCAGGCCGAAATCCAGCACTTTGGCTTCGCCCTGGGCATTGACGATCACGTTGGAGGGTTTGAGGTCCCGGTGCACGAGCCCCTTAGCGTGGGCGGCCTCCAGGCCCCGGGCCACGCCCCGCAGCAACCCCAGCCGCCCCTTGAAGGAGAGGCGCTCCGCCGCTTCATCGAGGCGCCGACCGTCGATCCACTCCAGGGCCAGGAGGGGTTGATCCTCCACCTCCACCCAATCGAACACCTGGCACACGTTGGGATGGTTCAGCTGCGCCAGCGCCAGCGCCTCCCGCTTGAACCGGGCACGGGTCTCCTCATCCCGCAGCTGCTCTGGATGCACCGCCTTGAGCGCCACCTCGCGCTCCAGCACCGCGTCCCAGGCCTTGGCCACTTCGCCCATGCCCCCGCGGCCCGCCAGGGCCAGCACCTCGAAGCGATCGAGCAGGCGCATGCCCGGCTCCAGCCGGAAGCCGGATCCACCTTCGGAAGGGGAAGACGCAGGCGGGAGAGTCATGGCACAGACCCCACGCTAGCAGGGCTCGGGAGAAGGGTCAGCGGTCAATGCGAGCGGTGCGGGTGCCATCCGCCCATTGAAGCCGGAGGGCGGTCCCCGGAGGGGCTTGGTCTGAGGAGGTGAGGAGGCGTCCACTTTCGTCTTGCGCCAACACGAAACCCCGCTGCAGGGGGCCTGTGGGATCCATCGCTTTCAGCCGTTCCTGGAGCAGCTCAAATGCGTGAGTACGGCGGCGAATCGAAGCCTCCGCTGCTGGCACCACATGCCGTTGGGCGAGTACGAGGCGGGGCCGATCAGCCTCACCGATGAGGTCGGCGGCCCGCCGCAGGCGGTGGGTGAGGGCGGCGAAGTGTTGGCTGGCCAGGGCAAGGCGGCGGCGGGGGTGCGCGCCTTCCAGGCGGGCCCGCAGGGTTTCCAGGCGCCCTTGGGCCCGGGAGAGGCGATCGGGCACGGCGCGCATGCCGGTGCTGTCGGCCAGGAGGAAGAGCTGGGATTCGAGGCCCCGCATCCGCCAATCGGCGGCGCGCACGAGGGCTTCCTTCCGGCGGCGCAGCTCCGCGTGGAGCCGACCCAGGTCCGGCGTGGCCAGCTCCGCGGCCTGGCTGGGGGTGGCGGCGCGGCGGTCGGCGGCGAGGTCCACCAGGGTGGTGTCGATCTCGTGGCCCACACCGGTGATGACGGGCAAGGGGCAGGCGGCCACAGCGCGCACCAGCTCCGGGTCGTTGAAGCCCCAGAGATCCTCCAGACTTCCACCGCCCCGCACGAGCAGGATCACGTCGCATCCCCAGTGGGGATCCGAGATCTCCTGGAGGGCCATGAGGTTCTCAAAGACGCTGCGCTCACCCTGGGCGGTGGCGGGGTGGATGAGGATGTCGATGCCGGGGGCGCGCCGCTCGGTCACCTGAAGCACGTCCCGCAGGGCCGCGCCGCCCAGGGCCGCCACCACGCCGATGCGCCTCGGAAAGGCGGGTAACTCGCGCTTGGGGCGATCGAAGACGCCCTCGGATCGCAGCTGGGCCTCCAGCTCCCGCAAGCGCTGCTGCAGATCACCGACGCCCGCCTGCTCGCAATGGGTCACCGCGAAGGTGAGGCTGCCGCCGGGCACGTAGAGGTTGAGGCTCCCCTTCACGACGACACGGTCGCCGTCTTTGGGCTGGTGCTTCAAGCGCCCCTGGGCGCTGGCCCACACGGCGCACTGGAGGGCGGCGCCCTCCTCCTTCAGGGTGAAGTACCAGTGGCGACCCGAGGTGCGTGCGTTGCTCACTTCGCCGAGCAGCACCACCGAGGCGAAGGCCGGTTCGAGCCGGGCCTTGAGGCCTTCCAGGAAGCGCTTGACGGAGAGGGGAGCATCCATGGATCCAGACTAACTCAAGGGTGAGTTGGGGCCGGATGGACAGGATGAAATGCGCAGTGGGTTTCTCATCCTGTCTTTCCTGTCCATCCTGTTAACACCCCTCTTCAACGCTGCGAGGTCCCATGTCCGAGATCGAATCCCGCCTTCAGGCCCTGGGCCTCGTGCTGCCCGAGACTCCCCATGTGGATGCCTCCGTGCGCTTGCCCTTCGAGTTCGTCCGCATCGTGGGCCAGCGAGCGTTCATCTCGGGCCACGCGCCGCAGCGGGCAGACGGCACGCTCGCGCCGCCCTTCGGGAAGGTGGGCTCGGACCTCACGGTGGAGGAAGGCTACACGGCGGCCCAGCTCACGACCCTGGCCATGCTGGGCAGTTTGAATCGGGCCCTGGGGGATCTGGATCGTGTGAAGGCCTGGTGCCGCATCTTCGGCATGGTGAATTCGGCGCCGGGTTTCACGATGCAGCCCAAGGTGATCAACGGGTGTTCGGATCTCATCCTCAACCTCTATGGCCCCGAACGGGGCGCCCATGCCCGCAGCGCCGTGGGCATGGCGGAACTGCCCTTCAACATCCCTGTGGAGATCGAGGCCGAGGTCGAACTGGACTAGTGGCCTGCGGACAAGATGAGCCACAGGAGCGCTCCCGGGATCAGCCACTGAAGGAGAAAGACGATCCACAGGTCCACGGCGAGGGCATGGCGGCGGACGAGGTGCGCCGTCAGGGCCGCCAGGATCCAGAGCACCCCCGCGGTGGCAAGGCCTGGATCCCAAGCGCTGTGCGTGGGATTTCGCCAGCGGAAGGCGGCGGTGCACAGGCGGCAGAGGAGGCTCGCGAGCAAGACTCCGATCAGGATCCGGCCCACTCGGAGGCCCCAGCGTTTCGCGCGGGAAGGCTCAGGGCTCATGGGGTTTCCTGGAGGCGTTGATACACAATTGGGATGGTCCATTTCCACCTTGTAGGAGCCGCGGCGGAGGGGGATGTTGCTTCAAGGTGGAGTTAGGATGCAGTCCCTCAGCTTCTCGCGGCTTCCTGCAGCAACGCCCAGAGCGCTTCTACCTGGGGACGCTCCGTGGTTTCAGCACCGATGCTCACGCGGAGGATCTGCTGGCCCTTCAGCATCGAAGGGGTGAGGTAGGCTTGGCCGCCCTCGTTGATCCGGCGGGCGATCTCGAGGTTGTGGGCCTTCAGGGCGGCTTCATCGCCTTGCATCGCTGGGGGCACGTGGCGGAGGCACACGGTCTGGAAATCCACGGGGGCCATGAGCTCCCACCCGGGGGCGGCCTGCACCGCGGCCTTCAACCACTGCGCGTGGGCGAGGTCCCGGCGCAGGCGGGCCTGGAGGCCCTCCACTCCTACGTCCATGAGGTAGAACCAGAGCTTGAGGGAGCGGAATCGACGGCCCAGTTGGATGTGCCAGTCGCGGAAGTTTTTGACCTCCCCGTCCTGCTTGGTCTGCAGGTAGCTGGGGTTGGTGCTCATGACGCGGATGAGGTGCTGGGGATCGCGCACATAGTAGGCGCTGAAATCGAAACCCACACCCATCCATTTGTGGGGGTTGAAGACGAGGGAATCGGCGCGCTCAATGCCCGCCCAGTGGGCTCGGCACTCGGGCAGCACCATGGCGGTGCCGGCCATGGCAGCATCCACGTGGAGCCATAGGCCGTGCTGCGTGGCGAGCTCTGCCATCTTCGCCAATGGATCCACGGCGGTGGTGCCCGTGGTGCCGATGCAGGCCACGAGGGCGCAGGGCTTCCGGCCGGCGGCGAGGTCTTCGGCGAGGGCGGCTTCCAGCAGGTCCACACGAAGCGCATGGGCATCATCGGTGGGGATGAGGCGGAGGTTGGCCTTGCCGAAGCCCGCGAGTAGCGCGGCCTTTTCAATGCTGCTGTGGCCCTGGTCCGAGGCGTAGACCATCAGCGGCGCGTCCAGGGCCTGGAGGCCGCCAGCGTTTTGGCTGAAGGCGGAAGCCTGCTCCCGGGCGCAGAGCAGGGCCGTGAAGGTGGCGGTGCTGGCGGTGTCGTGGATGACGCCCGTGAACGACGCGGGCAGGCCCACCATCTGGCGCAGCCAATCCATGACGACCTCTTCCACCTCCGTGGCGGCGGGGCTCGTCTGCCAGCTCATGCCCTGCACGCCCAAGCCTGAGGCCACGATGTCCGCGAGGATGGAGGCGTAGCTGGTGTTGCTAGGGAAGTAGGCGAAGAAGCTGGGGTGGTTCCAGTGGGTGATGCCGGGCATCACGTCTCGATCCAGGGCGGCCAGGGCCTGATCCATGCGGCCACCGTGCTGGGGGGGGTGGTCGGGTAGGGCGGCCCGGATCTCCCCGGGCTGCACCTGGCTCATGACGGGAAGGCGCGAAAGGCCTTCGCGGTAATCCGCGACCCAATCGATGAGCTGGTAGCCGTAACGGCGGAATTCCTGGGCGTCCATGGGGGTCTCCGAGCCTCCAGCCTACGGGGTTCCGCGCCGAAGGGTTTGACCCGGAGCAAAGACGGACTGAAAGCTGATGGTCATGTTGGTTTGCGAGGGTTGAACATGGCTTGTGATATTCCGACCTCATATGGAAGACTGGGGCACTGAATCCCAGTTCCACTTTCTCCCGAGGGTCCCATGGCCTCCATGCCCCGTTTACGCGCGTTGCTCACCCTTGGCTTCCTGGCGGCCCTGCCCCTGGCGGCCCAGGTGCCGTTGCCCTTGCCGCCGGCGGCCCAGATCCTGAAGCCCATCGCGGGCAAGATCGTCGACGCCATCCTCAAGCCCAAGATGAAGGTGGATCACTTCACCTTGGGGGGCTTCTCGGTGAAGGAAGTGGATCCCACCGGGGATGCCACGCCGGAAAAGTTCGAGGGCACGGGCGTGATCGAGCTGCCCGCGCCGGGCATGCGCCTGAAGATCACCTTCAAGAATCTGGTGCTCAAGGGCAGCGCCGCCGAAGGCAGCGTCGAAGCGGACTTCGCGGCCGGGTATACCCACGACCACCAGGGGTGGACCTACCGACTCAAGAAGGCCGTGGTCTCCGACAAGGCGGCCCACCTGGAAGGCACGGCGACCCTTGCGGGGATCCGCCTGGATATCGGGGGGCTCTCCCTCACCCCGACGGGGCTTCAGGGCACCGTGGCCGGCGGGGATCTGCCGCTCTCGGAGGGCGCCATCACGGGCACCTTGCTCAAGGCGGAAGTGACTTTCGGCGCGCAGCCTCCCCAGTTGAAGGGAGCCCTGCGAATCGAATTGGATGGCGCCGTGCGCCACGCCCTCACGGGTGAGGTCGTTCGCCTGGAATTGGCCTCGGTGGCCTTCGACAGCCACTTGCTCACGAAGGAAGGCACCGGGTCGGTGGTGGACAGTCTGGCCGTCGACTTGCCGCTGCGGCACAAGGGCCACACCTGGCGCCTGGACAAGGTGGCCTTCGGTTTCGAGAAGGGAAAGCCCCGCCTGGGCAGCCCCGCACGCCTGCAGTTCCCCCTCAACGTCTTTGGTAAGTTGGGCGCCACGGGGCAGCCCTACATCACGGGGTCCAGCCCGGTGGTCATCACGGGCTGGGTGCCCTCCGCGCCCGCCCTCGGCGGAGGTCGGCCCGGCAGCGAAGTCGCCTCCCGAGTGAGGGATCTGGTGATGGGCTTCGAGGGTTTCTCGGGTTCCTTCCCCCTGCCGGCTGAGAACCTCATCCCCTCGGGGCTCACGGCCTATCACCTCAAGGTGGAAGGCGGTCAGGTGACCGTGGTGAAGGGGGCCTTCGATGCCACCACCAGCCGCATCAGCGGGCGGTTCACCTTCGGCACCGGCTTCAAGAGCGAGGCAGTGTTCACCGAAGCGCCGGTCTCGTTCGAGAACGGCCTCTACCTGAGTACCGCGAAGCTGCCGGCCGCCGTGCCCCTGGGGGATTACAAGATCCAGGCGCCGTGGTCGAACGTCATCTGCGACTTCTCCAACTCCCAGTCGCCGGAAGGCGTGGAGGGCGATTGGAAGGGGGTGTACCTCACCCAGTACCTCTTCACCCTGCCCGGGGAACTCTACGTGTTGGTCAGCAAGGAGAAGCCCGCCGTCTCCATCTCGGGGGAGAAGGGCTGGTTCGAAGGCAACGGCCTCTTCTCCGGGGATCTGGCGGTGAACATCGACCCCGCCACGAAGCTGATGCTCTACATCGCCCCGGTGACCCTCGATCCCTTCGAACTGAACTTCGTGGATGGCGTGCTCCTAAAGGGGCCCACGGTAACGGGCAAGGTGACTGTGGAGGCTCCGCCCCTGCTGAAGGGGTTCGAGGGCGCGCTCACCTTCAAGCTCACCCAGAACGGCCTTGAGCAGATCCAGGTGATCCCCGATCGGATCCTGAAGACGGACCTCATTGGCGTGGACATCGCGCTGGACAGCGCCGTGCTCAACCCGAACAGCTGGGATTTCTCGGGCCGCTTCGATTTCCACACCGTCGGCGCGAACCTCCCCTCCTTCCCCTTCGAACACATGATCCTGGAGGCCATCGGCAGCCCGGATGGCGAGGATGGCCAGCTCAGCCTGGGCATGGCCGGGGCCCTTTGGACCAACATGCAGGATCACCCCAACGTGGACCTGTGGGGCTTCAACTACGGCTTGGCGGAGCATGGTTTCGGAACCCTGGAGGATGGCCGCTTCTTCGTGGGGTTCGGCGGCGAGGTGGCGGTGAACCCACTCCTGCCGGGCCTCTACAACCGCGTGCTGTTCACCACGGAAAAGGGGAACGTCACCCAGGGCACCTTGGAATTGGAAAAGCCCTATGCGCTGGAACAGGACTTGGCGGGCATGGGCCAGCTGAAGGCCAGCATGGGCTTCCATGTGGAGGTCGCCGGTGAGGATGTGTCCACCGCCTACTTCCTGGGCGAGGGGCAGCTGATGCTCGACAGCGGCGAGGCCCCCTACAAGCTGGATGCAGGCTTCCGCTTCGGCCGCGGGTTCAAGGGCGGCGGATCCTTCCCCTACTTCTACGCCCTGGGCCACCTGGCCTCCGACAACCTGGCGGTGCCCCTCGGGCCGGACTTCGAGATGTATGGGTTCCTGGGCGGCTTGGCCCAGAACTTCAAACCCGAGGAGATCCGCGACACCAAGGACATCAAGGGCACGGCGGATCCGGACTTGGGCTTCGCCCTCGTCGCCGGCGTGGACGCGGGCACCACGGACGAGCGGACCTTCCACGGCGCCCTGGACCTCTACATCGCCCAGAATTTCACGACCAAGATTCATGGGGACGGGTGGCTGTTCTGCGCCCGGGATCAGAAGCCCGCCGACAACCACGTGTGGGCCGACATCAACTTCACCCGCAAGCCCAACGTCCTCGACGCCACCTTCGGTGCGGACATCTCCCAGGGCGGGGGCGCCATGCGCTACATCGGCCTGGTGCAGCTGCACCTGTCGCCGGATAAGAAGTTCCTGCACATCGGCACCAAGGAGGCTCCGGTCAAGGCCATCATGGCCGGCATCGCCGAGGGCACCGGCTACTTCACGGCCGACTTCAATGGCAAGAACACCACCTTCGCGGCGGGCATCGGCATCAGCCTCGACACGGGCCGCCGCAATTGGGGCCCCCTTTACGGCCGGGCCTGGATGAAGGCCAACGGCGACCTGGTCATCGAGATCCCCGCCAGTGGCGGTCCCCGCTTCCGGGGCACCATCGATGCCTCGGGGGGTGCCGAGTTCGGCATGGAGTTCTCGACCTTCTGGGATGACTACGACATCACCCTCTTCAGCGGAGAGTTGCACACAAACCTGGCCTTCCAGGTGCCCGGGGACCCCAAGTTCTCCGGCGTCGTGACCCTCCACTACAGCGTGCTGGGCGGCCTCTTCGAGGGCGACGCCTCCGCCCACATCGACTTCTGATCCGGGGAACGCCATGTTGACCTCCTTCCGCCTGACCCCCCTCGCCCTGATCCTGGCCCTCCCTCCCGGAGATCCCCAGGGCATCCAAGCCCCCCTCATCACCCGCGCGAGCGCCAACGCGCGCATGGCCTCGCCTGCGGGCCAGGTGAAGGCGATGCTCCTGCCCCCGGGGAAAACCCAAGGCACCTTCCACCTGAACGGCCTCGTGCGCCCCGACAAGACCGTGGTCCTGCGCTGGGCCAACACCCACGGTGAGATGCCCACGGAGGGCGTCACCCTCTACCGCATGCGGATGGATGATCGCCATCCCGAGTGGAAGGTGGTGAACAAAAAACCCGTGATGTTCTTCCGGGGCGAGCGGGCCAAGGACCGCATCAAGGCCATGCGGCCCGAGAACCGCAATCGGATGATGTCGATCTTCCACAGCGACCTCCAGTACGATCCGGCCACCAAGCTGCGGACGGTGGGGCGCACCTCGGCGGATGCCAAGGTGAAACTAGATGACCTCACGCCGGATAAGGTGGCGGATCAGTTCGTGAAACTGCGCAATGGCGGTCGCCTTTCCAAGTCGGACATGCTCGCGCTTCACGCCCGGGCCGACTCCGATGCGGACGCGGCGGAGGTGCTGGGGCTCGCCTACACCGATGCTCCCGGCAAGGGGCAGTGGCGCTACAAGATCCTCGTAAAACTGCCCGAAGGGGGCAGCGTCGAGGCCGCCTGCGCCAAGACCTTCGACATCACCGTGCCCACCCCCGTGCCTACGGTGATGAACCTCTCCGCCCAGAGCGGCAATGGCAAGGTGCTGTTGAACTGGGATGCCCCCGCCTCGGACATCATCACGGGGTATCAGGTCTACCGCGCCGAAACCGCCGCCGGTCCCTGGAAGAAGCTCACCACCTCCCCCGTGAAGATGGTGAAGGTGGAAGCTGAGGATCCCGAACTCAGCATGCAGAAGGCCCTGGCCCGGAGTTCGGCCACGGAAAAGGAGATGAAGCGCAACGCCGGTACCGCCATGACGGGGACCAAGGTGCGTGAGATCCAGCTGGCCGCCCGGGAGTCTGCGGCCATGCCGGGGGCCTTGCCGGCCCTGAGCCCGGCCCTCTCCGGCCAGATCCGCGAGGGCGTTAAAGCTGGTCGCTTCCCCGGCGCGGGCCCCGTTGCGGCGCTGTCCGTCTTTACGGACGATCGGCGCGCGGCGGGCAATGGCGATCTGCAGAACGATCGGCCCTATGTGTATCGCGTCACCACCGTGGACATCGGAGGATTCGAAACCGCCCAGGAGACCGCGCCCCTGATCGCCGGCACGCCCAAGGATTTGGATGCGCCCCGGGTGCCGGGCAAGCCCATGCTGAAGGCCGAGGCCGATGCCCTGGGCAAGCTCCGGGGGGCCCAGACCATGCGCCTCCAGGATCCCCACCTGAAGGATCTGAACCTGGCCATCTCCGCGAAGCAGCCCATGGCGCCGCGTGATCTGGCGCCGCTCCTCGGACCCACGGGCGGCGTCATCCCCACGGGCACTCCCGCCGCCCCCGCCGCGCCCGCCCATTTGGCCACCCGAAGTTTGGGTGAGGTGAAGCAGTTGCGCGCCTCTCGCCTGCTGGCCACCTTCCCCACCCAGGAGATGGCGGCGGTGGCGAAGGGCACGCAGTTGGTCTCCGGCACCGACGGTTCCATTCCACCCGCCCAGTTGGTGTGGGAGGCCTCTCCGGATCCGGATCTGAAGTCCTACGAGGTTTATCGCGCCACGGGCAAGGGCACCTTCCAGAAGGTGGCTTCCACCCCGACCCCCAGCTGGACGGATACGGGGCTCGAAATCGGCCAGTCCTACCGCTATGCCATCACCGCCGTGGATCAGCGCGGCAATGAGTCCGAGCATTCCGGGGAAGGCGTGGTGGAGGTGTGCGATGGCCTCCTGAAGAGCAAGTTGGCGGTCTCTGGAGTCGAAGGCAAGGCCAGCACCGCGGTGCTCACGTCCGTTCCCGGTCGCAAGCTCATGCGGCCCGCGGGCTGGGTGATGAAGGCCGGCGATCTGAAGCTGCTGAAGAGCACGGCCTCGCCTCTGAAACTGACCTTTGCCACCAAGGCCGGGCCGGTGGCTGCTTACAAGGCGCCCAAGGCGGCCAAGGCTCCTGCGGTCACGAGCCCCAAGGGCTTCGGGATGACCATGGCCCCCACCGCCAAGAACTCAGCGCTGATGGCTGTGAAGGTGGATGCCAATGCCCTCAAGGCCGTGCCCAACCTCAAGGCCACCGCCCGCCTGCGGGCCGCCATCCCCAACCTCATGTTGGTGGAGCCGGAGCATCCCAAGGAAATTCAGGTGCAGCTCGAATGGCCCCGTCCCTCCCAGGGCAACCCCACCGAGTACGTGATCTACCAGGCGCCTCAGAAGACCGAGTGGAAGAGCATGCCGCGGCCCGTCCGCACCGTGTCCCCCGCCTTCATGGCCCGGGTGACCACGAGCCCCGGCGCCGGGGTGAGCCCAGGCCTCATTGCCGCCACCACGCCGAGCTCGGCTCCCATGATCGTCGTGAAGCCCTCGGTGCTTGCGGCGGCGGCGGCTCCGACGACGCCCATGTCCGCCAAGGCCTTCTCCGTGGTGAGCACCCCCGAACTTTTCGCCGTCGCGAATCAGCGCCGCGTGGCCCAGTCGGGATCGGGGCTCAGGGAAGCATCCGCTCGGAAGGATCACCGCGCCTCACTGGTCACCAGTGTGGGCCCTGGGGAATTCGCCCGGGTGAATGATGGTCAGGTGACCACCGAGCGCTACACCATCACCTTCCCCGCGGATGTGGCGCAGTACGGTGGCACCTCGTTCTACTACCGCGTGCAGGCCCGCACCTTGGAGTTCGGACGGCTGGTGGAGGGACCTCTCAGCGAGGTGCTCGAAGTGAAACTGCCCGATGTGGTGCCCCCGGGTGCGCCGGATACCAATGCATTGGACCTTCAAGAAGGCAGCCCCGAGCACTTCAATGTTGCCCTCAGCTGGGCTCACGTGCCCGCGTCGGATTACGCGGGCTGTGTGGTGGATCGCCAGGCTTTGAATTACACCGTGGTGGAGGGCGAGGCCAAGCCCGGTGCACCCCAGGGAACGCCCGAACGCCTTACCCCGAAACCCATCCTGAGCGATCCCGCCCTGGGCGCCGATGCCTACCTCGATAAGGATGCCCCCGGCGGATACCAGCGCTACACCATTCGCGCCGTGGACAAGGTCGGCAACATCTCCGAGCCCAAGGGCTACATGGATGTTTGGATTCCCGGCGAAGGGCGACCGGATGCGCCCACGGGCCTGACCATCACGGGCGGGCGCCTCAGCTGGACGGCCGTGGCCAATGCCCGGGGTTACAGTGTCTGGCGCTCCTTCACGGGCAGCGACGATGACTACGAACAGATCAGCCCCCTGCTCGAGGCCACGGAGGTGGGCTTCAACCTGCCCGCCCAGGGCACCCTGCACCTGAAGGTGGTATCCCGCAGCGCCACAGGCATGAATCAGGCGGTTTCCGCCGCCATCGTGCGGACCCCTTAGTTCAGGCCGTCTTCAAGCCTTCCGCAGGCGTGGTCCACGGCTCAGGACCAACGCTTGCGGAGGAGCCGAGCCAACCCTCGGGCGGAAGCCTGGATCACCTGGGCTTCCGTGGGGGCTTCAGGGCTCGAGGGGAGGGGGTCCATGTGTTTGACGGATTCCCATCCGAGGAAGAGGCCGGTGCCAAGGCCACGGCGTCCACCGGCCTCGACAATTTGGTAATGCCCTGAAAAGAGGAAGGGTGTGAAGCCCAGCTGCTTCAACCGTGCTCGCTTCGCGGTTTTCTCGAAGGGTCCCCATTCGAAGATGGCCTTCCCCTCCACATCGGCCTGATAGCTTCGAAACACATCTCGATCCACGCCAATGAGGGCCATTCGATCCTCGAGACTATGAGGCGCGAGTCCGAGGGTGAGTGCTTGTTCGGTCACGTTGCTCAGGTAGGTTCCTGGTGCTCGTTGGAGCGACGTAAGCATCGTGGGGACTTCGGCGGGTTCAGGCCAAAGCAGGGTCACTTGGACGCTGGGAAGGCCTTTGCCAGATGGAGCCTCGACGACCCGGAGCTCCGGTCCCAATTCTTGGGCCAGTGCGACGCGGACGCCCTTCTCGAACCTGCTCTGGGCTTCCGGGTCGTTGAGGTGGTACCCCCGAATGGAGACTTCCACGGTCACCGTCCCTGAGGATTTCAGGGCTGTCAGGGGCGGGGTGCAGCCGATCAGAAAGATTGGAAGGAGGATGAAGGGGGCGCGTCGCAACAGCATGGGTGGGGCGGCCTTGAAGGGATGGATTAGGGTTTGGTGGGTTTGAAGGGCGTGCGCTTGGGGGCCTGCGCGGGCTCCGGCAGCACCTGGAGCAGGGCCTTCACGACTTGGTTGAGGGCGGGGATGCGGTGGCGCATGAGGCAGCGGAGGGGCTGGGGCTTGGCGCCGAGCTTGGCCTTGGGCTCCAGGGCCGTGCGCCCCAGGGAGACCCAGGCGGCCTTGAGGTCGATGGCATCCTCCACCAGCGCATAGAGGAGGCGGAGGTAGAGGGGCAGGCCCGTGGCGGCGGCCTCCTTGTCGAAGCCCACGTAGTAGCCGATGGCGCCCTCGCCATCTTTCAGGGTGGTGATGAACCCGAGCACCTTGCCTTGCGCGGGTGCGCGGAGGATGGTGGTGCGGAAGTCGGTGCCAAAGCGCTCGGCGAGGGTGGGGATCCACCGGGGATGGATGGTCATGAGCCGCATCTTCTGACGGTCATGCACCTGGTGGTAGAGCGCATCGATGGCCGGGGCATGCTGGCGGAGGCCTTCGGGGTCGAGGCGCTCCACGGTGATGCCCGCGGCCTCCACATCCTTGATCTGCTTCTTGATGCCCGAGCGGTAGTCGCTCTTCAGGGCAGCCAGATAGGCCTCGAAGGAATGCCACTCGGGGCGCAGCTCCAACACCATGTTGGGTTCCGTCTCGAAGGGCCGGTAACTGAAGGGGTGGAGGGCTTCATCCGCCTCGGCTTCGCGGAGCGAGAGATCCTTGATCATCACGAGGTCCGTTTCGCCGAAGAGCTTGTCGGCGCGGCGGATGCGGTAGAGGGCTTCGGCCACGGCGGGCCAGAGGGCGGTGGGATCCTCGTCAGTCGCGAAGGCCACGCCCTGGGGACCCCAGCCCAGCAGGTTG
Organism: uncultured Solibacteraceae bacterium; assembly: GCA_964617215.1. Lineage (GTDB taxonomy): Bacteria > Acidobacteriota > Holophagae > Holophagales > Holophagaceae > JAFDVN01. The sequence goes on along the minus strand of CAZTVL010000002.1, from coordinate 367,314 downwards.
CCGCAAATGAGGATGCGCTGGCGGAGCTTGGCGAGGCCCTTGTCGCGCACCGCCTTGGCGCGGGTGGGCTCCGTGCGGGCGGGCAGGGCGGCGCCATCGATGAAGAGGCTCTGGCAGGCCACGGCGGCCACGGGTTTGGATTCGCGGTAGATGAGGACGAAGTGACCCTTCATGCCTTCGGGCCCGGCGGTCTCCAGGGCCTCAAGGTAGGTCCGTGAAAAGCAGACGCCGTGGCCCGCCACGAGGGCATCCCAGTGGTCTGGGCGGAGCTGGCCCACGCGGTCCGCCAGGGCGAATTCGAAGCCAGAAGGGGCATGGCGCTGCTTGTGGGCGGCCACGGCGGCCCGAGCCTTGGCTGGAAGGGCCTTGGCTTTCGCGGGCAGGGCTTTGGCCTTGGCGGGCAGCGCCTTGGTCTTCTGGACAGCGGCCTTCACACGGTCGCGCAGGGGCATGGAAACTCCGGGAGGAATTCCAGCCTATCCCGCGCGGGCGGGGCTTGAAAGGAAGCTAGTGGTGGGCGGCCTCGGGGGCGGAGAGGGGCTTGAAGAAGCTCACCTTGCCGCTGGCGAGGTCGTACACGGCGGGCACCACCCACACCTTGTCGCTGCCTACGAGATGCCGCACCTCTTCACTGCGATCCACGAGGATCTGCGCTTGGCGCTTGGCGTTCTGCTCCACGAGGCGGGCCAGGTAGGCGGCCCCGTCCTCATTGGGGTCGGCGGGGTTGGTCTCCAGCAATCCCGCCATGCCGGCCTGGAAGGCCCAGAGGTTGCCGGGCAGGGGCTTGCCCTTGGCATCCCGCACGGCCTTCACGGCGCCGCAGGAGGCGTGGCCCAGGACGATCACCACCTTGGAGCCCAGGTGCTCCACCGCATAGTCCACGGAAGCAATGCCGCCGGGCTCGAGGAGTTCCCCGGCCACGCGGATGGTGAAGAGGCGCCCCATTTCCTGATCGAAGACGAGGTTGTCGGGCACACGGCTATCGGAGCAGGTGACGATGACGGCGAAGGGGGCCTGCCCCTTGGCCAGCTCGGTGCGGCGGCCCGCGTCCTTGGCGGTCTCGAGGGTGCGGGTGCGCTTGCTGGCCACGAACCGTCCGTTGCCGGCCTGCAACTCGCTCAGGGCGGCGCTGGGGCTATCGAGGAGGTCGGTGGGCGCCGCGACCGGAGCTTTGCCCTTGGCCTCGGCGGTCGGGGCGCCATGGCCGTGCTCCTGCGCGAAGGCGGGCAGGGCCAGGAGCAGGGTGAGGGCAGGGAACGTCAGGTATCGCATGGGGCCTCCAATGGATGGAGCCTTCATCGGGTGGGCCCCCCGGGGAGGTGAGATTGGGTCGCCGCCCCCAAGGCGGGCCTTCGGGGGCAGACTGGGTAACGCACCGTGAGGTTTGATGCTCCGATGGTTCCAACGGCTTGCCGTGCCCTTGCTGGGGCTGCTGGCGTTGTCGGCCCAATCCCCGAAGCTTCCCGCGGATGTGTGGGAGCGGCTGGAGGCCCAGGGGGCGCGCTACTCGGCGGTGGAGATCCGCATCGGCAACGTCTTCGATCCCTCCCGTCCCCACGAGGATCACTGGCTCGGGCGCGCCGCCAACGCCCTGCACATGGGGACGCGGGAGCAGGTGGTGGCCCGGGAGATCCCCTTCAAGGCGGGGGATCGGGTGGTGGCCCGGGAGGTGCAGGAGGCGGAGCGGAACCTCCGGAGCTTCCGCTTCCTGGAGGAGGCCTTCATCGATCCTGTGGTGGAACCAGATGGCCGCGTGCGGGCCGTGGTCCGGACCGAGGATGCCTGGACGCTGAAAGTCAGTGGCGGCGTATCCCAGGTGGGCGAGCAACGGAGCTTTGGATATTCCATTAAGGAGGCCAACCTCCTGGGGCGGGGCAAGGATCTGACGGTCAGCCATGAGCGGGTCACGGAGCGATCCACGGATACGGTGCTGTACCAGGATCGGCAGTTCTTCGGGAGCAGCTGGACCTTCGCCTCCCAGTACCAGACGCTCTCGGATGGAAGGACCCGGGGCTTGGAGGTGGGTCGACCCTATCGGGGCCTCGCCACGCCTTGGTCCCTCACGTTCAGCCTCGGTTCTTCAGATTCCCTCGCCTCGGTGTACAACCTGCGGCGCACCGCCTATGAATTCCCCACGAAGGTCGACTGGTTCCACAGCGATGGCACCTGGGCTCAGGCCCCGAAGGGGGCCAGCGTGGTGCGGATGGGAGGCGGGCTCGACTTGCTGCGGATCGGGCGGGATCCCTACCGGGTGGTGGATCCTCTGGCCATGGCGGAGGGTCCGCTGGCGCCACCCAGCCTCGAGTCGAAGCGTTTCCAAGGCTTCCACTTGAGCTGGAACTATTTCGAAGATGCCTTCCACGACTTCCGGGACCTGGCGGCCATGAGCCACACGGAGGATTACAACCTGGGGTGGGATGCCAGCTTCCGCCTGGGCTTGTATGCCAAGTTCATGGGCAGCCAGGAACAGGCTCCCTTCTTCGAGGCCGACCTCCGCAAAGGCTGGATGCCCGGCCCGGATGTTCTGCTGCTGATGGCGGCGAAGGGCGGCGGCCGGCGGGAATCCGGGGGGTGGCGGGATGCGCTGGCTTCCGGGAGCTTCACGGCCTACCACTACGGACTGCCCCACCTCACCCAGGCCGTGAACCTGCAGCTGGACCTCGCCCGGCGACCGGATCCGGAGAACCTGCTCTACCTCGGGGGAATGGAGGGCCTGAGGGGATATGCCAACCACTTGTTGCTGGGGGATCGCCGATGGGTGTTCTCCCTGGAGGAGCGGCCCATCACGGACCTCAACCTGCTCGGCATCCTCCGGGTGGGATTCGTGGTTTACGCGGATGCCGGCGCCATCCGCCGCGCGGACTCGGGGAAGTGGAGCCGCACCTATGCGGATGTGGGCGGCGGGTTCCGCTTCGGCAATTTGAAGAGCTCCATCGGCCGCCTCTTCCTCATCACGGTGGCCTACCCGCTTTGGCGGGAGCCGGGCATGGAGTCCCATCAGATCGTCGTGGGAAACGTAGTGAGATTTTGATCTCGAGGGTAAGGAGCCCAGCCACAGTGGCCCAAGCCCACCCGAACTCAACGCCTCATTCGTAGCGGAGGGCTTCGATGGGATCTTGCTTGGCGGCCTTCATGGCGGGCCGCGGGACCCGCTCCGGGAGCCGGAGGCGACCGGGAGCACCCGCCGGGGGCGGGTGCGTTCGCGGGGGAGCAATTGGCGTGCGACCGAAGGGAGCCCAGCCACAGTGGCCCAGGCCCACCCGAACTCAACGCCTCATTCGTAGCGGAGGGCTTCGATGGGATCTTGCTTGGCGGCCTTCATGGCGGGCCACAGCCCGAACCCGATGCCCACGGCGGTGCTGACACCGAAGCCGAGGATCACGCTCCAGAGGGGGGCGGCGGCGGGGAAATCAAGGAGGGCTTTGACGAGTTGGGGCACGCCCAACCCGATGGCGATACCCACGGCCCCGCCCACGCTGGTGAGGGCCACGGCCTCCACGAGGAACTGGGCGGCGATGTCGGCGCGCTTGGCGCCGAGGGCCTTGCGCACGCCGATCTCGCGGGTTCGCTCGGTGACGGTGACGAGCATGATGTTCATGACGCCTACGCCGCCGACGAGCAGGGCGATGGAGGCGATGAGGATCATGGCGCCGGCGATGCCGCTGGTGACCTGTTGGAAGGACTTGAGGTTGCCCTCGCTGGTGAAGATGGCGAAGTCGTTGGGCTCGCTGGCCTTGAGGCCGCGGCGGGCCCGGAGGATGGCCGTGCCCTGATCCATCATCTCGTACATGCGGGCCGGATCCTTGGGCACCGTGGCGATGTGGATGGTGTCGCCGCCGCCATTCTTCACCTGGGGCCACATTTCATCGAAAGTCGTGATGGGCATCAGGAGGATGTTGTCCGCGCTGCCGCCGAAGAGGCCGCCCTTCTTCTCCAGGACGCCGACGATGCTGAAGGGCACGCCGTTGACGTACACCTGGCGGCCCAGCGGGTCTTTCTGTCCGAAGAGGGCCTGCACCACGTCCTCGCCCACCACGCACACCCGGGTGGCGTGGGTGACATCGGCTTCCACGAGGAAGCGGCCGTCGGCCACCGCGGAATTGTTGGAGGGGGCGTAGTCGGGGTTGGTGCCGCAGATGTTGGGGCCGTTGGCCTCCTTGCCCTTCTCGTTCTTCACGATCACCGCGGCGCCGGCGGGGCCGAAGAGGTAGCGTTCCTGGCTCACGGCGGAAGCCAGTGTGTTCAGCTCTTTGAGGGCCTTGGCATCCTCGACGGTGAGATCCTTCCGGCGGAGCTGATCCTCGGGGAGGCGCCCACCGCCGCCGAAGCGGGGTTCGTACTTCTGGTACTGAACGAGGGTGGTGCCGAAGCTGGAGAAGCTGTCGGTCACGGCGGCGTTGAAGCCGGCCACGAAACTCACCATGGCGATGACGGTGGCCACGCCGGCCACGATGCCCAAGAGGGTGAGGAAGCTGCGGAGCTTCTGGGCCTTCATGGCCCGGAAGGCGAAGGCGATGTTTTCGGTGCCGATGGCGCGGAGGAAGGCAGGGGGCTTCATCGGGGCTACTCCGCTCGGATGGCGTCGATGACGACGAGACGGGAGGCCCGGAGCGCGGGCAGGAAGCCTGCGGCGAGGCCCACGATGGTGCTGAGGATGACGCTGGTGGCGATGATGGGTACGGTCACCTGGGCGGGGAAGCCGGTGATGGCGTTGACACCCATGACGCCCAGCGTTCCGAGCAGCACGCCGAGGATGCCACCGAAGAGGCTGAGCAGGGCGGCCTCCAGCAGGAATTGGCGGCGGATGTCCTTCTTGCGGGCGCCCAGGGCCATGCGGATCCCGATCTCGGGCGTTCGCTCGGCGACGCTCACCAGCATGATGTTCATGATCACGATGCCGCCCACGCCGAGGGACACGGAGGAGATCAGCACCAGCAGGATGAAGGCCGCGCCGCTGATGGCCTTCCAGAGCTGTTGAAGGGCTTCCTGATTGAGGATGCCGAAGGGATCGGGGGCCGACCAGGAGGTGTGCCGGAGGGAGCGGAAGAAGGCTCGCACCTCATCCTGGCTGGCGGGCAAACCCTCCACGCCGCCCCGGGACTTCACGTAGATCTCGAGGCTCTGGTTGGGGGGCATGAAGTTCTTCCGGTACACCTGAACCGGGATGTAGATGCGGCCGTCCTGGTTGAAGCCGATGCTCCGGCCCTGCTTGGGCATCACGCCGATCACCCGGAAGGGGAGGCCCCCCACGAGGACCGTGCGACCCAGGGGATCCTGGTAGGGGAACAGCTCCTCGCGGGTGTTGGCGCCGATGATGGCCACGTTGGCGGAAGCGCGATCCTCGGCCTCGGTGTAGAATCGGCCGCCTTCGATCTCCAGGCTGAAGAGGTCCGCGAAATTGGCGGTTGCGCCCACCACCTGCACATCCGGCAGACGTTTGTCGCCGTTGTTCACGGCCATGGTGGTGCCGGTGCCCGCGCCCACCTGGGCGACGGTGGAGAGGTCCGCGGCCTGGAGGCGTTCGAATTCGTGATAGCGGATGGGGGGCCGCTTCACCGCCTGGAGGAACTCCTCGCGGCTCCGGATGATGCCGAACTTCGTGAGGATATAGACATCGGGCCCCATCACGATGACCTTCTCGGCCACGTAGCGGTTGAGGCCGCTGATGACGCCCACCACGCCCACGATGGTGGACACGCCGATGATGATGCCCAGCAGGGTAAGGAAGCTGCGCATCTTGTGGGCGCGGATGGCCCGAAGGGCGATCCGGAGGAGTTCCTGGAGGCTCATGGGAGCGCCTAGTTCTTCTTGGCGTCGTCGCGGGCGGGCTTCTTCTCCTCGCGGAGCTTCTCGCTTCCCTTCAGATCACGCAGGATGCGCTGGGGGCCAGTGACCACCTTCTCGCCACCCTGGAGACCTTCGGTGACCTCCACCTTCATATCGCCCAGGAGGCCGGTTTTCACGTGCTTGAATTCGGCCTTGCCGTCCTTGAGCAGCCACACGCCTTCTTCCTCCCGGGGCTGGCCGGGCTTGAAGGTCTCGCCGGCCTTGAGCTTGATCTCACGGCTCACGAGGGACTGGTAGGGGATCGCAAGGGCGTTGGGGCGGCTGCCGGTGAAGATGTCCGCCTGGGCGCTGAGGCCGGGCTTGATGGTGAGGGGGGGATTCTTGATGCGGACCTTCACCTTGAACTTGATGGCTTCATTGGCGCCGGTCTTCACAATGGGGCTGCCGCCCACTTCGGTGACTTCGCCCTGGAAGATCTGATTGGGGTAGGCGTCGATGCGGATCTGGGCGTCCTGGCCCAGCTTCACGGAGGGGATGGAGGCTTCGTCCACTTCCATTTCCGCCTCGATCTTGCTCATGTCACTGATGGTGAGCAGCACGGTGCCGGGCTGGTTCTGGACGCCGATGACGGCGGTTTCCCCCTGTTCGATGCGGCGGGCGGTGACCACGCCATCCATGGGCGCGGTGATGGTGGCGTAGTTGAGGCTCACGCGGGCCTCGGCCACGCCGGCGCGGCCCTGGTCCAGGCGGCGTTGGGCGGAGAGGGCGCTGTTCTCGGCGGTCACCAGGTTGGTGCGCTGCACCTCATAATCCGCCTGGCTGATGATGCCTTCCTTGCGGTTCCGCTCGGCGCGGGTGAAATCGGCTTTGGCCTGGGCGAAGCGGGCCTTGGCGCTCTCGAGATCCTGGGTGAGGGCCTGCATGGAGGCTTCGGCGCCAGCGGTGCTGGCCCGGGAACGGGAGGGATCGATCTCCATGAGGAACTGACCCTTCTTGACCACATCGCCCTCGCGGACGGCCAGGCGGGTGACCTTGCCCATCATGTTGGCGCTGATGTCCACCTTGGTGACCGCCTGCACCTTGCCGTTGGCGCTGACTTTGGCCTGCAGGGACTCCCGCTCCACGGTGGCCAGCTGGACCCCCTGGCCCTTATCGCCGCTGCTGGCAGCCACGCCCACGACGAGTAGGAGGGCGATGCCGCCGCCGATCGCGATGAGCTTCTTCTTCTTGGTCATGGCAAAGGTCTCCCGAGCAGGGTGCAGGCTGGATTCGTACAGACGGGCCGGGGGTTTAGGCTTGACGTAGATCCTTAGATGGAAAAGAATTCTATTAAGGAGCGCTACGTGACCCTGCCTCGGACCCTTTGCCTGCTCTGCGCACTGCCCAGTTTGGCGGCAACGGCCGTTTCCAGCGGAACGCTCAGGGGCCAGGTGGTGGATGCCCAGGGTAAGCCGGTGGCCGGGGCGGTGATCACCCTCTCCCAGCGCATCAGCGGGTACAAGCAGGTGGTCCGGGGCGATGCCCAAGGCCGCTACACCGTGCACAACATCCCCTTCAGCGACTACCACCTGGAAGTGCAGGCGGCGGGGTACCGGGACCTCCACCAGGAAGTGGAGCTGCGCTCGGCCCTGCCCATCGATCTCACCGTGAAGCTGCAGGAGGCCTCCGCCGAAGTGGTGGTGGAGGAGAGCCTGGAGATGGTGGAAGACCACCCCAGCGTCCACCTGGACATCGACAAGAGCTCCATTCGCATCAGCCCCGCCGCGGTGCGCAGCCGGGCCATGGAGAGCATCCTCATCGCCACCCCCGGGGTGATCCAGGACGAGAATGGCCGCTTCCACCTGAAGGGCAGCCACGGGCAGGTGATGTACGTGGTCGATGGCATCCCGGTGACGGATCAGATGCAGCTCACCTTCTCCAACAGCCTGGATCCCAGCCAGGTGGAGAGCCTGGAGGTGATCACGGGGGGCATCAGCGCCGAACATGGCGGCAAGCCCGCCGCGGTGGTGGCGGTGACCTCTAAATCCGGCCTCGGCACCCCCGATGGCGCCGAGGGGGACGTGACCTTCGGCGTGGCCCGGTTCGCCACGGCGGAAGCGGGACTCAGCATGAGGGGCGGTAGCGATCACTTCGGGTGGTTCGTCACCGGCGCCGCCAGCCGCAGCGACCGTTTCTCGGATCCCGTGAACTTCGAGAATCTCCACAATGCGGGCCAGACCGGGCGCCTGTTCACGCGCTTCGACTGGGTGCTGGGCGACAGCGATACCCTCCGGCTCTCCTTCGGCGGCGGCAGCACCCACCGGGAGGTTCCCAACCTGCTGAGCCAGGCGGCCCGGGACCAGGATCAGCGCTCCGTGGGCACCGACGCCAACGTCAGCCTCGCCTGGACGCACCTCTTCAGCGCCTCCCGGAGCCTGGATGTGTCCGCCTACGTGCGTCATTCCCGGTCCCGCTTGGAGCCCAGCGATGAGATCGCGGGCCCTGGCAGCCACGATTTCCCCATCTGGGCCACCCAGGATCGGAGCCTGGGCAACCGGGGTCTCCAGGCCACCTACAGCCAGCGCTTCGGGGCCGAGGACTCCGTGAAGGCGGGCTTGCAATACGTGGCCTTCCCGATCCACGAGGCCTTCCGTTTCACCATCACGGACCCCGCGAATCCAGAACTGAACAGCGCCACCAGCCCCTTCTATCCCTACAGCCCCACCGGGGGTGGGGCCATCTTCACCTACGACGAATCCATTCAATCGGCCCTGGCCAGCGCCTTCGTGCAGTACGACCTGCACCGGGGGCCGCTCTTCCTGGGGCTAGGCCTGCGCGCGGATCGCTACACCGTGCGGGACTTCACCCAGACCCAAGTGCAACCCCGCCTGGGCCTCAGCTACCGCACTTCTTTGGGCCCCGTGCTTCGGGCCAGCTACGACCGGCTGATGATCACGCCCGAAAATGAAAACCTGGCCCTGTCCACGAGCCAGCAGGCCTGGAACCTGGGCCCGGGCGCCGGTTCCAAGGTCCCCCCGCTGCGTCCCGAGCTGCAGGATTCCTTCAGCTATGGCGTGGAGCAGGCCCTGGGCAAGTGGGGCCGCGTCTCCGTGGAGTACTGGGAGAAGAAGAGCCACAACGCCGCCGACAATGAACAGTTCCTCAACTCAGGGGTGCTCTTTCCCGTGGCCGCGTCCCGGGGCCTCTTCCGCGGCCTGAACGTGCGCGTGGACTACAGCTTCAGCAAGACGTTCAGCACCTACCTCTCCTTCGGGAAGACCCGGGCCCTCTTCGAGGCGCCGGTGGTGGGGGGACTTCAGCTGGAATCACCCGAAGCCGCTCCCGGCGAGCGCTTCCTGGTGGATCACGATCAAAAGGTCTCCGCCCAGGCGGGCCTCCGCTACGAGGAAACGGGCTTTTACACCCAACTGGTGGGCCGTTACGATTCCGGCCTCGTGTCCGGGGATCCCGGCAAGGCCGCGGGCAACCCCGATCTAGAATTCGGCACGAAGTACGTGCGGCTGGACGGTGAGGGCACCTGGCGCATCAAGCCCCGCACCATCTGGAACCTCAGCCTCGGGCAGCGCTGGAAGCTCTCCGGCCGCCGCAGCTTGGAGGCTGGCGCCGACTTGCTGAACCTCACCGACGAGAAGGGCCTCTACAACTTCATGAGCGTGTTCGGAGGCACCCACGTGATCCCGCCCCGCACGCTGGCCGCGCGGATCAAGTTCGGCTTCTGATCCTTACCGACCTCATACCAAGGGGCCGGGGAGCGAACGCTCCGGCCCCTTGGTAAGGACGGTGCAGCCTCAGCGCTTGCCGAAGGGATGTTCGAAGCTGATGTAGAGGAAGACGGCGTTATCCCCCTTGGAGGAGCCCACGCCATAGGTGTAGGCGAGGCCGGGGACGATCTGCAGGCCACTGGCGAAGTTGTAGGCCCAGCGGATGCCGGGGTTCAGGTAGGTGGCCTTCTCTTTCTCTTTGAGATTCGGGCCGACCACGACCTCTTGGGTGGTGTGGATGGCTTCAAGCATCACATTAAATTCGGGGTGGGGCCGCCAGATCACGCTGAATCCGGTGGTGGTGCCGAAGCTGTCCGCGGTGTCTCCAACCGTATTCTTCGCCTTGGGGATGACGGTGGCGCCCAAGTTGAAGTGCGCGAACAACGTTTCCGTCATCGGCACGCTGAGGGGCAGCATCACCTGAGCCCCAAGGGCACCGGTACCCCGGCCGCGTTTGTAATCTCCCGTGGGCAAAATGGCACTGAGGCGCGGGGAGAAGCTGAGGTCCTTTTCATCGCCACCGATCACCTGGTAGCGGTAGTTGAGCAAGACGTCGCCCAAACCGTTGGGCACATCCGGTTGATGAAGGTAGGGCAGGGTGTAGCTGAATTGGTGGGTTTGGCCCCCCATGGGCCACTCCTGGGTGAATGTGCCGACCCAGCTGTGATCCGTTTGAAACCGCTGCCAATTGAAGATGTGCTGAACGACGCCCTTCTCCTGGTTGTAGGCCTCTTCGATGAGAAAGCTGTTGTCGGAGATTCCTTCGGGCTCCTTGGCTTTCTCTTGGGCGACGAGGGGGAGGAGGGCGAGGAGGGGAACGAGGCAGCGGTTCAAGCGCACGAGGGGACTCCGAGGAAGTTCAAATTTTGAGATTGAGTCTAAGCTATTGCCAGGACTCAGATCACATCTATGCCTCAAGGGATCCCTGCGACCCCTCCATTCACCCCAAGCCATCGGCTGGAGCAGGACGGAAGGATAAACTTGATCCCTCTCAAATCCTTCCCGGAGCCTCGCATGCGTCTTCGATTGCCCGCCCTTGCCCTTCTCCTGGCCACCGCCGCCTTCGCCCGTGTGGACGAGGGGATGTGGACGTACGACAACCTGCCGATCAAGAAGATGAAGGAGAAGTACGGCTTCGAGCCCAGCCAGGCCTGGCTGGATCACCTGCGCCTCTCCGTGGTGCGCTTCCCCGGTGGCACGGGCTCCTTCGTGAGCAAGGATGGACTTGTCCTCACCAACCACCACGTGGGCCGCGGCTGGATCCAGCGCGTCTCCGGCCCTGGCGAGAAGAACTACCTGGTGAACGGCTTCGTGGCCGCCAATCGGGAAGCCGAACTCAAGGTTCCGGGCCTCGAGCTCTTCACGCTGATGACCATGGAAAACGTCACCGAGAAGGTGAATGGCGCCGTGAAGAAGGGTGCCTCCGACAAGGACGCCCTGGACGCCCGCCAGAAGGCCCTCACGGCCCTGGTCGATGAGGCCGGCAAGAAGAGTGGCCTGGATTGTCAGCCCGTGACCCTCTACCAGGGTGGCGAGTACTGGATCTACGGCTACAAGAAGCACACCGACGTGCGCCTCGTCATGGCCCCCGAGCAGCAGGTGGCCTTCTTCGGCGGCGATCACGACAACTTCACCTACCCCCGCCACGACGTGGACTTCTCCCTCTTCCGTGTCTACGAGAACGGCAAGCCCTACGAGGCTCCCCAGCATTTGAAGTGGACGAAGACGGGCCTGAAGAATGGCGACCTCACCTTCGTGAGCGGCCACCCCGGCAACACGTCGCGCCTCTTCACCAAGGCCCAGATGGCCTTCATGGCCGACAGCGTGCTGCCCCTGCGCATCAAGAGCCTGGAGGATCAGGTGGCCGTGCTCAAGGCCTACGGCGCCCAGAGCGAAGCCAACATGCTCAAGGTGAACACCCAGATCTTCGGCATCGAGAACACCCTCAAGGCCATCAAGGGCCATTTGAAGGGCCTGAAGGATAAGGAGCAGATGGATCTGGTCGCCGCCAAGGAGAAGGCCCTCAAGGATGCCGTGGCCAAGGATCCCAAGCTGGCCGCCACCACCAGCCAGTCCTGGACGAACATTGAAGCCGCCATGAAGGTGGCCAAGGCCCACGTGAAGGAACAGCTCTTCCTGAACACCCGCGGCAGCCAGCTCCTGACCAGCGCGCTCACCCTGGTGCGCCTGTCCGAAGAACTGCCCAAGCCCGCGGAGAAGCGGCTGGCCGAGTACCAGTCCCCCGTGCAGGTGGAGGCCCTCAAGAAGCGCCTCGTCGCCGTGTCCCCCGCGCCCTTCGACAAGGACCTGGAAACCCTCACCTTCGCCTTTGGTCTCAAAGAGGCCCAGGCTCAGCTGGGCGCCAATCACCCCTTCGTGAAGGCCGCCCTGGCCGGTAAATCCCCCGAGGAGGCCGCCAAAGCCCTCGTGGAAGGCAGCAAGCTCATGGATCCCGAAGCCCGCAAAGCCCTGCTCGACGGCGGTGCCAAGGCCGTGGCCGCCAGCACCGATTCCATGGTGAAGCTGGCCCGCGTGCTGGATCCCCTGGGCCGGAAGTTCCGCGAGCTGCAGGATAAGCAGGTCACCGCCGTGGTGAACGAGCACCAGGGCCGCCTGGCCCGCGCCCGCTTCGCGACGTACGGCAAGGATTCCTATCCCGACGCCACCTTCACCCTGCGCCTTACCTACGGCCCGGTGGCCACCTACCCCGCCAACGGCACCATGGCCCAGCCCTTCACCACGATCGCGGGCCTCTTCGATCGCGCCTGGGGCTGGGGCCCCGAGGCCGAGAATGGCTGGTACGCGCTGCCCAAGCGTTGGATGGACAAGCAGCCCGGTCTGAACATGAGCACCCCCCTGGGCTTCGCCCACGCCGTGGACATCATCGGCGGCAACTCCGGCTCCTCCGTGGTGGACCGCAACGGTGAACTGGTGGGCCTCATCTACGACGGCAACATCGAGAGCCTGCCCGGCAACTACTACTACGACGGCAAGGTGAACCGCGGCGTCTCCCTGGATGCCCGCGCCATCCTCGAAGTGCTCGACAAGGTCTTCGACGCCAAACACCTGGCCGACGAACTCCGCGGCAACTAAAGCCGTTTTGAACCACGAATGACGCGAATTGACGCGAAGCCATTCGCGCTCATTCGCGTCATTCGTGGTTCAAATTAAATTTCTTTCGTTCAGGAGTCACCATGCTCACCTTCCGCTCCGCCCTTCTGATCTCCGCGGTTTCCCTCGTTACCCTTCGCGCCGACGAAGGCATGTGGACCTTCGACAACGTGCCCACCAAGCGCATCAAGGCCGCCTATGGGGTCGATGTGGATCAGGCTTTCCTGGATCGCCTGCGCCTGGCCACCGTGCGCTTTCCCGGCGCCACGGGCAGCTTCGTCAGCGCCGAGGGGCTCGTGCTCACCAATCACCATGTGGGGCGCAGCGCCATCCAGCAGGTGAGCAGCGCCGACCACGACTACATCCGCGATGGCTTCACGGCCGCCAATCGGGAGGATGAGCGCAAGGTGCCCGGGCTCGTGCTCGTCACCCTGGAGAAGATGCGCGAGGTCACCAAAGAGGTCGGCGCTGCGGTGAAGCCTGGCATGGCCTCCGCGGAAGCCCGCAAGGCCCGCGAGGCCGCCCTGTTGCTGCTCCAGCAAGCGGAGCAGAAGGCCACGGGCCTGCAGGTGGAGAGCGTGAGCCTCTACAACGGCGGTGAAACCTGGCTCTATGGCTACAAGCGCCACACGGACGTGCGCCTGGTGGCTGCGCCCGAGGCCCAGATGGCGGCCTTCGGCGGCGATCCCGACAATTTCGTGTACCCCCGCCACGACCTGGACTTCTCACTTTTCCGGGTCTACGAGGATGGCAAGCCCTACAAGCCCGCGGCCTTCCTGCCCTTCGCCGCCGCCGGCGCCAAGGTGGGTGAGCCCGTCTTCATCAGCGGTCATCCCGGCGCCACGGCGCGACAGGAAACCCTGGCCCAGATGGCCTATGCCCGGGACTTCTCCATTCCCTTCAATCTGAAGAGCTGGAAGCGCCGTCGCGAGGCCCTGCTCCAGTACGGTGCCACGTCCGCCGAAGCACGGCGCACGGTGCAGGATCAGGTCTACGGATTGGAGAACAACCTCAAGCGCTGGGAGGGCTTTCTCCGCACCCTGCGGGATGGGGAAAACTGGGCCCGCCTCGAGAAGCAGGAGGCGGAGCTGAAGTCCGCCGTGGCCAAGCAGGGCGGTCGCACCGCCGTGGCCGCCTGGGAGGCCATCGCCCAGGCCGCGGATCGGGAGAAGGGGATGATGAAGGCCCGCGCTCTCGTCGGCACCCTCAGCAGCCAGACGCTCAGTTATGCCCTCACCCTCGTGCAGGCCCAGGCGGAGCGAAAGAAGCCCTCGGATCAACGGCTGCCGGAGTTCTCCGAAGCCCGGCTCAAGGCCACCGAGACGCGCATCTTGAACCCCAAGCCCATCGAGATCGGCGTGGACAAGGCCCTCATGCTCAACGCCCTCCAAGAGGCGCTGGAGGTGCTGCCCCACCATGCCTTCACCAAGGCCGTGCTCAAGGGCCGCACCCCGGAACAAGTGGTAGCCGCCGCCTTCGCCACCACGAAGGTGACCGAGGCCTCGGAACGCAAGCTCCTGTGGGAGAAGGGGGAGGGCGAGGGCACCGACGAGATGCTGATCCTGGCCCGGGCCATCGATCCCCTCATCCGCGAGTTGCGCAAGCAGTACGAAGATGAAGTGGACAGCGTGTACAAGGAGCAGGGCGGCCGCCTGGCCCAGGCCCGCTTCACCCTCTTTGGCCACGAGGCCTACCCCGATGCCACCTTCACGCTCCGCCTCGCCTACGGCAAGGTGGATGGCTATCCCGCCAACGGCACCTGGCAGGCCCCCTTCACCACCTTCGCGGGCCTCTACGACCGCGCCTGGGGCATGGGGCCCGAGTTCATGGATGGAGCCTGGAAGCTCTCTCCCCGCTGGGTGGACGCCTGGAAGAAGCTGGACCTCACCACCCCCTACAACTTCGCCTACAGCGCTGACACCATCGGCGGGAATTCCGGCTCCCCCGTGGTGAACGCCAAGGGTGAAGTGGTGGGCCTCAACTTCGACGGTAATCAGGAAAAGCTTGGCAACCGCTACGTCTACGACGTGCGCACCATGCGCGCCGTGGCCGTAGATACGCGAGCGATCCTGGAGGCTTTGACGAAGATCTACGAGGCACCCCATCTCGCGGCGGAGCTTCACGGGCACTGAGCGATCTCATTGGAATGGTTGGACGCCCGAGATCCACCTCAACCGGAGCCGGGCTTCCATTCCTTCCACGAGGCGGTCGCGAATTAGAGAGGGGCGGCCTCACCGGGGAGCGCTTCCGAGGCCGCCCCTCCCCCTCGCGACTCGGCCTGACCCTGGATCCGGGCGTGCTATGCTCCCGGCCCTGGACCCCCTTCGGGGATAGATCCGAATGCTCCATGTACGGGTGAGACCGGAGAGGACATGCGATGAGCCTCCTTCCAAATGAATGGGTGATTGTCGGCAGCGGCACCCTGGGCCGGCAGGTGGAAGCCGTCCTGCAGGCCCATGCGCAGCAACGGGGAGAGCGGGTGCTCGGGTTCCTCGACGATGATGGTTCAAAGGTGGGTCAGGAAGTCGTGGGGTTACCCATTCTCGGGACCCCAGGGGAATGGTTGTCGGAGCATGGACGGCCCGTGCAGGTGGCCATGGCCTTGGGCAATCCGGAATTCCGGCGTAAAGGCGTCGAGAAAATCCGGTCTCTGGAGGTCGGAGCTTGCTTCACGCCCATCATCCATCCCACTTCAAGCGTCGGTCCGCGGGTCGAATTGGGGGAAGGCGTCATCCTGATGGCGGGCGTACTTTGCCAGTGCGACTTGCGGATCGGAGCTTTTTCGATCCTCGGCGCCGGGTCTAGCGTTTCCCACGATTGCGAGATCGGGCTGTGCAGTTGGCTCTCTCCCGGAGCCCGGCTGGCGGGCTATGCCCGAATCGGAAATGAGTGTTGGATCGGAATGAACGCCTCCATCCTCGGCGACGTGATGATCCACGATCGGGCGCAGGTTGGAGCTGGCTGCGTGGTGCTCCATGACGTGCCAGAAGGTGAGGTGGTGGCAGGGGTGCCCGCGGTGCCCACCCGCCTCTTACGGAACAGGCCCTGAGGCTCGGCGGGGGAGGAGGGATGCCTTCAGGGACCGCCTGGGGTCGATCGGGCCCTGGGTGCATCGGGTGAAATCGGCGGCCCCTTGGTTCGGGCCCGCCGAAGGTGAGCTATATTATTCCCAAGCCCCCCTCATTACTCTTCTGTGTCCTTGACGGGACCTCCCGGAGATAGAATCCCGAATGAACGCCAAAACGGCCATCGTCTACGGCTCACTGACTCGGTCCGGAAACACCTTCGTCGCAGCCGAACGGCTCCGGAAGACCCTCCCCGAGGCGGACCTGGTCCACGTCGAGGACTTCAGAGAGCCCTCTGGCTATTCCGTCCTGGTCTTTCTTACGCCCACGGCGGGGAATGAGGAACTCGCCGAGCCATTCGAGCGGTTTTTCGATCGGGAGGATGTGGATCTCTCCCACGCCCGCTATGCGCTTTGTGAGCTGGGCAACTACTACGGGTACGACCTGTTCGAGTATGGAGCCGCGAAGATCCTGCGCCGCCTCGTCGAGGCGCGCGGTGGCAAGGAATTCTTTCCGACGCTCTCCTTGGATACGCTACCGCTCACCGATTGGGATCTCTTCGATCAATGGACGACCGCCCTCCGCGTGCGAATCGAGGCGTTATGAACGATTCCGGCATCGTCCAAAGCATCGAGGCCCTGGTGGGCCGGCCCGTGCGCTCAACCTTCGAGGGCGATGCGTGTGTGGAGTTGCGCCTCACCGATCCTGACGGCCTCTACCATGGCCTCATCCGCAGGTTCAGTCACGCACGCAAACAGGAAATCCTCGCCCTCATTCCCCGGCTTCGGCGGTTGAGGCACCTCGACCTTGGGCAGAACCGGCTGGGATCCATCCCAGCGTCATTCGGCGAGCTGAAGGAACTTCGGGCGCTGTTGCTGGACTCCAATGAGCTGAAGGAATTCCCGCGCTGGATCCTGTCCCTTGAGAAATTGGAATGGCTGAATCTCAGCGTCAATGGCCTGACCGAAGTTCCTGAGGAGCTGGCGAAGTTCTCGGGCATGCGCCGCTTGCAGCTCCACAAGAATCTGATCGAGCGATTCCCCGCGAGTTACTCGGCATTCACCGAGCTCGACAACCTCAACATTTACATGAATCGAATGCCGGAGATCCCGCCCCAAGTTTTTGATTTCGTCCAGCTGAAGACTTTCAGCTGGGGCGTCTCGAAGATCAAGACGATTCCCGAGGAGCTGGGGAAGCTTCAGAAGCTCGAGTACCTCACGGTGGTCGCGAACGACCTCGAGGAACTCCCCTCATCTTTCACCAGCCTCAAGAACCTCATCGCGACCCGGTTGAGCAAGAACAAGCTCGCGCGGCTGCCCGACGACATGGATCGCCTCGCGAACCTCGAGCAGATCACCCTCTACCAAAACCAGCTGGCGGATCTACCCGAGCCCATGGGAGCGCTGAACAAACTCGCCAAGCTCAACCTCTCCTGGAACGAGTTCGCGGCCATGCCGCCGGTGGTCGCGCGCATGACTGGCCTTCGCTGGCTGGCCTATTTCAAGAACCGGCCCTGTGATATATCCCCGTTCGAGCGCCCAGGCTTGGACCTCGTGGTGCGCTACGGTGGCCCCGACAGTTTTCCCCTCTGTTAGGGAAGCGCTGGGTTCATGCGAGCCCCCTTCGCTCGCGGGCCAGGGAGATTTGAGATGCCTGGAAGACTCCAGGCTAGTGACTGACGGGCGACAGCTCTGAGCTGGATCCGTCAAACCTGGAAGCGTGCGGGCGAGAGGGTGTGTCCGCCACCCTGGACCAGCAGCTCCGCGGCCAACCGACCCACGGCGAGCCCCGTCGTCATGCCATGACCTCCGAGGCCGGCCACCCAGAACAGGCGCGGGTTCACCGGGTCCCATCCGATGACGAAGGTGCGGTCCTTCGCGAAGGTGCGAAGGCCAGACCAGGCTCGGGTCACTGGTGCATCGATAAGCTCCGGCGCGAGGTCTGCGAGGCTTTTCCCGAGCCCCGGGAGCACGGAGGGATCCGTGTCCGGTTGCTGGCCCGGAGCGGGTGGGATCACTTCCACTTCCTCACAGGGGCAGAGAAGGAGGCCACCGCTTTCCGGGCGCAAATAGAGGGGCCGATCCACCCACCAAGCCCAAGGCGCATCGGGGTGCCAGGCATGGTCGCTCCACACGAGATGCCGTCGCATGGGGCGGAAGCCGGGGTCCACGCCGCCGGCCATGCGGCCCACTTCCCCGGCCCAGGCCCCGGCGGCGTTGACGAGGGTGGTGGTGAAGATCTGAGATCCATCCTCCAGCGTGGCCAGGAAGCCGGTGTCGCCGGATTCCAGCGCTACAAGTCCCCGCCCGAAGGTGAGCACCGCCCCCGCTTCCCGGGCTTGGCTGGCGCAGCGTCCCAATAGCCCGTGAGTGTCGATGACCCCGTCGGAGGGAATGGCCAGGTGGGCTTCGGCTTCCAGGCCGGGCAGTCCTGCACCTGGGGCGCGGTGCACGTCCAACCCGAAGGCTTCCGCTTCCGCGGCCAGGGGATCCAGGGCGGCGGCTTCCGCGGCCAGCAGCAGGCCGCCTCGGGCATCGAGCAGCCCGGCTTCGGCCAAGGCGTTGCGGCCTTCGATGGCCAGGGCGGTGTGCGCGGCGCGGCCCGTGAGCTGGCGTCCGATGGCGGCGTTGCGACCGCTGCTGTGAAAGCCAGGATGGAGTTCTCGTTCGAGCAGGCGCACGGTGCGACCCCGGCCCGCCAGGGCCGCTGCGGTGGCCAGGCCGGCGATGCCGCCGCCGATGATGAGGATGTCAACGCGTTCCACGTTCAGCTCAACTCCTCCTTGAGAATGGCACGACCGACCGGATTCGCGGGTCACCGGTGGGTCGCCCCAAATGGGACTTCCGTTCCGGGTGCTCCGGTCCATCATGGGGGGCATGAGCGATACGCACCGCCATCCCTGCCGCCTCATCGTGCTCACCGGGGGCCCTGGGGCAGGCAAGACCGCCGTGCTGGAAGTGCTGCGCCGGAACTTCGGGGGGCAGGTCACGGTGCTGCCCGAGGCGGCAAGCATCCTCTTCAAAGGCGGGTTTCCCCGGGGGCGGCTGCCCCACGAGCGGCGCTGCGCCCAACGGGCGATCTTCCACGTGCAACGGCAGCTGGAGCGGTTGGCCCTGGAGGACGGCCCCCACGTGGTGGCCCTCTGCGACCGGGGCACCGTGGATGGCCTCGCCTACTGGCCCGGCGATAGCGACGAATTTTGGAAGGACATGGGCACGGATCGGGAATCGGAACTGGCGCGCTACCACGCGGTGATCCACCTGAGGACTCCCACGGATGAGGCTGGGTACAACCACAAGAACCCCGTCCGCCAGGAAACTGCGGAGGAGGCAGCGACCATCGACCGGGCGATTCACATGGCTTGGGAGGGGCACCCGCGCCGGTACACCGTGGAAAGCACCCCGGATTTCATGGATAAGGTGGTGCGCGTGCTGGCCCTCATTGCCGGAGAGATGCCCGGGCGACACCACATCCATGCGCAGGTTCCCGGCGTGGTGAGGGAACCGTGATCGCACCTCCCGAAGTGGGGCTCCTGCTGCTGACGGGCGGGAAGGGGGAGCGCCTGGGCGGCCCCAAGCACGACCGTTCCCACCCCCTCGGCGGCAGCTGGGGGGGGCATCTGGTGCGGGTTTTCGAGGCGGTCTTTCCCGGAGGTCCGGTGGAGCTCCTGGGGGAGCCCCTCCCGGATCGCCCGGACTTGAGGCCGATGGATGACCCTCGCCTGGGGCCGGCAGAAGCCTTGAAAGCCTGGGCCGCCCAGGGCAGGGGGGAGCATGCCCGCCGCTGGTGGGTGGTGGCCTGTGACCTGCCCCGCTGGACCGAAGCGGATCTCAGAGCGTGGTGGTCGCAGGTGCTTGTGGCGGATCCCGAAGGAGCGGTCTGGGTGGTGCCGAAGTGGAGGGGTACTTGCAGCCCCTGGGTGGCTTCCTGCCGGCGCGCCTGCTCCCGGCCCTTCCAGGGGTGGAGACCACGCGCCTCAGGGGCCTTTGGGAGGCCCTACCTGGACGGAAGATTGCAACGGAAGGGGACCCCTGGGTGGATGTGGATGACCCGGAGGCCCTCGCTCGATTTCTTCGGAACCCGGTTTGATCCAAGAGGGGCATTGAAATCTAAGGGAACCCGCATGATTTCTTGGTTCGGCTGTGATCGGTCCAAAAGACAAAGTGATCCGAATCACGAGGGACAGGCCCGATAACTGGGAAGCAATTTGAGGAAGCTGGCCGTTTCTCCCACCTGGGGGACCGTCTGGCGGGGCCTGGACTGCATGGTGCGGTCCTTCACTATGGCCCGATTCCGGATCAATTCATCCTTTTAGGGGGATCCGATGTTCAACGGGAAGGGCAGGGGGCGCGTGATCCTCACCCTGGCCCTCGTGTCGATGGGTCTCGTGGCCCAGGACGCGGAGGCTCAGTTCAAGAAGCAGTGCATGAGCTGCCACACCGTGGGTGCCGGGGCGAAGGTGGGTCCCGACCTCAAAGGGCTGACCACGCGCCGCACCAAGGATTGGGCGACGGGTTTCATGATGGCTCCCGGCAGCTACCTGGATCGCGGCGATGCCACGGCCACGGAGCTGATGAAGACCGCCAACGGCGTGAAGATGCCCGACCTCGGGATCACCGCGGCGGAAGCGGATGCCCTCTGGAAGATGATCGATGACGCCACGAAGGCCAACAAGGTCATCGGCAGCGCCGGCATCGCCCGCCCCGTCACCCCCGCGGACATCGCGAACGGCCGCCTGCTCTTCGAGGGTCGGAAGCGCTTCGCCAAGGGCGCCCCTGCGTGCCTGTCCTGCCATAGCGCCTCCAGCGCCGGTTTCGCCGGCGGCGGTGGCCTCGGCCCCGACCTCACAGCCGTGAGCGGCAAGATGGGCAAGGGCCTCGCCAGCGCCATCGAAACGCCCGCCTTCCCCACCATGCAGAACATCTTCGCGGCGGCCCCCCTCACCGCAGAAGAGGCGTTCCAGGTGGCCGCCTTCCTCGGCAGCGTGAGCAAGGAACCCCCGGCGAAGAAGGACATCCTGCTGCCCATCGTCGGCCTCGTGGGCCTGGTGGGTGGCCTGCAGATCAGCCGCATCGTGGCCCGCCGCCGCTTCAAGGGCGTGCGTTCCCAGTTGAAGCCCAAGGCTTGAGGAGAATTCGATGAGCACGAAGTCGAGTCACTGGATCACCGACGTCATCGATCCCGAGAAGCGCTCCTGGGAGGACTTCTACCGGAATCGCTGGCAGCACGACAAGGTCGTCCGTAGCACCCACGGTGTGAACTGCACCGGCAGCTGCAGCTGGAACATCTACGTGAAGGAAGGCATCGTCACCTGGGAGTTCCAGGCCGTCGATTACCCCGAGCTCGAAGCGGGCATCCCGCCCTACGAGCCCCGCGGCTGCCAGCGCGGCATCTCCTTCAGCTGGTACCTCTACAGCCCCATCCGCGTGAAGTACCCCATGGTGCGCGGCGCCCTGCTCGACCTCTGGGAAGAGGCCAAGTCCAAGTCCACGGATCCCGTGGAAGCCTGGGGCTGGCTGCAGGCCGATCCCGAGCGCCGGGCCCGCTACCAGCGCGCCCGCGGCAAGGGTGGCTTCCGTCGCACGTCTTGGGACAAGGCCCTGGAGCTCGTGGCCGCCTCCAACATCCACACGGTGAAGGCCCACGGCCCCGACCGCATCATCGGCTTCAGCCCCATCCCCGCCATGTCCATGCTCAGCTACGCGGCGGGCAGCCGCTACCTGCAGCTGCTGGGCGGCGTGAACCTCAGCTTCTACGATTGGTACTGCGATTTGCCGCCCTCCAGCCCCGAGATGTGGGGCGAGCAGACGGATGTGAACGAGAGCGCCGACTGGTACAACGCCAAGTACCTGGCCGTCATGGGCGCCAACCTCAACATGACCCGCACGCCTGATTGCCACTTCGCGGCGGAAGCCCGCCACAACGGCACGAAGATGGTGGTGTTCAGCCCCGACTTCAACCAGGTGGCCAAGTACGCGGATGAGTGGATGGCCCTGCACCAGGGCCAGGACGGCGCCTTCTGGATGGCCGTGAACCACGTGATCCTCACCGAGGCCCACCACCAGAAGCAGGTGCCCTACTTCATGGACTACATGAAGAAGTACACCGACGCCCCCTTCCTCGTGGAGTTGACTCCGATCGAGGGCGGCTATCGCCCCGGCCAGCTCCTGCGGGCCGGCACGATGGACCGCTACAAGGATGAAGAGCACGGCGAGTGGAAGTTCCTCATGTGGGACGAGACCACCCAAACCCCCAAGATGCCCAAGGGCAGCATGGGCCACCGTTGGGGCAAGGAGCAGGGCGTCTGGAACCTCCTGCTGGAGGACAAGGACGGCTCCGCCATCGCGCCCAAGCTCACCTTCCTCGGCGACAGCGCCGTGCAGGTGCAGTTCGACGACTTCGCCGAGGATGCAACGCTCATGCGCGGCGTCCCCGTGAAGAAGCTGAAGCTTTCGGATGGCACGGAGACGATCATCACCACCGCCTATGACCTGCTCATGGCCCAGTTCGGTGTGAACCGCGGCCTGGAGGGCGCCTACCCCGAGAGCTACGACGTCGAACACGCCCCCTACACCCCCGCCTGGCAGGAAAAGAAGACGGGCCTCAGCCGCAAGGATTGCATCCGCTTCGCCCGCGAGTGGGCCCGCACCGCGGAGCTCACCGAAGGCAAGTGCATGGTGATCATCGGTGCCGGCATCAACCACTGGTACCACAACAACCTGATCTACCGCGCCGCCCAGCAGGCCCTCGTCTTCACGGGCTGCGTCGGCAAGAACGGCGGCGGCCTCGCCCACTACGTGGGTCAGGAAAAGCTGGCCATGGTCGGCAGCTGGAGCGCCATCGCCCTGGCCAAGGACTGGATGCCCGCCCAGCGCCTCATGAACGGCCCCAGCTTCCACTACGTGCACAGCGATCAGTGGCGCTACGAGAAGGAATTCAGCCAATACCACCCCACCCCCGATGGCAGCCCCCTCACCCAGGGCCACACCATGAACATGCAGACCCTCGCGGTCCGCAACGGCTGGCTGCCCTTCTATCCCCAGTTCGACACGAACCCCGTGGAGTTCGTGAAGGAGGCCAAGCGCAAGGGCGCCAAGGATGAGCAGGGCGTGGTGGATTTCACCGTGAAGTCCCTCAAGGACCGCACCCTCAACTTCTCCGTGGATGATCCGGACGCCGAGGTGAACTGGCCCCGCATCTGGTTCATCTGGCGCGGCAATGCCATTGGCACCAGCGCCAAGGGGCATGAGTTCTTCCTCAAGCACTACCTGGGAACCCACACCAATGCCATCGCCGAGGAAGTGGCCGAAGGCACGCTGAAGGACGTGGTGTGGCGCCCCGCCGTCGAGGGCAAGTACGACCTCGTGGTGGACCTCAACTTCCGCATGGATACCTCCGCCCTCTACAGCGACGTGGTGCTCCCCACGGCTTCTTGGTACGAGAAGTGCGACCTCAACACCACGGACATGCACGGCTTCATCAATCCGCTGTCCGCGGCCATCCCGCCCGTGTGGGAATCCAAGAGCGACTGGGACATCTTCAAGGCCGTGGCCCTCAAGGTCTCCGAGCTCTCCAAGACCCACCTGCCCAATCCCATCGAAGATCTGGTCTCTAGCCCCATCTCCCACGACAGCCCAGGCGAGATCAGCCAGCGGCACATCCGCGACTGGCGCGCGGGCGAATGCGAGGCCATTCCGGGCAAGACCATGCCGGGCTTCAAGGTGGTCACTCGCGATTACACGAAGATCCACGAGCGCTACTGCGCCTTCGGTCCGGATGCCCGCAAGGGCCTCGGCGCCCACGGCGTGAAGTACGAAGTGGCCGACGTCTACGACAAGTACGCCCAGGAACACAGCTCCAAGATGGTGGATGGGGTCCGCTGCCCCAGCCTGGAGGAGGCCGAAGAGGCCGCCGACGTGCTGCTGCACTTCGCGCCTGAAGCCAACGGCGAACTCGCTTACCGGGCCTACGAGTACATGGAAGGGCGCACGGGTGTGAAGCTCACCCAGCTGGCCGAGAAGAACCGCGGCACCCTGCAGACCTACAAGACCCTGCAGGCCCAACCCCGCCGCGTC
Organism: uncultured Solibacteraceae bacterium; assembly: GCA_964617215.1. Lineage (GTDB taxonomy): Bacteria > Acidobacteriota > Holophagae > Holophagales > Holophagaceae > JAFDVN01. The sequence goes on along the minus strand of CAZTVL010000002.1, from coordinate 343,515 downwards.
ATCAACAGCCCGATCTGGTCCGGCATCGTGGATGAGAAGCGGCCCTACAGCCCCTTCACCTACAACGTGGAGCACATGGTGCCCTGGCGCACCCTCACGGGTCGTCAGCACCTCTACCTGGATCACGATGGCTACCTGGCCTTCGGCGAGCACCTGCCCACCTACAAGCCCACGCCGCCCTCCATGGTGCTGGGTGATCTCAAGATCAGTCAGGAACAGGGCCCCACACTGCGGCTGAACTACCTGACCCCCCACGGGAAGTGGCATATCCACTCCACCTACGGAGACACCGAGCGCATGCTCACCCTCTCCCGCGGCGCCGAGCCCGTGTGGCTCAGTGAGGAAGATGCCGCTTCCATCGGCATCGCCGACAACGACTGGGTGGAAGTGCACAACGACAATGGCGCCGTGGTTACCCGCGCCAACGTCAGCGCCCGCATCCCCAAGGGTGCCTGCATCATCTACCACGCCACGGAGCGCACCTACTCCGTGCCCAAGTCCGAGACCCGCGGCTACCGTCGCGCGGGCATGAACAACAGCCTCACGCGCACCCGCCTGAAGCCCAACCTCATGGTGGGCGGCTATGGCCAGTTCTCGTACCACTTCAACTACTGGGGTCCCACGGGCGTGAACCGCGAGACCACCGTCTACGTCCGCAAGCTGGACCGCCTCGTCTGGTAAGGGGAGACCGACCATGGATATTCGATCTCAAGTAGCGATGGTGTTCCACCTGGACAAGTGCATCGGGTGCCACACCTGTTCCATCGCCTGCAAGAACGTGTGGACGGACCGCAAAGGCGCCGAATACATGTGGTGGAACAACGTCGAAACCAAGCCCGGCACCGGCTATCCCACCAAGTGGGAAGATCAGGACCACTACAAGGGCGGCTGGGAAGTGGTGGATGGCAACCTGCAGCTGAAGAGCAGCGGGAAGAAGAACTACCTGCAGCGCATCTTCTACCAGCCCAACCTGCCCACCCTCGACGAGTACTACGAGCCCTGGACCTACGACTACGACAACCTGTTCAGCGCCCCCGAAGGCGATGACCAGCCCACGGCCCGCCCCGTCAGCAAGATCACGGGCGAGTACATGGAGGTCAAGAACGGCCCCAACTGGGACGACGACCTCAGCGGCAGCCCCCTCTACGCCCGCAACGATCCAAATTTGAAAGCCCTGACGCCCGAGCAGGAACTCCAGCTCCTCTCCATCGAGCAGCTGGTGATGTTCTACCTGCCCCGCATTTGCAACCACTGCCTCAACCCGGCCTGCGTGGCCAGCTGCCCCAGCGGCGCGCTCTACAAGCGCGGCGAGGATGGCATCGTGCTGGTGAATCAGGAAGTCTGCCGCGGGTGGCGCTTCTGCGTGTCTGCCTGCCCCTACAAGAAGGTGTTCTACAACTGGAACACCGGCAAGAGCGAGAAGTGCATCCTCTGCTACCCCCGCGTGGAGACGGGCCAGGCGCCCGCCTGCTTCCACTCCTGCGTGGGCCGCATCCGCTACATGGGGGTGCTCCTCTACGACGCCGACAAGATCAAGGACGCTGGCCTCCGTCCGGATGCCGAGCTGGTGGATGCCCACCGCGAAATCATCGCGGATCCCTTCAACCCCGAAGTGATCGCCTCAGCCAAGGCCAACGGCATCGGGGACGACGTGATCAAGTCCGCCCAGAAGAGCCCCGTCTACAAGTTCGTCAAGAACTGGGGCCTCGCCCTGGCACCCCACGTGGAATACCGCACCTTCCCCATGCTGTTCTACGTGCCCGCCCTGGCCCCCGTCACCTCCACCCAGGAGGACGGCACCCTGGCGAACAACGTGGATGAGCTCTTCGCCCCCCTCGAGAAGGCCCGCATGCCCATCGAATACCTGGCTGCGCTCTTCGGCGCCGGACAGGAGGGCCCCGTGCGCTACGCCCTCAAGAAGCAGATGGCCGTGCGCTCCTGGCGCCGGGCCCTCACCGTGGGCGATATCGACATCGACGTCGCCAAGGCCGCCCTGGCCGCGGCGGGTTGCACCCCCGAACAAGCCGAGGAGATCTACGCCCTCACCAGCCTCCCCACCTTCGACCAGCGCTTCGTCATCCCCGCCAGCCATCGCGAGATGGCCATCGAGGCCCTGAAGAATCCCTTGGAGAACAAGGGTCTGGCGGGCATCGGCTTCCGGGAAGCTCCCGAGCGGGGTCTCTGATGGTGCCCACCTTCAAGATCCTCCCCCGCTACGCGGAATTGCTGGAATATCCCGCGGAAACACTTCCGGCCCTGGCCGCCTCGGTGGCTGATGAACTGAAGTGGCAGCCCACCATCTGGCTCGACCTGCTGGAGGCCTTCGCCCTCGACGTCCAACTCATCCCCATGGGTGAGGTGGAGGAGATGTACACCCGTACCTTCGATTTGAATCCCAGCTGCACCATGGAAATCGGCTGGCACCTCTTCGGCGAGTCCTACAAGCGGGGATCCTTCATGGCCAATGTGCGGGAATCGCTCCGCACCCATGAGGTCGCCGAAGGCAGCTCCTTGCCAGACTACCTTCCGACCCTGCTCAGGCTCCTGCCGAAGCTCCGCCACGATGACGCCCAGGATCTGGTGCGGGACTGCATCATGCCTGCCCTGGAGAAACTGCGCGGCGCTGTGGGGGAAGGAGCGGGCCCCTACTCGAACCTGCTGGAATCCCTGCAACTGCTCCTGAAGGACCTCGCCCCCGGCGAGGGTGCTGCCATCGCCACGGGTTGTGGATCCACCGACGCTTCCGCTTCGGGCCACAGCTGCAGCTGCTCCCACTCCGAAACCAACGGGAAGGAGGCCCCCCATGCTCACTAACACCTTCCTCTTCGTGGGGTATCCCTACCTGATGATCGTGCTCGCGATCCTCGTGAGCATCATCCGGTACCGCTACACGCCCTTCAGTTTCAGCAGCCTCTCCAGCCAGTTTCTGGAGAACGATCAGCTCTATTGGGGCAGTAACTTCTGGCACTGGGGCATCGTCATCGTGTTGCTGGGGCACTTCGTCACCTTCCTCATGCCGGGCACGATCCTGGCCTGGAATGCCAACCCCGTGCGCCTCTTCCTGCTCGAAGCCACCGGCGTGACCATGGGCATGTTGGCCCTGCTGGGTCTGGTGAGCCTGCTGGTCCGTCGCCTCACCCACGCCCGCATCAAGGTTGTCACCTCCTCCATGGACGTGATCATCCTCGTCCTCCTCCTGGTCCAAGTGGCCACGGGCCTGGACACGGCCCTCCGCTACCGCTGGGGCAGCTCCTGGTACGCCAGCGCCGCGGCGCCCTACCTGCAGAGCCTCTTCTTCTTCAACCCCAAGCCCCAGTACGTGGCTTCGCTGCCTCTTGGCCCGAAGATCCACATGCTGTCGGCCTTCACGATCATCGGCCTCATCCCCTTCACCCGCCTGGTGCACTTCCTCGTGGTGCCCCTCCACTACCTGTGGCGCACCCCCCAGCTGGTGATCTGGAACCGCCGTCCCGAGAAGCGCTTCCACCGCTAGGAGCCTCCGATGCAAATGCGAACCGTCCTGCTGACGGGCTTCGTGAGCGCGGCGTTGTCGCTCCTGGTTCTGGTCGTCACCGTGAACGGCCGGCTCCTGGGGGACAACAGCGGCTACAAGCCCGTCCAGCCCATCGATTACTCCCACCGCGTCCATGCGGGGGACAACAAGATGGACTGCCAGTTCTGCCACCTGGGCGCGGAGAAAGGCCGGCATGCGGCGATCCCGCCCGTGTCCACCTGCCTCAAGTGCCACGACCAGATCAAGAACAAGCCGAACACCAAGGAACCCAGCGCCGAGATTGCCAAGATCCACCAGGCGGTCAAGGACGGCAAGCCCATTGAGTGGGTGCGCATCCACCGGCTTCCCGGCTTCGTGTTCTTCAACCACAGCCGGCACGTGAACTCCGGTGTGGCCTGCCAGAGCTGCCACGGGGAAGTCCAGGCCATGGACACCGTGGAGCAGGCCAAGGCCCACACCATGGGCGAATGCCTGGCCTGTCACCGCGAGCAGAACCAGAAGGCCATCGCATCGGGCAAGCGCCCCGCGGCGCCGACCGACTGCTCGGCTTGTCACTACTAGGAGAGCCCTCATGAAATTTTGGAAGAGCCTCCACTCGAAGCAGACAACCAACCAACGCCAGGATGAGTTCCCGGAAGAGCTGCCCGTGGGGGAACCCAAGGTTGGTGAGGCCGTCCGTCATCTGACGCGCCGGGACTTCTTCCGTTGGTCCGGCCTCGGCTTCGCCGTGAGCTTGGCCACGGGGTGCGACACGAAGAAGGCGGAGAAGGCCCTGACCCTGCTCCAGGGGCAGGAAGGTCAGATCCCGGGTACGGATCTCTGGTACTCCACCACCTGCCCGGGCTGCAGCGCTGGTTGCGGCGCCGTGGCCAAGGTCCGCGATGGCCGCCCCATCAAGCTCGAGGGCAACCCCGAGGATGGCCTCAGCCACGGCGCCCTGTGCCCCGTGGGCCAGGCCCAGGTGCGCAGCCTCTACGATGGTGGCCGCCTGCGCACACCGGTCATGGCCGACCACGAGGCCCACTGGGCCGATCTGGATCGGGATCTGGTCAAGCGCTTTGCCGAGATCAAAGGCAGCAAGGTCCGCGTCCTCAGCGGCAGCCTCGGGCCCAGCCAGCACCGGGCCGTGCAGGCCTTCCTGGGGGGCTTCGCCGATGGCAAGCACGTCAGTTATGACGCCCTCAGCCAGTCCGCCTTGGCGGAGGCTTACGAGCGCACCCACGGCCAGCGCCTCGTGCCCGCCTACCAGCTCGCCAAGGCCGACCTCATCGTCGCCGTGGAAGCCGATTTCCTCGGCAGCTGGCTGAACCCCGCGGGCTTCGGCCGCGAGTACGCCTCCCGCCGGAACGCCGACAGGCAAATGAGCCGCCACATCCAAGTGGAAAGCGTGATGACCCTCGCCGGCTCCAATGCCGACGAGCGCATCCGCGTGGCGCCCTCGGAGGCCGCGGCCTTCCTGGAGCACCTGGCCTGCGCCGTGGAGGGGGGTAGCCCCGTCCGCAGTTTGGAGGCCAAGGCCAAGGAGAAGGTGCACGCCCTCGCCCAGGCCCTGGAACACGCCCACGGCAAGAGCCTCGTGCTCTGCGGCCTCAACGATGTGCACGCCCAGATCTTCACGGCGCGCCTGAACAAGGCCCTCGGCAACGAAGGCAGCACCGTGGATCTGGCGCGCCCCTCCCTGCAGAAGCAGGGGGATGACGCCGCCGTGCGCGCCCTCATCGCCGAAATGGCGGCGGGGCAGGTGGAGGCCCTCGTGGTGCTGGGGGCCAACCCCGCCTACGAACTCTCTGCCTTCGGCTTCAAGGAGGCCTACGCCAAGGTCAAGCTCCGCGTGGCGCTGTCCACCATGCCCGATGAGACCGCTTACGCCTCCACCCACGTGGCGCCGGATCACCATGGCCTCGAAGCCTGGCGCGACGCCGAGCCCGTGAAGGGCCGCTACCGCATCAGCCAGCCCCTGCTGAACCCCCTCTTCGAAACCCGGGATGCTGCCGAGAGCCTGCTGCTCTGGGCGGGCGCCCCCACCACGGCCCAGGCCTGGGTGAAGGGCACCTTCACGGCCCTGGCCGGCGCCACCGCCAGCTGGGACGGCCTCTTGCAGAAGGGCTTCCTGGACATCGATGTGGCCGGTGCCGCACCGGCGTACAAGGAAGACCGGGCCCGCACCCAGGCCGAGTGGGGCGCCACCAAGCCCCAGGGCGGGGAATTCGAACTGCGCCTCTACGCGAAGGGCGGGATCCAGGAGGGCCGCGATGCCTTCAACCCCTGGCTCCAGGAGTTGCCGGACCCCATCACGAAGATCACCTGGGACAACTACGCGCAGCTGAGCCCGGCCACCGCCGAGCGGATGAAGCTGGCCCAAGGGGATGTCATCCGCCTCAAGGGGAAGGGCCTCACAGACCTCGTGCTGCCCGTGGTCGTCCAGCCGGGTCTGCATGACAAGGCCGTGGGCGTCGCCCTGGGCTATGGCCGCACCCACGCGGGCAAGCACGGCACCGGCGTGGGCGGCGACGCCTATCCCTGGTTGGCCGCCGATCGCCACGCCCTCGAGGTGAGCCCCACGCCCCAAAAGGTGGAATTGGCCTGCACGCAGGACCACCACAACATGGAGGGCCGTGAACTCGTCCGCGAATTCGCGCTGGGTGGATTTCTCAAGGACCCCGCCTCCGCCCGCCCCATCGACGGCGGCGTGGGCAGCCCGGTGCAGCCGAGCATGTACACGCCCCATCCCAAGGGCCCCCACAGTTGGGCCATGGTGGTGGATCTCTCCAAGTGCAGCGGTTGCTCCTCCTGCGTGATCGCCTGCCAGGCGGAGAACAACATCCCCGTCGTCGGCAAGGATGAGGTGCGCCGAAAGCGCGAGATGCACTGGATGCGCATCGACCGCTACTACACGGGCAACGAGCACGAGCCCCAGGTCGTCCACCAGCCCCTCATGTGCCAGCAGTGCGACAACGCCCCCTGCGAGAACGTCTGCCCCGTGGTGGCCACCGTCCACAGCGAGGAAGGCCTCAACCAGCAGGTCTACAACCGCTGCGTGGGCACCCGCTACTGCGCCAACAACTGCCCCTACAAGACCCGCCGCTTTAACTGGTTCAACTACGACCACGAGGATGTCGTCGAGCGCCTGGTGCTGAACCCCGACGTGACCGTCCGTTCCCGCGGCGTCATGGAAAAGTGCAGCTTCTGCGTGCAGCGCATCCAGATGGCCAAGGCCACCGCCAAGAACGAAGGCCGCGAACTGAAGGATGGCGAGATGAAGACCGCCTGCCAGCAGAGCTGCCCTGGCATGGCGATCCTGTTCGGCGACGTGCTCGATCCCAACAGCGAGATCAGCAAGGCCCTCACGGATCCCAAGCGCTACATGGTGCTCGGCGAACTGGGTGTGGCCCCTGCGGTGAACTACCTCGCGAAGATCCGCAACATCGAGTCCGCCGCTCCCGCCCCCGGAGGCCACCATGCATGAGGCCCATCCTGCTCCCCTGATCGGGGGGAACAAGACCTACAAGCAGGTGACCGACGAGGTCTTCCGGCCCACGGAATCCAAACCGCCGAGGGCCTGGTTCATTGCCATCGCCATCACCCTCTCCATGCTCTCCCTGGGTGGCTGGGCGATCTTCAATACCCTCACCAAGGGCATCGGCACCTGGGGTCTGAACAAGACCGTGGGCTGGGCCTTCGACATCACGAACTTCGTGTTCTGGGTGGGCATCGGCCATGCCGGCACGCTCATCAGCGCCATCCTCTTCCTCTTCCGGCAGCACTGGCGCACGAGCATCAACCGCGCCGCCGAGGCCATGACCATCTTCGCGGTCATGTGTGCGGGCCTCTTCCCGCTCATCCACATGGGCCGCCCCTGGGTGGGCCACTGGGCCTTGCCGCTGCCGAACACCCGCGGTCCCCTGTGGGTGAACTTCCGCAGCCCCCTGCTGTGGGACGTGTTCGCCATCAGCACCTACTTCACCGTGTCGGCGGTCTTCTGGTACATCGGCCTCATCCCGGATTTGGCCACCCAGCGAGATCGCGCGCCCGAGGGCAGCACCAAGAAGCGCATCCTCTCCATCGCCAGTCTGGGCTGGAACGGCTCCAACAAACGCTGGTCCCGCTATGAGACGGTGTACGGGCTGCTCGCCGGCCTGGCCACACCCCTGGTGGTCTCCGTGCACACCATCGTGTCCTGGGACTTCGCCACGTCGGTGATCCCCGGCTGGCACGCCACCCTCTTCCCGCCCTACTTCGTGGCTGGCGCCGTGTTCAGCGGCTTCGCCATGGTGCTGAGCCTCATGATCGTGGCCCGCAAGGTCATGGACTTCGAGGAATACATCACCAAGGCTCACCTGGAGGCCATGGCCAAGGTGCTCCTCCTCACGGGCATGATCGTGAGCTTCGCCTACGGGACGGAATTTTTCATCGCCTGGTACAGCGGCAATCAGTATGAGCGCTACGTGTTCCTGAACCGGGCCACGGGTCCCTTCAAATGGGCGTTCTGGACCATGGTCTCCTGCAACGTGATCACGCCCCACTTCCTCTGGTCGAAGAAGGTGCGGACCACCCCCTGGATCCTCTTCATCCTGAGCATCTTTGTGAACATCGGCATGTGGTTCGAGCGCTTCGTCATCATCGTGACGAGCCTCCACCGTGATTACCTGCCCTCGAGCTGGGCCAACTACACGCCCACGTTCAACGAAGCGGCCACCTTCATCGGAACCTTCGGGCTCTTCCTCACCCTGTTCCTGCTGTTCTGCCGGGTGCTGCCCATGATCGCCGCGAGCGAAGTGAAGGGAGTGCTGAAAAATGGCGACCACTGACCGTTCCCTATTCAAGGCCGCCTTCGCCGACCCGGATCAGCTCCTGGGCGCTGTGAAGCACCTGCGCATGAAGATGGGGCTCAACGTCCTCGATACCTTCACGCCCTTCCCGGTGCATGGCATGGATGACGCCCTCGGCCTCAAGCCGAGCCGGCTCACCTGGGTCTGCGGGGGCTTCGCCATCCTGGGCTTCCTCGCCGCGGTGGTCCTCCAGCTCTGGACGAGTGTCGTGGACTACCCCCTGGTGGTGGGCGGCAAACCGCTCGCCTCCATTCCCGCCTTCGTGCCCGTTACCTTCGAGCTGACGGTGCTGTTCGCGGCCCTGGGCACGGTGTTCAGCTTCCTGGCCATCAGCGGTCTGCGCCCCCGCATCTACCCCAAGGATCTGCTGCCCGGCGTCAATGACGACAAATTCTGGCTCGTGGCCGAGTTCGGCCGGGAGGGCACCCTCGCCCAGGTGCAGGCGGGGCTCCTCCCCTTCCACCCCGTGGTGTTGGAACGGCACTTCCACGATCTGCCCAACCCCAAATTTCTGGATCGGCCCGTGGGCTCCCTCGCCGTGCTGGCGGCCGCGTTCCTACCTCCGGTGGTGATGCTCGGCATCGGGCTCTCCTTCAACCGGGATCTCACAAAGCGCGTCACCCAGTTCGACGCTGGCATGATGTACCCCACCTCGGTGCAGGCCTTCGATCCCAACCCTGTACTGGCGAAGGGCCAGGTGCTGCAGGCTCCACCCGAGGGCACCATGCCCCGGGGGCTCACGCCCCTCGGCTTCGAGGCGGGCAAAGAAGAAGCTATCCGTGCCGGTGCCGAATTGAAAAACCCCCTGGAGGCCACGCCGGTCAATGCGGCCCGCGGGAAGGTGGTCTGGGATCGCGTCTGCGCCACCTGCCACGGGTTCCAGGGCAAGGGCGATGGCGCCGTCATCGGCAAGTTCCCCAATCCCCCCAACCTCCTCATCGCCAAGTACCTCGCCTATGGCGATGGCCAGCTCTTCCACACCGCGACCTTTGGGGGCCCCGAAAAGATCATGAAGGGTTTCGCCGATCAACTGAGCCGCGAGGATCGCTGGCGCGCCGTCATGCACCTGCGCACCCTCCAGAAGGAAGCTGAAGCCGCCAAGGCCGCGGCCGAGGCTGCCAAAGCCGCCGCCCTCGCCGCCGCTGAAGCCGCGAAGACCGCTAAGACCTCTGTCCCCGTCGCCGGAGCCAAGCCATGAGCCACCCCAGCGAAGCCCATGAAGTCCTGCCCGACCTGAGCCCCATCCCGGGCCTGCGTAAACTCGGCCGCACCCTCCAGAAATCTGCTCTGGGCCTGGTGGTTCTCGGCGTGCTCTGCCTGCTCTTCGGAGCCTCCGGGAAGCACATCTGGGGCAACGTCCTCATCTCCGGGTTCAACCTCACGGGCGTGGGCCTGGGAGCGCTCTTCTTCCTGGCGGTGCAAGTGCTCACCTCCGCCCGGTGGAGCGATCCGATCCTCGCCCCCCTCCACGCGATGCCCCGGGTGCTGCCCTTCGCGGCCATCGTGATGCTGAGCCTCTGGTTCGGCGCCACGCAGGTCTATCCCTGGGCCATGCCCGAGTACGCGCACAACCACCACATCCACGGGCGCCAAGTCTGGCTCAACGCGCCCTTCTTTTTCGTGCGCGTGGCCCTCTTCTTCGGCCTCTGGATCGCCATCGGCCAGGCGCTGCTGAAGCGCCATAAGTTGGCGGCCCCCTTCATCGCCGTATTCGCCGCCACCTTCGCGCTGGCCAGCTTCGACTGGATCATGAGCGTGGAGCCCCTCTGGTACAGCACCATCTTCGCAATCTACGGATTCGCGGGCATGTTCGTGCAGGGCATCGCCCTGCTCACCCTCAGCGCCATCGCCCTCCGGAACTTCGGGCTGGTGCGGGGTGTGGCCCACGCCCGCAACCACGATTTGGGCAAGCTGCTCTTCGCCTTCAGCTGCTTCTGGGCCTACATCTGGCTCAGCCAGTTCATGCTGATCTGGTATTCGAACATCCCCGAGGAAGTGGGTCCCGTGAAGACCCTTCTCTTCGGGCCCTGGGCACCCCTGTTCTACCTGAACGTGGTGTTGAATTTCGTGCTGCCCTTCTTCCTGCTGATCCAGAAGCGGGCCAAGCAGGACGAGACGGTGCTCATCTGGGCCGCGGTGATCCTCCTGGCGGGCCACTGGCTCGACCTTTACCTCATGGTGTTCCCGGCCCTCACCAAGGCCGCGGCGCCCAGCTTCGGCCTGGCCGAGGTGGGGGGCATCCTGCTGACCCTGGGCTGCGGGCACCTGGCCGTGTGGTCGCGCCTCACCCGGAGCCGCCCCACAACCTGGGACGATCGCTTCGCCACCGGGGCCTCCCTCATCGACGATCAGCACAAGGCGCTGCACGACCAGGTGACCGGGCTCTTCGATCTCATCGAGGGGTTCCGCCCCGGTCGCGAGCGGGAGATCGGCGAGGCCTTCAAGGGCTTCACCCGAAGCTTGAAGGAGCACATCGAAACGGAATCGGCCACCATGGCCAAGATCGGGCATCCGCTTCCCAAGGAACATGACCGGGCCCATCGCGAGTACCTGCTGACCTTGGAGCGCCTCATCGGCCGAGGGGATTACGGCCCTGGCAGCCATGAGGATCTGCTGAACGCCCTGGGTGAGTTCCGCCTCCACTTCGATACCCTGGAGGAGCAGGAACTGTTGGACCACCTCCGGACCAGCGGCACCCCCCACTGATCCATCCCCCACAGGAGAACGCCATGGGCAATCTGGGAATCACCGAACTGCTGCTCATCGGCGCCGTTCTGCTGCTGTTCTTCGGCCCCTCCAAGCTGCCCCAGTTGGGCCGCAGCCTGGGCCAGAGCATCGGCGAATTCAAGAAGGCCGCCCGGAACCTCACCGACGAAGCCTGATCCCTTCGGCAACACCCAGGCAAGGGGATCCGCAGGGGTCCCCTTTCCCTTGGATTGACCTACCATCACGGCCAAGGAGCCTCCATGAAGCAGCAGCTGCCCGAACCGCCGAGTCAGTACACCGCCTTCGTCGCCCGCTTCCCGAAACTGGGAGAGGCCTGGGAGGCCATTCATGAAGCCGGTGCCCAAGGTCCCCTGGATGAGCGCACCATTCGCCTGGTGAAGCTCGCCATCGCCATCGGCGCCCAGCGCTCCGGGGCCGTGCACAGCAGCGTCCGAAAGGCCCGGTCCATGGGCATCCCCGATGAGGAACTGGAGCAGGTGGTTTCCCTCGCCGCGGGAACCCTGGGCCTGCCCGCCACGGTGGCGGCCTGGACCTGGCTCCACGACAAGTAGGAACCTGGAATGAAACGGAACGGGCCCCGCGAGGGGCCCGTTCCATGGATGGGGGTGATGTTACTTGCCGCTGCGGCGGGCCGCGTCCTGTTCCACGTGCTGGTGGAGATCGGCGATGCGACCGAGGGCCGCCTTGGCGGAGGGACCCAGCGTGGAGCCCAGCTGATGCAGGATCTGACGCAGCTCCGCACAGGTCTCCCAGAATTTGGGATCGGTGGCGGGAACTGGATTGGAGCTGCGCGGCGAACTCATTGCGGGCCTCCGGGGGGCGTCAGGTGGTACCCCATTAGGCTGCACTCATGGATGGACCATGGCATTGATTCAAGTCACATGGATCCGGAATAGTTTCAGGACCCGGGATCCAGAATAGCGAACCTGCGGGCTGCGGGCAGCCCAGCCCCTTCTCTTCGGCGGAACCCCTGAATGGTTTAGGCCCTAAGTCCTTATTTGGAAGTTTTTAGGGATCTCGCAAAAAAAACCAACCCGGTGATCCGTATCACGGCAGAATGGGCGGCGCTCGCCCATCCTTTCCAGGAACTCTTTTTCCAGGAGGCCCCATGGCCCGCAAGACCCTCATCATGCTGGCGATCCTCGGGATCGTCGCCCCCCTCTCCGCCACCGCTCCCTTCGTGAAGAAGGCCCAGGCCGCCGGCTTCACCGAAGTGAAGAACTGCAAGTCCTGCCACGAGGGCGACAAGATGCCCAAGAAGGGCGACAAGCTCGAATTCACCGACATGGGCAAGTTCCTCGTCGAGCAGAAGGCCAAGCACAAGGCCGCCGAAGTGGACGTGGCCTGGCTGAAGGACTACAAGGCCAAGAAGTAACCTTCGCCTTCAGGCAAGAAAAGGCCCGGCAGTTGCCGGGCCTTTTCTTGCCCAGGTGCAAAAAAGGAGGGCCAAGGTTTCCCCCCCGGGCCCTCCCCCCCAACGTCGAGGGTCAGTGCGTTAGCACTTCACTTCGGCGTTTGTCCTAGCGTAATACCACCAGTTGAGAATTAGACACACAACGTAGAAGGTGGCGAAGCCATAGAGGGCGTATTGCACGGTGCCCGCGGCGATCTGGGCCTTGAAGACCGTGGGGATGACGTAGCTGCCGTAGGCGGCGATGGCGCCGGTCCAACCGAGCACGGGGCCCGCGAACTGAGGCTCGAAGATGAAGGGCACCATCTGGAAGGTGCTGCCGTTGCCGATGCCCGACCCCAGGAAGAGCAGGAGGAAGCTGAGCAGGAAGGGGGTGAAGAGGGCGGCGGGGTTGGGATTGCCCTGGGCCTGCTTGATGACGGCGGCCACGGCCAGCGCGCCCACGATCTGGATCACGGTGGACCATTGGGTGATCACGGAGCCCCGGAACTTGTCCGAGAGCCAGCCGCCCACGGGGCGGATGAGGCTGCCCACGAGGGGCCCCAGGAAGGCGTAGGTGGCGGGGTTGCTCACCACCTTGCCGAAGAAGAGCTTGAGGAGCAGCGGGAAGGCTGCGGAATATCCGATGAAGCTGCCGAAGGTCATGATGTAGAGCAGCGTCATGAGCCAGGTGTGCTTCATGCCGAAGATGGCGAACTGCTTATCGAGGCTGGTCTTCACCTTCCCCGGCAGCAGTTTCAATAGGGCGAGGCAGACGCCGATGGCCAGGAGCACGAGGCCCAGCTGGGCGCTGAGGCTGAGCTTGGGATAGCGCACGACGATCCAGGCCACGAGGCCCGCGGCGGCGAAGGCGGGCAGGTGCAGGCCGAGGATCTTCAGCAGGGCCCCGCTGGTGGGCTCGCTGTCGTGGGAGGGCAGGTTGTTCATGGCGAACCAGGACCCCAGGCCCAGCACCACGAGGAAGGGCAGCCACACGAGGGCGCCGTTGGCCACCCACATCTGCTTGCCGGCGGCGGTGATGTGAGGTGCGCCGGAGAGGGCGCCGAACAGGGCGGAGCCCATGACCGCGGGCACCACCAATTGCATGACGCTCACGCCCAGGTTGCCGATGCCTGCGTTGAGGCCCAGCGCCAGGCCCGAGAGCCGCTTGGGGAAGAACCCGTTGATGTTGGACATGGAGGAGGAGAAGTTGCCGCCACCCACGCCCGAGAGCACCGCGAGGATCGCGAAGGTGGAGAAGGCCGTGGTCTTGTCCTGCAGGGCGATGCCCGCGCCCAGGGCCGGAGCCAGGAGCATGGCCGTGGTGAGGGCCACCACGTTACGACCACCGGCGAGGGCCACCATGAAGGAGTTGGGGATGCGCAGTGTGGCGCCGGAGAGGCCGGCGATGGAGATGAGCGTGAAGAGCTGGGCGTCCGTGAAGGGGAAGCCGGCGTCCTTCATGCGCACGGTGAGGATGCTCCAGAACATCCACACGCTGAAGGCGCAGAGGAGGCTGGGCACGGAGAAGGTGAGGTTCCGCCAGGCGGTCTTGGATCCGCCGCCCTCCCAGAACGCGGGGTCTTCAGGCTTCCATTCAGTGAGCTTGGCCATGGGGGCTCCAGGTCTAGTCGAGGTCAGCGGCTACAGCATGACGGCGTTCGGTGCCAAAGGTATCGAGGGCCTTCCCGTGGGCGCCCACCCAGGAGGTGGTCCAGCGGCGGTCCACCAGGGCCAGGGCCACCAGCGCCAAGGCGCAAAGCGCCACGCCGGAGAGGAACCCGGGGCCGAACGAACCCATGTGCTGCTTGCCCAGGCCCATGAAGAAGGGCAGGAACCCGCCGGCCAGGGCGCCGATCTCGCCGATGAGGCTGGAGGCCACGGCGGTGTCGCCGCGGAAGCGCAGGGGCACCAGCTGGAACACGGCACCATTGCCCGCGCCCATGGCGGCGAAGGTGACCACGAGGATCGCCACGGTCACCAGGGGGTTCGGGGGCAGGGTGGCGGCCAGACCCACGGTGACGAGGATGGCGCCACAGAGCCAGTAGAGGAGGCGGATGCCGCCCAGGTGGTCCGAGAGCCAGCCGCCGGCCACGCGCAGCACGGAGGCCACGATGACGATGGCGGCGCTGTATTTGCCCACGGAGGCCTTGGGAATGCCGTACTGGTCGCCGAAGAAGACGGGCAGGAAGCTGCTGAGGCCGATGAAGCCGCCGAAGGTTACGGCGTAGATGAGGTTGAAGATCCAGGCATCGCGGTTCCAGAGGATCTTCACGTAGTCCATGAGCGGCTTCTTGGCTTCGCGATCGGAGGGCTCCTTGGCGAAGATCAGGAGCAGCAGGAAGGCCAGGCCCATGGGGATCATGGCGAAGCCGTAGACCACCTTCCACCCGTAGACCTTCGCCATGGGGGGCGCGGCCAGCAGGGCCAGCACCGTGCCGCTGTTGCCGGCGCCGGCGATGCCCATGGCCAGGCCCTTGAACTTGGCCGGGAAGGAACCGGAGCCCAGAGACAAGGCCACCCCGAAGGAGGCGCCCGCCACACCCAGCGCCACGCCCATGCCGAGCACGTGGTTGTAGCTGGAGACGAACTGCCAACCGAAGAGGAGGCAGCCGAGGATGATGCCCATCTCCAGCAGGGCCGCGTTTTTACGGCCGATGTACTGAGACAGGATGCCCAGGGGGAACCGCATCAGGGCCCCGGCCCACACGGGCACGGCCACCATGAACCCCTTCTGGGCTGGCGTGAGATGGAACTGCTCGGCGATGAAGAGGGCCATGGCCCCGTTCAGCACCCAGATGGCGAAGCAGAAGTCGAAGTAGAGGAAGGAGGTCAGCAAGGTGGGCATGTGGCCCGATTTGCGGAACTCTTTGAAGGTGGCGAGGAAGGACATCTGAAGTTCCTTTCGTGACCGGGAACAAATTAGCGGATTTAAAAGTCCGAAATTCAGGATGCCTCAAAATTGATGGAGGACAAGGCTCCCACCGGAGCCTCTTGATCAACGTCACCGAGTTGGGTGTTGTACCACTGGGGCTGGAACTGGATAACCCCTCTCATCGTTGGCCCTCAGCCGCGATGCATTCGCAAGGAAGGGCCCGCGGCTGGGGGCCAACCCTCTGAGCGGGAGCGGCGGGCGTCTCGATGCTGCGTCACCCTCGGGATGCGTAGAACCACTACGCACTCCCTCGGCTTCCTTGCCTCGCTCGCCCGGCGCCCCTCGCGATGAGAGGGATTATTCAGTTCCAGCCCCTTATTCTTCGGGGCCCGCATCCAGGCCCGTGGCCTTGAAGGCCAGCACGAGCGCGACGCCGGTGAGCGTGAGGGAGACGAAGAAACTGCCGGGCAGGATGCCCCGCTGGCCATCCAGCACGGCCCCGAGGACGGTCTCGAAGAGGTAGAGCTGGATGGCCAGGATAAGGAGACTCACGGCCAGGGCCGCGTCGCTCAGGTAGGCCTTGGGGGGAAGCTTGCGCATCAGGCCTCCTTTCGGCCGAATTCCGAGGGCTTGGGGATGTCGCCGGTGGCGAGCACCCGCCCCTCGGCGTCCGTGGTGAGGGCGATGCCGGCCAGGGGGCGCGTGGGCGGGCCCTGCACGGGAAAGCCCTTGTCCGGCTCGAAAAAGCCCATGTGGCAGGGGCACTCCAGGCGCTGGCCATCGAAGCGCACGGCGCAGCCCAGGTGGGTGCAGGTCTGGCGGAAGGCCCGCAGCTGGCCCTCGGGGGTGCGCAGGAGGATGCAGCGGTCATCCGCATCCCGGAACGTGAAGAGTTTGCTCTGGGCGGGCTTCAGCTCCGCGGCACCCTCCAGGGGCACGGCTTCGTGGTGGGCGGTTTCATCGGGGGCGCCCTCCAACGGGCGCTTGCGACCCCAGAGATAGCCGATGCCCGCGGTGAAGCCGGTGCTCACCACGGCGAGGAAGCGAGCGAACTCTCGCCGGGAGTAACGGCTCTCCTCATGGAGGTCGAGAGGGAAGGCTCGGCGCCAGAAGGGCTTGGCCATGTCACCAACCCCCTTCGGCGAGCAGCAGCGCCGCGTCGAGGTGCAGCGGCTTGTCGGGATCGGGCACCATGAGCGCGTTGCGGGTCTTCACCTTGAGGTTGCCCACGGTGAACTCGCGCACGGGCTTGTTCTGCCGCATCGCGCTGATCTCATGCTTGGGCACGTAGAGCAGGGCCTGGCTGGGGCACACGGTGGCGCACATGGGCTTGTGGCCCTCGCTCGTGCGGTCGTAGCAGAGGTCGCACTTGAGCATCTGCTCCAGCCCCGAGAAGACGATGGGCACGCCGAAGGGGCAGCTCAACTCGCAGTTCTGGCAGCCAATGCAACGGGGCTTTTGGGAGCTGTGCACGACGCCGTCCTCGCTGCGCTTGATGGCGTCGGCGGGGCACACCTGGGCGCAGATGGGATCCTCGCAGTGCATGCACACCGTGGGCGTCGTCTGGGTGGAGTTCATCCGATCCATCTCGTCGAGGTGGATCATGGGACGCCCCTTGTGCGTGCCGCACTCCGCGCAGGCCCCCACGCAGGACTTGCACCCGATGCAGCGCTGGGGATCGATGAAGAAGCCGTACTCGTCCGAGACCATCAGAAGACCCTTTCCGGCAGGACGGCTTGGTTGGTGCGAGCCTCATAGGCCAGGCGCTGGAGCTCCGCCAACTCCGGGCTCAGCTTGTCCTTCGTCGTCTTCTGGATCCGGCAGGCGCTCACCTTGAACTCCGGGATCTTGCTCTGGGGGTCCAGGTGGCGGGCCGTGAGGCGGTTGACCGAGAGGTCGCCGGGCCAGTGGTAGGGAACGAAAACGGTGTCGGGCCGGATGGTCTTCACCACCTTGGCGGGCAGCACCATGGCACCGCGCCGGCTGATGATCTCCACGGCGTCGCCCTCGGCGATGCCGAAGCGCTCGGCGAGCTTGGGGTGGATCTCCAGGTAGGGGTGGGGGCACTGCTCCACGAGGAAGCCGATGCGCCGCGTCTGGGTGCCGCTGAGGAAGTGGAAGACGGTGCGGCCCGTGGTGAGCCACACGGGGAAGTCCGCGTCCACCACCTCCATGGCCGGGCGCCAGGGCGTGGGTTGGAGGTGGGCCTTGCCGTCTGCATGGTAGAACTTCCCGCCTTCGAAGAGCCGGGGCGTGCCGGGATGCCCTTCCGTGGGGCAGGGCCAGAACACGCCCATCTCATCCACCACGCGCTGCCAGGTGATGCCCGCGTAATCGGCGGTGCCGCCGCTGCTGGCCTTGCGCAGCTCATTGAAGATGTCCTCGGGTCCCTTGAGGTGATTGAAGAACCTCCCCTGGCCCATGCGCTGGGCGATCTCCAATTGGATGGCCCAGTCGGGGCGGGCGTCGCCCGGGGGTTCCACGGCCTTGTTGAGCTTGATGACGCGGCCCTCGGCGGAAGTGGAGGTGCCCTCGTCCTCCTCGTGCAGGGCCGAGGGCAGCACCACGTCCGCGTGCTGAGCGCTCTCGCTGAGGAAGAAATCCAGGCAGACGAAGAATTCGAGCTTCGACAGCGCCGCGCGGGTGAACTCCGTATCTGGCAGGCTCACGAGGGGGTTGAAGCAGAGCAGGAGGAGGCCCTTGATCTCGCCCGCGTGGATGGCGTTCATGATCTCTTGGGCGCTAAGGCCCTTGCGGGGCAGCTCTTCGTCGGTGCAGCCCCACACCTTGCAGACGTGGGCCCGATGCTCGGGGTTCTCGATGTCGCGGTTGCCCGGGAGCTGATCGCACTTGTGGCCCTGCTCCCGGCCCCCCTGGCCGTTCCCCTGGCCGGTGATGGTGGCATAGCCGCAGGAAGGCTTACCGATGCGGCCCGTGGCCAGCACGATGTTCTGGGCCGAGAGGCAATTCTCCACGCCCTTGCTCTGGTGTTCGATGCCGCGGGCGTGCAGGAGGAAGCTCGTCTTAGCCTCACCCCACATGCGGGCGGCCTTCTCGATGGCGGCCACGGGCAGGCCCGTGAGTTCGCTGGCCCACTCGGGTGTGCAGTCCTTTACCGTGTCCAAGGCCGCCTCGAAGCCCGTGGTGTGGGCGGCGAGGAAGGCGTGGTCCACCATGCCCCATTTGTTCAACAGGTGCAGCACGCAGTTGGTGAGGGCGAGGTCGGAGCCGGGCTTGAGGGGCAGCATGAGATCCGCCGTGCGGCCCAGGGGCGTGATGCGGGGATCGACCATGATGAGCTTGGCGCCGCGGTCCCGGGCCCGCCAGATGTAGTCGGTGGTGATGGGGCTGCACTCGGCGATGTTGGAGCCCTGCACCCAGATCACCTCCGCGCCTTCGATGTCGGCCCAGCTGTTGCCGGCGCGGTCGATACCGAAGGTCTTCTTGTTGGCGACGCCGGCGCTCACCATGCAGAGGCGGCCGTTGTAATCGAGGTTGCGGGTGCCCAGGCCCAGGCGCGCGAACTTGCCTGTGAGGTAGCTCTTCTCGTTGGACATGGAGACGCCGGAGAGCACGGCGAAGGCATCCTTGCCGTACTTGCTCTGAACGTCCTGGATGCCCTGGATGACCCGATCCATGGCGGGCGCCCACTCGCTCTCCTGGAACCCCTGCTCGGTGCGGACGAGGGCCTTGGTGAGGCGGTCGGGGTGGTTGCCCTGGAGGTAGCGCTTCACGCCCTTGGGACAGAGCTTGCCCTCGTTGAAGGGGAACTCCTCCCAGGGCTCGAAGCCGATGACATCGTTGCCCTTCACCTTCAGTTGGATGCCGCACTGCTGTCCGCAGAAGCAGCAGTGGGTCTTCACGAGCCGATCGGGTTGAGGATCCGCATCCCAGCCGCCCGGAGGGGCCAGGTTGAGATGGGGGCCGTAGGTGGTTCGCAGGGCGTCGAGCGTAAGGGGGGTGCGCGCCATCTCAGGGCCTCATCGTGGTGGGGTCGTCGATGGGCACAACCATCTCGGGCAGGTCATGGAAGGGATCGAAGCCGCCGCCCAGCCGCACGCTCTGGGCTTTGGCGAGGAGGCGCCGCTTGCACTTGGGGCAGAGGTCCAGATGGTGGACCTCCTCGGAATGCCGGGCCTCATCCAGATCCAGGCGCTTGAAGAGTTCACCGAGGTCCCGTCGCTGGTTGGCGCGGATGAAGGGATCCCCGCAGGCCTTGCAGGGCAGGCGGCCTTCCTTTTCGCCATCGGCCTTGTAGAAGCTCACCCCCAGTTGGGCCGGGCGCTGCACGATGTGGAAGAGCTTGCCGAAAGGCAGGCTGAGGAGCAGCAGGATCACGGACAGTTCGTGCAGGTAGGCGATGGTGCCGAAGTTGCGGCCTTGGAGGAATTTCTCCGAGGCGGTGAGCATGAGCCCCGTGATGCTCACGGCGAGCAGGAGCAGCAGGGGGGCGATGTCCAGGTCGAAGCGCTGGGTGGCCATGTCGCCCTCGTCCTGGCGGCGGCGGATGAAGGCCAGCACGCAGCCTGTGATGACCATGAAAGCGGCCACATCCAGCACGTGGAAGGTGAGCCAGGCCACAGGGGAGTCCAGGGGGAAGTCCCCGGCGGGAAAGCCGAAGACCCAGGCCTGGTAGTGGGTGACGTCGAGGCCGTGGGAGGTGAAGCGCACCCAACCGAAGACGAGGGGGAAGGTCACGGCGAAGCCCAGCAGGCAGCCCCAGGCGATGAGGGCGTGGGCGCCCCATCGCTTGATGGAGCGGCGCTCGATGAAGCGCTGGAGGAAGAGCTGGTCCAGCGCCAGCAGCACGAGGCGGGGGATTTCGAGCAGGCCCTTGGGGGTGAGGAGCCGGGCCACGCTGTGGCGGAAGTACATGGCTGTGGCCGGGCGCTCCACCCAGGACCAGTAGCGGTAGGCGATGCCGAAGATGGCAAAGAGGGCGGACAGCAGGTAGCCCAGGAGGGCGGGGTCCAGCCAGCGCCCGGCCCGGCTGCCCACCACCACGGAGGCGACCACCAGCATCACCGTCAGGGACGCCCGAATCAGGGGGCGCAACTGCAGATCCAGGCGTCGCAAGAAAACGGGTGTTTGCATCGGAGATCCAGAGTCACAGGATCTTCCAATTAATTCCAGATGCAACAGTCTTTATGAAATGGGCTTGATTTGTCCCAGGTCACACCTTGTGGGGGCCTTTAAGCCCCGCGACACCGGGGTTCACGGCGAAGCCCCGGGCCAGGGTGACCCGCTTCAGATCGGCGATGGTGGCGTTGGTCATGGAGGTGGCCATCTTCTCCTTCACCGCCGTCCAGGCATCGTGCATGGGGCAGGGCTGATCGCTGGAGCACTCCGGGAAACCCATGACGCAAGCCTTGAAGGTGTCTTCGCCATCCAAGAGGTGCACCACCTCTTCTACGGTGATCTTCTGGGTGGGCATGGCGAGGCGGAAGCCGCCCTTGGGGCCGCGCACGCTCTCCAGCATCCCGCCCTGCACGAGGCCCTGGAGGACCTTGGCCAGGTAGGGGCCCGGCAGACCCAGCTGTTCCGCCAGGTCTTTGGCCATCACGAAGGTTCCGTCCTCCGGCAGGGCTGCCAGGGCGCGAAGGGCGTAGGCGGAGGCGGACGAGAAGATCATGCCTCCAGCCTACCGGAGTCCCTGATCCGTAGAAGGGGCTTTAGCCCCTAGCTGTTAGCCCGTAGTCCCCGGTCAGTTCTTCCACAAGCTCCCGGACGCTGATCAGGTTTTTGAGACGCCATCCATTGGAACCAGTGAAGTAAAGACCATTTTCTACGTCCCCCAGGTGGGCGTCGGCCAGGCGGTCGGCGATGCAATAGCCGGCTCCCCGGGCCCCTTCACCCCGGCTGCAGGGCAGGAGGCAGTTGCTGATGCACTTGATGGCGGGGGCGGAGCCATCGGCCACGTGGTCCAGCAGGGGGGTATGGACGGCCCGGGCGGGCATGCCCACGGGGCTCTTGATGAGGCTGATGTCCTCGACGCGGGACTGGAGGATCACGTCTTTGAAGTGGTCGGCCGCATCGCACTCGTGGGTGCCGATGAAGCGGGTGCCCATCTGCACGCCCCCGGCGCCCAGGGCGAGGAAGCGGCGGATGTCGGCGCCATCCCAGATGCCCCCGGCCACGATCACCGGGAAGGCGCCCCAGAGATCCCGCTCGGCGAGGACTTCGGGGAGGATGGCCTCCAGGGCGAAGGCGGGGTCGCCGCACTGCTCCACGGTGTAGCCCTGGTGGCCGCCCGAGAGGGGACCTTCGAGGACGACGGCGTCGGGCAGGCGGTGGTACTTGCGCTCCCAGGTCTTGCAGAGCAGCTTCAGCGCCCGGGCCGAGGAGACGATGGGCACCACGGCGACGTCGGGGCCCGCCAGCTCCGGCAGCTTGAGGGGCAGGCCCGCGCCGCTGATGGCGAGCTGGGCACCGGCTTCCACGCCCTCACGCACCACGCGATCGTAGTCCTCGATGGCGCAGAGGGCGTTGATGCCCACGGCCCCGAACCCCTTGGAGAGATCCCGCGCATCGCGGATGAGGCGGGCGAGCGCGGGGCCGTGGTTGAGGTTGCCGGGGCCCACGGGGCGGCCCTGGGCGAAGGTGACGCCCTCGGGATGGCCATAGGCGGTACCGATGGCGCTCACGATGCCCACGCAGCCTGTCTCGGCCACGGCGCCCGCGAGGTGGGACCAGGACACACCCACGCCCATGCCGCCCTGGATGATGGGGTAGGGGAGGTCCAGCTTGCCGATGCGCATGCGGGGCAGGGGTTCGGCTTCGGGTGCGAGGGCGCGGGGGAAGCGGGCTTCCAGCTTCTGGCGCAGTTCCGCGAAGAGGTCGCTCGCATCGCGCAGGGCCTTGGGGGAGCGGAAGCTGAAGCCATCGAGGCCCCGCTTCATCCAGGCGCGGCCATCTTCCAACGCGGCATCCAGGCTGCCCAGCATGGGCAGGCGGCAGCTGGCGCGCAGGGAATCAAACCAGGTGCCGAGGCCTTCGAGCACGAGGGCATCCGGCTGGGCGTCGAGGGCCTGGCGCGCTTCGGCTTCGCCGGAGGCCAGGGCGAAGCGGCGCAGGTCGAGGCCCTCCCAGGCCTTCCGCAGCGACTCGGGCACGGAGGGGCCGTGGACGAGGAAGGTGGCGCCCTCTTCCCGGGCCGCTTCCAGGGCGGCGCGCACCTGTCCGCGGAGGCCGCGCACATCGATGCCCAGCAACGCGCCGGGGGAGAGCTGCAGGGCGCGGATCCGCGCGCGCAGTTCCTCGGGGTCCGGGAAGGCGGGCAGGCGCAGCACGCCGGCGCCGCCGGCGGATGCGAAGGCCCCCGTGAGGCCGTCGCCCCCTTCGGGGAACCAGCCTTGGATGAGCGCGAGCTTGGAGGAACCGGGGAATACGGAGGCGGTCATGGGAGTCCCTATCGGATCAGGCTGAGCAGGACTCCGCTCAGGGTCAGGTGCAGCAGCTCTTCCACACCGGCCGTGCGGGGGCCGGGTTCCCGCGCCACGAGGCGGCGGTGGAGGAAGGGGCGGACAAGGCCGAGGACGCACCAGAGGGCCCACAGTATGGAGACGGGAGAGGGGAGGAGGAAGGCGGCGCTGAAGGCCAGGCCCTGCCAAGCCAGCGCCCGGATGAGGTCCGACCGATCCAGGGGACCCTTGAGGCGCAGCCGCACGAAGGCCAGGCTCGCAAGCAGCGTGGGGGCCAGGGGAGCCCAGGCCCGCAGGGCCTCGGGCAGGGGCGCGCCCTGGGCCTGGAGCATGGCGGGCAACAGCAGGCTGAAGGCCAGCGCGCCCAGGGCCTCGGGCAGCCAGCTGCGCTGATCTTTGCGGGGGCGGGCGAGGGCGAGGGCGGCGAGTACGGCCGCCGTGCCCAGCCAGGGTAGGGCAATCCAGGCGCTTCGGGCCCCGAGAAGGCCCAGGGCCACGGCGGCAGCGAAGGCGGGAATGGCGGTGGCCGAGGGCACACGCGCGCCCGCGCGGAATCGCTGCAGAGGCTCGCGCAACAGGAGACCCGACAAGCCCAGCAGGGCGATGGCGCCGGAAGCGAGCCCGGGCCGCAGCGCCAAGCCCACGCCCACGGGCAGCAGGAGCAGCGCCCAGGTGCCATGTTCTGCGGGGAGCAGGGCTCGGAAGTTCAGGGGTCGGGGCAGCAGGCTCATGCCAGCACCTTGGTGAGGGCGGCGCGGAGTTCCGCCCGGTAGAAAGCCTTCAGCTCCGGGTCGGAGACGAAGGGCGTCATCATCGTCGAGCGTAGCACCAACAGCTGGGCATCCCCTTCCCAGGTGGAGGGATCGGCGCCGAGGCGCGCCAGGAACGGTTTGACGCCGGATCCGTGGGTGCCGGCGCGCAGCACAGTGCTCGTGAAGGCGAAGGGGCCTTGGCCGCCCGGATTGAAGGCGGCGAGTACCTTGGCGCTGAGGGCATTGAGATCCTCCAGGGTGCAGGGGCCGCCTTCAGTGAAGGCAAAGAGGATGACGTCGAGGTCCGGGGGGGTGAGCAGGTGCGCGGTGGCGCGGCCGAAGACCTTGCCATCCAAGAGCTCGGCCATGCCGCGGGAGGTGCGGAGGCTCTCGCCCAGGATGCGGCCATAGCCCGCGGCATCAAGGCTCACGGCGCGGTGGGCCATCCAGCAGGCGGCCACGGCGGCGCCGGGGCGGCTGCCCTCCAAGGCGTAGGTGCCGGGATGATCGGGGTTGCCTTGGTTGATGTAGGCGGCGGGGCTCGCCACGGCGGTGCGCACTCGCTTGTCCTTGAAGGCGATGGCCCCCGCGGGGTAGGGGATGTAGCCGAGCTTGTGGGGATCCACGGTGGCGCCGTCCACTTCCGAGAGCGCAGCCAAGGCACCCAACTGGGCGGCCGTGGCATCGGGCACGAGCTGGCGCAGACCTTCGAGGTCCAACAGCCCACCTTCGGGGTTCCGCACCAGGGCGCGGGCGTAGCCGCCGTAGGCCGCATCGGCGTGGATGAAGAACGTCGCCCCATGCTTGGTCCGGAAGGCCTCGCGCACGGCGAGGATCTCCGGCAGCGGATCGAGGCCGCCCCCCTCGGTGGTGCCCACCACGGCGACGCAAGCGAGCACGGGCCGGTCTTCGGCGGCCAGGCCCTCCAGCTTGGCGGCGAGATCCGTGGGATCCATGCGCAGGGAGGCATCCACGGCCACCTTCACCAGCGCTTTGGGCGGCAGGCCCAGAAGGTCGACGCTCTTGGCCCAGGAGTAGTGGGCGGTGCTGGGTACGAGCACGGCCCAGGCGGGCTCGGGGCCTTCAGGGGCGGTGCCCGCCAGCAGCTCGTCCATGGTCAATCGCCCGAAACCAGGGCCGCCGCGGCGGGCCAGATTCCGGTAGGCCCACAAGGCTTCCAGGTTGGCCACGGTGCCGCCGCTGCAGAGGTGGGCGAAGCCCGTCTCCGGATCGAAGCCCAGCAGCTCGCAGAGGTCGCGGCCCACTTCCACTTCCAGCTCGCTGGTGACGGGGCTGGCCTCCTGGGCCACGTTGTTGGGGTTGTAGAGCATCGCCGCGAGGTAGCCCACCTGGGCGGGCAATAGGGTGTCGCCCACCATGTGGCCCAGGTAGCGAGGGCTGTGCACGGGAGCGGAGCCCTTGAGCCGCGCCAGCAGGCGCCGCAGGGCGGCCTCGGTGCGGGCCTGGGTCATGAGGAAATCGCGATCCAACTGGATGACGGGATCCACGGCATCGGGATCCCCGGGATGGAAGCTCCGCCGCCAGTGCACGTGATCGCGGATGGCATCCAGGAACATCCGTTCCTGGGCATCGGCATTCTGGCCCTGGGGGCCCAGGAAGACGGCGCGGGGATCCATCAGAGGCTCTCGAAGGGCGGGCGCAGGCGGCTCACGCCGAGCCTTGGCCTGCGGTCAATCCGGGCTGGACCAGGGTGAGGCGGGTGCCCTCCATGCGCAGGATGCCCTGATCCTGGAGCTTGCGGAGTTGGCGGCTGAGGGTTTCGCGGGCCATGCCCAGTTCCTCGGCCAGCAGGCCCTTGGGGATATCCAGGCGGAAGGCGAGGCCGGGGCGGGCGTGCTCCTGCAGCCATTCCATGAGGCGGGTCTGGGCGTCCTCGGCCTCCACGCGGTGGAGCTTCTGGGCGAGATTGCGGATGTAGAGGGCCTGGGCGTGGTGCAGCCCCAGGTTCAATTCCATGTCCTGGGACAGGGCGGCGAGGAAGGGTTGGATGGGCCAGAAGAAGAGCTTGGAATCCTCCAGGGCCTCGGCGGTGGCGTAGTAGGTCTCGCCACTGAAGAGGGCCGTCTCGCCGAAGGTCTGCACGGGGGAGACGAGGCGCAATGTGGCGGCCTTGGAGGTTTCCGAGGCGGGGTAGCTGAGGCGGATGCGCCCCTTCACCAGCACGTAGAAGCCCTTGCAGGGCTCCCCCCGGTGGTAGAGGAGTTCCTTCCGTTTCAGTGTGAGGGGCTCCTTCATGGCTGCGAGCCTCTCGAAAGAGGCGCCCGTGATGCCACGGAAGAGCGGAGCTTGGGCCCAACGTTCCATGTCCCTAAGATGCACCGTCCAAAGGAGGCGTGGGTCTTGAATGTGATCTAGGGCACCCGCCCCAAGCGGGAATCGCCAGTGCTGAAGGGGGGAATGGCCCGGTGGACTTGACCTGACCCCCGTCCAGACCTGGGAATGCGGGGTCGGGGCGGGGCGCCGGTACCATTCAGGCCTGGAGCACCCCATGACCACCGCCAAGGCCTTCGCCGCCCTCTCCTCCACCTCCCCCCTCGTGGCCCACGAGATCCAGCGCCGGGAACCCGGGCCCAAGGACGTGGTCATCGACATCCACTACTGCGGCGTGTGCCACTCGGACATCCACCAGGTGCGCGATGAGTGGGGTCGCTCCATGTACCCCATGGTCCCCGGCCACGAGATCGTGGGCCGGATCACCCAGGTGGGCGCCGACGTGAAGGCGTTCAAGGTGGGCGACCTTGCGGGCGTGGGGTGCATGGTGGACAGCTGCCGCACCTGCCCCAGCTGCACGCAGCACCTGGAGCAATTCTGCGTGGCCGGCTGCGCCTGGTCCTACAACAGCACGGAGATGGACAAGCAGACGCCCACCTACGGTGGCTACGCTTCCAGCATCGTGGTGGATGAGGCCTTCACCCTGAAGGTGAGCCCGAAGTTGGATCTCGCCGCGGCCGCCCCGCTGCTCTGCGCCGGCATCACCACCTACTCTCCGCTGCGCCACTGGAAGGTGGGCAAGGGCACCAAGGTGGGGGTGGTGGGTCTGGGCGGCCTGGGCCACATGGCCGTAAAGCTCGCCGCGGCCATGGGTGCCGACGTGACCATGCTCAGCACCTCCGCGTCCAAAGAAGCCGATGCCCGTCGCCTGGGCGCCACGGGCTTCGGGCTCACTTCCGACAAGGCCACCTTCCAGCGCCTCGCGGGCCACTTCGACGTGATCATCGACACCATCAGCGCCCCCCACGACCTCAATGCCTACCTGGGCCTCCTCCGCATCGACGGCGCCATGGTGCTGCTGGGCGTACCTCCGCAGCCCGCGAAGGTCGGTGCCCTCAGCCTCATCGGGGGCCGCAAGGTGCTCACGGGCTCCCTCATCGGCGGGATCCAAGAGACCCAGGAGATGCTGGATTTCTGCGCCGAGCACAACGTCGTGTCCGACATCGAACTCATCCCCGTGCAGAAGGTCAACGAGGCCTATGAGCGAATGCTCAAGTCGGACGTGCGCTACCGCTTCGTGCTGGATCTGAAGACGCTGTAGCGCTAGAGGCACAGCTCGAATCCCAGCCTGCCTCGGCGGAACGGCGTTTCGTTCCGCCGAGGCAGGCGGTCGGGGCATTCCCATGGACAGGGGGCCGTGGCCCGCGCAGAATTCGCCAGGAATCCCCCCATCGATCGGCCGCGAGACCCCACCTCCGAGGTGCACCCATGATTTCGTTCCGTTCCCTTCGAAGGCTGGTTTCGCTCCTGGCCGTCGCCAGCCCAATCCTGGCGCAGGCTCCGGCCACGTACCCCACCTTGCCCTCGGAAACGCCGGCCGCCTTCAAGCCCGTCACCGACAGCTGGGATCACGTCCGCCGGGTCGTGGAGATCCCCATGCGGGATGGGGTGAAACTTCACACGGTCATTCTCGTGCCGCGGAACGCCAAGGGCGCGCCGATGCTCCTGACCCGCACCCCCTACGATGCCGACGGCCTCACGAGCCATGCCCGGAGCGCCCATTTGGGCCCGATGTTGCAGGGCTACGACAACGCCACGGACACCATCGTCGAGGGCGGCTACATCCGGGTGGTGCAGGATGTCCGCGGCAAGCACGGCTCCGAGGGCGACTATGTGATGAACCGCCCACTGCACGGCCCCTTGAACCCCACGCCCGTGGACCATGCCACGGACACCTGGGACACCATCGAGTGGTTGGTGAAGCACGTGCCGGAGAGCAACGGGAAAGTGGGCATCCTCGGCATCTCCTACGACGGCTTCCTGCCCCTCATGGCCCTCGTGAATCCTCACCCTGCGCTGAAGGTCTCCGTGCCCATGAACCCCATGGTGGATGGCTGGATGGGGGACGACTGGTTCCACAACGGGGCCTTCCGGCAGATCAACCTGCCCTACATCCACGATCAGGTGGCCACCCGCAAGAACGAGGCGAAGTGGTGGTCGAGCCACTTCGACGATTACGACATGTACCTGCAGGCGGGCTCCGCCGGCGAACTGGGGCGCCGCCGCGGCCTCGAGCAGATCGGCTTCTGGCGGAAGCTGCTGGAGCACCCCAGCTATGACGCCTTCTGGCGGGAGCAGGCCATGGACAAGGTCCTGGCGGGCCAGCCCCTGAAGGTTCCCACCTTGCTGGTGCACAGCCTCTGGGATCAGGAGGACATCTACGGCGCCATCGCCGTCTACAAGCTGCTCAAGCCCAAGGACACCACCCACGAAAAGGTGTTCCTCGCCATGGGGCCCTGGTACCACGGGCAGTCCATCGGGGATGGCAGCGCCCTGGGGGCCATCCGCTTCGGCAGCGATACGGCCCTCACCTTCCGCCGGGATGTGCTCCGCCCCTTCCTGGATCAGTACCTGAAGGACGGCGCACCCAAGGCCGACGTGCCACCGGTGGTGGCCTTCGAAACGGGGACCAACGTTTGGCGCCGCCTGCCGGCCTGGCCCGCCGCGGCCGCCGGGAGTTCCATCCGGCCCACGCCCCTCTACCTCCGCGCGGGCCAGAAGCTCGGGTTCGAGGCTCCCAAATCCGGCGAGGCCCCCTACGAGGAGTACATCTCGGATCCCGCCAAGCCCGTGCCCTTCCGGGCCCGGCCCACCCGCCCCGTGGATGCGGCGGCTTCCACCTGGTCTCAGTGGCTGGTGGATGATCAGCGCGAAGCCTCCGGACGCACCGACGTGGTGACCTTCGTGACCGAGGTGCTGGAGAAGCCCGTGCAGATCAGCGGCCAGCCCGTGGCCAACCTCGTGGCCTCCACCAGCGGCACGGATTCGGATTGGGTGGTGAAACTCATCGACGTCTACCCCGATGAGGTGGCGGCCCAACCGGCCATGGGTGGCTACCAGCTGATGATCGCCGGCGACATCTTCCGCGGCCGTTACCGCGAGAGCCTGGAAACCCCGAAGGCGCTGGTTCCCGGCGCGCCGCTGACCTACCATTTCGCGCTGCCCACGGCGAATCACGTGTTCCTGCCGGGACACCGGATCATGGTGCAGGTGCAGTCGAGCTGGTTCCCCCTCTACGACCGGAATCCCCAGACCTTCGTGCAGAACATCTTCTGGGCGAAGCCCGGCGATTTCCAGAAGGCCGTGCAGCGCGTCCACCATGCGCCCGGCCTGGCCAGCAGCGTGGAGCTGCCCCTTGTGGTGAAGCCCTGAATGAGGAAGGGGCTTCAGGGACTGGATCCCTGAAGCCCCTGGAAGGAACGGCGCCTAGCGGCGGCTGGCGGGCGGGATGATGCAGTTCATGCGGAGGTATTCCACCATCTGGCCGTAGTGGTCCATGCCATGGAAAGCGAGAAGGGTGGCGAGCCCGATGGGGGTGGTGGTGCCCTCGCCGAAGGGGAACTTCATGGACCGGCTGCCATTCTGAGCGGTGATGCTCTGGACGGCCTTGTGGGCATAGGCGAAAGAGTCCTTCAGGTACTGCATGATCTCGGCTTTCGTCTTGAGGTTGTCCGGGCCCATTTCAGGATTGCCCACCTCGACCGGGGGCTTCTCGCCCAGGATCTGCGAGCCGAGGAAGTAGTTCACGGCGGCGATGTGCTTCACCTGCTGCGCGAACGTCTTGACACCCTTGAACTCGCCCTGGGTGGGAGCCCAGGTGTACTTATCCTCGGGCATGGCCTCGGCTGCCGGGATGAACTGGCCCGATACGAACTTGAAGGTGGCATCCATGGCGCCGCCGACGGTGGGTTCGGCGGAAGGAGCGGCTGCGGCGGGCTTGGCAGCGGGGGCCTGGGCGGCGAGGGAGAGACCTAAGGCGAGGAGCAGGGCGGTGGATTTCATGGAAATTCTCCTTGAAGGGGGCGTCAGCTTACACCCGGGCTGCGATTCGCGGGCTCGGACGAACAAGTCTTAATTTTTATTTGCGGCTGGCGGGAGGCACGATGCCGTTCATGCGGAGGTACACGGCGATCTGGCCGTAGTGGTCGAAGCCGTGGCTGAGGCTGAGGGTGGCGAAGCCGAGGCGGCTGCCCTTGCCTTCGCCCCAGGGGCTCTTCACCAGGCCCAGGATGTTCGCCTCGGTGAGGGAGTCCATGGCCTTGTGGAGGTAGGCGTAGGAATCCTTCAGGTACTTCACGATGTCGGCCTTGGTCTTGATCGCCTCAGGGCCATCTTCGCCGCCGGGATCCATGGTGGGCTTTTCCCCCAGCAGGGCCGCGGCGAGGGCCACGTTCACGGACGCGATGTGCTTGGCCTGGGCGGCGAAGGTTTTCACGCCCTTGAATTCCCCCTGGGTGGGGGCGAAGGAGAACTTCTCCTCGGGCATGGCTTCCACGGCGGAGACCACTTCGCCCCCCTGGTTGGAGAGGCTGCGGTTGAAGCTGGTGGCGAAGGTGGGGGCCGGTGCGGGCTTGGGTGCGGGCGCTTGCGCAGGAGCACCCGCGGGGGCCTGGGCCTGAAGCGCGAGGGCGGCGGCGGCGAGGAGGAGGGCGGTGGGCTTCATGGGGGCTCCTGGGGCTAAGGGGTGGGCACGAGACCTTCGGCCTCCGGCAGGGAGGGCGCGAAGGATTGGAAGAGCAAGGCGAACAGCACGACGCACACGCAGCCGATGACGTTGTACCAAAGGAAGGGAATGCCCGTGAACGCGAAGCAGAGTAGTACCACCGCCTCGGCCACCAGGGCGGCCCAGAAGGCGGTGCCCCCCTTCACGCGCTTCACGTAGAAGGCCACAAGGAAGATGCCGAGGATGGTGCCGTAGAAGAGGCTGCCGAGGATGTTCACGGCCTCGATGAGGGAGCCCAATCGCGCGGCGTATTCCGCGAAGGCCATGGCGAAGCAGCCCCAGGCGAAGGTGGCGATGCGGCTCACCCAGACTTCCCGCTGCCCTCCGCTGCCGCCGAGCAGGCGCCGCCAGAGGTCCACCACCGTGGTGGCGCCCAGGGCGCTGATCTCCCCGGACATGGAGGACATGGAACCGGAGAACACCGCCGCCAACACGAGGCCGATGAGCCCTGCGGGCAGGCTGCTGAGCACGTAGGTGAGGAAGATGTAGTTCGTGTCGCTGGGGTTGGTGCCGGGGTTGGCCTTCTGGATCAGCTTCACCGCCTGCCCGCGCAGGGCTTCGCTCTCGGCGTGGGCCTGCTGGAGGTCCTGCTTGGCGGTGGCGATGGCGGTCGCGTCCCCGCCGTGGCGCGCGAGGACGTAGGCTTCGGCCTTGCCCGATTGGCGGGCCCGGGCCTCGGCGAACTCGGCCTCCAAATGGCGGTAGGCGCCCGCATCGGGGCCGGCCATCACTTCCTTCACGGGGCCGGGGTTGAAGAAGATGGGCGGCGTGTGGAACTGGTAGAACACGAAGACCAGGGAACCCAGGAGCAGGATGAGGAACTGCATGGGCACCTTGATCATGCCGTTCAACAGCAGTCCCAGGCGGCTCTGGGTGATGGAGCTTCCGGCGAGGTAGCGCTGCACCTGGCTCTGATCCGTGCCGAAGTAGGAGAGCATCAGGAAGAAGCCGCCGATGAGCCCGGACCACAGGTTGTAGCGATTGTGCAGATCGAAGTGGGTGTCGATGGCGTTGAGCCGACCCAAGCCACCCGCCACGTGGAGGGCATCGCCCAGGCTCACGTGGGCGGGCAGGCGATGGGCCGTCATCACGCCGGCCAGGATCATGCCCAGGGAGATGATCACCATCTGGGAGCTGTGGGCCCAGGCCACGGCCTTGGTGCCGCCGGTGACGGTGTAGATCATCACCAGGGTGCCGACCAGCAGGATGTTGACGTGGAGGTTCCAGCCCAGCAGCACCGAGAGCACCAGGGCCGGGGCGTAGATGGTCAGGCCCACGGCGAGGCCCCGCTGGATGAGGAAGAGGATGGCCGCCAGCAACCGGGTCTTCAGATCGAAGCGATTCTCCAGGATCTCGTAGGCGGTGCTCGCCTTGAGGCGGTGGAAGAGGGGGATGGCCGTGATGGAGAGCACCACCGCGGCCAGGGGCAGGCCGAAGTAGAACTGCACGAAGCGCATGCCATCCACGTAGGCCTGGCCCGGCGTGGAGAGGAAGGTGATGGCGCTGGTCTGGGTGGCGATGATGGAGAGCCCGATGAGCCACCACTGGTGATCCCGGCCCCCGCCGATGTAGCTCTCACCGGTCTTCGCGCCCCGGCCCTTGTAGAGGCCCCAGAGTACGACGAAGAGGAGCGACGCCCCGAGGACGAACCAATCGAGGCGGCTCACGAATACATCCGGCTGAACAGGCGGAAGAGGATGATGCAGAGCACCAGGGATCCGATGACCACCGCATAGAGGCGGTTCCACGTGCCCATGATCGGGGGCGGAAATTCAGGACGGTGTTCGATCACTTGTGGCTCCCCAGCGCCAGCAGGTTGGCGAAGAGGCGGGTGGCCCCGGGTACGCCGTCGGGGAGCTGACGGAAGAAGGAGATGCCCGTGTACACGTAGTGGCCCTTGCCGTGATCCGCCACGAGGAGGGCGCCGCCATCCTCCTTCTCGCCGGCGTCGGCCATGCCGAGCAGGGGCGTGTAGTGCGCATCCCAACCTTCAGCGTGGTAGAGGCTGCGCTCCTGCACCCAGCCGTCGAAATCCTGGGCCGAAAGTTCATTGGGCCAATGGAAGGCCGGGTGCTGGGGCTGGAGGAAGCGCACGGGGGCCGTTTCTTCGGTGACGCGGGTGCGCCCCACTTTGAAGGGGTAGGGGCCGATGGTGTCCGTCACCATGGCGGCGTTGATGCCGGGGAATCCCGTGTTCACGGTGTAGAGTACGATCTCGGTACCGCCCTGTTCCACGTAACTGTGAAGTCGCGTTTTGAGGGTCTGGAGGGCGGCGCGGGTGTTGAAGGCGCGGATGCCCAGCACGATGGCGTCGAAGCGGGCGAGGTCCTCGCGGGCCAGGGCCTCGTCCGAAAGGAGTTCCACGTCATAGCCGATGCGGCGGAGGGCCTGGGGGATGTCATCCCCCGCGCCCATGACGTAGCCGATGCGGCGGCCGTTGTGCTTCAGCTCGAAGCGCTCCAGGCGGAGCTTTGCTTCGGGAAGGAGGGTCTGCAAGGGGATGTGGGGATGGTCGATCTTGATGAGGCCCCGGGCGGGAAGGAATCCTCCGCCGGTGTCGATCTCCGCGCGCAGTTCCGCGGAGGCCGCGGCCGTGGGTGGCGTTACGCGGAAGGTGAAGTCCTGCTCCGCACCCGCTTGGGGAAGCGCAAAGCTTCCTTCGGCGGGGTCCACCTTCCAACCGCTGGGCGCCTGCAGGCGGATGCGCCCAGAGGGCTTCGATGCGCCAGCCATCACCTTGAGCCGCACGTCCTTCGCCACTGGGCCATCGAAGACCTGCACGCCTTCGCTGAAGGTCACGAGCACGGGCGGCACCACCGCCAGGGGCTGGTAGCGTTCGCCGAGCACGGGGTCCCGGAAGCGGAACTGCACGGGTACGGTGACTTCGAAGGTGCCTTCCAGCCGGGAGACCTTGGCGCGCAAACGGAAGGGCGCGGGGGATTCGGGCAGGCCCGCCCAGGCCTCGGCACCGGGGCCACCGAGCCAGTGGGGCTGGGCGAGGGGGGTGGTCGCGGGCACGGTGAAGGTGAAGACCTCCTTCCGGGGCGCGTTCTCAGGCAGGGGTTGGCCCGCAGGGCGGGCTTCCAAAGTGCGGATGCCCTCGGGCGTGACGGCTTCGAGGGTGACGGAATCCAAGGTCAAGGCTGCACCCCGGGCCAGCACGGCGGCGTTCACCGTGAGTTGATCGCCGGGGGACACACGCTGGCGATCGGCGATGGCCTCCACCCAGAGGCCCGCCGCGGCGCGCAGGGCTTCCTCCAGTTCGGCGGCCTTCGTTTGCACGAGCGGATCCGCTTGGGCTTCCGGGGGCAGGGCGCGCAGAGCCAGGAGGGCCCGGTGGAGCAGGGGCAGGAGGGCGGCAGGTCGATCCGCGCGGAAGCCCTGCCGCGCTTCCCGGAGGAAGGAGGCCACGTTGCGGCCGCCGGGGATGCGGGCCCAGGTGAGGTCGATGCCTTCGAAAAGGTCGGCCTTGGCGGGACTGCCGGCGAGCCATTCGAAGGTCTCCTCCCGCTGTCCGCGCTGAGCGAGCACCCCGAACCCCTGGCTGCGGTGCTGGCTGCGGCTTTCGCCCGCCAGCTCACCGAAGGATTTCCCCAGGGTGGGATCGTAGACGCCCACGTCCAATGTGAGGCTGCCCGGCGCGGGCTTCGGAGCCTCGTTGGTGAAGAGGAATTTGTTCCAGAGCAGGCGGGTGGCCTGCCAGGGGCGCAGACCCGCTTTGATCTGCTCCGGGAACCGGGTGGGATCCGCGGCGGCTTTGAAGGCCTCGATGGCCAGCATCGCGGAAGCGGTGTGGTGGCCGTGACCCGCTTCCTTGGTGGGGGGGAAGCGCGTGAGGATCACGTCGGGCCGGAAGGTGCGGATGGTGCGCACCACGTCGCCCAGCACCTTGTCGTGATTCCAGATCCGCAGGGTTTCCTCGGCGGTCTTGGAAAAACCGAAATCCACGGCGGACGTGAAGAACTGCTCGGCGCCATCGATGCGGCGGGCGGCGCGCAGCTCCTGGGTGCGGATGGCGGCGAGGCCATCGCCTAACTCCGCGCCGATGAGGTTCTGGCCACCGCCGCCCCGGGTCATGGCGAGGTAGGCCGTGCGGAGATTCCGCCCCTTGGAGAGGGTGGCCAGCATGGCCGTGTTCTCGTCATCGGGGTGCGCTGCCACGTAGAGCACGCTGCCCATGACCTGGAGCTTATCCAGGGCCTTCTGGAGGTCGGCGGCATCCTTCACGGATTGCGCGTGGGCGGTGGCGGCGCCGGCCAGCATGAGGGCGGGCACACAGGCGTTCACGATTCGAATCGGTAGGGACATCGGGCCATCCGGGAGGGATCCCAGGGTAGAACCGGATGGGGCCCACAGCCAGCTTCGCGTCCCGCACCTGGGGTGGAACGACCCTCCGCGGGGACCGGCAGAGGCACCTTCAGGTCGGTAGGCGACCTGGGCGCAGGTCAGCGCAGGGCGTGGGCGGCCACGAGGGCCCTCAACTGCGGGCCTTCATTCGATTGGGAACCCTGCCGGGGAAGCCGCTCCAGCCAGAGCAGGGCCATGGTCATCAAGCCGCAAAAACAAATGAGTTTGAAGGCCAAACGAATCACGGCAGGTCCCAGCGGAATGCGCCTTGCGGCTCTGAAGGATTCTTCGGGCTCGGCCGCAGCCCGATGGAGGGGAATGTCCCAGCGGGTAATCCATCCCTCCGAACGGGTGGGATCGGATCCCGTGGGGCGTCCTGGGCTGGGGTGGCGCGATGTGCCTCCTTTTTGACCACTTTCCCTGGTCGAAGGCCCCGTGACCCTTGGAAGTGTGGGTTTGATTGAGGCTCCTAGACCTCATGCCCGAGGTCCGCCCGGGCCGATGAACCGGCAGGCCTTGGAACCTCGGGGCCCGGGAGCGTGGGCATGGCGCGCACGACCGTGGCCCCCAGCCCACGCTTCCAACCTTCCCGCGCAAAGGACATCCCATGGGGCGATTCACGTTGGCGATCCTGGTGGCGGGCCTTTTGGGATGCGGTGGGGGATCCTCGCCGGAGGTGGCCTCGAATCCCGCCGTGCCTCTGGTGGGGGTGGCGGCCACGGGGGCGCCCATCGCCGGGAAACTCTTCGCGCTGGATGCCCAAGGAAGGTCCCTCTCCGTGGACACGGCGGCGGATGGTTCCTTCTCCCTGAACGTGGGCGCGCTCTCCTTGCCGGTGCTCTTGAAGGTGGAATGGCCCGGCGGCGCCGGGACCCAGCGCCTGTATTCCTTTGCGACGGGTGCGGGCCGCGCCAACGTCACGCCCCTCACGGACCTTGCGATGCGCCTCGCCCTGGGCGGGGCGGATCCGGGAACCCGCTACGCCTCGCCCAACCCGGGGGCCTTCGCGGCCCTGGCCGTGGCGCTGCCTCCGGCGATCACCCAACTGCGGAATCAGCTTCGGCCCCTGTTGGCGAACCACGGTGCGGACGTGGATCCCTTCACCGTCGCCTTCGCCGCCGACCATACGGGGCTCGACCTCTTCCTAGATTCGGTGGCCCTCACCACCACGGGCGGCGTGCTCGTCGTGACGGACGTGGCCACGGGGACACTCCTGTTCAGTGCGCCCCTCACGAACCTCGGCGCGGGCACCTCGGCCCTCGCCTGGACCCATGCCAATGCCCTCGTGGCCAATGATCCCGAAGTGGCCGTGGATCCCGCGGGCAAGGCCCTGGTGGTGTGGGCCCAGCAGGGCCTGAGTCATTGGGACATCATGGCCCGTTGGCTGGATGGCAGCAGTGCCGCCGTGCGCATCAACGATGGGGCGGGAGAAGGCAGCCTGCCCCGGCTCGCGTTTGATGGCGCGGGCAATGCCTGGGCGGCTTGGGCCCAGTACGGTACCGGTGCCAACGAGATCTGGGTGAATCGCTGCGCGGCGGGGGGCGCGTGGGGAACGGCGCAGAAAATCAGCGCCAGCAGCTTCGATGCCTATTACCCCGATCTGAAGTGCGATGGCGCCGGCAACGTGATCGTGGCCTGGTATGAAGGCACGGCCACGACGAACCACTTCGATGTTCACGCCAGCCGATTCGCGGCGGGGGGCACTTGGGGAGCCCCCGTCCTGCTGAGCGATGGCCTCCACTCCGCCTACCGCTGCCGCTTGGCGCTGAACGCCGCGGGCGATGGCCTGGTCCTCTGGAGCCAGGACGTGGATGAATCCCTCTCCAACGGCCCCAAGGATGTCTTCGCGCGGCGCTTCACCGGGGCCGGGGGGTGGGCTGCGGAAGCTCAGCTCAACAGCGTGGCGGGTGCCACCCAGGAGATCTACGGCCAGGTGGCCGCCGCCTTGGATTCAGCGGGGAATGCCACCGCCCTGTGGGTGCAGGCCCAGGCCGGCGGAACCTACGTCATCTGGGCCAACCGCTTCACGCCCGGGGGCGGCTGGGGCACCGCGGCCATCATCACCACCGCGGCCACCAGCAACTGCTACGGACCGGACGTGGCCGTGGATGCCTCGGGCAGGGCCCGGGCCGTGTGGAGTCAGCAGACGGGCCTGGGGGCCTTCGCGGCGTCCAATGCCGCTTCCCCGTCGGGGGTCTGGGGCACCTCCGTGGAGATCAGCGATGGCACCGGAGATTGCTACGACATCCGCCTGGCCGTGGATGCGGCGGGCAACGCCGCCGCCAATTGGTACCAAATGGATCCCGATGGATCGGACAGTGTCCGCATGAACCGGTTCACCCAAGGCGGAGCCTGGGGGAGCGCGGTGCCCGTGGATACGCTGACGAGCCCGGGCTTCCTCTATCCCGTGCCCCGGGTGGCCCTCTCTGATGCGGGCACCTGCTACGTGGTGTGGGGCATGGACTCGTACTAGCCTTCCACGATGGGCGGGCCCTGCTCCCGCAGCGAAGCCACCAGGGCGTTGACGCGCACCTGGTGGTACTCCAGCAGCATCCGCTTGGAGGCTTCGATATCCCGGGATTCGATGGTCTGGATGAGTTCCTGGCGCGTGGGCTTCACCTTGCGCAGGCCGCTCCGGATGCTCTGCATGAGGGGGAAGAACCGCACCGTGCGCCACACCATGTTCTCGATGATCCGGAGCATCTGGGGCCGGCCCGCGGGCTGGAAGAGGATGCGATAGAACTCGATCACGGTCTCCGGCGATCGGTTGCCCTGGTCGAGTTCGTCGCAGAGGGCCCGGAGCAATTTGAAATCATCCGACGTGAGGCGCGGGAAGGCCATGGGGGCCAGGGCCAGTTCCAGCGCCATGCTGAGATCCTGGATCTCCTCGATCTCCTCGATGGTCACGGGGGTGACGATGGCGCCCTTGAAGGGGAGGAAGGTGACCAGCCCTTCCGCTTCAAGCCCCCGCAGGGCCTCGCGCAGGGGCACGGGGCTCACGCGCAGGGATTGGGCGAGGTCCGCCTGGCGGAGGCGATGCCCCGCGGGCAGCTCCCCCTTCAGGATCTGGGAGCGGATGGCCTCCATGATTCCGGGGATCAGGGTTTGGGTATCCAACAGGCTGCTCATGATCGGTCCGCCACGGCTTTCAGAAGTCCCTCCTGGCGGAGGAGGTGGTAGGTCCGGAAGGTGGCCAATGCCTTGGCCGTGTCTCCGGATTCAAGGGCATCCAGGAGCTCCATCCGGGTGGGGCTCACTTCCTGGAGGGCCAGGCGGTTCGCGTGGAGGGTGGCGAACAGGCGGGTGCACCGGAGCAGGAGGGTCCGGGTCATGTCCAACAACACGGGCATCTCGGCGGGCCGGATGAGGATCAGGTAGAACGACAGGGCTTCGTCGAGGGTCACCTGGCCTTGATCGAGCTTGACCGCGAGGGCCCGCAGGGTCTGGAAGTCCTCGGCCTTGAGCTTGGGAAGGGATTCGGGAAGCATCACGCCGTAGAGGGCGAGCATCCCCGCGTAGCATTCCCGGATTTCCGTGGGAGCCACTGGCGACACGATGGTGCCCCGGTAGGGGAGGAAGGTCACGAGCCCCTCCGCTTCCAGGCGCCGGAGGGCTTCGCGCAGGGGCACGGAGCTCACCCCGAGGGAGCGGGCGAGGTCCGTTTGGTGGATGACGTCGCCGGGGCCCAGCTTCCCTTGGACGATCTGATCCCGCACTGAGGCGGCGATGCCCGGGATCAAGGTGCTTTGATCTTTGGTTCGGGGCATGGGGTCAGTAGGCGTGGCCCGAGGTCCGTTCCGCGTCGGTCATGACGCTGAGCAGGGCTTCGGTGTGGAGGACGAGGAAATCCGTGAGGGCCTTCTGGGCCAGGGCCACGTCGCCGGATTCACAGGCGGCCACCACGTCCCTGCGGGTGGGGCTGATGTCGCGCAGCTGCTGGCGGGCCCGCTGGATCTGGGGGAAGAAGCGCACGGAGCGCCACACGAGCCCTTCGATGGATTGCAGGATGAGGGGCATGCCCGCGGGTTTGAGCAGGGTGCGGTACCACTGGGCCACGAGTTCGGGGGTGGTGTGGTCTCCCGTGAGCTCGTCACAGAGTTCGTAGAGGCGCTGGAAATCCCGTTCCGTGAGGCGGGGCAGGGCGAAGGGGAGGAGGGCCACTTCCAGGGCCACGGAAGCCACATGGATTTGGTGCACCTCGGCCGCGGTCACGGGGGTGACGATGGTGCCTCGATAGGGCAGGAAGGTCACCAGGCCTTCAGCCTCCAACCGGCGCAAGGCTTCCCGCAGGGGCACGGGGCTCACACCGAGGGTCTGGGCCAGCTCCGTCTGGTGGAGCACTTCGCCTTCCCGAAGGTTCCCCCTGAGCACCTGATCCCGGATGGCCTCGACGATGCCGGGGATGAGGGTTTGATTGTCGGGAGAGGATTTCATGGGAATCCAAGCGGAGGGCTGGAGGTCGGGGGGAAGCGCACCCCCTGGATCGGTCCAATTCCTTGAAAGCTGGAACTTGGCCCCTCTGGTGCGCGGTGTTCATGACTGTGATTTCGAAGTTTAGCATTCAAAAAAAATGTGCAAACAAGACCTCGTAATTCGAAATAAGTTCAAATTTGTTTAAATTCTTCAAAATCGTTAACAATGCTGCGAAATAAATTATATTCAATTTGTCACGGCGTGTTCGGGCCTCAAAACGGAGAACACCACCGCCCCAGGGCTTGCTCTTTCACCCCGACACGTCGTCTTTCCAGCCCCCATGGGTGCCTGGAAGGACCCCGTCCATGTGCTCAACCCCGACCGCCGCCCGGCGCTCGGGGCGTCCCCCATTTCTCCCCAGAGGTACCGTCCGATGCGCTACGCCCCCCTCGTCCTCACCGGTCTCTTGCTGGGCCTGGGCCTCGCCTGTGGGGGCGGCTCCGGTTCCGCGGCGCCTGCGGCCACCGCGCCCGCGCCAACGGCCACAGGCTTCACCTACACCGATCCCACCGGCACGGGCTGGCGTCTGGTGAAGGATCCTGCCTCCACCTCCACCCGGGTGCTGCTGAACCTTGTGGGCCCCACGGGCCTCATGACCCGGGGCGTGGGCTTCAACCTCAAGGCCGCGGCGGGCGTCACCTTCGGCACCTACCATGTGGACATTCCCAATACGACCCACGCCACGGATTTCGCCATCCAGGATCTGGGCGTCTACGAACTCCTGAACACGGATCCCCGGGATCCCTGGACGGGGGACCCCATTCCCCACCACCCCCTGGAGCCCACCCTGCTGGCCGGGTTCGTGAAGGCCGGGAACCTCCTGTCCGTGGGCATCTTTCAGAAGGACCGCCGGGCCTCGGCCAAGGATTCCAGCGTGCCCGTCTGCCAAATCGCGCTTCAGTTCGACGCCGCAGCGGGCTTGAAGGCCGGGGACAGCATCGCCCTCACCGTGACCAAGGCGAAGTACCAGGCGGAGGACATCGGGGCCTTCCAGATCTACCCGACGCTCGAAATGGTCCAGAAGGCCAAGCTCGTCGACCTGTCCCTGGCCGTGGGGAGCCTCCGTGCGAACTGACCTGACCTCTCCCTTCCGCCTCCTTGGAGCCCCCATGTCCCGCCCCCTCCATCGCGCATTGAAGGCCCCGGTCTCGGCTCTGGCCCTCGCCCTGGCCGCTCAGGGTTTGGTCGCACAGGCGCCCACTCGCCAGGGCGTGAACGCCTTCCAGGCATCCCGGGTTCAGGCGGAGGCCCTCGCCCTTCGGAGCCAGCTCGGCCTCGGAGAAGGGGATGCCTTCGTGCCCCGCGCCACCTTCCTCAACGGCCAGGGCCAAACCATCGTGCACCTGGATCAGACCTACCTCGGACACCGCGTGCTCGGCAGTGGAATGCTCGGCCGCGTGCAGCCCGACGGGGCCATCCGCACCCAGGCCCAACGTCCCCAGACCGGCATCGCCCTCACTGGCACCCCGGCCCTGAAGGCTGAATCGGCCGTCGCCGCGGCCCTGCGGCGGATGGATCCCAAGGGTCCGCTGAAGGGCCAGCCCAAGGTGGAACTCGTGGTCTTCCCCGCCCGGCTCCTGGGGGGCGTGGCCACGGTGGAAGATCCCACCACCCACCGGCCCGTCGTCGATCGCAAGAACGTCGTCCACGCGCGCTTGGCGGGCTCCTACGCCTGGGCCTACGAGGTCAAGCTGCGCGTGCAGAACGCGTTGGATGGTCATCAGGAGCGCACCTACTACGTGGACGGCGACAGTGGCGAGATCCTAAGGATCTCCAACGATCTGGCCTCCGCGGCCACCCTCACGGGAGTGACGCCGACCACGGCTTCCGCGAACGGCTACTACCGCGGCACCGTGACCCTCAATACCACCCAGATGCTGGATGGCACCTACTCCCTCTGGGACACGACCCGCGGCACCCAGCCGAACCCGGACCTCTCCTACTTCAGCGATGATGGCTCCGGCTGGGCCCCCACGGGCCTTCAGGTTTGGTACAACGCCCACGAGGTTGATGGCACGCCGAACTACACCATGTACCTCTTCCAGGCGAACCCCACGAACATCTGGGGCGATGGTCAGGCCTGGGGAGGCGCCTGGGGCCAGGAGAATGGTCCCAATGGCCAATCCGCCGGCGTGGATGCCATGAGCGCCATGTCCACCACCTGGGACTTCTACGACAACGTCTTCGGCCGGAAGGGCATGGATGGCCTGAACACGGGCATCTACGCCAACGTGCTCGCCACGGGCGGCTACATGGACAGCGCCACCGACAACGCCTGGTGGTCCCAGAACGCCCAGAGCCTCACCCTCGGCGCGGGTTCCTTCCCGGCGAATGCCCGGGGATTGCGATCCCTCACCGACCTCGACATCGTGGCCCACGAGATGACCCACGGCGTCGTGGGGAGCACGTCCCAGCTCGTGAACACGCTCGAGGAAGGCGGCGTGAGCGAAGGCACTTCGGACTTCTTCGCGCAGATGGTGAAGGCCTACGCGAACCGCGCCCCGGGGGATCCGGCGGACGCGATCCCCGGCACCGGCGCGGATTGGCAGATCGGGATGAACGCCGGCCACGGCACCCCCATCCGCTGGATGGACAAGCCCAGCCGGGATGGCCGCAGCGTGGATGCGTGGTACGACGGCATCAAGTACATGGATGGCCACTTCTCCGCGGGCCCCCTCAACCGCGCCCTCTACCTCCTGTCCCAGGGGGGCTCGCCCACCGCAGGCCAGGTGAACCACAGCCCCTACTACCCCGCGGGCTTCACCGGCTTGGGGCTGGATGCCACCGCTCGGATTTGGTTCAAGGCCGTCACCGAGAACCTCTACAGCGGCTGGATGGGTTCCGTCACCTTCGCGGAGGCCCGGGATGCGGCCATCGCCGCGGCCGAGGACCTCTATGGTTCCGGATCCGCCCCCGCCGAGGCCGTGAGGCAGGCCTTCGCGGCCGTCAACGTGGGCCTCGCCACGGGTCAGGCTCCCCGGGTGAGCGTAGCCTTCGCCCCCTGGCGGAATGGCGATTGGGTCGAGACGGAGCACTTTGCGGATGTGGGCTACGCGAACCGCGAATACTTCCCCCTCGGGGAGACGGTGCATCCCCGCATCTCCGTGACCAACTCCGCGGACACCCGGGTCACGTGGAGCCTGGGCGGCCCCTCCCTGTTCAACGGCGCCGATTACAGCGTCTCCAAGGGCGGCAAGCTGAACGCGGATGGCAGTTGGACCACCCCCTACGAGCTCAGCTGGCACGCCATCACGGCCACCAGCGTGGCGGATCCCAACCAGCTCGCCGAAGGCCGGGCCTTCCTCGTGAACCTGGACACGGATCAGGACCTGGAGAACGACGCCCTCGACATGGGTGGCATCGCCTTCTCCTGGTACCTCACCAACGGCCTGAACTTCTCCCACTCCATGTTCAATGCCCCGTGGGTGGACGACGCCGACGTGGCCGCCTACATCGATGCCGTCAAGAACACCTGGTTGCCCAAGTGAGGTCCCCCATGCGTTTCCGCACCCTGTTCCCCATGGCCTCCGGTCTCCTGCTTCTTTCGGGCCTCGCCTGTGGCGGGGGCTCCAAGTCGGCGCCGGCCGCCGTCACGGCCCCCGCGGCGACGGGCCTCACCTACACGAACCCCACCAGCACCGGATG
Source organism: uncultured Solibacteraceae bacterium (assembly GCA_964617215.1). GTDB lineage: Bacteria > Acidobacteriota > Holophagae > Holophagales > Holophagaceae > JAFDVN01. Next base: position 300,527 of record CAZTVL010000002.1, on the reverse strand, counting down.
GCGCCTCGTGAAGGATGGAAGCTCCACGTCCACCCGCCTCGTCCTGAACCTCGTGGGGCCCTCGGGCCTCATGACCCGCGGAGTCGGATTCAACCTCCAGGCGCCGGCGGGCGTGAAGTTCGAGACCTTCGCCAATGGCCTTCCCATCCAGGACACCGGCGTCTACCAGCTCTTGGCCGTCGGCTCCTCGGATGCCTCGGAACCCGTGGCGATGATCGGGGGCGTCAAGGCGGGGAACCTCCTCTCCGTGGGCATCTACCAAAAGGATCGCGGGCAAGGGGCCAAGGATAGCGGCGTGGCCCTGTGCCAGATCGCCCTCAGCCTGGACGGCGCCGCCCACCTCTCCTCCGGCGCGGCGCTGACCCTCAGCATCCCCAAGGCCAAGGCGATTCCCGAGGACATCGGCTCCATCGCCGATGACCAACCGACCCTGGATCGCAAGATGCGGATGACGGATCTCACCGTCGCCCTCGGAACCCTCACCGCCAACTGATCGCCGTCCTCCCCGAAGGAGAACCCATGTTCCGCATGTCAACTCGCGCCACCCGGAACGCGCTTCCGGCCCTGGCCCTCGCCCTGGCCCTGGGGAGCACGCCCCTGCGGGCGGGCCTCCCCCAGCTGCCGCCCACCCAGCTCGCCGCCGTCCGGGCCGAGCAGCCCCTGCGGGTCGCCCAGGCCACCTCGCACCTGCTGGCCCTGCGGGACCAATTGGGGCTGAACGGCGCCGCGGGGTTCGTGGCCCACCACCCCTTCACCGATGCCCAGGGCCGCACGGTGACTCGCTTCCATCAGACCCACGCGGGCTATCGGGTGTGGGGAGGTGAGGCCATCGTCCACACCGAGGCCGAAGGGCAGGTCAACGCCCTCACCCAAGGGCTGAAGACGGGCCTCGCCCTGTCGGAAACGTCGCCCCGGCTTTCGGCCGATCAGGCCCGCGGGATCGCGCTGAAACACCTCGCGCCCAAGGGAACCGTCACCGTGGCCCCGAAGGTGGAGCGCGTGGCCTTCCCCACCCAATTCACGGGCGGCCTCGCCACCCGCTTCGATGCCAAGACGGGTGCCACGGTGGTGGATCTGGCCACCAGCACCTGGGCCAAGCGCCCCGCCGAATCCTATGTCTGGGCCTACGAGGTGCGCACCCTCCTCAGCAACACGAAGGATGGCCACCGAGAGATGAGCTACATCATCGACGGGAACACAGGCGCCGTCCTCCGCAAGTGGGATGAGGTTCAGCGCGCCGCTGCGCCCGACGATACGCCCGCCCAGGGCACGGGCCGCAGTTATTACCGGGGCACGGTGCCCCTCGACACCGTCCAGGCCGGGGATGGCACCTACTCCCTGGTCGCGAAGAACCGGGGCCACCTCCCTCAGCCCTTCTTCCAGGAGGCGGGGATCACCCAGGTGGGCCTCACCACCTGCTACGGCACCTGGTACCCCAACCTCGGGGCCGATGCCGCGGGCTTCGAGATTTACACGGGCAACGCCACGAACACCTGGGGCGATGGCACCATCATGGCCTTCCCCTGGAACATGCAGGTCGGTGGGTTGATGTTCGATTACAACCAGGACGGCAGCATCGCCTGGATGAAGGATGCGCGCGCGGCCTCGGGTGAGACCGCCGCCGTGGATGCCCACTACGGCCTCAGCACCACCTGGGATTTCTACCAGAACGTCTTCGGGCGAGATGGCATCGACGGCCTCGGCACCTCCACCTTCGCCGTGGTGCACTACATCGACACCAACCCCTATTGGGGCACCGCGCCCCTGCCGGACAACGCCTTCTGGGCGCCCTGGTATTTCGGAATGAACTTCGGCACCGGCTTCTACCCCGCCGACCCCCAATACGGGATGCTCACCGAGGTGACGGAACTCGACATCACGGGCCATGAACTCACCCACGGCGTCACCCAGGAGACGGCCCACCTCATCTACGATGGCCAGTCCGGGGGCATGAACGAGGCTACCTCCGACTTCATGGGCAAGATGGTGCAGGCCTATGCCGATGGCGGCGCCACGGGGGCCAGCATTCCCGACTTCGCCCCGGGGGACCTCGCCTCCTGGGAGGTGGGCCGCCACTCCGTTCGGCCCGAACTGGGCGCCCTGCGCTTCATGTACAAGCCCAGCAAGGATGGGATCAGCGCCGACGAGTGGTACGACGGCATCGACGACATCGACGTGCACTTCAGCAGCGGCCCCGTGAACCGCTTCTTCTTCTTCCTCGCCACGGGCGCCTCCAGCAACGCGTCCAGCGAAACCTACAGCGTTTACCTCCCCGGTGGCATGACGGGCCTCGGCAATGAGAAGGCTGCCCGCATTTGGTACCGGGCCCTGACGCAGCACCTGGTGCCCGATTCGGACTTCGAGGCGGCCCGGGCGGCTTCCATCCTCTCGGCCCAGGAGCTCTACGGCCAGCCGGAGGTGGACGCGGTGATGAAGGCCTGGGCGGCGGTGAACGTCGGCGCCGCGCCGGGCCAGCCGGCCCCCGTGCGGGTGCGCTTCCCCGTGATGTTCGGCGAGGGCAGCTTCATCGATGATCACGCGGTGCCCTCGGGCATCCTGGGCCGGGTGCAGCTCTTCCCCACCCGCACCACGGTGCGCATCGTGGTGGATGTCGCCAACACCACCAACAAGGCCGTAACCTTCACGCCGCCGGCCTGGCACGACTACATGCCCGCCGGCACCATGGCCGCCGATGGATCCTGGACCACCCCGAACTTCCATTTCTACATGGAGCTTCTCAACGTCCAGGCCAACAGCCAGGCCGACCCCCATCAGTACGCGAAGACGAGCGTCCTCCTCTGCGACCTCGACAGCGATCGGGACAACGACATCGACGCCCTCGACCTGGGGAGCACGGCCATGTCGTGGGGGCCCTTCGTCACGCCTCAGCCCTCGGCCCGCACCGCGGGCTCCGGAGACGACTGGGATCTGGCCTTCTTCACGTCGGCCTTCCAGAACGGATTTCCCACCAAGTAACCCGATCGGGGTCGAACCCAGATTTTCGAACACCTGGGGGCGCCTCTGGGCGCCCCGGGCGTTCCCCCATGGAGCACCCCATGACGCCCACGCCGTGGACCTACCGGTTCCGGATCATCCTGCACCTCCTGAAGCGCGTTTCGAACCCCGCCGGCCTGGACCGGGCGGAGATGGACCTCACGGCTCCGGTGCGGCGGGGGCCCTCCTTGGGCCTGGCCGCCATCGAAGCCCATGAGCGGTTGTTGGCCGAGGATTGGACCGGGTACGAGCACAGTCTCTTCCAGCTGGCTGCCCGGTCGATGGCCGCCCTGGAGCAGCACCATCGCCTCTCGGAGGATCGACCCCTTCCCCCCGAGACGTGTTGGACCTGGGAAGTGGGTGTGCCTGACCCCAGTCGGCGGCGGCTCCATCCCTCGAAGGCGCATGCCATTTCCGAGGCGGAGCGGTGCCTGGAGGAGGGGCAGTCCTATCGGGTGGGGCGCATTCCCGTACCCAATATTGAAGCCTTCCTGCCCAGCATCGAGGCGCTCTTGGATCACATGCAGGCCCAGGTGGTGCGCGAGTTCCCGGGGCACTACATGCCCTGGCCCCGCCTGGATCAGACGCAGCGCGAGGAGTTGGCCCGCCTCTTCCAGTCCCTCTTCGTGGCCTTCCTCTCCGAAGAGGTGGCCCCACCGGCCTTCGGGAAGTTGGAGGACATCGAATATCGACAGGTCCCGGGCCCCGCGCGCGAAGCCCGCAAGTTGGGCTGAACGCCGCTCGCCTTTCTAGGCCCCGGCCCCGGTCGGGGTCTTGTCGTGTCTGGGAGGGTCCGGGATCACCGCATGGGCGCTTCCCCCAATATAAAACCACCCCCGGCCGAAGCCGGGGGTGGGGTGATTCAGATAACCTGCGGAGGGGTTACTGCAGGCTTCCGGTGAAGCAGGCGTGAACCGGATCCGCACCGGTGTGGTGCATGGTTTCGCCCATGAAGTCGCCCATGGGGATGAGGTTGCCGTTGGCATCGGAAATGTAGATGAGCAGCCGATCGGCGCCGAAGGGGAGGGTGACGGCGAAGAGCAGGCCGCTGCGGTCGGGGACCACGGCGTCCGAGCCGCCGCCAAAATAGCCCCAGTTGTTGACCATCCGGGGGGAGACAAAGCCGCTGACGGGATCGAAGTAGTCTCCGGTGGGAAGGCCCGTGGCGGCATCCACGGCGTACTGGCTGAAGATGGTGTTGTAGAGGGTGGGATCGGAGTTGATCCAACCGTTCACCAGGTGATCCACGCCGGGACGACGAGCATAGGCCAGGCCGTGATGGACTTCCGCGGCGAAATCGATCACGCCGTCGTTGTCCCAGTCCTGCTGGGTGTCCGTGGAACCCTCCACCTTGGCGAGGTCGACTTCGGAACCCATGACCCAGGAGTATCCGGCATTGGCCCCGAAGCCCTCGTACGCGGACGCGGCGGCGAGGATGCCCGTTTGGGGATCCAGGTCGATGGCATTGAGTGCGCCGAAGAAGGTGAGGTTGGCGGACGTGCCGCGGACGTAGAGGCGGTTCGCGGCACGGTTGAAGGTGAGCCCCGTGGGCCCGAGGGCGGTGGCCACCTCGGACACGTAGGAGAGGGCTCCTGTGGCCGCATCCACGGCGTAGGACTTGAGGAGGCTGTGGGCCTTGTCCGCGATGAAGAGGAACTCACCGGAGGGGTGGATGACCATGTCGCCCTTGAGGCGGCCGGGAATGGCGGCGCCCAAGGTGGGTTCGGGAGTTAGAGCGCCCGTGGCCGGATCCAGGGAGAAGGTTTCGATGCCCTCGGCGCAGGCCACGTAGAGCCGAGTGCCAGCGGGGTTTACCACCGAGCACCAAGGGGTCGCGGTGGCGGAGGAGAGGGGGGTGGTGGCAAGGGGCGTGGGCACGCCCGTGGCGGCATCCAGGCTGTAGGAGCTCACGGTGCCATCCCCGACGTTAGCCACGTACATGAACGCTTCGTCGGGTGTGGTGACCGCGTGGATGGGGCCGGCGCCGGTGGCCACGGGGCTTCCCACGGCGCTGCCGACGGGCTCGGGCGCAGTGGTGTCCACCGGGTACTGGTAGAGATCGTTACTGCCCTTGTTCACGACATAGAGCCACTTGGGGGTGTAGGTCTTCACCGCCACGACGAGGGGCATGTCCGTGGTGACGCCGCCCTCGGTGATGTGCAGGGTGTAGGTGCCGGTGGCCGTGGGGTGGACGATGGTGTTCGCACCACTGGTGACGGGCACCGCGGGGTTGGCCCCCTCCTGGAAGGTGGCCGTGGCGGTGCTGCTGAAGGCGTAGGTGAAGATCACGCCCTCGCCCGGGGTGACGGTGCTCGCGCTGGCCTTGAAGGTGTTGACCATGGGCTTCACGGTCAGGGTCGCGTGGGCGCTCGTTGCGTCGGGCGGATTGCCGTTGGAGACGACGCACCAGTACTGGGCGCCATCATCGGCGAGGCTGAGGCTCGGGGTGGTGAAGGTGGCGGCGGTGGCGCCGGGAATGGCGGCGCCGTCCTTGACCCACTGATAATTCAGCCCGGCGCCCTTCGCGGTGAGCGCGAAGCTGGCGGACTGGCTGGAACGCACCGAGCGGTTGCCGGGCTGGGTGACGATGGCGGGATTGAGTTGGACCGTGAGGTGGGCCGCGGCGGTGGTGGCTGTGTTCGTGACGCCGTCGATGGTATTGGAGACGACGCAGGCGTAGTCCCCTTCATCGGAGGGGGCGATGCTGGCGAGGATGAAATCCGTGGTGGTGGCTCCGGAGAGATCGAGGCTATTCTTTTGCCATTGGTAGCTCAGATCCCCGTTGCCCGAAGCGCCCACGTGCAGGGTTTTGGCATCGCCGGGAAAGAGGGTCGCAGCGGCGGGCGCGGCCGAGATGGTGGGAGCGCCCACCACGCGGAGCGTGGCGGACGCGGAGGTGCGCACGATGGCGGCGGTGCCGACGGTGTTGGTGACCCGGCAGGTGAGGCTCGCCCAATCGTAGGCGCCATCTACGGCGGGGATCGTGAGGATGTTCGCAGTGGCGCCCGGGATGTCGCTTCCACCCATCTCCCACTGGTAGCTCAGGGCGCCGTTGCCCGACGCGGTCACGGTGAAGGAAGGGGAGGTTCCCGCGAGCACGGTCTGGCTTTGAGGTTGGGAGGTGAGGGTGGGGGCCCCGGCCACGTTCAGGGCGGCGGGCGTGGTGGTGGCGGTGGCAACGGTGCCGCTGAGGGTGTCGGTCACCACGCAGGTGTAGGCCGCCGCATCGGACAGGCCCACGTTGGTGAGGGGGTAGGCGGTGGAGGTGGCCCCCGGGATGTCGACGCCATCCTTCTTCCACTGGTAGCTCAAGGTGCCGCCGGTGCTGCCCGAGGCGGTCACCGTGAAGGTGGCGTTCATGCCCGTGCCCACGGAGGCGGTGGCGGGCTGCGCGTCGATGTTCACGTAGTTCACGCGCAGGACGGCGCCCGTGCTGGTGGTGGACCCGCCGCCGTTGGTGGCCACGGCGAGGAAGAGGGCGTTGTCGTCCGCGGAGGTGGTGGCGGGCGTTTGATAAGTGGCCGCGGTGGCGTCGCCAATGACCGTGCCGTTCTTCTTCCACTGATAGGTGGGCGATCCCGAGGCCGCGACCGTGAAGGTGGCCTGGGTGCCGGCCACGACGATGGTGCTGCTCGGCTGGGTGGAGAAGGCTGGGGCGGACACGGCGGGCGCAGCACTGCCGCCTCCCCCGCCGCTGCAGGCGGCGAGCGCGGCCATGAGCGCGGTGATGGCGAGGGCGCCCCAGGCCGTCCGGCGCGGGGTCGAAGGGCTTGGGGGCCAAGCCTGGGTGGGGGTCGGTGACATGGATCCTCCTGGGATGCCGCTGAAGCGGGGGATGGGGCCTTCAGGGCAGGGGCCCCCTTCGTTCCGTGGGAACGGAGCAGGCGATGCCAGAGGGCGGTGGCGCGAAAGATCAGGCTCTGGGCCGGGAATTCCTTCCATTCCGAGCCTTCGTGGCATATCCCGGTGGCGAAAATAAAATATTTCGCAGCATTGTTAAGAATTTTTAAAAATTGATCACAATTTTGATACTAAAATTTAAAAAATGAAAATTGATTAGAATTTAGTGAATCAATAAATATCGTTAATTCAATTCATGAAAGAGATGAAGCGACCGGGACATGGAGCTCACGCCCTGGCGCAGTGGTTTGTGGGAAGGCCGTTTAGGCGGTTCGAGCCCGGCGTCCGGAGGCATTCCCCTTTCGAGGGGGTGGCAGGGGGGCGGTGACTTCCTCATCCATGGGCCGATCGCCCTCGAGGAAGGCCTTGGCCGCCATGGATTCCAGCAGCGCCTCGAAGGCGTCGGCGGGGAGGGGGCGGCCCAGCAGGAAGCCCTGCAGCACGTCGCAGCCCAGCAACTCCAGCATGTCCCGCTGACCTTCGGTCTCCACGCCTTCGGCCACCACCTGGAGGTTTAGGTTGTGGGCCAATTGGATCACGGCGCGCACGATGTGCTCGCTGGAGATGTCGGGTTTCTCTGCGAGCAGGGCTGCCGTGAAGGATTGATCGATCTTCAGCGTGGTGATGGGCAGGCGCTGGAGGTAGCCCAGGGAGCTGTAGCCGGTGCCGAAGTCGTCGATGGCGATGCGGGTGCCGATCTCCCGCAGCCGGTGCAGGGGAAGGATGTCCTCCTGGCCCTGGCGCATGACGAGGCTCTCCGTGAGTTCCAGTTCCAGGCTCTCAGGCTTGAGGCCGGACTCCACGAGGGCCCGCACCACGCAAGCATCCCAGTCCCCGTTGGCGAACTGCAGGGCGGAGACGTTGACGGCCAGCAGCAGCGGCGATGGGGAGAGGGCCTGCCATTGGGCCATCTGCTTGCAGGATTCCCGCAAGGCCCATTCCCCGATGGGCAGGATGAGGCGGTTCTCCTCGGCCAGGGGGATGAACTTCACCGGAGGCACGGCGCCCAACAGGGGGTGGTTCCAGCGGATGAGGGCCTCAGCCCCGGCGAGGCGGCCATCCATGTGGAATTGCGGCTGGTAGTACATCTGGAGCTCGCCGTTGGCGAGGGCATCGCGCAGGCACTGCTCCATCTCCTGCCGTTCGAGGGACACCTGATTGAGGGTGGTGGTGAAGCACTCGATGCGGTTGCCGCCCCGCTCCTTGGCCCGGTACATGGCGCTCTCGGCGTGGGCCTGGAGGGTGGAGGCATCCATGCCATCGTCGGGGTGCACGCAGATGCCGATGCTGGCGCTCACCTGCAGGCCCCGACCGCCGGCGCGGAAGGGGGAACGGAAGGCCTCGATGAGCTTCTGGCCCACCTTGGTGGCGCTGTAGGAATCCTTCAACTCGGGCAGCAGGATGAGGAACCGATCACCCCCCATGCAGGCGAGGGTGTCGCCCTGGCGCAGGGTGCTCTCGAGGCGCCGGGCCACCTGGCAGATGACGTCATCGCCGCCGCTGTGGCCGAGCAGCTCGTTCACGCGCTTGAAGCGATCCAGGTCCAATACGAAGACCGCTACCGCGCAGCCCTGCCGCTGGGCTTGGATGAGGGCCTGGTGCAGGCGATCTGTGAAGCGGTGCTGGTTGGGCAGGCCCGTGAGGCTATCGAGCTGCGTCGCCTCGGAAAGCTTGGCCTCCAGCTCCGTGACCCGGGCTTCGGCCTTGCGCAACCGCCCCGCCATGTCGAGGCGCTGGATCTCCCGCATGAATTGGCGGAGGTCAGGCCTTGGGCAAGGCGATTCGGGCAAGGGGGGCTCCAGGGGTTTCCGCAGTCTTTTTACCATCCTCGCGTCAAGAAGCCAGTGAAAACGGCCCTATCCGCCCCCAAAGAGAGGGGAGGTCCCCTGCGGGAAATACCGGGTTCAGACGAGGGGGCCAAGGGCCGATACATCAGCAAGCTCAACGGTGACGCCGCCGAGCTTCCGGGAGGGCACATGAGTTCAATCCAAGGCCTTAAGGCCGCACCCCCACCGCCTCCGCCCCCAAAGCCCCAGCCCGTGAACCCCGAAACCCGGGAATCCGCCTCCACTGAGCGCGTGGAAGCTGCCCGCGGGCAACGGGAGGCTTCGGAATCCCAGCCCACTTCCAACGGTCAGCAAGTGGGTAGCCGATTGAACGTCACAGCCTGAGACTCAGGCGAATGGAAGGCAGGCTCCCCTGGGGTGCCTGCCTTCGGTTGCATCAAGGGCCCGTGGCCCCCACCAGGCTGGTGCGGGCGATGGGGACGGCCCGGATGGCCTCCTCTGTGTTCTCGTTCCAGAAGAAGCCGCGGATGGGCCGACCATCGGCGAGATAGCGGCCGTGGAGTTGGTTCCGATGCAGGCAGAAGGCGAGGAGACTGCGGGCGGGCCGGCGGTTGGGGTCCATCACTGTGAGCAGGAGATCCCCGGTTTCCTCGTAGTACCGGTACCCCGTCACGATCACCTGGTGGATGCGGGACGGCCAATCCAGCTTGCCCGGGAGGACCAGCACGGCGAGCGTGGGGCCCGCGAGCAGGTGCGGCTTCAGAAAATCCCGCCATTCGGATCTGGATTTCGCCGCGCAGCAAGGAATCACCTGGAGGGGGCCCGTGGCATCCGGCGCACTCATGAAATCCAGCACCTTGTTCATCACCGCAGGTTCCGCCGTGAGGGAGAGCGCCTGCCGCACGCGGATCTCCTCGAAGAGTTCGGTGCCGGGCTTGGGGGGGGTGGGATCGGATGGCGCCGGTACCTGCTCTCGATGCCGCCGGAGGGCCGCCGCGCCCATGCCGCCGCAATAGCCCCAATCGAGCCCCCGGAGCTCGAAGGGCAGGTCGAAGTGATTCGTGAAATGGAAGGTGTATCGGGCATCGAAGGCGTGCTCGAGATCATCGCCACCGGTCTCCATGCGGGTGGCGGGGCGGGTGACTTCCAGGGCCTGATCTCCCTCGTCCGCGGCCAGCCAACGCCCGAAGGAGGCGAGGAAGGCCTCGCCATCCTGGATCTGCCGCACCAGGGCGTAATCCACATGCCAGCCGGGGGAAGTGCCCGTGTTGTCCTGCCGGAGGCGGATTGCGGTGATATCGCCCAGATCCTGGATGCCGTAGAGCCTGAACAGATCCACCGCATCCCGTTCGAAATCCGGCTTGTGGCTCTCCAGGCGGATTTCCGGAGAAGTCCCCTTGGTGCCCAGGAGGGTGATGAAAACCCCCGCGTCGGTGCCTGCGCCGATCAGGTCGGAGGTATGGATTTGCACTTCATAGGGGATCTTCATGGGGCCCTCCCGGATCCACGGCTCAGGGCCCGCCCTGGGGCGGGTCTGAAGGGACGCCTGAATCCGTTCCCGAGACCCCTGAAGCATCCCGGGAGCGGGAAGCATTCAGGCAGGACCAATATGCGTTCCGGAAGGAACGCGGTCAACGCAGGGCCAGACTCCGAGAGGTCAGCCGAGGGTGGCCCAGGCTTCCTTCAAGGGGCCCGTCTTCAGGTCGTGCAGATAGGCGCGCTCAACCTCCGGCAGCTCCGTGGCCAGGGCCGCCTCCAGGATGTGCACTACCTCCGTGGGCGGCACCACCTTCCAAGCCCAGTGGCTGGGCTTGTACTTGGTCTCAGGGCCCAGGTGCTTGTGGTCGTTGGAGATCTGAAGGGTGACGAAGGGATCGTAGGGCGGTTCCAGGGTGATGACGGCGCTCATCTCATCGCGGTTCCAGAAGGCTTCCAGATGGGCGTTGAGGAAGGCTTCCATGGAGGCCTTGGGCGCGGAGAGGATGCCGGTGTGTTCGGTCCAAAGGCCGAATCGGCCGCGGGGTCCCCAGCTTTGGATGATGAAGCGGTCCAGCGCGTCGAGCCCCTTCCCGCTGTTGCTCGAGCCGTGGTCGGCGGGTTTGGGTGGCGCGGGCTTCACAGACATGGAGAACTCCCTGGGATGGTTATGCACCCCTGAACGCCATGCGTCCACCGCATTGAGCGGTGGACGCAGGATCGTGCCCTTGGGCACAGGTGGGCGGAGCCCGTGGATTTACTTCTTTTTCTTGGCCGGGTTCAGCCCGGTGTTCTTGGTGGGCGTGAGCAGCGAGCCCCCGGCTTCGCCTGCGCGGGAAGCGGCGGTGGCGCCATGGACGATTGCCGGCTTGGCCTTTTTGGGCTTTTTGTCGTTGGACATAACGTCCTCTCGATGACCCGGGGAGGAACATCCCCGCAGCCTCTTTGCACAGCATAGGCGCATCCCCGCAGAAGTCTTGGAAATACGGCGCGGCTCCTCAGGGCGGGGTCTTCGATGGAGCCCTTTCGAGGTCCCGATGGGTGAGGAACAACCGCAGATCGAACTCCAACTGGAAGTAGTCCGGCGCCATGTGCGTGCAGAGTTGGTAGAAGGCCTTGGAGTGTTCGCCCTCCTTCAGGTGGGCGAGCTCATGCACGAGGATCATTCGGAGGAAGGCGGCAGGGGCCTCCTTGAACACCGTATCCACGTGGATCTCGCGGCTCGCCTTGAGTTGGCTGCCGTGCACGCGGGAGGTGCGGGTGTGCATGCCCAGGGCGTCCCGCAGCACCTGCAGGCGCGGGTCGTACTTCACCTTGTGGAGGGGCGGGGAGCTCCGGAGGAAGCGGTTCTTCAGCTCCTGGGCCGCCTCGGTGAGGGCCTTATCCGTGCGCACGTCGTGGCGCTCCGCATAGCGGTTTGCAAGGTATTCCCCCAGGCGACCCTGGGCGATGAGGTTCCTCACCTGAGCTTCCACGGTGGGGCCGTAGCCCGCGAGGTAGATCAGCGGCGGAAGGTCGCTCACGCGGGCTTCACCAACCGGATGCCCTCCGCCTCGATGAGGATGCGTCGCTGCTTGTAGAGGGCGCCGAGGCTGAGCTTGAACGCCTTCTTGCTGATGCCGAAGAGGGCGTAGATCTCCTCGGGTTTCGTCTTGTCCGTCACCGCCAGGTACCCGCCCCGCTTGGCCAGATCATCGAGCACGCCCTGGGCGATGGCATCCACTTTCGCGTAGCCGGGTGCATGAAGGGCGATGTTGAGCTTGCGATCCTCCCGCAGGCCTTTGATCCACCCGTCGCGGGTTTCGCCCCGGGCGAGGGTGCCGTAGATGTCGTTGGTGTGCACCATGCCCCAATGGCGATGGTTGACGATGACGCGCACGCCGAGATCCGTGCGGTCCCCCACGAGCAAGGTCACCGGGTCGCCCTCGCGGAAACCCTCGGCCTCATCGGTGAGGAAGTCATCCAGGCGCATGGAGGCGGCGATGCGGCCCTCCTCGTCCGTGAACACGAAGACCGTGGCCTTCTGTCCTTCCTTGATGAGGCGCCGCTGGGCGGACTTCACCTCCTGCCAGGGCAGGAAGAGATCCTGGGGTAAGCCCCAGGCGAGGAAGGCGCCGGCCTTGGTGGTGGCCACCACCTTCAAATGGGCCACTTCACCCCGCTGGGCCAGGGGCATGCGCGCGCTCACCTGGGCGAGGCCCTGGCCATCCTTGTACACGAACACCGTCAGCGCCTGGCCCGCCTCGCAGGCTCGGGGCGTCTGGGCCAGGGGCAGCAGGAGTTCGCCTTCGGGGCCGCCGTCGAGCACCGCGACCTCCCGGGTGACCCGCAGGACCTTCAGCGTGTTGGCGGTGCCGAGGGTGGCCATGGCTAGAGACGGGCGAGGTGGACGACCACGGCCATGGCTTCGCCCGAGGGCGCGCGCAAGCCGAGCTTGGTGCCTGCCTCCTCCTCGAAGCGGAGCAGCTCACCCACGGCCAATTCAACGCCCAGGGGATCCACGCCCACGGGAGCCTTGGGGGCGTAGATCAGGGTGGTCTCACCCAGGGTGACGGACGTGGCGTCGGGCCCCAGGGTGAGCACCTCCACGGTGCCCTTCACCCGGGTGGCATCGTAGATGAGGCCGAAGTCCAAGCAGGGGCCTTGGATGAGCGTGGCGTGGGCGGCGGGATCCCCGGAGAATTCCAGGCACTGCTTCACCTGCTTCAAGCGCAGCCGACCCTCGCCCTCCAGGTCCAGGATGAATCCGGCGCCTTCCAACAGGGCGAGGATGCGCCGGTGGCCCGGGAACCGGGAGAAGGGACCGGAGGCCTCCACCCGCGCGGAGCTGATGCGCCACAGGAAAGGATCCGAGGTCGTGGCCCCCGCCGGCTCGATGGCCAGTTCGGTGGTGCTGCCACCGCCATCCTTCCAGGGCATGACTCGGGTGTCGGAGGCGCGGAGATGCAGCATGGGGTCAGTTTCTCACGGCCTCCCAAATGGACGGTCACGGGCCAGCGTCAGGCCCTCACTTGGCCCCGGTGGATCAGCCGCAGGGCCTCCAGTCGCAGGCGCGCACCGCCCAAGTGCTGATCCAGATCCCGCTGGAGCTGGGCCATGGCTTCCACTTCCTCGGCGCGGACGCTGGGGTTGACTCGCTGGAGGTCTTGGAGCCGCGCCACCTCGTGGCCCAGGTGCTCGCCCATGGCCTTTCGCGCTTTGGACACGAGGCCGGGCGCTTTGCGTTCGGCCAGGGCCTGGGTGTGCTCCAGCATGCGGGGCAGCAGCGTGCCCCGGATTTCGGCCTGATCGAGCAGGGCCTGGCCTTCCCCATCCTGGAGCAGGCGCCGGAGGCCCGTGTGGGGCAACCGCTCGCCGAGGTCCGCGCCCCGGTGATCCACGAGGATGCGGAGGGGCGTGGGAGGCAGGAATCGATCCAAATGGAGGTGGGCTGGCGCGATGCATTCCAGCAGGTAGATGGCTTCCAACAGGAGGCCGTTGCCCTGGGGATCAGGCCAGGTGGCGAAGGCGCAGTTGCCGGTTTCCGACCCCAGCACCAGATCCAGCGCGCCAGAGATGAGGGGGTGATCCCAGGTGAGGAACTGCACATCCTCCCGGGCCAGGGCCCGGGCCCGATCGCAGGTCACCGTGAGGCCATCGGCGGTGAGGCCGGGGAAGCTCTCCACGAGCACCCCGGCGGAGCCCAGCTGGAAGGTGCGGGGCGCGAGATCCTCCACTTCGATGAAGTGCTGATCGAGCACGGCGAGCAGGAAGTCATCCAGGGCCCGGCTCTCGTCCTGGCGGCGGATCTCCTCGATGAGCTTCGCGGCGACGGCGGGCTTGCAGGAGTTCCACTCCAGCAGCCGGTCGCGGCCCGCTTCCAGGCGGGCGTTCACTTCCGCCCGCCCGAGGCGCGTCGCTTCCATGAGGTCGACCAGGGCTGTCGCGTCCAGGGCTTGCAGCCCGCGGCGCAGCTCCGGACCGAAGCGATCCATCAGTTCGCGGCCCCCGGCGAGGGTGGCTTCGAAGGCATTCAGCCCTTCGTGGTACCAGCGGGCCAGCAAGGCCTGGGGGCTGCCCTCCACGAAGGGGACGTGGATTTGGATCTCGGCGGTCTGGCCGATGCGATCCAACCGGCCGATGCGCTGTTCCAGCAGGCCGGGGTCCAGGGGCAAGTCGAAGAGCACGAGGTGGTGGGCGAACTGGAAGTTGCGGCCCTCGCTGCCGATCTCGGAGCAGAGCAGCAGGCGTGCCCCGTGGGGATCCGCGAACCAGGCCGCAGCGCGGTCCCGCTGCACGAGGGTGAGCCCCTCGTGGAAGAGGGCCATCTTCACTTTGAGGTGGGGCCTCAGGGCCGCCTCGATGGCCTCGGCCTTCCGCTGGGTGTGGCAGATGAGGAGCACCTTGGCGGAACCGAGGCCCCGCAGGAGGTCCGCCAGCCAGGGCACGCGGGGATCCTGGGTGAAGGTGGGGAGGAAGCGCCCCGCCCCCTCCACGCCCGCATCGGCGGCCCATTCCCGGGAGAGGGCCGGGAGGACCTCCGGGGTGGGGGGCAGGGGATGCAGCCGGGCCGCGCGTTTGGGGAAACCCGTCACCGTGCCGCGGGTGTTCCGGAACATCACGCGGCCGGTGCCGTGCTGATCCAGGAGGGCGTCGATCAGGTCCTTGCGGTCGCTGCCGGCCAGGGCTGCGCGCACCTCGGGTTCGCCCTGGCGAAGCACCGCGGCGAGGCCCGTAATTTCGGGGTCGCTGAGCGGCGTCGCGGCTTGCAGCTTCTCGGCCAGCTGGGCCACGGCGCGATAGCTTTCGGATTCCTGCACGAAGGCGTCGAGATCGCCATAGCGATCCGGGTCCAGCAAGCGGAGCCGCGCGAAATGACCGGCCAGGCCCAGTTGCTCCGGGGTGGCCGTGAGCAGGAGGAGGCCGGGGGTGGACCGGCCAAGGGTCTCCACCACCCTGTATTCAGGGCTGGCGGCGGCCGGGGTCCAGCCCAGGTGATGGGCTTCATCCACCACGAGCAGATCCCAGCCCGCCGCCTCCGCTTGGCGGAAGCGTTCGGGGTTGCGGGTGAACAGGCCCAGCTCGCCGAGCACGAGCTGATCATCCAGGAAGGGGTTGGCACCCGGCGTGCTCGCTTCGAGGGCCCGGCATCGGTCTTCATCGAAAATGGCGAACCACAGGTTGAAGCGGCGGAGCAGTTCCACGAACCACTGGTGCACGAGGGATTCCGGCACCAGGATGAGCACCCGCCTGGCCCGGCCCGTGAGCAGCAGGCGGTGCAGGATGAGCCCGGCCTCGATGGTCTTGCCCAGGCCCACCTCGTCGGCGAGCAGCACGCGGGGGGCGAGGCGCCCCGTCACTTCCGAAGCGAGGCTCAGCTGGTGCGGCAGCAGATCGATGCGCCCGCCCAGGAAGCCGCGGACTTCGGACTTCCGGCGGCGGTACTGGTGTTTCAGGGCGGCGAAGCGCAGGTCGAAGGGAGCCGTGGCATCGAAGTGCCCACCGAAGAGGCGATCCCGAGGACCGTTGAGTTGGATGGCCAGGCTCAATTCCGTTTCGCAGAAACTCCGCTCGCCGCAGTCGAAGTGGAGGAGGCCCTCCCGCTCCGCCACGGCCTGCACGACCCAGCTCGCCTCCTGGGCGTCTTGGATGGTGTCGCCGGCGCGGAAGGTCACCCGCCGGAGCGGGGCCCCCTCGAGGGCGTAGTCCCGCACTTCGGCGGAGGCCGCGAAGGCCAGGGTCACGGTGCGGGAATTCATGGCCTGGACTTCGCCGATGCCCAGCTCGGGTTCCCCTTCGCTGATCCAACGCTGGCCGGGGTGGTAGAGGTTCGGCATGGGGATTCGCGGGGCTCCGGAAGCGGCTGGAGATTCACCGCACCCTTCAGCCTACCGCTGGAGGAAGGTTCCCAGGCCCGAGGAGGAAGGAATGGGTCCGGCCGGGGATCCGCCCGTGGCGGCGAAGTGATAGGCCTCGGGATCCAGGGCGAGCTGTTCCACCAACGCGCCATCGATGGCGCCCGCCCGGGCCATCTGGCGGAGCATGGCGAGGATCACGGTGCTGGACAGGGGGCCGCGGTAGGGGCGGTTCTGGGCCAGGGCCTGATAGATGTCCGCCACGGCAACGATGCGGGCTTCGAGGGAAAGGTCCGCGGCCGCCAGGCCGAAGGGGTAGCCGCTGCCATCCAGCTTCTCGTGGTGGCTGGAGGCCCAGCGGGTGATCTCCTCCAGGCCATCCACGGTGCGCAGCAGGTCGAAAGTGGCGAAGCTGTGGGCCCGCATCGTATCGAATTCCGGGTGTGTGAGGGCCCGGGGCGCCTCCAGGATCTCGTCGGGCACCTGCATCTTGCCGATGTCGTGGAGCAGGCCCGCGGTTTCGATCATCTCGCAGCGGTCGGAATCCAAGCCCAGATCCTGCGCGAGGGCTCGGGCCAGGCGGGCCACCCCCAGGGAATGCTCGTGGGTGAAGGGGGATTTTGCATCCACGATCTCCTGCAGGAGCCGCGCGGCTTGGCGGAAGGTGGGCCAATCAAGGGTGGGCCGATGGGGGTCCGAATCGATGCTCGCGGGGAATGCTTGGATGGCCTCGGTGGATCGCAGATCCGTCCAGAACGTGGGGTCTTTGGACTGATCCAGGAACGCCTCCACGAACGGGGCATTGAAGGTCTGGCCTCGGTGCTGCTCCAGGAACGCGCGCACCTCCTGGATGTGGTCCGGCCGGGCGGGGGTGGCTTCGCGGCGCGCTGCGAGCACGTCGATGCGGTCGCAGAGGAACAGGAGGTTGGTCTGAGGCGCGACCTCCGGGGGGCAACCGACCGCCAGGAGATCCTTCCAGGCGGTGTGGTGCCATCGGATGAGGGGGGCCAGGTGGCTGAGCGGGGCGAATCCCTCCAGGCGAGCGCATCCGATCTGGCAGTGGAGCTGGTCCCCCGCCCAGTGGATCTCCCCGAGCAGGCGCTGATGTTCGCGGGTGGTGGAGACCCCGCAATCATGCAGCACTCCGCCCTCGAAGATGAGGCGCTGGGCTTCGGGATCCCACCCGAGGGACCGCGCCAATTTCACCGCGAGCATGGCCACCCGGCGGCCGTGGTAGAAGTCGTCCACCCCCACGAGGTCCAGGGTGTGGCCGATCAAAAGCACCAGTTGACGAACATCCATCCGAAGGTCGAGCACGGCGGACCTCGCCGTTAATCCTAGGCTCCTGGGGCAACCTGGGCGAGGTGTTCTTAAATTCAGGGTCGGAGGGCTTCCCCGGTGCGAGCGCCCTAGGGGCCGGGCTTCCAGGGCTGGTGGGGCAGTCGATCGCCGTTGAGGAGGCCCCAGGCCGTGATGGCCATGACCTGGGCGCCTTGAATGAGGTCTTCCTTCACCACGTGATCGAAGGCGTCGACCTGGCTGTGGTGCGTGTGGGTGCGGTAATCCAAGGGGTCCTGGATGGGGGAGAAGGCGGGGATGCCCCGCTCGAAAAAGGAGGTGTGGTCGCTGCCGCCACTGATGCCATAGGGCACCTCCACGGCGCCCAGGGCGCTGGCGGGGGCCATGGCGGCGGAGAGCGCGGCATACCAGGCCTCCACCTTCATATCCGGGAAGCCCGAGATCCGGCCCGACCCGGTGTCCTGGACGAGCACCGCCTGGATCTTCGGGAGTTCCGAGGCATGGGCGGCCACGTAGGCCTGACTGCCCAGCAGCATCTGCTCTTCGCCGGAGAAGAGCACCACCCGGAGGGTCCGCCTGGGCTTGAGCCCGGTGGCGTTTAGGGCGCGCAGGACCTCCATGGCCACCACGGTGCCGGCGCCGTTGTCCGTGGCGCCCGTGCCGAGGTCCCAAGAATCCTGATGCGCGGCCACGATCACCACTTCGTCTTTCAGATCCGAACCCGGGAGCTCCGCCACCACGTTGGTGGCCTGGATGGATTTCGGGCCGAAATGGCCGCCCAGCTGGGCTTCCACGCGGGGCACGAGGCCCCGGGCCAGAAGCCGCCGCAAGAGGTTGGCGTGCTCCTTCGTGATGAAGGCCGCCGGGGCTGGCAGGGGAGAGGCGGGACCCCCACCCATGTCCTGCAGGCCGTACTCCTTTTCCGAAGGGATGAGGACCAGGGCGGGGTGGGCAGCACGCCAGGCCCGAGAGAGGGCGGCGGCATAGGCCTTCAGGTCCTTCCGCTCGGCTTCGGTGGCGCGCGGGCGATCCTGGATGAGCACCACCTTCCCCGCGAGCCCCGGGACCACGGTTTGGAATTCGGCGAGGGTCGTGGCCTTCAGCAGCACCACCTCCCCTTGCACGGGGCCGCGGGTGCCTTCGGTCCAGCCCCTTTGGGCGATCGCCAGGGCTTGGCCGTTCGCGTTGAGGAGGCGGGCCCGGGCGGTGCCCCGGATCCAGGGCCGGCCCAGTTCGTAGGGCTCATCGTGCACCTCGACCGCGCCGTACCTTTTGAAGGCCTTCATGGCCCAGGCCTGAGCTCGTTTCAATTGAGGGGATCCTGTGAGGCGCGGCCCGTAGTCGTCGCAGAGTTCCTCGAGGTTGGTCATGAGCTCGGAGTGACGTTCGATCTCCTGGATCAATCGTGTGGGTGCGAGGTCCTCGGGTTTGGCCGTCGGTGGGGCGCTCGGAGCCTGGGCCAACAGGGCGCAGGTCGAGGCAATGAGCACGATCATGGGGGGGCGGATGGGCATGGGCGTTCAGCGCTTCCCAGCGAAAAGGGATTTCACGAAGGCGGGGAGTTCCCCCTTGGCGCGGAGGGCGAGGGCTTCATCCATCTTTTCGGAGCGGTTTTCCGGGCGCTTGGGCAGGAGGGCTTCATAGGCCTTGAGCACGCTTTCCAGGGCCGCCTGGTGAATGGCGAGGCGGTGCTCCTGGGTTTTCGGTTCGAAGATCTGGTGCTCGATCTGATAGGCGACGCCCCCGAGCTGGTACTGGAATCGCAGCACCTTCCGCAGGTCGCCCTTGGCCGCGCCCTCGCACCAGCGGGCGGGGGCTTCGGGGCCGAAGAGAATGTCGGGCACATCCTCCAACCACTTGTCGAACCAGCGCCCCTCGGTGGCCAGGGCCGTGAGGGGATCCTTTTCCGAGGCCAAGGCCAGCTGCACGACCCGGGTGCGCTCCTCGGGGGTGGAGGGGCCGCGGCCCTGGGCTTGGAGGGGGTGGACGGCCGCGAGGAGGGCGATGGGGATCAGAAGGTTTCGTAGGGTCATGGGGAGGTCCACGGGGAGATGGAAGGAGGGCGACCACCCGCGTGGGGTGGCAGGGAAGGTGGCGGGAGAGGGGATTAAGGGAGAAGCAGGTTGACGGGCTTTGGGCCGGAACTGGGGAGGAGGTCCAGGCGGGAGAAGGTCCACACGGATCCCCGGCGTTCCCCCTTCACGTGGAGGGTGGCGGAGCCTTGGGGGCCCGTGAGGAGGAGCGTGAGGTCGGCGGCGGCGCCTTCCTGGGTGGTGAAGTGCCTCCAGCCCATGGGCTCGCCGCGCCCCCAGGTGTGGAGGGAGCCCGTGGCTGTGGGCGAGAGGCTCGCGGGGCTGCCAAGGTGTTCCAGCAGGCGGGCGTGGTGCTGCACCTGGCGGAAGGCGGCTTCCCCGGCCTCCCCCGGCCAGAAGGCGTGGGGCAGAGGCGGAACCGGCGGAACGGGTGGAACAGGTGGCGGTGGAGGCACCGTCCGCGCCTCCTGGATTCGCGCGGCGGCCCACTGCTGCACGGCGGAGGTCATGGGGCGGGCGAGGCCATCCTCCCAATAGGCATCGTGGGTGGTGCCGGCCGCATCCTTCCAGGACTGGTAGGTGCGCTCGGGGCCCCCGTTTCCGGATTCGATCACGGTGGTGGCGCGGTCATCCCAGGTCACCCGATGGTGTCCTCGCCCGAGCGCGTTCCACCATCGCCGCAGGGCGGAAGGTCGGACGGGCGCCGTTTGAGCAAGGGCGGGCAGTGCCGTCATCCACAGTCCCGCGTGGACGAGGAGCAACCACCCCGCCGGCCGAAGCGCGGCGAAGGAACGAGGGGGGACCATGGGCATCTCCAGGGGAGGCCGGGCAGGGCGAGGCCCGGCCCGGGTGGGCATGGATGGGCATTCAGTCCCGGCGTGGGGAACGTCGATCCCCACGCCGCGGCACGGAGAGGTCAGTCCTGCTGGGGTGCCTGCTGGGCGGCGCGATCCTTCACGGCGCGGCCCACGAGGTAAAAGCCGAGGAGCACGAGGCCCACGGGCCACCACTCCGCTAGCCAGGCCAGGGAGAAGCCGAAGCGGAGGTTCAGCAGGGAGAGCATGCCCACCAGGATGAGGGCCACGCCGAAGGCGAGGCGCCCACCGAAGGACACGGTGCCGAATCCATCGGGAAGGGGGGCCGTTTCCATGCGGCTGATGGCTTCGTTCACCAGCACGGCGCGGCGGTGGGCGTCCACCAGGTTGTAGAGGAAGAAGAACGCCATGCTGACACCCACGAAGGGTTCCAGCGGTCCCAGCCGATTGGAGGACATGAGGGCGATGAAGGTGGCGGCGGCGCCCGCGTGAATGAAGCCCAACTGCGTATAGCCCAGGTACACCTGCCCGAGGCCGGGCATGAGGGAGAGCACCGTGGCGGTGATGGGGGATTTGAGGCGGGGGTCGCGGTAGTAATCGGGCCGGCCCGCGGGCGGGGCGAAGGGCATCGGCTGGGGTGCGGTGTGGGGATCGTGTTCGGGCAGGGGCGTCATGGGGGCTCCAAGAAGGAAGGGGATCGGATTCGGTCGGTACCTAAGGAGAAGGACGCAAGGGGGGTCTCAAGAGTTCGCCGGGGGTGGCGTTTTTTCAGCGGGGACGCCGCGTAGGTCTCGCAGCCACGCGCGCACCCGCAGGGAACAGCGCTGCCAGAGCCCCTCCGGGGCGGGCGGGTTGATCCCGTCGAGCCCGAGCCCGCGCTGGACGCTGGCCACCGTGCGCTGTTCTGCGGCCACCAATTGGCCCAGCACCCGCTGGGCCGGGGCTTTGAGGGGCACGACCAGGGGCTCCGGCGATAGGGTGCGCACGAGGGCGCGGGGGGAGGGGAAGGACGCGGGCATGGGCAGGGAGAGGCCCAGAAGGCTCATGGCCGTGCCCACGTACGCGGCTTCCAGGGCGATGCGGGGGCGATGCAGCAGGTGCATCCAAGTGGCCCACCCATCCCGAGTCGGACGGGGCGCGTGCACCGTGGCCCGCAGCACCCGGGCCGTGAACCAGGGTCCGGGGTCCACCTCTGCCATGCGGGGCAGCAGGGCCGTGGCCACGCCCAGGGCCGCCACCAGCTGAGCGCATCCGGCGCAGTGCTCCAGGTGGCCCCGCACGAGGCCCTGCTGGGCGGGCTCCAGATCCCCATCCACGTAGTCACAGGCCAGTTCCTCCACCCGGGCGCAGGGCGAACCGGACGTGCGGGCCAGGATGGCGCGGGTGAGGTCCAGTGCGGCCTGGGGATCAGGGAGGGTGGGCTTCAGGGGGTCGCGATGCATCTCAGGCCCCCATGCCGGCGGCGGTGAGCTTTTGCGCCAGCTCGAGGCGGGCCCGGTTGGACCTCGATTTCACGGTGCCCACGGGCACCTCCAGGATCTCAGCGATGGCCTCCACCTTCAGGCCCTGGATCTCCTTGAGGAGGAGGATCTCGCGGTTCAAATCGGTCAGCTCCTGCAGCGCCTGGTGCACCATTGTGGCCCGTACCTGCTCCAGGTGGGCTTCCTCGGGATTCAGGTCCGGAGCGCTGAGGTGGAACAGCTCGTCCGCGGGCAGATCCCAAAGCGGCGGCCGCGCCTTGCGGCGGCGCAGGTGATCGATGCAGGCGTTCCGGGTGATGCGCAGGATCCAGGGGAGGCAGCCCTCCTCATCGGGGAGCAGGGCCAGGTTCTGGTAGACGCGGACGAACACATCCTGGGTGAGGTCTCGAGCGTCTTCCGCCTGGGTGGTGTAGTGGTAGGCCAGGCCGTAGACGCGCCCCTGGTAGGTGCGGACGAAGCCTTCCCAGGCGAGGGGATCGCCTTGGCGGAGGAGGTCCTGGAGGGCAGGGGGCATTCAGCCTCGGGTGGCGGAGCGGGGGTGCTCCTACGAGGATGAACGCACTGGGAAAGGAATGGTTCGGGGGGAATCTGATTTTTTCGAGCGCCTGAACCGCCCTCAACCCTTCAACGCCGCCAGCAGCACATCCAGATCCACGGTGGCGATGGAGGTGGCCTTGTCGCTCATGGCGTAGGGCAGGATGAGCTTCCGACCGTGGATGAGGGAGCCGCAGCTGTAGACGACGTTGGGGACGTAGCCCTCCCGTTCGTTGCCCATGGGGGTGAGGAGCGGTTCCGACAGGCGGCCGATGACCTTGGTGGGATCGTGGAGGTCCAGGAGCACGGCGCCCAGGCAATATTTCCGCAAGGGGCCCACGCCGTGGGTGATGACGAGCCAGCCGGCCTCAGTCTCCAACGGGGAGCCGCAGTTCCCCACCTTCACGGATTCCCAGGCTTCCGCAGGGCGCAGGAGCATGTGGGCCTCGTTCCAGTAGTGGGGGTTGTCCGAGAACATGATGAAGAGGTTCTCGTCGTCCTGCCGCGAGAGCATGGCGTAGTGCCCGTTGATGCGCCGGGGGAAGAGGGCCATGCCCTTGTTGAGCACGGCCTTGCCATCCAGTGTGAGCATTCGGAAATGCTGGAAGTCCTGGGTCTCGATGAGCTGAGGCAGGATCGTGCGGCCGTTGTAGGCCGTGTAGGTGGCGTAGTACATGACGGAGCGGTCGTTGTCCACGAAGCGCACGAAACGGGCATCCTCAATGCCGTTGCTCTCATTGGCGGACACCGGGAAGATGATGCCTTCGCTGAGGGTGAGCGAGGGCGGGAGCCGCAGTTCGTAATTGGAATCCGCCAGCCACTGGATGCTATCCAGGGTGCGGCGGTAATCCTGAGTAAGGGGCAAGGTCTCGTTGCGGACCTTGGCCACGATCCCGGCCAGATCCTCGCGGGTGAATTCATCCGTGAGGGCGACCATCACCCGTTCCGTGCACTCGTTGTCGTAGCCGAGGTCGTGGAGGGTGACCATGAAGCGCTTCTTGCGGTAGCGAGGGTTCGGCACCACCTCGGGGGCCGTGACGTAGCGTGAAATGGGATCCAGGCCAATGCTGCCATCGGCCAGCAGGGTGCCCACGCGGAACTCGATGGAGGAGATGTGGCCTTCCCCGGTGGCGCGCAGGCTCATGATGAAGCGCAGCCCCCCTTCCGGCACGCCGCTCTGGTTGGGGTGGGGGACGATGGAGGGATTGAAGAGGGCGGCGGCTTCGACGGCGTACTCCCCGGAGAAGAGGCCTCCGATGAGCAGCTTCCGAGCCTGGCTCAGGGGGCGGTGCGTGAACACGTGGGGCTGCACCTGGTCGAAATGCGCCATGAGTCGGCCATCCAGGTCCCGGTGGCGGTTGTCGAACTCCTGGTGCATGCCCTCCAATTCCTGCTGCACTTCATCCTCGGTGAGGGCCAGGGCCCGGCCGATGATGGTGGCGATGCGCGCGGGTCCCGAGGGCATGAAGGGGCGGATGATCACCCGGCTGCTGTCGGGCAGGAGCAGGATGTCGTGGCGGTGGAGCGGGATCGGGTTCATGTCTGAAAGGCCAGAGGAAGGGCGAGCCGCTGCTCGGCGTGGGTCATGGCGGCGCGGGCGAGGTGGAAGGCGAGGGAGGACTCGGCTCCCTGGTTCTCGTTCATGCGGTCGGCGTGCAAGCCATCTCCGCAGCCCCCGGTGCGCTCGTCGTAAAGGGAGATGCCCAGATCATTGCGGCCCAGGAACCATTCGAAGGCGCGTTGGGCTTCCACCCGCCAGCTGGAATCCCCGGTGACGCGGAAGGCCTCGAGGGCCGCGCTCACCATGGCCTGGGCCTCCACGGGCTGTTGGTCGAAATCCGCCCGGGCGCCATGGCGGGTGTAGAACCCGTTGCTGCCGATGGGGCGGAAGTGGCCCGCCGGGGTTTTCTGCACGGAGGCCAGCCAGCGCAAGGCCTTCAACGCGATGGCCATGCCGTTGGCATCCCCCGTCGCTTCGGAGGCGACCAGCAGCGCCTGGCACAGGCGGGCATTCTCATAGGTGGTGCTGGGTTCGAACCAGGGCCAATCCTCGCTGGAACTCTGCCGCCAGATGCGCAGGAGGTGGGCGGAGAGCCAGTGGCGGACGTCCTTGGCCCGGGCGTGGCCGGGCGCCACCTGCAGGCACTCGTGAATGCCGAGGAGCGTGAAGGCCCAGGCCCGGGGGGAGGAAAAGGCCTCCACCTGGGTGAGGCTCTGATCGAAGAGCTGGGCGCAGAGCTTCCGGCGGCCCTTGTCGTGGGATTTCGACATGCCCGTGCCCAGGGCCCACAGGGCCCGGCCCTGGCTCTCCTCGCTGCCCACATCCTCCAGCCATTGGCGGCCGTGGCTCATGAAGTTGCGGAATCGGCCTGCCTTCGTGTCCAACGCTGCGGCCAGGAAAGCCAGGTACCGGGTGGCGAGGCGATCGAGCTGATCGGCCAGGGGGTGAGCCCCCAGCTCATCCAGCAGACAGCAGAGGATGAAGGCGCGCGCGTTGTCATCGGTGCAGTAACCCTCATGGAGGCTGGGCACGTCGAAGAGGGCGTGCTGGAAGAGGGCGGTGTCATCGGTCATGCGGAGGAGGTGATCGAGCTTCAGGGGGGGGAGGTCGTAGGGCCGGTTGGCCAGGGTCCACCCGGCGAAGGCCGCGCGGGATCGGGCCCTGCGATCGGTGCGGGCCTGCTCGAAGGACTCCAGGTACTGATGGGCCACGGCGGGCCAGGTCATGGCCCGGCCCCGCTCGTAGGTCTCCTGCCGGGTACGCGTCATGCGCGCTTCGGATCCGAGGAAGGCGCACACCCCCTCGGTGATGGCCGCCGCATCCCGGAAGGGCACGAGGATGCCCCGGTCCTCGGCCAGCAGTTCCTGGGCGTACCAGTAAGGCGTGGAGACGATGGCCTTCCCGGCGCCGAACACGTAGGCCAAGGTGCCCGAGGTGATCTGGGCCGGGTTGAGGTAGGGGGTCAGATACACGTCGGCGGCGCCGATGAACTCCGTCAGATCCTCCAGGGAGACGAAGCGGTTGTAGAAAATCACCTGATCCCGCACGCCGCGCTCTTCGGCCAGGCGCTCCAGGCTCAGGCGGTAGCGCTCCCCCTCATGGGCCAGCAGATGGGGATGCGTGGCGCCGAGCACCAGGTACACGGCGTCGGGATGATCCCGCAGGATGCCCGGCAGCGCCTCGATGGCGTACTCGATGCCCTTGCCCGGGCTGAGCAGGCCGAAGGTGAGCAGGACCGGCCGTCCCTCCACGCCGAACTGAGCCTTGCAGGTGCTGGAATCCCGGAAGGGCACGTCGGGGATTCCATGGGGGATGAGATCCACCTTGGCCTCGGGTACGTCGTAGACCTCCCGGAGGATCTCCAGGCCCTTGCGGGCCATGACGATGAGCCGGGCGCTGTGCTGGATCAGGCCCTCCATCACCGCCCGTTGATCGGGGTTGGGATCCTGCAGCACGGTGTGCAGGGTCGTCACCACCGGCATCCGCACTTCCTTGACGAGGGTCAGCAGGTGGCTGCCCGCGGGCCCGCCGAAGATCCCGAACTCGTGCTGCACGCAGAGCACGTCCACATCGTTGAAATTGAGGAAGTCCGCGGCCCGGCGATAGGCGTCGAGATCCTTATCCTGAATTTCAAACCGCACCCGGGAGGGGTAGGTGTATCCCTCCGGCCGGTCGTTCATGGCGCCGGCGAGGCAATCCACGAGCGGAGCCTGCGCGCTCACGGCTTCGCAGAGATCCGTGGTGAAGGTGGCGATCCCACAGAGCCGGGGCAGGTAATTACCCAGGAAGGCGATGCGGCGGGGGGAGGGCGGTCGGGTCATGGCTGGAGCCTCCGGCATGAGGGCAAGGAAGGACAGGCCTGATGGCCTCTGAGCCGTGTCCGCCGCATGCGGTCTTCCATCTGGCACCCCCGGGTCCTTCCCAGGCTGGAACACCCGTGACCTGATTACTGCGGCTCCACGGAGCCCCTTCAGGCCACCCAGCATTTGATCCTGTGCCCTAAAAGCCGTTCACGCCAGGGAAATTCATAGGAAGAATCCTGCTTGTGATGGGGGCCGCCCCGGAAACCGGGCGGATTGGAAAAAGGGGAGTGGCGCCAATCCCGGGAATGAATGGCATGGTGATGCGGGGCGGTTCCGGTTGCCATGGGCCGAAGCCGAGCCACGCCGGGGTGATCCGATGACCTTGCTGAGAATCCTTTTCCTCCTGCCCGCGCTGCTCTTCGCGGGTCTCTTGAGGGGACAGGCTCCCACCGAGGGGGATGCCCTCCTCCGCGGCTTCCGATTCCGCTCCGGCGAGGAGCTGGCCCAGCTGCGGATCCACTACCGAACCTACGGGGTGCCCCAGAGGGATGCCTCGGGCGTGGTCCGGAACGCGGTGCTGATCACCCACGGCACCACGGGCAGCGGGGCCCAGTTCGTGCGTCCGGAATTTTCGGGCCGCCTCTTCGGCCCGGGGCAACCCTTGGATGCTTCCAAATTTTTCGTGGTGCTCCCCGATGGCATCGGCCACGGGAAATCCAGCAAGCCCAGCGATGGCCTACACGCGCGCTTCCCCCGCTACGGCTACCTGGACATGGTGGAAGCCCAGCGCCGCCTGCTGGCCGAAGCCTTCGGGGTGACGCACCTCCGGCTCGTCATGGGCACCTCCATGGGCGGCATGCACACCTGGCTCTGGGGCCAGCTCCACCCGGAGATGATGGACGCGCTGATGCCCCTGGCGAGCCTGCCCACCCAGATCGCGGGGCGCAACCGCGTGTGGCGGCGCACGATCATCGACGCCATCCGCCAGGATCCGCAATGGCTGGGTGGCGACTACAAGACCCAGCCGCAATCGCTGCGGACCGCCGCCCAGATGCTCCACTTCATGGGCAGCAATCCGGTGTTGCGCCAGGAGGAGGCCCCCACCCTGGCCCAGGCCGATGCGAAGCTGAACGCCTACGTGGAGGCCTATCTGAAGTCCGGCGATGCCAATGACGTGCTGTACGCGCTGGAGGCTTCCCGGGACTACGACCCCGGCCCGGGGCTGGAGCGCATCCAGGCGCCCCTGCTGGCCGTGAACACCGCCGACGACCTCATCAATCCCCCCGAGTTGGGCATCCTCGAACGCGAGATCAAGCGCGTCCCGAAGGGAAGGGCGGTCCTCCTACCCCTGAGCCCCCAGACCCGGGGCCACGGCAGCCATACCGTGGCGGCGCTGTGGGAAGGTCTCCTCGTGGACTTGCTGAAGCAGACGGAAGCGAAGCCCTAGGGCCTGCTTGAGGGGGCCCGCTTAGCGAGATGGGGAAGGATCCCCGTTAGCAGGAAGGGCGCGCCAGGAAAGGGCCCGACTCAGGGAGGCGAGGACAAGGCCGAGGAGGATGAGCCCCGTTGCGACGGCGAAGGTGATCCGCATGCCGGTCGCCACCGCCTCTGGGCGCGCGGTGCTCAGATGGGACGTGGCAGTGGCGAGTGCGAAGAGGGCGCCCATGGCGGAAGCCCCGGTGATGAGCCCGAGGTTGCGTGACAGGCTGAGCAGGCCGGAGACGACACCCCGTTGATCCGGGTGAACGTCCGCCATGAGGGCGGTGGTGTTGGCCGCCTGGAACACCTGGTAACCAGGGGTCAGCACCGCGATGGCCGCGATGTAGCCCGCCAGGCCGAGCTTCGTCGGGAGCATGCAGAGCGCGAAGCAACCCACCGCCATCTGGAGGAGGCCGAGGTTGACCATGGTGGGTGCACCCCAGCGGTCGGCCAACCGGCCGGCGGGGATGCCGCTCAGGGCCGAAAGCAGGGGGCCGATCGACAGCACCAGCCCCACCTTTGCGGTGCTGAGTCCGAGCCCGCGGGAGAGGAAAAAGGGCCCGACCACCAAGGTCGACATCATCACCGCCGCCACGAACAGGTTCAGGGTGAGGCTTGCGCTGAGGGTGGACTTCCGGAACATCTCCAATCGGATCAAAGGCGCGGGAACGCGGGACTCGGTGAGCAGGAAGAGACCGGCCCCCAGGAAGGCGGCCATGAGCAAGCCCGCGTTAAGGCGGCCGAAGCTTCCGCGTCCCAGGGTCATGGCCAGGGCATAAGCCCCGAGCGTCAGGGCCAACAGCAGGGTGCCCAGGAGGTCGAAGGGGGAGCGCCGGGAGGTTGGTGAGGAGCCGTCTTCAGGCAAGTACTTGAGCGCGAGCAGGAGGTTCAGGATGCCCAGGGGCACGTTCACCAGGAAGATGCTCCGCCAGCCGCAACTGCCGATGAGGAGGCCGCCCAGGGAGGGGCCCAGCGTGGTGCCCACGGCGGACATGGTGCCGAGCAATCCCATGGCGGAGCCGGTTCTGGCCTTGGGAACCGTCTCCCCGACGAGGGCGAGGGTGAGGGCCATCATGATGGCCGCGCCCAGTCCCTGGGCGGCCCGGGCGGCGATCAACACCCCCAGCGTGGGCGCGATTCCGCAGAGGAGGGAGGCCACCGTGAACAGGCCAATGCCCCCGAGCAGCAATCGCCGGCGGCCCAGGATGTCGCCAAGCCGGCCGACGCTGACGATCAGGGTGGTGATGGCCAGAAGGTAGGCGAGGACGATCCACTGAACGGCCTGGAAGGAGGCGGCGAAGGCTTGGGCCAGGGTGGGCAGGCCCGCATTGGCAATGCTGGTGTCCAGCGAGGGCATCACCATGGAGAGGGAGAGGCTGGCCAAGGCCCACCGAATGGAGGAGGGACTGGTTGTACCACCAGTATTTGCTTCATTTGGATCTGACGTTGTGGGTTTCAATGTGACCTCCTCATGGGGGGCAATCCCCGCCATGGATTGAGGTTGATTCCAAGGTTGGAATGGCGGAAGACGCATCGTGTGCAACTTATTAATGCGTTGAACGCCATCTCAAGTTATTCCAAGCCACGGCCCGGCCTATGGGCGCATTATTTGACCAATCCAAGGCTCGCCTTTGATTCATAAAGCATTTGAATAAACAAGATATATGGCCATTTAGGTGTAGATTCCCCGAGGCCGAGTTTCAAGGGCTCAATCGGAGTTTGCCGAAGACTTGGGCGATGACACACCTAGCAATTGGATAACCAATTTCATTTAAAAGATGCATTTAACGCCATGATGATTGGGCTATGGTGGGCCCATGGCGATTCCCGACCTCAATCTGCTCGTCACCTTGGATGTCCTCCTCATGGAAGGCAGCGTGGCGCGAGCAGCCCAACGCCTGCGCCTCAGCCCCTCGGCCATGAGCCGGGCCTTGGCGCGCTTGCGCGACACCACTGGGGATCCACTGCTTGTTCGGGCTGGGCGCGGATTGGTGCCCACGCCCCGGGCCATTGAACTTCGCGAACGCGTCAATCGCCTGGTCCAGGAGGCAGCATCAGTGCTCAGCCCCGCCGAACACCTGGACCTCAGCCAGCTGGTCCGGGTGTTCACCCTGCGGACCAGCGAAGGATTCGTGGAGAACTTTGGACCTGAACTCATCGCCCGCGTGAGCGAACAGGCCCCCGGTGTGCGGCTCTCCTTTGTTCAAAAACCCACCAAGGAGAGTGCCTCCCTGCGGGACGGGACCGTGGATCTGGAAACGGGGGTGGTGGAGGACACCACGGGGCCAGAATTGCGCACGCAAGCCCTGTTCCGGGACCGCTTCATCGGAGTCGTTCGAATGGGGCATCCCTTGAGCCAGGGCGAGATTACCCCGGCCCGCTATGTCCAGGGCAAGCACATCAGCGTTTCCCGCCGGAGGCTCGAAAAGAGCCTGATCGATGAAGCCTTGGAGCCCCTGGGGCTGGTGCGGGAAAGGGTCACGAGCGTGGGGGGCTTTTCGGCTGCGCTTGCCATCGCCCGCGCCTCGGATCTCATCGCCACCGTGCCCGAACGCCACACCGGCAACCTACGCATTGGAATGCACAGCTTCCTCCTGCCCTTCCCCGCACCGGAAGTCACCGTGTCCTTGCTCTGGCATCCCCGGATGGATGCCGATCCAGCCCATCGCTGGCTGCGCGGACTCGTGTTGGGGATTGGGGCTGCGATTCGGTAGCTCTTCATCCTGTAAGTCACTAAGTCCCTATCGGGAAGTTGTGATAGGCTGCCGTCAGTATGTTTAAATCTCTATGCAAAGGGATGCATATCAAGCCACGAGGTATTCAACTAATTATTAGGAGATTAAATTGACCACTCGACTAAAGTCAGACATTACAGCTTGGTACATGAGTTCCGAAAGGATCGCTCAGCTGCTTGGACCTAATTTTTTCAAATATGCGGAAGATGCAAGCAACAGCACATATCAATCTGAGATGTTCTCTCCAGAGGTGAAGGCTCGTACTTTCTTATTGGATGGACTTAAACGCATACTAAATGAAAGGCATTTCCCATCCTTATGTGAACTATTATTAAGACAAAATGAGGTGGAGCCTGGAACTAGATTCACTATTTTCCACGATTTTTACGGCAAAGGGTTGAAATTCAACTCGCGTGATCCCGAAGGGAAGAAAGCTGTTATGGCGGAACTCCATAACAAATTAAAATTTAGCCCCGACCCGGATGATGTCCCTTTCACGCTAAGGATTCAATTCTCTTCCACCGGCTTATGCAATACCACCGCTTGGTCGCGGCTTTCGCAGCGCACGAAAGTATTTGTCTTTGGGTATATCGAGTCTATCAATGAAAAAGAGATAATCGCCCGTCCCTATCTTATAGGGGATTTGCATAATGATGATTTCAGCGAGCATCCACTGGATTGGGATAGTAATCACTACGGTTATGTTCATCCCTATAATATTGATTCTTTTTCAAAGGCACAGACCATATTAGAAAATGAGAAGAAGGTGCCAGACATAAACATAATGAAAACAATTCCCGAAAAGCTGATAAAAAATGCAATTGGAGAAATTATTCATGAAAATAATCTTCCAACTGATTGGGGAGGGGAAAAGTCAGATATTTTTTCAACAAATTTAAGATATAAAGGCAAAGCTTACTCAGCAGCTTTTCTTTTAAAAGGACCTGCCGACTTCTCAGAAATGAAGCCTAAGCATCTCGGAAAAAATGGTGATCAGATAGACCGATTGTTTTCTGAACCCTGCCAGTTTGCGATACTTCAACACAGTCACAGAATCAATTCTTCTGTGATAAGTACAATGCGAGCGTATGCTTCGCGAATACATGACCTGAGGTATTTTTCTGTGCTTGATGGCATAGATACACTTAGGTTGTTAATAGCGTATGAAAAATTGAATTTACATAAAATGAGCTAAAACTCGCTGATGCTTTGACTCATCGGCGTTCGGCTCCAAATTGGGATAGGCGTATAATTTGCGAAACAGGATAGAGCAACGTAGCCTTGTGTGCGGTCTGCACTCTGTTCCCAGGGGATTTCAGGGCATCGCACTATCCACCGACGAGATGGACGAAATCATCGATAAAACCATGCAACTCGCCCGCCACTGGATGGCCAAATGAATCCGGTGAGGGGCACCCTGACCTATGGCCGCGACACCATCTGCTACGAGATCCGCTTCCGGGCGACTCGACGGACGCTAGCCATCGAGGTGCACCCCGATAGCCGTGTGCTGGTGCGCGCGCCGCTTGGCTGTCCGGAGTCCACAATCGCTGCTCGGGTGCTAAAGCGCGCCAGGTGGATTACTCGTCAACTAGCTGAGTTCGAGCACTATCGCCCTCGCACGCCAGTCCGTCAGTATGTATGCGGCGAATCGCACCTCTACCTAGGCCGGCAGTACCGGCTAAAGGTGACAACTGGCGACACGGCTGGTGTGAAACTCGCACGTGGGCAGTTGCTCGTCAGCCTGCCTGGCGACTCTGATCCAGATAAGGTCAAAGCGTTGCTGCATCGTTGGTACCTCGACCGTGCTCACACTATTTTTAGCGCAGTCCTGGACGCCAGTCTGCTCCACTTTAAAGACCTCGACTGCCCGCGCCTGATCGTGCGAGCCATGCATTCCCGCTGGGGAAGCCTTTCACGCGCCGGCAGCATGACCTTGAACGCCAACCTAGTACGCGCTCCTCGTCCCTGTATCGAGTACGTAGTAGTCCACGAGCTATGCCACACAACCCACCGCGACCACGACACCATGTTCTTTAAGTTACTAGGACAGATGATGCCGGACTGGGAGCAGCGTAAGTTCCGCCTCGAGGCGGCGCTGCTTTGAGAACACAAGAGAAGTGCGTAGTGGATGAATTATGGCGCAACAAAAAGGATCAATTTGCAATCGGCAGATGGATAAGCGATCCCAGGGCTGCCAGCGATTTGGGCTCGGTCCCGTGCCACCTAAGGCCTCTCCTTGCCGGGAAGGCTGCAAACGACAAAGGCTTTGGTGGACCATAGACGACCTTTTCTCCTAAAGTGAGCATGAATCCTTTCTCGCAGCCCCTTGCATTCTATGTATTTTTCCTCAGCTCATTAGTTGAGCCTCACTGGTGACGGGCAATGGGAATTGCAGGATGGGACAATAAAAGCCTCAAGTCCCGATTTGGTAAGCTTGCCGAACCCGGTGTCCTTGGATTCCACACCCACTTTGAAGTCACCGAGATCTTTGGCTTTGAAAAGGGAAAGCCACCACTGAACATACTCACGATGATGGTCGCGGAGGAGCACCTCCCAGGCCCCTGCGAGGCCCCCAAGGTCCTAAACCCATGTCGACTTCAACTGAAGTCACTTCCTGGTTGGACTTTCGGTATCAAACAATTTCTGAAACCACACTCAGAGATTGAAAAGGCATTTGAGCATTATCACGCAACCGGTGAGTGGTTGTTGTCAGGCCTCCCTCTCAGAGTCGGTGAACGGCTCTCATTTTTGCACCAATTCGTACCCGCTGATTCGACCGACTCTGCCCCCCTTAATGGCGTGCTCAAAAACAATTTTTGGAATGGGTCGCATGTAATCGAGTGCTTCGACGAAACGAAGATCTCGCTTCAACCGTTCCTGGATGAGCCGAAACGATTACAAGAGCTCTCCGATGTAGTTCAAAAATTTCGCCCCCTCAAAATTGCGAGTCTCTCGGACAAACTTGGAAATGTGATCCTTCAGTTCCCCGTGACGATCATATCAACCCAGTTCAGCCGTGACAGGGTATCTGGTGACTGCGTCATCGATCTTCGATGGCATCCACAGGCAACCCCGCGCCCCTTGAGGGGGACCTGTGAAGTTCTTCACGATAATCTTCTCACCGGATATTCATCTGCGGCTATTGAAGCCCCTCAGACAAAGCTTCAGATCGGCCTTGGGGAAGGAAAGCGGCGAGAACTTATCTGGGATGATGAGCACCATATCATTCTCGCCGCCACGGGGAACACCAGCTTCACCAAGGCGATTTCGATGAGGATGGGAATGGTCAGCCCAGAGCCTCGCACATTTGTGGTGACAGACAGGCACGGTCTGCGGGTTCCTCAACGGGTCGGCCTAACCACATCGACCAAGAGTTCTATTGAGAATTCATCATCTTCCCAGGGGGACGAATGGACTTGGCGCCGAATCTACCGCGACGAGTTCAGTAGGCTGAAGGCCAATCGGTATTTTGTTCAATACAGGCCTAGCCCAGGACATCAAGAGGACGAGCATGAGAAGGCCCTGCAGGACCTTCGCTACCTGTTGAACAAATATGGAGAAAAAGGTGCCTGGCTATGGGACCCATATCTAAGCGCCTCAGATATTCTCAAGACCCTCTTCTTCTGCAGTCACAGTAATGCTGACCTCCGGGCTCTGACGGCGGCGATGGAAATCCCTGCCCAGAAAACGAGGAGCCTAAATGAACCTTCATTCTTCGATGGGATCTTCAAAAGGTTCCTTCGCATGTTGGGTATGCAACCTGAGAAACAAGCCAAGCCAGAGTTTTCTGAGAGCCAACGCAGGGCTCTTGAAGATGCAGAGTCAAATCTCTTGGGTCTCCGGTTGGAGTACCGAGTACGGACAGGTCAAGCAGGATGGGGGTTCCACGATCGGTTTCTCATATTCCCAAAAAGGGATGGTGGTGCAGAAGCCTGGTCATTGGGGACATCAGTTAACAGCCTCGGGAAACAGCACCACATCCTACAGAAAGTTGATGACGGTCAGCTGGTGATGGAGGCCTTCCAGGATCTCTGGGATGCTTTGAATGGCCCTGAGTACCTGATTTGGAAAGCGCCATGAATTCTACTCTGGCGAAAAATATCGAGGCTGCCATGCGAGACGCCCTCATGCCAGGGAGCGAGCTCGAACCCGCGGCCCTTGTACGACGAGCTGCGGAGCTAAATGATCCGGTTGGTGCTTTATGCCGACATGATGGAGCGTCCGACTTATTTGACGCCTTTGATCAAGACTTTGGTTTCATCCGATCAGCCAAAACCCCCAAAAATCAATTCAGTGAGGAGGATCGAAACCGGGCTGCATCGCTATTGAGGTGGCTGATTGCAGAACTCCAGCGTTGGAGCAAAGCCGCTGATCCACATGGGGGTAAGTTGGCGGCTCTTTTCGTTGTTTCCCAAAGATGTGATTCAGGTGGGAGCTTGTGGCGAGTGATCCCAGATGCCATCGGGACGAATCTCGATCTTGTTCACGACTTGAAGGCAATGATCTCGAGAATAGGTTTCACCATCACCTCAAAGGGTGGGGCTCGCCCATCTATT
This sequence comes from uncultured Solibacteraceae bacterium, assembly GCA_964617215.1. Lineage (GTDB taxonomy): Bacteria > Acidobacteriota > Holophagae > Holophagales > Holophagaceae > JAFDVN01. The sequence goes on along the minus strand of CAZTVL010000002.1, from coordinate 265,797 downwards.
TGGGAGAACGAGGCTGTTGAACGTCTTCAGTTGGTAGAGGCAAACAGGGAGTGGGGCAATCTGAGTGAAGCTTGGAGACCATTCGAGCAAATGTTTCAACCAGTGCCACTCCATACACAAGCCGTGAGGTGTCTTTATAGATGTGGTGTGACGCACCTCGTGGAGGCTTCATCTGGTGTCAAGCAAACAGCGGTTGCCGCGTCACTGGCAATAGCCTTGCCTGCCGAGGAGAGGCTCCAGTTCGCAGTGAAATGTGAAAACCCATACATCGAGTTCTGCTGCCTGCACCAGACTCTTTCGGACCTCAGGACGCCAGACCACGCGCTTTCGATCCCGGAAGAACGTCTGGTAGTTGATCTCTTGTGCAAGGCGGCATCTGACTATTCGAAGTGGTCTGGGTGGATGCAAGCCTTCAATGCATATCCGCAGAGAAATCCTGGATTTCAGACAGCGCTAGGAACAGCGTTGGCGACGGTGTCTGATGCTGCTGTGAAGGCCTACATTGTCTCAATCATGCTCTACCCCCGAAACTCTCAGACGGACGAGAGCCGGAAATTAGTCGGCGTTTGCTTGCGGACATTTCATTCCAAGGCATCTCTTGCCAGGCGCAAATCGTTATGGTCTTTAGCACACGCTCGCTGGACTGACTGGGCATTCAATAGAAGCGACCCAGGCCACTACCTCTTCGAAATCAACTGGTCAGAGCTCGATTACGCCATTGTCGGCTATGCCTTAGAGTGCCTCGGCGCTGAAGATCGATGGAGCGCAGTTCAGTCTGCCTTTGACGATCTGATGGCACTCGAGAATCGCTGGCACAAATCGATATCAGATATCACCTCTGAGTGGTATCGAATCCTCTCGACCTTTCAGCCTTACGGACATGCTGAAACGGTGCTGGATTCTTGCGAGGATTGGCTGAGTGAAGCTCACCACTATTGGCCCGTCGACCAGACGCAAATCGAGCATATAATGGTCAAATACAGCCGCGGCCATTAGTCCCATCAACAAACTTCGCCCACCTGAGATCCAAGAACCTTGAAGCGCCTTTGGGCCTCCCAATTTTGGATGCGGGGTTGAGGTGCCCCCCACATTAGGTCCAATCAGAGTGAGCCTGCAGGGTTGAAAAGGTTTTCGATGGGATTCGTGGAGGGAGCCGTAGGCGACCGGAGCGAATCCCATCGGCGCGCGGCGACGGCTCCGGTCGAGATGTGAACCTTCGGCTCTTTGGTTATGAAGCGGGTGAGTAGAGAGGCTTTATTGCCCCTCCGAGCAAGATGTGAACCTTCCGCCCGAAGAGGGATCCGGGCGAGAACTCTCGGATCCATAACCCAAGTCCCAAACCTCGCCCCAATTCCTCTGAGAACCGCGCAGAATCTGGGTTTGGCGAGGCCAGCTTTCATCGAGATTCGCGATCTTCGACGAAGGTTCAAATCCTGTTCGGACTCTCTCGTCCTAGGGGCTCCGCGGCCTGCGCCGAACTCTCGTAACTCTAACAAAAAAGCCGACTTATAGTCGGCTTTCGAGTTGGTAGCGGGGACAGGATTTGAACCTGTGACCTTTGGGTTATGAGCCCAACGAGCTACCTGGCTGCTCCACCCCGCGGCAGGATAGTCAGTGTAGCACAGGGGGGTGCAATGGGAAGCGGGAATGCTGGGGAGTAGGCTTTAGGCATGCGCAGACTGGGCACGATCGTGCGGATCCAGATCCAGGTGGATCGGTTGAAGGCGGGGGAAGAGCCGCGCCGGATCTACGATCCCGGGGGGATCCGCTCGGTGGAATCGGTGTGGGTGGGGCGGGACGGGTTGGTGGCGCCGGTGGAGGCGGGTTACGTGCTGGACGTGCACCACCGGGCCCATCCACACACGCGGAACCGCGAGGGGGGCAACGCGCTCTCCTTGGGGTTCACGGGACACTACGACCTGATGGGGGCGCGGTTTGGGGACCGCATGCGGCTGGGGGTGGCGGGGGAGAATTTCATCATCGATCGGGCCGACGTGGTGTCCCCGGCGGAACTGGCGGGCGGGGTGGTGATTCGGTTGGCGGGGGGAGGGGAGGTGCGGCTGGATGCGGTACTTCCGGCTCCGCCCTGCGCGCCCTTCGCGAACTGGGCGCTGGGCTTTCCCGAGGGCGGCGCGGATCCTCGGGCCCGCAAGGAGGCGTTGGCCTCGCTCTGCGAGGGGGTGCGGGGGTTCTATGCCCGGGTGGAGGCCCCGGAATCCGCCCGGGTGGGCCTGGGGGATGAGGTGTGGGCCCTGGGCTGAAGGCCTGGGGCGGAGCTACACTGGGCCCTTCACCCCGGATCCTCCATGCGCCGTTGCCTTGCCCTGCTGTTCTCGCTGCTGCCCCTGCTGGCCGCGCCCCGCACGGGCACGCCGGAGAAGTGGTTCCCGAAGCCCCTGAGCCCGCGGATCGCGAACTACGTGATCAACGGCAGCTTGAATTGGGAGCAGAAGGTGCTGGATGGCACCGAGACCATCACTTGGCGCAACGCGGGCACGGCGCCTACGAAGGAGTTCCCGCTCCACCTGTACCTCAATGCGTTCAAGGGGCCCCAGAGCCGCTTCGTGAAGGAGAGCGGCGGCAAATTGCGGGGGGATCAGATGGCGAACCCTGCGGACTCCACCAGCTGGGGCTACTGCCGGCTGCTCAGCGCCAAGGTGGATGGCAAGGGGGTGGGCGGTTACGTGGGTGAGGACGAAACGGTCTACTGGGTGAACCTGCCCCGGGCCGTGGCGCCGGGGGAGACGATCCAGGTGGAGATCGCCTGGCAGAGCCGCTTCCCCAAGGTGTTCGCCCGTTCGGGCTACTCGGGGAACTTCCTCATGGCGGGCCAGTGGTTCCCCAAGGTGGGGGTGTACCAGGGCGCCGCTTGGAACTGCCACGCCTACCACGCCTTCACGGAGTTCTTCGCCGACTTCGGCACCTACGACGTGACGCTCGCCGTGCCGAATTCGCTGTTGGTGGCCACCACGGGCACTCCGGTGGAGACGCGGGGCCCCGATGGCCGGATGTACGAGGCCGTGGAGGATCCCAAGAATCCCAAGGTCCACGTGTGGCGCATCCACGCGGAGGACGTGCATGACTTCGCGTTCGCCGTGCGGCCCAAATTGGATTGGGATTGCCACGTGTGGGAGTACCGCGATGTGGAGGTGAAGTACTACACCCAGAGCAAGACCAGCTCGAACATCTATCGCCAGAAGCGGGCCGTGGAAGCGGCGCTGCGCCTCTCCCAGGAGTGGTACTTCAAGTACCCCTATCCCACGCTCACGGTCATCGATACGCCGGAGGGGGCCGAAGGCGCGGACGGGATGGAATATCCGACGCTGATCACGGCCAGCTCCGTGTCCTTCGATCCCTTCGAGCAGCGCAGTGAGCCGGAGCTGGTCTCCGTCCATGAGTTCGGCCACCAGTATTTCTACGGGATGCTGGCCAGCAATGAGTTCGAAGAGGCGTGGTTGGACGAAGGCCTCAACAGCTGGTTCACCCACAAAGTGATGGACACCACCTACCACGGACTCCTGCCCAGCCGGCGGTTGCACGTCCCCACGGATTTCGGGGAGTGGGCCGGGTATTGGTCGGGGCCCAGCAGTGATCCGCTCACGGTGGTGAGTTTCAAGGCCCGGGATTGGGACAGCTACGGCCGTGTGGCTTACTTCAAACCCACCCTGGTGCTGAATCAGTTGGAGGCCATGCTGGGCCGGCCCCTCATGGAGCAAGTGATGCGGGCCTACGCAGAGGAGATGAAGTTCAAGCACCCCACCCGCGCCGATTTCCGCCGCGTGGCCGAACGCGTGACGGGCCGCGACCTCTCGAAATTCTGGGCGGATTTCGTGGAGGGCACCGAGGTGCTGGACTACGTCATCCAACGGGTTGAAACCCGGGAAGTGCAGCAGGGTGGCTGGATGGAGGGCAAGGACGGCGTGGTGTTCGCGGCTCCTCAGCAGGTGGCCCCGGGCCGCACGGGCCGGGTGACGCTGGCGCGCAAGGGCGGCATCATCATGCCCATCACCCTTTGGGTGCGCCTCGAGAACCGCGAAGAGCGCCGCGTGACCTGGGATGGCAAGGATCGATGGGCCACCTTCGAGTTCGACAGCCCTGTGGTGGCGGCGGTGGTGGATCCCGATGGCAACCACCCCATGCTGCGGGATCGCCTCCACGCCTCCTGGCTGCCCAAGCCCCCCAGCCGGGGCTTCCATTACTGGGCCCAGATGGCCTGGGGTTCCTTCATCGGCCTGCTGCAGTCCGCGGGCGTGGCCTAGCCGAACTCCTGGACGGCGCCCCGCCTCCGTTGGGCGGGGCGTCGCGCCGCTTGGGCGAGGGGCTGGGTGGAACGGCCCTGGGCCTGCCTAAGCTGGCGGCAGGAGTTGAACCATGACCACCCGTTTTTGGATCCGCCGCTTCCTCACCGCCTTCGCGGGAGCCTTCGTGCTGCTGGCCGGCGTGGCCGCGCTGCGGGGGCATGCCACGCGGGACGCCTTGGCGCACGGGCTGATGTGGGGATCCATCAGCGCCCTGCTCTTCACGGGGAGTCACATCCAGGGGGCCCGCCGGGGGCGGCGGTGCGCGTGGTGCGCGGGGGCGCCAGAATCCGGGACTCGGTCCTAGGCCCTGAGCGTGCAAAAGAGAAGCGCCGCCCATCCAGGCGGCGCTTCTCTTTGCGGGTAACTGACTTAGTACTGGGCGAGGAAATAATCGAAGGCTTCATTCAGGGCCCGAGTGTGGGCGTTTTGGCCTTCCGGGGCCTTGGAGGGGACGAGGCTCCGGGTAAGGGTGCGCTTGCCATTGATCTCCGCGTCCACGTAAACCACGAATGCGCTGGCCTTCTCGGGGTTCTCCTGCTCCGTGAATAGGGCCCGCTTGTACTCATCCTTCTGAAGGTCCTCGAAGGCCTTGCGATCCACCACCGCATTTGAGAGGGCCACCTTGTTGTTGGCCACCACCGCCGCAGCGATGAGGCCGCCGAAGCCCACCTTGCGAAGTTCGGACTTCATGTTGAGGTACACCACGAGGTGATGCACGGTGATGTCGAGAGGCTGCCCGTTGGCGCCGAGCTTCTCGAAGATGCGGTGCTGAAGGAGGCGGGTGGCGGAGGGAACGTGGGTTTCATCGCCCTTGCGATAGAGGCCATAGGCTTCGCTGGTGACCATCAGGCTGAAGGTTTCGCTGGCCTTCTCATTGGCGGGTCGCAGGTCCTTCATCGTGAGGGCTTCAGACTTGGCGAGCCCGGGGACTTCCATCCGGGTGACGGGGGGGACGCAGCCCAGGATGAGCAGGGGGAGCACGAGCAGGGCTTTTCTCACGTCAGGGATTCCTTTATGGGGGGGGTGATTGGTATTTGTCATCTTATCACCCTCCCTGCTTCAGGCAATGAAGTGAGTGAGGGGCCAGCGCTTCCGCGAGGGTGCTTGGTTCTAGAACCCCGGCTCCTTGGGCGCGGCGTCGCCCATGCGGACTTCCTGAAGGCGGCCCTCCGCGTCGAAGCGCAGGAAGATGGGGAAGTGCACGAGGCCCAGGCGCTCGAAATCGGCGCGGCTGGGGGCGAGCCAGGCGGAGGCGTGCGCCTTCTCCAGGACCTTGAGGACGGGCGCGGCCTCCGCGGCGCTGACGTCGTCCAGGGTGGCATCCGTGGGATCGGCCATGCCGCCCAGGGTGGGCACCACCCAGGTGCACCCTGGAGGGATCCGGGGCAGGGCGCCCTCGAAGGGGGCGATCCACACGCGGTTGCCCCCCAGCTGGGCAAGGGTGTGATCTTCGTGGCGGAGGCCCGGGAGGCTCCAGAGGCGGACTTGGGGCAGGGTGTGCCCCAGATGGCCGAAGAGGGTCTGGGCCACGGTGTAGAGCTCCTCTTGCTCCTCGGGGATCATGGACCGCAGCGCGCCCAGGCGTGCCTCGTCCTTTTCGGCGAGGGTGAAGCACAGGGCATGGCGCAGGGCGTATCCCTGGATGAGATCCAAGCCCTTGCCCGCGAGGAGGCGATCTTCCCAGACGCGACGCTGGGCCTGATCCCAAGCTCCGGTGCGCACCTGGGACTTGCCCCAGCGCCAGAGGCCCATCCAGGTGCCCATCTCCCGGATTTTGAGCTGGGGCAGGCGGGCGGTGGCGTCGGCGGGCTTGAGGGCCACGAGGGCTCGGAAAGCTTCGGCCTCCTCCCGGGCGGGGCCCGCGGGGAAGGGGTTCTCGGGGAGGTGACCGGCCTTGGCTTGGGTGCAGGCGCGCAGCCAGCGGTAGGCGGGCTGATCCGCCTTGGGCAGGGCGGGGGCGGGGGGCATGAGGCGGCCGGCATCGTAGGCCTCCAGCAGGGCGATGGCGGCCTGTTGGAAGGTCATCACCCGGCGGGGGGTGGCCTTGGGGGCCGGGGCCTGCTCATGAATCCCCTGGGGGACCAGGCGGGGAAGGGGGAGCGCGGGAGGAACGAAGAAGGGCATGGGCACACCGTGGGAGAATGGGATCATTCTGCGCCCTGGAGGCCCGCTCATGAAGCTCAATGCCGATCCGAAGTCCCGCCTCGTGGTGGCGATGGACGTCCCTGAGGCCGCTTCCGCCCTTCGCCTGGCCGAGCGCCTCGCCGGGGAGGTGGGGATGCTGAAGGTGGGGCTGGAGCTCTTCTGCGCCGAAGGTCCCGCCTTCGTGAAGGAGCTGCAGGCCTTCGCGCCGGTGTTCATGGATCTGAAGTTCCACGACATCCCCACCACGGTGCGCCGGGCCCTGGAGGCCGTGCTGAGCCTGGATCCGCGCCTCATCAACGTCCACGCCCAGGGGGGCCCCCAGATGCTGGAGGCCGCGGCCCAGGCCGTGCAGGCCCATCGGGCCGCCGGGGGCCACACCCAACTGCTGGCCGTCACCGTGCTCACCTCCCTGGGCCGGGAGGAGTGGGCCCGGCTGGGCCACGCGGAGGGACCCAGCGAGGCGGCGCTGCAGCTGGCCCGGCTCGCGGCGGATTCGGGCTGCGATGGCGTGGTGTGCAGCGCCCATGAAGCCGCCGCCGTGCGGGAGGCCTGCGGCGCGGAGTTCCTGCGGCTCTGCCCGGGCATCCGCCCCAAGGGGTCGGCCACCAACGATCAGGCCCGGGTGGTGGACCCCGCCTCCGCCCTGCAGATGGGGGCCAACTGGCTGGTGGTGGGCCGCCCCATCACCCACGCGGAGGATCCCCGGGCCGCGGCCCGGGCCATCGTGGCGGAAATGGGCGGCGCCTGAAGTTAGCCTTTAAGGCCCCCGGTCCGATGGGTGGATGATGGAGAACCCCGAAGATCGCCGAGTCCACACCCGGCTGAGCCTGGACGACCGTTACACCCTCCGCTTCCAGGTGGAGGGGCATGTGTACCGCGGCGTGCCCATGACGAACATTTCCCTGGGCGGGCTGGGGTTGAAGATGGAGCAGCGCACCGCGATCCGCATCCACAACGGCGTGATCCTCAAGGGCATGGTGTTGGAGCACCCGGCGCTGCCCCAGGTGAAGGTGGATGGGGAAGTCCGGCACGTCATGGGCCGCCACATCGGAAACATGGAGGGCCCGGTGCTGGTGGGGGTGCAGTTCGTGAACCCCCCGGAGACGTTCATCCGGTTGATCGAAACCTTCATCGAGCGGAGGTCCCAGAGTTAGGTCCCCACCTACCAGGCCGAGTTGGGACAAACTCATAGGCGATGTCCATCACCACGCCCCTGGCCTTCCGCCCTTCCTTCCTCCAACGCACCACCGCCGTCCTGCTCTTCGTGGGCAGTTGGATGGTGGGGCTGCGGGTGGGCTCGGAACTGATCCGGCAGCTGCCGCGCCTGTGGGTGCACATCCACCAGGCCCAGGCCGCGGGGGAGCCGGTGTTCGGGCTCTGGCTGCTCTTCTCCTCGGCGATCCTCGTATCCCTGCTGGGCCTGGGCGGATTGCTGGTGTCCCTGGCGCTGGTGGTGATGCTGGAGGGCACCCACGTGCTCGCGGATGAACTGGGCCTCACGGTGCAGGTTCACATGCTGCCCCCCACCCTCGCGCGCTGGGCTGGGGCGGGGCGCCTCTCCTGGAAACACGTGGGCGTGCTGCGCCGCAGCGGACCCTTTTTCGTGGTGGAGCCCGTGTCCGGCGTCCGTCCCGACCCCGGGCACCTGGTGGAACCCACGCTGCGCTTCCTGATGGTGGATGAACTGGAAACGCTGGTGACGCTCATCGTGGACCGCAGTCCGCACGTGAAGATCGATTAGGACCGCTCGCGCAGGAGCAGGGAGGGATCGGACCCTTGCCCATCCCTCAGAGGGTGGCGTTTAAGGAAAGTTCCTCTTCCAAGTGGCAGAGCCCCTCGCACTGATCACAGGTCTTCTGTAGGTCTCGGACGACGTCCTGGCAGCGCTGAAGGAGGCCCAACTCCACCCGAAGCCGTTCCATCCGGGTCTTCAACACCCGTTGGGCCCGCTTGCAGGTGGATTCCGATTTCCGATCCACCTTCAGGAGGTCGTGGATCTCATTCAGGGAGAATCCGAGACCCTGCGCGCCTTTGATCGTTTGGATCCTCCGGACCGTTTCGGGGGAGAACTGGCGGGAGCCACCTTGGGTCCTTCCGGCCGATTCCACCAATCCCAATCGTTCGTAGTACCGGATCGTCTGCTCACTAACTCCCGCCAGCCGACTGAGCGCGCCGATACTGAGCAGGCTTTCATGCGTCATAGCTCAAACTCCCTGGGAAATCTCAGTCCAAATCCTGGGGCAGGAAGTGAGGGCCCGAAAAGGTGTGACGAAGAAGGCGATTTGTCACTTGAAGTCGAGTCTCCGTATGAAGTCCAGCTATAGATGTGCAAAAATATTGAAAATTAAATTAATTAAATACAAGGCTTACGGTTTCCGAAAGGTGATCGAAATCTAACGAAACCACACGGATTCGAGGGGGAAGATGCGTACCAACTTGCCCGTAACGCAACGTGAATATGAACTCCAGGGAGATGCTCTTCTCATCAGCGAAACGGATCTCCGCGGGGTGATCCTCTGGGGGAATCCCGACTTCGTGGAATCCAGCGGATACGCGGTGGAGGAGCTCATCGGGGCGCCCCAAAATCTGGTGCGCCACCCGGATGTTCCGCCGGCCATTTTTAAGGATCTGTGGTCCACCATCCAGGCCGGGCGGCCGTGGTCCAACATTGTGAAGAACCGCCGGAAGAATGGCGATCACTACTGGGTCCACGCGGATGTGAGCCCCGTCCGCCAAAACGGCGAGGTCGTGGGGTTCGTCTCCATCCGCGGCAAGGCGAGCCCCCTGCAGATTCAACACGCGGAGCGGCTGTATGCGGCGGCGCGAAGGGATCAGGCCCTGAAACGGCCCTGGCGGGATCGCCTACGGGGGGTTCCGATGGTTCGCCGGGCCCAGTGGGAAGGGGGCCTGTTGCTGGGGTCGGGCCTGCTCGCGGCGATGGGCCTGGCCCCCGGCTTCCACGGAATCCTAATGCCGGCGTTGGGCTGCTTCCTGATCGTCGCGGTGTTGAGCTGGTGGGATGCCTACACCTTCGCGCGAGGCGCCGGGGCGTTGTTTCAGGCCATCCAATTGGGGGACCTCACGCGCCCCGTGGAATCCGCCACGGGCGGTGGGGAGATCGCGGAAGCGGCAGAGGCCTTCAACGTATTGACGCTCCGTTTCCGCCGCATCCTCAGGGAGTTGGGGCGGGTGGCTTCGCGGATGGATGGCCTGGCCCAGGAGGTACAAGCCTCCTCACAGGACGCGGCGTCAGCCACCCGCCAGATCGCGGAGTCCGCTGAGAACCAACGAGGCACCACCGAACGAATGGCTTCGGCGGTGACCCAGTTCTCCGCCTCGGTGCACCAGGTCGCGCACAATTCCATGGAATCGAAGGCCCAGGCGGAGGTGGCCGCCACCATGGCCGCGCGGGGCAACCAGGCAGGCTCGGAAGCCGCGCAAGCCATGTCGGACATCCGGAACACCACCCACGAGATGGCCCAGGCCACTAAGGTCATCCAGGAGATCGCCCGGCAGACGAACCTGCTCTCCCTCAACGCGGCCATCGAAGCGGCTAAGGCCGGGCATCAAGGGAAGGGATTCGCCGTGGTCGCGGAAGAAGTTCGGAAGCTGGCGGAACGCTCCGGTCTCGCGGCCAAGGAGATCCAGACCCTCATTCTCCACACGGAAACGGCGGTGCACGAAGGGGATCAAAAGGTCATGACCCTCGTGGAGCAACTGGGGACCATTCAGCAGAGCATCCACGCAGTGGCCTTGATGGCTCAGGAAATCGGGTCCGCCTCGAAGGAACAGGCAAAGACTAGCGAGGAGGTATCTCAGCAAGTCGACCTCACGGCGAAGGACGCCTCCCAGGTGGCAAGCGCCTCCAACCAATTGGCGGCGAGCGCTCAGGAACTCTCCCAGCGGTCCGGCAACGTGAGGGATGTCGTCGCGAATCTCACTCGAACAGTCGCCGTGTTCCGGGTGTAGGGACCGGATCCTGGAACCGCAGATGCCATTCAAACCCGAGCGGAACCTTTCGGCCTCGCTGGCGGCTCCCGTGCAGCCGGGAAAGCCCTGGCTGGGCGACGATGACATCGCCGCGCTGCTCGGGGCCCTGGACGGCTCCGTGATCTTGGCCACGACCGATCCGGGAGGGCGGATCACAGCGGTGAATGAGCGGTTTTGCGCCATCTCCGGATATTCGCGGGCAGAGCTTTTGGGCCAGGACCATCGCATTCTCAATTCCGGGCTCCATCCGAAGTCCTTTTTTCAGGGAATGTGGGAGACCATCCGGGCGAAAAAGGTCTGGCGGGGGCAGATCCGGAACCGGGCGAAGCACGGCGACTACTACTGGGTCGATACGATCATCGCGCCCATCCTCGATCCCGGCGGCAGCCACAAAGGCTACCTATCTGTGAGGGTGGACATCACCGAATTGGTCCATGCCCAGGATCAGCTTCAAGAGAGCTTGGCGTTGACCCATGCCATCCTCGATTCCTCCCCGATCGGGATCAGTGTTTACGAAAGGTGGTCGGGGCAGTGCGTCATGGCGAACGGGGCCATGGCCCGGGTGATCGGGGGGACGGCGTCAGAGGTGCTCCAGCAGAACTTTAAGGCCATCCCTTCCTGGCAACGGAGCGGGCTGCTGAGGCTCGCGGAGGAGGCGTTGGTCGGAGGCATCGCCCGCCAAATGGATGTTCATACCGCGACCACATTTGGGAAAGATGTGTGGATCCGGTGCAACCAAGCACCCGTGGGGCAGGGTGTGGCGACCCACCTCCTCACCTTGGTGCAGGACATCAGCGAAGCGAAGCAAGCGGAGGTCGCCCTCCGCTCAAGTGAGGAGCGGCTTAGGCTCGTGGTGGAGGCGAGTGGCGTCGGCATTTGGGATATCGACCTTCGATCGCGGCAAGGGTACCTCTCGGATCGCGTGGGCGCCTTCTTGGAGATCCCGGGTGGGTCGATCCCCCACGCATTGGATGTCCTCCGCGCGGCGATGCACCCGGAGGACGGGCCCCGCTTCCAGGAGGCCCTCCTGGCCCACCTGAACGGCGAAGGGGCCCTGGCCCTGGCCTTGCGCATGCGGCGGGGGGATGAGTATCGGGTCTACTTCATCCGGGGCGAGGCGCAACGGGACGAACATGGGGCGCCTTACCGGCTTGTCGGCACACTCTCCGACATCACGGAGCGCAGCCTGCAGGAGGAATCCCTAAGGCAGACCCAGAAACTGGAAAGCCTTGGCTTGCTGGCGGGCGGGATCGCCCACGACTTCAACAACCTCCTCACGGCCATCCGAGGCAATCTGGAGCTGGCCTCCCTGAGGCTGCCTCGGGGGCATGAAGCCGCCGAAAACTTCAGTCTCGCCGAGATCGCCGTGGACCGGGCGGCCGACTTGACCCGCCAGCTCCTTGCCTATTCGGGGCAGGGGGACATGCACCGGAAGCCGATGGACTTGAATGCCCTCGTGCTGGACATGGCCCGGATCCTTTCTGTGTCCCTGCCGGCCGGGACAGAGATCGAATGGGACTTGGGCGAGGGGCTTCCCCCCACCCTCGGGGATCAGGCTCAATTGCAGCAGGTGGTGATGAACCTCATCACGAACGCTGCAGACGCCCAGGCAGAGAAAGGTGGGGCGATCACGCTGCGGACTCGAGGGCTCGAGCTTTCGCCGGGCGATGCGCGCTTGCAGTGCCATCCAAGCCAGAGCCTCTCGCCGGGGCGCTACGTGGTGTTGGAAGTCCGGGATACCGGGTGCGGAATGACCCCGGAGGTTCTGGCCCGCATCTTCGACCCCTTCTTCACGACGAAAGCCAAGGGCCGAGGCTTGGGGCTCTCGGCGATGCTGGGAATCGTGCGTCGCCACCAAGGGAACATCCAAGTAACCAGTGAACCCGGCGTGGGGACAGCCTTCGCCCTCTGTTTTCCCGCGGCCCGGCTGGGGGAAGGGCCAGGGTGATTCAGCTCCGGCGGCGTTCCAGATAGGTTTCCGCGCCCTTCATGACGCCGGTGGGTCCCTGCGCCGGGCCCGCTTGGCGGTCTTTACGCAGTTTCATACCCCACAGCCCAGCCAGTTCCGTGGCTTCGGGATTGCCGGGCGCCAGCGCCAAGGCCTCGGCGAGGTCGGCCTGGGCTTCCTTCATTCGGCCGAGGTTTTCCTTGAGGAGGGCGCGCTTCATGAAGCCCCAGAAGTTGCCGGGTTCACGGCGCACGATCTCGTCGTATTCGGCTTCGGCCTCGATGAACTTGCCGCGCTCCTCGGCGGCCTCACCGCAGAGCATGTTGGTGACGGCGCAGAAACCCAGCCACTTCTTCTGCTCGGCGAATTCCGCGGGGGTGTAGCGGGCCTTGGCCTTCACGGCCTGGATCTCGCGGTCCAGGTGCTTGAGGGCCTTTTCCGTGTGCGCATCCACCCGGGCGAAGATCTCGGCGTCGCCGCTCTCCCGGAAGAAATCCTTGGTGATGCGGCCTTCGGCCCGGTACTGGTCGTACATGCGGGTGCCGGGGTACAGGGCCAAGGGCGAGATCTGGGCGTCGTGGGGTTTGGTATCGCGAATGAGGCTGGCGGTCTGCTCCACGTCCTCCCAGGTTTCGCCGGGGATGCCCGTGATGAGGTAGATGCCCAGGTTCATGCCCACCTTGCGCACGAGGCCCAGGGCCTGGCGCACGTGCTTCATGGAGGTGCCCTTGTCCAGCAGCGCCAGCACCCGCTCGGAGCCGTGCTCCACGCCGAACTGCATGAACTCGCAGCCGGCGCGCTTCATGGCCACGAGGCGATCCTCGTCCACGAGGTTCACGCGGCTCTGGCAGTTCCAGAGGGGGTGGAGGTTGCTCTTCTGGATCTCCTCCATGAGCGTGAGGATGCGGCCCCGGTTGGAGGTGAAGGTGTCATCCCGGAAGCTGTAGTAAGTCAGCCCGTGCTGTTCTCGCAGGAGCTTCATCTCCTCCAGCACGCCCTGGGCGCTGCGCACGCGGATGGACGTGCCCCAGAAGTCGGGCGTGTTGCAGAAGTTGCAGGTGGCGGGGCAGCCCCGGGAGGTGGAGATGTAGGAGAGCTGGCCCACGTCGTCCAGGAAATCCGTCTCCAGGTGCGCCACGGGCAGGCCGATGGTGTCCAGATCCTCGATGACAGGTTGGGGCTCCGTGGGGCCGGTGCGAAGGATCAGACCGGGGGTGCGCTTCCAGAGTTCGCTGCCAGGGGCGGCCTTCAGGCGCTCGAGGATCCCCAACAGGATGGGTTCACCCTCGCCGCTGACGATGGCATCCAGTTCCGGGCAGTCCTCGAAGACTTCCTGGGCCAGGTGGGTGGGGTGGGGGCCCCCCGCCAAGGTGATGACACCGGGGCAGGCTTCCTTGGCCATCCGGAGCAGCTCGTAAGAGCGTTTCCGGTTGAAGGTGAACATGCTCACGCCCAGCACCGTCGGGGCCTGGGCCTTAAAATAGGCCAGGATCTCCTTCCGGGTCTTGCCTGACAGGTTGGCCACCCGGCACGAATGCTGCCGGGACTTGAGCATTGCCTGCAGGAAGCCGAGACCAATGGGCAGGAAGGTCATCCACTCATCCCCGAATCCACTCTTCGGGGCGCTGTACACAAGCAAGGTTTTGGGACTCTTCATGAGGGCCTGCATGGGAGAAAACTTGACGATTGCGAGGGGCGCCGGCGGAGTCAGGCTAGGAGGTCGACCGGAGGTGTGCTGGTTGCACACAGAGGGAGGCCGACGCCGCCTGGCGACAGCCGCCGCCCCTCGCCCTTTGGGTTGGCGGCCCTCTGCGTCCCCAGCTGCGTCAGGCGCCTTGTGCGTAGCGCCACTATGCCCTTCGGCGCCTTCCTTGCTGGGAGACGCAGATGGCCACCAACAATCGCCAAGTTTTCTCCCATGCAGGCCCTTAATTCCGCCCAGCCGTTCAGTATAGGAACTATTAAGCTGCAAGTCCCGCTTTTTTCATGAGGTCCCATTGGGAGGTCAAGTCATCCGCAATGCCGCTGGGGTCCACGAGGCCCTGGCGGCGGCCTGCAATCGGCGGGAGTTGCTGATCCTGGCCACGCCCTACCTGCGCGTGGATTCCCATTTCGTGCGGTTGGAGGGCCACGAGCTGCATGTGGCAGCCACCATGACCCGGGATGACGCCATGTACGGCCTCAAGAGCGATGACCTGCACCTGCGCTTCCCCCACCACACGGCCTTCCTGGAAGGAAAGACGGAGCTGCTGGGGTTCGGGATCTCCGAGGGGCGGCGCACCCTGCGCCTGAAACTGCCCAGCACGCTGCAGGATGACGAACTCCGCGGCGCCTACCGGGTGGATCGGGTGGGCAAGGTGACCTGCACCTACAGCACCCGGAAATACGACCTGCAAACGGCCAGCCTGACGAACATCAGCACTACCGGGGCCCGCCTCCACGCCTTCCGGGATTTTACGGAGGAAGAGCTGCGCATGGGCGACAGCATGTCCGTCACCATCCCCCTGTTGGAGACGGTGCGCATCAACAGCCCCGCCAAGGTGAAGCACCTCCACATGCGCAGCTTCGGCGTGGAGTTCGAGCCGCCCCTGGGGGGCACCCTCCTGGAGAACCTCTCCCGCTGGATCTTCCAGAAGCGGGAGGAGGATCGGGAGCGGGAATCGAGGCGAGGTGTGGAGACGGCGGCTCCCGGCGAAGCCCAGCGCTCCCTGGCGAACCAGATCACGCCCAAACGGGGCATCGTGGTGCTGACCCTGGATGTGGAGCTGGAGCGGCAGCTGCGGGAAGTCCTGGAAACCCTGCAGCCCGTGACCCGGGTGGCGAGCCCCGGGGGCCAGGGGATCAAGGAAGCCTTGGCGCTGAACCCCGCCTTGCTGA
The DNA here is from genome assembly GCA_964617215.1 of uncultured Solibacteraceae bacterium. GTDB lineage: Bacteria > Acidobacteriota > Holophagae > Holophagales > Holophagaceae > JAFDVN01. Next base: position 250,536 of record CAZTVL010000002.1, on the reverse strand, counting down.
TCGTCCACGTGACGGGCCTGAGCCTCGATGAGCGGCGCCGCTTGAAGACCCTGCTGGAGGGTCTCTCCCTCAAGGTGCCTTTCATCCTGCTGGGTACCGCGGTGGACCCTTCGAGCCTCATGGAGCTGGGCAATGAAGTGAAGGCCGCCTGCGTGTATCAGTTCAGCGCGCAGCGGGGCGCCTTCTTCCAACGGCTCGTGCAGGGCATCCTCCGTCGGCATGGCGCCGAGGCCGGACTGGCCCCGGAGGAGCTCTGATGGCGCTCTGGTCGTTTGGCGAGGCGCCTCCCAGCGGTTCGCTGCAGGGGAACGCGCTCAAGGCCGTATTGACCGAGCTGGGCGAGCGGAAGGAGCATGCCCTCCTCGCGACGCCCTACCTGAGCGTGGAAAGCCGGGTGCTGGAAGTGGGGCCGGATTCCCTGAAGCTGCTCTCCCCCTTTCCCAAGGACACGGCCCAACGCACCCTGGGCGAGCACGCCCTGCGGCTGCGCGTGCCCTGGAAGCTCTCCATGCTCGCGGGGCCGGTGGTTTGGAAGGCCTTCGGGCAGGAGGATCGCCGCCGGTGGATCGTGGCCGAGCGCCCGCCCTGGTTGGCCCCGGATGAACTTCGGGGTCAGCCCCGCTGCGACCTTCCGGGCCGCAGCTTCTTCACCCTGACCACGGAGGAGCTCCATCAATTCCGGGGTTCCGTGGAGAACATCTCTGCCAGTGGTGTGTTGGTTTTGCTGAAGGAACAGGCTCCGCCCGGGGTGCTCACGCCGGGGCGGGTGGTGGACCTGGGCTTGCGCCTGGAGCAGGGGCCGGAGTTGAAGGTCCGCGCGCGGCTGCAACATGGGGATTTCCCGCGGCTGGGGCTCGCCTTCCAATCGCCCACGCCTGAGTTCCTGATCGCCTTGGATGGCTGGCTCAAACCCCGGATCGCCGAGGCCCTCCGCCGCTGGGAGAACCGCCGCGAATTGCGCGCCCAGGCCGAGGCCGCCGCGCGGGCCCGATCGGCCGCGGCCCAGGCCGAAGGCATCCTCATCATCGGATCCCAGCTGCTGGCGGACGAGGTTGCCGAAGGGATGGAGGGCGTGGGTTCCATCAAGGTGGGCCCCGCCGCCATCGCGCCGCTCAAACACCTTCTGAAGCGACCCCCCCAGGTGGTGATCCTTCAGGTGGGCAAGGGGGATCTGGAGGAGCGCTACCGGCTGCGGGGCCTCTGGCAGACCCTGGGGCTCGAGTGTCCCCTCGTGGTTGTGGGCACGGGGCAAACGGGCTGCGCTCAGGAATTGGCCCTGGAACTGCACGCTGATTCCAGCCTTCAGTGGGACCCCGGCAAGGCCCGGTTCCTGGGTCGCCTCGTGCTCGGCCTCATCAAGCGGAGCCGAGGAGACGATGAGGAGTTGGCTCCATCCCCTTAGGATCCGCACTCGATTTGCGACTCCACCCTCCTGAAAGGCGACATGTTCAACTCCACCCCCAAAGGCCACCGTAAACCCGACTTCCTGGAGGCGGCGAACACGCTCCTGGGGCCTGGGGCTTCCTTCCGGGGGGAGGTGGATTGTGGCGCCACCAGCGTCCGCATCGAAGGGGCCTTCGAGGGCACCATCACGAGTGGCGGCCAGGTGTCCGTGGTGGCCCCGGGTACCGTCACTGGAACCATCTACGCGCGGGACCTGGTGGTTTCCGGGCGGGTGGAGGGCGTGTTCAAGGTGGAAGGCTGCCTCGTGATCAAGGAGACCGGCTGGGTGGAAGGCGAAGTGGAAGTCGGCACCATGGTGGTGGATGAGGGGGGGACCTTCCAGGGAACCTGCCTTCGCAAGGGCCAGCGGGAGCCGGGCGCTCCGGCGTCGGTGGTCCCCATGGTTCCCAAGGCGGCCACCAGCACCGGCAGTACCACCGTGGATTTCAAGGGCAGCCGGGGCTTCGAGGCGCGGAAGGCCTGAGTCTCCCTAATCGGAAGCAGCCCGGAAGGCCAAGGCCATCCGGGCTGCTTTCACATCAGGCGAGCCTCAGCGCTTGGCGGCGGCGAGGTTCGTATTGTCGAGGTTGGTATCCGTGAGCACGGCCTCGCGGAGATCCGCGCCGCCCAGGTTGGCCCCGGAGAGCTTGGCCTTGGTGAGGTTCGCCTTGGAGAGGTTCGCCCCGCTCAGGTTCGCCCACACCATGTTGGCGCTGGTGAGGTTGGCGCCGTGGAGGTTCGCGCCCTCCAGGTGGGCTTCGATGAGGTTGGTTTGCCGCAGATCCGCGCCGCTGAGGTTGCTGCCCGAGAGGTTGGCGCCGGAGAGATTCGCGCCGTCCAGGAAGGCATCCCGCAGGATGGTTTCCTTGAGGTTGGCGCCGCAGAGGTTGGCGCCATCCAAGTTCGCGTCCTTGAGGTTGGTCTCCTTGAGATTCGTCTGGCGGAGATCCACGCTGCGGAGGTCGGCCCAGATGAGGCTGGCGCCCGTGAGGTTGGCGTTCACGAGGTTGGCTTCGTTAAGGTTGGCCTGGTAGAGGTTCGCGCCCGTGAGGTTCGCGCCGCGCAGGTTCGCCTTGCTGAGGTTGGTACGGTACTCGCCCCAGCTCTCGCGGGGCAGAGAGGCCAGCTTGGCGTTCTGGAGGTGGGCGCCATCCAGGTTCGCGCTGTAAAGGTTGGCGCCGCTGAAATCGGATTCGGCCATGTCGGAGCCGGTGAGGTCCGCGTTGGTGAGGTTGGTGCCGATGCCCGTGGCGTGGCGGAAGTTGGCGCCCTTGAGGTGGGAGCCTTCCATGTTGGCGCCGTTGAGCACCGCATGGTTGAGGTCCATGTTCTCCAGGGAGAAGCCGCTGAGGTCCACCCCGCTGAGGTTCACGCCGGCGAGCATGGCGCGATCGAGGCTGGCGCCGCGCAGCTTGGCGCTGCTGAGGTTCGCGCCGTGGAGGTTGGCGCTGAGGATCACGCCCTCCAGGTTGGCGCCGCTGAGGTCGGCCTTGGAGAGGTTCGCGCCGTTGAGGTTGGCGCTGCGCAGGTCATCGCCAGTGAAGGTGGTGCCCTCGAGGTTGGCGCCGCTCATTTGCGTGTCGGCGAGCTTGGCCCCGGTGAACGCGGCCCCGGCGAGGTTGGCACCGTTCATCACGGCCCCGGAGAGATCAGCCCCAGCGAGGTTCGCACCGCGGAGGTTCTTTTCGGTGAAGTCCACCTGGCTGAGGTTGGCGTTCACGAGCACGGTCTCGGCCATGATGGCGCCGTCGAGAAGCGCACCCGTGAGCCCAGCGCCGGTGAGGTTGGCGCGGGAGAGGTTGGCGCCGGAGAGGTTGATCTCGCGCAGGTCCGCGCCCGTAAGGTCGGAGCCCGTGAGATCGGCGCGGTGGAGGATGGCGCCGTTGAGCTTGGCGCCGCTCATGTCGGCGCTGGAGAGGTTGGCGTCCGTGAGGTTGGAATCCGAGAGGTCCACGCCCTTCAAATTGGCGCCAGACAGGTTGGCGCCTTCGAGGATGGCCTGAGCCAGCACGGCATTGCTGAGGTCGGACTTGCTCAGGTTGGAACGGCTGAGGTCCATGCCGCGCAGGATGTTGCCGCTCAGGTTCGTGCCGCTGAGGTTGGCGCCCGTGAGGTTGGGGATGCCGTTCTTGTCGTACTGCAGGATGTCCATGTAGCGGAGGTCCGCCGCCACGAGGTTGGCGCCGCCGAGGTTGGTGCCCTTGAGGTTGGCGCGGCCGAGGTTGGCGCCACCGAGGTTCGCGCCCTCGAGGTTGGCCCAGTGCAGGTTGGCGGAGGAGAGGTTCGCGCCGCCGAGGTTCGCCTTGTTCAGGCTGGCGTTGCCGAGGTTCGCGCCCTGCAGGTTGGCGTTGGAGAGGCTGGCGTGATCCAGGGTGGCGCCCTGGAGGTTGGCGCCGGAGAGGTCGGCGCCTTCGAGGCTCGCCCCTTCGAGCACCGTCTTGCGGAGGTCGGCGCCGCTGAGGTTCGCGCCGCGCAGATCCTTGCCGCTCATGTCCACGCCGGCGAGGTTCACGCCGCTGAGGTTGGTGCCGGCGAGCACGGTGCCGCGGAAATTGGGAATGGTGCCGGGCTCGTACTTCTCGATGTCGAAGAAGCTGAGATCGGCGCGCGAGAGGTTGGCGCTGGAGAGGTTCGTGCCCGCCAGCTGCGCGCGGGAGAGGTTCGCGCCTTCGAGATCGGCCTCATCGAGGTTGGCGAGGCGCAGGTCCGCGCCGGCGAGATTCGCGCCCTTCAGTTGGGCGTGATTGAGGATCGTGCCGGCGAGACTCGCCTCCGAGAGGTTCGCGCCGGAGAGATCGAACCCCTGCAAGTCCAGACCGCTGAGGTCGGCCTTTTGGAAGTCCTTCCCCGACTTGAGGATGAGAACCACTTCCTTACGGGTTAGTTCACTCATGAAGCGTCCTTTGGAACCTGTTTGACGAAATTTTCTTTGCGCCAAGTCTGCGGTTAAGCGGATTTGATGTCCAGCACTGACAGTGGTTCCTTTCGGCAACTGGGCGATTTTTGTGATCTTCTCGCGGATGCCGGGGTCCGGGCCCCCGCCTCCATCCATCCTGCACCCTTCGCGGGGTGGGCGGTGGCGGTGAATCCACCGGTCCGGGGAGCTCCCCTTACACTGGCCCCATGGCCCTCCCACCCCCATCGATGCCCCTGGACCCTGCCTTCCTGGAGGCCGTGGGGGGAGCACTGGGTCGCCCGCCCCGGCCGCTGGAGCTGGCGCTGCTGGCGGAGGCGGTGCAGGCCGCCCAGGATGCCGAGGCCCTGGAAGGGTCCCCGGACCTGCCCCCGCAGCTGGGCGAGCAGGGAACCCTGGTGCCCGCCTTTGCCTCGAGCCCCGAGGGGGCCTGGGCCCGGCTCCGGGCGTCCGGCGCCACGTCCCTGGCTCTCTGGGCCGGAGGGGAGTTGCGGGAAGGGCAGGAGGCCTTTGCCCTGGGCCTGGGACTGGCTCCCCTCGACCTTCCCGGCGGGGAGCCGATCCCAGCGGCCCTCGCGGTGGGTTGCCGCGCCCGGTTCCTGGAAGCCCCAGGGGTGGGGGCCCAGCTCTTCCGCCTGGAGGGATGCGCGCCGGAAGCCCTGGGGCGGGGGGCCCAGGCCCGGGCCCTGGCGGAGATCGCCCTGATCGCGCCGGAACCTTCCAGCCTGGTGATGTGGGCGCTGGAGCGGAGCCAGGGCTTGGAGCTGGACTTGGGTTCGGCCCCGACTTGGGGGTTCGCCGTGCTGGCCCCCGGGGAAGTCGTCGGTCTGAGTGCCTGGGGCGTCACGGCCGTGCCTGCGGGGCGGAGCACGGGCGGGGATCGCATCCGGCTCCACCGCGGTGCGACGGTGGAGGCGGACCTTCCCCTGGGGTTGGCGCTGGCCTCTCTTCCCGCCCCCTTTTCCCGAGTCCCTGAGGATTCTCGTCCACTGGAAACAGGGCTGCCCCTGGACCTCGGGGACGAGGAACTGGAACAGGCCTTCCTGGGTTTGCTCCAGGGGTACCCTCCGACGACCCCCACCGAAGCAGCCTGGGAGCCGGGCGAATCGCTGGCCATTAGCGTCGCGGCCTTGGCCCACCTGGGAGCCCTGGACCCCTTCTGGGGCGCCGCCACCGCGGTGGTCGAAGCGGCCCAGGCCTTGGCCTCCCTGGGCGCGGAGCCGCTGGGCGTGGCCTTGGCCCTGCCGGGTCAGGCTCCGTCTGAAGCGCTCCTGGGTCTGCGTCAAGCCTGCCTAAGCCTGGAGCTGCCAGTCCTGGAGCTGCGGCGGTTGGAGGGGATCGCTGCCCCGGTGGTGGCGGCCCTGGGCGAGGTCGAACCCGGCGCCGGCCCCGTGGACGTGGCGGCGCCCGAAGCCCGGGGGCTCCTGGGTACGGATCAGCGCACCGGCGGTATCGCCTACCGCCGCGCCTTCGATGGGCTCTTCCTGCTGGGGGCTCGGCGCGGTGAATTGGGCGGCAGTCGCATCTTGGAACTGCGCGGTGGGCAGGATCGCTGCCCGGAACCCTGGCTGGACGACGCGTTCCGCCTTCAGGCCTGCGTGCGCGAAGGCGTGCGCGTGGGGCTCTTCCGCAGCGCGCACGGCGTGGGGCGGGGCGGATTGCTGATCGCGGCGCTGGAAGGGGCGGCGCGATCAGACCTGGGGTGCCAACTGCTGCTGGCCCGGGAGGGATTGCGCCTGGATGCCCTTTGCTTTGGCGAGGCGCCCGGGCGGGTGCTCGTCACCGTCAGCGGGGAAGGGGAGAGCGCCCTGCGCACCCTGGCCCGAACGCATCGCGTGCCCTTTGCTAAGGTGGGCGTGGTGGGCGGCGACCGCTTCAGCGTGGCCGTGGATGGCGCGCCCCTGGTGGATGCCTCCCTGGAGGAACTGCGACTCAGGGATGGCTCCGTCGAGGACCGAACAAGCTCCTGAACGTCCATCCGAAGATCCGGAAGGGGATCCCCAGCAGCCAGAGGATGGGCGCGAGAATCGCCACCAGCAGGGCCAGGGGCCAGCACAGCACGAGTAGGATGCACCAGAGGATGAAGGCGGCCATGGATTCCTCCCCTTCCGAAGATGAGACTTCGGATCCGCTCGCGGCGCTTCCATTCGGCGAATGGCCCGTCCAGATCGGTGGGTGAAGGGGGACCTGGGGCCCCGGGGGCTTCGGGTCTATGCTGGGGCTCCCCCTCCCGAGGTGAACGATGGCCACTCACGACGGTCTGGACCGCCGCTCCTTCCTTGGAGCCGCCCTGGCAGTGGGCGCCGTGGCGGCGCTGCCCCTGGACGCCAAGCCCGCTCGCATCAAGGTGGACGTGACGCGCATGGATCTTGCCGCCCTCGCCCAGGGCATGGCTGAAAAGCGCTTCAGCAGCGTGGACCTGGTGACGGCGTACACCGAGCGCATCCGCATCGTGGATCGGAACCTGCATGCGGTGCTGGAGCTGAATCCTGAGGCCCTGCGCATCGCCGCCGCCCTGGATCGGGAGCGGAAGGAAGGCCATGTGCGCGGCCCCTTGCATGGCATTCCCGTGCTGCTGAAGGACAACCTCGACACGGCAGACAAGATGAAGACCACGGCGGGCTCCCTCGCCCTCCTGCGGGCCCCTTCACCCGCGGAAGACGCCTTCGTCGTCCAGCAGCTCCGCAAGGCAGGAGCCGTGATCTTGGGGAAGACGAACCTCAGCGAGTGGGCCAATTTCCGGTCCACGCACAGCATCAGCGGGTGGAGTGGCCGGGGCGGCCAGACCCGCAATCCCCACGCCCTGGATCGCAACACCTCGGGCTCCAGCTCCGGCTCGGGCGCCGCCATGGCGGCCAGCCTCTGCGCCGCAGCCGTGGGTACGGAAACCGATGGTTCCATCGTCAGCCCCGCGAGCATCAACGGCGTGGTGGGTCTCAAGCCCACGGTGGGCCTGCTGAGCCGCGCGGGCATCATTCCCATCTCCCACTCCCAGGACACCGCGGGCCCCATGACGCGCACGGTGCGCGACGCGGCGCTGCTGCTCTCCGCCATGGCGGGAGTGGATGCCGCCGATGCGGCCACGGCCGAAGCCAAGGGGCGCCTGCATCCGGACTACACCACCTTCCTGCAGCGCGAGGGATTGAAGGGTGCCCGCCTGGGCGTACTCAAGAATTTCAACGGCCTCCATCCCGGCGTTGATGCGGCCCTGGAGCCGGCCTTCAAATTGCTCAAGGGCCTGGGGGCCACGCTGGTAGAGGTGGAGCTGAAATCCACGGCCTTTGAGTCGGCCGAGTTCGAGGTGATGCTCTACGAGTTCAAGGCGGGCCTCAATGCCTACCTGGCGAAGCGGGGTGGCCCCGTGAAGAACCTGGAAGCGCTCATCGCCTTCAATCAGAAGGAGGCCAAGCGCGAGATGCCCCTCTTCGGGCAGGAGATCTTGGAGCAGGCCCAGGCCAAGGGGCCCCTCACGGAAGAGGCCTATCTCAAGGCCCTGGAGACGTGCCGCAAGGGCTCCCGCACCGAGGGCATCGACGCGGTCATGGATCGGGAGAAGTTGGATGCCCTGGTGGCTCCCACGGGCAGCCCTGCCTGGCTCACGGATCCCGTGAACGGCGATAACTTCGGCTTCAGTTGTTCCACCTTGGCGGCCGTGGCCGGCTACCCGCACCTCACGGTGCCCGCGGGCACCGTGCACGGCCTTCCCGTGTCCCTATCTTTCCTCGGGCGGGCTTGGAGCGAGGGCACCCTCCTGCGCTTCGGCCATGCCTTCGAGCAGGCTTCCAAGGCGCGCCGGGAGCCCCGCTTCAAACCGCATTCCGCCTGAGCACGAGCCGCATTGGCCCTTGCTCCTCACCCTGGCCTTCGGCACCCTGGAGGCCATATCTCACGGAGATTCCCATGAAGCTCGCCCTCCTCGCCCTTATGGGCACCCTCGCTTTCGCCCCCCTGCAGGCGCTGGCGACCGCAGGGACCTATGGGCAGGCCCCCGCCAAGGATTCCAAGAAGGCGGCGCCGGCGCCCGCGCCCAAGGCCGCGCCCGCGCCCAAGGCCACGCCTGCGGCCGGTGGGTTCATCGGCAACAAGGATTCCAAGGTCGTGCACAAGGCCGACTGCAAAACGGCCGTGAAGATGAAGGCTGAAAACCGCGTCTCCTTCGGCTCCATGGCCGAAGCCGAGAAGGCGGGCTTCAAGGCCTGCAAGGTCTGCAAGCCCTGAACCGATCCCACCCCATTCCAGGAGCTCCCATGAAGCTGTCCCTGCTCTTCCTCGCGGCGGGTCTCACCCTGAGCGCCCATGCCCAGGACCTCGATGCCATGAAGGCCGCCGCCAAGGCCAAGGTCGATTCCAAGGTCGACGAGACCAAGGCTAAGGCCGATGCCAAGACGGATGAAACCAAGGCCAAGACCGATGCCAAGGTGGCCACCACCAAGCAGAAGGTGGACAAGAAGGCGGAGGGTACCGTCGCCGAAGACAAGGTGAAGGGTGCCACCACCGGCGCCGAAGGCGCCACCAAGGGCACTGGCGAAAAGGCCAAGGCCAAGACGAAGAAGGGCGCCGCCAAGGGCGCCAGCAAGGCCAAGGCCGCGACCGCGAAGGTCGCGCAGTAGCACCGGTTCTGCAGCATGAAAACGCCGGCCATGGGCCGGCGTTTTCATTCAAGGAAGGCTCAGTCCTTCTTCTTGCTGAACTGCCGCTCGTAGGCCTCTTCCGCGTATTCGCTGGGGGGCACGCCAAAGCGGCGCTTGAAGGCGCGGGTGAAGGCGCTGGCATCGTAGAAGCCGAGCATCTTGGCCACGTCGCTGGGGCGTTCGCCGTTGGCCAGCAGGGTGACGGCGCGCTGCAGGCGGCGTTCGATGAGGTACTGGTGGGGCGTGGTGCTGGTGGCCTCGCGGAAGAGGCGGATGAAGTGGTCCGGCGTGCAGCGAGCCATGGTAGCCAGTTCGGGCACGCTGTTCTTTTGGCCGATGTGCGCTTCCATGTGGTCGAGCACGAGCTGGAGCGTGGAGCGGTTCAGGCGGTAGGGGAAACGACCCCGATCCTCCTTCTCCGTGAGGCGGCTCATCTCGGCGCCCAGGAGGATGAGGAAGAGCTCCCGGGTCATGAGCTGCACCCCATCGGGGTTGGTGAGCTCGGACACGAAGATGTTGAAGAGCTGCTTGAGGCTGAGGCTGCGCAGCACGGCGAAGCTGGCTTCCTGCCACTTGCGGGGCGGGTGCTGCAGCGCGCCGAGCAGGGGCTCGGGGAAGGGGCCTTCCAGGTACAGGGCCGTGAACCCGAAGGGTTGGTCCTCCTGGTGGCGCTTCAGCGTGTGGCCGAAGCCCGGCAGGAGCAGGGCCAGGTCACCGCGACGGATGATGCCCTCTTCCCGATCCTCGGCCGTGAACACACGCACGGCGGTGCTCGGCTGGATGAGCGTCCAGGCATCCCGACCGGGCAGGGCACGGGGCGGCACAGGGTCCTTCTTCAGCTGCACCAGCTTCAGGGGACCACTTGTATGGATCTGGGTGTTTTTCGAGTCCTGATCGTTCATGGCACTGGAATAAAAAGAGGGAACAGTCCCTACCAACGGATAGCGTGACAGGAAAATTTCCACCGGTCCCAATCTTTTTTCGTAGGAAAGCAGCCTGATTTCGGGCTCTGCAATCCAATCGGAGGGCGGGAATTGTACGGGACTCGGGATAAGAGGCTTATTCCAAAGGAGTTCAGGAAGAACCGGAAATACCAACCCCGGCCGAAGCCGGGGTCGGTGCGAGGTGCCGGGTGGGTTAGAACCAGACCTGATAGGCGGCGACGAAGCTGTCACCACCCTGCTCACCCGCCTGACCGGCGCGGGGGGCAAGGAAGTTCTTGCTGCGGTGGATGTAGTCCAGCTTGATATTGGCTTTGCGGACCATCTCGGGCTTAAAGGCATAGGTGTAGCCGGCGGTGATCTCGGTGTACTTGGGGGTGTAGTCGCCACCATCCGCGCGGGCCACGCCGGGGGCGCTCTCCGTGTAAGGGTTGTAGGTGGTGTACCACTTGTCGCCCTGGTTGTAATTCATCATGTCGTAGCGCAGGCGAAAAATGCTGTGGCCCAGGGTGTAGGTGCCGGTGAGGTAATAGCCCTGGAACTTCTGGTCCAAATGCTGGCGCCCGGCACCGAGGTTGGCACCTCCGGGGGCGGCTACGAGGAATGCGGCGCCTCGACGACCGATGAGGCCTTCCACGAACTCCACATCCGCATGCCAGGGGCCCTGGGTGAAGTAGTAGTAAACGCCGTTGGTGGTCGTCTTGTCCTTATTGTCGAAGATCTCCGCGTTGGTAGGCGCGAGGTTCGTGGCCGAGGCGACGCCAAACGAGGCGGCCTGCGTGCTGGCGGCGGACTTGTCAGCCTTGTTCGTGGTGCCCTGGGCGAGGTAGATGCCGAACTTGTGGACGGTGCTGACGGAGAAGTCGGCCCGGACGACGAAGTCCTTCTGGGCGTTGCCATCGTTGGTGCGGCTGGTGTCGCCGTTGTAGACGGCCGCGCTGAGCTTGGTGCTGAAGGCCTTGTCGCCGAAGGTAACGGCGGCCTGGACGCCGCGGTCGCGATAATCGGTCATGGCGCGGATTACCTGGGCGCGGTCAGTGAAGAGCAGATCAGCCGCGCTCACGTTGGAGGACTCGTAGCCGATGGGCTTGAACTGACCCATCTTCACTTCGAAGATCTCGGCGGGCTTCCAGGTGATGAAGGCGTCAAAGAGGATCGGGGTGGGCTGATTGGGGTCGAACATCACGTTGGCGGTGATGTCATCCGTGATCTTGGCGGCGATGTAGACCTCGGATCGACGGATGCTGAAGCCGTTTTCGTTGTAGGGGTTCACGGAACCCGTGCCTGCGGTGCCACCCAGGGTGTAGTAGGACAGCTTCTGGGGCACCCCGGCCGGTGCGCTGGGCGTGCTGTTGAGGCGCAGGTTGCTGTCCATCATCTGGGTGCCCCAGGCGATGAGCAGGGCATCGACCTTCACATCCTGGGCCTGGGCAGCAGTCGCCAGGGCCAAGGCCGTCAATGAGGTGGTGAGGCACTTCTTCATGATCCCCTCCGGGGAGGGTCGGCCAAGAGACCGACGGGTGGGAAATCCTTGGTTGGTGCTCGTTGCCCAACAAGGTACTGCTTGGCTTGCGGTATCCGTGCAAGTAATTCCAAAAAGGACCTGCCAATCCTTTTTTGAAATGCGCGTGAGCGGCGTCACAACGCCGAGGCGGCCTCTGTTTTCTCCCAACGCAAAACCGGCCGCGAATGCGGCCGGCCTGCTTCAACCCGGAATCTCCGGGAGGATTTTTAGAACGCGATCTGGAAGGCGACCACCACGTTATTGCCGCCCTGCTCCCCGTTCTGACCGGCGGCGGCCAGGGGGGCGAGGAAGTTCTTGGAGCGGTTGATGTAGTTCACCTTGATGTTCGCGGCCTTGAGCGTTTCAGGCTTGAAAGCGTAGAGGTAACCCAGGGTGAGCTCGGTGTACTTGGGGGTGTAATCCACGGCGCCGGTGGTGCCCGCGGGGATGATGGAGGTGCCCGCGGCGGTGGTGGTGTAGGGGTTGTTGACGGTGTACCACTGGTCGCCGGAGTTGTAGTTCATCACGTCGTAGCGGCCGATGATCGTGTGGCTGCCGAAGGTGTAAGCGCCCGTGAGGACGATGCCCTGGAACTTCTGATCCAGGTGTTCACGGCCGGCGGCACCGGCGGCGTTGGCCACGGTGGCGAAGCGGCGGCCCAGGAGGCCTGTGATGTACTCCACGGACGCGTGGAGATCCGCCGTCTGGTAGACGTAGTAGGCACCGAGATTCGTGGTCTTGTCTTTGTTATCCAGGACCTGAGCGGCCGTGGGGGCCTTGGCGGGATCGGCGTTGGTGAAGGTGGTGGCCACGAGGGGCGTGCCGGTCTTGTCGTTGCTGTTGGTGCTGCCCTGCAGGGTGTAGACGCCGAACTTGTGGTCCTTGGCGGCGGTGAAATCGAGGCGCGCCACGAAATCCTTCTGGGCGTTGTTGTCGTTGCCCTTGTCGACGCCCAGGGGGCTGCCATTGAAGGCGCCCAGCACGAAGCGACCACCGAAATCCTTGGGGTCGCCGAAGTTCAGGATGGCGGCGGCGCCGCGATTGCGCACATCCCCAAGGGTGCGGCCCATCTGGCTGCGCTCCACGAGCAGGAGTTCGCTGGAGCTGTTCAGCCCTTCATAGGTCTGGAAGATCTTCATCTGACCCACCTTGAAGTCCAGGCCGAAGGAGGACTTGTAGGTGATCACGGCGTCCTGGAGGATCGTGGGGTTGCCGGCGGAGGTGTTGATGGAGGGGTCGATCATGACCTCGTACTCCACGTCATCCACGATCTTGCCGCTGAACTTCAGCTCGGTGCGGCGGATGGCGAAGCCGTTCTCGCGGAACTCGGAGCGGAGGTTGTAGTAGCTGCGGTTGCCGGCGGTGGTGCCCAGGGTGGCGCTGTTGGTGCGCAGGTTGGAATCGAGCACCTGGTTGTACCAGACCTGCACGAGCCCACCGATCTTGACCTGGGCGGCGGCGGGGGTGACTCCGGCGGCGATGAGGGCCACCAGGGAGAGCATGGAAGTGCGCTTCATCAGGATTCTCCTAACCGAAATCGTCGGTAGGAAGAGGTTCCCCAGCCGCGGTGAACTCCCTGTGAAGTCGCCGCACTGTTCCGCGCAATCCGAGGTGACGTTTGTGTAACGCCCGTTACGAGGTGATGCGGGGGCGCCAGCGGTGGGCTTCCAGATCCAGATCGCCCTCGGCGCTCACGGGAATGCCTTCGGCCAAGAGGCGCCGCGCCTGTTCAAGGGCGCTCCAATGGCGGCCTTGGCTCGGAATGTGTCCGAGGTTGTTCACCACGCGATGCCAGGGAACGCGGGTTCCCTGGGGCAGGCCCTTCAGCACCATGCCCACCTGGCGGGGGCGGCCTGGAAAGCCCGCGAGTACGGCCACCTGGCCATAGCTGGCGAGCCGTCCCTTCGGGATGCGACGGACGACGGCAATCACGAGGTCGGGGAACTCCGGCGGCAACCGCCGGGGCGCGGCCTCAGTGGTGCGCATGGTCCGGCTTCTCCTCCACGGGCATGCGCCCACGGAACCCGGCTTCGTAGCTATGCCAGTGATCCAGGGCCTCCTCAGGCCAGGCCCAGCACCAGTACCCGTCGCCGCTGTCGAAATCCACGAGCCAGAGGCCCTTCACATCCGCGCCCAGATCCCGCATGGCGTCGCTCCAGCTCTGCACGAGATCCTGCAGACGCTCCTGGAGGGATTCGACCCGGGCCTCATCCTTGGCCTCGTCGGCTTCCTGGATCTCCTTGGCCATACTCTCGGCGAGCCTGAACACGGGCTCCGTGATCGCCCGCACCTGGGGCATCCGCGACCGGGCCTCCTCGAGGGTGAACGTGCGAGCCATGGAGCCTCCAATGCTCCATGATAGGTGCATGAGGTACCTCCCGCTCCTATCCAGTGTCACCGACCCGGCCCCCTGGCCCGCGGACGTGGAACTCCTCTGGGATGGAAACCTGCATGCCGGCTGGGCGCATCCCGCCCGGGCCGTCCATGCCGTTCACTTTCGGGCCCAACCCTGGGGCGACGGACTGCTGCAGCAGGTGGGTAGCGCACTTCGAGGTGGGTTGCAGCCCGATTTCCTGGTGATCTCGGTGGATTCCTTGCCGGATCGGGCGACGGGGTTCGCCCTCCTGGGCACGCTGGAGATGCTGTTGGAGATCGTGCAGGGCCGGGTGAAGCTGGCGCTGCGGGTGCACCCGGACATCCAGACCACCGTGCTCACGCTCCTGAAGGAAGCCCGGGCCGAGGCCGTGGGCTTCTGCTTCACCGGTGGGGATCCCGAGCCCCTGGCGGATCGCCTCTGGTGCGCCGTGGGCGGCGTCGACCTCGCGCCCCTGCGCACCCTGGGCTATCGCTGGAACGTGGCGTTGCCTGCCGCGGATCCCACCGCCTTCCAAGCTGAGGCGGCCCGCCTGGCGGAGGCCCATCCCGCGGTGCTCTTCCCCGAGCGCCTGCCCGACACCATGCTGGGCCGACCCGTGGTGGAGGATCCCTCCGTTACCCTGGGCCGCCACTGGGGCAACTCATGACGTTGCTGGTCATCTCGGGCGAAGCCAGCGGCGATCTCCACGGCAAGGAGATCCTGCGCGAACTGAAGGCCCTGCGGCCGGATCTGCGGATCGTCGGGGCGGGGGGCGAAGGCATGACGCCCTACTTGGATCTGAAGCTGGCGGATGTCTCGGATTTGGGCGTGGTGGGCTTCGTGGAGCCTCTGGTGAAGCTGCCCCGGCTCCTGGCGCTGCGCCGCCGAATCCTGGAGGTGGCGAAAGCCGAGGGCATCCAGACGGTGCTCACCATCGATTACCCCGGCTTCAACTTCAGCCTGGGCGCCGCGCTGAAGCAGCAGAACCCGGGATTGAAACTCCACCATTACGTCTGCCCCCAGGTGTGGGCCTGGAAGAAAGGCCGCATTCCCAAGATGGGCCAGCTGCTGGACGTGCTTTACTGCCTCTTCGATTTCGAGCCGGAACTCTTCCACGGCTACCCCGTGGAAGCTCGCTTTGTGGGCAACCCCCTCGTGGAAGTGGTGAAGGCCGAGGTGGATCGCGACACCTTCTTCCGCGAGACGGGATTGGATGCGGCCCGCCCCGTGGTGGCCCTCCTGCCCGGCAGCCGCCGCTCGGAGCTGTCCCGCTTGCTGCCGCCCATGGCGGAACTGGTGCGCCGTTGGAAGGTGGAACGCCCCGAGGTGCAGTGGGTGCTGCCCGTGGCGCCCACGTTGGCGGATGCCGAAGTGGCGGCGTTGCTGGGGGATCTCCCCGTGCACCGGGTGCCCGCTGCCCGAACCTACGCGGCGCGCGCCTACGCCGACGCCGCATTGGTGGCCTCGGGCACCGCCACGCTGGAGACGGCGCTCTTGGGCACGCCCTTCGCCATCGTCTACCGCCTGAACGCCCTCACCTATCAGCTGGCCCGCCATCTCGTGAAGCTGCCCTTCATCGGGCTCGCCAACATCGTGGCGGGCCGAGAAGTGGCTCCGGAACTGGTGCAAGGGCAGGTGGAGCCGGTGGCGATGGGGAAGTTCCTGTCCAACCTTCTGGAGCCCACCGAAGCCCTCCGACGTCGAGAGGCCCTCGCGACGGTGCGGGCCCACCTGGGGGAGCCAGGCGCCGCGCACCGGGTGGCGGAGCGGATTTTGCATGGCATGCCGTAGAGGCGCTTGGGATGACCGCGGGCTTGCCGGATGAGGGCCTGATCTGGACAATTCCGACCTCTCCCTTCATCCTCAAGGCATTCCATCGGGAGGGGCGAGTTGAGCATCTGGGTCACCGGCGTAGGCGGGGTGGGAGGCTGGATCGCCCATCAGCTGGCATCCGCGGGCGAGGACATCAGCCTCGTGGTGCGGCCCGGAACCGAAGCCCGCTGGCGGGAGACGGGCCTGCGGCTCGTCACCGAAGATGGACCTCGGCCCATCCTCCACCTGGCGGTGGATGAACACCTGGAGCAGCTGCCCCGGCCCACCCTCGTCGTCGTCTCGGTGAAGATGCCGGATCTGGCCATGGCCTTGCAGCGCCTGGCGCCCCACCTGCCGGACGGCACGCCCGTGTTGCTGCTGCAGAATGGATTGGGGGCTGGTGAACTCGCCCAGGCCATGCTGCCCAAGTGCCGCATCATCCATACCCCCGTGTTCCTCATGGGCTGGATCAGCGCCCCGGGCGAAGTGACCGCCTACCTGCCGCGCCGCATCATCCTTCCCGCCGACGAGGCCCTGCAGGCACCCTTCCGCAAAGCGGGCTTTGAGGTGCAGGAAGTGGAGGACCTGGCCAGTGGCCTCTGGCGCAAAGCCGTCTTCCTCATCGCCTTCGCGGGCTTGGACGTGGCGCTGGGCCAGGGGGCTGCGGCCGTGCTTGCGGATCCCCGCTACCGGGAACTGATCGGCGAGCTGTGCCTCTTCGCCGCCGTGGAGGGCCATCCCCTGCCCGAGGGCACGGTTGAGGAGGTGCTCGCGTTCACCCAAGGCCTTCCCAAGGACGCGCATAGCAGCCTCTACCGGGACCTCCAGATGGGCCGTGAAGGGGAGTGGGAGGATCTCATCGGCTGGTGCCAGCGCCGTGCCCGCAGCCGCTTCTTGGATCTGCCCGTGCTCATGAGTCTCGCGAAGCCCGTGCCCTCGGCCCCCAAAGCCTGATCCAAGGCGGACTCAGAACATCCAGGTGAAGCCCGCGCTCACGCCAGTGGCCCGCACGTTCGCATCCACGGGGCTCCAGAAGGCCTTCACCTCCAGGGCCAGGTGGCTGTTCCAGCGATAGCCCACGCCGCCATTCAAACCGAGTTTCGTACCGCCGATGCGGACGTCGCCGCTGGAACTCTGGGTGGTGATGCGCCAGTTCTGAGCGCCCATGGCCGCCATCAAGTAAGGGCCCTTGAGGTCATCATTGGGCCGCCACACCAGCTCCAGGCCCAGCATGTAGGCGAACACGCGGGTGCTGTTGCCGCTCAAGCCCAGGGCATCGCCCTTGGGAAAGTAGTCGAACTGCACCAGGGGCCTCAGGGAGATGCCGCGCAATTCCTCTTGGGGCAAGTCGACGAATCCGGCGATGGAGAGGCCATTCTGCCCCCCGTTGAGGTCCCGCAGGTTGCCCATGGGGGCCTGCAAGTGCATCCGGAAGCCGAGGTTCGCCCGGTCCTCCGGGGCCTGGCCCTGCAACAGGGTCGGCAGGGCGGCGAGGAGGAGGGGAACGCTGCGGCGAAGGGTCACGAAAGCTCCAGGTACGGTTTCACCATGTCGTCCCATCGGCCCTGGGCCTTGAGAATCCGCTCCGCCACGGCCCGCAGTACGCCGGTGCCTCCCGTCATGGGCAGCACCCACTGGCAGCGCTCCCGAACTTCGGCCACCGCATCGGAGGGGCAGCAGGCGAGGCCCACGCGGAGCATGATGGGCAGGTCGTGGAGGTCATCGCCGATGTGGGCGATCTCATCCAGGGCCAGGCCGTACTTGGCGCAGAGTTGATCCAGAATGGGCTTTTTGTCCAGGTAGCCGGTGAAGCAGTCTTCGATGCCCAGGTCCGCGGCGCGGTGATCCGTGGCGGGGCTCCGGAGGCCGCTGATGAAGGCCACAGGGATGCCGGCCTTCTGGAGGGCCTTGATGGCCACGCCATCCCGCACGTGGAAGGTCTTCGTATGCCCGGGCTCCCGGCCGTACACGAGGGCGCCGGTGGTGAGCACGCCGTCGATGTCGGTGCAGACCAGGCGGATGCGGGCAGCTCGGGCGTCGACGTGCGGATCCATGGGGGGAGTGTACCCTGGTGCATCCGGCCTGTCTCCGCGCCCCAGGCGCGACGTGGCCGGATGATCCGGAGGATGCATGAACGGTTTCATTCCCGTGGACGAGGCGAAGGGCCTCATCGACCTGGGCGCGGTGGTGGTGGACGTGCGCACCCTGCCGGAATGGAACGAAGGCCATGGCCCCAGCCTCTTCATCCCCCTGGATCAGCTGGAAGCGCGGCTCGGGGAGCTGCCCAAGGACAAGCCCCTCCTCTTCGTCTGCCGCAGCGGCGCCCGCAGTGGCCAAGCCGCAAACTGGCTGCGGGCTCAGGGTTACAACGCGCACAACCTTGGTCCTTGGCAGCGGAGCCCCCTCGTCGAGGGATGATTCTTCGGGCCTGAATCGCAGTCGCAGAGGTGAATCAGCCCTGCTGAATCGGCAGGGCCGTAGACGCTTTTTCTGCGCCTTCGGTGATTCTTCCGGGGCTTCTTCGCCTTCTCTTTCGATCCGTTTGACGCGCATCAATTGAGAGCGCTTTCATAGGGGAGGTCTTGGGAGGTTTGGCATGGGTGATCCGCTCATCTGGCATCGGCTGCAGTTCGCCTTCACGATCATCTACCACTACCTCTTCCCGCAGCTCACCATGGGCTTGGCGCTGCTCATCTTCGGGCTCAAAGCGCAGCACCTCCGCACGGGGGAGACCCGCTACGCGGACGCTGCGCGGTTCTGGATCAAGATCTTCGGCATCAACTTCGCCATGGGCGTGGTGACGGGCATTCCCATGGAATTCCAGTTCGGCACGAACTGGTCGGGCTTCACCCGCCAGACGGGCGGCGTCATCGGCCACACCCTGGGCATGGAGGGCATGTTCGCCTTCTTTCTGGAGAGCAGCTTCCTGGGCCTGCTGATCTGGGGTGAGAAGAAGCTCTCCCCCAGGGCCCACTTCGGCGCCGCCACGGCTCTGTGGCTGGGCTCCTGGCTGAGCGGCTACTTCATCGTCACTACCAACGCCTTCATGCAACATCCCGTGGGCTACACCATCGCGGCGGATGGCACCTTCCAGTTGGCCAGCTTCTGGGCCTTCGTGTTGAACCCCTGGGCCCTCGCGCAGTACGCCCACACCATGCTGGCTGCGGTGGTCACCGCTTCCTTCGTCATGGCCGCCGTGGGCGCCTACTGGGCCCTGAAGGGCGTCCACCTGGAGCAGGCGCGGCTCAACCTGCGTTGGGGCACCACGGCGGGATTACTGGCCAGCCTGCTGGTGGCCTTTCCCACGGGGGACATCCAGGCCAAGCTCGTGGCCAAGCATCAACCGGCGGCCCTGGCGGCCATGGAGGGCCGCTTCGTCACGGGCTCCCACGCGGAGATCAACCTCATCGGCCAGCCCAACGTGAAGGCCCGGCGCCTGGACAACCCCATCCCCATCCCGGGCATCCTAAGCTTCCTCGTGCACGGCACTTTTTCCGGCGAGGTGAAGGGCCTCAACGACATCCCCGAGGATCAGTGGCCCGGCAACATCGAGCTGCTCTACTACAGCTTCCACATCATGGCTGGGCTCGGCACGCTGTTCATCGGGCTCATGGGATTAGGCGTGTTGCAGGACCGCCGCGGCAAGCTGGCCTCCCAGCGGGGCCTTCTGTGGTTGCTCATGTTGGCTTTCCCCTTCCCCTACATCGCCACCACCTTCGGCTGGATGGTGGCGGAGTTGGGGCGCCAGCCCTGGCTCGTGTACGGATTGATGCGCACGGTCCACGGCGCCAGCCCCACGGTGCATGCGGGCTCCGCGGCCTTCACGCTCATCGGGTTCTGCGGCATCTACTTCGTGCTGGGCCTGCTCTTCTGCTTCCTCATCGGCCGTGAGCTCAGCCATGGTCCTGCTTCGGAGGTGCACCATGGCTGAGCTCTGGTTCTGGCTGGTGTCCGTGATCTCGGTATCCCCTGCGGGGATACGCGAGGCCCTTCTAAATTTTCAGTTGTGCACCAGTGGGGGACTTCTCAATGGCTGAGCTCTGGTTCTGGCTTGTGTCCGTGATGATGGCCATCTACGTCGTGATGGATGGTTTCGACTTCGGCGCTGGCGCCCTGCACCTGGTGGTGGCGAAGACCAACGAGGAGCGGCGCACCATCCTCGGGGCCATCGGCCCCTTCTGGGACGGCAACGAGGTGTGGTTGTTGGCCGGGGGCGGCTCCCTCTTTCTGGCTTTCCCCAAGGTGCTTGGGGCGGGGTTCTCGGGCTTCTACCTGGCCATGTTCCTTGTGCTGTGGACGTTGATCCTGCGCGGCTGCGCCATTGAATTCCGCAGCCATGTGCAGAGCCTGCTCTGGCGGAGCTTCTGGGATACGGGGTTCAGCGTGGCGAGCATCCTCATGCCTATTCTTCTGGGGGCGGCTTTGGGAAACGTGTTGCGGGGCGTCCCCGTGACCCAGGAGGGGACCTTTGAATTGCCCCTCTTCACCCATTTCGGAACTGCGTCGCCCGTGGGGTTGCTGGATTGGTACACGGTGCTGGTGGGGGTCTTCGCCCTACTGGCGCTCACGGCCCATGGCAGCGTGTTCCTGGCCTGGCGCACGGAGGGCTCCGTACAAGAACGGAGCGCCGCCCTGGCGCCGAAGCTGTGGATAGCCGTGGGCCTGTTCTGGGTCGCGGTGGCGGCGTCCACCCACGCGGTGAACCCCGCCATTTTCGCGGGCAGCGTTCGGAGTGGCCTGGCTTTGCTCTTCACGGGCGTGCTGCTGGCGGGCTTCGCGGCCCTGGTGGTGGGCCTCATGGGGCGGCGCTACCTGCTGGCCTTCCTGGGCAGTGGCGCCTTCATCCTCGGTCTGCTGGCGGCCTCCGCGGCCAGCGTGTGGCCGGTGATGTTGGGGTCCACCTTGGATCCGGCCTGGAGCCTTACGGCCCTGAACAGCGCCTCGTCACCGGCGACCCTGCGCAAAGGCCTGGGGTGGTGGTTCCTGGGCTTCCCCATCGCCCTCGGCTACGTGGCCATGCTTTTCCACATCCACCGGGGCAAGGCGAAGGCCGCGGCGGAGGGTGAAGGGTATTGAGGCCTGGGAATTCTGGAGATTTGGGGGTCTGGAACTCCGCAGTCAAAACGAGCTTAAAAATATACTTAGTATCGGATTAATCCTGACCATGCCGATTATGAACATGGTCACGGATGCACATGGCTTGGGGACCATCCTTGGGGAATGCAGCGTGCGACAAGGAGGATCCCATGAGCAATCTGCTGACCCGCGAACCCCGTACCATCACGCCCCAGACCCCGGTGCTGGAGCCCTTCCGGATGATGCGCGAGCTCATGCGGTGGGATCCGTTCCGGGACAATCTGATGACCCTCGATACTCAGACGTTCATGCCGAGCTTCGAGGTGAAGGAAACTCCCAGTGCATACGTGTTCAAGGCGGACCTCCCGGGCATCAAAGAGGAAGACCTGGATATCCAGCTTTTGGGGAATCGCCTGACCATCGCTGGCAAGCGGGAGACGGAAAAGAAGGAGGACAACGAGACCTGGCACCTGATCGAGCGCAGCTACGGCTCCTTCAGCCGGTCGTTCACCCTCCCGGAAGAGATCGCGGCGAACAAGGTGGATGCGCACCTGGTGAATGGTGTCCTCACCCTCACCGTGATGAAGAACCCCGAGGCTCAGCCTCAGAAGATCCGCATTAAAAACTAGCGGATTGGAACTGAGTGCAGGCGAGGGCGGAAGGTGGCCCCCCGGAACGGGTTTCGGGGGGCCAAAAGTCTGTAAGGGCCTATCTTTGGGAGCCGAGGCACCCGTATGAAAGGTTTGCTTCTGCCGTGCTTGCTGGTTGCCGTGATCCAATCGCCCGGCGGGGTGGATCCACAGGGGCTCGTGGGTTCCTGGCAGGGGGAGGGGCGGTATGCCGAAGGGGACATGGACCGAACCCACGGACCCGTGCCCTTCTTTCTGGTGGTGGACGCGTCTTTCCACGGCGAAGGCACCGTGGGCGAAGCCCGGATCCGCGATTGGCGGCTGGAGCGGAAGGGGCGGATCCTGCACATCGAGGCTCGGCTGGAAGGGCGGGTGTGGATGGATTCCCCCTCCGAGAAGGATCACCTCTCCCTGGTGATCTCGGGCCTGGGGGTGAATCAATTCAGCGCGGAATTCCAGCTGCGGGGCGACGAGGCCTTCGATCCTTCCCCCGGCGAAGGGCGGGTGATCTTCAGGCGCGTGCGGCCGTTGAACGATCCTGCCAAGCCCGGTAGCCCAACCACAGGGCCCACCCCGCCATGATCATCCATCCGACAAAGGACGTGCGCCCAGCGACCAACTGATCCTTGGGCATCAGGCGCCACTGGGTGAAAAGGGCTGTCCAGTCGTGTTCGCCCCCGCCCACCAAGGGCAGCACTTGGGCCCGGGCGTCGGCCATGTAGCGGGCGATGTTCAGGAGGTTCTGGCCCGCCCACTGGCCGCAGAGGGCCACGCCCACGGGCTGGCGCTTGAACCAGAAGCTGCCCGCCAAGAGCAGCGGCACGAGGACCTGCATGAGCGTGCCGCCCAGGATCGTGAGGGTTTCCCACCCCAGCAGGCCGAAGACGGGATGACCCGACTCGTGGAAGACGAGGTTGATGCCATCCAGGAAGGGCATCCAGCCTTCCTCCGTGCGGCCCACGGCGACGATGAACAGGAAGAACAAGGGCAACGCCCCGGCGAGGGGTTCCACGGGATTCCAGGGCTCTTCCAGCTTTTCCCGGAGGCCCTCGATCCACTCGTCCATGGAAGCTCCCGGGCTCAGGCGTGGGCGCGGTGGTGGAGGACGATCTGTTCCACCGTCTCGTGCAGATTGAGGTGACCGTTGTCCAGTTCCCAGGCGTCGTCGGCCTTGCGGAGCGGCGCCACGGCGCGGGTGCTGTCCTGGTGGTCCCGCTGAGCGAGGTCGGCCTGCACTTCGGCGAGGGTAAGCTGCGAACCCTTGGCCTCCAGCTCCCGCCAGCGACGCGAGGCGCGGGCTTCCACGGTGGCGATGAGGTACACCTTGCAGCAGGCGTTGGGGAAGACCACGGTGCCGATGTCGCGGCCATCGACTACCCAGCGGCCTCGCTGGCCCAGCTTGCGCTGCTGGGCCACCAGCACGTCGCGGATGGCAGGATCGGCGCTCATGGGGCTCACGAACTTGGTGATCTCCGGGGTGCGGATGGCTTCGCTCACGTCCTCACCATTCAGGAAATTGCGGGTGCCCCGCTGTTCCAATTGGGCTTGGTCCGCCACGTCAGCCACCTTTGGATCCCCGAGGGCGAGCCCGGCCCGTTGGATGGCCAGGGCCACGGTGCGGTACATGGCGCCCGTATCCAGGTAATCCCACCCCAGGGCTTCGGCCACGCGGCGCGCGGTGGTGGATTTCCCGGCTCCCGAGGGGCCGTCCAGGGCAATCAGTTCCAACTTCGACATGCTCTGATTCTAAGGGGGCTGGTCACAGAGGACACAGAGGGAACACAGAGAACACAGAAAGTAACGCCCATTTCGACCGGTGCTTTGGCGACTCTCTGCCTCCTGACCTGGCCTTTCTCTGTGTCCTCGGTGGGATTCTGTGCCCTTTGTGACCAGCCTTTTCCGCGGGCTCAGCCGTGCCGGCGGATCTCCGCCAGGAACACATCCCCATACTGCGTAAGTTTTTTGGGGCCTACGCCGCTCAACGCGAGGAAGTGCTCGTCCGAAGCAGGGCGGTGGTGGGCCATGGCGCGCAGGGTCGCATCGCTGAATACGACATAGGGGGGCAGGCCCTTGGCGTCGGCCAGCTGTTTGCGGAGGGCGCGGAGGGCTTGGAAGAGGCCTTCGTCGCCATCGGGATCCTCGGATTCCGGGGCGCGGACGGGCAAGGGGATCGCGGCCTTCTTCTTGGCCACCTTGGGGGCGGCGGCCATGGGGTCGTAGCCGCTGCAGGCATCGCAGGCGGTGCCACAGGTGGGCATGCGCTCGCCCAGGTGGGCGAGCAGGGCCTGGTGGCGGCAGCGGGCGCCATCGGCGAAGTCGAACATGGCGCGCACCTGGGCCTTTTGGGCGGCGGCCATGCCGGCGTCGGAGTCCTCCAGCATGCGGTCCAGGCTCATAACGTCGGCCCAGGAGTAGAAGAGAACGCAATCGGAGGGTTCGCCGTCGCGGCCGGCGCGGCCCACCTCCTGGGCGTAACCCTCCAGGCTCTTGGGCAGGTCGCGGTGCAGCACGAAGCGGATGTCGGGCTTGTCGATGCCCATGCCGAAGGCGATGGTGGCCACCACCACGTCGCAATCATCCTTGCGGAACGACTCCTGCACACGGGCGCGCTCGGCGGCATCCAGGCCCGCGTGGTAGGCCTCGGCTTTCACGCCGTGTTCGCGCAAGTAAGCGGCGGTGGACTCCACGCTCTTGCGGCTCTGGGCGTAGATGATGCCGCTCTGGCCGTGGCGGGAGCGCACGATCCGCAGGATCATCTCCCGCACGCCCTGGCCATCGCCCTTCTTGACCGTGGAGAGGCGCAGGTTGGCGCGAAAGGCCGAGCCGGACACCCGCAGCGTCTGCTTCATGGCCAGCTGGGCGACGATGTCGTCCTGCACCGCGGGCGCGGCGGTGGCGGTGAGGGCCAGAATGGGCACCTTGGGGAAGCGGGCCTTCAGGCCCGAGAGATTCCGGTAGCTGGGCCGGAAATCATGGCCCCACTGGCTGATGCAGTGGGCCTCGTCCACGGCGATGAGGCGGAGGTCGCAGTCCTGGAGCACCTCGGCGAGGTACAGCTCCAGGCCTTCGGGGGCGGCGTAGAGGAGGTCCACCTCGCCAGCCTTCACGGCGCGCAGGCGGGTGCGACGTTCCTCGGCGTCGAGGCTGGAGTTGAGGTAGGTGGCGCGCAACCCCGTATCCGCGAGGCCATCCACTTGGTCCTTCATGAGCGCGATGAGGGGCGAAACCACGAGGCTGAGCCCCCCCAGGAGCTTGGCGGGCAGCTGGTAGGTGAGGCTCTTGCCCCCACCCGTGGGCAGCACGGCAAGGGTGTCCCGACCTGCGAGCACGCCGCGGATGATGGTCTCCTGATTCGGGCGGAAGGACTCGAAGCCGAAATGCGTCTTCAGGGCCGCGCCCAGGTCGGGGCCTTCGGATTGGAGGGCGGCCGCGAGGCGCTTGAGGGCGGCGATGGCCCCCGCATCGAAAAGCGCGGGCTCCTGGCGGTACTTGCTGCGCAGGGCTTGCAGCCGGGCGCCCGCGGCCACGGGGTCGCTCTGCCGCAGGGCCTCCAGGGCCTCGATTTCCAGGGAGAGGTTCATCAGCAACCGCAGTCGATCAAGGGGCCCGCCTGGGCCCAGAAGGCGCTCCAGTCCGAGGCCCGGATGGAGAGGGTGAATTCACCGGAGGCCTCGGCCTGGATGCCCTTGGCGCGCAGCGCCTTGGCCAAGTGGGTGGCGGGTTCGCGCACTTCCAGCCGGAGGGTGCCTTGGTCCAGACCGAGGAAGGCCGCCCTGCGACGGGCGGCCTCCACACGGCAGAGGGCTTCCGACTCCATCAAGGCCGCTCGGTGAGCACCTTGTCGATGATTCCGTATTCCAGGGCTTCCTGGCTCGACATGAAGTAGTCGCGCTCCATGTCCTTCTGCACCTTCTTGAGGTTCTGCTTGGTGTGCTTGGAGAAGGCTTCAGCGAGGGCATCCTTCAGGCGCTGGATCTCCTTGTAGGTGATCTCGATGTCCGTGACCTGGCCCTGGGCGCCGCCGGAGGGCTGGTGGATCATGATGCGGCTGTTGGGCAGCGCGAAGCGCTTGCCGGGGCTGCCCGCGGCCAGCAGGTGGGCGCCCATGGAAGCGGCCTGACCCAGGCAGTAGGTGACGATGTCGTTCTTCACGAACTGCATGGTGTCGTAGATGGCGAGGCCCGCGGTGACGCTGCCGCCGGGGGAGTTGATGTAGATCTGGATGTCCTTGTCGGGGTCCTCGCTCTCCAGGAAAAGCAACTGGGCAACGATGGCGTTCGCCACGCTGTCGTCGATGGCCGTGCCGAGGAAGATGATGTTGTCCTTCAGCAGGCGGCTGTAAATGTCGTAGCTGCGCTCGCCCCGGGGGGTCTGCTCGATGACGATGGGGGGGTAGTAGCCGGTGGCCATGGGGACCTCGATGGGGGAACAGGATACCAAGGGCGGGGAAGGTGCAGTGCCAAGGGTGTTTGAAACCGGGTGGACGGGATCAGGCGACCCTGAAAAGAAGAAGGGCGCCCGAAAGCGCCCTTCTTCAGGAGGAAGGTCCGATTACTCGGCCTTCTTCTTGGCGGGAGCCTTCTTGGGCTTCTCTTCAGACTCAGGCTCAGCCTTCTTGGCAGCGGCCTTCTTGGCGGGCTTTTCTTCAGCTGCCTCAGCTTCGGCCTTGGGGGCAGCCTTCTTGGTGGCCTTCTTGGGCTTTTCCTCGTCGTGGCTGTGGTCGCAGTCGGGGCCGTGGACGTGCTCATGGTGGTGGGCGGGGGCGCCGCCCTCCTGCTCGGCCAATTCGCCGCCCTCGAGACCGCCGGCATCGAAGCGCTCGATGGCCTCACCGGCATCGCGCTTGCGCTCGAGCTCCACGACCTTCAGGAAGGCTTCCTTGTCCAGGAGCTCCTCGGTGACGGTGGCGCTGCTAAGAAGGCGCTCGAAGATCTTGTCCGTGCGGATACGGCCCTTGATCTCGGTGGTGGCGCCGCGCTGGTCGAGGCCCGCCTTGAAGGAAGCGAAGGGTTCCTGGACCTTGTTCTCGTCCATGAAGGCGCGAATGTCGGCGTCGATCTCCTCGTCCGTGACCTGGATGTCCTCGGCGTTGCCGATGGCCTGGAGGAGGTAACCGCTGCGCACGGCGCGCTCGGCGTCGCGCAGGCGGTGCTGGCGGTAGGCCTGCCAGTTCACGCGGCGGGGATCCACGCCCTGCTGCTGAACGGTGCGGGCGAACTCCTGGCAGTAATCGTCGAGCTGCAGGCCCACCATGCTGCGGGGGGCTTCGAACTTGGCGGCGAGGAGGAGCTGATCGAGGATGACGGTCTGCACGCGGGCGATGCCATCGCGCTCGGCGGCCTCTTCGAGATCCTTCTTCACGCCTTCCTTGAGCTCGGCGAGGGTCTGGAACTGGCCCAGATCCTTGGCGAGGTCATCGTTCAGCTCGGGCAGTACGCGGTTGTGGATTTCCTTCACGGTGATCGTGTAGGTGATGGTCTTGCCGGCCAGGCTGGGGTTGGGGGCCTGGGTGGGGTCGGAATCGTGGGTGATGGTGAAGGTCTTGGTGTCCTCGGGCTTCAGGCCCACGAGGTTGGCATCGAAGGGGCGGTCGGCCTTGAGCTCGATGACCTGATCCTTGTAGGAGATGGCCTTGGCGGCCTTCCCCTTCTCGCCTTCGGGGAGCACCTTGATGTCGCAGGTGACGAGGTGGCCGAGCTCGGAGGCGCCCTCCACGGGCAGGAACTTGTTGGCGCGCTGGCGGAGGCCCTCGAGGTGCTCGGCCACGGCGTCGGCATCGATGGCGCGCTTCTGCTTCTTGACCTTCAGGCCCTTGTATTCGGGCAGTTCCACCTGGGGGGCCACGTCGAACTGGGCCTTGAAGGTGGCTTCCTGGCCGTCGCGCAGGTCGACCTTCTCGAGGGCGGGCTGGGAGATGGGCATCACGCCCGCTTCCTGGGCCTTGGCCCAGAAGTGGCGCTCCATGAGCTGCTGGGCTACGTCCTGGTGGATCTCCTGGCCGTACTTCTGCAGCAGGACGGTCTTGGGGGCCTTGCCGGGGCGGAAGCCGGGGATGCGGACCTTGGGGGCGATCTTGGAGACCACCTCATTGAAGGTCGCGGTGACCTCGGCGGCGGGCACGCTGAGCTCCAGGCTGAAGCGTGTGGCGGAATGCTGGGCGACAGTGACGGACATTGCAGTGACTCCAGGGTGGTTTCGGAAAGGCAGGGGGTGGTGCGAGCGGCCGGACTCGAACCGGCATGGGGTGAACCGCTGGAACCTAAATCCAGTGCGTCTACCAGTTTCGCCACGCTCGCGGGGTAAGGCGGGGTGGTGCACCCAGAGAGATTCGAACTCCCGACCCTCAGGTTCGAAGCCTGATGCTCTATCCAGCTGAGCTATGGGTGCCACATAGTGAACCCTCGATTCTACCCCGGCTTGCCCTTGGGATCGACCCATGGATTGCCTGCGATCGCCCCAAGGTTCCTCTTGATTTGCCTCGAGTTCCCAATGCGACTCAACCTTGAGCAGTCAGACACCAGGCATCTTCGGCCCCAAACCGATGCATTTGCGCCAGGTCCACCGCCGAAGCGCCAAGCGCCCGAGCGGCCTCGCGTTCCGTGGTCAAGTCGCAGGGGATGACCCCGGGATCATCGGTGCCCAGGGCGCAGCGCACGCCCGCGGCCAACATGCGGGGAAGGGGGTGGGGTTGGACGTCCGCCGCAAGGAGGGCGTTGGAGCTGGGGCAAATGTCCACGGGGATGCGCCGTTCCGCCAGGAGTTCCAAGGTGGCTCGATCGGATCGCAGGCCATGGACGATGCGGCTCACACCGCCTTCCCAAATCGCTTCGCGCACCTGATCCCCATCGCCGTTCTCTCCGGCATGGGCGGCGATGCGCAGCCCCAGGTTCCGGGCGCGATCGAAGACCGGGGCCCACTGGCGGAAGGGCACGCGCTCCAGACCGCCGGTGCTGAACCCCACCACGAAGGAGGGGAGGTCACCTGCGATGAGGTCCAACACCGCGTGACCGTGGTCGGGGCCGAAGTGGTTCACGGCGTCCACCACCACGCAGGCTCGCAGGCCCTGGGCCCGGGCCGACGTGAGGCCCCGCTCGAGGCCGCGCCAGAAGGCCTCCAGGCTGAGCAGCTTCCAATGGGATACGAGCGCGCTGGGGCTGCACCACAGGTCGAAGCCCGCGCCACCGGCCCGGAGGGTGCGGGCGGTGATGGCCTCCACGGCCGCGGTCACGGCGGCTTCGGAATTCAGGAGCTGGGCGCCAAAGAGGAAGGCCTCGATGAAGGCCTCGAAGGGTTGAACCTCGCCGCGCCAGAGGGCTTCCAGGCTGCTGGGCAGGGCCACGTCACGGAGGGCGGCCTCGCCCCGGACCCAAGCCGGATCGAGGCCGCCCTCCAGGTGGACGTGCCGATCGATGAGGGGAAGAGGGGCGGTCATGGAAAGACCATCCTACCCACCCGATCCGGTGGCTCTACTCGTCGTAGTCGTCCATGCGGAGATCGCCGGGATCGGGGCCTTCGCCGCGGCCGCGCTCGAGCGGAATGGCCTCGGTGAAGGCTTCGCCTTCGAGACCTTCAGCTTCAGGCTCCGCCTGGAAATCGTCCTCGATCACGTGAGCGACTTTCTCTTTCTTGGGAGCCTTCGGCTTCGCGGGCGCGTCCTTCATCTTCGCGCCGCACTTGGGGCAGGAGGGATCCGCCTTCCCAAAATCGTAGAACTTCGCCCCGCACTGGAAGCAATTGTGCTTCTTGCCCAGGTCCGCCATGATTCCAACCCCTCCGTGCTACAGGTCCCAAAGATCGGAAGGAATACCATGGAACTGGTGTTTTGTCACGCCCAAGGAGCGGCACCCAGGCGACCGGCATCGCCCTCGCACAGCAATTCGATGATCGCCCGTCCGAAAATTCCGTGACGGACCTCCACTTCCTCCCCGAACCGTTCCACGAAGCTGTGGCGGCTCCGGTCCAGCTCATCCCGGAGGAGGCCATAGAGGTTGCCCTGGGTGCGGGCCTGTTCCACCTTGGCGGGGAAGTAGAGTTCGATGTCCCCGGCCAGCACCCGGGCGAAACGTTCGGCAGCGGCCTTGACCTTGGGATCCAGGGCCGGGGTGGCGGGTTCGGGGATGGGGTCCTGCACCAGCATGGTGGGCAGGGTGGGGTGGTCCGTCGGAGGTGGAGCCTTTTCCTCTTCCTTGGCCCCCGCCAGGGAACTCAGGGTGGCGCTGGCGGCCTGGGCCAAGGCCCGGAGGGCCTGGGGGTGATCCAGGGTCTGCCGCATGCCCGCGTCCACCAGCAGCAGGGCCACGGGCTTCCGCTTCAGGCGGAGGGGGTAGATGCGGGCCTCGGTGGCCTCCATGCGGGCCAGAGGAGCCAGGAGGGCCTGGTAGCCGGGGCACTTGCCCAGCCAGGCCTGGCGCCCCGTGAGGAGCTCTTCCAGGTCGGATGGGGGCACCACGGGGGTGCCGGGCTTCGCGGTGGTGCCTTCGAATCCGCGCCAGGCGTAGAGGTTGGGGATGCCCTGTTTGATGACGTAGAGGGCGCAGCGCTCCACCACGGGATCCAGGCCGTCCAGCAGGCGGCGGAGGGCCTCGCTCTGGCTGGTGGCGCCCTCCAGCAGGTCCAGGGCGGCGCCCAGCTCCCGATCGATGCCCGGGCCTTCGGCGTCCGCGGAGGGGGCCTGGGGCAGGGCGGCCACGAGCCGGTTGACCAGATCCGCATCCGGCTGGGTGCGGATGCCCGCCGCCTGCAGCGTGCCCGCGATGTCCTCGAACAGGCGCTGGTGCCGCTCGGCGGCCCAGGTGGCGAGGATGGTCCGGAGGGCCTCGGTGTCGTTGGGGGTCATGGGATCCAGGGGGAAGGGTGGGGAAAGCCTACCACCGGTCCTTGGTGGACTTGCATCCCGGTCTGGGGGCCGGCCGGGGCTCCGCCAAGCGCTTCACCCCAAGGGACTGTAGCCAAGGCCCGCTTTCGGCGATTAGGATGATGAACCTGGATCCTTGGGAGCTTGACGTGGCTGATCTTTCGATCGAAGTGCGTGAAATGGGTGGCGTCGCGGTGGTCCTCCCCGCGGGGTTCATCAACGCGCATACGGTGCGGGAGTTCGAGCAGGCCCTGGAGGGCCTCGTCTCCAAAGGCCAGTACCGCATCCTGCTGAACTGCCAGAACCTCTCCTACATCTCCAGCGCCGGCCTGGGCGCCATCATGGGCCTCATCGAGACCGTGCGGGAGAACGAGGGGGATATCCTCCTGTCCAACCTCCAGGACAACGTCTTCGCCATCTTCGACACCCTGGGGTTCACCCAGCTCTACAAGGTGTTCAAGGACCAGGAAGAAGCCCTGGCCGCGTCGGGCAAGGGGGCCTGAGGTGGCCACCAAGGTCCAAGCTGCCGAGTTCCGGCTCACCATCCCCAGTCAGACCCGCTACCTGAATCTCGTCACGGGGCTGGCCAAGCGCGCCGCCATCGTGAGCGGCATGGACGACGCCACCGCCGCCAAGGTGAGCATCGCCGTGGATGAGGCCGTCACCAACGTCATCCTCCACGCCTACAAGGGCGATCCCGCCCGCGAAGTGGAGCTGGATCTGCGCTTCACCGGGCAGGCCCTGGAGATCCACATCTGGCACAGCGGCGAGGGCATCCACCGGGATCAGGTGGTGCTCCCCGATCCCAAGGAATACGTGAAGCACCCCCGCAAGGGCGGCTTGGGCCTCCTGCTCATGAGCCGCTTCATGGACGAAGTGGATTTCCGCGAAGACCACGGCCGCTGTGAGTGCCTCCTGGTGAAGAAGATCTCCTGAGGAACCGGTGATGCCGACCGGCAGCCCCCCGTCCAACCCCTTCGACCGCCTGCGCCTGATGGCCATGGGCGTACCGGGCGGAGCCCAGGAGCTGCTGCCCCTCATCGACTTCCTGGAGACCTTCCCGGAGCAGGGCACCGAGGAGGACCTCGTCCACCTGGTGGGCGTCTCGGCCCTGGGCTTGGCCCGGGCGGGCCAGGGCGGCATCTGGGATGGCCAGAAATGGCTCTTCCTCCGGGGCGCGGCGCCCGCCTTTCCCACCAACCCCGGCAAGGATTGGATCTCCCTCCCCTGGCGCCACGGCGACGCCGTGTATGGCCACCTCGTGCTCAAGGCCCAGGGCGAAGTGCCCGCGGCCCTCTACCTGCTGCTCACCATCAGTGCCCCGCTGCTCGTCTGGCGGCGCCTGGAGGCCCTGCGGAGCGATCAGAATCGCCAGTTGGCCCTGCAGTTCAGCCGCATGTCCACCCTCTTCGACCTGAGCCGGTCGCTGGGCGAAGTGGAGACGAAGCAGGACCTCATCCGTCTCATGGCCAACACCCTCAGCGGCGAGTTCCGCATCCTGCGCCTGCTCGTGCTGGACAAGGACGGCAGCGTGCTCATGGCCCGGGGCCTCACGAACCTGCCCGCCGTGCTGGAAGGCGAGGCCCTCCACATCCTGCTGGAGGAGCGCAACCTCATCCACGCCATCGAGCTGAAAGATCAAGATCACTTCCATGGCTTCGCCTACGCGGCGGACCCGCTGGTGGGCAAACTCAACGAGGAGGACGGCATGTTCCTCCAGACCCTCGTGAACCTCACCAGCAGCCAGCTCACCGGTTTGGAATTGCGGTCCGCCCGACTCCAATCCGAGCGCCTCGAAAAGGACATGGACCTGGCTCGCAACATCCAGCGTCAGCTCCTGCCCAAGCGCCTGCCCGAGCCCCTCGGGTGGCAGCTCTCCGGGGCCAACCTTCCCTACCAGGCCGTGGGCGGTGACCTCTACGACGCCTGGATCGCCAGCGATCCCCCGGCGGGCGGGTGGGAGGACGAAGCCGAGGGCGATCGCCTGCACCTGGTGGTGGCCGACATCAGCGGCAAGGGCCTGCCCGCCGCGCTGATGATGACCCAGCTCAGCGCCTACCTCCGCGCCCGGGCCGACCGCCGCGTGAAGAACTGGGGGCGCCTCGCCACCCGCCTCAACGTGCGCATGAACGAAGTGCGGGATGGCTTCCGCTACACCACCTTGTTCGCGGCCAGCCTGAACCCCGACAACGGCGACCTCCGCTACGTCAACGGCGGCCACAATCCGCCGCTGCTCGTGCGGAAAGATGGCACCTTCCAACGCCTGGACTCCACGGGCCCCATGGTGGGGCTCCTGCCCGGTGCCGAATTCGAACAGGGCCACAACCGCATGAAGCCGGGGGACGTCCTCGTGGCCTTTACTGACGGCCTCGTTGAAGCCGAGAGCATCCAAGGCCAGGAATTGAGCGATGAAGCCGTGGCCCGTGTGGTGATCGACCGCCCCGACGCCACCGCCGACGACCTCCTGGAAGCCATCCTCGTCTGCGGCTTCAAGCACATGGAAGGCAACGGGTTCAGGGACGACGTGACCTTGCTGGTGGTGAAGCGGGTCTGATCAGCTGCAGCGCGTGCGGGCCGCGTGAATCGCATTCGCCAAGGACCCGGCGTCCGAGCGGTCCGGCCGGACCGCCTCGGTGAGCAGGGGCTCGAATCCACCCTCTTCGCCCAGATTCCGGGTGGGGACGACGCTGAGCACGGCATCCCGCTGCTCGACCCCGAGGCAGGCGGCACCCTTGAGGAAATCGGGCCACTTGGGGGCGCCGCTCGCTTCCAACAGGGGTTCCATCACGGCCGCCCAATCCTCAGGTTGAGGCAAACCCTGACGGGAGTCCGCGAGGGCACTCAGCAGGGCCGAGGCCACGCCTGCAACGGGCTCCGCGGGCAGTACCTGGATGGGGCCGGCGGGGATCCAGGCACCCTTCACGGTGCGCCCCAGGGCGTGGACCAGGGCTCGGCCTTGAAAGAAGTAAACGCTGGCGATGCGGATTTCGTCGGGCTTCATGGGCACTCCGCCCCCAGCATGCCCGAACCCTGCCGTGAACAAATCCACCCTTGACCCCATCCGTACATTTAAGGGAAGGGAGAACCTCCATGAACCAAGCCAAGAGCTTCATCCTCATCGCGGCGCTCACGGGCCTGTTGGTGTGGGTCGGGGACTATTTCGGCGGCACTCAGGGCATGGTGCTGGCCCTGGGCATCGGGCTCCTCATGAACGGGGTGAGCTACTTCTTTTCCGACAAAATCGTGCTGGCCATGTACGGCGCCCAGGTGGTGACGCCCCAGGAGGCCCCGGAGCTGCACGCCATCGTGGCGAACCTGGCCCAGCGGGCGGGCCTGCCCATGCCGCGGGTGGCCATCATTCCCGAGGACACGCCCAACGCCTTCGCCACGGGCCGCAATCCGGAGCATGCGGTGGTGGCCTGCACCGAAGGGCTCATGCGCCTCATGACCCGCACGGAGCTGGAAGGGGTGCTGGCCCACGAACTGGGCCACGTGAAGCACCGGGACATCCTGCTCAGTTCCATGGCCTCCGTGCTGGCCCAGGCCATCATGTTCCTCTCCCGGATGGCCATCTACATCACGCCCCGGGACGAGGAAGGGCGCTCCAGCCCCCTGGCGGGCCTCCTCATCGCCATATTCGGCCCCATCGCCGCGATCATGCTGCAGATGGCCCTCAGCCGCAGCCGGGAGTACATGGCGGATGCCTTCGCCGCGGAGATCACGGGCCGGCCGGATCAGCTGGCCAGCGCGCTGGAGCGGCTGGAGGCCTACAACCAGCGCATCCCGATGCAGCATGCGGAGCCCGCCACGGCGAACATGATGATCGTGAATCCCCTGCATGGCGGCGGGCTCATGAGCCTCTTCAGCACCCACCCACCCATTCAGGCGCGCATCGAGCGGCTGCGGGGGATGGCGGTGGCCTTCTGATCACTTGCCGAGGAGTCGCGGTCTCTGCCTTGCGAGAGGGTGTGGTGCGGAACCACGCTGCCACGCCGGGGAATCGGGGGAGCATTGCCTCCACCCTCAGTGCGTAGTTATATGAAGCTTCACCCCGGAGCAATCATGCGACCTGCCCATTGGCTCGCCCTCTCCTCGTGCATGTTTGGTCTCCAGGCTCAGGATTCCGCACCTTCCCTGCGATCGGCCTGGGTGATGGCGGTGACTGAGCAAGGCTCCATTCCCCAGGATGTGAAGGCGGAGGAGTGGAAGGTGCAGGTGGCGGGGCGGAACATGCCCCTGAAGCAGGTGGAGGGGCCCGCCGTCACCGGAGGGTTCGCTCAGAACTGGGCCCTGGTGTTCGAGCCCATCATGGATCCCACCTACCGGTTCAGCGCCCTGCAGGCGGCGGCCCAATTCCTGGTGAACCTGCCCGAAGGCGACCGGGTGATCATCGCGGCCCGCACCCGGGATGGGCTCGTGCCCATGACTCCGGGGCTGACCTTGGATCGCGGGGCCTGGGTGAAGGCCCTGGAGAAGCTCCCCTCGGCGCTGTCCAACGATTTCGATGGCAAGCCAGGCGCCATGGCGCCTTCCCTTGCCGAGCTGAAGGATTCTGAAGGCGCGGTCACGCCCCTGGCCAAGGATGTGCTCTTCGCACAGTTGAAGGGGTTCATCGGAGGCCTCGCGAAGGCTCTCAAAGACAGTCCCTACAACCAGGTGGAACCCCGAGGGGTCAAGCCCACGGAGCGGTTGGGCTTCGATTCGCCCAGCGGAGTCAGGGCCCGGTTGACCCTGGTGGCGGCGGAGATGCGCTCGTTGGAACGGCTTCTCAGCGCGATGGGGGCCCTCCAAGGGCCCAATCACTGCGTGGTGTTCTCCCGGAATGATGCGGACACCTTCAACCATCCAACCGTGAGAAACGCGATGAATAATACGGATTTCAAACGCTCCATGGGGGATGAAGGGGGGCCTAAGGAAGCGGCGGAACTGGCCAATCGGGAGATCAAGATCGCCCAGGAATCCCTTCGGAAAGTCTGCTTCGCGTCGGGCGTCACCCTCCACTCGGTGGCGGGGAATGGGGTCGCCTTCAAGGGGAACCTGGGCAATGTCGCCGAGGCGAGCGGTGGGTACGCCTTCGTGTTCGACGCTCAGCTGCCGATGCGCTTCGGGCAGGGGCTCCAGCTGTTCGGAAGCCGGTATCGACTCACGTGGGAGGAGCCTGCGGCTTTCGGAACCGGGCTTCAAGACCTGAGTGTGAAAACCTCCCGTGCGGGCGTGACCTTGATGGCCCCCACCCAGCGCTGACATTTAGGCCCTAAGGTCGCTGCCCAGAACCCAAGTTGAGCGGCCATTGTGCCGATTGAAGGGGGATGCTGGAGCGGTTGGGGAAGTACGACATCCTTCGCACCATTGGCCGGGGGTCCATGGGAGAGGTGTACCTGGCCAAGGATTCAGTGCTGGGCCGGGAAGTGGCCATCAAGACCATCCGTACGGACAGCAGCTTCGGTGGGGAGGCTTGGAGCCGTTTCCAGCGGGAGGCGCAGATCGTGGGCGCCATGAGTCACCCGCACATCGTCACCATCTTTGATTTCGGGGAGGACCAGGGGGTCCACTACCTCGTGATGGAGTACGTGCCGGGCCGGGATCTGGAGGCCCTGCTCCCCGGTCAGCAGATGCCAAAGGCCCAGTTGGTGGAACTGCTGGCGCAGGCCTGTGAAGGCCTTGCCCACGCCCATGGGAAGGGCGTGATCCACCGGGACTTGAAACCTGCCAACATCCTCGTCCGCCAGGACGGCGGCCAATGGTCGGCCCGGCTTACCGATTTTGGCGTGGCCCAGGTGGAGCAAAGCCAGCTCACCCAGGAAGGCCATTTCATGGGCACCCTCGGCTACATGGCGCCGGAGTACCTGAATTCAGCCAAGGCCACGGTGGCGACGGACATCTTCGCCATGGGCGTGATGCTCTACGAGATCGTGAGCGGGGGACGCCGTCCCTTCCCGGGCAACGCGCCCGGGCCCATCCTCAGCGCCATTCTCAAGGGTCAGCCGGAACCCCTGTCCTCTGCGGATTGGGAAGGCCTCTCCTATGGGTTGAAGCGGCTGCTCGTGCGCTGCCTGCAGAAGGATCCGGCCCTGCGCCCCGCCAGCGCAGCCCTGCTGGCGGAAGAGCTGCGCAAGGCGTTGGCGCATAAGGCGGAACGGGGGGTGGTGGAACCGACGCCTTCGTTCCACCGGGAGGAGCCCTCAGCCAAGGAGCCACAGGAGACGACGGATCGGCTGATGGTCGTGGGCCGGGGCGGGGCGGGGCGGTGGTTGAGCCTTCGCGTGGCCCTGCGGCAAGCCCCGGCGGGTTCCCGCATCGTGATCATGCCCGGCCATTACCGGGAGGCGGTGGTGGTGGACAAGGACGTCATCCTCATCGCCAAAGGGGAGCCCGGCGAGGTGATCCTCGAAGGGAATCAAGGCCCGGCGCTCACGGTGCTTGGGGGCCGGGTTACCCTGCGGGGCTTGAGCCTCTTCGGGACGGAGGACGATCCTGCGGTGGAGGTGCGCAAGGGCTCCCTCGAGATGGAGGATTGCACCTTGGATGCGCGGGTTGCGCCGGGGGCCATCGTGGCAGGCACCCTGGAGCTCCGGGATTGCGCCTTCCTCCAGGGACGGAGCGTGGGCCTTCGTGTCCTCACGGGGGGCCAGGTGCAGGGTGAGTCCTGTCGATTCCGCGACCTCTTCGGCGGCGGAGTGGAAGTTGAATCCGGCGGACGGCTCTCCCTGCGGGATTCGGAATTCCGTGGCTGCCAGTACGCGGGGCTCCTGGCCTTCGAAGGGGCGGATGCGCGCCTGGTGGGTTGCCGCTTCGAGCAAAATCCCCAGGCGGCGGTCCACGCGCATCACACGGCCCGAGTGGATCTGCGGGGTTGCACCCTGGAGCGCAATGGCTTCGGCCTGGTGCTCATGCGGGATGCGAAGGTCCGCGTGGAAGCCTGCGAGGTGCGGGGCAATTCGGGCGGTGGGCTGGTGCTGGGCCTGGGGGCGGTCGCCCCGCTCCTGATGGGGGGCCGCATCGAGGATGGTGGATTCCAGGAGGTGGATGGCGGCGCCCTGGAGCCCATCTATCTCGAAACGGGGCCCGATCTGGATTAGGAGTACCCGCCCGGTGCCCTAGGGCCGGAGGCCGAGCACCGAATCCAAGCGCCGGGCGAGATCGGCGGCGCTGGCTTCGGGATCGAAGACGAGGGCCTCCGGCCATTCCTCCCGCTCTTCGGGCACGAGGACGAGGGCGGTCTCGGCGTGGGTCTCCTCATCGAGGATCCGCTGGAACCCTTCCGTGGCCAGGCCTCGCAGCAGGGCCTGCCGCTCCTTGCCCGCGGGCATGGCGAGGACGATGGGGGCGCAGCGCCGCCGCAGGGGCAGCAGAGGGGGAGGCGGAGGTTCGGGTGGGATGGGGACGACGGTGAAGGAGGCGGTGGCATGCCGCCCGGTGGAACCGGAGGCCGAGGTGGCGCTCTGCTCCCGGAACAGGACGAGGGCCTCCACCGCTTCGATGAGGCCGGGCCCGGGGCCGAGGAATTCCATGCCCAGGCGCACTTCGCGGCCGGCCTCGGCCACGTGGGCCACTTGGGCGCGGAAGGCGAGTGCGGGGCAGTGGGGAATCCGCTCCGCCCGCCCGAGGAAGAGCTGCCCCTTGTGAAACAGGGAGGTGTCGGGCCGAAGGCGGGCCAGCGTGTCCTGGCGGAACACCCGTTCCACGCGAACCCCCAAGCCGCCAGTGCTCAGGTTCAGGAGGGAGCCGCTGATGGCGTGCTCGCCATCCCAGAGGGTGACGGTGGCCCCCTCCCGGGGCCGGAAGGAGATGCGCTTGGCGCGGCTCGTGATCTTCAGGGACTTCGGCACCTCGAACCGGTAGAGCAGGTAATCCTCGCGCCCCAGGAACCGCATGATGCCTTCGAAGCGTTCGCCTTTCGCGCCAAAGGTGATGCGGAACGGGCTGCCAGCGGTCAGGTTGGGGGGCAGGGCCCGGTGCAGGCGGAAGAGGCAGGATTCTTGGCCTGAGCCCGGTTCAGGGGCCTGCATCCGGGAGGTGTAGGGCAGGCTCTGGGCGCTTTCGTTCAGGATGGGGAATTCCAACCCGCTTTCGAACAGCGCGGCGAGGGCCGCGCGCACGCCGGCGAGGTCCTCGATGTGGCGGGGCTGGGGCTCGGAAGGGAGGGGTGCCATGACCCCCCCCTCATCGGCGCTGGGGTCGGGTGGGTCAAGTCAGGGCCGGATCTCCGTTCCCAAGTCGGAGGCGAGGGGGGCCGATAGGGGTGGGGATGCCCGAACAGCTCGGTAAGTACAAGATCAAGCGGCCGCTGGGCCAGGGAGCCATGGGCGAGGTGTTTCTCGCGGAAGACCCCGTGCTGGGCCGCGAAGTGGCCATCAAGACCATCCGCCCGGGCGGCACCTTCGGCGAGGATGCCTGGGCGCGGTTCCAGCATGAAGCGAGGGTCGTGGGTGGGCTGAACCACCCCCACATCGTCACCATCTACGACTTTGGGGATGACGGGGGAACCCACTTCCTGGTGATGGAATACGTGCCCGGCAACGACCTGGAGAAGCTGGTCCAGGCGGGGCACCCGAAAGTCGCCCTCATTGAACTGTTGGCGCAGGCCCTCGAGGGGCTTTCCGTGGCCCACGCCAAGGGCATCGTCCACCGGGACCTCAAGCCGGCCAACATCCTTGTGCGCACGGATGGCAAGCGCTGGCTCGCCAAGCTGACGGACTTCGGAGTGGCCAAGGTGGAGGGGACGAGCCTCACGCAAGATGGCTCCTTCATGGGCACCCTGCACTACATGGCCCCGGAATACCTGGATACGGGCAAGGCCAGCGCGAGGTCCGACCTGTGGGCCTTCGGGGTGATGCTCTACGAGGTGATCAGCGCCGGGCGCAAACCCTTCCCGGGCAACAGCCCCGGTCCCATCCTCGGGGGCATTCTCAAGGATCAGATGGCTCCCTTGGTGGCCACGGATTGGGCGGGGCTGCCCCAGGGCCTGCGGGCCATCCTCCGGCAGGCCCTGGATAAGGATCCGAGGAAGCGCTTTGCCGATGCGGATGCCTTCGCGGATGCGCTTCGCCGGGTGCTGCGGGAGGGTGAAACGGCCGCCCGCGGGCTCGCACCTATGGAGGTGCCGCCTCCAGCGGCTCTGGAACCCGCGTCCGCGCCCGCCGCGGCTCCCGCTGCGCCCCCGGAGGAATCCGGGGATGGGCCGGGGACGGATCGTCTGCTCCGAGTCGGGAAGGGGGATGCCCGGTGGCTGAGCCTCCGCGTGGCCCTGCGGCAGGCCCCCGATGGCGCCCGAGTGCTCGTGAAGGCCGGTACCTACATGGAAGCCCTGGTCGTGGAACGGAGCATCACCCTCGTGGCCATGGGCGATCCGGGCAGCGTCATCGTGGATGGGGGCCAGAACCCCGCCGTGATCCTGAAGGGCGGCTCCCTGCGGCTGGAGGGCTTCTGCCTCCGCTCCGTGGGCGGAATGCCGGTGATCCAGGAGGGCGGGGAGCTGGATCTCCTGCAATCGCAGGTGATCACGGGCACCGAAGCGGGCGTGGAAGCCCGAGGTGGAACGATCCGGATGGAGGATTGCAGCTTCGTGGGCCCCGGGGTGGGCCTGCGGCTCGCGGGCGCTTCCGCGAGCCTGACCTCCTGTACCTTCTCGGAATTGGGGGGCGGGGGCATCGAAGCTGCCGGGGAACTGGATCTGCAGGTGCGGGGGTGCACCTTCAAGGCCTGCGCCTTCGCGGGGTTGATTGCCCTGGATGGGGTTCGGGTCGAGGGCCGGGAATGCACGTTCGAAGCCTGCGAGGATGCGGGGCTGCACCTCGATCGGGGCGCCCAGGCCTCCTTCGCGACGAGTTCCTTCCTGATGAGCCCGGGCTATGGCCTGAGCCTTTCCAAGGGCGCCACGGCCCGGATGGAGGGCTGCACGCTCAAGGGGAATGGCCTGGCGCCCGTGATCCTCGGCCGCGACGCCGCCGCGCCGGAGCTCATCGATTGCGAGCTGGAAGGGATTACCGTGCGCGAGGAAACCGCTACGGCGGGATAGCCGCTACAACCTGAGACCCAGGGCGGAATCCAAGCGCCGGACAAGGGCGCCGACCTGTTCGTCGGCCTCGAAGGGCAGGGCTCCTTCCACGCCGGTGGCCATGGCCTCCGGGGCCAGCACCACGTCCGCAGGCGGCAGGGAGGCGGTGGAGGCGCCCACTTTCAGGCGGAAATAACCCTCTCGCGCCAAGCTGGCGCGGAGTTCCTCCCGCGAAGGCCCCTCGGCCATTAGGAGGCTCAACGGCACGCACCGGCGTTTGAGCCGCAGGAGGTGCATGGGTTGGGAGACCGTGGGTTCGGCCTCGGCTGGGCCCCCTGTGTTCGAGTCCGCCTCGGGTCCGCGGGGACCTTTCTTGCCGCTGGCTTTGGGGGCTTCCTTCTCGGGGAGCACGCTCTGGGCGCCCTTGGATACGATCTCTCGGAACCGGAGGGCGGCTTCCAAGCTCGCCTGCGCCACCTCCGTGAGGCCCGTGAACTCGCACCCGAGGTGCACCACGCCATTGAGGTCGTAGGCTCCGGCGATGCGGCCCCGCAGCTCCAGGTAAGGGGCCTTCTGGAGGTCCTGCACCTTCACGTCGAAGGCGCGCCCCCGCTCGAAGAGGGCGGTATCCACCTTCAGCCGGGCGTGGGTCTCCAGTTCCACGATGCGATCCACCCGGAGGCCCAAGCCCCCGATGCTCAGGCTGGCCATGGGGCCGCTGGCGGCCATGTGGCCATCGGTGATGGTGACGAAGACGTTTTCCCGGGGGCGGAAGGGGTAGCGCTTGTGCCGCCGCCGGTCCGCCAGGAACATCTGCTTGGGCAGCCCGTAGCGGTACTGCAGGTAGCCCTCGCGGCCCTGGAAGGGGATGAGCCCTTCGAAGCGCTGTTCGCCATGGGTCATGACGAAATGGAACAGGGCGCCCTTGAGCAGTTCCGGGGGCAGGGCCCGCTGGAGCTTCAGCACCCAGTGATCCTTGTGAATCGCCTGGGCGATGGAGGTGTAGGGCAGGGTGGTGGCGCCCTCCACCTTGATGGGGAATTCATCCCCCCGTTCCAACAGCCCCTCCACCACCTCACGGATGAAGGCGGGGGCTTCGATGGGGGTCTTCCGGTCCTCGGGGAGTTGAAAATCAGCCACGAGCCCCTATCGGCCCGAGGCCGGAGGGGCTTCAGTCCTGTGAGTTGGGCGACCTGAATGCCTAGACGTTGAAGAGGAAGTGGAGGACGTCCCCGTCCTTCACCACGTACTCCTTGCCTTCCGTGCGCTGGCGGCCCGCATCCTTGGCGCCCTGTTCCCCGCCGTACTGGATGAAATCTTCATAGCTGATGGTCTGGGCTCGGATGAAGCCCTTCTCGAAGTCGGTGTGGATGACGCCAGCGGCCTGGGGGGCCGTGTCGCCCTTGTGGATGGTCCAGGCGCGCACTTCCTTCACCCCGGCGGTGAAGTAGGTCTGCAGGCCCAGCAGCCAGTAGCTCTCGCGGATCAACGCGTTGAGCCCGGGCTCCTTGAGGCCGGCCTCTTCGAGGAACATGGGGCGATCCTCGGCGGGCAGATCCTGGATCTCGGCTTCCAACTTGGAGCAGATCGGGATGGCGTGGCAGCCCCGGGCCGCGGCGATGGCCTTCAGGGCGGCGAAGTGGGGGTTCGCTTCAGGGTTGGCGATGTCGCCTTCGCCGATGTTGCCCACGAAGAGCACGGGCTTGAGGGTGATGAGACCGAAGCTCTTGATGAGCGCCAGCTCATCCTTGTCCAGGCCCGCCTTGGAGGCCCACTGGCCCTCGTTGACGAAGGCGAAGGCCTTCTCCAGCGCGGCCACCAGGGCGGTGGCTTCCTTGTTGGCGCCGCTCTTGGCGTTCTTGCGGGCGCGGTCGAGGCCCTTTTCCAGGGTCTCCAGGTCCTTGAGCACCAGCTCCGTCTCGATGATATTGATGTCGCGCTCGGGGTTCACACCACCTTCGACGTGGGTGATGTCCCCATCTTCGAAGCAGCGCACCACCTGCACGATGGCGTCGGTCTCGCGGATGTGCTGGAGGAAGGCGTTGCCCAGTCCTTCGCCTTTGGAGGCGCCGCGCACGAGGCCGGCGATGTCCACGAACTCCTGGGCGGCGGGGAGGATGCGCTGGGGCTTCACGATGGTGGCCAGGTGCTCCAGCCGCTCATCGGGCACGTCTACCACGCCCGTGTTGGGCTCGATGGTGCAGAAGGGGTAGTTCGCGGAGGCCGCCCCGGCACGGGTCAGCGCGTTGAACAGGGTGGACTTGCCCACGTTGGGAAGCCCTACGATGCCACAGGCGACGGCCATGAATCCTCCAGACCCTCCAGTATCCCAGAGCGTAGGGGGTTCGTCAGCCATGGAGTGTGTTTAAGCCATCCGGCGCTATTTGTAGACGCCGCAGCCGAAAATCATGCCCTCGTGCAGCTCGATGTAGCTGGTCTTCTCCTCCACCTTGGAGGTCTGGGGATTCATGAACTTGTAGTCCTGCCACCCCTTGCCCTTGGTCTTGGCGAGCTCGATGCGGTCCTTCACGTAGAACTTGCCGTCGGGGTCCTTGCCGTTGAACTGATTGCTGCCCACCCGGCGCACATCGCCGCCGTGGGCCAGCACCTTGCCTTCCAGGTCGTAGACGAAGACGTACAGCTCGCCCTTGCGGAACTGGCCCTTGGGGTTGCTGATCTCCTTGAGGGCCGCATCCCGGCCCTTCTCCTTGGCGAAGGCGA
This sequence comes from uncultured Solibacteraceae bacterium, assembly GCA_964617215.1. Classification (GTDB taxonomy): domain Bacteria; phylum Acidobacteriota; class Holophagae; order Holophagales; family Holophagaceae; genus JAFDVN01. The sequence goes on along the minus strand of CAZTVL010000002.1, from coordinate 207,658 downwards.
TGGCGGCCTTGACCATGGCCTCGGCATCGGCTTTTTCATCGGCGTGGAGTGGCAGCGCGGGCTGGATGAGGGCGATGGTGGCAAGAGCGAGGGAGCGATGCATGTGAGTACCTCCGGGCGTTGGCCTCGACCTAAGATCGGCCTTGGCGCGGGGAATGTGACAATTATTTCGATTGCCCCCTTGCGGTATACCCCCGCGCTCCCTAGGCTCCAAGCCGTACCCTCGGGAGGAGTGGGATGATCGTACGTGCGGAATGGCCGGGCTATGTGGTGGATGTCCTCGTGAAGCCGGGCCAGGAGGTCGAGGAGGACGAAGCCCTCGTCCTGCTGGAGCTCACCGACCAGGGACGCACGCCTTTCTATGTGAACGCGCCTGAAGCGGGCAAGGTCCGGGAAGTGCTCATCGAGGAGGGGGACTTCGCCCAGGAGGATGACGAATTGGTCGCCATCGGGGAGTCCGATAAGGACGATTAATGCCGCTACAATGGGGAACGGTATCCCTGGAGTGAACAATGGCGGTGATTCGAGCCGAAATGGCTGGCAAGGTCCTCGAAGTGTGCGTGATCGAGGGCGTGAGTGTCAGCGAGGACCAGGATCTGGTCATCATCGAGTCCATGAAGATGCAGATCCCCGTGGGGAGCCCTGAAGAGGGCACCGTGGTGAAGGTCTTCGTGGTCGCCGAGCAGTTCCTCAATGAAGGCGACCCCATCGTCGAATTGGGCTGACCATGGCCGAAGTCCGGGTTGAACGGCTGGGCGGTGAGGACGAGGGCATCGTGCTTCTGGGCCTCGATCGCCCGGCTTCGAAGAACGCCCTCGGGCGGGAGATGATGCGCGAGTTCCGCGAGGCCCTCGCGGCCCTGCGCTTCGATCCCGCCGTCCGCGTGGTAATCCTCCACAGCCTCGTGCCGGGCGTGTTCTGCGCCGGAGCTGACCTCAAAGAGCGGGCCGAGATGACCCCGCCGGAAGTGGCCGCCTTCGTGTACGGCCTGCGCAGCGCCTTCACGGAAGTGGAGGACCTGCCCATGCCCGTCATCGCCGCCCTGGAGGGCGCGGCTCTCGGAGGCGGTCTGGAGCTGGCCCTGGCCTGCGATTTCCGGGTGGCCGGTGCCGAAGCCCGGTTGGGCCTGCCCGAGACGGGCCTCGCCATCATCCCCGGCGCCGGCGGCACCCAGCGCCTGCCCCGCCTCATCGGGAAAGCCCGGGCCAAGGAACTCATCTTCACGGGCCGCCGCATCGGCGCCCAGGAGGCGGAGCGCTTGGGCCTGGTGGAGCACAGTGTCGGTGCAGGTCTCGCCCTGGAGAAGGCCCGGGCCTTGGCGCGGGAGATCCTCCCCAACGGTCCCATCGCCCTCCGCATGGCCAAACAGGCCGTGAACCGCGGCTTGGAAGTGGACCGTGAAACGGGCATGGCCCTGGAACAGGCCTGCTATGCCCAGGTGATTCCCACGAAGGATCGGCTGGAGGGCCTTCAGGCCTTCCGCGAAAAGCGCAAACCCGTCTATCGGGGCGAGTGATGGGCCACGCTCACGGCCACGCCCATGGCGGGCATTCCCACGGTCCCACCACCGCGGGGCGCTTGGCCTGGAGCGCTGGGATCTTCTTCATCAGCTTCGTGATCCAGGGGCTCGGTGGCCTGTGGACGGGTTCCATCGGCCTCGTGAGCGACAGCCTCGAGAACCTCAACGACGTGATGGTCAACGCCCTGGGCATCCTCAGCCTCACCCTCGCGAACCGGCAGGAGCCCAACGATCGCTGGACCTTCGGCTGGCATCGGCTGGAGGTCTTCAACAGCCTCGTGGGGGCCGGGTTCCTGGTGGTGCTGGGGGCTGCCGTAGGCTGGGAGGCGATCCAGCGCTTCCACCATCCCCACCCCATCCAGACGGGCTGGGTGCTGGCCTTCTCCACCCTGGGCCTGGCCCTCAACATCCTGGCCACCGTGGTGCTGGTGCCCAAGGACAAGAGCCAGCTCGAAAAGGACGCCAACCTGCGGGCGGCCTACCTCCATGCCTTCGCGGATAGCCTTACCTCCATCGCCCTGGTGATCAGCATGGTGGTGATTCGCCTCACCGGCTGGAAATGGGTGGATCCCGCCATCGCACTGGTTATTTTGTGCGTCATCCTCCGCGGCGTCGTCCTGTTGCTTCGGGATGCCTTGGGCATCCTGATGCACCAGGCGGCCTTCGATCACGAGGCGGCCAAGTGCGACCTGCGGGCCCTGCCGGGTGTCGTGGGCGTGGAGGATCTCCGCAGTTGGAAGATCTGCAGCCACCTCACCATCGCCACCGCCCACGTCATCGTGGATGCCGAGCGGTTGGACGAGACGGAGCACTACCTGGAGGACATCGAACACCTCCTTTGGGATCGCTACGACGTGCGGCACCTCACGGTCCACTTCGAGACCGGGGCCATGGCGGAACGGCACCACCACCGCTTCATCCATCAGCACGAAGCGGCGGGTGCCGAAGATCCCATCCATCACGGTGGGCACCGGCACGAACACGACCACGATCATTGAGAAGGGCCGCCCAACGGCGGCCCTTCTCACAATGGGGTGAATCAGGCCCTACCCCACGGGGAGCGTGGCGATGGTCAACCAGAAGGCCTGGATGGATCCGAGCATGTCCGAGAAACTGCCGAGGTCCGTGGGCTTCACAAGGTAGGCGTTGGCCTGGGCTTCATAGCACCCCTTGATATCGCCATCGCCCATGCTGGTGGTGAGGATGACGGTGGGGATGGACTTCCAATCCGAGGATCCCTTGATGGCCCTCAGGACTTCGAGCCCGCCCACCTTGGGCATGTTCAGGTCCAGGAGGATGAGGTCGGGCCTCGGCGCGCTCTGGAAGGGGGCCTGACGGCGCAGGAAGGCCAGGGCCTCCTCACCATCCCGGGCAGAATGGATGCGGTTCGGCGTGTTGCCTTCCCGCAGCGATTCCTTGATGAGGCGCAAATCGCCGGGGTTGTCGTCGACGACGAGGATCTCGCAGGCCTGCATTCCGCTCATGAGTGGCTCCTATCCATGGGGAGGGTGAAGTGGAAGGTGGATCCTTCGCCGGGGGAGGACTCCACCCAGATGCGGCCGCCATGGCGGTCGACGATCTTCTTGCAGAACGCCAGACCGATGCCGTTTCCCGGGAAATCCTCGCGGGAGTGGAGGCGCTGGAAGATGGTGAAGATGCGTTCCCCGTATTTCGGGTCGAGACCGATGCCGTTGTCCTTCACCCAGCACCGCCAGTGGCCACCTTCCAACTCGGCCCCCAGGGAGAGCTCCAGAGTTCGGTCGGCGCGGCGGAACTTGAGCGCGTTGGCAAGGAGGTTTTGGTAAAGCAGGGTGAGGTGGCTCAGATCGCCCATGACGGTGGGAAGGGGGAAGCGGCGAAGGCTGGGCTGAACCTCCTTGATGGCCATCTGCAGATTAGCGAGGGCGGCGTCCACGGCGTCGTCGAGGTGGATGCGCTGGGTGCCCGCCATGGTGTGGCTGAGCTTCGCGAAGGCGAGCAGATCATGGATCATGACCTGCATCCGCAAAGCTCCTTGGCGCGCGAACTCGATGAAATCATCAGCGTCTTCGTCCAGCTTTCCCTTGTACCGCTTGGCCAGCAGCTCCGTGAAGCTCGACACCATGCGCAATGGCTCTTGGAGGTCGTGACTCGCGACGTAGGCGAACTGCTCCAGATCCGCGTTGGATCGGGCCAGCGCCTCCGCGCGCTCCTCGAGTTCAGCCTGCTTGTCCAGCAGGGCCTCTTCCGCCCGCTTCCGCTCGGTGATCTCGAAACGGATGGCCATGTACTGCCAAGGCCGTCCCGAAGGATCCAGGAAGGGCACGATGGTGGTGTCCACCCAGTAGTAAGAGCCATCCTTCGCCCGGTTCTTGAGTTCACCCCGCCACACGTGCCCCCGGGCGATGGTGGACCACAGGTTCGTGAAGAAGGACTTGGGGTGGTACCCGCTGTTGATGATGCGGTGATTCTGCCCAAGCAATTCCGCTCGGGAATACTGGGAGATGCGGCAGAACCGGTCATTCACGTAGGTGATGTCCCCCTTGGCATCCGTGACCGCCACGATGGCGCTCTCATCCAAGGCCTGCCGCAGCTCCATGAGCTCGCGCATCGTCTCTTCGCGGGGCTGGGGTGTGCCCAGGGCCGGATGGATGAGGAGGACGTGGCCTTCGGGAACGGGCAGGGTGATGAGCCGGGCTCGGAAGGTGGAGCCATCGCTACGAGTCAGAAGGCTCCAGCCTTCGGCGCGCTGCCCGCCGAGGGGCGGAAGGGTTCCCGCGGGCATGCGAAGGAGGTTGGAGACGGACTGGCCCTGGGCGTCCGGCGCGGCATGGCCCAGGAGGCTTCGGGCGCCCTCGGTCCACTCGAGGATTCGGCCGCTCGGATCGAGAAGGCAGGTGGCGAGCCCCGGCAAGTCTCCCAGGAGGAGGTGCAGGGGAAGCTGGGATGCCTGGGCGGCGGGCGTCTGAGTCAAGGTGGGTCCGTCTGGGAATGTTAGGTGCCCTTTGCTCTGCCGCAAAGGCTTTCATTTCAGACTTAACCATCAACAAAGCGACCCCCGAAGGGGCCGCTTTGTTGAGCTGGATCACGCCTGGTGATTCAGCTGCCCATGCCGTGCTTCTTCATGATCACGGAGCGCTGGGTGTCGTACTCGGCCTGGCTGATGAGCTGGCCGTCGAAGAGTTCCTTGAGGTCGGTGAGCTCCTCTTTGAGGCCCTTGGCCGGGGCCGCCGGGGCTGCGGGGGCGTTGCCGGCGGGGTAGGGGGTCTGGGCCATCTGGCCCATGGCGCCGCCCATCTGCTGGCCCATCATGTTGCCCATGCCCATGCCCACCCCGAGGCCCATGCCCATGCCGGCGAGGCCGCCGGGGTTCTGAGCGGCGAGGGGCACGGAGTCGGCCACCTGCATCTGGGTGTAGGCGCCCATGACGGGGGACATGATGCCCACGCTGGAGCGCTTGTCGAGCATGGCCTCCACCTCTTCGGGCAGGGCGATGTTCTTCACCATGAGCTTGGCGCAGTCGAGGCCCATGGTCTGGAACTCGGGCTGCATCTTGGCCTTAAGGGCCTGGCTGATCTCCTCGTACTTGGAGGCGAGGTCCAGGGCGGGGATCTTCATCTCACCCAGCAGGTCGCTGAAGGAGCTGAGGATGGTGCCGCGCAGCTGGCTGGAGATGTCGTCCACGGTGTAGACGCCGTTGGTGCCCACCAGTTCCTTGAGGAACTTGGCGCTGTCCACCACGCGCAGGCTGAAGATGCCGTGGGCCCGGAGGCGCACGGCGCCGAAATCGGCATCGCGCATCATCACGGGGTTGGTGGTGCCCCAGCCCAGATCGTTGTAGAGCCGGGTGTTGGTGAAGTAGACGTCGCTCTTGAAGGGGCTTTCGAAGCCGTACTTCCAACCCTTCAGCGTGGCGAGGATGGGCAGGTTCTGAGTGGTCAGGTTGTGGGTGCCGGGCTTGAACACATCCGCGAACTGACCTTCATTGACGAACACGGCCTCCTGGCTTTCTCGCACCACGAGCTTGCCGCCGTTCTGGATCTCCTGGCCCTGCATCGGGAAACGCCAGGCGAGAACGTCGTTGGAATCATCGAGCCACTGGATGATGTCCAAAAATTGGGCTTTGCCCCAGTCCATCAGACCCATGTAGGTCCTCCATGCGGCACTTGGCCGCGAACCAAGTCTACGCCGATGCGCAAGCGGGGTTGAGTGGGAGTGGGAAAAAAGGGGTGACGAAAAGGGGCTCCTCGGGAGCCCCTTCCATCTGTATCCAGGGATTGCCCTTAATGGGTGACGCGAGGCTCGGGGGCCAGGACGGCGCCGGCCCAGGTCCAGGCGTCATAGACCTCCTTGGCCACGGGTTGGGGACGCCCTGGCGCGTTGGCCACGGTGAGGGCCAGCTCCCGGGTGAGCTTCACGATCCTCGCCATCTTGGCGAAATCGATCTTGTCGGGGGTATCCGTGGGCTGGTGGTAGTCCTCGTGCATTCCCGCGAAGAAGAAGAGGGCGGGGATGCCCTTCTTCACGAAGTTGAAGTGGTCTGAGCGCCGCCAGTACTGCTCCGCGCCACTGCTCAACGGGAAGCCCTGCCGCTCGGCGATGCGGCGGGCATCCGCCGTGAGGGTGGTGACGGCATCGGGGATGCGGGCGGGGGTGACGTGCAGCTCATCGGCCTTGCCACGGCCGATCATGTCGAGGTTGAGGTCGGCCACGACCTGCTTGAGGTCCAGGGGCGGATGTTCAGTGAAGGCCTGGCTGCCGAAGAGGCCATTCTCCTCGCCGCTCACGCTGAGGAAGAGGATCGTGCGCTTGGGCTTGGCGTGGGCCAGCAGGCGCGCGGTCTCCAGGATGCCGGTGGTGCCGCTGCCGTTGTCATCGGCGCCGGGCCACATCTTGCCGTCATGGGTTCCCAGGTGATCGTGGTGGGCGCTCACGATGACCACTTCATCCTTCAGGTGGGGATCCGTGCCGGGGATGATGCCGACCACGTTGGAGGCTTCGACGGCTTCCTTTTTCGCGGCCCAATCGAGCCTGAGGTTGCCAAGGGAGTGAGGCGCCGCGGGCTTGCCCGCGCCATCCAAGGCCTTCTGCAGGGCCTCCCCATCCAGGTTCAGGGCCTTCATCCCGCTGGGGTAGACGGCGACCATCCTAGGGAGGGGGAAGGAGATGCCCGCATCCTTCATCTGCAGGCGGGACTTGAGGAGGTAGCCCTGGAACGCGGCGGCGTTCTTCTTCAGGTCCTGATCCTTGGGGTGGCTGCCCTGGAGCACGATGAGGCCCAGGGCTCCGGCTTCCAGGGCGGCCTTCTGCTTGGCGGTGTTGGAGGCGCTGGGGTGATTGGGGCTCTCCTTGAAGGGGCCCTCGGGAAGGTCGGGCTGCCCGCTGAAGATCACGGCCCACTTCCCCTTGAGATCCACGCCCTGGTAGTCGTCCCAACCCAGTTCCGGGGCCTTGATGCCGTAGCCCACGAGCACGGCCTCGGCCTCATGGCTTTCGGGGAGGAAACTCATGAAATCCTCGCCCAGCTTGAGGCGGGTGCCGTTCATGGTGAGGCCGCTGGCGGCCATGTCCAGGGAGGTGCGGGTCAGGCCGTAGGCGAAGTGATAGGGCGTTTCCCCACCGATCCCTGGGCCGACCAGGGGCTTCAACCCGTTCTCCTTCATGCGGCGGGCGATGAAGGCGGCGGCCTTTTTCTGGCCGGGTTCCCCGGTACCGCGCCCTTCACAGGCAGGGCCTGCCAGGTAGAAGAGATCCTGCTTCATGCGGGCCTGGTCGGGCTGGAGGTGCACCTTTTTCGTAGGGGCGCCGGCCAGGAGGGGCAGGACGAGGGCGGGAACGAGCAGGGTGGTGCGCAGGTGCATGGAGGATTCCTAGTGGCGTTTGGAGGTGGGATTGTCGATGCGGGTCTTGGTATGGACCATGTGCGTGTCGGCATCGATGACGCAACGCCAGCCACGGGACTCCTTGGGCATGTGGACATCCACTTCCCAACCGCCCGAGGCGCCGTTCAATGGGATGCGATTGGCGCTCACGGCCTTGCCGCCCGTCTCCTGCTCCGCAATGCGCTTGGCTTCCTTGGCGCTGGCCACGGGCCCGCTGGCGTGTTTGCGGTGCTTGCCCGTGCCGGCGGAAAGCACGAGGGCAGGCAGGAGCAACAGGGGTAGGATTCGCATGGCGGCGCTCCTAGAGGAAGGCTTCGGTGAGCCCGGCTTCACGAAGCCAGTGGGCATGTTCGGTGGGGCGCTCGCTGCGGATTCCGTTGCGGCGCAAGGCGTGGAGGAGGAGCGCGCCATCCTCGAACCCGAGGAGGGTGCCTTCGCTGCTTTGGCGGAAGCAACCGGCGGGGCAGGGCAAGGCCGTGGGCAGGGCCCAGGCCACCTTCAGGGGACCCTGGGCTGTCTCCAGGAAGGCGTTGGGCCAGGGGTCGGCCACGGCGCGGATCTGATTGAAGGCTTCCCCCACAGACATGGCGAAATCCAATCGGCTGTCCGCGGGTTTGCGGCCGCCGAAGTAGGTGGAGGACCCCAGGGTCTTCTGATCCACCCGGGGCGCGGTGCCGTCCACCAGGCGGGGGGCGATGTGGCGCACGAGGTCCCGGCCGGCCTCCGCCGCGCGCCAGGTGAGGCTGAGGGCGGTTTCATCCCAGGCGATGGGCAGGCGGGCCTGGGCGATGATGTGCCCATCATCGGGTTTGGGCGTCATGGCATGGAGGGTGATGCCGGTTTCGGTTTCGCCCTTCACCAGCACCCAGTTGAGGGGAGCGCGGCCCCGATACTTCGGTAGCAAGCTGCCATGGAGGTTGTAGGCGCCCAGGTGGGGTAATTCCAGGAAGCGCCCCTGGATCATTTCGCGGAAGTAGAAGCTCAGGAGGAGGTCCGGGGCTTGCGCCTGAATGCGCTGATAGACCTCGTCGGCGTTGAAGTTCGGTTCCCGATGGATGGGGATGCCATGGCGCTCGGCCACCGCGGCGGGGGCCGTGAACCAGGCTTCGTCGGCGGCTTGGGCATAGGTGTAGAGGCCCAGTACCCGCACTCCAGCCTCCAGAAGTCCCTCCAGGGCGGAGGTCCCCACGGGGCTATAGGCGCAGACAATGGCGGTGGCGGGCATGAAGGCTCCAGTTCCGCTTGGGTCATCGAAATGTCGCGGAGGGATGAGGCCAGGATAACAAGTCGCCCCACCCGTCAAAATGAATGGGATAAACCGGAATTCCCTGGGGCGTAACCCCTTTCGCCGGGGCCGGTTTGAGCCGATGGTTGGGTTGGCCCCTGGGAGGTTTACCGTGCGTGCCGTGATCGTCAGTGCCCTCTTGATGCTGTCCCCCCTTGTTGGACAAGCGCCCGCTCGCTCTTTGAACACGGGGCCTTTCCAAGCTCCAGAGGAGATGAAGGACTATGTCCGCCGGGTTACCCTCGCCCAATTGGGCATGAGGCCCAAGGTCGAAGCCCTGTTGAGAATGACCTTCGCTCCCGTGGAGGACGGCGGCCTCGGGCTTCAGTACGACAATGGGCGAACCCGCTCCGTCCAGGAGGTCTGGCAGGATCGGCGGGCCAACTGCCTGGGGCTGACGGCCTTTTTCGTGGCTTCCTGCCGTGTGATGGGATTGGAGGCGGGCTTCGCCGAAGCTCCCGGCGTTTCTCAGTGGCGGAAGATTGGCGATCTGATCCGCAACGAGAAGCACATGGTCGCGGTGCTGGACAACAAGCCCATGGGCCTGCTGGTGATGGATTTCGCCCCGGAATTGAGGCGGAGCTTCTATCAGGTGATCCCGCTTGGGGAGGAAAAGGCCCTGGCCATGTTCCACAGCAACCGGGCCGTGGAAGCCCTGGATTCAGGATTGCTCGAGGAGGCCTTCACGGAGGCCCAGGCTGGGATCGCCGCCAGTCCCGCGGTGGGAGTGGCTTGGAATGTATTGGGTGTCGTGCAGCGGGAGCGGAAGGACGTGGTGGCTGCGGAAGCCGCCTTCCGCAAGGCCCTGGCCGTGGATCCCTGGGGGGGGTCGGCCTGCGGGAACCTGGAAAGCCTTTGTCAGAGCCAAGGACGGGATGTCGAAGCGGATGCTTTCCGGAAGCTGGCCGTGAACCTCCGGGCCAAGGATCCCTACTTCCATGCCTTCTTGGCGAAGGAAGCCCTCGGCCGGAACGATTTCAAGTTGGCGCGCAAGGAAATCAACGCCGCGCTCAGGATCTACAAGCAGGAGCCCGAGTTCTACGTGCTCATGGCCACAGTGGAGATCCAGAGTGGCGATCAGCGCGACGCGGAGCGGGCGCTGGAGGAAGCCAAGAAGTGGGCGAGCCCGCTGGAACGGGCCCGCATGGATTCCAAATTGGCCAGGATCCGCAACCCCGGGAACTGAGTGGTAGGGGCTGATTGAAGGGAGGGATGACCTCCCTTCAATCAGTTCGCCTCGAGTTCGGCCAGGCGGTCCTGGGCTTCGGTGCTGTCGGGATGGTGGATCAGGCATTCCCGCAGGTATCGGCGTGCGCCCTCCAGATCCGCCAGTTCCCCACGGGCTTCGGCCAGGTGGATGAGGGCTTCTTCGCACTGGGCGTCCACGGTGAGGGATTGGCGCCAGTGCATTTCAGCGCGATCCCACTCGCCCAGTTCCGCGCAGGCGTGGCCCGCGTCCAGTAGGAGGCGGAGGCGCCCCGGATCCATGCGGGCGGCCCGTTCGAGGTCCACGCGGGCCTTCAGGGGATCTTTGAGGTGGGCCAAGGCCAAGCCCCGCAAATGCCAATACGCGGAATATTCGCGGCAGGTGTCCCCCAGTCCATCCATGTAGGCGAGCAGGGGCTCCCAGGCTTCGAGCCCGGCCATGCAGTCCGCTTGCATCAATAGGAGGGCGGGATCGCCGGGTTGGGTTTCCAGCATGCGGCGAACTTCTCCGTAAGCGGGTTCGTAGTCTCCGAGGGCGACCTGCAGCTGCAAGCGGAGGGGGGGGGCATGGTCACCCTGGGCCTCGGGAGGCAGCGTGGAGAGGTGCTTCCAGGCTTCCTCCGGGTCATCGTCCGTCCAGAAGGCGAATTCAGCCCGGCGGAGCGCCCATTCCCGGCGCTGCTCCTCGCCAGCCCCGCCCTCGGGGATCAGCGGCTCGGCCTTCATCAGGCTTTCATAGGCCTCATCTTCATCCCGCCGCTCCAGGGCCACGAGGTAGCGCTCCATCCAGAGGCGGAAGGCTGCGGGATGAAAGCGGAGGCCGGCTTCCACAGTCTTCCAGGCCGCTTCCCGATCCCCGAGGAGGCGATGGGCGGCGCTGAGCCCCAGCCAATGCATGGGTTGGGTGCGCGCCGCTTCGGGCAGAGGTTCGAGCAGGGCGAGCACGAGGGCGGGGTGGCCCGTGCGGAGGAGATGGAAGGCTGCGGCCGCGCGATCCCAGGCCAGGCGGGGATCTCCGTGGCGATCCATCAGGAAACCCAGCGCCTTTTCGCCGAGCTCGGGCATGCCCTGGGCGAAGGCGGCCAGCATCAAATCTTCGAGCACCAGGGGATCTTCCACGGAGAGCGGCAGCGCCTCCGCGAAGCGCACCCAGGCCCGGGTGGAGGCATCCTCGCCTGCCCGGCGCAGTTCGAGGATCCCCAGCAGGTGGCGCAGTCGGCCCATCCACGGGGCCCAGCGCATGTAGCGCTCACCCCTGCGGAGGTGGGCGGCGGTGGGACGCTCCGGCACCCGGCGGAAATACCGGGTGATGAAGGGGCGTTTCCAGAAGGGGAGGCGGCGGAGCTGGGCGTCCAGGTGGTCGAGCCAGGCCTGGTCCCGGTCCCCCATGGCCCAGCGGGCGCGGCCCCGGAGCAGGGCGATCCGGTAACCCAGCTCCCCCTTGGCCCAGGCGGTGTCCCCCAGGGACTTGAGCACGTCGTATGGGTGGGATTGGGTGGACCAGAGGGCCTCGGCCCGAGGCAGGCGGGGCGCTTCCATGACCTTGATCCGGAACGTGATGCCGAGCCAGGTACCCAGGAGGGCCGTGCCAAGGACGAGGCCGAAGGCCGCCAGGGCCGAAAGGCCTTGGGGTGGTTCGGTCAAAGAAGCCATGAGCTGCAGCAACACCGCGAGGATGGCCAATCCGAAGAGCGCTCTGGCCCACTTCTCATTCATGCCCTGAGTATGGCCGCTCAGTGCCCTGGGCTGAACACCTCCGCCGGATCAAGGGTGGAGGCTCCTATAAAAAAAAGCGGCCCCCGCAGGGGCCGCTTCTCAATCCTGGGTGGGGATTAGAGCTTCTGGACGTTGGACGCCTGGGGACCCTTGGGGCCCTGGGTCACGTCGAAGCTGACGCGCTGCTTCTCGTCCAGGGTGCGGAAGCCGCGGTCCTGGATGGCGGTGTGGTGAACGAAGAGATCCTGACCACCCTCGTCGGGGGTGATGAAGCCGAAGCCCTTCTCGGCGTTGAACCACTTCACGGTGCCTTGAGCCATTGTGACTACCTCGATAAAACATCGCCTGGGGGGTATAGCGTTGGTTCCTACCAGGCGAAGGTGGCCAAGCTCGAACGTGATGTTCCCGACTAGTGTGGTCAGGTCCGCGGGGAATCACCACAATTTTTCAACATTTTTCTATCTCGGACCGGGAACCTTCTCCGATGCCATACAGCGTATGGGTTTCCGGTCCCATGAAGTGGGCTCGGAAGCGGCCTTTGGGGCGGGTTTTACGAGGCTCGGAACGATTTTTCGAGGTGAAATTCGGAGTCCGGGACCTGCCGCGCGGGGGGGCCTGGCCTTGCTTCGTCCCTGCGGGGCGCCCCCTATACGCCTCCCGGTTTCAATGAAGTGAGATTCGGATGATATGGCATAGGTATGTTCATAAAACAGAAGGGGCCCGCAGGCCCCCTCTGTTGCGTGCGCCAAGCCCTGAGGCTTAGTTGCCCTGCTGGATTTCCTTGGCAATCACGAGGCGCTGGATCTGGTTGGTTCCCTCGTAGATCTGCAGGAGCTTCGCGTCGCGCATGCACTTCTCAACGAGGAAATCGCGGCTGTAACCGTTGCCGCCGAGGATCTGCACGGCGTCCGTGGTGACTTCCATGGCGGTGTCGGTGGCGAAGGTCTTGGCGATGGCGCTCTGCTTGGAGTTCTTGATGTTGTGGTCGGTCATCCAGGCGGCCTGCCAGGTGAGGAGGCGGCTGGCTTCGATCTTCTTGGCCATGTCGGCCAGCATGAAGCTGATGGCCTGGTTGCTGAAGATGGGCTGGCCGAACTGGATGCGGGTCTTGGCGTACTCCAGGGCGATTTCGAAGGCGGCCCGGGCCACGCCCACACCACCCGCGGCCACGGCGGCCCGGGTCTGATCCAAGGTCTTCATGGCGATGATGAAGCCCATGCCCTCCTTGCCGAGCAGGTTCGCGGCGGGCACCTCGGCGTTCTCGAAGTGCAGCTCCACCTGGTTGGAGGCGCGCTGGCCCATCTTGTCCAGGGCCTTGCCGATCTTAAGGCCGGGGGTGTCGCGGGAGACCACGATGCAGCTGGTGCCGCGGGCGCCCTTGTCGGGGTTGGTGCTGGCGAAGAGGGTGTAGAAGTCCGCGTAGCCGCCGTTGGTGCAATAGCACTTGGTGCCGTTGATGATGTACTTATCGCCCTTGAGCTCGGCGCGGCAGGTCATGCCACCGGCATCGGATCCGGCGTTGGGCTCGGAGAGGCTGAAGGCGGCGAAGACGGGGGCTTCCACCAGCTTGGAGAGCCACTGCTTCTTTTGGTCCTCGCTGCCGGCGATGAGGATGGGCGTGATGCCCAGGCCGTTGGCCATGATGGAGGTGTAGAGGCCGCCGCAGCCCCAGGCCAGCTCTTCGCAGACCAGGGCTTCTTCCACCTGGGTCTTGCCAGGGCCGCCGCAGGACTTGGGCACGAGGGCCTGCAGGAAGCCGAGGTCCCAGGCCTTGTTGTACACGGGGGTCGCCCACTCGCCGGTGTTGTCGTAGTGACGGGCCACGGGGCGCATCACGTTGACGGCGAAATCATGGGCCTGAGCGCGCAGCTCGGCCTGTTCGGGGGTCAGGGTGAAATCCAACATGGGCACCTTCCAGAAAGGGCCAGTTTATCGGCCCGGCGGGCGTGACCAAGGCCTCAATCCTGAATTGGGCAGATCAGTACATACCGACCTTGGGTAAGATGGTCTGTTTGCTATTTCACAAGGAGCCGGGATGCGCATCGGATGCCCCAAGGAGATCAAGAACAACGAGAACCGGGTGGGCCTTACGCCCGCCGGTGCCAAGGCCTTCGTGGGCTCCGGGCACCAGGTCTTCGTGGAAACCAAGGCCGGTGAGGGCAGCGGTTTCACGGACGCCGAGTACCAGGCCGCCGGTGCCACCATCCTGGCCACGGCCAAGGAGATCTTCGACGGCGCCGACATGGTGATCAAGGTGAAGGAGCCCCAGCCTGGTGAGATCGCCATGCTGCGCAAGGGCCAGATCCTGTTCACCTACCTCCACCTCGCCCCCGATCCGGCCCAGACCCAGGCCCTCCTGGCCTCCGGCGCCACCACCATCGCCTACGAAACCATCACGGATGCCCAGGGCCGCCTGCCCCTGCTCACCCCCATGTCTGAAGTGGCCGGCCGCATGGCCGTGCAGATCGGCGCCCAGTACCTGCAGAAGACCAACGGCGGCCGCGGCATGCTGCTGGGCGGCGTTCCCGGCGTGCCTCCCGCGCACGTGCTCGTCCTTGGTGGCGGTGTCGTGGGCGTGAACGCCATCAAGATGGCCGTGGGCCTCGGCGCCCGCGTGACGGTGCTCGACCGCAGCCTGCCCACCCTCCGCTACCTGGATGACATCTTCGGCAACCGCATCGAGACCGTGTGGAGCTCCGACGCCCACGTGGAAGAGTTGCTGCCCTCCACGGACCTCGTCATCGGGGCCGTGCTGGTGCACGGCGCCGCCGCGCCCAAGCTCATCCGTAAGGACGTGCTGAAGCTCATGAAGCAGGGCAGCGTCATCGTCGACGTGGCCGTGGATCAGGGCGGGTGCGTGGAGACCACCCACGCCACCACCCACGCCGATCCCGTCTACTTCGTGGATGGCGTGCTTCACTACGGGGTGGCCAACATGCCCGGCGCCGTGCCCCGCACCTCCACCATGGCCCTCACCAACGCCACGCTGCCCTACGGCCTCAAGCTGGCGAACCTGGGCTGGAAGAAGGCCCTGGCCTCCGACCCCGGCTTCCTCCTGGGCCTCAACACCCACGAGGGGCAGATGACCTGCGAGCCCGTGGCCCGCGACCAGAAGCTCACCTACGTGGACCCCAAGGGCCTCATCTAAGCCCTACGCTCCCACCCGCCTCACCAAACCGCCCCGCGACCCCCCCGGTCCCGGGGCGGTTTTCTTGGAGCCCCAACATCCTCGTATTCGAGGGTAAGAAATGCTGTTCACACAGCTAATTCCACCGCTCATCCAGGCTCTTGTATGGGCAGTAGTTTCAGACTTGATCATCGTTTTGAGGTGCGTAATCTCGAAGGTTGGTATCAATCCCATTTGAAATCAGTTCTTTAAGACGTTGTCTCAACTGGGGGTGGACCCCCAAATCCCTGGTGAATCCCCCCTCTCACCAGGGCGCCAAGGGTACGGGGGACCGTCGCCTGGTGTCCCCATGGGTATCAACGCCAATCCGATCCAGCGGCTCCTGCGCGTCCTAGGTGGATTGGCCCTGGGCTTGTCCCTGGCCTGCGGCAAATCGGACGGGCCCAAGGACCCGCTGTCCTATTACAGCCACCACCATCCGGCCCATTGGGTGGACGACGGCACGTCCGCCCACGCCAATGACCACCAGGGGCAGGCCGTCACGAAATTGGGCGATTGCCTCGCCTGCCATCAGGTGAGCAACCAGCAGGCCGGCGGCGGGGTCCCCGGCTGCCTGACCACCGGATGCCACCACCAGACCGTGCCCAACTTCCGGTCCGTGAACCATCAACTCATCGATCCCACCCGGGCCAATGCATGCGTCATCTGCCACTATCCCGGCTCCCTCAACAATCCCGTGGACACGCCCTTCGTGGGCAACCCCACCCCCGGCGCGACCCCGGATTGCTTCAACAACACCCTGTGCCACGGGGATGTGGCCTCGCCCCACCCGACCCGGGCCAATTCCGGCGGCGCTGATTTCTGGCGAGATCCCAAGGTCACTGGCGGCGCCTTCCATGGGGATCAGGCCAAGCAGAACCTGCGCTATTGCCAGGGGTGCCATGGTCAACCCGGCACGGCCCTCTTCAACCGGGGCCCTCAGAAGTGCACGGATTGCCATAACCCGGCGACCGGGGCCGCGGCCCACCCCTCGCTCATGGACAACTACGCCGGGCTATCGACCGGCGTGAACCCCTCCGTCTGGAACAAGGCGCCCAGCGTCTCCCCCTACGTGCCTTCCCACCGCGATCTGGGGGATGCCGCCACCGCCGATTGGAAGCTCCGCGCCAACGATGCCGGGTGCAACATCTGCCACAACACGGCCTCGCCCTCGGCGAGCCCGTTGCCTGCGGCCCCCACATGCTTCAGTGGCACCTTCACCCCGGCAGGCAGCACCACCACCGGCTGCCACGCCAGCGGCCCGGGCTCCGCGCCCCATGCGCTGGGCGCCATCTGGTTGAACCCCGGGGCCGTGGGTGGAGGGCCCAGCGTATTCCACGGCGCCATCGCCAAGCAGGACCTCGCCTTCTGCCAGACCTGCCATGGCACCCCGGGCACCGCCCTCTTTGATGGCGGGAGCGCCGCCACCGCTTGCAGCACCTGCCACAAGACCGCGGGCGCCGGCGCCCATCCCTCGCTGCTGGACGATTACTCCAGCCTCGGAGCGGGAGCGCCCACGCCCAAGGTCTGGAACCCCTCCGGCTCCACCTCGCCCTACATCCCCTCCCACCGCACCTCGGGCAACCTCGACACCAGCTGCGGCATCTGCCACAAGACCACCGCGCCTACGACGGTTCCCTCCAGCGGGTTCAATGGCCCACTGGCCTCGGCGCCCAACTGCTGGAGCGTGACGGTCACGCCCGCGGGCGGCGTCGCCACGAGCTGCCATGCCAACGGCCCCAGCGCCGCGCCGCCCCATCCGATCCCCTTCCTCACGGCGGATCGCACGACGCCCCTCAACAACGGGCACATGAACGCCACGGCGGCCACCTTCACCGCCGAATGCAGCAGCTGCCATCTGATGACGGGCACGCCCACCAACTCGGCTCCGTCCTGCGTGGCCTGCCACACGTCCGCAGCCACCAACTCCCCCACCGCGCCCGCCACGGGCACGGGAACCTGCCTCTCCTGCCACAACAACGGCCCCTCGGCGCTGCCCAGTGGCCCCTCGGGCACCACCTACCCCAACATCGCCGGTTCCCATGCCAAGCACATGGCGCTGCCCGGGGTCACCTGCGCCACCTGCCACAACAACCTGGGGACCGGCAGCCTGGGGCACTACAACGCCGCCAACGCCCGCGTCACGGCCCCCACGGCGCCCGGCGGCATGAGCTTCCTCGCGGCCTACAACGCCAAATCCGGCGCCATCAGCGCCTCCGCGGCCATCGCGCCCACCTGTTCCAACGTGGCCTGCCATGGCGGGAAGGCCACGCCCGTATGGACGGGCAGCCTGCCGCTGGTGTCCACTTCCACCACCAGCAACACGTACTGCCTGTCCTGCCATGCCTCGGGCACCACTCAATTCAACAGCTACTTCAGCGGAGAACATTCCAAGCACATGGGCGCGGGCGCCATGTGCACGGATTGCCACAATGTCACCACCGGCGCCACGGGAACGGCCCACTGGTCGCATCTGGAGACCACGATTTTTGAAGGCACACCCAAGGCCACCATTCAATTCAGTTCCAGGGCCACCTTTGGCGTCACGCCAACCTACACCTCCGGGCGATGCAATCTGACTTGCCACACCGCCACTGGGGAGAATAAAACGCATAGCTCCGAACCCTGGTGAACGGACTTCATCCACACCTTTACCTTTTACCCAAGGAGGCCCCATGGCCCGTATCACTCGCATCCTCGCTCCCGCACTCCTGCTTGGCTCCCTGAGCCTGATGGCCGATGACAAGGAGGCCCCCAAGTTCACGGGCGGTGATCTGAACAAATATTGGGCAGACGCCTGCTCCCGTTGCCATGGCACCACGGGCAACGGCCGCGACAACAGCGGCAAGCAGCTTCCCGATGCGGGCTTCGACTTCACCGAGGCCCGCAAGGCCAACAAGAAGAAGGATGCCGACTGGATCAAGATCACCCTCGAAGGCAAGGACAAGATGCCCGCTTTCAAGGGCAAGATGACCGAGGCCGACGTTCAGAAGATGATCACCGAGGTCCTTCGCAAGTTCGCGGCAAAGTAAGCTGAGCGCTCCCCGCGCGATTGGATCTAGAGCAGCTCGAACCCGAACCGGAGCCCCCATGCCGTCTCGTCTGAATGCCTCCCTCCTCGCCTGCGGCCTCCTGGCCGGCGGCGCGCTCCAGGCCCAATCCTCCGAATATCCCTTGGCCATCAACCTGCCCACGGTGGATCGGATGCAGTTCTGGGATATCGGCGTAGCCTTCACCCACCGCTTCGAAGCGCCGGTGAAGGATCACGGAAAGGACGCCTATGGATTGGACGGCTATGCCGCTGCTGGCGTTGGCGTCGCCTTTGGCTTCAAGCCGGTCAAAGGGCTCAACATCCTGCTCTACCGCACCGCGGACAATAAGACCTTCACCCTCGGATTCCAGCAGCAACTGATGGACAAGGAATTCTTCCGCATGGCCTTCAAGGCGGAGCGCTTCGACGAAGTGAGGGACCGTTATCGGACTCCCGCGGGCTTTACCTTGGACGATTCGAATGCCTACGAACGGGGCATCATCGGGGGCAGCTTCCAGGTCCCCATGGAGATCTATTTCCCGGGGGACGTGGTGATGCTGACCCTGGTGCCTACTTATCTGACGCGCACCGCCACCAGCAATTACAAGTTCAACGCCACGGGTACCCCCGTGTACCTGCCCGATCAAACCCCATCCCAGAAGGGCAGCGGCGTCTTCAACTATGCGGCGGGCCTCCGCGTGAATTTCACCGAGGCCTTCGGCGGGGTCTTGGAGTACTACGCCAAGCCCTCGCGCCTACCTTCGAAATCCTTCAACGCAGGGTTCGCCGCGGGCCTCACCTACAAGACCTTCAAGCACCGATTCACCCTGACGGCCACCAATGTTCATGGCACCACGGCCCACCAGGTGTTGGGTGGGGATTACGATCACTACGGGCTCGCCAATGGTGACCGGGTGGCCGGTCCGGCGCCCACGTCGCAGTGGTCCCTCGGCTTCAACGTCACCCGCGTCTTCTGATCCCATTCCGACGATGACCTCCCCCTTTCTCGACCTCATCGCCCAGGAACACCCGGCCTTCGTCCACGTCCCGTTGGGGCTGGTGGTGACGCTGCCCTTGGCCATGCTGGCTTCGTTCCAGCCGAAGGCCGCTCGCCGGTGGGTCCGCACGGCCTTCTTCATGGCGGTGGTGGCCCTGGTGGGCAGCTTGGTGGCGCTCTTTAGCGGCCTGCTCTGGGCCCGGCAGATCAACCTCATTCCCGCAGGAGGTTTCCTCCCTCAGATCGCCTCGGGCACCCAGGTGCTGCAGCGCATGATGCAGCTTCACGAGATCGCGGCGGTCAGCGGGGTGATTGTCGGTTCCATCTGCACCTGGCTCATCTGGCGGGTGTGGCGGCCCATGGACTTGGCTAACGAGGACACCGCCATCCACTTCCGCCAGCAATTGGGCCGCCGACTCTGGGAACGTGGTGTGGGCGCGCCCGCCCTGGTGATGAGCCTGCTCTGGCTCGGCTGCTGGGGCTTCTGCGGGAAGCTGGGCGGCATCATGGTCTTCGGCAACGAGGAGACGAACAAGGCCGCCGCCGAGGCCGATGCCCTTCGCAAGAACAACGTGGAAGCGGAACTGCCCATCCGGGCCCTGGACTTCGCGAGCCTGGAACCGGTGCAGGAGGTTCCTTTTGTTACCAAGGCTCACGGGGGGCACTGGGGCAGGGTGTGGGTCACGGCGTCCTATGGAGCCGACAAATACAAAGCCGGGGCACCGCTGCCCGCGGGTTCCTACATCGTGTTGAGCACCCTCCTGGATGCCAAGGGCAAGCCGGGCTTCGAGCCCGGTCCCCTGCTCATGCGGGAAACCAACGCCAACGGCAGCACCGGCTTCGCCTACTACTGGGGCCGGGTGCCGGAGGCCTTCCGGGAGCAGACCGGGGGCGATGACATGCCCTACTGGCGGAGCGGGGATCCCAAGACCGCCCCCAAGCTGGCGGCCTGCGCGGGGTGCCACAAGGACGCCGGGCCGGCCAAGCCTTGAACGACACCCCGCCCGCCGAGGTTCCATGCGTCTGACCCCGATCTTCCTCCTGCTGACCCTTGGGCTCGTGGGCTGTCGCACCAAGCCAGGGGCGGCCCAGAGCCCTGCGCCCGCGGCCGCGCCGGATGCGGAGGGCACGCTCAAAGGCATCGTCGCCGAACGCATCGACGCGCCTCCCTACAGCTACCTTCGGATCCGCATCGGCAAGGCTGAGGCCTGGGCCGCCGTGCCCCAGACCCCCACGTCGATCGGGGCCGAGGTGGCGGTGGTCCGCGCCGCACCCATGGCCAACTTCGAATCCAAGACCCTCAATCGAACGTTTTCGATGGTGTATTTCGGCACCCTCCAGGCCCCCGGAGGCATGGCTGAAACCAGGGGCCTTCAGCACGCCCTGGCTGCCCAGGGCCCATCGGATGTGGTGGTGCCGAAAATCGATAAAGCCTCGGGCACGGAAGGCCGTACGGTGGCCGAAGTCCATGCCCAGCGCGCAGCCTTGAAGGATCGCCCCGTCACCCTCCAAGGTCAGGTGGTGAAGGTGAACAACGACATCATGGGCCGGAATTGGGTGCACCTGCGGGACGGCAGCGGCGAAGGCCCCACCGCGGATCTCACCTTCACCACCCGCGCCAGGGCCGAGGTGGGGGAGGTGGTCGTGGTGCGGGGCATCGTGCGCCTCGATAAGGATTTCGGGGCGGGCTACCGCTACCCCGTGATCGTGGAAGACGCCGCCCTCAGTCGGCCCAAGCGGCAGTAGGCCCGTGCCCAAGGTCTCCGGGGTTTCACGCTAGGGTATTTCCTAAGGAGATCCCCATGCGCCCCATCGCCCTCATCACTGGTGCCAGCAGCGGATTTGGAGAGGCCATCGCCCGCACCTTGGCGAAGGAGGGCTTCGACCTGGCGCTCTGCGCCCGCCGGGGTGAGCGGTTGGAAACGTTGGCGGCCCAGCTGCGCGCCTCGGGCACCCAGGTGCACACGGGCACCTGTGACGTGCGGGAACGGAGCCAGATCGTGGGTTTCGCGGAGTCCGCCGCCAAGGCGCTGGGTGGCCTCAACCTCATCGTCTGCAACGCGGGCCTGGCCCGGGGCCTCGATAAGGTGGAATCCATTCCCGAGGTGGACCTTGATCAGATGATGGACACCAACGTGAAGGGCCTCGTGTTCACCATCCAGGCGGGCCTGCCCCATGTGCGCACTTCCGGTGGCGGCCACGTGATCCTCATCGGGAGCACGGCGGGCCATGCCACCTACGAGGGCGGCGGTGTCTACTGTGCGTCGAAGCATGGTGTGAAAGCCCTCGCGCAGACCCTGCGCCTGGAACTCTGCGGCGAACCCATCCGCGTCACCAGCATCGATCCCGGCATGGCCGAAACCGAGTTCAGCGTCGTGCGCTTCAAGGACGAAGCCAAGGCCGAGGGGGTGTACAAGGGCATGAACCCGCTCCAGGCCGAAGACATCGCGGAGTGCGTCCGCTGGGTCGCCGCGCTCCCCGCCCACGTGAACATCGACGAAATCATCGTGAAGCCCACGGATCAGGGCAGCCACACCGGTGCGAAGGTGCATCGGCGGGCCTAGGGGCACTGCGTCATTAGGTGTCAGTGTGATTTTCGACAATTAGCGGTTGAGACTTAATCTCAATATTGTATGCTTCAGGGCATGGGAACTGAGACCGCCCCCCTCCTGCCTGAACCGCCGAGCCTGGGCTCCCTGCCGAAGGGAACCCGGGGCCGGGCGCTGCTCCTGTCCGCCGCCATTTACGGGGGCCTGCTGAGCGGGGCGATGTCCCTGCTTCTGACCCCGGCGCCCCAAGTGATGGCCAAACGGACCTTGGCCGTGGCCCTGGATGACTTCGACGCCTTTCCGCCGCCGCCCCCCGCGGGCCCCCGGGGCGGATCTGCCGCTCCTTCGACGCCGGCCCCTCAAGCGGAAGCCGTGGTTCCACCCGCCCCTTCGGAAGTCCCGGCTTCCATCGTGCCCATGCCCACCCCTTCGGTAGCTCCGGCAGCGACGGGAGAGGGCCCCGCCGGAGGGATGGGTGGAGTCCCCGGAGGCCAACTCGGCGGTGTGGCCGGTGGGCAAGCCGGTGGAACGGTGGGCGGGCAGGGGGGCAATGTGATGGCCCCGCGCTTCGACGCGGCCTACCTCCAGAATCCCGAGCCTGAATATCCGAACCTGTCCAAGCGATTGGGGGAGGAAGGCCGCGTGATCCTTCGCGTGCTCGTGAACCCCGAGGGGCTCGCGGATCAGGTGGAGATCCGCCAGAGCAGCGGCCACCCGCGATTGGATCAGGCGGCCCTCGGTACCGTGCGTCGCTGGCGCTTCATCCCCGCCCGTCGCGGCCCCGAACGGCTCGCCGCGTGGGTGCTCGTGCCCCTTTCCTTCCAACTCGACGCCTAACCTCCGCCCCCTCGAACTGGACCCGGCCCTTCAAGGGCCCTGGGATCCCCCTGCGCATAAGGAACGCCATGCTTGTTTCGACCCTCTTCCTCCTCGTCGCCGGACTCCCGCCGCAGGAGCCTACGCCCCAGGCGCCCCCGCCCACCGAAACCGCCCTTCCGGAAGTGAAGGTCAAGGGCAAGCAGGCGAAATCCAAGGAGCGCGCCGATGGGCCGGTGAAGGGCTATCGCGCCCAACGGTCCGCCACGGTGACGAAGACGGATACGCCCCTGCGGGACGTGCCCCAGTCCATCCAGGTGGTGCCCGAGGCCCTCATCAAGGATCAGGGCATCACGAGCATGGCGGAGGTGATCCGCTACGTGCCCGGGGCCTCCATGAATCCCGGGGAAGGCGGACGCGATCAACCGGTGCTGCGCGGCATCAGTACCTCGTCGGATTTCTTTGTGGATGGCCTGCGGGATGACGCGCTCTACTTCCGCGATCCCTACAACGCCGAGCGCGTGGAAATCCTCAAGGGACCCAGCGGCATGACCTTCGGGCGCGGCGGTGCCGGCGGCGTGGTGAACCGGGTGACCAAGCGCCCCCTGGCTCAGGATCAGACGCAGGTTCAGCTCGGCCTCGGCAGTTGGGATGACAAGCGGGCCACCGTGGATTTCAACACCCGGCTCGGCGCCGGCGCGGGCCTTCGGGTCAACGCTGTGGCGGAGGATTCCCTCGGCTTCCGCGAAGGGTTCAAGCTGCGCCGCTCCGGCGTCAACCCCGTTTTCGAATTCGCGGCGGGCAATGATACGTTGCTGCTCTTCGGCTTCGAACACTTCGAAGATCGGCGCACCACCGACCGGGGTATTCCCGCCCTGAACGGGAAGCCCTACAATTCGCCCCGGGAGACCTCCTTCGGCAATCCCGATCAGAGCCCCAGCACCGCGGTGGTCGATGCCTTCACGTCGAAGGTGGAAACGAACCTCGCACCGAACCTGATCCTCCGGAACGCCTTCCGCGCCACGCGCTACGACACCCTCCGCCAGAACGTGCAGCCCAACAGCGTCGTGAATCCCGCCACGGGTACGCTTCGCATTTCGGCCTACGCCCAGGCGAATGTGCGCACCAACCTGTTCAACCAGACGGAACTGGAAGCGAAGGTGCAGCTGGGGGGCATGGCGCACCTCTTCCTCGCCGGGCTCGAAGTGGGGCATCAGGACAGCGATAACCTTCGGCGCACGGGGTATTTCGGGGCGGCCACCACGGCCACCGTGAATGCCACCGACCCCAAGGCTTCGGTGACCCAGTGGCGCGCTGCGCCCACGGACACGAACAACGAAGTCGCCGCCAACTTGGCCGCGCTCTACCTCCAGGATCAGATCACCCTCACTCCGAAGTGGAAGGCGGTGCTGGGCCTCCGCTACGACCGCTACAGCGTGTCCCTCGACGACCGCAACGCGGCCAACGTCGATCTCTCCCGCACGGATAAAGCCGCTTCGCCGCGCGCTGGCCTGATCTACCAGCCCAGCGACACCGCCTCCTATTACGCCAGCTACAGCTTCGCCTTCATGCCCAGCAGCGAGACGCTGTCCCTCTCCGCGAACAATGCGGACCTGAAGCCGGAGCACGCCACCAACTGGGAACTGGGTGGAAAGTGGGACCTCTCGCCTCGGTTCTCCCTCACGGCGGCGCTCTTCCGCCTGGATCGCGCCGATGTGAAAAGCAAGGATCCCAACGATCCCACCAAGCTGGTGCTCTCTGGGCTGCAGCGCACGGAAGGCCTTGAACTCGGCTTCCAGGGGCAGATCACGGATCGCTGGCAGGTGTACGGTGGCATCGCCCACCTCGATGCCGAGGTGGTGAAAGCCACGGGCGGTAGCGCCACCAGCGCGGCGGTTCCCGCGGGAACCCGGGTTCCCCTGGTGCCCCGGACCACCGCCACGTGGTGGAACAAGGTGGAGCTCTCCACGGCCTGGGCCCTGGGCTTGGGGTTGGTGCACCAGTCCAGCACCCAGGCGAGCACCACCAACACCGTAGAACTGCCCGCCTTCACGCGGATGGATGCGGCCCTGTACTTCAACGTCGGTAACAAGGGCCGGGCCTCGCTCAACATCGAGAACCTGCTGGATCGCCACTACTACCCCACGGCGGGAAACGACTACAACATCAGCGTGGGCAGCCCCCGTCGCTTCCAGCTCGCTTACTCTCACCGCTTCTGATCGGCACCCATGATTCCCATTCGCCATGCGCATGTCCAAGGGCGGTTGTCCTCGAAGCCTCGCGCCGCCCGCATCCTTCGCTGGATCCGAAAGCTCCACGCTTGGATCGGCCTCAGTGGCGCCGCCTTCGGCCTGCTCTTCGGTCTCACGGGGTTCCTCCTCAACCACCGAGGCATGCTGAAGATCGAAGCCGGTCAGATCCAGGAGCGGAAGATCGCCGTGGAATTGCCGGTGATCCCGGCCAACCCCGAAGCCTTGGCGCGGGAGCTCGCGGCCCGCTTCAACGTGCCCATGGCCCGGGTGAAATGGCTCACCAAGGCGGGGAAGGCGGGGCGAGTGGGAGGCACACCGCTCCAGACCGCGGAGCAGTGGACCGTGGCCTTCATGGGCCATGCCCACTTCGCGCTGGCCACCTACACCCCGGGCAACCACACCGTGGAGCTGGAACAGAAGGACGCGAATTTCGTGCAGGCGCTCAAGCGGCTCCACAAGGGCGATGGCGGGCAGCTGGGATGGATCCTCGTCTCGGATACCTTCGCGGGGGCCCTGGTCTTCCTCACCCTTTCGGGACTGCTGCTCTGGACGCGATTGGCCGGGCCGAAGCTCCTTGCGGTGGGGCTGGGAGTGTCCGGTCTGCTCGCGGGGGTGTTGGTGGCCGCCCGCGGGTGGTGAGCGATCAGGCTGCCTGGGGCCGCACGAGTCGCATCGCCAGCGGCAGGCTCAGGGCCACGAGCACCGCGCCCAGCAGCCATCCGGGCCGGAAGCCGTAGCGGCCGATGAAGGCGCCCAGCGCGAAGCTCCCGAGGCCGATGCCGCTGTCGAAGGAGAAGAGGAGGGCGCCAAAGGCCCCGCCCCGCCGCTCGGCGGGGACCACTTCCAGCAGCCGCGCATTCACGAGGGTATGCACCATGCTGTAGCCCGCGCCGTAAAGGACGGCGGACAGGGCATGCCGCAACAATGTGCCGGGCAGCAGGCCGAGGCACAGCATGCCGGCGGCGGCGCCCGTGAGCATCCAGGGCAACAGGCGGATGGGGCGGGCGCCGAAGCCCGTGCGGGCCATGACCAGGCGCATGAGCACCATGCCCACGGCCATGGACGTGAGGAAGGTGCCCGCCCAGGGGCCCGTGAGGCCCGCGGCGGAAGCTTCCTGGGGCGTGAAGGTGCTGAAGGTACCGTAGCCCAGGGCCGTGAGGAAGAGGATGAGGCAGGGCACCACCACCGCACCGGAGGGGAGTTGAAACGGCGTGGGCGTCTCATGGGCGGGGGGATCCTGCGGCAGCTTGCGGGCCAGCCAGGAAAGCACCGCGAAGATCACGGCCAAGCTCGTGCACATGGGAAGGAAGCCCAAGGCGTGATAACTCCAGAGCCCCACCACCGGTCCCACCACCACGCCGCCGGGGCTCGCCAGGCCATAGAGGGAGAGGCCCTGAGCCCGGCCCTCCTCGCGCAGCACGCGGCCCAGGAGGCTCATGGTGGCCGTGAGCACGCCGCTCCACACGACGCCATGGGGGAAGGCGATCCAGAGGAAGGCCGAGGCCGTGTGGAGCCAGGGATAGGCCAGCAGGAAGGCGCCGAAGCCCAGGGTGCAGACCATGGCCATGCGGCGGGCGCCTAGGCGGTCGCCGAGGGGGCCCGTGAGGAGCGCGCCCACGGCGCTGCCGCCGGTGAAGAGGCTCATGAAGCGGCCCCGGGCGCCGAGATCCAGCCCCAGTTCACCCAGTCGGAAGGGCACCGTGGGGAAGAGCTGAAAAGCGGCGAAGAAGGTGAGGAAGGTCATCGCCCAGACGAGCGTGAAATCCCTGGACCAGAGTTTTTGTTCCGTCATCGATTCAATCTCTCACGCCGAAGCGTTTGGCGAGGCGGGAAGCCAGGGGAATGGCCAGGAGGAGGGCGATCGTACCCACGGCCCAGCCATGGCGGAAGGACCACCGCTCCATGATGGGCCCCACGCCCCAGGCGCCCAGGGCACTGCCGGCGTCGAAGCTCGCGTAGAGCAGCCCCACGCCGGCGCCTCGGCGCGCGGGTACGGCCTTGCTGAGGGCTGCCGTGAAGATGAGCGTGTGCACCATGCCGTAGCCCGCACCGTAGACCAGGGCGCCCAGCACGTGGCGGCCCAGGCCGCCGGGCAGGGCCACCAGCAGGAGGTTGCCCGCCGCGGCCATGGCCAGCATCCAAGGAAGTAGGCGCAGGGGGTCGCGCCCCATGCCCGTGGAGCCCAGGAGCAGGCGCAGCCCCATCATGCCCAGGGCGAAGCAGGTGAGCAGGGCGGAGGGCCAGGCCATGCCCAGGGCCTTGGCCTCCTGGGCCGCGTAGGGCGGCATGGGGCCATAGCTTAGGGCCAGTACGAAGAGCAGCGCCGCCACGGACCAGAGCCAGGGCTCCGGGGCCTGGAGGAGATTGGAGCGCTTCCCCGTGGGCTCGTCCTTGGGCAGCTGTAGCGCCAGCGTCGCCTCACCCACGAAGCCCAGCGCGAGGATGACCATGTGCCACTGGATGCCGAGGCGGGGGAAGAGGAAGAGCCCGATGAGGGGACCCAGGGCCACGCCGCCGGGGCTCGCCAGGCCGAAGAGGGAGAGGCCCTCAGCCTTGTTCTCATCGGGCAGCAGGCCGCCCACCTTACTGATGCCGCTGGTGCGCAGGGCGCTCCACACGATGCCGTGAAGGGGCGCCAGCACGAGGAGCCAGAAGGGGGTAGTAACGAAGGCGTAGGTGGCGAAGAAGCCTCCGCAGAGCAAGCTCGCGCCCACCATGACCCGGCGCGGGCCCAGGCGATCTCCGAGGGGCCCCGTGAACATCGCGCCGATGCCCGAACCGATCATGAACATCGCCATGAATCGGCCGCTCTCCGCGAGGCTGGCCCCGAGATCCCGCATGCGCAGGGGCATCACCGGGTAGAGCTGGTACCCCACCGCGAAGAGGCAGAAATAAAAGGCCCAGGTGAGCCGGAAGGGCCGGGTGAGGAGGCGGGAGGGCGCCATGAGCCCAGGGTAGCCCGGCCCTGGGCGGGCCTCATCACATGCAGGTCACGTTCCTTGGGAGGCCGGGCCTAGCGCTCCGGTTCCAATTTCAGCGAAGCCTCGCCCGCTTTGCCATCCCGGCTGTAACCGATGCGGACGGTGGTGCCCAGCGGTTTGGCCTCCACGAGGTCCAGCAGCGTGTCCCAGGAATCCACGGCTCGGCCATCCACGCTGGTGATGAGGTCGCCGGCGTAGATGCGGCGGCCTTCGCTTTCCACGCCCCGCAGACCCGCGCGGGCGGCGGCACCGCCCCGGGTGAGGCGCCCCACCATCACGCCCTTGAGCGAGCCAAAGTAGCGCTCCACGGCGGCCGGGGAAACGGGCTCGAAGCCGAGGTCCGGCCGCTCCAGGCGGCCCCGGCTGATGAGCTGGGGCACCACGCGGTTCACCGTATCCACGGGCACGGCGAAGCCAATGCCGGCGGAGGCGCCGCTGGGGCTTTGGATGGCGGTGTTCACGCCGATGAGGCGGCCGGCGGTATCCAGCAGGGGCCCGCCGCTGTTGCCGGGATTGATGGCCGCGTCGGTCTGAATCACGCCCCGGATCTCGCGCCCTTCGGGGCTTTGGATGGCCCGACCCAGGGCGCTCACCACGCCGGTGGTGAGGGTTTGATCGAGCCCGAAGGGGTTGCCGATGGCGAGGACGCCCTGGCCTACCTGGAGGTCGCCGCTGGAGCCCATGGGAATGGGGCGAAGCTTGCTGGGGGGCTCCTGAATCTTCAGCACGGCGAGGTCCTTGTCCCCGGCCGCGCCCACGTAGGCGGCCTCGTGCACCACGCCATCGCTGGTGGTGACGAAGGCCCGGCGAGCGTTTTGGATTACGTGGAAGTTGGTGACCACGTGGCCGCTCGCATCCCAGATGAATCCCGTGCCCGTGCCCGAAGGTACCTCCACTCGGCTGAACCCGAAGAGATCCCGGGCCCGCTCGGCGGTGGTGGTGATGTAGACCACCGAAGGAGAGGCCTCCTTGAAGCGTTGGATGGTGACCTTCTCCTGTTCGAGCAGGGGACCCCGGGGATCCACGGCCCTGGGCCGGCTGGCATCGGCCAGAGAATGGGTGCTGCACCAACCCACGAGGACTCCGGTGGTGAGCAAGGTGATGAAGACGAGGGCACGGCGCATGCTAAGTCTCCCAACGTCGTTATCTTGAGCAGTCCAAGGGCGAATTAACAGAGGGTGGGGGCCAGGCCGAAAGGGAGTGAGATCCGATGCGACCCGTTCCCCTCTCCCCGGCGTGGTGCCTGCCTTTGGCAGGTGCGGGCCTGATGCTCCTGGGCTGGTTGGAGAGCCATACGCCGGTGACGCTCACCTTCGGGAGCTTCTACTTCCTGCCCGTGGCCCTCGCGGCCTGGAGCGGCGGGCGCCGGTGGGGCTTCGCGTTCGCCGGGCTCACGGGCATCACCTGGCTGGTGGCCGACCTCAACATGGGCTTCCCCACGGAGGGGCAGACCCTGTTCAGGGCCATCAGCGTCTTCAATCACTGCTTCGCCTATGGGGTGGCAGCCTGGGTGGTGGATCGGTTGCGCGCAGCCCTGGAGGGCATCCAGAACCGGAATTCGGCCCTGGAGGATGCCCTCGAGGAAGTGGGGCGCTTGCAGGACCTCCTGCCCGTCTGCGCCTGGTGCCGCAAGGTGCGGGATGACCATGGGCTCTGGCAGGGGGTGGAAGGCTACCTCCAGTCCAAGGGGGCCAAGCTCACCCATGGCATCTGCCCGAAATGCCAGGTGGAGGCCCGGCGTGAGATGGACACCCTGAAATCCCAGGTGGTCACCGTCTACGCCGAGCCCCGGAAAGAAAATTCGAATCAGTAGCCGAGGAAGGACCCAGGGCCGAAGGTTCCTGGTTGCCCGCTGATCTGAGGGCGCTGATAGGGTTTGCCATCCGCCACCACGAGATCCGGGAGGCCGTCGTTGTTCAGGTCGCCGATGGCCACGCCCAAGGGGCCCGTGTAGCCGATGTAGTTGTCCGGGGCCAGGAAGGTCCCCAGGCTGGCGGGGTTCTGCTTGAGCACGGCCACGCTGCCCGGATCACCCGGCAGGCCTGCGCAGGCCACCACCAGATCGGGGTGGTTATCGCCATCCAGATCCCCGACGGCGAGGCCGGCGGCATAGTAATCGCCGATGTCGTAATTGGCGCCTGCCGCGAACACGCCTGGGGCGGTCTGCAGCAACACGGTGATCCCGTCCTGGGGGGTCACGGCCCGGTAGTTGGCGGTGATCAGATCCAGGCGGCCACTGCCGGTGAGGTCCACGGCTTTCAGGGCCACGGGGCGGGCCCCCACGGGGAGCTCCAGGGCCGTGGCGAAGGTCCCCGGGGCGACGTTCTGGAAGAACACGGACACGCTATCGGCGGTGGTACTCACGGCGAGGTCAGGGCGGAGGTCGCCATTGAGGTCCGCCACCACGATGGCGCGGGGATCTCCGTTGACGGCGAGGCTGGCGGCCGGGAGGAAGGTGCCCGCCGTGGCGGTCTGATAGAAAATCTGCACGCTGTTGGAGCCTGCGGTGGCCACCGCGATGTCCGGCCGGTTGTCCTGGTTGAGGTCGCCGATGGCCACATCCAAGGGCGTGAGGGCTCCAGTGTTGAGGGTGGCGGCCAGGGTGAAGGTGCCGGCCGTGGTCGGGCTCTGGAAATACACCGACACGGTACCGCTGGCGGCATTGGCCACCACCAGGTCGGGGCGGTTGTCGCCGTTGAGATCACCCACGGCCAGCGCCGCGGGATCCCCGCCCACGGCGTAGCGGGTGGGGGCGCCGAGGGTGCCCGGCGTGACCTGGAGGGAAATGGAGGCGTAGCCGGCCTCGGCTCCGCCTTCCACGTAGGTACCGTTCCCGGTGATGACATCCGGGCGGTTATCGCCGTCCAAGTCGGCTACCACCACCGCGTTGGTGTAACGGAGGCGATAGTCGGAATGGCTGTCGGAAGAGGTGCAACCCAGGGCCAGTAAGGCGATGACAGGCAACAACAATCGGATGCGCATGGAGACACTCCCAGTCAAACCCAATGTGAATTAAGCGCTCCGGTTGGACAAGGGGGGCCCCTTGGGGAGAGTTTGGACGCCTTGGAAAGGCCCCTGAAACGCAGGATTTCCAACCTCGATTCCCGAGGGGCGTACCCCGCGAAGCCCCGGTTTTGGGGGCGTGACCCGCCTGTGACCGACGGTTCGACCGGTGAAACGGGGCGTTCGGTGGGAGGGCCAGGCCCCCCAGAGGGGCGGAAACCCCTGGCGGATCCCCCAGGGCAAGCGCACCCTAGGCTGGACCGACCCGATCCGAATCCGTAGGAGGTTCCATGAAAACCATGCACCGTTTCGCCCTGGGCGCCGCTTTGGCGATCACCCCTCTGGCCCTCTCCCTGGGCTGCGACCGCAAAGCCGATCAGGCCGAGGCCGCCAAAGCTGAAGATCTCGTCCGCAAGGTGACCGAGGCCGAAAAGGCCGAAGGTCAGGTGAAGCAGGCCGCCCAGACCCAGACCCAGGCCCTGAACCAGGCCGGCATGCAGCCCAACGCCCAGGGCGTGCAGCTCACGGATGCCCAGCGCACCCTTCTGGAGAAGCGCGTCAAGGAGGAGAAGGACAACGGCACCGCTGCCCTCATCCAGGAGATCCTCGACCGCGATAAGCAGATCAAGGAGCTGGAAGGCCGCGTGGCCCGCCTGAAGGCCGACCTGCCCAAGCCCCAGATCGCCACGGAGAAGGACAACCACTTCGCCCTGGCCGTGCGCTTCCTCAAGGGCAAGGGACTTGGCGAAGAGAAGGCCAAGGCCCTCGCCGCCAAGGCCAACCTGATGGAAGAACTTCAGCCCGGCTGGCAGGTCTACCACCAGTACTTCAACGGCACCTACCTCACCACCGTCACTCAGGGTAAGGCGGCCATCAGCCCCTCCGAGTACGTGAAGGGCCAGCGCATCGCCCTTGAGCGGGAGCGGGATGACACCCGCGCCATCGCCCACGGCCTCGCCGATGAAGTGGACAGCCTCGTGGCCCAGCGCGTGAAGATCGAGGAGGAGATCAGCGCCCTCCGCACCGAGAAGAACACCCTGCAGGGCCAGGTGGGGGAACTCACCAACCTCAGCGGCGCCCAGAAGGCCAAGCTGAACTCCATGCACTACCTCATCGGCGCCCGCAAGCAGCTGGAGCAGGATGGCGTGATCGTCGTCCCCGTCTTCACCAAGGACCGCATGGGCCCCAAGGCCACCGTCGCCAAGTTCGACAAGGACCTGCTGCTCGAAGGCAATGCCAACCCCGAAGTGGTCATTCGCGCCGCCGACCTGGGCGTGAAGAAGATCAGCAAGATCAGCGTCGTCCCCGGATCCCTGGAGAAGGACAAGCACTACTCCATCGCCTACGCTGAGGATAAGTCTTCCGCCACGGTGAAGATCCTGGATCCCGAGCGCCTCAAGAACGACCGCGTCGTCTTCGCCGTCGCCGACTGATCCGATCCGCTTTTTCTAGAACGGCGGCCCTCGGGCCGCCGTTTTTCATTCAACCTCCGGGTAGCCCGTCCACGTTGCCCCCACAGAACACCAACCCCGCCGGGCCTTCGGGCTTCCATCGGCCGGACATCAGCCCCGCGAGGCCCGCACAGGCGCCGGGCTCCACCAGCAAGCGCACCTCCTGCCACAGCCAGACCTGAGCCCCGAGGAGTTCCTCATCGGAGACGAGCAGAGGCCAGCCCACGTGGGTGCGGAGGAGCTCGAAGGGCAGATCGCCCACCCGCGGCGCCCCGAGGCTGCTGCGGGCCGGGCCCGAGGGGTCGATGGTGACGGGGCTTCCGGCGCGGAAGGCGGCGTCGTAGCAGGCGCAGGTCTCCGGCTCCACCGCCACCACGGAGGCCTGACCCTCCAGGGCCAGGCTGAGGCCCGCGGCCAGGCCGCCCCCGCCCACAGCCACCGCCCACTGCGCCACCTCGGGAGCCTCCTCCCACAGCTCGAGCCCCAGCGTTCCCTGGCCTTCGATGACGTCGAGCTGGTCGTAGGGATGGATCAGGGGAAGCCGGGCGGCCTGGGCGAAGGCGCGCGCCGCATCGAAGGCCTCGGCCATGGACGGCGAGGGTTGGCGCACCTGGGCGCCCAACCGGTGGAGCCCGGCGACTTTAGTCTTGGGCGCATCGGAGGGGAGGAAAACGATGGCGCGCCGACCCAGGGCCCGGGCCGCGTGGGCCACCCCCAATCCGTGGTTTCCGCCGCTGCAGGCCACGACCTCCGCGGCGTCCATGTGGGCGATGGCGTTGAGGGCGCCCCGCACTTTGAAGGAGCCCGTGACCTGCAGGCATTCCAGCTTCGCCACCGCCCCCACAGGCCCCGAAGGTGTGGGCACGTGCAGCCTCAGCAGGGGCGTCCGCCGCAGGTGCGGACGGAGCCTCGCCTGGGCCCTGGCGAAATCCAGGGCCCCTACCTCGCAAGGGGTCATGATCAGCTCGCCAGGGCGGGCCGGAGCCGCGTGAGCCACTCCTCCCGAGTGGCATCCCCCCCGCGCACCAGGGATGCGTAGCGGGCCTGCAAGGCCCGCGTGAATGGATTGGCACCGAAGGTGTGCTGATCCAGGCGCGCCACGGCGGCCACTTCGGCGGAGGTGCCCGTGAGGAAGACCTCGTCGGCGTCCAACACCTCCTTGCGGGTGAGGCCCTTTCGGGTCGCCCCGGTGAGGGCGATGACGGTGTCCCGCGTGATGCCGGGCAGGGCATCCGGATGCTCGTTGGCCGTGACCTTGCCGTCCTTCACGATGAAAAGGTTTTCCCCCGTGGCCTCCACCACACGTCCCTGGCGATCCATGAAGAGGGCTTCGTCATAGCCCAGCCCCG
Source organism: uncultured Solibacteraceae bacterium (assembly GCA_964617215.1). Taxonomy (GTDB): domain Bacteria; phylum Acidobacteriota; class Holophagae; order Holophagales; family Holophagaceae; genus JAFDVN01. The sequence continues at coordinate 174,476 of CAZTVL010000002.1, read as the reverse complement.
TGGCCTCCCGCTTGGCCAGGATGCTGTTTACGTAGCCGCCGCAGAGCTTTAGGGGTGGTAGCGCGTGGCGGCTGTTGCGGCGCCAAGCGCTGCTCAGCATGGCCACGCCCTTGGAGCCCGCCTCGCCCAGGTGGCTTTGCCAAGGCAGGGCCGCCACGAGCAGGCGGGGCTTGAGGTTATGGACGTCCAGCCCGAGCCCACCCGTCTCGAAGAAGGCCAAGGGGCGCAGGTAGGCGTCTTCGAGTCCATTGGCTTCCAGCACCTCCAGGCAAGCCTTCTCGGCTGTGGCTGCGTCAAAGGGCAGGGCGATGACGGAGCAACCCCGGGCCATGCGCGCCAGGTGATCCTTCAGACGGAAGATGGCGGAGCCCTCCGGCGTCGCGTAGGCGCGGATGCCCTCGAAGACGCCGGTGCCGTAATGGAGACCGTGGGCCAGGGGGCTGACGCCCGCTTGGTCCACGGGGAGGAGTTGACCGTCGAGCCAGACCTTCATCGGGAGGTCCCTTCCAATTGGGGTGCTTCTACGGGGTGGAGGAAGGGCATCATGGCGCGCAGCTGCCGACCCACCACTTCCAGTTGATGTTCTTGCTCCGCGGCGCGCTGGCCCTCGAACCAGGCGCGGCCCGTCTGGTTCTCCTGGATCCACGCGGCGGCGTAGCGGCCATCCTGGATCTCCTTCAGGATCTCGCGCATCTCCGCCTTGATGGTCGCGGGCACCACGCGGGGGCCGCCCGTGTAGTCGCCGTACTCGGCGGTGTCGGACACGCTGTAGCGCATGTAGGAGAGGCCGCCGCGGTACATGAGGTCCACGATGAGCTTCAGCTCGTGGAGGCACTCGAAGTAGGCGATCTCCGGCTGGTAGCCCGCCTCCACCAGCGTTTCGAAGCCGGCCTTCACCAGGGCGGCGGCGCCGCCGCAGAGCACGGCCTTCTCACCGAAGAGGTCCGTCTCCGTCTCCTCGGCGAAGGTGGTCTCCAGCACGCCGGCCCGGGTGAGGCCGATGGCCTTGGCGTAGCTGAGGGCCAGGTCCAGGGCCTGGCCGGAGGCATCCTGATGTACGGCCACGAGGCCGGGAACGCCACCTCCCTCCACGAAGACCTCCCGCACCCGATGGCCCGGCGCCTTGGGCGCCACGAGGCTCACGTCCACCCCTTCGGGCACCGCGATGGTGCCGTAGCGAATGTTGAAGCCATGGGCGAACATCAGCGTCTTGCCGGGCTTCAGTGCTGGCAGGATTGCGGCTTCGTAGAGCGCGGCTTGGCCGGTGTCGGGCGTGAGCACCATGACCACGTCGGCCCATGCGGAAGCTTCCTCGGGGGTGTTTACGGTGAGACCCGCCGTTTCAGCCTTCGCACGGCTGCGGCTGGCGGCAGGCAGGCCCACGCGAACCGCCACGCCACTGTCCTTCAGGGAGAGGGCGTGGGCGTGGCCCTGGCTTCCGTAGCCGAGGACGGCCACCTTCTTGGTGCGGATGAGGGCGAGATCGGCGTGGGAATCGTAGAAGAGGGTGGCCATGGGTGGCTCCTTGAGGTGAGGGTGGGTAGGGATTCAGGCGGAAGCGGCGAAGGCAGGATCGGCGGGGGTGCGGGCCATGGCTACGGCGCCGCTGCGGCCGAGGTCCAACAGGCCGAAGGGGCGGAGGACGTCGATGAAGCGGTCCACCTTGGTGCGATTTCCCGTGCACTCCAGCACGAGGCTGTCGGCGGCGAGGTCCACCACCCGGGCCCGGAAGACTTCGGCCAATTGCAGCACCGCGGGGCGCGAAGCAGGGCCGCAGGCCACGCGGGCCAGGCAGAGGTCCCGGGCGAGGTCGCCGCTTTGGAGCAGGTCGACGCTCTGCACATTCACGAGCTTCTCGAGATGGGCCACCACGCGGCGGGCGCCGATCTCCGTGGCCTCCACCACCAGCGTCATGCGGCTGGCGCCGGGCTCCGAGGCGGGGCTCACGGTGAGGCTCTGGATGTTGAAAGCCCGACGGCGACACAGCGCCGCCACGCGATCCAGCACGCCGGGTTCATCGTCGAGGAGGGCGAGGATGCAGTGGGATTCGGTCATGGGGTGGACTCCGGAGTGCGGGGAAAGGAGCTGGTCACAGAGGGCACAGAGCGAGCACAGAGGGCGCAGAGAATAGCTGGAGAAAAGAAGAAGGCCTTTAGGGGTTTTGTTCTGTGTCCTCTGTGTTTCTCTGTGTCCTCTGTTACCAGCCTTTTAGGCCAGGTCTGCACCGGTCTCAGCGAGAACAGAAGGCGCCGGGCGGCGGATCATTTCGTGCAGGGCGGCGCCGGCGGGAACCATGGGGAAGACGCTGTCCTCCTGCTGCACGCGGAACTCGATGAGGGCGGCGCCCGGCACGGCGCGGGCCTGGGCTACGGCATCCGCGATGCCACCGCGCGTGTCCACCCGGAAGGCGGTGAGCCCGTAGGCTTCCGCGAGCTTGACGAAATCGGGACTGAGGATGGGGCTGGCGGCGTAGCGCCGTTCGTAGAAGAACTCCTGCCACTGGCGCACCATGCCCAGGAAGCCGTTGTTCACGACTGCGATGCGGAGGGGCACGCCCTCCTGCACGGCGGTCATGAGTTCGCAGCTGGTCATCTGGAAGCCACCGTCGCCGGCGATGACCCACACTTCCTGATCGGGGCGGGCCTTCTGAGCACCGAGGGCCGCGGGCAGGGCGAAGCCCATGGTGCCCAGGCCCCCCGAGGTGATGAGGCTGCGTTCCCCCTCATGTCGCCAATACTGGGCCTCCCACATCTGGTGCTGGCCCACATCGGTGACAACGGTGGCCTCGGGGCAGAGCCGCCAGAGGTCGTGAATCACGTGGGCGGCGTAGAGGACGCCCTCATCCGGGAGCTGTTGGATGTCGCGAACAGAGGCGTCGCCTTTGAGCTCCCGGAGGCGGGCCTGCCAGGGCGTTCGCGTGCAGGGCTCCGCTTTCGCCAGGAGGGCCTCGACCACACCTTTCAAATCGCCATGGATGGCGAGATCCACGGGCACGTTCTTGTGGAACTCGGAGCGGTCGATGTCCACGTGCAGCTTCTTGGCCTTGGGTGCGAAGGCGCTGAGGCGGCCGGTCACGCGGTCATCGAAGCGCATGCCGAAAGCGAGGAGGAGGTCGGCCTCCTGGATGGCCTGATTCACCCAGGCCTCGCCGTGCATGCCCATCATGCCAAGCGCGAGGGGATGGGTGGCGGGCAGGGCGCCCAGGCCCAACAACGTGGCGGCGTAGGGAAGATCCTGGCGCTCGGCGAGGTGCAGCACGGCCTCGCGAGCCCCGCTGAGGGTGATGCCGTGGCCCGCCAGGATGAGGGGACGCTCGGCCTGGGTGAGCATGGTGAGCGCCTGCTCGAGGTCCGTCGGTGAGAGTTCGGGGGTGGGACGGCGGTGTGCGCGGCGTGGCGCGGCGGCTTCCCAGTCGAAGGTGGTGGTGGCTTGCTGGGCGTCCTTGGTGATGTCCACCAGCACGGGGCCCGGTCGGCCGCTGCGCGCGATGGCGAAGGCTTCGCGTAGCACGCCGGCCAGATCTTCCGACCGGGTGACGAGGAAGTTGTGCTTGGTGATGGGCAGGGTGACGCCCGTGACATCGACCTCCTGGAAGGCATCGGTGCCCAACACGCCGCTGCCCACCTGGCCGGTGATGGCCACCAAGGGCGTGCTGTCGAGCATGGCCGTGGCGAGGCCCGTCACCAGGTTGGTGGCCCCGGGGCCGCTGGTGGCGATGACGACGCCCACGCGCCCCGAAGCTCGCGCGTAGCCGTCCGCCATGTGGCAGGCCCCCTGCTCATGGCGCGCCAGCACATGGTGGATGGGCGCGTCTACCAGGGCATCGTAGGCGGGGAGGATGGCGCCGCCCGGGTAGCCGAAGACGGTGTCCACCCCTTCGCGGGCGAGGCACTCCCAAAGGATTTGAGCGCCGGAGAGGTACTGGCCACTCATGCCATCACCTCCTGGTGAGATGCGGCGAAGGGCACACCGGCGCCGGCACCTTGGCTCGCGCATTGGGCCGCCGCGGCGTAGCGGGCGAGGACGCCGCGGCGGACCCTAGGCTGAGGCTCCGACCACTGGCTCCGGCGCCGCTCCAGTTCCTGGGGGGAGACGAGCAGATCCAGTCGCCGACTCGGGAGATCCAGGAGGATGCTGTCGCCTTCGCGGACAAGGGCGATGGGTCCACCGACGGCGGCCTCGGGGGCCACGTGACCCGCCATGAGGCCCCGGGTGGCGCCGCTGAATCGCCCATCCGTGAGCAGGGCCACGCTGTCGCCCAGACCCGCGCCCATGAGGGCGGCGGTGACGGCCAGCATCTCCCGCATGCCCGGGCCACCGCGGGGGCCTTCGTAGCGGATCACGAGCACATCGCCCTCCTGAATGGATCCCGCCTGGACCGCTTCGAAGGCCGCCTCTTCGGAGTCGAAGACCCGGGCGGGGCCCAGGTGATGGGTGCGTGGGGTGCTGGAACTCTTCACCACGCATCCGGCGGGGGCGAGGCTGCCCCGCAGGATCGCGAGGCCACCTTCCGGCTTGATCGGGCGGTCGGTGGGTCGCACCACCTCCTGGCCCGGAGTCTCGCGACCGTGCGCCGAAGCCTCTTCCAAGGTCTGCCCCGTGACGGTGAGCGCGCGGCCATCCACGCGGCCATCTGCGATGAGGCGTTGGAGGAGGAGGGGGCCGCCCCCGGCGGCATGGAGGTCCGGGGCCGTGAAGCGGCCGCTGGGCTTGAGATCCGCCAGGAGGGGCGTGGTGCGGCTCACGCGGTCGAAGTCCTCCAACTCCAAGGCGACGCCGGCCTCCCGGGCCAGGGCCATGAGGTGCAGCACGGCGTTGGTGCTGCCGCCGCTGGCGGCCACGGCAGCGATGGCGTTGAGGAAGGCCGTGCGGGTGAGCAGGGTTGAAGGGCGGCGCTCCGTACGCGCCAGGGCCACGGCCAGGCGGCCCACGCTGCGGGCGGCTTCGGCCTTGGCGGGGTGGGTGGCGGGGATGCCGTTGAGGCCCGCGGGGGAGAGCCCCAGGGCCTCCAGCACGAGGCTCATGGTGTTGGCGGTGAACTGGCCCCCGCAGGCCCCGGCACCGGGACAGGCGCTGTCCTCCACCCGGGTGAGTTCCACCTCGGAGAGGCGGCCCGCGGAGCAGGCGCCCACGGCCTCGAAGACATCCTGGATGGTGAGGTCTTTGCCATCGCAGTGCCCGGCATCCGTGGAGCCGCCGTAGAGGACGACCCCGGGCAGATCCAAGCGGGTGAGGGCCATGGCGACGCCGGGGTTGGTCTTGTCGCAGCCGCTGAGGGCCACCAGGGCGTCAAAGGGGTAAGCCAGGCCCACCAACTCGATGGAATCGGCGATTAACTCACGGCTCACAAGAGAAGTCCGCATTCCCTCGGACCCCATGGTGATGCCGTCGGACACGCTCACGGTGTTGAACTCGAAGGGGGTGCCCCCCGCCTCCCGGATGCCCTCCTTCACGCGCTCCGCCAAGTCCCGCAGGTGGAAGTTGCAGGGCCCCACCTCGATCCAGGTGTTGGCGATGCCGATGAGGGGCTTCGCCAGGTCCGCATCGGTCAGGCCGGTGGCCTTGAGCATGGCCCGGGCGGGGGCGCGGTGGGCGCCATCCACAAGGGCAGAGCTCCGCCGCCGGCCGCTTCGGCCGTTTTCATCCTTGGGGGGTGTCATGGGAGGTTCCTGAAAAGGGGAAGGCCCCGCGTCCTGGTGGGAGCGCGGGGCCTTCCGGGTGGGAAGTGGACTCTCTTAGGTCCCCGCGCGCGTCCTGGGAATAATCACGATCAGGCTGGGAATGCTGATCGCCACGGGCGCTACGGGTACGAAGAACTCAACGACGGAAGGGACGCCATGCGAAGCGCGGCCGACAACGTCGGCGCGATGCGCGGAGGTGGGAGTCCCAAAGGCCATGCGTGGAGTCTAGGGGTCCGGAAGGCGAAGTCAATTCTAAATTTCAAAAATCGCTTGTTAAGGAATGTCAGGGGCCCACGGCCAGCTCGGGCATGGTGCCCTGCCAGCAGAGTTGGTAGCTGCGCTCGCGGATTCGATCGCCCAGTTCGGCGGTGCCCACGGTGTGAAGGGCCCCTTTGAGGTCCGGCGTGCCGAAGCCTTCGGTCAGGACCTCGGTGATGGCCTGTTCCAGGAGGGAGGCCTCGGATTCGAGCTTCAAGCTATGGCGCAGCAGCAGGGCCGCGCTGGCGATGGCACCGATGGGGTTGGCCACGTTCCGGCCTGCGAGGGTGGGCGCGGATCCGTGCACGGGCTCGTACAACCCCACGGGGCCGCCCAGGGAGGCGCTGGGCAAGAAACCCAGGGAACCGCCCAGCACGGCGGCCTCATCGCTGAGGATGTCGCCAAAGAGGTTTTCCGTGAGGATCACGTCGAAATGGGTGGGGTTCGTCACCAGGAGCATGGCGGCGCTATCCACGTACTGGTGCTCCACCTTCACGTCTGGGTAGTCAGCGGCTACGCGATCCACGGTGGTGCGCCAGAGTCGGGAGGCCTCCAGCACGTTGGCCTTGTCCACGGAGGTTAGGAGCTTGCGCCGCGTGCGGGCGGCGTCGAAGGCCACGCGGGCCACGCGCTCCACCTCCGGGGCGGAGTAGGTCATGGTGTTTACGCCACGATCCGCGTCGAGGGACCGGGGTTGGCCATAGTAGAGGCCGCCGGCCAACTCGCGGACGATGAGCATGTCCGTGCCCCGCACGATGGGGGCCTTCAGGGGACTGGAATCCACCAGGGCGTCGAAGATCGCGACCGGGCGCAGGTTGGCGTAGCAGCCGAGGGCTTTGCGGAGTCGCAGCAGACCCGACTCCGGGCGCTGGTGGGCGGGGAGCTTGTCCCAGGCCGGGCCGCCCACGGCACCCAGGAGCACCGCATCGGAGGCCAGGCAGGCCGCGAGCGTGCGCTCCGGCAGGGGGTCGCCCGCAGCCTCGAAGCCCGCACCGCCCATGGGGTGCGTCTCGAACACGAAATCGTGCTGGCGCTCCCGACCGAGGAGCTCCAAGCAGGCCACGGCTTCGCGGATGACCTCCGGACCGATGCCGTCGCCGGGGAGGACGGTGATGCGATGGATCGTCATGGGACCTCGGAACGGAAAAGCGACGTAACCGCGAATGACGCGAATGGACGCGAATTAAAAACGGGATGCCGGAACGGGCGCGCTTCATTCGTGTCCATTCGCGTCATTCGCGGTTCAAATCCTTTCAAGCCGCACCGCCCTTCATTCGAGCCACGAGGTAGGGCAGCAGCCCACCCTCCGCGAGGAAGGCCTTGGCGAAGTCGCTGAGGGGCACGAAGGTGAAGGTGGCGCCGGGCTCCTGGATGTGGAGGACACCGGCTTCGATATCCAACTGGAGGGTCTGGCCATCTTGGATGGCGGCCACGGCTTCGGGGCACTCGAGCACGAGGAAGCCGTTGTTCACGGCGTTGCGGAAGAAGATGCGGGCATAGCTGGAAGCGATGATGGCCTTCACGCCGGCGCCGCGCAGGGCCCAGATGGCGTGCTCGCGACTGGAGCCGCAGCCGAAATCCTCGCCCCCCACGATGAAGTCGCCGGGCTGCACCTTCTTCACGAAGTCCACGTCGATGTCCTCCATGGCGTGCTTGGCCAGCTCGGCCTCCTCGTGCACATTGAGGTAGCGGGCGGGGATGATCTCGTCGGTGTTGATGTGGGGCCGGGTGTAGACGTGGGCGCGGCCCTGGAGGACGGTGGGCAAGCTCATGGGATCTCCTACACCCCCCACAGCTGCTGCTCTTCGGCGGCAGGCGCGGGGAGGAACGGGCGGGGGTCGGACAGGACACCGGCGATGGCGGTGGCGGCGGCGGTGGCGGGGCTGGCCAGGTACACCTTGGAGGTGGGGTGGCCCATGCGGCCCGTGAAGTTGCGATTGGTGGTGGAGAGGCAGGTCTCATCGGCCCCAAGTACGCCCATGTGGCCGCCCAGGCAGGCGCCGCAGGTGGCGGTGGAAATCACGCACCCGGCCTCGGCGAAGATGTCCATGAGGCCTTCTTTCATGGCCTGCTTCCACACGGTCGTGGTGGCGGGCACCACGATGGCGCGGGTGCCGGCGGCGACCTTGTTCCCCTTGAAGACGGAGGCGGCGATGCGGAGGTCCTCGATGCGGCCATTGGTGCAGCTGCCGATGTAGACCTGGTCCATTTTCACGGCTTTGGCCTGGGAGATGGGCGTGCCATTGCTCGGAAGACCGGGCAGGGCCACCATGGGCTCCAGTTCATCCACGCGGATGGTGTGGGTCTGGGCGTAGACGGCATCCTCATCGCTCTCGTAGCGGGTGCCCCGCTCAGGGGTGCGCTCGGCCAGGTAAGCCTCGGAGATGGCATCCACGGGGAAGATGCCGCTCTTGCCACCGGCTTCGATGGCCATGTTGGTGATGGTGAAGCGGGCCTCCATGCTGAGGTGGGGCAGGGCGCTGCCCCGGTACTCCATGGCCATGTAGCGGGCGCCATCCACCCCGATGCGGCGGATGATCTCCAGGATGATGTCCTTGCTGTAGACGCCCCGTTGGGGAGCGCCCTCCAGGTTGAAGAGGATGGACTCCGGCACCCGGAACCACAGCTCGCCCGTGGCGAGGCCTGCGGCCAGATCCGTGCTGCCCACACCAGAAGCGAAGGTGCCCAGGGCCCCCATGGTGGTGGTGTGGCTGTCACCGCAGATGATGGTCATGCCCGGGTGCACGTGGCCCTGCTCGGGGGCCAAGGCGTGGCAGATGCCGTGGTTGCCAATTTCGTAGTACCGCTCGATGCCCTGCTCCTCCCGCCACTGGCGGAGGGCCTTGGTGAGCTCGGCGCTTTTGATGTCCTTGTTGGGGACGAAGTGATCGGGTGTCACGAGGATCTTGGAGGGATCCCACACCTTCGTGATGCCCAGCTTGCGCAGCATCTCCACCGCCGGGGGCGTGGTCACCTCATGGCAGATGACGAGGTCCAACTTCGCGTTCACGATTTCGCCCGGGCGCACGGACTCCCGGCCTGCATGGGCGGCGAGGATTTTTTCGGTGATGGTCATCGGCATGAGGGGTTCCTTCGGAATCGAAAAGATCAGCGCCACGACGCCACGGCGCCACGAGAAGCCTCGGCAGACAGCCCGTCGTTATTCGCTTTTCGTGGCGTCTTGGCGTCGTGGCGCTTCATGGGAGCTACCGTGCTCATGCCGTGACGGCCTGCCGCGACGCCTTGAGATGGCGGGCGTGGAGGGCCTTGTTGACGGCGTTCAGGTAGGCGCGGGCGGCGCCCTCGATGATGTCGGTGCTGGCGGCCTTGCCCGTGAGCAAACCGCCTTCAATTTCCACCTTCATGAAGACTTCGCCCACGGCGTCGCTGCCTTCACTGACGGCGCGCACCTGGAAGTCCAGGACCTCGCCACGGATGGAGGTGAGGCCCGCGATGGCATCCACCAGGGCGGCCACGGGGCCGTCGCCATGGCCCGTGCCGCTGGGTTCCTGCTCGCCGTTGCGCAGCTGGACCAGGGCATGACTGTAGCCCTGGGTTCCGGCGGTAACCTGGGCCAGGCGCAACTTCCACGTCTCGGGGATGTCGCTGAGGCCGTCGCGGAGGATGGCCACGAGGTCCTCTTCGAAGACCTCCTTCTTCACGTCGCAGAGCTTGGTGAAGAGCTTGTAGGCCTTCTCCAGTTCGGGCTTAGTGAGGTCGTAGCCCAGTTCCTGATAGCGCTGGGCCAGCGCGGCGCGGCCGCTGTGCTTGCCGAGCACGATGTGCTGCACCTTCACACCCACGCTCTCGGGGGTCATGATTTCGTAGGTGGCCCGATTCCGCAGTACACCGTGCTGGTGGATGCCACTCTCGTGAGCGAAGGCGTTCTTGCCGACGATGGCTTTGTTGGGCTGGGGGTGGACGCCCGTGATGTTGGAGAGGAGTTGGCTGCTCTTGGCGATCTCCTCGGTGCGGATGCCGGAGACGTAGGGCAGGCGATCCTGGCGCACGCGAAGGGCCATGACTACCTCCTCCAGCGCGGCATTGCCGGCCCGTTCGCCGATGCCGTTCACGGTGCACTCCACCTGGCGGGCCCCGGCCTCAATGGCAGCGAGGCTGTTGGCCACGGCCAGGCCCAGGTCGTTGTGGCAGTGGACGCTGAGAACGGCGCGATCGATGTTGGGTACCTGCTCCACCAGGGTACGGATGAGCTGGAAGTACTCGGTGGGGGTGGTGTAGCCCACGGTGTCGGGGATGTTCACGGTGGTGGCCCCGGCGGCGATGACGGCCTCAACGATCTGGCAGAGGTACGCCGCGTCCGTTCGGGTGGCATCTTCGGCGCTGAACTCCACGTCGGTGCAGAGGGCCCGGGCGTGCCGCACGCCGGCCACGGCCATGGCGAGGGCATCCTCGCGGCTGAGCCGCAGCTTGTGTTCCAGATGGATGTCGGAGGTGGCGAGGAAGGTATGGATGCGGGGGTGGGCGGCCTCCCGGAGGGCCTCCCAGGCGCGGTCGATGTCCGCGGGCAGGGCCCGGCACAGGCCCGCCACGATGGGCTGCTGAAGGGTTTTGGCGATGGCGCGCACGGCTTCGAAATCGCCGTCGGAAGCCACGGGGAAGCCGGCCTCGATGATGTCCACGCCCAGGCGCTCCAGTTGCAGGGCCATGCGGAGCTTCTCCTCCAGGTGCATGGAGCACCCTGGGGATTGCTCCCCGTCCCGGAGGGTGGTGTCGAAGATGCGGATGCGAGCTGGGCCCATCACGGACTCCCTTGCCTCCAAGGCTAGGGAAGGTGCATGATTTCAAAAAATGATTAAAATAAAGGGTGTGATAAGAAAAACAAATAGGTGATTCATGGAGTTCGATCAGCTGAGTTTCTTCCTCGCGGTGGTGGAGGAGGGGAATTTCTCCCGGGCCGCAGAGCGGGTGGGCCGCACCCAACCGGCCTTGAGCCTCGCGCTGAAGCGGCTGGAGGAGGAGCTGGGAGAGCGCCTCCTGGACCGGAACCCCCGGAAGGTGGTGCCCACGGAAGCGGGGCGCCTGCTGCAGAACTACGCCCACCGCCTCATCTTCCTGCGGGAGGAGGCCCAGACCTCCATCGCCGAGATGCGGGGCCTCACGCGGGGCCGCCTGCGCATCGGGGCCAACGAGAGCACCTCGCTCTACCTGCTGCCCGAGCTGCTCGTGGCCTTCCGGAAAAGGTATCCCTCCATCAAGGTGGAGGTATACCGGAGCACCTCCGAACAGATCCCGCGTCAGGTGCTGGAGTACGGCTTGGACGTGGGCTTCATCTCCTTTGACCCCGGCACGGCGGGCGTGGATAGCGACCTCATCCACCGGGATCCCCTGGTGCTCGTGGTGCCCCCCAAGCATCCGCTGGCGCGGCGCAAGGAGGTGCGGGTGGAAGAGCTCGGCTCGGAGACCTTCGTGGCCCACAATGCCCGCACCCCTGCCCGCACCCGGCTGGTGGATTTCTTCGCGGCTCATCGCACGCCGCTGAACATCGCCGTGGAACTCTCCACCATCGAGACCATCAAGGCCTTTGTGATCCGGGGAGCGGGCCTCGCCATCCTCCCGCGCATGAGCGTGGCCGACGCGCTGAAGGATCGGCGTCTCAAGGAAGTGCGCATCAAGGGCATGGCCATCGAACGGGCCATCCGCGTGGTCCACCGCCCCGAGGGGGAGCTGAGCCACGCGGCCAAGGCCTTCTTGGAACTGGTGATCAAGCCTGGGAAGTGACAGGCAGGTCTTTAATAGACCTTCCACACGACGTGATGGAAGGCGTCCGTCACCAGGGCCACGTCGCCATCGAAGGCGACTTCGCCCAGTTCGACCATTCGATAATAGAGGCCGGGGCCGCCGAGCTTGATGGTTTCAACTTCGCCTGTGGGCTTCACCCAGCGCAGGTACCCGTCGCCTTCGGCCACGAGGATCCAGCCTGAGCGGTGGACGGCGATGCCGGTGATACGGATGAACCGAGCCTGATCGCCGGGGCCGTCGACGGTGTACCCGATGGAGCCGGGGATGCCCGCCAGGTGGCGCAGGTTCTTCGTGCGGGGATCCACCTCATAAATGGCTTCGTTGGACACGACGATGACGCGGTCGAGGGAGGGATCGGCGGCCACCAGCGTGGGTTTGAAGGTGCCACTCTGGAAGGGCTCGGGGGTGCCTTTGGCAATCACCGAGGTCGGCCCTGAACCGGTGTTGGCATCGACGAATTTGAGCTCTTCACCATCCACGGCCCAGAGTCGGTCGTGGCCATCGAGGGCCAAGCTCGTTATCCGATTGCCGGAGGTGGGCAGGCTGGGCCACATCCAATTGGAATAGCGATCGCTGCGGATGATGGTGCCGCCGGAACCCTGGGCGATATCGGTATTCGGAAAGCCCGCGAGGGGTTCGGCGGAACCGCTGGGCACGAACCAATGATAGGCGCCGTACCCATCCAGCAGGCGCACTTCACCGTTCTCCTGCCCGACGAAGAAGGCGCCACGGCCGAGGGCGGTGATCCGGGTGGGGCGGTAGAGGCACGGAGAATAGAAAGCCGAACCCTCGCGATCCCCATCCTTATCCGGTAACCCCGCGAACACCTGGAAATTGGCGAGCGGGGCTGGCGTGGGTCGGAAGACCTGGGGCCACGTGACCTGCAAATCCTCCTTGTCGAGGGAGATCGAGGGAACGGGCCGGGCCAAGTCCACCCGATTGAGGTTCTTATCCAGGTAAGGATTGTCGAAGGGCGGACGATCCTGGGCCAGGAGGGCGGAGCTGGCGAGGACCAGCAGGGCGGCGAAGGCGGTCATGCGGGACATGGGGTCTCCTTGGGATGGGGATGGTGCTCCCCTACCTTCGGGTGAACCGCATGCCTGCGGAGGACACGCTTTGAAAAAGTCGGCTGGGCCACCCCGCCCTATTCGTAGCGCAAGGCCTCGATGGGATCCAGCTTGCTGGCCTTGGCGGCGGGGTAGATGCCGAAGATGAGGCCGATGGCCGCGGGCACGGCGAAGGCGCTGATGAGGGCCCAGAGGGGGATGCCGCCCACGACGCCGAGCAGGGCCTTGCCGATGGCCGCGCCGAGGGCGTAGCCCACGCCGATGCCGATGGCGCCGCCGAGCACCGAGAGTAGGGCCGCCTCGATGAGGAACTGCAGCATCACGTCCCGGCGTTTGGCGCCCACGGCCTTGCGGATGCCGATCTCCCGAGTGCGCTCGGTGACGCTCACCAGCATGATGTTCATGATGCCGATGCCGCCCACCAGGAGGGCGATGCTCACCATGCCACCGGCGACGGCGGTGATGGCGCCCATGATGCTCGAGACGATGCCGGCGATCTGCTTGGGGCTGAACACCTTGAAGCCCTCCGGCTCGCCAGTCTTCAGGCCCTTGATGCGGCGCAGGGCCTCCGTGAGCAGGTCGGCGCCGTCGTCCACGTTGATGCGGGGATCCACGCGGGCCTGGAAGATGAGCTGCTTGCGCTGCTGATCCGTGAGGGTGGCGCGGCCGGTGGTGAGCGGGATGATGACGTTGCTGTCGGGATCATTGCCCAGGCTGGAGCCCTGCTCTTCGATCACGCCCACGATTTCCAGGGCCATCTGCGGCGTCTGGATGATGCGGCCGATGGGCCGGTCCTTGATGCCCAGCTTCTCCAGCACCCGGGGTCCCACAATGGCCACTTTGCTGGCCAGCCGGTTGTCCGAGGGCACGAAATTGCGGCCCGCGGTGAGGTTGATGGCGTTGAGTTCCAGATAGCTCTCATCCGTCATGATGAGGTTCACGCCCGCAGTCTTCCCGGCGGCCTTCACTTCACTGCCGTTGAAATAGAGGGGCGTCATGGTGGTGAGTACGGGCACCATGCGCTGGAGGGCCTTCATGTCCTCCATGTAGAGGTCGCGATTCTTGATCTTGGTGAACTCGCTGTAGGGCATGTCCGTGGGGAAGACGGGGCGGACGATGAGCGTCTGGCTGCCCGCCTTTTCGATCTGCTTGAGCACGCTGCCCTGGAGGCCCTGGATGAGGCTCACCACGATGATCACAGCGGCCACACCGATGATGATCCCCAGCGTGGTGAGCCCCGAGCGGAGCTTGTTCGCGCGCAGGCTCTTCAGCGCCGCGACGAGGGGCTCGCGGACCTCCATGCTCACTTCTTCTCCTTCTCAAGGGCCTTGGCCAATTCAGCATCGCTGCGGGCCTTGAGGGAGATGGAGGCCTTGTCCTTCAATTCCTTCAGCTTGCGCAAAGGGCCCGTGAGCACCTGATCGCCTTCGCTCACGCCCTCCAGCACTTCGATGAACTGGGTGCTGGCGATGCCCGTGCGGACTTCCCGCTCCTGGGCATGGCCGGCCTTGGCCACCATGACGATGGTGCGGACGGCGGGGGCGAGCAGGCCCTTTTTCTTGGCATCCTCCAGGCTCCCTTCCCGCTCCAGCACGGATTGGAGGGGCACCTGAAGTACGCCCTTGGCCTCGCTGGTGAGGATCACAGCGCGGGCGCTCATGCCGGGGCGCAGCTTGGGGATGTCCTCGGCCTTCATGTCGAGCATCACCTTCACCTTGTAGAGGTTGGCGTCCTGGCCGGTCTTCTCGGCGCCGGTGGCCACTTCCATCACGGTGCCGGGGAATACGCGGCCCGGCAGGGCCTCTACGGCCACCTGGGCGGTCTGGCCCACTTTGGTACGCACCACTTCGCCTTCGCTCACCTTCACCTCGGCCATGAGCGTGCTCATGTCGCTGATGACCATGAGGGTGGCGCCGGGCAGGTTGGAGGTGCCTGGGATGGCCATCTCGCCCATCTCGGCCTTGAGGCTGGTGACGCGGCCGCTGATGGGCGCCCGCAGCGTGCTCTTGGCGAGGCCATCCCGAAGGCCGGCGACGCTGGCCTCGCTTTGGGCCACGTTGGCGCGGGAGGCGGCGGCGGCCAGCTCGCTGCTTTCGCGGGCCAGCTTGGCCTGGCGGAATTCTTCATCGCTCAGGAGCTTCTGATTGAAGAGGGATTCCGTGCGGGCGAAGGATTCCAGGCTGCGCTTGCGGGCGGCTTCCAGTCGCTCGCTTTCCTTTCGCGCGGCATCCAGGGCGGCCTGGCCCTGGAAGAGCGCTTGCTTCAGACGCTCCTGATCGATGGTGACAAGGAGATCGCCCACCTTCACATCCTGGCCGTCCTCCACGTGCCGCTTGCGGATCTCACCCATGACCGTGGTGCCCACGTTCACCTGCACCTTGGCGCGGATTTCCCCGGAGGCGGTCAGCGTTTCGCGGATGTCGCCGCGGAGGACCTTGTCCCAGGAGAAGCGGTCGGATTCATCCCGGGGGCCGCCCGCCATGAGGCCGGCGATGATGAGGACGACGAGCAATCCGCCGCCTCCAAGGAGGAGGTGCATCTTTTTCATGAAAACCTACTTGGCGAAGATGATCTTGAGGCCCGCCTGGAAGAAGACCAGGAGGAACGTGGAGAGGATCGCACCGGAAACCTTCAGGCGCAGCAGGTGCCGACAGGCGAGGTAGCTGAGCGCCCAGGTGGCGATGGAGAAGAGATCCAGGGCGAACAGGGCCGTCACCACCTTCGGGCTTTCCGCGGCCACGAAGAATCCGACTGAAGTGGGCGTGAGCTTTTCGGGGGTAAGGCCGCCCACGGGACGGAGGAAGGCCATGATGATCATGAGCGCGCCGTGCACGAGGCCCACGAGGGCGGGTACGGAGGCGGCAGTGAGGGCCTGGGGGTAGGAGGGCTCGCCCTCTTCGGCCATGCCGCGTCCCACCAGCCAATAGATGAAGCCCATGAAGAGGACCCAGAGCCAGGGCGCGGCCACGGCGCCCACGAGGCCGATGGGCACGAGGAATTTCTTCTGCATTTCAATGATCGTGTCGATTTGCCCGGATTGGATGTTGGGGTTGCGCTCCAACATGGGGCGCATCATGGCGTCCGCATCCACTTTCAAGCCCCAAACGAGGGTCACCACGATGCCGAGGATGCAAAAGCTGACGACCGCGGGGATCCAGGAGGGCGACTGGCGCAGCTTCTGGAACAGGGCCGTGGGCTCCGTGAACACACCCACCACCTGATCGAGGAAGCTGGGGGGCTTGGGGGCGGATGCGGCGGGGCCACCGCCATACAACGGTGCTTCGGGCGCGGAATAGGGATTCTCAGCCATGGTGTACCTCCCGGATCAAGGATCTGGGTCCATGATGCGCTTCCCAGGAACCCTCCGTTGGGTTTCCGACGAACGGCGGGGGCCTTCCGGCGAACGGGGGGCGCGGCCCGATTACCGGGTGGGCTCGACCTTCACCTGGATGATGCGGGTGCCTTCCATGCGCAGCACCGTGAGGGTGGCGCCCTCCACGGCCACGCGGTCCTGGGGTTTGGGCACGCGGCCCAGGCGGGCCATGACGAGGCCACCGATGGTGTCGAAGCCCTCGTGTTCCCAGGTGAGATCCAGGGGCGCGGAGACGTCGTCCACGTGGGACTGGCCGCTCACCAGCAGGTTGCCATCGGGCAGGGGCTGGATCTCCATGGCGCCTTCGTGCTCATCGCGGATCTCGCCGAACACTTCCTCCAGCAGGTCCTCCATGGTGACGAGGCCGGAGACGGTGCCGAACTCATCCACCACCACGGCCAACTGGGCCCGCTGCCGCTGCATCTCTTTCATGAGCTCGGAGACGGGCTTGCTCTCGGGCACGAAGAGGGCGGGTTTGCAGAGGTCCTTCGCATGCCGGGGATCCTGGTCGGGGAGCTGCATCAGGTCCTTCAGCAGCAGGATGCCGAGGATCTTGTCGATGGCGCCGTCGAAGACGGGCAGGCGGGCGTGGCGGCTCTTCATGAAGGCCTGCCAGGCCTCGGGTACGGTGGTCTCTCCGCTCAGGGCCTTGATGCGGGTGCGGGGCGTCATCACTTCGCGCACCACGGTATCGCCGAAGCTCACCACGTTGCGGATCAACTCGGAATCGGATTCCTCGAGGATGCCCTCGGCCTCGCCTTCTTCGATGAGGGCGGTCACGGCGTCCTCGCTGGCGGGTTCATCTTCGCCATCCCGGATCTTGTCGGCCTCCGCGCGGCGGCGCTCCAGGCGGCGGGCCAGGGGGGACACGAGGAGGTCGAAGATGGGATGGATGGGCGCGTAGAGCGGCCAGATCCGGGCCAGCCAGAGGCCGGGCTCCTGGGAGGTGAGGATGGTGGGCAGGGCCATGTCCAGGCCCCAGAGGAAGGCGAGGGTGATGGCCGCCAGGCTTGCCCACCCGCCGGGGATGGCGGGCTTGAGGGGCCAGCTTAGGACGAGGAGGGCCACCAACAGGAACTGGGTGACCAGGGATAGGCCCATGCCCAGCACCTGGGGCCTTTCCAGCAGCGCCGCCAGCTCCGGGTCGAGGATGGCCTCTTCCTCCAGCAGCCGCCGCCGTTGCAGGCTCGTCAACGCGTGATGGGCGCTCAACATCATGGCCAGCGCGCTCCGGTAAAGGAGCAGACCGATCAGAAGGGCGATGAGCCAAGTCGGGGTACTGGCGTTGGGGTCCACGGAACCAGTCTAACCAGGGAAAAGGCTGGTCACAGAGGCGCGCCCTACCGATTCCGGATCTGTTCTGCCCGTTTCACCCTGGCCTCCGGCGTCACGACCCGGCCCAGGCGCTCCTCTTCCCGGAAGACCTCTTCGGGGTCGCGGGCCAGCCCGTCGGGGGTGGGCTTGAGGCCCTTCCGTTCCCGGGCGGCGTTGAGGAAGGGGTAGGGCTCCCGAGCCAGTTCGGGGCTCTGGAGGAGGAAGCGGAAGGTGAGCCAGCCTCCGGCGATGAAGTTGAGGGCCAGCACCGCGAGGCCGGCCCGCTGCCAGGCGCGCATGCGGTCGTGGGTCTGCCGCATGCGCTGCCAGAGCACGCCCGCCCAAAGGCTGAGGCCCATGATCGCGATGGTGAGGAGGATGGTGACGGCCCAGCCCTGGGTGTTCCAATCCCAGCCCGTGCGGCCCACCACGAAGGGGGTCATGAGCAGGCCGTAGATGAGGTTCAGGTGGAGCATGTAGAGCAGGAGGCTCTCCCGGCCCGCGGCTTCCACAGGGTTGGCGCCCGGCAGCTTGGGGCGCACGGGATCGAGGAGGCCCAGCACGGCGCCGCCCATGCAGATCCAGCCCAGGCGCTCGGCAATGGAAGGCAGGGTGGTGTTGTGGAAGCTCGTGAGCTCACTCCAGGTGTATCCGTTCAGCAGCCAAGTGCCACCGGCGGTCTGCTTCCAGGTGCCCTCCCAGATCCAGCCGTTCTTGCGCAGGGAGCCCCAGATCGTCATGGCGAGGCCCAGGCCGAGGAGGGCCAGCAGGAAGCGGGCCTCGGTCCAGCGGGCCCGGGGTTCACCGGCCTCGCCCACGACTTCCGCCCGCAGGAATCGGTAGGCCCCGCCCAGGAAGGCGCCGAAGCTCACGAAGGCCAGCCAGGGGAAGAGGGGGAAGAGCGCCTTCAATCCGTGGTCATCATTGCCGTTCAGCAGGCCGCGCAGGGGCAGCCACACGCCTTCACCCACGCCCTTGATCCAGAGGGTGGGGCTCACCAGGGCCACGAAAAGGGCCAGGGCCAGGGCCGCCAAGGTGAAGCGCCGGGCAGTGCCCAGGGTGCGGGCGATGGCCTGTAGGAGGAGGAGGCTGTAGACCGTGCACTGGAGCACGTCGATCTTGAACAGCTCGCGCATCTTGGCGGGGGTGCCCAGCACCGTCCACTCGGCCAGCGTGAGGCCGGGGGCGTGCAGCAGGTAGGCGCAGAGGAGGATGAAGCCCAGGCGTTTGGCGGTGTCGGGCCAGAAAGGCCGCAGGGTACCGTCGGTCTTGAAGGTGCTCAGCACCAGGGCGAAGCCCGCGCACATGAGGAAGCTGGGAGCCACCAGGCCGTTCACGTAGTTGAGCCACTCGGGTCGCAGTTCCAGGCGCAGCCACGTATTCACCACGTGGACCTCGATCATGACGATCACGGCCAGGCCCCGGAGAAGGTCCACCCACTGGCAGCGGCGGGAGGGGCTGAAGTCGGTCCAGAGGCCGGAGGTCATGGTCATCCTTGGGGAATATCCCAGTTTAGAGGGCCGCTCCAAGGGCCCAAAGCTGTTTCGGGGCAAGGGATGGGAACCACGGGATCCTCCCATCCGTTTCCAGGCCCACCCTGGATCGCCCCGATAGGCCCCACGCCTCGCCCCTGAAGGGTTCAAGGCCCATGACCAGCCTGTTACAGTGACTCCTGTCCAATCTCATATGTCCTGCAGCACCGGAGGCTCCTCCCATGGGTGGTTTGTTCGTCAAAAAAGACCTGGCCCGGCTCATCGCCGACGCCAACGATCCCAACGCCGGTGAAGGCGGGCATGGAGGGGCGACCCTCAAGCGCCACCTCGGGGCTTTCAACCTGACCATGTTGGGCATCGGCGCCATCATCGGCGCCGGCATCTTCTCCCTCACGGGCACCGCCGCGGCCAACTACGCGGGCCCCGGCATCGTGTACAGCTTCATCATCGGCGGCATCCTCTGCGCCTTCGCGGGCCTCTGTTACGCCGAGATGGCCGCCATGATCCCCGTGGCCGGCTCCGCCTACGCCTATTCCTACGCCACCATGGGCGAGTTCATCGCCTGGATCATCGGCTGGGACCTGGTGCTGGAATACGCCTTTGGCGCCGTCACGGTGAGTGCCGCCTGGTCTGGCTACCTCTACTCCATCCTCCACAAGACGCTGGGCATCAACCTGCCTGACGCCCTCATCCGCCTCACCAAGGGGCCCTGGGAGATGGTGACCCTCAACGGCGGCGCCAGTGTGCACGGCGTGTGGAACGTTCCCGCCTCCGTCATCGCCCTCGTGGTGGCCTCCATCCTCTACAAGGGGATCAAGGAGAGCGCCTCGGTGAACAACGTCATCGTGATCATCAAGGTCACCATCGTGATTGTGTTCATCGCTCTGGGCATCAGCATGATCAGCGGCGCCAACCTGCATGTGAACGCGGCGGGCAGCACGCTGACCTCCCTCGTCCCTGCGCAGGAAGTGGTCAACGGCGTGAGCCGCTATGGTTGGATGAATGGCGGTGTCCTCACCGGCGCGGGCGTCGTGTTCTTCGCCTACATCGGTTTCGACGCGGTGAGCACCACCGCGCAGGAAGCGAAGAACCCCAAGCGCGACCTGCCCATCGGCATCATGGCCTCGCTCATCATCTGCACCATCCTCTACATCCTGGTGGCCCTCACCCTCACTGGCGTGGTGCCCTACAAGCAACTTGGCGTCTCCGATCCCATCGCCGTGGGCATCGACCGGATCGTGGAACTGCGTGGCTGGACCCCCGGCGCCCAGAAGATCTTCACGTTCATCATCAAGCTCGGCGCCATCAGCGGCCTCACCAGCGTCATCCTCGTGATGATGATGGGCCAGACCCGCGTCTTCTACGCCATGAGCAAGGACGGCCTGCTGCCCTGGTTCGGCAGCGCCCACCCCAAGTTCGGCACGCCCCATGTGGCCACGGTCCTCACGGGCATCTTCGTGGCCCTCTGCGGCGGTCTCATGCCCATGAGCCTCGTGGGCGAGCTGGTGTCCATCGGAACCCTGCTGGCCTTCGTGCTCGTCTGCATCGGTGTGCCCATCCTCCGGGTGAACAACCCCGAGATCGAGCGCCCCTTCAAAGTTCCGGGCGGCATGATCGGCGCCTGGGCCATCGGCCTCGCCGGTGCGGGTTCCTGCTTCTGGGTGATGACGGGCCTGCCCAAGGACACCTGGCTCCGCCTCATCATCTGGCTGATCATCGGCTTCGTGATCTATTTCGGTTACGGCCAGAAGCACAGCAAGCTCCGCAACGCCTAGTCCGATGCGGTTTTCTGAAAAGCTCCCCGGCCTTGCCGGGGAGCTTTTTGTCTGTCGGGGCTGCCTCCATCCCATGGGGGCGGGCGGGGAAGCGGGGCTTTGCGGGCGGTGCTGGGAGGGGTTGGTTTCCTTGGATCCCGATCGCTGCCCCCGATGCGCGTTGCCGCACCTGGAGAACGCCTGCCCGGATCCCGTGGCTTGGGAGCATGGGGATGCCCTTTGGGACTACCACGGGGGGCGTCCATCGCTAGGGGCCTTGCTGCTGCCGGGCCTGAAGCAGGGGGACCTGGGGTGGCGCGCGGCCTTGCTGCGCCGGGCCGGGGAGGCCGCGCTGCCGCCCTGGCTGGAGGCCTGCGATGGGTGTGTGCCGGTGCCCACCCATCCGTGGCGACGCTGGCGAAGGGGCTTCGATCTGGCCCGGGACGTGGCGGAGCTGATCTCCCGCCGAACGGGCCTGCCCGTGCTGGATCCCCTGCGGAAGGCATGGCGGGCGCCCTCCCAGGCGGAGCGCACGGAAAGCGCGCGTCGGCGCCTACCGAAGAAGGCTTTCCGGCTCGTGGCGGATGCCCCGGTCTCGGGCCGCCACCTGGTGCTGGTGGACGACGTGTGGACCACGGGCACCAGTCTGCTGCGCTGCGCCCAGGCCCTTCAGGCCGGGGGCGCGGACGTTCGCGTCTTCACGCTGTTCCGGGCTACCTGAAGGTGAAGGCCAGGTAGGTCACCGTGGTCCGCTGCCCGGCGCCGAGGCTGCCCGTGAGGGCGCCCACGGAGATGCCGAAGCGTTGGTGGATGAAGACGCCCGCCTCGGCCCGGAATGCGAGCTTGTTGAGGGTGGTGCGGGGGGCCCCGAAGGAGGGGTTGGAACCCAGGATCCAATGCTGGAACGCGGGGCCCGCCGAGAGGAAGGGCGTCACCGGGCCGCTGGCGTCGAACTCGAAGAGGGCCTCCGTGGTGAGGCCGATGCTTTGAATGGATCCGTAGGCGGGCTGTCCGGACCAGGTATCCCCGTCCATGCGCAGGCGCAGCTTCAGGGGATCAGAACCGAGGACCATGGCGAAACCCGCGCCACCCCCGGTGCCATTGGCGCCCCAATCCTTCAACGTTCGGTCCGCCAGGCTCGCGCGCAATTGGCCGGTGTACACGTAGGAATCCCCAGGCGTGGCCACCCGGATCTTCTCCTGGGCCGCCAGGGGCAGGGCCGCGAAGAGCAACGTGAAGATGGGCCCAGATCGGCGCATGAATCCCCCATGAGTGCGCAGGATAGCGCGGGAGGGTCCCCCTCCGCGCAGCGTCAGCCCGGGTAGGTGAGGGACAGGAGCAGGTCCTCAGGCTCGTGCTCGTAGAGCTGGACCCGGCCTTGGAGCTGCATCCCCAGCTTCTGGAGCAGGCGGATGGAGGGCTGGTTGGCGGGGGAAGTGACGCCGAGGATGCGCGTCAACCCAAGGGAATGTCGCCCCCAGGCCAGGACAGCTTCGGAGGCCTCGAAGGCGTAGCCTTCTCCCCACCAGGCGGGGAGGAAGGCGAAGCCCAGGTCGGGATCCTCCAGGACCCCGGGTCGGCGCAGCAGCCCGCAAATGCCAATGGATTCACCCGATCCGAGGTGGCCCACGTGCAACAGCCCAAGGCCATGGCGTGCGTAGCTGTCCAAGGGGCCCGTGAGCAGGTAGGTCCGTGCGCCTTCGAGATCCCGTGCGCCCTTGTCTCCGATGTGCTCGAGAAAGGAAGGCTCATTGAGGAGCCGCAGGATGAAGGGGGCGTCCTCCAGCGTTAGGGGGCGGAGGAGCAGGCGAGGGGTCTGGAGCGTGGGAAGGGGCATGCCGAGCGTCCCAGGGCGAAGGTGAGGGGTGATGATCCCAGGGGCGAACCTGGCGGGTAAGATCGGGCTTGCGCGAAAAAAAGACGAAACTATGCTTGCCTCATGGAATCTCAACCGATCCCTCCACTGCAGGGCCCCCGCTTGCTGGACCTGGTCCGCCAGGAGCTGCGAATCCGCCATTACAGCTTGCGCACGGAAGGGGCCTACGTGGATTGGGTGCGCCGCTTCGTGAAGTTCCATCAGTTGCGGCACCCCCGGGAGATGGGCGGGGCGGAGGTGGAGGCCTTCCTGTCGCACCTCGCCTCGGAGCGCCAGGTCTCCAGCTCCACGCAAAATCAAGCGAAGGCCTCGCTGCTCTTCCTCTACAAGCAGGTGCTGAAGGTGGATCTGCCCTGGCTACAGGCCGTGGTTCAAGCCAAGGGGCCGAAGCGGTTGCCGGTGGTGCTGAGTGCGGGGGAGGTGCGCAAGCTGCTGGATCAGATGGATGGCACCATGGCGCTGGTCGCCCAGATGCTCTTCGGCACGGGCATGCGACTCATGGAGGTGCTGCGCCTGAGGGTGAAGGATCTGGAGTTTGATCGACTGGAGGTGGTGGTGCGCCAAGGCAAAGGGGGCAAGGACCGGGTGACCATGCTGCCGGAGGTGCTCGTGGGGCAGCTCACGGCGCATCTGGCGAAGGTGAGGGCGCTGCACGCGCGGGACCTGGAAGAGGGCTTCGGCGAGGTGTGGCTGCCGGAAGCCTTGGACGCGAAATTCCGGGCCGCGGCGAAGCACTGGGGCTGGCAGTGGGTGTTTCCCTCCACCATCCGATCCAAGGATCCCCGCTCGGGCAAGGTGCGCCGGCACCACCTCTACCCGGAGAGCGTGCAGCGGGCGGTGCGGGAAGCAGCCCGGGCCGCGGAGCTGGCCAAGCTGGTGACGCCCCACGCGCTGCGCCATTCCTTCGCCACGCACCTGCTGGCCTCGGGCCATGACATCCGCACCGTGCAGGAGCTGCTGGGGCACAAGGACGTGGAGACCACCATGATCTACACCCACGTGCTGAACCGGGGAGGCCGCGGCGTGCCGAGCCCCTTGGACATGGTGAAGGAAGGCCCCGAAAGCGCCCCTTATTCGACGGAGGAGGGAAGGGAGGTGGCCTGATTCGGGGATGGAGGTGCGGGGGCCGGGTACCTGTAATGGCCCGTGAGGGTGTAGGCGAACAACCGATCCTCCTCCTTCGTGCCCGCGCCGATGTTGTGGATCACGAGGGGATGGCCCGCGGGCGAGCGGCGATCGGAAACCAGGCCCGTGTGGGGCACGCCGGAGGACAGGCGCCAGGTGACGATGTCCCCCGGCAGGTAGCCCTTGGCATCCCGGGACAGGGGCAAGCTCTGGCCGTGCCGCGCAAAGAAAGTGGCGAGGTTCGGTACCCGGCGGTGGTCGATGTTGCGATCCGGCGCTTTCAATCCCCAGGCACTTGGGTAGGCTTCCCAGGCCCGCTTCATGTCCTCGTGCACGCATTTCTGGAGGTCGATGCCTTGGGTTCGGTAAGCGCGGATGAGCACGTCCGTGCAGACGCCGCGGCCCGGCGGCACGTCCCCACCGGGATAGGGAATCCGGGTGTAGCGCGGATCATAGGCGACGGTGACGCCGATCTGAGCTCGGGCCGCCGCCACGAGCCGCGATCCCGGATCCTGGGCGAACAGGAGGGGAAGTCCCAGGGTGAGCAAGGCGCCCAAGCGGGCGAGCCCGGTTCCCATCAACACGGGATAAGCCCTCCCCAACCAGGCCTCCGGGGATCGATGCACGTTGATTCCTTCACGGGGCTGAGGGCGCGGAGGCCGGGCCGGGGTGGCGTGGGCCGTTGCCATTGTCCATGTCGCTGAAGATCCTCCAGCGATCGTCGGGGCCCATCCGGAGCGTGAGGGTGAACTTCCCGGCATCGGGGCCTCCGGGATGGGTGGCGTAGGCGCCGAGGATCACGGCCAAGCCGCCCTCGGCGTGGAAGGAGAGGGCCCGAAGGCTGAGGGGGCCGCCGGCGCCCGCGTAGGCGGCCTGGATCGCGGCGCGCCCCCGCACGGGGGGCCGGTCGAGGGCCAGCACGAACCCATCGTCCGTGAAGAGGTTCGCGAGTGCGCCAGCATCCTTCGCCTGCCAGGCGCGTTCATAGTCGCGGAGCACGCGATCGAGGCCCGGAGGCAGGGGCACGGAGGGCATGGGCGCGGGGGCCTGAATCAGAACCAGCAGGGGCAGGGGCATGGAAGCCTCCGGAACGCGTCCAAGGTACCTCGGCGCTTCCTTTGGGTCCCCTGATAATCTCGGCCCATGGCCATCCTGGATTCCCTCCGCGCCTTCCTTCACCGGTTCCGCTGGCCTCTGCGGATCCTGGGCGGGCTCTACGCCGCCTATGCGCTCTTCGGCTTCCTGATCCTGCCGGGCATCCTGCAGCGCAAGCTCGTGGCGGGGATGTCAGCGGCGCTGCACCGCGAGGTGCGCATCGCCAAGGTGAAGGTGAACCCGCTGGCCCTCTCCCTCACCCTCGAGGGGCTTGAGATCCGCACCCGCAAGGGGGGGCCCTGGGTGAGTTGCGCCCGCATCTACGCCAACGCGGAACTCTGGCCCCTGCTGGCCCACACCGCAGCGTTGAAGGATCTTGAATTGGATCGCCCCAAGTGGGTGCTGACCCTGGATGAGCAGGGGCGCCCGGAATTCATGGACCTGATGACCTCCGACACAGGCGCGGCGAAGCCCAAAGCTGAATCGGAAGGCACGCCCTGGACCTTGGCCCTCGATCATTTCGCGCTGCGGGAAGGGCGGGTGGATTTCACCGATGCCAGTCCCAAGGAGGACTTCAAAAGCGCCCTGGGGCCGCTCTCCCTGAGCCTCCATGATTTCCGCACCTCCGTGGGCTCTCGCAGCGGTGGCCGTTTCGAGGCCCGCACCGAGGCCGGTGAGCAGCTCTCCTGGGAGGGGAGCCTCGTGGCCGAGCCCTTCAGCTCCCAGGGCACGCTGAAGGTGACCCGGCTGTTGATCCCCAAGTACGCGCCCTACCTCCATGAATCCCTGAGCCTCGATGTGAAATCGGGTCGCCTGGATCTCACGGTGCCCTACACCTTCACCCTGGCTCCCACCCCGGCCCTCCGCCTCATGGGTGGCACCGGCGCCCTCACCGATCTCGTCGTGGCTGAGCGCGGAGGCGCCCAAGCCCTGAGCCTGCCAAGCCTCAGCCTAGAGGCCCTGGGCGGTGATCTTCTGAAGCCGGAGCTCACCCTCGGGCGCATCGCGCTCACGGGGGCCGATCTCACCGTCTCCCGCCGGGCCGATGGTTCTTTCAACTGGGATCGCCTCCTGGCATTGCCTCCGGGCGTGAAACCCAAACCCAAGGATCCCAAGGCCAAGCCCCTCGTCCTCACGGTGAAGGAACTGGCCCTGGTGAAGGCCCTCCTTCATTGGGAGGACGCCATGCCCGTGCGGCCCGTGGCGCTGGCGATGACGGATGTGGATATCACACTGAAGGACCTCACCCTGGATCCCAAGGGCAGTGCCGGGCTCACCTTCGCCGCGAAGCTGGGTGAAACGGGTCGCTTGGGCTTCCAGGGCACCGTGAAGCCCCTGGCCGCCGCCGCGGATTTGCAGGCGGACGTGGAGGGCATCGCCCTGGCGCCCCTCGACCCCTACCTGGCCCCCGCCACGGACCTGCGCTTCAACCAGGGCCTCGTGGGGATGAAGGGTCGCCTGAAGGCCGATTTCGGGGGCAAGAAGACGGACGGCATCACCTACGCCGGAGATGTGTGGGTGGATCAGTTGGAGGCCGCCGATGGCCGCGATCACGAAGTGGCGCTGCGGTGGAAACGCCTGTCCCTCAAGGGCCTCGACGCCTCTACGGCCCCGTTGTCGGTGAAGCTCAAGACCTTGGATTGGGTCGCGCCGGAAGGGCGCCTTGTCATCGCCCCGGATGGCACCACCAACGTGAACCGCGCCTTCAAGATCGAGCCCGTGGCTCCGGCGCCCACGGCAGCCGTGATCCAGCCCACGCCCAAGGTAGAGGGCGCGCCCATCCCCCTCACCATCACCCTCATGAAGGTCAGCCAGGGCCGCCTCAGCTTCATCGACCGCAGCCTCAGCCCCAACGCGGCTCTGCTGCTCAGCGATCTGGAGGGCACCTACGATCAGCTCTCCTCCGCGCCCGGCGCCCGCAGCCAGGTGCTGTTCACGGGCAAGGCCGGGGGCGTGGGCCCCTTGCGCATCGAGGGCAAGGCTTATCCCCTGCGCACCGATGAGGACACGGACGTGCGCATGAGCCTGCAGGGCGCCGAACTCACGGACTTGGATCCCTACAGTCGCAAGTACCTGGGCTACGTCCTCCAGAAGGGGAAGCTGAACACGAACCTGCGTCTGCACATCCAGAAGCGCAAGCTCAGCGCCCTGGCCCAGGCCAAATTGGATCAGCTCTACCTGGGCGAGAAGGTGGAGAGCAAGGACGCCACCTGGATTCCCGTGAAGCTGGGCCTCGCCCTGCTTCGGGATCGCCATGGCGTCATCGACATGGAAGTGCCAGTGGATGGCAGCCTCGATGATCCCAACATCCATTGGGGCGGTGTGGCCTGGAAGGCCCTGCTGAACATCTTCGCCAAGGCCGCCACCAGTCCCTTCAGCATGCTGGGCAACCTCTTCGGTGGCGGGGCGGACCTCAGTTCCGTGGCCTTTGTGCCTGGGGAATCGGCGCTGCCCGCCGACGCTCCCAAAGTGATCCAGGGCCTCGTGAAGAGTCTGCAGGAGCGGCCGACCCTCGGCCTTGAACTGGAAGGCGCCACCGATCCCGTGGCCGATGGGGCCGCGCTGAAGCACCGGGCGCTGGAGGATCGCGTGCGGGCCCAGGCCTGGATCCTGGCCGGCAAGGCGGGGACCCTTGACGCGGCCTTCACCCCCTCCGCTCCAGCCCGTGAGGCCGCGCTGCGCGCCCTGCACGACAAGGCCTTCCCACCCCCGCCCCGGGATCCCAAGGCCGCCAAGGCCCCGGACGCCCCGCTGGCGGAAGTGGAATCGAGGCTGTTGGGCTCCTTCCCCGAGGATCCCGAAGCTCTGCGCGCCCTGGCCGAAGCGCGCGCCGACGTCGTGCAGAAGGCCCTCTTGGAGGCGGGTGCGCCAGTGGACCGCGTCTTCGCCGTAAAAGGCACCCTCAAACCAGACCAGGGAAAGGCTTCGAAAGTGTGGTTTGCCGTGAAATAGCCAGCCCCGGTCGGTCCTGAACTCCTGGTGGGTTCGGCCTGGGCCGATAAGAGAGGCACACAGCCAGGGAGGGGGAATGGTCGTCGGGGCAGCCCGGTGGGGTCGCATGGGAGCCCGGTGGGCTCTGGGCGGCTGCCTGGGTCTGGCCCTCGGTGCTCAAAGCCCCAACGAATCTCCGGACCGCGCCAACGCCCTTCAGGAGCTGAAGGCCCTCATGGCCACCCCGGTGAAGGTGGCCACGGGAACGCCCACCGCGTGGCAGGTGGTGCCCGCCAGCGTTACCGTGATCACCTCGGCGGACCTCGAGGCCATGGGCGCGGATTCCCTGGATGATGCGTTGGCCATGGTGCCCGGGCTTCACATCTCGGGTTCGGGC
Organism: uncultured Solibacteraceae bacterium; assembly: GCA_964617215.1. Classification (GTDB taxonomy): domain Bacteria; phylum Acidobacteriota; class Holophagae; order Holophagales; family Holophagaceae; genus JAFDVN01. The sequence continues at coordinate 146,352 of CAZTVL010000002.1, read as the reverse complement.
CAGGTGGGTGTGAACCGGTACTTCTTCCGGGGTGTGGTGTCGACCTTCAATCCCCAGGCGCTCCTGCTGGTGGATGGCGTGCCCCAGACGAGCGTGGTGCGGGGCGATCGCTCCGGCGTGGTGGGCACGCGCATTCCCGCCACGGCCATCGCTCGCATCGAGGTGATCCGGGGGCCTGGATCCGCCGTGTACGGCGAAGAGGCCTTCTCGGGGATCATCCATGTGCACACCCGCGCCGCCGAAGGCCTGGAGGGCACTCAGGGTGGCGTTGCAGTCGGGAGTTTCAACAGCCGCGAAGCCTGGGCCAATCACGGGGGTTCCCTGGGGCCCTTCCAGGTGGGCTTCACGGCCTCCGGCTACCGGACGGACGGACACGGCGGCACCCTCGAGGCCGATGCCCAGACGGGCTGGGATCGGCTGGTCGGCCTTCCCACGCCGGCCTCCCGGGCGCCGGGAAAGGTGAACCTCGGTGGCCGCTACGGGGACTTCAACCTGGATCTCAGTCGGGGTGCCTGGCACCTGCGCGCGGGCCAGGAAGTCCGCCAAGAGATGGGAATGGGGCAGGGGGCGGCCAATGCCCTGGATCCGGATGGGCGCCTGGCCAGCCACCGCACCCTGCTCAGCGTGACCTACGACCAGGCGGGCCTGGGCGCGGGCTGGGATGTGCAGGTGATCGGCAGCTACCGCCGCGCCACCCAGGAAGTGCAGAACCTCATCCACCTCTTCCCGGCCGGGGCCCTGCAATTCGGAGCCTTCCCTGAGGGCTTTCTCGGCAACCCCGGGTGGGTGGAGGCCAATCGCCGCCTCGAAGCCTCCACCGTGTACTCGGGCCTCCTCGATCATCGGATCCGCCTGGGCCTGGGCGTGGATCGGGGCGAGTTGGTGAGCGTGACCGAAACCAAGAACTTCGATGCGGCCTTCCAACCCCTGCCCGGCGGTCTGACGGATGTGAGCGGCACCCCCGCCGACTGGATTCCGCTCAAACACCGCACGAGCCACCATGCCTTCGTGCAGGATGAGTGGGCGGTGAAAGGGTGGAGCCTCACCACGGGCCTGCGCTTCGATCACTTCTCCGATGTGGGATCCAGCACCAACCCGCGCATCGCCCTCGTGGGACCCCTCGCCGAGGGGTGGACGCTGAAGGTGCTCCATGGCCAGGCATTCCGGGCTCCGGCCTTCCTGGAACTCTGGGGTCGGAACAATCCCCTCTCGGAGGGCAATGAGCACCTCCATCCGGAGCGCCTCACCACCACGGAGCTGGGCCTGGGGTGGCAACCCAATGATGATCTGATGATCGATCTCAACCTGTTCACCACTCGCATCCGCGATGCCATCACCTTTGTGCCGGATGCCAGCGGGCTCACCCGCACGGCGCGCAACGCGGATCGCCTGTCGGGGCGGGGTGGGGAGCTGAGCCTCGTCTATGCACCCTCCACGCGGATGCGCATCACCGCCAATGCCAGCTATCAGGACACCCGCGATCGGGCCACGGACCTGCCCCTGGGCGAAGCGCCCCGGGCCCGGGCCTACCTGCGCATCGACCGCCGCTTCCTCACTTACTGGCAGGCGGACCTGCAGGGTACTTGGGTGGGGACGCGCCCCCGGCCCGCCACGGATCCCCGGCCCGACTTGAAGGGATTCACGACCGTGGACGCCGTGCTCCGCCGCGAACGCATCTTCGGGTTCATGGACCTTCGGCTCACGGTGCACAACCTCTTCAATCGGGATGTGCGGGAACCCAGTTCCGCCCCCACCGCGGGCGCCCCCTTCGTGGACATCCCCCACGACCTGCCCCAGGCCGGGCGCAGCGTGATGGTGGAGATCGCCGTCCGGGGTCGGTAGGTTTGGCAGAATAAGTGGGTTCATTGTCATTGCTGCCATGAGCGGGTGGCGCGATGCTTCGGGTCATGAAGCTGCGATCGCCCGCATCCCGCCCCTCCAAAGCCCGCCCCGGGGTGCCTGAAACCCGGCGAGTCGCCATGCTGGCCTTCCCCGAAGTGCAGGTGCTGGACGTGATGGGGCCCCTGGAGGTGTTCGCCCGGACGGCGCGGTGGCTGCGGGATCACCGGCAGTGGAAGGTGCCCGCCTACACGGTGGAGATCATCGGCCTCAAGCAGGGGGCCTTCCTGACTTCGTCGGGGCTGCGCCTCCATGCGGATCACGGGATCGCGACCGTCGGAGCCGGGCTCGACACGCTGATGATCGCGGGGGGAGTTGGCATCGCTCAGCATCGCCATCACAAGGCCCTCCTATCGTGGATCCGCGATCAGGCGGGGCAGGTGCGCCGCCTGGCCTCCATCTGCACGGGGGCCTTCCTCCTGGCTGAGGCGGGATTGTTACAGGGCTGCCGGGCCACCACCCACTGGAACCACTGCGAGGATTTCGCCCGGGACTTTCCGGAGATCGAATTGGAGCCCGACACCATCTTCGTCCAACAGGGCTCCATCTATACCTCTGGCGGCGTCACCGCGGGCATGGACTTGGCGTTGGCGCTGGTGGAGGAGGACTTCGGTCGCGACGTGGCCCTGGCCGTGGCCCGGGAGCTGGTGATGTTCCTGAAACGCCCCGGGGGTCAGGCGCAATTCAGCGCGCAGCTCTCGGTGCAGTTGGCGGAACAGGAACCGCTGAGAGACCTCCAGGCCTACATCCAGGACCATCCGGCGGAGGATCTCTCGGTGGAGCGGATGGCCCGCCGCGTGGGCATGAGCCCGCGGAACTTCGCCCGGGTATTTACCCAGGAGGTGGGCATGACGCCCGCGCGTTTCGTGGCTTCGATCCGGGTGGAGACGGCCCGTCGCCTCCTCGAGGAGACCGCCGAACCCCTCGAGACCATCTGCGACCTCAGTGGCCTCGGCACCCCCGAATCCATGCGTCGGGCCTTCCTGCGCTCCCTGGGCGTTCCGCCCGGCCAATACCGGGACCGCTTCCACCGCGCCTGATCCCTTCCACCCTCCCATTCCTGGAGTTCGTCATGCACCTCGCCTTCGGCCTGCGGGCCATCCTGCTCTCCTTCCTCTGCCTCGTGGCCGCCGCGGCCCAAGGGGCGCCCAAGGTCTACAAGTGCGCGCCCTGCGATTCCGTGTGCGACCAAGCCACCTACGACAAGCCCGGCACCTGCCCTCACTGCGCCATGCCCCTGGTGACGGAGCCCAAGAAGGTCGCGATCCTGGTGTTCAACGGGGTCCAGATCATCGATTTCACCGGGCCCTACGAGATGTTCGGCGCCGCGGGATGCGAGGTGTTCACCGTGGCCGCCACCAAAGATCCCGTGCGAACGTCCATGGGGCTGACGGTGGTGCCCAAGTTCAGCTTCGCGGATGCGCCCAAGGCGGACGTGCTCGTGATCCCCGGCGGCAGCGTGGACCGGGCCGAATCAGACAAGGGCACCCTCCAGTTCATCAAGGACGCCAACGCCCACAACCAGGCCACGCTCTCGGTGTGCAACGGCGCCTTCATCCTGGCCAACACGGGGCTGCTGGATGGCCTCACCGTCACCACCACCCGAGGGAACATCCCCCGCCTGGCCAAGCGCTATTCCAAGCTCATGGTCGTGGGTGAGCGTCGCTACGTGGACAACGGCCACATCGTCACCGCCGCCGGATTGTCCGCGGGCATCGATGGGGCCCTGCACGTCATCGAAAAGCTCATGGGCGCCGACGCGGCGAAGCAGGTGGCGTTCGTGGAGGAGTACGCCTGGACTCCGCAGCCCTAGCTCCGGTCCCAACGGTCTAAAGGCGTCGGCCCTTTCCTCAAAGCATCGCGGGCGCCTTTCGGCGCCCGCTGTCGGTGTGCTTTGGCTACGGCAGCTTACTTGCTGGCGACGTAGTCCTTGAGCCCAGCGGCGTTCGGCTTCATGGCCTTTTCGCCCTTCTTCCAGTTGGCGGGGCAGACTTCGCCGTGCTCTTCGCTGAAGTCGACGGCGTCGAGGAGGCGGAGGACTTCATCCACGTTGCGGCCCAGGTCGTTGTGGTTGACGGTGATGTGCTTCAGCACGCCGTCCTTGTTGATGATGAAGAGGCCGCGGAGGGCGATGCCGATGGGCAGCAGGACGTTGTAGTCCTGGGCGATGGTCTTGTTGAGGTCGGCCACGAGGGGGAACTGGATGCCCTTGATGCCGCCTTCTTTGCGGTCCATCTGGGTCCAGGCGAAGTGGCTGAACTTGGAGTCGACGCTCACGCCGATCACCTGGGTGTTGCGGGCCTCGAACTCCTTGATGGCGTCGGAGAAGGCCAGGATCTCGGTGGGGCAGACGAAGGTGAAGTCGAGTGGGTAGAAGAAGAGGACGACCTTCTTGCCCTTGTAGTCGGACAGGGAGATGTCCTTGAACTCGCCGTTCAGGAGGGCGGCGGCTTTGAAATCGGGGGCGGGCTGAGTTACGAACGCGGCCATGGAGACCTCCATAAAAGGGAATTTCCAGGCTAGCCCCGGGGGCCAGGAGGGGCAAGCCTAATTCCGACTGGAATGGTCGGGAATTGTGGAGGTTGGGCTCCGCATTCGGCGGGAATCCCGATCACGGGGCTCCCCTGGCCCTCAGGGGCCGGGCTAGAATGGAATTCCTTCCCCTTGCCTCGCCTGGCGGCCCCCACGGGTTGCCCTTCAGCTGGTGCGATATCGGCGCGATGGCCAGGAACAGAGCCTCCTCATGAATCCGATTCAGTTGTCGGTCTTTTCGGAAATCCACCGCCTCCGCCAGGTCGTCGTCCACAGCCCCGGCCCCGAAGTGGACCTCATGGTCCCCGGCATGATGGAGAAGCTGCTCTTCGACGACATCCTCTACGGCGATCAGGCCCGCAGTGAGCACGCCCAGTTCCGGCAGGTGCTCCGCAAGGTGGCCGATGAAGTGCTCGATGTGCAGGATCTCTTCGTGGAGGCCATGGCCTCGGATTCCGTGAAATTCAGCTTCATCGAGGATCTGCGCAAGCTCGTGGACCTGCCCGATGACACCTGCAACCGCCTGCGCGACATGGCCGCCGCCGACGTGGCCCGCAGCGTCATCACGGGCATTCCCTGGGCGGACATGCAGATCCAGACCCACTGGCAGCGGGAGTTCGACTATCAGCTGAACCCCATTCCGAACCTCCTCTTCATGCGCGACCCTGCCTCCGTGGTGGGCGATGGCTACACCGTGAACGCCATGGCGACCCCGGCGCGGCAGCGGGAGAGCCTGGTGATGGCGACGATCTTCCGCCACCATCCCCGTTTCAGCCACCTCACCGAGAACGACAAGTGGTTCGACCAGACCACGCCGCTCATCCGCGGCGAGATCAAGGTGCCCCAGAGTCTCGAGGGCGGCGACATCCTCGTGCTCAGCGACAAGGTGCTGGCCGTGGGCTGCAGCGAGCGCACCACCACGGATGCCGTGCACATCCTCGCCGAGAGCCTGCGCCAGGACTTCCGCCGGGGCGAGGGCACCTTCGAATGGCTCTTCATGGTGCTCATGCCCAAGAAGCGTTCGGCCATGCACCTGGACACCATCTTCACCCGCATTAACGAGGACGAGTGCCTCGTGTACCCGCCCTACTTCACGGATGGCAGCCGCGAGCTGCTCAACGTCGTGAAGATCGACCTGCGCCAGGACGAGCTGCGCTTCACCACCCAGCCCAACCTGCTCAACGCCCTGCGCCCCGTGGGCATCGACCTCAAGCCCATTTTCTGCGGCGGCAAGGACTACATCAAACAGCAGCGGGAGCAGTGGACGGACGGGGCCAACGCCTTCGCCCTGGCTCCGGGCGTCATCACCAGCTACACCCGCAATGAGGCCACCGCAGAGGAACTCTCCAACGCGGGCTATCGCGTGGTGCCCGCCCGGGTGCTGCTGCACGACGATTCCATCAACCTCCTGGATGGCGGGAAGTACCTCGTGCAAATCGAAAGCGGTGAACTGAGCCGGGCCCGTGGCGGCCCGCGCTGCATGACCATGCCCCTGAGCCGAGATGGTCGCTAAGTCGTTCCAGAGCCCTTGGGTCCGCTTTGCGGCGTTCACGCTGGCGTTGCATCTGGGGGCCCTGGCCTTCGTGGGGCCCCGGCCCCACGGCGCCCAGTGGCTGGCCCTGGGCCTGGGACCGCTGGTGGCCTGGGGCCTCCTGCGCCCGTTGATCCATCGCTTGGAATCCCGGGGCCTGGGCCTGCTGTTCGCCGCCTGGGGGGGCTGGATGGCCTTCTGCCTGGGTCACCGCCTCTTCCTGGGCACCTACCCCGATCACGGCACGCTGGAGTTCACCTTCTCCGAACCGAGTTACGCCTGGACCCTGGTCAAGGATCGGCTGCACTTGGGCACCTTCGCCTTCCTGGGCGGAGGCGCCTTCCTCGGCTGGGTGGCTTCCCGCAATTTGAGCCTGGAACGCCGCATGGGCGTGCGCGCCCGGGGCGTGGGCATCTTCCTCGCGATCGCGGGCCTGGCCCTGGTGGATGCCAAGGGGTTCGCGCTCACGGGGGCCTCTCCGGATGCGAGCACGCTGCTCATGCTCGGGCAGACCCGGGCGCGCCGCATCGGCATGGGTGGGTTGCGCCGAGCCCTGGGGCGCCAACTGCCCGCGCAATCCCCCACGCCTCCCTTCTCCGTGTTGATGCTGGTTCACGAAAGCCTGGGGCCCCTGGCCTTGGATGCGGACGTGGCGCCCTTCCTCCACGGGGCCCTGGAGCGGGGTGAACTCCGGGCCTTCCCAAGGGCCTATGCCGCCGCTTCGATGACGGATGTGGCACTGCCAAGCCTCCTCAGTGGCGTGAATCCAGTGCAGGGCTCCCAGCTCTACCACCGGGTTCCGCTCTTTTGGCACCGGGCCCAGGCCGCGGGGTTGAAAACGGGCTTCTTCACCGCCCAGCGGATGAACTACTACGGCTTCCCGGATTACCTGCTTGCGGATGGTCTGGATGCCTGGGAGAGTGCCGATCACGCGGGCCTCGCCCTGGTGAATGACACGGGCGCCGACGATGGCTGGCTGGTGGGCCAGCTGGAAGGCTGGCTGCAGCGTCAGGGGGATCGCCCCACCTTCACGGTGCTGCAATTCAACGCCACCCATGCGCCAGGGTTGGAGCGGCCGGAATACAAGGCCTGGACGGCCCAGCGCGTGGCGGCCCGATGGCCCGAAGTGCACCCCCTGCGCCGGGAGGCCATGGCCCGCTACCTCAACGCCTGTGCCTATCTGGATGCGGTGCAGGCTCGGATCTTCCGCCTGTTGGAGGCGAGGGGCCTCCTGGATCGCACCTGGATCATCGCCACCGCCGACCACGGCGAAGCCTGGGAAGGTCCGCCCCGGGGCCGGCTGGATGATCTGCGCGCCGCGGCCCTGCAGGTGCCCCTGTGGACGCGCCTGCCCAAAGGATTCCCCGAGGTTTGGCGCCGCAACCTGGAAGCCAACCGAGCCCGCTTGGTGGGCAACCAGGATCTGATGCCGACCCTGGCGGAGGCCTTTGGCCAGGTGCCGGCCACCTTCCCGGGCACCCTTGGTTCCTCCCTGCTGTCGCCCCTGGGGCCGGATCGCACCCTGCTCTCCCACAACAGCGGGGAGATCCGCCGTCGGGATCCCGAGGCGCTCTCCGTGCTCATGGAGGAGGGCGAAGGGTTGTATCAAATTCGGTGGCATACGACCGAAGGCCTCCAGGCCGCCCGCCCCGCCTCCTTGTGGGAAAACCGAGTTGAACCCGATGCAGGTCATAAGTTGCGGGCTCGGCAGGCCCTGGGGGCCGCGGGCTCAGGGGGGCCGGCGCAGTCCCTCTCGCGGCATCTGGTAGACTAGGGTCTTGGTCGCCTCGGATTCCCCGAGGCGCCTTTTTTTCATCCCCGAACCGTGACCTTGACCCTTCGCCATCGCTTGGAATTCGGCTTGGCCCGCGCCACCGAGAGCCTGGTTTCCGTCTTCCCCCGCCCCAGCCTCCTGGCCTTCGGCGAGTTGCTGGGCCAGGTCTTCTACTGGGTGGATGCCCGCCACCGGAACGTGGCGCTGGCGAACCTCCGGCAAGCGGAGCTCGGCCTCTCGGAGCGCGAGATCAAGGCCACGGCCCAGGCCTGCTTCCGGCACTTCGGCGCCATGTTCCTCTCCAACGTGGCCCTGGGCGTGGCGGATCCCGAAGAGGTCCAAAATTGGATCCAGCTCGAAGGGCTGGAGCACTTTGATGCCGCCCGCGCCAGCGGCAAGGGCTTCATCCAGCTCACGGGCCACTACGGCGATTGGGAGGCCCTGGCCCTGGCGCAGAGCCTGGCAGGTCGGGATTTGACCGTCATCGCCCGGGAACTGGACAATCCGCTGCTGGAAACCTGGATGCAGGGCTTCCGCACCCGCTTTGGCAATCGCGTCATCACGAAGGATGGCGGGGCCCGCGGGGCCCTCAAGGCCTTCCGCAAGGGTGATGGGGTGGGCTACCTGCTCGATCAGGATGCCTTGGGCATGGGGCTGTTCGTGCCCTTCCTCGGCCAGTGGGCCAGCACCTTCGCCAGCGCGGGCACCATGGCCGTGCGCTTGGGTGTGCCGGTGCTCCCCGTGTTCAGCAGTCCCACGCCGGAAGGCAAGCTGCGCGTGCGCTTCCAGTCCCCCTTCACCGTGGAACCCACGGGCGATGAAACCCGCGACGTCTGGGAGGCCACCCGCAAGATGGTGGGCTGCATCGAATCCCAGATTCGGCAGGACCCCCGGTGGTGGTTCTGGATGCACAACCGATTCAAGACCCGCCCTGGGAATCCCGGTGCGCCTCCCCTGCCGCCCGCGGAGTGGCTAGACTTGTCCTCCGTCCCATTTTCTAACTGACCGCTTCAATTCCGGATTCACCATGCCCAAGCACGTGCTCGCCAAACTGGAATCGGAGCTCCGCGAGCTCCGCCAGGCCCTTCTCGTCGAGATTCCCCAGGAGATCGCCCGCGCCGCTGGCCAGGGCGACCTCTCCGAAAATGCCGAATACGAGCAGGCCCTGGCCAAGCGCGACATGTTCCAGGCCAAGGTCGTGGGCATGGAAAAGCGCATCGCCGAGCTGGCCAGCCTCGACATCGCCCGCCTTCCCCGGAACAAGGTGGCCTACGGCTCCAAGATCACGGTGCTCGACCTGGATAGCGAGGTCGAATATACCTATCGGCTGGTTCTGCCTGAAGAGCTGGGCGAAGATCCCGGCCTTCTGAGCATCAGCAGCCCCATCGGCATGGCCCTGGTGGGCCACGAAGAGGGCAGCGAAATTAGGATTCAGATTCCCGCCGGCGTGAGGCGATACGAGATTCTGGAACTCAAGACCATCCACGACGTAGCCTGATGTCGGGACCGGACGAACCGCAGGACCCCAAGGAACCCAAAGACCTGGATAAACCCAAGGAAAGGGGTCGCGCCAACATGAACAAGTACAAGCGCGAACAGAAATGCTCCTTCTGCGGCAAGGGTCCGCAGGAAGTGGAACAGCTCCTCGCGGGGCCGGATGCCTTCATCTGCAACGAGTGCGTGGAAGCGGGCAACCTGCAGCTGCGCCTGGGCCGCCAGGGCAAGGGTGGCGTGGGTCGCCATGAGACGAAGCTGGCCCGCCCCAAGGAGATCAAAGCCAACCTGGACGATTACGTCATCGGGCAGGAAGAAGCCAAGAAGCGCCTCTCTGTGGCCGTGTACAACCACTACAAGCGCATCCTCACGCCCAAGAAGGCCCTCGGTTCCACGGAAGTGGAACTCTCCAAGAGCAACATCCTGCTCATCGGCCCCACGGGCACGGGCAAGACCCTGCTGGCCCAGACCCTGGCGCGGTTCCTGGACGTGCCCCTGGCCATGGCCGACGCCACCACGCTGACGGAAGCCGGCTACGTGGGCGAGGACGTGGAGAACATCCTCACCAAGCTCTTGCAGGCTGCCAACTATGACGTGGAGCGGGCCCAGCGCGGCATCGTCTTCATCGATGAGATTGACAAGATCGGCCGCAAGAGCGAGAACCCTTCCATTACCCGCGATGTCTCCGGCGAGGGCGTGCAGCAGGCCCTCCTGAAGCTCGTGGAAGGGACGGTCGCCAATGTTCCACCGCAGGGCGGCCGCAAGCACCCCCACCAGGAGTTCATCCAGCTGGACACGGCCAACATCCTGTTCATCTGCGGCGGCGCCTTCGTGGGAATTGAGGACATCATCAAGCAGCGCGTCCGCGCCAAGGCCGTGGGCTTCGGGGCTTCCCCCAACTCCAAGGAATCCAAGGAGAACTTGCTGGCCCTCGCCGAGCCCGAGGACATCATCAAGTTCGGCCTCATCCCCGAGCTGGTGGGCCGCCTCCCCGTGATGGCGAGCCTCACGCCCCTGGACCGCGAGGCCCTGGTGCGCATCCTCACCCAGCCCAAGAATGCCGTCTCCAAGCAGTTCCAGAAGCTCTTCGAGATGGACGACGTGGAGCTCTCTTTCGATGAGGGCGCCCTGGAAGCCATTGCCGAGCAGGCCCTCACCCGCAAGTTGGGCGCCCGTGGCCTGCGCAGCCTCCTGGAGCAGATCCTCCTGGAGCCCATGTTCGAGCTGCCCTCCGCCGAGCGCACCCAGAAGGAGAGCCTCCGGCTCACCCGGGCCAAGGTCGAGGAAGTGCTGGGCCTGCCGCCCACGGAGATCTCCGCCGCGGGTTGAGAACGCCGATGACGCAAAGAAGGGCGGGGCATCCCGCCCTTCTTTGCATTTTGGGTTCAACCTCGCGCGGGGATGGGCGTCCAATGGGGCATGCGCGTCCTCGGTGTCCTCTTGCCCACCCTCCTGCTGTCGGCCTTGGCCTGTGGAGGAGGCGGTAGCGCCCCTCCGCCGGCCCAGGCGGGGGACCCTTGGGCGGCCGTGGATGCGGCCATCCTGGCCAACCAGAGTCAGTTCTCCGGGGGCCTCACGGTGGAAGTGGTGATGCCCGGCGGCGTCGTGCACAGCTTTTCAGCGGGGGGCTTCAGCAACGCCACGCCGGTGCTGGTGGCTTCCGCCAGCAAATGGGTGTCGGCCACGGCGATCCTGCGCTTGGTGGATCAGGGCTACCTCAGCCTGGACACGCCGACCTCGGCCCTACTGACGGACGCGGGGGGCGCTCCCTGGGCAGGGAACTTGGGGAGTGCCAAGCTCCGCCACCTCCTCAGCTTCACCACGGGGATCTCCGGGGATGTGCCCGCCTCGGAAGACAACGCCCTCTCCCTGGATGCGGCGGTGAAGGCGATCTACGCGGATCAGGCCGCCACGGCCATGGCCCCGGGGAGCTACTACCACTACGGGAGCTCCCACCTGCGCATCGCCGCGCGCATGGCGGAATTGGCCACGGGAAAGACCTGGGTCCAGATCGTGCGGGAGCAGCTGGGCACCCCCCTGGGCTGGCCCCTCTGGGCCACCTACGGCGGCCCCAACTACAACCCGGCGGGGAATCTGTACATCGACGGCCAGAACTACGTGAAATTCGTGAACCTCCAGCTCCGAAAAGGGCTTTACGGAAGCCAACGGTTGCTGCCCGAGGCCCTCATCGATGCCCAGCGGGCGGATGCCTACGGGCCAACCACCACCATCTCCTACAGCCCCTACCTGGCCGTCCAGGGGAAGACCTACCACTATGGCTTCGGGAACTGGTTGGAAACGGCCGGTGGCGGGGCCCCCAGTGGGGCCGACCCGGTGATCCGCTGGTCGAGCACCGGCACCTTTGGATGGGCACCCTGGGTGGCCGGGGATGGCGCTTACGGGGCCGTGATCATGACCCGCCAACCCCTGCAGGGCATGACGGAGGCCTCCGAGGCCCTGAAGGCCACCCTGGATCCCCTGATCCGGCACGCCCTGGCCGCCGGTGGGGGGACCGTGGTTCGCCCCCTGCCTTGAAGGAAAAGCCTGTTCCACCATCCTTGCCGATTCCTTCCCTGCGGCCGATAGAATGATCCTGGGGCTGTCTGCCCCGGAGTCCGAACCGCATGAGCGTTCCCAAGACCCTCACCCTGCCTGCCATCCCGATCCGGGATCTGGTGCTCTTCCCGGGCGCCCGAGTCCCCTTCGTGGTGGGGCGGCGCGCGTCCGTGCGCACGCTGGAGCTGGCCATCAAGGCGGGCGATCACCTGCTGATGCTCACCCAGAAGGACCCCCGCCAAGAGGCCCCCAAATCGGAGGACCTCTTTGAGGTGGGCACCCTGGCCCTGGTGGAGAGCGTCATCGCGCTGCCCAAGGACTACTACAAGGTGGGCGTGAAGGGCGTGGCGCGTGTGCGCCTGCGGAAGTACCTGGACGAAGGTGAAGTCATCCAGGCCGAGGCCTACATGCTGCCGGAACCCGCCGCCACCGGGCAGGAGGGCCTGGCGCCCTTCCACGCCGCCGTGGAGGGCTTCCTCGGCCGCAACCCCGACGCCAGTCGTCTGCTGAGCTTGGATCAGATCCGCGAACTGCCCCTGGGCAAGGCCATCGACACCGTGGCCGGACTGGTGCCCGCGGAAGTGCGTCAGAAGCAGCACGTGCTGGAGCAGGTGGACCTCAATTCCCGCCTCCAGAGCCTGCTGGAACTCCTGGAAGTGGATGCCACCCGCAGCGAGGTGGATCGCACGCTGGAGGAGAAGACCCGTCAGCGCCTGGACCAGGACCACAAGCAGTACGTGCTCAACGAGAAGATGCGCGTCATCCAGCAGGAGCTGGGGAAGAAGGACGAGAAGGACGAATCGGGCAAACTGCGCGCCGCCATCGAAGAGGCGGGCATGACGGAGGAGGCCAAGGCCAAGGCCCTGGAAGAACTGGATCGCTTGGAGGCCATGCCGCCCCAGAGTGCTGAAGCCACCGTCAGCCGCACCTACATCGAATGGCTCATCGCGTTGCCGTGGAAGGCCATGGCCGACGAGAGGCTGGACCTCACCGAGGCCGAGAAGGTGCTCGATGAGGACCACGCCGGCCTCGAGAAGATCAAGGCCCGCATCCTCGAGCACCTCGCGGTGATGAAGCGCCTCAAGGACGAGGCTGGGGAGGCCGGGGAGACCCGGGCCCTTCGCGGCCCCATCCTCTGCCTGGTGGGCCCTCCGGGCGTCGGTAAGACGTCGCTGGCCCGCAGCATCGCCCGGGCTCTGAACCGCCCCTTCGTGCGCCTATCCCTGGGCGGCGTGCGCGACGAGGCGGAGATCCGTGGCCACCGCCGCACCTACATCGGCAGCATGCCCGGCCGGATCATTAGCCTCATGAAGAAGGCCAAGGTCCGCAACCCGCTCATGCTGCTGGATGAGATCGACAAGATGGCCCACGACTATCGGGGCGATCCGTCGGCGGCCCTGCTCGAGGTGCTCGATCCGGAGCAGAACAGTGCCTTCCAGGATCACTACCTGGATGTGGGCTACGACCTGAGCCAGGTGCTCTTCCTGGCCACAGCCAACGTGCGCCACCAGATCCCCGAGCCCCTGGAGGATCGACTCGAGGTGCTGGACCTCAGCGGCTACACGCTGCGGGAGAAGCTCGCCATTGCCGAAGCCCACCTGATCCCCCGCGCCCTGGAAGCCACGGGCATGAAGGGCATGGAAGTGAAGTTCGAGAAGGCCGCCATCGAGAAGCTCATCCAGCACTACACCCGGGAAGCCGGCGTGCGGCAGCTGGAGCGGGAACTCAGCAACGTCCTGCGCAAACTGGCCCGCCACAGCCTGCAGCCCCACAAGGGCGACCTGGCCGGCGAAACCTTCAACCCCATCGTCACCGCCGAGCGCCTGCCGAAGCTGCTCGGGCCTGAGAAGGTGCTGGATCCCAAACTGGACGAGCACGCGGTGCCAGGAGTGGTGAATGGCCTCGCCTGGACGCCCACCGGCGGGGACCTGCTCACCATCGAGGCCTCCGTGCTGCCCGGCAAGGGCATCCTGAAGCTCACGGGCAAGCTGGGCGAAGTCATGCAGGAGAGCGCCAACATCGCCCTTTCCTTCGTGCGCGCCCGCGCCGAACGCCTGGGCCTCGCGCCCGATTTCCTCGAGAAGGTGGACATCCACCTGCACGTGCCCGAAGGCGCCATCCCCAAGGACGGCCCCAGCGCCGGCATCACCTTGGCCACCGCGCTGATCAGCGTGCTCACGGGCATCCCCGCGCGCCCCGACATGGCCATGACCGGCGAGCTCACCCTGCGCGGCATGGTGCTGCCCATCGGGGGCGTGAAGGAAAAGCTCCTGGCCGCCCACCGCATGGGCCGCAAAGCCGTGCTGCTCCCTTCGGAGAACGCCCGCCACCTGGAGGAGGTGCCCGCCGAAGTTCGCGAGCAGCTCAGCATCCACCTCGTAGGCCACATGGACGAAGTCATCGAACTGGCCCTCACCCGGCGTCCCACCCCGCGGACCTCGGAGCCCGCCAAGCCCGCCCAGGATCAGGCCCAGACGGCCCAGTAAGGGGCCGGTATCCTTCTGCCTGCTAAGGGCCTGGATTTCGTTAAACTGAATTCATGCACCCAAGACATCTGCAGACAGTGAGCTTGGCTTGGCTTCTGGCGACTTCGCTTGGGGCCCAGGGTTCCGCGGCCCCTTCTGCGCCGAAGCCTGGAGTGGTCACAGCATCCGAGATGAATGCGTTCCTTTCGGCGAGGAAGGCGGACATCCGGGCTGCGAGGCAGGAACCCCACCGGGCCTTTCTTGCGAACGTGATCCTCAAAGGTTCCAAATCCGAGCAGGTTTGGGCCCTCACGCGGCTGACGGAGGCGGGGGATTACAGCCGATATCCGGAGCTGTTGAACCGGTTGGTTGCCCACGTCCGAGGTGCATCTCAGTTCGCCAGCGGGCACGGAGAGGATGTTCTGCAGGAATCGATACCCCTGGGTGGAGCCGTTTATCGGTTGCATGCTTCCAGTCCCTGGTGGCTGGCATTGGAGACCATGATCTGGGAGGACCCCGAGCGCACAGTCGATGGAAGCGTCTATGCCCTCTGGTGCTACAACACCCGTCCTACCCAGCGGGCGCTGATCTTGGATATCGCCGCTCACATCAAGCCGAAGGCGCGGAATGGGATGGACCCCTGGGCCGACCCACGGTTCTGGATCGTGACCGATTGGGCGATCGCGTGGGGCGGTTTGGGGGACTTCGAAACCATTCGGACCATCCTTCCCGAGGGGCCTGCCCGCGAGATGTTTCTGCGTCAGACCAAGCTACTGCGGGAATCTCCGGGCTTCTTCTCCTGCACCCTTCCACCTCCCGATTTGGAAGGCTGGATTGAGTCCGGGTCCGATGAAGAGGATCGGGAGGTGCTGCACCGTCCACGAACGCCGTCCTACCCGACGGCGGCTCGGTACCGCGGCCTCATGACGCGGTTGCAGGTGCGCACCAAGATCGATGAGGAGGGCAAGCCCTGCGGGTACCGGCCCCTTCCCGGTCCGTGGCTGGCGTTCTTTGCTCCGACCGGAGTGGCGTTCCTGAAGGATTGGCGCTTTGAACCTGCCTTGCCCGGAGGGAAGCCCGTTGCGGACACCTTCCGGATCACCATGCCTTTCAGACTGACCAATTAGGAGAAGACGGGGCATTCGGTTATTGGCACCCGGGATCCCGAAGGCGACCTCCCGTCAGCTCGCTGCTAGACTGGTGGGATGCGCTTCCTCAGCAGCCACGCGATCCATTTCCTGCTGATGGGATCAGGCCTCAGCCTGATCCTGGGACTCCTGCATCCCACCACGCGGCCGGATCGGACCAAGTTGAGCATCCTCAAGCATGCCGGGGGGTTCCTGGGCATCGGGCTCCTGCTGGCCTGGGTGATGTACCTGCTGCCGCGCCACCCCGTACGATTCTGAGGCTCAGGAGTGCGTCCAGGTAACGAGCGGGAGCCGCGTTGAGGTCAAAGGGCCCACAGCCAAGGAAGGGTGCGAAGGGGGATGTGTGTTCATCCTTCGAGCGCCGTGACGCCGGATGGGGGCCCTTTGGCCTCAACCCTAAAGGGCTGGGGCGGCGGCCGTCGCCCGGCTGCGTTGCCCTCCCTCAACGGTCTGCCAGCACCGCCTCGGTCGGCCGCCTTGCTGGGCTAGGCCGCCGCCCCAGCGCGGCCCCACTGGTTACCTGGACGCACTCCTAATGGTCGAGAAGGTGCTGGGGCGCTGGCCCCACCTCGTAACGGCCCTGGAAGCGGCCTGGAAGCGGTTTGATGGTCTGTTCCCCTTGGGCGGTCGCATGGCGCGCTTCGCGTGGGAAGTGGCCCGCAAATTCCAGAAGGATGACTGTCTCAGCTATGCGGCGGGCCTCAGCTTCTGGCTCACGGTGAGCCTCGTGCCGCTGGCGACACTGCTCTTCAAGGTGCTGGTGCTCGTGCTCGGCTCCAAGGCCTACGCCCAGAGCACGCAGGGGCTCCTGGAAACCCTGATCCCCTACCTCCCCGGCAGCTTCGTGGAGGACATCATCAAGAACAGCCAGAAGCTGAATGGCGTGTGGTTCTCCTGGTTCGTGCTGCTCTTCGGCAGCTATTGGGGCATCAGCCAGCTGGATACGACCCTGGCCCACGTGTTCGGCACCCGGGCGAAGAAGCACCGGGAGACGCGGAAGAACCACTTCATCCGACAGATCAGCATCCTGCTCGGTGGCATCGTGGTGCTCGTGGCTTTCATGGTGCTGCTCGTGGGTGGGCTGCTCCACCGCTTCTTCGGCTTCAAGTCCGGCGCCCTGCTGCCCATCCTCACGCCCACCCTGGGCTTCGTGGTGGTGGCGGCCATCCTTCAGCACCTGCCCCGGATCCACGTGAAGTTGAAGCACGCCTTGTTGGGCGCGGGCATCAGCTCCGGATTCTGGTGGCTGGCCAAGTGGGGTTTCGGCGTCTACCTGGAGCACACCATGACCTGGGGCATCATGTACGGCTCCATGCTGGGCATCGTGGCGGGCCTGACCTTCCTCTACTACAGCTGCGCCATCTTCCTGCTCGGCGCCGAGGTCACCGCCGCGTTCTATCGCCATGAGACGGGCGCGCACCAGATCCCCAAGAACGTGCTGAAGGGGCACTGAGGGGCTTTAGGCATTAGGCTCTGGGCTCTAGCTGGCGCCGACCCAACCCGACTGCCTGGTTGGGTCGGCGCAAGCTAGAGCCTAAAGCCCATAGCCCAGAGCCTATTCGTCGTCCTCGCCCTTCCCGCGCTGACTCGCGGGAATGGAGAACCCTTCGGCCTTGTACTCGTTGATCTTGTTGCGCACGGTGCGCAGGGCGATGTCGAGCTGCTCGGCGGCGTGGGTGCGGTTGCCCTTGAGGGCGCTGAGGGTGGAGAGGAGCCAGAAGCGCTCCAGCTCCGGCAGGCTGAGGCCCAAGGGCAGCACCACGGGGGTGCCCAGGGGCAGGCCCGTGAGGGGTTTGCGGGGATCGGCCACCACGGCACCGGGGGGCAGGTTGCCCTGGGCGGCCGTGCTGAGGTTGGCCGGGCCCGTGCGGGGGGCCGGGGCCGCGCCAATCCAGGTTTCCTGGACGGACGGGGCGGGGGGATCGTCGGGCAGGTCGTTCATGTGCCCCTCCGGGATGAGCCAAAGCAGGTCGCGCCAGGTGAGTTGAGCTTGTTTGGCGAGCACCACGCAGCGCTGCATGGCGTTCTCCAATTCCCGGATGTTGCCCGGCCAGTTATGGCAGGAGAGGGCCTTCAGGAAGCTGGGGGCCAGTTGGGGCACGGGCCGCTCGTTTTCCCGGGCGCAGCGCTCGGCGAAATGGGCGGCCAGCAGGGCGAGATCCCCTTGGCGCACCCGCAGGGGCGGCAGATCCAGCGGAATGACGTTCAGGCGGTAGTAGAGATCCTCGCGGAAGCGCCCGGCCTTCACCTCGGCCTGGAGGTCCCGATTCGTGAGGGCGATGAGCCGCACGTCCACGCTGATGGGCTTGGCGCCGCCGAGCCGATCGATGAGGCGCTCCTGGATGGCGCGCAGAATCTTGCCCTGCAAGCCCAAAGGAAGTTCGCCAATCTCGTCGAGCACCAGCGTGCCGCCGTCCGCCTGTTCGAAGCGGCCTTGGCGCGAAGACGTTGCTCCCGTGAAGGCGCCCTTTTCGTGGCCGAAGAGTTCACTCTCCAGCAACGTTTCGGGAATGGCGGCGCAGTTGATGGCCACGAAGGGGCCGCTGCGGCGGGGCGAGGCCTGATGGATGAGGCGAGCCAGCAGTTCCTTGCCGGTGCCGCTCTCGGCCTGGATGAGGATGGTGGCCTTGCTGTCCGCCGCGCGGCGGGCCAGGGCCAAGGTCTCCGAGAGCGCAGGGTCTTGGGTGAGGATCACGGGGGCATCGCCGGGGGCCTCGGCCTTGAGGTGCCCTTCGCTGCGGATGGCCTTCTTCAGGGCCTCCGTGAGTTCCTCGGGGCCGAAGGGCTTGGAGAGGTAATCGAAGGCGCCCAGGCGCATGGCCTCGCGGGCCGTATCCAAACTGCCGAAGGCGGTGACGAGGAGGACGGGCAGGCCGGGATCCACGGCCTTGAGGCGGGCGGTGAGCTGCAGCCCATCCATGCCGGGCATGCGAAGGTCGGTGATCACGGCGTCGTAGGCGCCGGGGCGCACGATGCGGAGGGCCTCTTCGCCGCTCCGGGCCTGCTCGGCGACAAAGCCCGCCCGCTTGAGGGTCAGGGCCATGCCATCCCGCATCCCGGGATCGTCGTCCACCACCAGCACCCGAAGGGGATTCGCCATGTAAAACCTGCCAAGGGGACACAGGGTCCTGGCTGGCTTATCGGGGTTCCTTGCTGCGACTTGCGTTTTGCGCACGGAGGAGGCGTTTGGGGGGGGCACCGTGGCCCGCTTCCCCCCGAACGGGATCGCCGTGGCGCTCGATGAGGAGGTAGAGGTGGCGCCGGCTCACGGCCAGGCGTTTGGCGGCTTCCACGCGGTTGCCGTAGCTGCGGCGGAGGGCCCGGTACAGCAGGAAGGCTTCCAGGGCGTGTAGGTTCGTGGCCAGGTCTTCGGCTTCGAAGGTGGGGGTCTCCGAGGTGACCCGTTCGGGCAATTGGCCCAGCAGCTGCCACCGCACCACCCGGGTGCGCAGCTCTCGGAGGTTGCCGGGGCAGGGCAGGGCGCCAAGGGCCGAGGGCAGGGCGGCCCCCGTTTCCGCTCGGAGCGCTTCCAGGAGCCCGGGGATGGCCTCCGGATGATCATCGAGGGCGGACAGCCGGAACTCCAGGAACCCGGAACCCACGGGGGCCGGCGTCCGGGCCGCGCACACCCCGTGGGGGTGGCGGCTCAACCATTCGCCCAGGGCCCCCGGTTCCAAAGACTGGGCTTCCTCCAGCACCTCGGTACTCCGGGCCGTGGCAAGCTGGGCCGCCAGGGTGCTGACGCCGCTGCCTGGGGGGCCGCTGATCCAGAGGGCTTCAGGCCGGGAGGCCAAGGCCTCGAGCCGGGCGGCCCAGGCGGAGGCGCCAGGCCAGAGCTCCCAGCTCAGATGGGGATGGGCGCCGCCGGTGTCCATGGAGCCATGGTACGGGCTGGGGGCTCCTTCCGCCTACGGATCTGAACTAGGCCCCGGGCTTCGGGATCACGTGGAAGAGCACGCAGAACACGTGGCAGGCGCTGCCCGCAAGGACGCACAGGTGCCAGAGGGCGTGGTGGTGGCGCAGGCTCTGCCAGCGGTAGAAGATCACGCCGCCGGAGTAGCAGAGGCCGCCGCCGAAGAGCCAGGCGAGGCCCCCAAGGGAGAGGGTTCGCATCAGGGGCACGATGGCGATGAGCGCGATCCAGCCCATGAGCAGGTACACGGCGGTGCTGAGCCAGGCCAGGCGGTGAAAGAGGGTGGCCTTGAACACGATGCCGAGCACGGCCAGGCCCCACACGATGCCGAAGAGGCTCCACCCCCAGGCGCCCTTCAGTGGCCCGAGGCAAAGGGGCGTGTAGGTGCCCGCAATGAGCAGGAAGATGGCGCTGTGATCCAGGATGCGGAACACCTTCTTGGCCCGGGGGGGACGGAGGGCGTGGTAGAGCGTGGACATCAGGTAGAGCAGCACGAGCATGGCGCCGAAGAGGCTGGCGCCCACGATGTGCCGGGCGGTGCCGCGCAGCGCGGCGAAGGTCACCATCACCGCGAGGGCGGCGATGGAGAGGGCGGCGCCCAAGCCATGGGTGATGGCGTTCCAAAGCTCCTGCTGCCGATCCTGTGATTCTTCGGATGCCATGACCACTCCGGCTTCAAGGATCCCACGTCCCGCTCGGCCGAGGTGGGGCTACCATCGGTCAACCCGCTTGCTTGCAGCCTCCGGAGCCTCCATGCGCGCCCTCCTGTTCGGCCTCTTGATCACCCTTCCCCTGGCGGCACAGGGGATGGTGGTGAGCCAGGATCGCCTGGCCTCGGAAGCGGGGGCTTCGATCCTCCGCAAGGGGGGCAATGCCGTGGACGCGGCCGTGGCCACGGCCTTCGCGCTGGCCGTGACCCACCCGGCCGCGGGCAACATCGGCGGGGGCGGATTCCTCGTGCTTCGGGAACCGGGCGGGGAGACCACCACCTTCGATTTCCGGGAGCGCGCCCCCGGAGCGGCGCGGCCCGACATGTTTCTGCGGGAGGGCCGGCCGCAGGACAATCTTCGCCATGAAGGTGCCGGGAGCGCGGGGGTGCCGGGCAGCGTCGCGGGGTTGCACCTGGCCTGGCAGCGGCGGGGGAAGCTGCCCTGGAAACAGCTTCTGGAACCCGCCATCCGCCTGGCGGAGCGGGGGATCCAGGTGAGCCCCACCTTGGCCCGGAGCCTGGAGACCGAATGGCCCCGCCTCGCCCTGCACCCCGGCACCCGGGCCCAATTCGGCCGGGCAGGCCAGCCCCTCCCCCCGGGGGAACGGCTGGTGCAGCAGGACCTCGGCCGGACCCTCCGCCGCATCGCCGCGCGGGGACCCAAGGGCTTCTATGAAGGGCCCACGGCGAAGGCCCTCCTTGCGGAGATGAAGCGCGGTGGCGGCCTCATCACCGCCCGGGATCTGAAGGACTACCGGGCTGTGGAGCGGCCCGCCTTGAAGGGCACCTACCGGGGCTGGGAGATCCTCGCCATGGGACCGCCCAGCAGCGGCGGCCAGGTGCTCATTGAGGGGCTCAACGTGCTGGAGAGCTTCGAGCTGGGGACCCTCCCCGAAGTCACCCGCATCCACCTCATGGCCGAAAGCCTGCGCCGGGCCTTCCTGGACCGGGCCCGGTACCTGGGCGATCCGGACCTCAATCCGAACCTTCCCCTGGCCCGCCTCACGGACAAGGCCCATGCCACGGAACTCCGCACGGGCATCGACGTCTCGAAGGCCTCCGTCTCCGACCCCAGTCAGGCCCTGGCCCCGGATGAACCCCGGCACACTACGCACCTCTCGGCGGTGGATCGGGAGGGGCGGGCCGTGGCCCTCACCACCACGCTGGAGGACAGCTACGGCAGTGGCGTCCTCGTGAGGGGCGCGGGCTTCCTTCTCAATAACGAGATGGGAGATTTCAACGCCGCGCCCGGCCTTACGGATCCCACGGGCCTCATCGGCACGGCGCCCAACCTGGCCCGCCCCGGCGCCCGCATGCTCTCCAGCATGTGCCCCGCCATCCTGGTGAAGGAAGGGGTTCTGCTCACCCTCGGCAGCCCCGGCGGGCGCACCATTCCCAGCACCGTGCTGGGCCTGGCCGTGGGGTTGATGGATTTGGGCCGGGACCCCCAGGCCGCGGTGGACGCGCCCCGGTTCCACCATCAATGGCTGCCGGATCGCATCCAGGCGGAGCCCGGCGTTCCCGTAGAGGGCCTGAAGGCCCTTGGACACTTCGTCAAGCCCGTGACCCGCCAGGGGGTGGCCCACGTGCTCCGCTGGCGGGGCGGAAAGGCCGAAGGCGGCGCGGATGTGAAGCGCTGGGCGGATTCCGCGGCGGTGGCGGAGTAGGGGCGGGGGCGTGGACCGCTCTTTGGCCTTGGGTCGCCTTCGCGCCGGGTGGATACTGGAAGCTCGCTTTTGGGTGACCCGTGTCCCGTTCCCGCATCGCCTCCCGCATCCACGATGTTCCCGCTTCGGGGATCCGGAAGTTCTTCGACATCGCCGCCACCATGCAGGAAGTGATTTCCCTGGGCATCGGCGAACCGGATTTCGTGACGCCGGAACCCTTTCGTGAAGCCGCCATCCGCAGCCTGCGGGAGGGCCGCACGGCCTACACCTCCAACGCCGGCCTCATCGAGCTGCGCCAGGAGATCGCGGGGCTGCTCAAGCGCCGCTACGGCGTGGACTTCGATCCCGCCACGGAGATCCTGCTCACGGTGGGCGTGAGCGAGGGGCTCCAGAACCTCTGCCTGGCCACGCTGGAGCCCGGCGATGAGGTGGTGATCCCCGAGCCCTGCTTCGTGTCCTACGTGCCCTCCGTTCGCTTCTCCGAAGGTCGCCCCGTGCTGGTGCCCAGCCGTCGAGAAGAAGGCTTTCAACCCGACGTGCAGCGCATCGCCGATGCCATCACGCCCCGCACCAAGGCGCTGCTGCTGGGCTACCCTTCCAACCCCACGGGGGCTGTGCTGGCGCGGGATCGCGCCGAGGCGCTGGCGGAGCTGGCGGAGAAGCACGACCTGCTTGTCTACTCCGATGAAATCTACGATCGCCTCGTCTATGGGGACGCGAAGCACACCTGCTTCGCCAGCCTTCCGGGCATGAAGGCCCGCACCGTGCTGCTGGGTGGTTTCTCCAAGGCCTATGCCATGACGGGCTGGCGCCTGGGCTGGGTGGCGGGTCCGCCCGATGTCATCGCCGCGGTTACCAAGGCGCACCAGTACAACATCATGAGCGCGCCTACCATGGCCCAGTACGCGGGCCTGGCGGCCATCCGCGAGGGCGAGCCCTTCGTGGAGCAGATGCGGCAGGAGTATGACCGCCGTCGCCAGTTGCTTCTCGCTGGCTTCCAGGAACTGGGCCTGCCCTGCGTGGCGCCGCAGGGCGCCTTCTACGCCTTCCCCTCCATCGCCCCCACGGGGTTGGATGCAGATACCTTCTGCGAGCGGCTGCTGCGGGAGGAGCACGTGGCGGTGATCCCCGGTGGCAATTTCGGGCCCAGCGGCTCGGAGCACGTGCGCATCTGCTACGCGAACAGCTACGAGAACATCCAGAAGGCCCTGGAACGCATGGGCAACTTCATTCGCGCCAAGGTGTAAAAGGCTGGCTTGCCCGGGGTGGGTCCGCTAGGCTGGGCCCACCACAGCCATGCAACCCCTTCTCGAGCCCACGCCCCTCAGCGGCCGGCTGCACGCCAAGCTCGACCTCTTCGGGTCGGGGCTGGCGGCGGACCTGGGGGCCTTCTGGCAGGGCGCCGAAGTGGCCGCCCGGTATCCCCTGCTGCTTCGGGAACTCTACGCTGTGAGCCTCGGGGGGATTCCCCTGATGACCTTCGTGAGGGACCGGGCCCTGGCCTGGGGAGACCCCGTGGCCGAGGCCGTGGCCACCTACCTCACTCGCCACCTCGAGGAAGAGCGAGGTCATGCCGCGTGGGTGCTGGATGATCTGGAGGCCTTTGGGTTCGACCGCTCGGTGGAGGCGCGCCGCCGCCCCTCCGTGCACGCGGTGGCCCTCCTGGGCTGCGCTTACACCTGGGCGGATCAGCATCATCCCGTGAGCATCTTGGGCTTCCTCTCCATCATGGAGGGCCGCCCCATGACCGTTCCCTTCCTGGAGGCGGTCATCGCGCGCAGCGGCCTGCCGGCGAAGGCCTTCCGCTTCTACCTGGATCATGCCCGCCTGGATCCCTTCCATGGGGCCGACATCCACGGCCTCATGGATAGCCTCCGCCTCACCCCGGACCTCGAGGAGGCCGTGACCCTCTGCGCCCTCCACGCCCAAGCGTTGACTCACGATTCCCTGCGGGCGATCCTCGCGGCGCCCCTGCCTCCCCCACCTGTTTCCAGGGAGCTTCCATGACGAACTACGATCGTCTCCTCCAGGCCGGCATCATCAACCCCGATGCGACCACCGGGTACACCCAAGCCGACATCGACAAGATCAATGCGCTCACGGAGGCGGAGGTGGATCACCTCATCTCCGTGAAGGAGAAGCTGGGCGATGCCTTCCTGGCCCAGCACTCGACTCCGAATCAGTCGTTCTTCGTGTTCTGAACCTTCGCCCGCAGGGTCTTTTCCGGGTGTCCCACCCGCTTGGCGAGGGCCTGGAACCGCGGGTCCCCGCGGAGGTCATCCCAGGTGGGATCCACCCGAAGGGTGATGGTCATCTCGTCCTGGATGGGAATGCACTTCTCCGTCCAGGCCAGGGCCTTATCCCACTGGCGGAAGCCCAGGTGCACCATGGCGATGTGGTAAGGGCTCACGTAGAGCCCGGGTTGTTCCATGCGAGTCTCGAGCTCCCGCAGGATGGCCTCGGCTTTGGCCTTGTTGCCCAACCGCGCTTCCCGGAAGCCCTGATAGCCGAGCATCCAGGGGCTGCCGGATTTGACGGCCACGTCCAGGCTGGGCTGGGCGGCCTTGGGTTGGCCCATGCGATCCAGGCACCAGGCGAGCATGAAGTGGCTGATGGGATTTTCGGGATCGAGGGTGAGGGCCTTCCGGAAGGCCTTTTCCGCCTTGGGCAAATCGGCCTCGTAGAACCAAGTGCCCCCCATGAAGACGTGGGCGAAGGGGGAGAAGGGATCGAGGTCCAGGCACTTCTGGAGGGTGGCCCTGGCCTCGGCTTCCTTCCCCATGGCCATGAGGAAGTAGCCCAGGTTCTGATGCACGATGGCTGAGCCATCGTTGAGGGTGACGGCCCTTCGCAAATCCGATTCGGCGGCGGGGAAATCGCGATCGAGCACGGCCCGGGCCTGCCCGCGGGCACTCCAGGCGTCGGCGAGGTTGGGATCCAGGGCGAGGGCCCGGTCCGCCTCATCCCGCACCCGGGTCATGGCCTCCCTGCTCGGCAGGAAGGCACCCGATGCGGTCCACCAGAGGTAGGCCTTACCGGCGTGGGCCAAGGCGAAATTCGGATCCTTGGCGATGGCCTGATCGAAGAAGGAGATGGCCTTTTGGAAATCCTCTGGGCTGTAGCGCTCCGCGTAGTAGCGGCCCTTGAGGTACAGCTCGTAACTTTCGGCCTGGGCGCGGATCCGGCCTTGATCCACCGCCTTGCGATCCTGATCCGTTTGCAGGCGGCCCAGGTGCTGGATGAGTTCATGGGCCACGCCATCCTGGATGGCCACGAGATCCGAGGCGGGGCGCTGGAGCTGGGTGCCCCACAGCCGGTTCTGATCTCGGGCGTCGGCCAGCTCCAGGTTGAGGAGCAGCTGGCCATCCCGCGTGCGCATGCGCCCCACGAGCACGGTTTGCACGCCGAGTTCCCGGCCCACGGTGGCGGGGTCCGCGGCCTGGCCCTTGTAGCGCAGAATGGACGACCGGGCGATCACCTTCAACCCGGGGAGGTGGGAGAGCTGCTGGATGAGGTTCTCGGTGAGGCCGTCACTCACGTAGTCGACGTTGGCGTCCCCGCTTTCATTGGCGATGGGCAGCACGGCGATGGAGGCCACCGAGGGGCCAGGCTTGAGCCACACGAACGCGGAAAGGGCGCAGCCGGCCAGCAGGACCGCACCCAGGCCCAATGCCCAGGCCTTCCGGCGGGCTCGGGCTGAAGGGCTGGAGCCGCCGGAGAACCGGGCGCGGATCTGAGTTGTAGCCAGGTTGCCGAAGTCGGTTCCAAGGCCGGCCCCGGATACGAGGGCCCGCAGGCGGAGGAGATCTTCGCGCAGCTCCCGGGCGCCCTGGTATCGCTTCGGCAGGTCCTTGGCGAGGGCCCGCTCGAGGATGCGGCGGAGTTCGGGGTTGAGGGGCAGGCCCGGATCCGCCGCATTGAAGGGGTCATGGGTGAGGATCATCGCCATGAGCTCGACCCCACTGTGGGCCTCGAAGGGGCGGCGGCCCGTGGCCACCTCGAAGAGCACCGCGCCCAGGGAGAAGATGTCGCTGCGCCCATCCAGCGCTTCACCCTTAACCTGCTCGGGGCTCATGTAGGGCACCGTGCCCAACACCATGCCGGGGTTGGTGAGGATCGTCCCCGTCTCCCCCACGGGCATGGGCGTGATGCGTTTGGCCAGGCCGAAATCCAGCACCTTGGCCTGGCCTTTGGGCGTGACCATGATGTTCTGGGGCTTGATATCGCGGTGCACGAGCCCCTGGGCGTGGGCCTCGGCGAGGGCATCCGCCACTTGGATGCCGATGTCCAGAAGGGCCCCCAACTCCAGATGCTGGCGCACCATCATGTCCGAGAGGCTCTCGCCTTCGATGAACTGCATGGCGATGTAGGTGCCGAGCTCGCTGTCGCCCACCTCGTAGATGGAGCAGGCGTTGGGGTGATCGAGCTGCGCGGCGGATTGGGCCTCCCGCAGCAGTCGCTTGCGGCTCGCGTCCCCATCGGCCTGTTCATGGCGCAGCAGCTTCAGGGCCACCTTGCGGTGCAGCCGCGTGTCCTCCGCCAGGAACACCTCGCCCATGCCTCCGGAACCCAGGGGCCGCAGGATGCGGTAATGGGCCAGGCTTTCGGGCTGCATTCGGGGGCAAACTCCTAGGAAGGTGCGTCCATCCTAGCGACAAAGCAAGCGAAGCCATCCAACGAAAAGAGGCCCTTGCGGGCCTCTTTCCTGGGTACTGCGCGCGAACTACTCCTCGCGCTTGGCCTGAGCGAAGGCATCCGCGAGGGTCGCCTTCTTCTTCGAATCCTGCGGATTCGAAGGCCCCGACATCAACGAAAAGAGGCCCTCGCGGGCCTCTTTTCTGGGTACGGCGCGCGAACTACTCTTCGCGCTTGGCCTGAGCGAAGGCATCCGCGAGGGTCGCCTTTTTGAAGCCAGGCTGGGCGGCCTTGGTGGCTTCGATATCGCCACGATCCTGGTCCTGGAGCAGCTGCTTCACGGAGAGGCCGATGCGGCGCTCCACGGGATCCAGCTTCACGATCTTCATCGTGAGTTCCTGGCCGGGCTGGAATTCCTTGGTGATATCGTCCACGCGGTTGCGGGAGATCTCGGACACGTGCACCAGACCCTCGATGCCATCGCCGAGGTCGACGAAGGCGCCGAAATCGGTCAGGCGAGCGATCTTGCCGGTGACGGTGGTGCCCACGTTGTGGTTCTGGAAGAACATCTCCCAGACGTTGGGCTCCATCTGCTTCACACCGAGGCTCATGCGCTGAGCGAGGGGATCGAGGGCCAGCACCTTGGCGGTGATGACATCGCCCTTCTTGGTGATCTCGGAGGGGTGCTTGATCTTCTTGGTCCAGGAGAAGTCGGACACGTGGATCAGGCCATCGATGCCGTCTTCCAGCTCGATGAAGGCGCCGAACTCCGTGATGTTGCGCACGGTGCCGGACACGGTGGTGCCCACGATGTACTTCTCAGCGATCGCCATCCAGGGGTTGGGGGTGATCTGCTTCATGCCCAAGGAGATGCGGCGGTTCTCGGTGTCCACGGCGAGGATCTGGGCCTCGACCTGGTCGCCCAGGTTGACCATGCCCTTGGCGGACTTGACCTTCTTGGTCCAGGACATCTCGGAGACGTGCACGAGGCCTTCAACACCGGGCTCCAGCTCGACGAACGCGCCGTAATCGGTGATGGAGACGACCTTGCCCTTGACGAGGGCGTTCACGGGGAAACGCTCCTCAGCGGAGAGCCAGGGATCCGGGAACTTCTGCTTGTAACCCAGGGACACGCGCTCGGTGTCCTTGTCGTACTTGAGGACGGCCACTTCGACCTTGTCGCCCACCTGGAACATCTCGCCGGGGTGCGACAGACGACCCCAGGACATGTCGGTGATGTGCAGCAGGCCATCCACACCGCCGAGGTCGACGAACGCGCCGTACTCGGTGATGTTCTTGACCGTGCCCTCAACCAGCTTGCCCTCTTCCAGGCCGGCCAGCGTCTCTTCCTTGAGGGAAGCGTTGATGGTCTCGAGGAAGAGCTTGCGGGAGAGGACGATGTTGCCGCGGCGGCGGTTGACCTTGATGACCTTCATATCGAAGGACTTGCCGATGTAGGGATCCAGGTTGCGGACGGGCTTGACGTCCACCTGGCTGCCCGGCAGGAAGGCGCGGATGCCGATATCGACGGCCAGGCCGCCCTTGACCTTCTCGAGCACGGTGCCGTGCACGGTGAGGTTGGCCTTGAAGGCCTTCTCGACTTCGTCCCAGATCTTCATCTTCTCGGCGCGGTCGCGGGAGAGGCGCACGTTGCCGTTCGCGTCTTCCAGGTGCTCGACCAGCACTTCGACGACGTCACCCACGGCCAGCGTGTTGGTGCCATCGGGGTTGTTGAACTCTTCCAGGTTCACCGTGCCGCTACCCTTGTAGCCGATGTCGACGATGACGTCCTTGCCGCGGATTTCCACGACGACGCCACGGACGACTTCCTCCTCACGGAGGGCGCGCGTTTCACCCTGAAGGGCCTCAAAGAACTCGTTTCCTTCCGCAGTCTCGTCGCCGAAATCGGCGGCGTCGAGGACGCGAATGCGCCCCATCTGCTTGGAGCCGTGCCCCTTGATCTGAGCTAGTAGTTTGGACATGTAGTCCCTCTTTTTTTTTAGCCTCACCCGTTCTTCAGGCGGGGGGCTGGAATCCCGGCACTTTCGTCCGGCAGAACGATTAGTGTGGCGGGGAATGGGGGGAAGGCCAAGGAAAATTGAGGCTTTAGGCTCCAGGCCCTGGGCTCTGGCTGACCCCGACCCATCCCAAAGGGACCTATGGGTCGGGGGCAGCCAGAGCCTAAAGCCCAGAGCCCAGAGCCTATACCGAGATCACCACCAGCTCGGGATCCACTTCCTTCTGCAGGATGCCCTCGATGGCGGCCAGCGTGCCCGTGAGGCTGCTGGGGCAGGTGCCGCAGGCGCCCTGGTAGCGGATGAGGATCTGCTTGTCGTGCCGGCCCACCACTTCCAAGCCACCGCCGTCGGCGGCCAGGGCGGGGAGGATGTTCTCGTCGAGAACGGCCTGCACCTTTTTCACGATGGGGTCGTTGGGGTCGGCCACCTGGCTGAAATCCCGCTTGGGGGCCTCCGCGGCACCGACGCCGGTGGCGCTGGGGGCCGTGCGGATGGGGGCGGCCAGCTTGGGCAGGAGGTCAGGCCAGGTGGCATCGTCGTTCTTGGTGATGGTGAGCCACTTGTCCTGCATGAACACGGACACCACGGGCCCCACCTCGAACAAAGCCGCCGCTAGGGGATCCGTCTGGGCGATCTCCTTGTTGGGATAGCTGCGGGCGAAACCCACGGCCACGGGCTCCTTGAGCACGAACTTCACGGCGTTTGGGTTCGGCGTGTATTCGATTTCGGCGATCTTGGGCATGGCTACTCCGTGCTCGCGATGTCTTCGCCCTGGAGGGCGCTGCGCAGGGTCGCCCAGGGGAGGACGGCGCACTTCACGCGGGAGGGGAGATCCTTCACGCCTTGGAAGAGGGTGAGCTTGCCGAGGGTGTGGGGGGTGGTGCCGGGATCCAGCTCGCCGCGCACCATGCCGCGGAATTCGTCGGCCATGGCTTCGGCTTCCTCGACCTTCTTGCCCTTCACGGCCCCGGTCATGAGGGAGGCACTGGCCACGTCGATGGCGCAGCCGTGGCCGTCGAACTTGATGTCCTGGATGATGCCGTCCTTCACGTCGATGAAGAGTTCCAGCTGATCGCCGCACAGGGGATTGTGCCCGTTGGCATGGTGAGAGCAAGATTCCAGCTTCCCGAAATTCCGGGGCTTCTTGTTGTGTTCCAGGATCACCTGTTGGTAGAGCTCGCGGGGATCAGCCATGGAAGATCTCCAGGGTTTTCTTCACGGCGGCCACGAGGGCGTCCACGTCGTCGGTCGTATTGAAGTAGGCGAAGGAGGCGCGGGTGGTGGC
Organism: uncultured Solibacteraceae bacterium; assembly: GCA_964617215.1. Lineage (GTDB taxonomy): Bacteria > Acidobacteriota > Holophagae > Holophagales > Holophagaceae > JAFDVN01. The sequence continues at coordinate 116,726 of CAZTVL010000002.1, read as the reverse complement.
GGGCACGTTCATGCGCTTCATGAGCGGCTGGGCGCAGTGGTGACCGGCGCGGACGACGACGCCCTCGTGATCGAGGATGCTGCCGGCATCGTGGGGATGCACGCCCTCGAGCACGAAGGAGATCACGCTGGCTTTGCCCGGGGCCGTGCCGATGATGCGCAGGCCGGGCAGGGCGGAGAGGCGCTCAGTGGCGTACGCGAGGAGGGCGTGCTCATAGGCCTGCACCTTCTCCCAGCCCAGGGCTTCCATGTAGTCCAAAGCGGCGCCGAGGCCGATGGCGGCGGCGATGGGGGGCGTGCCCGCCTCGAACTTGCCAGGGAGGCCGATGAAGCTGGTCTTCTCCCAGGTGACGGAGAGGATCATGTTGCCGCCGCCGTGCCAGGGGGGCATGGCATCGAGCAGGGCCTGGCGGCCGTAGAGGGCGCCGATGCCCGTGGGCCCGCTGAGCTTGTGGCCGCTGAAGGCGTAGAAATCGGCGCCGAGGTCCTGCACGTCGGGTTTCAGGTGGGGCACGGCCTGGGCGCCGTCGATGACGGCCACGAGGTTCGGGTTCTTCGCCTTTGCCCGGCGGATGATTTCCTTTACCGGGTTCACCGTGCCCAGCACGTTGCTCACGTGGGTGAGGCCTAGCACCTTGGTGCGTTCGGTGACCAGCTCTTCGATCGCATCGAGTACGATCTCGCCTTCATCCGTGATGGGCAGCACTTTGATCGTGGCGCCCTTCTCCTGGGCCAGCAGCTGCCAGGGCACGATGTTGGCGTGGTGCTCCATGGCGCTGAGGAGGATCTCGTCGCCGGCTTGCACGTTCACGCGGCCCCAGGCCTGGGCCACGAGGTTGAGGCTCTCGGTGGTGCCCCGGGTCCAGATGACTTCCTTGGTCGATTTGGCGTTGAGGAAGCGGCGCACCTTCTCGCGGGCCTCTTCGTAGCGGTCCGTGGCCTCCTGGCTCAGGGTGCTGACGCCCCGGTGCACGTTGGTGTGCTCGAACTGGGCGTAGTGCGCCATGCGCTCCACCACGAGCTTCGGCATCTGGCCGCTCACGGCGGAATCCAGATAGTGCAAGGCCTTTCCGTGGAAGGGCGTGGTGAGGAGGGGGAAGTCCTCGCGCACCTTCTGGAGGTCGAAGGGGGCGGTCAGCGTCGTCATCCCAGCTCCCCGAGGCCCTCGGCGTGGGTGCGAGCCAGTACCAGCTGCCGCAGGGCGCGGCGCAGGCTCGTGATGGGCACGTGGGCGAGGAGGTCGGCGGCGAAGCCGTAGGTGAGGAGGTTGCGGGCCAGCTCCTCGTTCATGCCGCGGCTGCGGAGGTAGAAGAGCTCCTCGGGATCCAGCTGGCCGATGGCGGCGCCGTGGCTGCACTTCACGTCGTCGGCGTGGATCTCCAGCTGGGGCTTGGCATCCACCCGGGCCGTGTCGGAAAGCAGGAGCGTGCGGACCTGTTGCTGGCCGTCGGTGACCTGAGCGTGCTTGTCGACGAGCACGCGGCCGTTGAAGATGGCGCGGGCGGTACCGTCCACGATGCACTTGTGGAGCTGACGGCTGGTGCCGTGGGGCTTGGCGTGGTGCATGAAGCTGTGGGTGTCGGCCACTTGGTCGGCGCCCAGCAGGGCGAGGCCATCCAGGGTGGCGGTGGCGCCGTGCTCAAGGATCACGTGGGGATTCTGCCGACTCACCTTGGCACCGAAGGTGAGGGTGCGGCTCTGGTACTGGGCGTCGCGGCCCACCTGGGCGTAGAGGTTGGACACATGGAAAGCCGTGGCATCCTCGCGCTGAACGCGCTCATGGTGCAGGATGGCGCCCTCGGCGAGGCAGACCTCCACCACCGCGTTGACGAGGCTGCGGCCTTCGCCTTGGTGATCCTCCACGAGGCGAGCTTCAGCGCCGCGTTCCAGGATGAGCAGCAGGCGGGGCTGAGCCAGCACGCCGTCGCCCTTGGTGATGGACAGGAGGTGCAGAGGCGCCTCCACCTTCACGTTGCGGGGCACGAAGAGCAGGGCGCCGTCTTCGAAGCGGGCGGTGTTCAAATCCAGGAAGGCATCGCCGGTGAAGCCGGCGGCGATCTGGCCGAGCTTGGCGGCGGCATCCTCGGCCTTGCGCAAAGGCATGAAGCGCACGCCGGCGGGCAGGCCCGAGATGCAGGAGTGGTGGGCTTCGTAATGGCCATTCACAAAGACGAGGCGGTTGCCACGGGCTTCGGGCAGGATGGCGTCCTTGATATCCACGGCGGCGAGACCGCGGGCCTTGGGCTGGAAGTCGCGGAGTTCGCGGAGGTCCAGGTACTTCCAGTCCTCCTGCTTCGTGGTGGGCAGGTCGCGGCCCTGGAGCCGGGCCTCGGCTTCGGTGCGGAGTGCGGACCAGCCCTCGGGCCGCGGTGCGGTGAGGGCCTGCTCGAGGAGCGTACAGCTCGCGACGGCGTCCATCAGCGGCTCCCGGCGCCGGCCTCGGCCTGCACCCAGTCGTAGCCCTTGGCTTCGATTTCCAGCGCCAGCTCCGGGCCGCCGGATTTCACGATGCGGCCGCCCTGCAGGATGTGGATCTGGTCGGCGGGAATGTGGTCCAGCAGGCGTTGGTAGTGGGTGACGAGGATGATGGCCCGCTCGGGGGACTTGAGGCCCGTGACGGCCTCGCCCACGATGCGCAGGGCGTCCACGTCCAGGCCGCTGTCCAGCTCGTCCAGGATGGCGAGCTTGGGTTCGAGCACGGCCATCTGCAGGATCTCGTTGCGCTTCTTCTCGCCGCCGGAGAAACCCTCGTTGAGGCTGCGGTCCAGCAGTTCGGCGCGGATGCCCACGATCTTGATCTTCTCCTGGATGAAATCGTCGAACTCCAGGGGATCCAGCTCCTCCTTGCCGTTGGCTTCGGCCTGTTTGTTATAGGCCAGGCGCAGGAACTGGGCATTGGAGACGCCGGGCACCTCGATGGGGTGCTGGAAGCCGAGGAAGAGGCCCAGCTGGGCCCGCTCATCGGGGGCCAGGTCGAGCAGGTTCTTACCCTCGAAGGTCACGGTGCCACCGGTGATGACATAGGCAGGATGGCCCGCCAGCACCTTGCCCAGCGTGGACTTGCCGGAACCGTTGGGGCCCATGATGGCGTGTACCTCGCCCGCCTTGATCTCCAGAGAGATGCCCTTGAGCACTTCCTTGTCGTTCACGGTGGCGGTTAGGTTCTGAATGGAGAGCATTGGGACCTCAAAAAGACTTTGAACCGCGAATGACGCGAATGGGCGCGAATAAAAGTTGGAATTCCCATTCGCGAGAATTCGCGTCATTCGCGGTTAAAAGAATCATCCGACACTGCCTTCGAGCTTGAGGCTGAGCAGCTTGGTGGCTTCCACGGCGAACTCCATGGGGAGCTCGCGGAAGACGTCCTTGCAGAACCCGTTAATGATCATGCTGATGGCGTCTTCGGCGGGGATGCCGCGCTGCTGGAAGTAGAAGAGCTGCTCTTCACCGATCTTGCTGGTGGTGGCTTCGTGTTCCACCTTGGCGGTGCGGTTCTGAACTTCCAGGTAGGGGAAGGTGTGGGCGCTGCACTGGTCGCCGATGAGCATGGAATCGCACTGGCTGAAGTTGCGGGCGCCCTCGGCCTTGGGGTGCACCTTTACGAGCCCACGGTAGGCGTTGGAGCTGTCGCCGGCGCTGATGCCCTTGCTGATGATGGTGGAGCGGGTGTTCTTCCCCACGTGGATCATCTTGGTGCCGGTGTCGGCCTGCTGCTTGTGATTGGTGAGGGCCACGGAGTAGAACTCGCCCACGCTCTCATCGCCCAGCAGCACGCAGGAGGGGTACTTCCAGGTGATGGCGGAACCCGTCTCCACCTGGGTCCAGCTGATGCGGCTGCGCTTGCCCTTGCAGAGGCCGCGCTTGGTCACGAAGTTGAAGATGCCGCCCACGCCATCCTTGTCGCCGGCATACCAGTTCTGCACGGTGCTGTATTTGATGTCGGCGTCATCCAGGGCCACGAGTTCCACCACGGCGGCGTGGAGCTGGTTGGTGTCGAACTTGGGGGCGGTGCAGCCCTCCAGGTAGGACACGGAGGCGCCTTCCTCGGCCACGATGAGGGTGCGCTCGAACTGCCCCGAGTCCTTGTTGTTGATGCGGAAGTAGGTGGAGAGCTCCATGGGGCTCTTCACGCCCTTGGGGATGAAGACGAAGGAGCCATCCGTGAACACGGCGCTGTTGAGGGCCGCGTAGAAGTTGTCGGTGGTGGGGACCACGGAGCCCAGGTACTTCTTCACCAGCTCCGGGTGCTCCTTCACGGCCTCGCTGAGGGCGCAGAAGATGATGCCCACCTTGCCCAGCTTCTCCTTGTAGGTGGTAGTGACGCTCACGGAGTCGAAGACCACGTCCACGGCGACACCGGCCAGCGCCTCGCGCTCATGCATGGGCACGCCCAGCTTCTCGAAGGTGCGCAGGAGCTCGGGGTCCACTTCATCCAGGCTCTTGTACTTGGCTTCCTTGGCTTTGGGTGCGCTGTAGTAGACGATCTTCTGGAAGTCGGGCTTCTCGTAGGTGACGTTGGCCCAATCGGGCTCCTCCATGGTCAGCCAATGGCGGTAGGCCTTGAGCCGCCATTCCAGGAGCCACTCGGGCTCCTCCTTCTTGGCGGAGATCAGGCGGATCACGTCCTCGGACAGACCCGCGGCCACGGATTCGGTGGCGATGTCCGTCACGAAGCCGTACTTGTATTCCTGGCTGGTAAGGCCCTGCAGGGCAGTGCTCATGAAGGTCCCTCGACCTTCCATTCTCTAATCCTGACCAAAGTTGTCAACAAAGAAGCTCGTGACGCCGACCGCATTTAGGCAATCAACGCCTCGGATTATATGCGGGTTCATCTCATTGCTATTGTGTTATCCATAAGTATTAGAGTATTTACGTGGTTTGCCACCTGCCGCAACTGATCAACGGATCGAGAAGCCAGCCAACCGCCTCGAAGGAAGAGGCGAAAGTCACCTCCCATTAGAATGCTCTAACTATTCAGGACGGGGCCTTTGAACTCTCTATTCATCATGACACCCCACTCAGTATTCTTCATGCATCGAAGAACCACTCAATGCTTCTGGAGTCCCCGTGCAAATTTTTCTTCATCTGGCTTTGCCCGTTCTGCTCTGCAGCCCTTTGCTTGCTCAGGGCAGCCCACAGCCCATTGGGCAGGGATATGTCTATGCGAATTACCCGATGAGCAGCAAGATCGGTAGCCTGACGTTTATCTCTGAATCCGACAAAAAGGAATATGAGCTAGTACCAAAACAAGACGGCGACGTCTTTTCTATGGAGGGCTGGCTTCCTCCTGGTGATTACCGATTGTCGAAGTGGGGACGCCAACCTCTGAGCGGATACCCAAAGGTGGTCGTGAAGTCAGGCCAACTTATCAATCTAGGGACCTTTGTTTCCATCGGGATTGGCGATGACAAAATCATACTTCTGCCGGTGGCCCCGAATAACATCGATAAACATGTCAAAAAGGTGTTGACTGATAAAAAAGATCAGCTAACAGAAAAGGAAGTCATTACCTGGACCTCGACAACTGTTCCTAGTCCGATTGTCGGCGAATTCAAAAGCCAAGGATTGGGTCTTATCGTTGATCTAATGGCTGCGTATGACAAAAAAACGAATACTCCCCCATTGAAGAAGCGGCTTCAAGAAACTCAGATCGCCGAGGATTTCCTCAAGCTTGCGAAGAGTGGTGTGCCACCCATAACTCTCGATCCAGGGTCTGATGAACTCGGCACGCTTTACTATGGCGCTGAACTCGGCCAAATCCGTACCCGCACTCCCAAGGGTGAATGGGCATCCATAGATACCGGTGTACTGAACCAAGTCACATCCGTAAGGGCTGTTGGCGAAGTGATCTATGCAGGCTTTGATGACGGAACTATCCGCTTGAGCCGGAACCATGGGATTACTTGGGCCGAAACCGCCTTTGAGGCTATTGGGTATAGCATCGAGGACATTGCCAAGGTCGGTGACGACTGGGTCATCACCGCTTTCAAACGTGGGCTACCTTCGAATGGATTTGAATCTGCTTATCAGCTGCGTACATTTGTCGGGAAAATGAATGATTTAAGCGGTATGACTGCAATCGCTCCAATTGATGGGGTGATGCCTAACCAATTCAAGGCGCGCAATCAGCAATTCAATAAATCGTATTACCTCCACGCTTTCCCACATCTTTACAAAATGGATGCAAATTTAACATCTTGGATCAAGATCTCACCCGCTTTCGCTGTAGGTGGATTCAACGCCTCGCCAAGCTCTGGAATATTAGCGGCATACCGTATACAAGGCATGTTCTCCAAATTGGCAATCTCCCAAGATGGAGGCACGACTTGGACCAAACGCGACAATCCACCCTATGCGATCATGAATGTCAACTTCGAGACTCCGGGCGATGGCCATGCGGTCCGTTGGCGTGCCACAGCCTTTAGCGGCATTCTCGAAGTTCTGAACTATCAACCCGCCAATGACACCTGGGTCAAAGAATCTGAAGCTCCCAAAGGCTGCATTCGCATCCTTCTTGATTTGAATCACCAGGGAAAATTCTTCATCACTCAAGGTGGGAACATTTTGTCTTACGAAGGTTCAAAGTGGACGTTAGAGTTCGCAGCAGAGTGAGGCATAACGCCAGAGACTTTGGCGAAGAATTCGCATATTTCGATTGATCGCAATCAGCCTCTCCAAAAGGGGGTGGTGGAAGGCGGGGGAACCGAAATCTAAGCCCCAATTGTTCCAGATTCAAGTTGGTGGGCCGCCCGAGCCCGCGCCTCGCGGCATATTCAGCTCTGTCTATGGTTGACCAGTTCTCGGGACCGACATGACGATTAGTTATCCACCCCAGGAGTCGGCATGTTCACTTGGTCATTCACTCACTGGTTGCTCCTCCGCACGAGCCAACAGATCATGCGTGGGGTGCCCATGAGTCTGAAGCTCGCCGCCGTCGCCTGCCTGTGGGTGGCGGGACCCGTGAGGGCCGAAGATGGGCGGGCCCGTCCGGTGGTCCTCCTGCATGACAAGGCGGTCAACCATGCTGCCTTCAGCCCGGATGGCCAGTTCGTGGTCACGGCCTCCGACGACGCCACGGCCCGCCTGTGGGACGCCCGCACGGGCAAGCCTGTTGGTGAACGGCTCGTCCATCGGGGCGCAGTCAATTTCGCCACCTTCAGCCCGGATGGACGCTACGTCCTCACGGCTTCCGACGACAAGACCGCCCGCGTGTGGGATGCCCGCACCGGGAAGCCCCTTACCGACCCCCTCCCCCATGGGAATACCCTTCGCACCGCGGCTTTCAGCCCCGATGGTCTCCGCATCGTGACGGCCTGCGACGACATGAAGGCTCGGATTTGGGACGTTCGCTCCGGCAAGTTCCTCACGGAACCCCTGCGACATGGTCGGGATGTCACCTGCGCAACCTTCAGCCCCGATGGCCTCCGCGTCCTCACCGCTTCCGACGATCAGACGGCCCGCGTGTGGGACGCCCAGACGGGGCAGCCCGTGACGCCGCCCCTCCAGCACCGGAGCGACGTCAACACCGCCGCCTTCAGCCCTGATGGGCTGCGGGTGGTGACCGCTTCCGACGACAAGACGGCCCGGATTTGGGACGCCCTCACCGGCAAACCGCTCACCGAGGCACTTCCGCACGATCGGGAGGTTCGCTTCGCCGCATTCAGCCCGGATGGCCTGCAGGTGGTCACCGCCTCCGTGGACAAGTCGGCCCGGGTCTGGGACGCCCGCACGGGCAAGTCGTTGACCGGCCTCTTGTCGCACGGGCAGCTGGTCAATTTCGCAACTTTCAGCCCCGATGGGCTGAAGGTGGTGACCGCGTCCTGGGACAGGACCGCCCGGATCTGGGATGTCCAAACGGGCAAGCCGATCTCGGAACCCCTCGCCCACGGCGACACGGTTCGGTCCGCGATCTTCAGCCCCGACGGTCGGTGGGTGGTCACCGCTTCCGCGGATAAGACGGCTCGGATCTGGGAAGTCCGCTGACCCTCAAGCTCGCGCGGGTGCTGGCCTCAGCCCAACACCCGCTGGAACACTTCGAGGGCCGCTTCCATTTCCGCCCGTGTGCCGATGGAGAGCCGCAGGTGCGTGTTCAGGGGTGGGAAAGGCCGCCCCACGGCGACGCCCTGCTTGAGGCAGGCGGCCTTGAAGGTCTTCACATCGCGGCGGATGTCGATCATCAAGAAGTTGGCCTCGGAAGCACCGACGAGATAGCCGGCCTTGTCGAACCAGGCGCGGGTGAAGGCCTTGGCTTCGCGGTTCTTCCGCTGTTCTTCGGCGATGTGGGCCGTATCGCCGACGGCGAGGGTGGCGCCCGCCAGGGCCAGTTGGTTGATGCCCGAGGGGAGCATGGCCATGTCCATGCGGGCCAGCGTCTCGGGGCGGCCGATGGCGTAGCCCACCCGGAGACCGGCCAATCCGAACACCTTGGAGAAGGTGCGGGCCACGATCACGTGGGGGTTCTGGAGGGCCAGGGGAATGGCGGTGGCGTAGGCGGGGTCGTCCACGTACTCGTGATAGGCCTCGTCCACGAGGATGACGGTGTCGGGCGAGGCCTTGCCCACTTGGGCGACGAAGGCGGCCACGTCAGCCTTGCCGTGCACGGTGGCGGTGGGGTTGTTGGGGTTGCAGAAGAAGACCAGCCCCGCGCCTTTAGCGGCTTCGGCCATGGGGGTGAGGTCGAGCCGCAGCTTGGCGTCCACGGGGACCTTCCGCACGGGGAATCCCAGGATCCCGGCCATGACGGCGGGGAATTCGAAGGAGGGCGTGGCGGCCACGAGGGCCCGTTGGGGCGAGGCGAAGGTCTGCACGGCCACCTTCAGGATCTCCGTGGATCCACAGGCCAGGAGTACGTGCTCGGGGCGGATGCCATGGGCTTTCGCGATGGCGGCCTTGAGGTCGTTCTCCAGGGCGAAGGGGTAGCGGTTGGCCTCGCCGAAGGCGCTCCGGAAGGCTTCGAAGATACGCTCCCCGGGGCCATTGGGATTCTCGTTGCTGTCCAGGCGGATCATCCCCTGGGCTTTGGCCAGGGCGCGATCCGACTGGCGCAGGAGGTGGGGCGGCAGCGCCGCCAGAGGCTCCCTGCCCCGGCCCGATAGGGCCAGAGAGGCCGCACCGCTGGCCCCGAGGGCAGTCAAAAAGGCACGACGGGAGAGGGGCATGGGCCCTCCTGGGGGATGAAGTTCACCCATCCTGCACGCGAAAGCGATCGCCGGATAGCCCTCAGGCCTTGGTGCCGATCTCCTTGAGCAATCCCTGGATCTGATTGCGCACGCTCTGGGCCTGCTCTTCGCTGAGGTCGCCCTCATCGGCTTCCAGGCCGGCGCGGAGGACGCCCTGAGCTTCCTTCTTATCGCCCAGCTGAGCCAACGCGGCGCCGAGCTGGAAGTGGTTCATGACCGTGGGTTCCTTCTCCAGCACGGGATCCAACAGCTCCAGCACTTCCTGGGGCTTCTGGAGGGCGAGCAGGTACTGGCCCAGGAGCCCCCGGGCGCGGGATTCCAGGCCGGGCAGGGGCTGGGAGGCCAGCCGCTTCACTTCGCGGAGGTCCGCCTCGGAGACGGTCTGGTGCAGCAGCTTGTGGGCCGAGCGCATGAGGGCGGCCTCGAAGGCGCCGCTGCTCTTGGGGTGGGCTTTGAGGAATCCCTCCAGGGCCTTCTGGATGAGGGGTTCATCGCTGTGGGCCATGGCGTGCTCCAGCACCAGGCGCAGGGCTTGGAAACAAAGCCGGGGATGGCGCTTGCTGCGGCTGAAGGTGAGGGCCTCTTCCACGTGGTTTTCGGGATCCCGCTGGAAATCCATGCGGAGCTCCAGCCACTCGGAGCGCTCGCTGGGCCCCTTGCGCTTCACGCGGCGGAGGATCTGGTCGGCCTCCTCCAGCAGGCCCTCCGTGAGCAGGGTCTCCACCTCATCCAACAGCCCTTGGGTGCCGGGCTTGCCATCGCGGGCGGTGCGCAGCTGAACCACGTTCTCCGCGTCCAGGAGCAGCAGGAGGTCGTGATCCCCGGGATGCTGCTGCAGCAGCTCCTGGAGGATGGCGAAGGCTTTGGAGCGCTCCTCCAGCACGAGGTAACCCTCGGCCAGGTGCTCCCGCACGCCTGCGTCCCCGGGCAGCATCTCGGTGGCGTCTTTGAAGATGGCCACGGCCTTGGCTCCCTCGCCCCGGGCCAGGTGGACGGAACCCAGGCGCAGCAGGGTTTCCCCATCGCGGCGGCGGGCCACGGCTTCCTGAGCGGCTTCCAGGGCCCCCTGCAGATCCTCCTGTTGCTCCAGGAGTTCGGCGAGGAGCAGGCGGGGGTCGGCGTCGTCGGGGCGCAGGTCCGAGGCTTGGTTGAGGGCCTCCACGGCTTCGTCGGCCCGGTCGGGATCGTCCATGATGAGCCGGCCCAGCATCATCCAGGCTTCGAAGTGGCGGGGGCTCTGTTGGATGGCGCGGCGGGCCAAGTTCTCAGCGCTGTCCCAAGCCTGGGCGGCCTCCTGGAGGCTGGCCACGGTGAAGAGCAGTTCGTAGTTCTTGGGGTCCTGCTGCAGGGCCTGATCCAGCCGTTCGGCGGCTTCGGGCAGGTTGCCCTGCTCCAGCAGCGCGGCGGTTTCCGCCAGGGCCCGGCGCAGCTGCGCCATGCTCTTGGGCCGCGCGATGGGCAGGATGCGGGCGCGGTAGCGGGTGAAGAGCTCCCGGGCCCGAATGAGGTGCAGGTTTTCGTCCACCAGGTGTTCCCAGCGTTCGCTGAAGGCCTGGGGATCCAGCTGCTTGCGGGAATCCATCTCCTGCACGAGGGCCATGAGGCCGTTGCGGAGCATCACTTCGGAGCGCTCCAGCTTCGCCAGCTGATCGCTCACGGTCTCCAGGTAGGTCTCCACCCGCCGGAGCCCCTCTTCCAGGTTGGTGATGCGTTCGATCAGGTGCTCTTCGAGATCCTCACCCGCATCCTCTTCGCTCTCGTCCTCCCAGGTCTGATCGCCCAGGACGATCATCAATCGCGTGCCGCACTTCTGGCAGGTCTCCCGGTCACCGGGGTTCCAGGAGAGGCAGTTCTGACAGTAGGAGCCGGGGAGTTGTTCAGTGGCCATGCCTAGGAGGATAGCGCCCCTCCGGTGGCCTGGATGTGGGGAACGCGAAGAGCGCGAAGAACTGCGCCAAGAGCGCGAAAAAAGGCTACCAGGGCCTAGGCCTCCTTCAACCTTGGCGCCCTTCGCGCTTTTCTTCGCGCTCTTAGCGTTCCAATTCCCGGTCTCAGACCTGGGCCATCTTCCGGATCCGCACCGCTGTCCGTTTGAATTCGGGGGTATGCGTCTTGGGATCCCGGCCGGGGCCCATGGCCCGGTTCACGAAGGCCTTGGCGGAGTGGAAGATGCCGAAGGGCTCGCCAGGCCGCACACGGTCCGTGAGGTGGGTGTGGGCCTGGAAGGCGCCGTGGTGGCTTTCCACAGTGACTTCCTCGTCGTCCAGGATGCCCAGGGCGGCGGCATCGGCGGGGTTCAGCTCCAAAACGTCGTCCCGGGTGAGCTTCGTGTTCTCCGTGCGCACGGTCATGGTGCCGGCGTTGAAGTGCTGGAGGGAGCGGCCCGTGTTGAGGATGAAGGGGAAGGCTTCGTCCGCCACTTCGGCGCTGGGATGGAAGGCGATGGGGCGGAACTGGGCCCGGTCGCCCACGGGGAAGGTCTTCGTGTGGAGGATGGCGGTGCCGGGGTGCAACTCGTCGGGGCAGGGCCATTGGAGGCCGCCGGGGTGCTCCAGGCGGTGGTATGCCACGCCGGCCACGGCGGTCCAGAGCTTGCGCACTTCGTTCCAGACGTCCTCGGGGGTGTGGTACTGGAACTGATCCCCCACGCCCAGGCGCTTGGCCAGCTCCAAGAGGATGTCCATGTCGCTGCGGCTCTGGCCCCGGGGGGCGATGGCGGCGCGCACCCGCTGCACGCGGCGCTCGCCGTTCATGAAGGTGCCCTCCTTCTCGAAGGTGCTGGCGGCGGGCAAGAAGACGGTGCCGAAGGCCTTGGCCGTCTCCGTCATGAAGAGATCCACCACCACCATGCCTTCCAACTGGGCCAGGGCCGCGGCGTTGCGGTGGGCGTTGGCCGTGGTGAGGTAGAGGTCGTAGCCGAACACGAGCATGGCGCGGAGCTTGCCCTCGCCGGCGGCATCCAGCATCTCCAGCATGTCCAGGCCGGGCGGGGGCAGGGGGCCCCACAGGGCCTCGTGCTTGGCGATGACCTGGTCGTAGGGCTGGTAGCCCGTGAGGCGCTTGGGCTCGCAGCCCATCTGGGCGCAGCCCTGCACGTTGTTCTGGCCCCGCAGCGGGTTCACGCCGGACCCGGGCTTGCCCAGGTTGCCCGTGAGCAGCGCCAAGTGCACGAGGGCCAGGATGCCATCCGACCCCTGCACCTGCTCCGTGACGCCCAGGCCGTTGCACATGTAGGCGGGGCCCGTGGTGGCGTAGAGGCGGGCGGCCTTGCGGATGTCCTCGGCGTCTACGCCGCAGGTGGCCGCGGCCCGCTCCGGCGTCCACTCCTGGAGGGAGGCCTTGTAGGCTTCGAAGCCTTCGGTGCGGGCCCCGACAAAGGAGGCGTCGTGGAGCCCCTCGTTCACGATGACGTGGGCCAGGGCCTGGAAGAGGGGGATGTTGGTGCCGGGCCGCGGCCTCAGGTGCACCGTGGCCAGTTCTGCCAGCTCCGTGCGCCGGGGGTCGATGACGATGAGGGGCATGCCCTTCATTGCCCGGTGCTTGATGCGCAGGCCCACGATGGGGTGGTTCTCCGTGGGGTTGGCGCCCACCACCATGACGAGCGACGCGAGGTCGATGTCGGCGAAGCTGTTGGTGGCCGCGCCGGTGCCCAGGGCCAAGCCCAGGCCGGCGGCGCTGGGGGCGTGGCAGACTCGGGCGCAGCAATCCACGTTGCCCGTGCCCAGGCCCACCCGGGCTAGTTTTTGGGTGAGGAAGGCCTCTTCATTGGTGCCGCGGGAGGAGCCCAACACCCCGATGGCGGTGGGGCCATGCTGCTCTTTCACCCGGGTGAGCAGGGCGGCGGCCTCGTCCAGAGCCTCTTCCCAGGTCACGGCTTCCCACTCGCCGCCGCGGCGGACCATGGGGGAGGTGACGCGGTCCTCGGCATCGTTGAAGCCCAGGCCGAAACGGCCCTTCACGCAGAGGTGGCCCCGGTTCACGGGCGCGTCCTGGGCGGGGCGGATGTCCACGAGGCGATCGCTGGTGCTCCCGATCTCCAGCTCGCAGCCGGTGCCGCAGTAGGAACAGACGGAACGCGTCCAGGTGATGGGGGTGCCATGGCGGTAGCGGGCCCAATCCTGGATGGCGCCCGTCGGGCAGGTGTCGGCGCAGGCCCCGCAGCTCACGCAAGGGCTGTCCATGAGCCGGCCCGCATCCCCGGGCTCCACGTGGGCCTCGGCGCCGCGGCCCACCACCTTCCAGATGGAATGGCCCTGCACCTCTTCGCAAATGTGGACGCAGCGGTAGCAGTCCACGCAGCGGTTCATGTCCAGGCGGAGGTAGGGATGGGATTCGTCCAACTTCGAGGGCACCCAGGGGCCCGTGGCGGGCACCTGGTAGTGCAGCAGGAGGCGGTGGAAGGGGTGATCCGGATCCAGGGAGGGAATCTCCGCCGGATAGCGCCGGGCGATCATCTCCACGAGACCCTTGCGGTAGCCCTCCAGGGCTTCGCCATGGGTGTGCACGGACATGCCCTCGGCCACGGGCGTGGCGCAGGCGCAGAGGGGCCGCTCCTGGCCCTCTACTTCCACCTCGCAGAGGCGGCAGGCGCTGGCGGGCTGCATCCGGGCGTCGTGGCAGAGGGTCGGCACGTTGAGGCCGTGGGCCCGAAGCGCCTGCAAAAGGGTGGCGCCCTCGGGGGCGTCGACGGGAGTTCCGTTCAAGAGGAGGCGGACCATGGTGACCCCAAGGTGGGGCCATCGGCCTGTGATGGTCATCAACCTGTGGCAATCAAGAAGAGCTGGTCACAGAGGTCACAGAGGGCGCTACGCGCCTCACGGAGGACACAGAAGGCGTTCGACTCATTTGTCCAGCCCCCGGGACGTGGAGGAAGCCTGATGCCATGGACCTGCTTTCCTCTGTGCCCTCTGTGGGATTCTGTGTCCTCTGTGACCAGCCTTCTTTGATTGGTCCAATTCGCTCGCTTACAACAAAAAGCCCCGCTTGCGCGGGGCCTTTTGCCGAACGAACTGAACCCTACTCGATCTCGGTCTCGGGCATGTCCATCTTCTTGGGCGTGCGCCACAGGGCGGACAGCAGGAGCTGGCGCATGGGCGGGAACTCCTTGGGCAGGCGGTCGAAGAGCTGCTCGAAGAGTTCTTCGTGAAGCAGGAGCTCCCGGCGCCACTCCTCGCGGTTGATGGCGGTGAGCTCGGAGTAACGGCTCTCGTCCAGGCCCTTGATGCCGGTGAGATCCAGATCCTCCTTGCGGGGCATCCAGCCAAGGGGCGTTTCCTGGGCGAAGGCCTTGCTGTGCACGCGGTCCACGATCCAGTTCAGCACGCGCATATTCTCGGTGTAGCCGGGCCACAGGAACTTGCCATCGGCGCCCTTGCGGAACCAGTTCACGATGAACATCTTGGGCGGGTTGGTGAGCTCGCGGCCGATCTGGAGCCAGTGATCGAAGTAGTCGCCCATGTGATAGCCGCAGAAGGGCAGCATGGCGAAGGGATCGCGGCGCACCTGGCCGATGGTGCCGGCGGCGGCGGCGGTCATCTCGGAGCCGATGGTGGCGGCGAAGTAGACGCCGAAGCTCCAGTTCACAGCCTGCATGACGAGGGGCACGGTGGTGGCGCGGCGGCCGCCGTAGATGAAGGCGCTGATGGGGACGCCCGCGGGATCCTCCCACTTCGGATCGATGGTGGGGCACTGGGCGGCGGGGGCCGTGAAGCGGCTGTTGGGGTGGGCCGCGGGCTTGCCGGAGGTCTTGTCGTAGGGCTTGCCGTTCCAGTCGGTGAGGCCCTCGGGGGTCTCGTCTGTCATCCCTTCCCACCACACGTCGCCGTCGGCGGTCATGGCCACGTTCGTGAAGATGGTGTTCTTCGTGATCGTGAGCATGGCGTTGGGGTTGGACTTCATGGAGGTGCCGGGGGCCACGCCGAAGAATCCGGCCTCGGGGTTGATGGCGTAGAGGCGGCCATCTTTCCCGGGCTTGATCCAGGCGATGTCATCGCCGACGGTGGTCACCTTGCAGTGCTTCAGGGCCTCGGGGCTCTGGATCATGGCGAAGTTGGTCTTGCCGCAGGCGCTGGGGAAGGCGGCGGCCACGTAGGTCTTCTCGCCGTTCTTCTCCATGCCCAGGATCAGCATGTGCTCGGCCAGCCAGCCCTCTTCGCGGGCCATGGTGGAGGCGATGCGCAAGGCGAAGCACTTCTTGCCAAGCAGGGCGTTGCCGCCGTAACCGGAACCGAAGGACCAGATCTCCCGGGTCTCGGGGAAGTGGCAGATGTACTTGTTGTCGGGGTTGCAGGGCCAGGCCACGTCCTTCTGGCCCTCGGCCAAGGGGGCGCCGATGCTGTGCAAGGCGGGCACGAAGTCGCCATCGCCCAGCACGTCGTACACGGCCTTGCCCATGCGGGTCATGATCCGCATGTTCACGGCCACGTAAGGGCTGTCGGAGAGCTCCACGCCGATGTGGGCGATGGCAGAACCGAGGGGGCCCATGCTGAAGGGGATCACGTAGAGGGTGCGGCCCTTCATGCAGCCCTTGAAGAGGCCGCGCAGCTTGGCCTTCATCTCGGCGGGCGCCATCCAGTTGTTGTTCGGGCCGGCGTCATCCTTGCGGGCGGGGCACACAAAGGTGCGATCTTCCACGCGAGCCACGTCGCCGGGATCGGAGAGGGCGAGGTAGGAGTTGGGGCGCTTGGCAGGGTTCAGCTTCTTGAACGTGCCAGCGTCCACCATCATCTGGCAGAGGCGGTCGTACTCCTCCTGGGAGCCATCGCACCAGTACACGTCCTTGGGCTGGCAGAGTTCCACCACCTCTTCAACCCAGGTGATGAGCTTCTGATTCTTGACATGGCTCGGCACAGCCAATGCAGTCACGGACATGAAAGATCTCCTCAAGGGGTGCCCTGGGGCGAAAAATCCATTCTAGCGGCCGGGTCCGGGGCGGCAAACCACTGGTTTTCCGAACGGGCTTCCCGATGGATCGTCGGCCCCGCAACCCCGGGCCAGGGCACGGTTTCCAGCGAGGTTCACCGGGCCCGGGGGGGACCGGCCCGAAGGCCCGTCCCCGGCCGTGGCCCCGCTTCGGAGGCACGTCCACTCGAGGCTAGACTGGCTTGTCGAGGTGCGCGTTGCTTGAAAACTGGCTGAACCATCCCCACGCCATGCCCTGGCTGCTCGTCATGTGGGTGGCGGGGCTCCTGGGCAGCATCGGCCACTGCGCGGGCATGTGCGGGCCCATCGTGGCGGCCTTCGGGATGGCCCAGGCCAAGCACGGCGGGCGCCCCTGGGTGCGGCACCTGATCTTCCAGTTGGGCCGGGTGACCACCTACACGCTCCTCGGCGCCGCCATCGGCTATCTGGGCGGCTTCGCCCGGATCCAAAGCGTTCAGGACATGCACGAGTGCTGCCGCCCCGATGGCGCCGCCCTGGTGGCCGCCCAGGCTTGGCCCTGGCAAGTGTGGGTGAAACTGGGCATCGGTTTCCTGATGCTGCTGCTGGGCCTGTTCATGCTCTTGGGCCGCCGGGCGGACGCGCTCATGGAGTTCCCGCTGCCCAAGCCCCTCCAAAATCTGCTGGCCAAGGGCCTCCGGGCTTCGGGAGCCCCCTGGCTCCTGGGCATGCTCTGGGGGTTGATCCCCTGTGGGCTGGTGTACATGATGCTCCTGAGGAGCCTGGATGCCGGCACCTGGCGCATGGGCGCCGCGGGCATGGCCGCCTTCGGCTTCGGGAACATGCCCCTGCTCCTGGGGCTGGGGTTGGTCAGCACCAAGTTGAGCCAGGTCTGGAAATCCCGGTTGCTGCGGCTGGGCGGGCTGACGGTGGCCCTCATGGGGGGCTACATCCTTTGGCAGGCGGTCACCCTGCTGCGGCTCCAAGCCGGCAGCTGATTCCCCTCGCGGGAATCGGGGCCGGGTTTATCCTATGGGCACCGAGGTCGGCATGAGTGAGGACCAGGACAAGCGGCAGGAAGCCATGGAGTGGGTGGGCAAGGCCTATCAACTCCACATGAAGGGCGAGATCGAAAAGGCCGTATCGCTCTACACCAAGAGCCTGGAGATCCACCCCACCGCCGAGGCCTACGAGTTCCGCGGCTGGGCCCGCAGCTTCGAGAAGGACTACGTGGCCGCCATCGAGGACTGCCACCGCGCCATCGATCTGGATCCCGAATTTGGGGGCCCCTACAACGACATCGGCGCCTACCACATCGAGCAGGGCGAGCTGGACGACGCCGTGCCCTGGCTCCGCATGGCCCTCAAGGCCAAGCGCTACGAGAGCTACTGCTTCCCCCACTTCAACCTGGGCCGCATCTACGAGACCAAGGGCCAGCTGGAGAAATCCCTGGAGCACTACCGCCAAGCCCTGGAAGAAAATCCCCGCTACGCCCTCGCCGCCAAGGCCGTGGATCGCGTGAAGGGCAAGCTGGCGGTGCGAGAGTCGGAACCTTCGGCGAACTGAATTTCAGCGCCACGACGCCAAGACGCCACGTGATAATGGATGTTTCCCATGACGTGGCGCCGTGGCGACGTGGCGCTGGTTTTCCTGGAGTTCCCATGTCCGATCTGAAGACCACCGCCGGCCCCGCCCTGGGCAAGCTACCCTCCGGCCTCGCCATCTGCACCTCCCAGCACGGCACCGAGCGCACGGGTTTCCTGGCCTCCTGGGCCCAGCAGGTGAGCTTCGAGCCCGCCCTGGTGGCCGTGTGCATCAAGGCCGGCCGCCCCATCGAGAAACTCATCAACGGCAGCGGCCACTTCGCGTTGAACATCCTCGCCGAGGGCGACTTTGCCAGCCTGAAGCGCTACGGTAAGGGCTTCGAGCCCGGCATCGATCCCTGGGCCGAAGATCCGCAGACCCTGGCCGATGGCCACCTGGCGCCCGTCTTCGCCAACGGCTACGCCTTTCTCGTCCTGAAGTTCACCAAGCTCCTCGAAACGGGCGGTGATCACCACATCTTCATCGGCGAGCTGGTGGGCGGTGCCTTGCAGGACGCCGAGAAGAAGCCCTACGTGCACATCCGCAAGGATGGGTTCGGGTACTAGGAACTGGGCTCTCGGCTCTAGGCTTTAGGCTCTAGCTGGCGCCGACCCATCAGGCCTTCATCTCCGGGTGGGTCGGCCTCAGCTAGAGCCTAAAGACCACAGCCCAGAGTCCCCCATGCAACTCACCATCGCCCACAGCCCCGATAGCGACGACGCCTACATGATGGCGCCCCTGGCCTTGGGCTGGATGGATCCGGAGGGCTTCACCTTCGAATTCGTCCGCAAGGACATCGAACAGCTGAACACCGAGGCGCTGGAGGCGAAGTACCACGTCACTGCCATCAGCTTCGGGGCCTACCCGGAGCTGAAGGATCGCTACGCGCTGCTCACGGCGGGAAGCTCCATCCAGGAGGGTACGGGCCCGCTGGTGGTTTCGCGGAAGCCCATGCACGCCGATGAGCTGCGGGACGTCACCATCGTCATCCCCGGCAAACGGACGAGCGCCTACCTGAGCATGCGCCGCTGGTGCGACACGCTGGGCTTCGAGCCCAAGGTGGAACTGCGCCCCTTCGACGAGATCATGCCCGCGGTGCAGCGGGGCGAGTTCGAGGCGGGGCTGCTCATCCACGAGAGCCAGCTCATGTACCAGGAGGCGGGCCTCCACCTCGTGGAGGACATGGGAGCCTGGTGGAAGGCCTCCCACGATCTGCCCCTGCCCATGGGCGGCAACGCCATCCGCACGGACCTGCCCCCCGATGTGATCCAGCGCTTCGCCACGGTGATGCGCAAGAGCGTGGTGATGGCTCGTGAGCGGCACTGGGAGAGCGTGGACTACAGCCAATCCTTCGGGCGCGGCATGGACCGCGAAATGATCGGGCGCTATGTGAACGCCTGGGTGAACGACTTCACCGAGGATCCGGGTCCCCGGGGCCGCAAGGCCGTGGACCTGCTGCTGGGCCTGAAGGCCACCTGGATCCAGGGCTAATCCAGGGAAGGGGGCTCGAGCTCCTTCAGCGCCAAGGCCACCGCCGCCTGCACATCCTCCGGCCGCACGGGCTTCCGGAGGACGGCGTTCACCTTCAGCTTCTTGAGCATCGCCGTGGTTTCCGCGTCGCCGAAGGCGGTGACCACCACCACGGGCATGTCGGGGTAGACCCGCCGCGCCATGCGGATCACGGTGCCGCCATTGGCGCCGGGCATGTTGAAGTCGGTGATGAGCAGGTCCGGCGCGTGCTTCTGGAGGATCTCCCCCACCTCACTGGCGGCCAAGGGCTCGAGTACGACCACCTCGTGGCCCACCTTCTCGAGGGCGGCCCCGAGGATGGTGCGCATGATCTTGGCGTCGTCCACCACGGCGATTTTCGCCATCCGGGATCTCCAGGAGGGATCCTCAGCGGAGCCCCTTGGCAAGGCTACTTCTTGAGCTCCGAGGCGGCGGTCACGTGTGCGGGCGCGTTGGGCTTGAGTCGCGCGGGCCGGGCGGGAAGGCCGATGGAGACGGTGTAATCCGGCACATCCTTGGTCACCAGGCCCCCGGTGCCCACCATGGCGTGGTCACCCACCTTGGTGCCGCTGAGCACGGTGCTGTGGTAGGTCACCCGCGCCGCTTCACCAATGACGGTGTCGCCGAGGTAGACGATGGCGGGTTCCACCAGGTCGTGCCAGTGGCTGTAGATGTTGGCGTAATCGCTGATGCTCGCCTTGTTCTTGATGGTGATGCTGCCGCGGTCATCCAGCAGGACGAAGCGGTGGATCACCACGTCGTCGCCGATGCTGATGTTGTAGCCGAAGCTCCACTCCACGCCCGTGAAAAACTTCACGTTCTTGCCCACGGACTTGAAGATGTGGGGCGCGAGCATGGCGCGGAACTTCAATCCGAGCCAGGTGTTCGCGTTGAGCGGGCTGTTGTCGAACATCTGCCAGAGCCAAGTGAGGGGCTTCACGGGCGCCCACTTCGCGGGGTCGATCTCGCTGTAGTACTCGGCCTCGGTGGTGGCATTCCGGGGGTCGAGGTTCAGGTGGAGCACTTCCTCATGGATGTTGCGCGGCGCATCCGAGAGGCCATAGAAGCCGCGGGCCAGCTCGACGCAGAGGGCGTTGCGATCGGTGCGGGGATCACAGATCCGGGCATCGATCTCCTGGAGCCAAGCTTCGAACTTGGCTTTGACATCTGAATTTTCCAGGTCGAGGGGGCGGGTTGCCACGAGGTCTCCAAAACAGAGCGGAATAGTCAACTTTAATAGCCTCCCCGGGGCCTTCGCCACGGGAATGTCAAAAAAAAGGGCGCCCGGGAGCGCCCTTTTCTCAGATCGGAAACCGGTCTCAGTGGTGACCGTGGCCGTGGTCGCCGTGATCGTCGCTAGGCTTGCCGATGAATTCCACGGTGCGGGCCGCGAAGATCAGCCAGCAGGCGTAGATGGCCAGGATCACCAAGCCCAGGCCGAAGACGGCGGGCCGGGCGGGCAGGAAGAACGCGGAGATGAACCCGGCGAGCCCCACGGCCGTGGCGAGGGTGCCGTAGGTCATGAGGAAGGCGCCCCACTTCTTGGAGGGCTCGGGAGCCTGACCCACTTCCTCGGGGAGCGTGCCCAGGGGCTGGGAGACCTCGCCGGAGAGGTGCAGGCCCTGGAAGAAGAGCACGGCCGACAGGATGAAGTAGAAGACCAGGAACATCATGGGGGACTCCGGAATCCCTTAGGAATACCACGCCCAGGCGGATGTCGAAAAATCGGGGGTTGACCTAATCAATCGATTGATTAATCTGGTGGGGTTGCATTAATCAATCGATTGATTGAGGTCTTTGATGAACGCCGAACCCGAATCCCGCAGTGATGTGAAGCAGCGCCTCGTGGAGGCGGCCACCCTGTTGTTCGCTCAGCGGGGCTTCGATGGCGTGGGCATCCGGGAAATCGCCACCGCCGCCGATGCGAATTCGGCCATGGTGGCCTACCACTTCGGCAGCAAAGAAGGGCTCTACCAGGCGGTGCTGCGCGCGGGCTTCGAGCAGGGCTGCTCCAAGGATCTACCTCCGCCACCCGTCGCGGGCGAGTCAGGTGCGCGGGCCGCTGCGCTCGTGGGGCTCAAGGCCCACATCCGGGCCATGGCCGCGGACTTGAAGTTGGGCGAGCACGCCTCCGAGCTGGATGAAGCCTTCATGGGCATCCTCATGCGCGAGCTGGGCCGTGTGGACAGCCCTTACCTGCCCGATCTGGATCGGGAATTCATGGCCAATAAATTCGAGCAGCTCGCGGCCTGCCTGCGCATCCTCCGCCCAGCCATCACTGAGGATGAGGTCATGTACCTCTGCGGCACTGTGAGCGGTCCCCTGCTGCTTTACCGATTCATCCCGGGCATCATCCGACTCCGCACGGGCGGCAAGCCCTTCCCGGAGGACCGAGAGGCCCTGTGCACCTTCCTCTATGAACACACCCTGCGGGCCCTCGGCGTCTCGCCCGCAGAAGCTGGAGCCTAAGCCATGCTCATGATCCTTCCGGCCCTGATGGCCCTTCAAACCCCCGCCGTTCCCATTCAAGTGGACCTCGCCAGCGCCCTCTCCCGGGCCAAGGCCGAGAACGCGCTGCTGAAGGCCGCCGCCGCCCGCGTGGCCGAGCGCCGCAGCCTCATCACCACGGCCCGGGCCGACGCGCTGCCCCAGCTCACGGCCATCGGCGATTTCACCCGCGCCCGAGATGTCTCCATCCTCAACAGCGGGTTCGCAGATAGCGCCGCCACCTTCGGCATTTCGCCCAACAGCCTCGTGGGCGCTCGCTCCGTCTACACCACCCAGCTCAACCTCGTGCAGCCCCTCTTCGCCTGGGGCAAGCTCTCCGGGGCCGTGGACGTGGCCAAGGTGGGCGAAGCCGAAGCCCGCGCCGCCTATACCACCGCGGAGCTGGACATCCTCCATGGAGTGGCTAAGGCCTACCTGGGCGTGCTGCAGGCCCAGGCTCAGCTGGACGTCGTCAAGGTCCGCCTGGAGACGGCCACGAAGTTGCTCGAGGACATCCAGAACAAGCTCGACGCCCAGAGCGCCACGCAGCTGGATCTGCTGCGGGCTCAGGCGGAGCTGGAGGGCGTGCGCCCCGAGGCTCTGCAGGCCCAGGCCAACCACCAGCGTGCCCTCGAGGTGCTGAACGGGCAGCTGGGCTTGGATCCCCGCACGCCCCTGGAAGTGGCCGCCCTGCCGCCCGCCGTGATCCCCACCGACCTCCAGGGGGTGGACCGCAGCGAACTGACCCAGCTCCATGAGCAGGAAAAGGGCTATCGCATCAACGATCAGATCATCACGTCGGACCTGCGCCCCCGGCTGGATTTCTCCGCCAGTGCGGGCTACCAGGCGGGCAAGACCGACAACCTCTTCAAGGAACCCTACGACACCTGGCGCGTGAGCCTGACGTTGAAGGTGCCCATCTTCGATGGCCTTCGCACCAGCGGCAAGCGCGCCCAGAACCGGGCCGTGATCGAACAGATCCGCCAAAGCCGCGTGGATACGGAGCGCCAGGTGCAGGTGCAGCAGGCTTCCGCCAAGCGCGAAGTCGGCAAGGCCCAGGCCTTCCTTGAAGCCGCCAGCAAGGCCCACGATGCCGGGCAAGAGGCCCTTCGCGTGAGCCGCGAATCCTTCGCCGAAGGCCTCATCAGCTCCCTGGATCTGCTCCAGGCCGAGCGGCAGGAACGGAACCTGGAGAGCCAGCGCGTGCAGGCGCAATTGGCCGTCTGGTCCGCCTTGCTCGATCTGCGCCGCTCCCTTGGCCTCGCCCCTCTCTGATTGATCGACCTGAAAGGAACCTCATGAACCGCACTGTGCTCACTTTCTCGGGCTTGGCCCTCGTCCTCGTCATCGGTGGCGCCGCCACCTACCACCGCGGCCAGCGCAACGCGGAACTGGACCGCCAGAAGGTGGTGAAGGAGGCCGCTGAACTCTCCGTCACCACCGCGGCCGTCGAGTCCCGCACCTTCCGGCCCAGCTTCGCCTTCACAGGCAATTTGCTCGCCGTGAATCGCGCCGAATTGCGGGCGGAAGTGCCCGGTCGCGTCACCCGTGTCCTCGTGCAAGAGGGCGATTCGGTGAAGGCGGGATCCCTTCTGAGCACTCAGGACGAGGACGATCTCGCCCTGGCGCTTCGCGCCGCCGAGGCCCAGGCCGAACAGGCCAAGGCCGACCATGACCGCGCTACGGCCCTGCTGGCCAAGCGCAGCATCACCAAGCAGGCCGCCCAGCAGGCGGAAACCCTGTGGCAGACGGCGGATAGCCAGGCGGGCATGGCCCGGGTGCGCTTGAAGAAGGCCCGCATCACGGCGCCCTTCGATGGCCAGGTGGCCCGCCGTACGGTGCAGCCCGGCGACGTCATCAGCCCCGGTCAACCCGTCTTCGAAGTGGTAGACAACCGCCGCATGGAGATCCAAGCCGATCTGCCTGCGGCCGCCGCCGCCGTGGTGAAGCCCGGTCAGATCATCCGATTCCGCGCCGCGGGATTTGATCGCCCCTTCGATGGCAAGGTCACCCAGGTGAGCCCCAGCCTCGGCCAGGATGGCCGCACGCTAAAGGTGCGCATGGAAGTTCCCAACCCCGAGCGCACCCTCAAGAGCGGCACCTTCGTGGATGGCGAAATCCTGGGAGAAGGCGAACAGACGCTTCCGGCCCTTCCGGCCACCCTGCTCAAAGCCGAAGGTCGCGAAGGCAAGCTGTGGCTCGCCGCAGGCAACGTGGCCAAGTCCGTGTCCGTCACCTTCGGGGTGGAGCAGAATGGCTGGCGCGCCGTGAACGGTCTCAACCCGGGCGACCGCGTGGTGGCTGATGGCAAGGACCTGGTGAAGGAGGGCACCCGCCTGAAGGTCACCTCCGTGGCGAAGGGGAACTGAGCGATGTTCCTATCCGATTTCTCCATTCGCCGGCCCGTCTTTACGACGTGCATCATGCTGGCCCTTATGGTGCTCGGCCTTTTCAGCGTGAAGGGCCTGGGCATCGATCAGTACCCCAATACGGACATCCCCACGGTCACCGTGTCCATCATCTATCCCGGCGCCAGCCCTGAAAGCGTCAAGCAGGACGTGATCAAGAAGATCGAGGAAGCGGTCAACCCCATCGAGAAGATCAAGGAGATCAGCTCCACGAGCCAGGAGTCCGTGGGCACGCTCATCATCCAGTTCCAGCTGGATCGCGACGTGGACAAGGCCCTGGATGACGTGCGCACGCGCATCGGCCAGATCCGCCGCAACCTCCCCGACACCATCGAGGAACCCGTCATTTCCAAGTTCGATCCGGCCCAGCTGCCGGTGCTCTCCATCGTCGTGCGGCCCGATGACGCCCACGCCGGGAAGATCCAGGACAAGGAACTCACCCGCATCGCCGAGGACTTCCTCAAGCGCCGCCTGGAGAACGTGCCCGGCGTCGGCAAGGTGGACGTCGTGGGCGGTTCCACCCGCGAGATCCAAGTGCAGGTGGATCCCCAAAAGCTGGAGTCCCTGGGGCTGTCCCTGGGCCAGGTGATGAACGCCGTGGGCGGAGATACCTCCGACGTGCCCAGCGGTAACCTGCTGCAAGGCACCCGCGAAGTGGCCGTGAAGGTGGATGCGAAGATCCGCACCGTGGAGGCCTACCGCAACGTCATCGTGGGCAACAAGCAGGGCCGCCCCATCGAGCTGTGGGAAGTGGCCAACATCGTGGATGGCATCAAGGAGAAGCGCAGCCTGGCCCGCCTCGATGGCCAGGATGTGGTCGCTCTTGAAGTGCAGCGGCAGACCGGTGGCAACACCGTGGCCATGGTGCAGAGCGTCAACAAGGTGCTCAAGGCCCTGGAACCCGAACTCAAGGACCAGGGCGTCACCCTCGTCACCGCCAAGGACAACGCCAAGTTCATTTCCGAAAGCGTGGAGGATGTGGAAGTCGCCATCTATCTGGGCGGCCTGCTCACCATCCTCATCGTCTTCTACTTCCTGAAGAGCTGGCGGTCCACGCTCATCACGAGCCTCACGTTGCCCGTGTCCATCGTCGGCACCTTCATCATCATGCGGGCCATGAACTTCACGCTGAACGTGATGACGCTCATGGGCCTCTCCTTGGCTGTGGGCATCCTCATCGACGACGCCATCGTGGTGCGTGAAAACATCAGCCGCCACGCGGAGATGGGCAAGGATCACGTCACCGCGGCACGCGAAGGCACGGCCGAGATCGGCCAGGCGGTCATCGCCACCACCCTTTCCATCCTTGCGGTGTTCGTGCCTGTGGCTTTCATGGGCGGCATCGTGGGGCGCTTCTTCTTCCCCTTCGGCATCACCGTGGCGTTCGCCGTGGCCCTGTCGCTGTTCGTCAGCTTCACCCTGGATCCCATGCTCAGCGCCGTCTGGCCGGATCCCGAGCACGAAAAGCACGAGGATTCCGACAAGCCCCGCCACCGCAACGCCATCATGCGCAGCGTGGACGCCTTCGGCCGCATGCTGGATGGCTGGGAGCTGGGCTATGAGAAGGTGATCCGCTGGGCCTTGGCCCACCGCAAGACCACCATGTTGATTGGCTTTGGAAGCTTCTTCCTGGCCATGGGCCTCTCGGGCCTCTTGGGCAACAACTTCATGCCCGACTACGATCGCGGCGACCTCGCCGTCACCTTCAAGACGGCTCCGGGCGCCAGCCTGGAGGCGACCAAGGCCAAGGCCCTGGAACTGGAAATGCTCGTCAAGAAGACCGAGGGCGTGAAGCTCGCCTACACCACCATCGGCACCGGCCTTTCGGGTTCCATCAACCAGGGTGGCATCTACGTGAAGTTGGAAGAAGGCAAGCGCCCTTCCCAGGTGCAGATCCGCCGCCACCTCCGCGAAGCCTTCCATTCCGTCGCCGGCGTGGAGACCACCGTGGGCGCCGTGAATGACTTCGGTGCCGTGAGCCCCATCCAGCTGGCCATCCAGGGCCCCGATCGGGCCGCCGTGCTCAAGGCGGAACCCCTGGTGAAGGAGGCCCTGCGCCAAGTCCCCGGCGCCGTGGACATCCTCAGCACCTTGGACCAGGGCAAGCCGGAACTGCGCCTGGTGGTGGACCGCAAGGCCGCCTCCGACCTGGGGGTGTCCCCGGCCCTCGTGGCACAGATGGTGCGCCCCCTCGTGGATGGTCGCGTGGTGTCGAAGTTCGAAGATGAGACCGGAGAACAGCGCGATGTGCGCGTGCGCCTGTCCGACGCAGGCCGTCGCTTGGCGTCCCAGCTGGCCATGATCACCG
Organism: uncultured Solibacteraceae bacterium; assembly: GCA_964617215.1. Lineage (GTDB taxonomy): Bacteria > Acidobacteriota > Holophagae > Holophagales > Holophagaceae > JAFDVN01. The sequence continues at coordinate 90,373 of CAZTVL010000002.1, read as the reverse complement.
TGCAGAGCACCAAGGACCTCGGGGGCGGCAAGCATCCCCTGATCCGCCTCAGCCAGGTGGCCCGCTTCGAGGAATCCATCGCCCCCGCGAAGATCCAGCGCCATGACCTCCAGGAAGAGATCGAACTGGATGCTGGATTCGAAGGATCCACCTTGGGCGAAGTGAGCGCTGGCGTGGCCGCCAAGGTGGCCGAGCTCAAGAAGTCCGGCCAGCTCCCCGAGGGCGTCAGCGTGGAGCCCCTGGGCCAGGCCCGGGATCAGGTGGAAACGGGCAAGTACATGGGTGCCGCCCTGCTGCTCGCCGTGATCTTCATTTACTTCGTGCTGGCCAGCCAGTTTGAGAGCTTCAAGCTGCCCATCACCATCATGCTGAGCTTGCCGCTCTCCATGGTGGGCATGGTGCTCATGCTGCTCGTGACGGGCGATTCCAATTCGATCATGACGAGCATCGGCCTCATCCTGCTCATGGGCCTCGTGACGAAGAACGCCATCCTGCTGGTGGACAACGCCATCCAGCATCGGGATGACGGCCATGGCCGCACTGAAGCCCTGGTGCATGCGGGCAAGACGCGTCTCCGCCCCATCCTCATGACGAGCTTCGCCATGATCTTCGGCATGCTGCCCCTCTTCTTCGCCCTGGGCAGCGGCGCTGAGATGCGGGCCCCCATGGCGCGCGCGGTGGTCGGCGGCATCATCACCTCTACGCTGCTCACCCTCATCGTGGTACCCGTGTTCTACGAGATCCTGGATGACTGGAACTTCGGCCGCTTGCTGAATGGCCTCAAGCGGATCTTCCGCCTGGTCAGCCCCACGGAAGGCCGAGGATGACGCTCCCTTTCTACGAAGCCGTGGAGAGTCGGCGCACGGTCCGGGATTTCCTCCCGGACCCTGTGCCCCAGGAGGTTTTGGACCGCTGCCTGGACGCCGCCCTCAAGGCGCCCAGCAGTTCCAACCTTCAACCTTGGGAATTCGTGATCCTCAAAAGCGAGGCGGCGAAACGGGCAGGTGAGCAGGTCTGCCTGGATCAAACGGCCGCGAAGCGAGCCCCGATGCTCATTGCCATCGTCGCCCACACGGACACCTGGCGCCGGAACCGCGACCTGATCATGGCCACTTTTACAAAGCGGGGCACCCTGCGCAAGCGCCAGGGCACCTACTACAAGAAGCTCATCCCTCTGGTCTACACCAACGGCCCCTTGGGCGTGCTGGGCTGGTGGAAGAACATCGTGGGCCCCGTGGGCAGCCTCTTCCGCCCCGTGCCCAACATGATGCCCCGCCACGACGCCCGAGTGATGGTGCACAAGAGCACCGCCCTCGCCGCCGCCACCTTCATGCTCGCCCTGCGCGCCGAAGGCTATGACAGCTGCCCCATGGAGGGGTTCGATCCCTGGCGGGCCAAGAAACTGCTCAACCTGCCCCGCGGCGCTGAAGTCTGCATGTTCCTGGCCGTCGGCAAACGCAGCGACACGGGCGTCTGGTGGGATCGCATCCTCGTCCCGAGGGAGTGGGTGGTGCGGGAGATCTAAACCTGGGAACGCGAAGGGCGCGAAGGAGGCGAAGGGCGCGAAGAAAGGCCATCAAGGTCCCCTTTGCGCCCTTCGCGCTTTTCTTCGCGCCCTTCGCGTTCCAATCAATTCCTCTCTGGCATCGGCCCAAAGCACCCCTCGGGCAATCGCGCCCCCGTCTTGGGATGCCGCAGCGTTCGCTTCAGGACGAAATCGAAGAGCAGCGGGTTCGCCTTCCAGATCTCGTTCAAGGCCTTCCGTTCCTCCTTGGTGATGAACCCTTGCTTCGCGAAGCTGCGGGTCCAAATCACAAGGTCAATGGCGGGCAGGGGGAAGTCGCTGCCGTTGACGAAGCGGCGGGACCACTCGGGGTGCTCCAGGATCGCCGTGAGGGGGCCGGGCATGCGGTTGGCCTGGGTGATGGCGCTGAGGTCCGCGAAGAGGCGGCCCTCGTACTTGGGCTCGGCCAGGAGGCGCGTGAAAAGGTCGAAGTTGCTGGCCCGGGTGCCGGGGTGGTCGAGGTCTTCGTTCATGCCGAGGCTGGCGCCGTGGGCCACGATGACCCGCACGCCCAGGTCCAGGGGGCGCCTGAGCTTCAGGGGATTGCCCATGGCCTGGGCCCCGGCAATGGTCACGGCCTTCTCCTCGCCGGCGTGGGTGAGGAGGGTGATGCCGCGTTCGGCCATGCGCCGGTAAAAGGCGTCGTAGCGGGGATCCGCGGGATCGATGTTCTGGGCGTTGGGCAGCCACTTGAGGAAGCGGGCGCCGCGGTCGGCGCAGCGGTCCAGCTCTTGGATCGCGTCCGGTCTCGCGGGGTGGATGGAGATGACGGGCACGATGAGGCCCGGATGCTCCGCCGCGACCTTGAGTACGGCGTCGTTGGGTACGTAGATCTCGGTCCCCTTCGCATCCACAGTGCCATCGGCGCGGTAGTTGCGGTCCATGGCCAGCAGGTGGATCCGCAGGGGCCGCCCGAAGCCCTGGGCCATGTCGACCAAATGCTTGCCGTAGGCTTCCTCGAAGTAGGCATCATCCGGCACGCCCGCCGCCTTCAGATACGCGGAGGTCATGAAACGCTTCTTGGGGTGGAGGGGGCTAAACATCACCGGATTGATCTCGATGCCATTCCGGCCCCGGCCATTGCCGATGAGGTGCACGTGGTGGTCCACCAGTGGCGTGGCCGGATCCAGGCCCTCCATGGCCTTGGCGATCAGGGCCCGAGCCGCGGGGGAAAGCGGTTGGACCGGCGCCTTGGACCTCTGGCCAAGCAGGACGAGCGCCGAGGCCATTAAAATCGTGCAATGCAGGAAGGATCGAAATCTCGACACGAACACTCCATTCGGTACCGTATGGTGGCGCCATTCCTGAAAAGACGCAACTCCCTCGCTTGACCCCGTGAGCGGAGGGTCAATCCGGCCTGTCAGTCCGAATTACAAAAGGCTGGCGAATCCTGGAATGAAGCCTAAGGTCAGAGACCTGAGGTCTCCTCTTGCCCAACTTTGTCCGAAAACATTTGGGCCGATTGCGCCTCCACGCAAAGGCCCCCACGGGTCGGGAGCTGCAGATCAAGGGCCTGCCTTTGATGGTGGATGCCATCCAGGACTACGCCATCTTCATGCTGGATGCCAACGGTCATGTGGCGACGTGGAACCTGGGGGCCCAGCGGGCCAAGGGCTATCGGCCGGAGGAAATCATCGGCCGCCACTTCCGCTGCTTCTATCCGCCAGAGGAGATCGAGGCGAATCAACCGGAGGAAGCCCTGGCCCGGGCCGCGGCGGAAGGCCGCTACGAGATGGAGGGCTGGCGCATCCGGAAGGATGGCACCCGGTTCTTCGCCAACGTCATCATCAGCGCGCTCCAGGAAGCGGGAAACCTGCTGGGTTTCGTGAAGGTCACCCGGGATATCACCGAAAAGCGGGCCCTGATCGATTCCCTCCAGCGCCACCAGCACGAGCTGGAGGCCCTGGTGGCGGAGCGCAGCGGCGAGTTGGAAAAGGAGCGGCGCACCCTCCAGCTGATCTACGACGCCCACCAGGATCCGATGATGCTGCTCGAAGTAGAGCCTGGGCCGACCTACCGGGTGGCGAGCCTCAACCTGGCCTGCGCGGAGGCCCTGGGGCAGTGCCCCGCCGACATCGTGGGCAAGCGCCTTGAACCCTTCCTCCGGGCCCCCGCGGAGCCGGTGCTCGCCGCTTACCACCGCGCGGTGGAGACCGGCGAGGCCCAGCACCTCGAGCGCCGAGCCTCCTCGGGGGGTCGCGAGCGGATCTTCGATTCCGAGGTGATCCCTTTGCCGGGATCCGGGGGCGTCCATGGCCATCTGCTGATTTCCGCCCGGGACATCACGGAGCGCGTGCGCATGGAGGAATCCCTGCGCCAGACCCAGCGGCTGGAGAGCCTGGGCGTGTTGGCCGGAGGCATCGCCCACGATTTCAACAACCTCCTCACCACGGTGTTGGGCAATGCGAGCCTCGGCAGCCTCGCGCTTCCGCCCGAGAGCCCGGGGCGGCCCTACCTGGATCGCATCGAGGAAGCCACCGTGCGGGCGGCGGATCTCACCCGCCAGCTCCTGGCCTACGCGGGCAAGGGCAATTTCGTCAAAACCACGGTGGATTTGAACCGCGCCGTGCAGGAAATGACGCAGCTGCTCTCCGTCTCCATTTCCAAAAAGGCGGCGTTGCGCTACGACCTCTCCGAGATCAAACCCAAGGTGGAAGCGGATCCTTCCCAGGTGCAGCAGCTCATCATGAACCTGGTGACGAACGCCTCCGAGGCCATCGGCGAGGAAACGAGCGGGCTCATCACCGTCCGCACCGGCCTGCAACACCTGGACGCGCACTACATCCAGAGTCTCGCCCTGGCCTTCCCCGTGGAGCCGGGCCTCTTCGCGACACTGGAGGTCAGCGATACCGGCTGCGGCATGAGCGCGGAAACCCAGGCGCGGATGTTCGATCCCTTCTTCACCACCAAATTCACGGGCCGGGGCCTGGGGCTCTCGGCCATGACGGGCATCCTGCGCTCCCACCACGGCAGCTTGAAGATCTACAGCGAGGTGGGCCGGGGCAGCACGTTTAAGCTCTTCCTCCCCGCCGTGGGCGAGAATTGGGCGGAACCCACGGTCCACGCGGACCTCAGCGCCTGGCGCGCCGTGGGCCGGGTGCTGGTGGTGGATGACGAGGCCGGGGCCCGCTCCGTCACTCGGCAGATGGCCGAACACCTGGGCATGGAGGTGCTGGAGGCCTGCGATGGTCGGGAAGCGGTGGAGGTGTTCCGCGCCCACCACGACCGCCTCACCCTGGTGGTCATGGACCTCACCATGCCCCACATGGATGGCCGGGATGCCTACCGGCTCATGCAGGAAGTGGATGGTCGGGTGCCCGTGATCCTCACCAGCGGCTACAGCGAGGCCGATGCGGCCCAGGCCTTCGTGGGCAAGGGCCTGGCGGGATTCCTCCAGAAGCCCTTCCGGCACCAGGCCTTCGCGGCCCTGCTGCGCAAGGTGCTGGAAGGCGCATGACCCTTTCGGGCCCCCTTCAGGCACACTGAAGGTTCGATGGATACGCACGACCTCGGATCTTTGCAGGAGTTGCTCCGCCTGGTGGATGGGCCCGCCTCGGCCCTTCAGGCGGGGGTGCGCCTGCGCTGGACGTCGCCCACGGCCCTGGCCGTGCTCCTGGCCCGCCGCATCACCCGCGAGGGTCGCATCGAGCCCCTGTGGGTGGATGCCCCCAGCGAAGCCGAGGCCGAAGCCCTGGCCCGGGCCCTCACGGCCCTGCTGCCCCAGGCCACCGTGGCCCACTTCCCGGGCATGGCGCCCTATGCCGGCGGCGAGAGCAGCCCGCCGGGCCTCGTGCTCCGCGATCGCCTGGCCACCCTCGTGGGCCTCCTGGAGCGCAAGGTCCACGTGCTCGTCACGGGCCCCCTGGCCCCCTTCGAGAAGCTGCCCCACCCCATCTGGTTCCAGAAGCAGAAGCTGGAGCTGCGCAAGGGCGCCGAGGTGCCCCGCGAACTGCTGTTGGAGACCCTCGTCGCCCTGGGCTACCGCCGCACGGAACTGGCGTCCAGCCCTGGTGAGTTCAGCGCTCGTGGCCTCGTGGTGGACCTCTGGCCCGATCACCTGGACAAGCCCCTGCGCCTGGAGACCTTCGGCGACGAGCTGGAACGCCTCTCCCCCTTCGATCCCGACAGCCAGCGCCGCACCGGTGATGAGCTGGAGCTGCTGACGCTCTACCCCCGCTACGAGGGCGAGCGCGGCGAGGGCCAGCCCCTGCTGGACGTGGTGAAGGCCAAGTCCGCGCAATCCCACGATCCCGAGGACGACCTCAGCTTCCGCCGCCAGCGGCTGGCCAGCCACGGCCACTTCCCCGGCGAGGAACTGTTCTATCCACTGCTTGCACAGGCGAAGGGCCAGCTCGTCCACTGGGTCACGCCCTGCCTGCGCCTCACGCTGCAGGACGAGTGGCGCGAGGCCATCCTCGCCCAGGAGAAGGAACGCATCGAGAAGGGCCTGGAGACCCTGCGGCGGGGCGGGGTGGTGTGCCCCGACTTTGCGGACCGCTTCGCGGAGAAGGATCAAAGCCGTGCCACGGCCCACCTGGTGGAGTGGCAGGCGGATGCCACCGTCACCTTCCTCGCCCAGCCGCCCCTGGAGTTCCAGGGCCGCCTCACGGACTTCACGGGCCACCTGCAGCAGCAGACCCACATGGGGGTTCGTGTCTTCCTGGCGGGTTCCACCTCGGGCATGCGGGATCGCTTCCGGGAGATCATCGGCGACCACGACCTCGTGGAAGCGCGGGGCTCCGAGCCCGGCTGCCGGGCCCTGCACCTGGGCCTGGACACGGGCACCTGGCTGCCCGACGCCAAAGTGCTGCTGCTCACCGAACGCGAGGCCTTCGGCCGCCGGGCCCTGCCCGCGGCGCCCAAGCGCAGCGCCGCCGCGGCCTTCCTCAGCGACTTCCGGGATCTGAAGCCCGGCGACCGCATCGTCCACCTGGATCACGGCATCGGCGAGTTCCTGGGCTTCGAAACCCAGAGCATCGGCGGTCTGGAGATCGAGGTGCTCAAGCTGCGCTATGCCGATGGCGGCCAGCTCTCCGTGAGCCTGGAGCGGGCGGACCTCCTGCAGAAGTACACCAGCGAGGGCGGCACCCTGCCGCCCCTGGACAAGCTGGGCGGCGCCGCCTGGGCCAAGGTGAAGCGGCGGGCCAAGAAGGCCATCCGCGACATGGCCGAGGAGCTGCTCAAGCTCTACGCCAAGCGCAAGGCCGAGAAGGGCATGGCCTGCAAGCCCGATGGCCCGGAGATGGCGGAGTTCGAAGCCAGCTTCCCCTTTGAAGCCACGCCAGACCAGCTGGAGGCCACCGAGGCCATCAAGAAGGACCTGGAGGGGGAGCGCCCTATGGATCGCCTGCTCGTGGGCGACGTGGGCTTCGGCAAGACGGAAGTGGCCATGCGCGCCGCCGCCAAGGTGGTCTTCGATGGGCGCCAGGTGGTGGTGCTCTGCCCCACGACGATCCTCTGCTTCCAGCACGCCCGCACCTTCAAGGAACGCTTCGCCGCCTTCCCCATCCGCGTGGAACAGGTGAACCGTTTCGTCTCCTCCGAGGATCAGAAGCGCATCTTCCAGGATCTGGAGGCGGGCCGCGTGGACATCCTCGTGGGCACCCACCAAGCCCTCAGCGCCAAGGCCCACTTCGCGGATTTGGGCCTCGTGGTGGTGGACGAGGAGCAGCGCTTTGGCGTGGCCCACAAAGAGAAGCTCAAGAAACTCCGCGTGAACGTGGATCAGCTGGCCATGAGCGCCACGCCCATCCCCCGCACCCTGCACATGAGCCTCACGGGCCTGCGCGAGATCAGCCTCATCGAGACGCCGCCCAAGAACCGCCTCGCCATCGAAACGGTGACGGCGCCCTGGTCCGATGAACTGATCCAGACCGCCATCCAATTCGAGCTGCGCCGCAACGGCCAGGTGTACGTGGTGCACAACCGCGTGGAGAGCATCGATAGCATCGCCGACCGCATCCGCGCGCTGGTGCCCGAGGCCCGCATCGGCATCGGCCATGGCCAGTTGGCGGAGCACGAGCTGGAAGAGGTGATGCTGGGCTTCATGGAGGGCCGCATCGACGTGTTGGTGGCCACCACCATCGTGGAGAACGGCCTCGACGTGCCCAACGCCAACACCCTCATCGTTCACCGCGCCGATACCTTCGGCCTCAGCCAGCTCTACCAGCTGCGGGGCCGCGTGGGCCGCAGCGACGTGCCCGCCTACGCCTACCTGCTCATCCCCGGTCGGGGTGAGCTCAGCGAGGACGCCCGCAAGCGCCTCCAGGCCCTGGAGGATTTCTCGGAACTGGGCTCCGGTTTCCGCATCGCGGCCCTGGATTTGGAACTGCGCGGGGCGGGCAACCTGCTGGGTGGCGAGCAGAGCGGGCAGATCCACGACATCGGCTTCGAGCTCTACCTCAAGCTCCTGGAGGAAACCCTCCAGGAACTCAAGGGCGAAGCCAGCGGCACCTTCGACGTCAAAGTGGACTTCGGTCAGGCCCAGCTGGGCCGCCGCTGGATGGATCAGGCCAGCGAACGCCTCGTGGCCTACAAGCGCGTGAGCCGCCTCAAGGACCTGCGCGACCTCGAACTCTACAAGCTCGACCTCGAAGATCGCTTCGGGCAGATTCCCAACGACGACGACGAAACCCGCCGCTTCTTCGAACTCGTCAAAGTCCGCATCCTCGCCCAGCACCTCGCCGTCAGCGAAGTGGGCCTCAGCCAATCCAAACTCCGCCTCAAACTCAGCCCCCAAACCCCCGTCAACCCCGGCAAGCTCATGGTCTGGGTCAGCCAACACAAGGGCGCCACCCTCACGCCGGATGGTGCCGTGTTGTTGCCCTCCGTCGGAACGCAGGATGGGCCCATCCTCCAAGCGCAGCAGGTGCTGGAGGGGTGGAAGGGGTTGGTGGGATAGGGCTCGCTAAGGGACTGAAGGGCAAAATATTGTTCGATTGGCCCATCCAGCGAAGAAACTAGTTTCGTTTGATGAATTCGTATGCTGAGCCGCGCAAGAGCGCATCTTGTTATAGGTCGATATAAATCAATTTTGATGGATATTGACCAGATGGTGTTGGTGGTCCCGCAATCGTAGCTATTCCCGTGGATGAGTTGATGCTAAAGACACTAATGGTGCTGTCGTTATAATTACTGCAAAACAGGTATTTACCGTTAGAGGATACGGCAATTGTCTGTGGAGCTGAGCCAGTCTGGATCGACGGACTCGTAATAACAATTGCGGATCCGTTATTACGATTAAAGGTAGCACAGGTAATTGTGTTGCATGTGTATTGGAGCGTGTACAGGTACGAGCCTGAAGGATGGAAGGCCGCTCCTTTGGTGTAACAACCAGTTTGTAATGCCGAAGACAAAGTTAATTTTCCGGAGGATTGATCAATTGAAAAAATGCTGGAGGTTCCATTCTGAATGTTGCTTGTCACAAGATACTTAAAAGCTGGGTCAATAGTGACGGACACAGGTAAGGGGTTAGTCGTCATATCGCTGGTTATAGCTGAAAATGGTGAATTTGAGATATTGGTGATCACGCCATTTATATCATTAATCGAGTATACTGATACCGAATTATCCAATCTATTGGCAACCATCAAATATTTGCTTTGCGCGTCAATTTCCATCCCATAAGGTTGGGATGGGCATGGAAATGGGCTTCCACTCACTTCTGTCAAATTCCCACTAGATGTATCAACGGAAAACGCAGAAATATTGTTGTTGTTAAAATTGGAGATATATAAAAATTTCCCATTAGGCGAGATTCGTAGAGAAATTGGAGATTGACCCGAAGATCCAGCCCCTCCTCGTGGAGTTAAGCTTCCAGTGTAATTATCAATTGAATATTTTGAGATACTACCAGGCGCCGCTATGTATAGGTATTGATGACTTGGAGAAACATCCATTGCTAATCCGGCGCCATTGGGAGAGGAGAACGGACTTCCTGGTACTGAAATTAAGCCTCCAGAGGTGTCATCTACCTTGAAGACAGAAATATCCTTGGATCCTTCGTTTGAGACAATCACATAAGGGTGTGGAGCGTGACCTGTGGTTTCTGTTTTATTTGAACCACCACCGCAAGAGCACAAGATGATAATGGTTGAAATAATTGAAATTGGGTACAATTGCAATGTGTTGGGCAAAACTGGCTCCCTTGATCGAAATGATGTTTAAGTCAAAATAACAATTGTAAAAAGTCAATTCTGATCATTGTCAGTGCTATGGTTTGCAATTTGGCGTAACCCGGCTCCGGCTCTATTCTTATCTTATCAAATATATCCATGATAGAGAGCACAAGCTTCAACTTAATGACTTTATGACACATAGTGCGTTTCCGCCTTGGGCTGCTTTAGTGACTTCTATGACGAAACGCCCCCAACCTTGGTTCTTCCAATTCCGCGTGGTTTGTAAGGCGAACTTGCTTCAATCCGCCTCGACCTTGATCAGTCTCTGGGCCCTGGTGCACGCTGGCAGGCAAATGGGTATGACCGGCCAGCAGATGTAAGCCTAGCCCAGCCTTGAAGGAGCCGCGACTCTCTCGGGGAGCAGAAACCAGGATGGGCCCATCCTCCAGGCGCAGCAGGTGCTGGAGGGGTGGAAGGGATTGGTGGGTTAGCGATTCTGCTGCTCTATTTCATTCCACTACCGATAGAGACGGCATTCAAAGGTCACTTAAGCTGTGTCGCGAGCTGTTCTAGATCATCGGCAACGCTTGAAACCATAAAGGCATTTACAGAATGGTCGTAGCCGGGAGGGGTGTTGACATTCCGTTGTTCGGGCGGGAATCGACTCAGAATCTCTTCGCGCAATAACTTTGCGTCGACCTTGAATTTAGAGTCGTACTCTGCGATGAACTGCGCACCTTGTGCCATTGACTTGGATGTCTGCTCGGCCCACCTTTTGTGCTGTTCAGCATCATTGGGAGGCCCTGGATTCAATTGTGTTCCGGGCTCAATTGCCTTGAGAGATTTCAACCTATCTTGCTCGACGATGTATCGAAGCTCTTTAACCAGCTTTAGGGCTCTTGCTTGGAGTTCCTTGTGCGTCAATTTTGTAAATGGATTTGGACCTGCCGGAATCACCCCAAGGCGCTCGGCTTGATCGTCAATGCGCGCTTTTAGATGGGAGATCTCCCTGTCATTCCACTTTTGAGTGATAAAGCAACCAAAGCCAAATGCCATGAATGCAATGGTCGAGAATAGAAAGGGAGCGGTCCGAATTCTCGACCAATTTTCCTCTAAAAAATGGATAGGGTCCATTGTGATCACCTATAGAAGTTGGCTTAGGCTAACATCGCCATAAAAACTATCGGAGTGAATGAGAAATTGAATGGAGCATTTGGAAGGGCAATCCAAATCTCTTTTCTCAGCTAAAGACACAATCTGATTCGAACGCCCGACCCTCAGATTCGTAGTCTGATGCTCTATGCAGATGCATGAGCAGTCTGCATTACACCGCCAACGGCGGCCCCCCCGGGCTGCTCGGATCATGCGGCAAACTCCCCCGTGGGCTGCGCAGGTACACGTAGGGCGTGGCATGCAGGAAGTTGCTCACGCGGGAGGTGTACACGTCCGCATAGCGCTCGATCTGCCGAGCCAGGTGGCTCTTGTCGTTGCCCGCTCGGGTGAGGAGGCCCCAACGGGCGTTCAGCAGTTCGGTGCCGGCCTGGGCGAGGGGGGCGATCTCGGTGTCGAGGGTGGTGAGTTTGGTTTTGAGGTCCTGGATGCGGGCGTCGAGGGTGGCGTTGTCCTCGGGGCAGGCGGGGCCGTAGCCGGCTTTGCGGCGCTGCAGGTCGAGGCGGGCGCGGGAGACTTGGGCTTCCAGTTCTTCCTTGAGGGCCATAAGGGTGGCGAGGTGGCCCTCGGCTTCGCGGAAGCCTTCCAGGGCCTCGACCTCGGCTTCCAGTTCGCGGAGCACGAGGGCGGTGCGCCAGCGGAGGCGGCGCTTGGTCATGTGCACGTCGCCGAACATGTGGTCGCCCACGTAGAGCACCTGATCGCCCGCGAGGCCCAGGTCGCGCTCCACCTGCACGGCGCTGCCGCCGAGGTAGATGCCACCGGTTTTCAGGGGGCCCACGAGGGGTTTCAGGAGGCCGGCTTCGTCCACCACCTCGAAGAAGGGGCCGCGCTCCATGAAGAAGGCGGGCTTGCGGGCGCTGACGATGATGTAGTCGAAGAGGTCGCGCCAGGTCATGCCCGCGGGCAGGTAGCGGTCGTAGGCGTAACTCATGAGGGGCGCGGTGTAGGCCCACTCGGAGTTGGTGATGAGGAGCAGACGCTTGCCCGCGGCCCGCTGATCCAGCAGGGCCAGGGCCGCCTCGGGATCGAGGATCACGTACTTCTCAGGGGCCTGGAGGATCTCGGCTTTGAGGCGGCCCTCGATGTGCTGGGCCTCGATGCGCTTGCGCACATGGTCGTAGACCTCGGCGGGGGTGCGGGCGCCGGGGAGCTGGCCCGCCTCGAAGAGGTCCATGAGCTGTGCGAAGAGGCAACCCTCGGAAAGGGAGAACACGGTGTTGAGGAAGATCCAACGGGGATCCGAGAGGTCCACCAGGGTCTGGGCGTACTCTTCCCGCTGCTCGGCGAAGCTGAGGGGCCGGGTGCCGTGGAAGGCCCGCTTCACGAAGCCGAAGCGGTTGGCTTTCACGAGGTTGCCCGTTTGCAGATCGAGGATGAGGCCGCGCGCCACCATCTCGGGATCGAAGCGCAACTCGCCCACGGGCCAACCCGCTTCCAGGAACGAGGCCCTGGCCAACTCGTAGACGCGCTCTTCGAAGGCCTCCGCGTGGTAATCCACGAGGGTGTAGTCCATGTCGTAGCCGATGGCCTTGAGGGACCGGAAATTCAGCGTGCGGTTGCAGAAAACGCTGCGGCTGCGGGGGAAGGGGGAGGCGGGGATGGTTTCGGACATGGATGGAAAGATGGTCCCATATCCGGGAGGCATCACCACGACGGCGCGAAGAAAAAAGAAAGATCAAACACGACGACACGACGGCACGGCGTAAAACTGGTTTGCCGTGGCGTCGTGGCGCTGTAGGAATCCAGCCGTACAGCCTTCTTTGACGTCGTGCCGTCGTGTCGTCGTGTTGAATCCTTCCAGCGCCGTGCCGTGGTGTTCCGACCCCCTAGGGCACCATCTCCGCGCCAGCCTCGGTCAGCAGCGCCCGCAACACACTCCGGTGGCACCGCGCCTCGTCTTCGCAGTAGCAGCCCACGGAGAGGTTGGTGGTCTTGGACAGGGCGGCCAGCAGGGCCAGGGTGTGCTGGGCTTCGGGCCGGGACAGTTCGATCTTGAAGGCGCGGAGGAAGGTCTTCCATTCGGCCTCGGTCTCCGCGCCCTGGGCGGTCTTCACCAGGGCATCGCTGGGGGAGAGGATGGGCAGCCAGGTGTCGTAGTAGTTCCGGGTGGCGAATTCGGCCTTGGGCACGCCCCGGGGCGGGCGGCGCACGGTGCCGATGCGCAGGCCCTCCTTGGGGTGGCGGGGGGAACCGAGCCGAACGATGCGCAGAGCCATGGGAACCTCGAAGGTGCTTCCATCTTGACCGGAGGTCAGGACGCTGGGGATGCTGGGCGTCAGGAACCCACGCCATGACCCATGCTGCCATCACTGGCTGGGGCAAATGCATGCCCCCGGCCGTTCTGTCCAACGCGGACCTATCCACCTTCCTGGAGACCACCGACGAATGGATCACCACCCGCACCGGGATGAAGGAGCGGCGCATCTCCCATGTGACAGGCGTGGAGCTGGCCACGGTGGCCGCCGCCCGGGCCCTGGCCTGCGCGGGGCTGGAGGCTGTGGATGTCGACCTCATTATTTACGGCAGTTGCAGTGGCACGGAGACGGTGCCCAACAGCGCCTCCGGGGTGCAACTAGCCTTGGGGGCGGTGAATGCCGGCGCCATGGATCTGAACACGGCTTGCACGAGCTTCCTCTACGCCCTCACCACGGCCACGGCCATGATCCGCAGCGGCGCCATCCGCTCGGCGGTGGTCATCGGCGTGGAACTCATCTCCACCTGCATGGACTGGAGCAACCGCAACGTGGCCGTGCTCTTCGGGGATGGCGCCGCCGCCGTGGTGCTGCAGGCCTCGGAGCAGGAGGAGGGCCTGTTGGGCAGCGTGCTGGGCTGCGACGCCGAGGCCCGCCACATCCTGCGGGTGCGGGGCATGGGCTGCGGCTATGCGGGGCGCGGCATCGCCCTGGGCGATACGCTCTGGGACTTCGATGGCCAGGAGATCTTCAAGCGGGCCGTGAAGGCCATGAGCGCCGCCTCGGAGAGGGTGCTGCGGGAGGCGGGCGTGGCCGCCGACCAGGTGGACCTCGTGGTGCCCCACCAGGCCAACCTCCGCATCATCGAATCCGTGGCCAAGTACGCCCGCATTCCCATGGAGAAGGTGATCCTCACGGTGCAGCGCTACGCCAACATGAGCGCCGCCACGGTGCCCGTGGCCCTGGTGGAGGCCCTGGAAGCGGGCCGGGTGAAGCCCGGGGCCCTGATCCTCATGCCGGCCTTCGGCGGAGGCCTCACCTGGTGCGCCCACCTGCTGAAGTGGGGCCCGCGCACGACCCCGCTGGGAACCAGCGATCGGGACCTGGCGCCCTGCACGCAGACGGCCCTGGAGCTGGTGAACGGCATCCGGGCCCGGCAGGATCCCCATGGCGCTTCGGAGGTGGGGTTGTCCGGTCAGTTGGGCTGAGGGTCGCCCCCGCTCGCCGACCCCCATCCGCCATTCACCGATCCCCGCCCACGGGAAGGCCCGGCCCACCCGAAGCTGGGGTCTCGGTTGCCGGAGTCCCCCATGTCCGACGTTGAAATGCCTTCCCTGCCTGGTCCGCTGCGCATGCTGCTGCTGGCCTTCCTGATCCTGTTCTCGGCCCAGGCGGCCCGGGCCCAGGAGCCCGTGCTGGTGAGCCTCAAGAACACCATCGCCCAGGAGGTGCAGTCCCAGGGCTTCACCCTGAACCAGGACGCCAAGGTGCACGTCTATGCCCGGGGCGGCGCTCCCCACGGGTTCCACCGGGGCGGCCCCTTCTTCGCCTACGGCTGGATCCTCAACGCCACCACCCGCGAGGTGGTGTGGCAAATGGACGGCCGCACCAGCAAGGCCCAGGGCGGCTTCGAAGTGGCCGACCAGTACCTCGACCTGCCCAAGGGCAGCTACGAGGCCTACTACGCGAATCACGGCTTCGAGCGGAATTCCATCTTCATGAACTGGAATCGGAACATCGATCGCCGGTCCGTGGGGCAGGAGGAAGCCCGCAACGACCGGCACCAGGGCTTCTTCGAGAGCTTCCGGGGGGATCAGCTCCGCCGCTGGCGCAAGCAGGCGGGCTACTACGGCATGGAGATCTACCTTCCCGGGGGCGATCCCCAGCAGGTGACGCGCTTCGACACCCCCCTGCGCTGGAAGCGGGAGCTGATCTCCTTCACCCAGGTGGGCGATTCCGGGCATTGGAGCCAGGGCTTCCGAGTGAAGCGCCCCGTCACCCTCCACGTCTACGCCCAGGGCGAACGCACCGGCGAGCGGAGCTTCGCGGATACGGGGTGGATCGTGGATGCCCGCACCGGCAAGAAGGTGTGGGAGATGACCAATGCCAAGGCCCAGTTCGGGGGCGGCCATTCCAAGAATCGCCGCCAGGTGGAGACCCTGCGCCTGCCCGAAGGCGAATACCTGGCCACTTACGTCACCGACGAGAACCACTCCCCCGCCGACTGGAACGCGGCTCCGCCCTGCGATCCCCTGATGTACGGCCTCACCCTGTCCATCCCCGATCCCGCCGATGCCCCCCACGTGACCCTGGCCGAGGTACATAACCCCGACCGCGTGGTGGCGGAACTGGTGCGGGTGGGCGACGATGAGCACCGCAAAGTGGCCTTCACCCTCGCGGCCAAGACCACCGTCCGCATCTACGCCCTGGGCGAAGGGGATGGCGACGAACTGGCCGACTACGGCTGGATCGAGGATGCCCAAGGGCAGAAGGTGTGGCTCCAGCGCTTCGAGGATTCGGTTCCCGCAGGCGGCGCTTCCAAGAACCGCCAAACGGATGCCGCCGTGGAACTGCCGAAGGGCACCTACACCCTGCACTACGAGACGGACGGTTCCCATGCTTACGGGCACTGGAATTCCCGGCCCCCGCGGGATGCGGAGCACTACGGGATTACGGTGTATTCGGGGCGTTAAGGGAAAGAACACCACCAAGACACCAAGACACCAAGGAAAGACAAAAGCGGGAAGTCCCCCTCCTTTGCTTTTTTTGGTGCCTTGGTGTCTTGGTGGTGGTTCTTCAGGCCCTTGGGTCCCTGGCCCGATGAAGAGGCATGAACCGTTTGCGAGCCTTCGGGCGGGACCATGCCACGGCCATCTTCATGGGGGCCTGGCTGGTGTTGACGGCGGGCACGGTGGTGCTGGCCCTGCGGCCGGGCACCCTTCCGGAATTCGTGCCCAACGTGCTCACCACGGGGAACCGCACCTTCAACCAGATGATGGCGGTGGTGATGGTCTCCATCTCCCTCATCATCCCGCTCACGGCGAACCTCTACACCCCCACCCTGGTGCGGCCCTACGTGACCCACCCCATGGTGGCGGGCGGGCTGGCGGTGATCTTCAGCAGCCACTTGCTGACCATGGCCATCCAGGTGCTGCCGCGGGACCACCGGCTGCTGGTTCCGGCCATGTACCTCTATCTGGGGCTCTACATCACGGTGCTCCTGGGGGCGCTGCCCTTCCTCTACGGCATCAGCCGCTTCCTTCGCCCCACCTTCTTCATGCCCATGCTCACCCGCAAGGGGCTGCGGGGCCTCCAGATCCTGGGCCGCCATCCCAACGATGCCCGGGCCTCGGCGGAGCTCTTCGAAGCCATCGACGTGGTCACCAACATCGCCCTTACGGGCATGGCCCGGGGGGATCGCCAGTTGGTGCTCCTGGCCCTGGCCTCCCTCCACACGCTGCTGCAGGAGATCCAGGGGCAGACGGGCCCCTGGCGGGCGGAGCGTCCCCGCTTCGTGCCCGGCCTCGCGGAGGAGGGGCAGGCCTTCCTCACCCGAGAGCGCGTGTGGCCCGAGGCCTACGTGCTGGCCCAGACCCTGAAGGTGATGGAGGTGGCCACCAAACGGCAGCACGAGATCCTATCGGAGGTGGGCGGGCAGTTGGTGGAGACGGCCACACTGGCTTCGGCCATGGGTCGGGATCAGGTGGTGGAGCTGCATGTGATGACCTTCAACGCGCTCCTACGAGAAGCCGTGGAGGAAGACGATCTGCGCCGCTTTCAAAACCTCTGCTACTACTACCGCCTGCTCATCGAAGGGTTCCACCGGGATCCCGAACGCATGCACGACACGGCCCGCCACCTGCTTCACTACGGCCGCTTGGCGGCGCGGCGGGGCCTCAACTTTTCCATGGAGACCATCCTCTACGACTTCGGCGAGCTGGTGCTGAGCCTCGGGCCCGTGGACGAAGCCCAGGCGGTGGAGCTGGTGCAGGCCTGGGCCGGGCCCCTGTGGCTGGAGAGCATCGCGCCCGAGAGCCCAACCCGCAAAGCAGGTTGGCGCAGCCTGATCCGCACCTACTGGGAAGCCAAGGCCCACGGCTTCGAGGAATTGGCCAACGCCATCTATTGGCGGTTCCTCACGGACGATGCCATTCACCGGGATCAGCTGGTGCAGGTGCTGGATGAGAACCGCGAACTGCACTACGAATTCAACGACCGGCTCATGCGGTTCGCCCACCTGGGCGCCAAGGCGGAAGCGCTGGCGCGGGAGTTTGAGACGGCCTGGTGAATGGGGTGCTTCGCGATCGGGCTGAAAAGCTGGTCACAGAGGGCACAGAGAAAAGCACAGAGGACACAGAAGGCTAGCGACCCATCCTTGCGATCAGGCACCAATCCCAGGAGGGAAGCGAGCAGGCCCTTTAGGGGGCCGCTCGCCTCCCTCCTGGGATCTAGGGCCGCGTTGCGGCCCTTGGGCGCCATGCGCCTGGGCCTGATCGCGGTGCAGAGTCCCAGAATTACATAGGCACTAAGCGCTAACTCAACCGATGGATCGGCGGTCCTTCTGTGCCCTCTGTGACCAGCCTTTTCGAGGCGCGTCCGCGCTCTTAAAATGGTTTCCCATCCTCGTAATAGCTGCGCCGCGTGAGGGGGATGAAGCAGATGTCCACCGAAGGGCAACCCGCTTCCCGCAGGCGGTCCGTGAGGATGTGGGCCACGGCATCCTGGGTTTCAAGGCCGCGATCGAACCAGGCCACCTCCACGAAGGGGGGGCCGGAGATGAGGGTTTCATCCTGCAGGTAGTGATCCGTGGGCACGTGGAAGACGAGCTCTTCCCGGGGGCCGCCCAACAGCTTCTGGAGGTCGTCGGCCATGGGCGCGCTGGCGGCTTTGACGATGGCGAGCGGAATGGCGTGGAAGGCGAATCGCGGCATGGGGGCACCTAGGAGCGTGTCCAGCCAACCCATGGGGCTGGGCTGGAGTGGTGGCCGAGCGCCACAAGGCGGCCGACCGAAGGTGGTGTGGGTTCACCAGGGAGGGAGGCCAACGCCTGGGCGCGACGGCCACCGATCCAGCCCGGTGGGTTGAAAGCAAATGGGCCTGATCCAGCGTCGGCGCCCTTGCGCGATGCGCCCACATCGCACTGCGAGCACCTCCTCGGCTGAGGCCCCTTTGCATTCAACGCGGCTCCCATGGGTTGGCTGGACACGCTCCTAGAGTCCGAATTGGCGCAGGTGGTGATCCGTGTGGCGGAAGGCCCAGCGCATCCAATCGGCGGGCGTCATGGTGCCGAAGACCTTGTGGGTGCGGGGCCACTCCGGGTCGGGGGTGGCCGCGAGCCGGGCCAGGCCCGCCAGGGCGCGGCGGCGATCCGCTTCGAATTCCACCGGTGGCGTGCCGCCCTTGCGCTGGTCGATGCGCGTGGGGGCTTGGAAGCCCTTGGGCCAGGGCAGGCCCGACCGGAGGGCGATCCACTTGATGAACGGTTTGGCGCCCACCTCGACGCGCTTGGCCTCGGGATCGAGCACTGCATCGGCGGCATCGGCCACGTGGCAGAGCATCTCGTGGGGCGTCATGGTGCCCCACCGGCGGGGCGTATCCGGGGCCAGGGCTTGGAGGCGCTGCTCCAGGCGGGCGCGGGTAAGGGGATCGGCGAGGGTGGGCTGGGCCATGGTCGGGCCAGCATGCGCCATGGCGCCTCCCGCCGCAAGCTTCGGGCTTACTTGGCCTGGCCGCTGGCGAGCTTCTGGAACCAGGCGAGCACGGCCTCGGCCTGAGGGCCGTGGGGCTGCCGGGGCAGCACTTCGAGGGGAATGGGGCCGAACCCATGGGCGCGGGCCTGCTGGATGGCCTCCTGGGTCTGGCGCAGCCAAGCTTCGCGGGCGAAGTGCTCCTGCCCGGTCAGGAACCCGCAGAAGAAGACGTGCACGGGCACCTGGGCGCATTGCGGGGCGGCACCCCAATCCTCCGGGCCCACCCATCGGCCGGCGTAGTTGGTGGACACGGGCGCGACGCCGGCCCAGCGCTCCGGATGACGGAAGAGCAGGGCCCACACCGTGTGCCCGCCGGCTTCCCACCCCGTGAGGTAGGGCTTGTCCTGGCCCTGGTAGCGGGCGCGCACATCTTCCAACACGGCGTCCAAGCCCGCTTCGTCGAAGGCGAAGTCGCCGACGCGATCCACTTCGCGCCACACGGCCACTTCGTATTGGAAGTTGGGGTTGTCGCGGTAGCTGCTTCCGCCGCTGGTGACGACAAAGGGGGCCACGAGGATGAAGGGCCGATCGCCCCGGGCTTTGACGAAGGTCGCGAGGTTGGCCTGGAAATCCCGCCCGGCATCGGGGATCACCACCACCACGGGCCAGGTGCGCTGGGGGCACCAGCCCGCGGGGAGGGCCACGCAGTACTGCATGGGGTGGCGGAGGGCGGTGCGGACGCGGATCCAGGACTGGGGCAGCGCGGATAGCGCGGTTCCCGCCATCACCACCAGCATCCCTCCGAGCATCCGCCGCATGATTCCTCTCCAGATTCCATGAACGGTCATCCGAGGCGAAGGATCAATGCCTCAGGGACCAGCGGCCTCGCCCCGGTGGTGGAATGAATGCCCCTGGGGTGAAATCAGGCCAGGGCCTGAAGGCCTTCTAGGGCTTCCTCCACCCGGGAGAACACGGGCACGCCGGATTTTGCGAAAGCGGCGCGCAGGGGCTCGTAGGCGGGGCCGGCATCCAGGGCCAGGGCCAAGGCCTTGCCGTGGGAAGCGGCTTCCATGGAAAGGCTGCGGGCGAAGGCCTCGGGATCCTGGAAGGCCAGGCGGCGAGTGAAGGGGATGAGCCCCACCACGAGCACGGTGGCTTCCGTATCCAGCAGGAGTTTGGCGGCGGCCACGTAGGCGGCATCGTCGGCCATGGGGGTGAGGTCCAGGGGCAACCGGGCGGAGACGAGGCCCGCCAACCCCGCCCGCTGGATCATGGCCTGGAGGCGTTCCACCTGGGCCGGAAGGAGCGTGGCGCAGGGGAAGGCGCCGCCCATGCGATCCGCGGCGCTGACGCTTTCAAACCCGGCGTTGCTCATCACGGCCACGGGGCCGGGGCGCAGCTGGGGATAGGTGCCGAGCCAGGTCATGCCTGCATCGAAGGCGCTGATGGTGGGTGCGATCTTTACCCCGGCGCGGCGGAGCAGCGCTTCTTCCAGTACCTGATCGCCCGCGAGGGCGCCGGTGTGGCTGGCGGCGGCGGCCTGGCCGGCCTCGGTGCGGCCCGCGCGGTACAGGAGCAGCGGCTGGTTGGAGGCCTTGAGCCAGGCGGCGGCGCGGGCCGTGGCGGCCAGTTCGCCGGGGCCGAAGCCCTCCACGTAGGCGGCGATGGCGCGCACCTCGGGATGGGGCTCCAGTGCCTCCAGCACTTGGCTGAGACTCAGATCGAGTTGATTCCCCAGGGCGAGACCCAGGGCCAGGGGCAGGTGGGGCGCTCGGTTCAGGCGGCTCAGCATGAAGGCGCCGCTTTGGCTCACGAGGGCCAGGGGCCCAGGTGTGGTAGGGGGAGCCCACTTGTCCGCGGGGATGAAGCTGCTGTTGAGGGCGCGGCCGGGCACGATGTGGCCCAGGAAGTTGGGGCCCAGCACCGTGGGGGTCCAGGCGTTCTCTTCGCGGGCTTCCTGCAGCATCCGGCGCACGCGCTCGGCGAGGCCATCGTGATCGGCGCCATCGCCGATGCCACCGGCCACCAGGCCCACCACGCGGGCGCCACCGCCCTGGGCCACGAGGGCCTCCAGGGTCTCCACCGCCGCGAGGGCGGGCAGGGCGAGCAGCAGCAGGTCCACGGGATTGCGGGCGAGGGCCGTGACATCCGGTAGGCAGGGCAGGTCCAGGAAGCGGCTTTCGCCGGGCTTCACGATGAGGAGGTCACCCTCGGGCAGGCCCGCAGCGCGGAGGTTTTCCAGGATGATGCGGCCCACGCCATCGGGCTTGCTGGAGACGCCCGCCACGGCGATGCGGCGGGGCTCGAGTAAAGCTTCGAGGAAATCCGGGGGCGGCGGCAGAAGCGCATCCTTGGCCACGGCCCTGCGCCCCACGCCATCCAGGGGGCGGGGCTCGCCCTGGGCATCGAGCACCACGGGATTCAGTTCCAGCAGGTCGAGCCCTTCGGCTTCGGCCAGCGTCGCTAGAGCCCACAGCCGCTTGAGGAAGGCGCGGAGCTGGGCTTCGGAGGTGAGGGCTTGGGTGCCGCGCAGCCGCCCCAGCCAGATGCGGCCGAGCAGGTGCGCTTCCAATTCCTTGAAGGCCTGGATGGGATCCACCCAAGGGATGGGCCAGCGCAGGGGGGGTATGGCTTCGCCCACGGCCTCGGCCTGCAGGCCTCCGAAGCCGAGGATGAGGGTCCACCCGCCGTCGCCCTTGGTGAGGGACACGAAGGCTTCCGTGGGCAGCCCCTCCGCCCGGGCGATGGCCACGCGCTCACACACGAGGGCCCCGATCCAGGCATAGCCCTCGGCCTCCACCTTGCCGCGCATGACGTCCGCGGCGGCGGCGAGGGCGCCGGGGTCGTAGGGGAGGAAGCGCAGGGCGCCCAGCTCGCTCTTGTGCCACAGGCCATCGGCGAGGCCCTTGAGCACCACGGGTTCCCCCGGTTGGAAGGGCAGTGCATCGCCCAGCCACCCGTGCCGGGGCGGCACCCAGCCCACCTTGGCGAGGAGGGCGTGGGTGTCGGCCTCGTGGAGGAAATCCGTACGGGGGGCCAGGAGCGTGTTCATGGGGTTCAGTTAACGGGAGCGCCGACCGCGTTTTGGCCGGCTGCGAAGGCGGCTTCATTGAGCGGGAGCAGGGCGGCCTTGTCCTTGAGGACCGTGCGCAGGGTGGCCATGAAGCTCTCCGCGGGGAAGAGGTTCGTGGCGGCCTGCAGGGCGCCCAGGGCGACGATGTTCTTCACCATGGGGCGCTGGAGCTGGGTGGCGATGGCCGTGAAAGGCACGCCGTACACCGTGCGGCCGGGAGGCAGGACGCCGGGATCCGTGATGATGGTGCTGTCGTAGATGATCACGCCACCCTCGCGCACCTGAGGTGCGAACTTGGTGAGGCTGGGGGCGTTGAAGGCCAGCAGCACGTGGGGATCCGGGGCGGCGGGATTGAGCACTTCATCCTTGGCCAGGTGCACGTCGGCGTAGGAGGTGCCTCCGCGGCTCTCGGGGCCGTAGCTGGGAATGTGGGTGGCATCGAAGCCTTCGTCGATGGCCGTGCGGGCCAGCAGCAGGGCCGCCGTTTGGGCGCCGTCGCCGCCGGAGCCGGCCAGCTTAAAGGAGATGTCCACGCACTTGAAGTGGTCAGGGAAGCCCTTGGCGTGGCGCTCGGCGGGCTCGGTGTCCACGCCCATGAGGCCCAGCACCTTTTCGGGGGCGAAGCTGGGGGCCTTGCGATCCCACCAGGGTTCCGTCTCCGCGCTCTTATCCTTCAGCACGCCCAAGGGGAAGATGGGCGTCATGCATTCCTTCACCCACTTCTCCGTGTCCTCGGGGCTCTTCTTGAGGTGGGTGGGGCACTCGGCCAGCACTTCGATGAAGGCGTAGCCGCGGCCTTCCTTCTGGATGCGCAGGGCCTTCTCGATGGCCTTGCGGGCCTTGATGCGCTGCTTGGGATCGAAGAGGGCCACGCGCTCCACGTACACGGGGCCATCCAGCTGGGCGATGAGCTCGGCCATGCGGATGGGCATGCCCATGTTCTGATTGCGGCCGTCGGGGCTGGTGGCGGTCTTCTGGCCCATGAGGCTGGTGGGGGCCAGCTGGCCACCCGTCATGCCGTAGATGGCGTTGTTGATGAAGATGACGGTGATGGGCAGGCCCATCTGCGCCGTGGCGATAGTTTCCGCGAGGCCGATGGAGGCCAGATCACCGTCGCCCTGGTAGGAGATGACGATGCTCTCGGGGTTGGCCAGCTTGTGGCCGAGACCGACCACCGGGGCGCGGCCGTGGGCGGCCTGGGTGTTGCCCACGTCGAAGTAGTAGTAGGCGAACACGGAGCAGCCCACGGGAGACACGAGGACCGTTCGATCCTGGATGCCCAGGGCCTCGATGCTCTCGGCCAGTTCGCGGTGCACGATGCCGTGGCCGCAGCCGGGGCAGTAGTGGGTGCTGTGCCCCTTGAGGCCTTCACCGTGGGAGTGGCGGTCGAACTTCTCGTAGAAGACGCTCATCGGGCACCCCCCTTCAACACGGCTGCGACAATCTCGGTTTGCTGGGGCAGGGTTCCACCGTAGCGCTGCACGGGGGTGATGGGCGGCGGCGCGATGCCTTCGTGGCTGAGGGCGAGGCGCACTTCATCCTCGAGCTGGCCGGGGCTGGCTTCCACCATGACGAGGCGCTTGATCTGGGGGATCAGGGGCTTCAGGCCTTCGATGGGGAAGGGCCAGATGGTGATGGGGCGGAAGAGGCCGGCCTTGATGCCCTGGGCGCGCAGATCCTCCACGGCGCCCTTGGCCATGCGGGCGGGGGTGTTGCAGGCGATGAGCAGCACGTCCGCATCTTCCGTGCGGTAGGTGTCGTACATGGCCTCGGCCTTCATGGCGTCGTACTTGGCCAGCAGCTTGATGTTGTGGGCCTCGAGGTCGGGCTCGCTGAGGAAGATGGAGCAGATGAGGTTGCCGCGGTGCTCACG
This sequence comes from uncultured Solibacteraceae bacterium, assembly GCA_964617215.1. Lineage (GTDB taxonomy): Bacteria > Acidobacteriota > Holophagae > Holophagales > Holophagaceae > JAFDVN01. Next base: position 66,691 of record CAZTVL010000002.1, on the reverse strand, counting down.
GTCGCCCCACACGGCCCAGTCCGGAAGGCCGGGCTTGGTCATGGTCTCGGGCAGCTTCACCACGCCCGTCATCTGGCCCAGGTAACCGTCCGCCGCGATGATCACGGGGTTGCGGTACTTGAAGCTCAACTCGAAGGCCTTGCGGGAGAGATCCAGCATCTCCTGGGGCGTGGCCGGAGCGAGCACGATGGCGTGGGTGTTGCCGTGGCCGAGGCCGCGGGTCATGAGCTTGAGGTCGGCCTGTTCCGGCGCGATGTTGCCCAGGCCCGGGCCGCCGCGCATGACGTTGACGATGACGCCCGGCAGTTCGGCGCCGATCATGTAGCTGATGCCCTCGAGCATGAGGCTGAAGCCGGGGCTGCTGGTGAAGGTCATGCAGGGCAGGCCTGCCCCGGAGCATCCGTACATCATGTTGATGGCGGCCACTTCACTGACGGCCTGCACGAAGGCGCCATCCAGCTTGGGCAGCACCTTCGCCATGAGCTCGGCGCCCTCAGTGCTCGGGGTGATGGGGTAGCCGAAGACGTGGCGGCAGCCGGCCAGCAGCGCGCCCAGGGCCGAGGCGTAGGTGCCCTTCAGCACCATGGGCTGGCCCAAGGGCAGGGTGATCTCCTCGGAGGGCTTGGCCTTCGCCACGGGGGCGCCGGTCTCCTTGGCGCCGAAGAGGTTCTTGGGATCCTCGAGGTCGAAGTCGCCGTGGGCGTCCACGGCCACGGGGCCCGCCTGGGCCCGCAGGCCGTAGGGTTCAGGGCAAGCCTGGATGCAGAGCTGGCAGCCGTTGCAGTTGTCCAGTTCCAGATGCACCGGCACGAGGCCCGTGGCGGCGTTGATGGCGTCGCCTTCGGTGATGCACTCCTTGGGGCAGGCATCGACACAGCGCAGGCAGCCCTTGCAGTACTCGGGCTCCAGGAACGGCTTGGGGCGTTGGGAAGCTGGAATGGCCATTGGGTTAACCCTCGGTCTCCAAGATCAGCCCAGGGCGCTGTGCAAGCTGTCACACGGTCGGTGCGGCCCGTCACATGGAATAAATCCGTCAATAAATCCGGATTGAGACGCGCCGTCTGTCTCAGAACGAAGGCGAGGCCGGAAGGCCGGCCTCGCGGGGGAGCGGTCTGTGATGGAGGTCAGGACTTGGCGAAGGATTCCATGGCGGCCATGAGCATGTGGCAGCGCTCGCACTCATCGCTGGGGGAACCGCAGGGGAAGCCGTCGATGCCGATGCCCGCGCATCGGGGGTTGTGTTCCGCGAGGATGAGCAGCTCCGTGCAGGCCTTGGCCATGGGCGCCTGCTTATCTTCCGGGAGGTTGCGGAGGGTTTCGAGGAGCTTCGTTTCGTGGGGGGCCAGCATGGTCGCCTCCTTCAGTTGCACCCCCAAGATGGGGTGGGGGAGGGAGGACCGCCGTCACAGATGCGAAGCGTTCGCAGGTGCGGCGAGGTGGATCGGGAATGGGGTGGATGGCCCTGGCCTCGGGGTGAGCGGCGCGCTCCCCTATCGGCGTTGGAGGGAAACTGATTTGTTCTCCCTTGGAGGTGCCATGTCCCGCATCCTGCGTCAGCTCGCCCTGGGCGCCCTTTCCCTCAGCCTCGCGGCCCAGGGGAAACCGGCCTCCAGCCTGGGCTTCGATCCCGCGAACGTCGATTCCTCGGTGAAGGCCTGCGAGGACTTTTACGCCTACGCCAACGGCGGCTGGATGAAGCGCAACGCGATTCCCTCGGACAAGGCCCGCTGGGGCGCCTTCGAAGAGCTGATGGATCGCAACCGCGCCCACATCAAGGCGGTGTTGGATGAAACCAGCCCCCGCCGGGATTGGCCCAAGGGCAGCGTAGAGCAACAGGTGGGCGACTTTTTCGCCGCGGGCATGGATGAGGCCCGAATCGAGAAAATGGGGATGAAGCCGCTGGCGGCGGATTTGAAGCGCATCGAAGGGTTCACGAAGCTTTCGCAACTTCCCCACTTTCTCGCCGAAAGCCACAACCTGGGCCTCGGGGCCGGATTCGCCTTCTTTGTGGGCCAGGATGCCAAGGAAAGCACGCGCTACCTGGGCGCTTTGAACCAGGGGGGCCTGGGCCTGCCGGATCGGGACTATTACCTGCTGCAGGATAAGAAGAACGCGGGCATCCGCGCCGAATACGAGGCCCACGTGGCCCGCGTGTTCGGGCTGGCCGGTGAAAAGCCGGAACTGGCCAAGGCCCACGCCCGCATGGTGGTGGATTTGGAAACCCAGCTGGCCCAAGCGGCCTGGTCCCGGGTGGAGAACCGGAACCCCAACAAGACCTACAACAAGCGCACCCTCGATCAACTGGCCACGGAGGCGCCGGGCTTCGACTGGAAGGCCTACTTCCAAGCCCGCGGCGCCCAGGTATCGGAGGTCAACCTCCGCCAGCCCTCCTTCTTCAAGGCCTTCGGCGAGCTGGCCCAAAAGGTTCAGGCGCCCCAATGGCGCGTGTACTTCAAGTGGAACCTGCTCCGCGCCGGCTCCTCGGCCCTGCCCAAGGCCTTCGGGGATGAAGCCTTCGCCTTCAACGGCAAGTTCCTCAACGGCACCCCGGAGCAGGAGGCGCGCTGGAAGCGCATCCAGGCGGCCACGGACAACAACCTGGGCGAAGCCCTGGGCCAGCTCTACGTAAAGAAGGCCTTCAGCCCCGAGGCCAAGCAGAAGGTACTCGACATGGTGGCCAACATGCGTGCCGTGCTGAAGGAACGCATCATCGGCCTGGAGTGGATGGGCGAGGAAACCAAGAAGCAGGCCATCCGCAAGCTGGAGGCCTTCGGCGTGAAGATGGCGTACCCCGATCACTGGCGCACTTACGCCTTCGAGGTGAAGCGGGATGACTACTACGGGAACCTGCGCCGCGCCCGCCTCTTCGAAACGAAGCGGAACCTGGCGAAGCTGGGCAAGGCCATCGACCGCACCGAGTGGAACATGACACCGCCCACGGTGAATGCTTACTACAGCCCCACCATGAACGAGATCGTCTTCCCCGCGGGCATCCTGCAGCCGCCCTTCTTCGATCCCAAGGCGGATATGGCCGTGAACTACGGTGGCATCGGCTACGTGATCGGCCACGAAATGACCCATGGCTTCGATGACAGTGGCAGCCAGTTCGATGCCGACGGCAACCTCAAGAACTGGTGGACGGATGCGGATCGCAAGGCCTATGAATCCCGCGCCGATATGGTGGTGAAGCAGTACGACGGCTACGAACCCCTCAAGGGCGAGCACGTGAACGGCAAGCTCACCCTGGGCGAGAACATCGCCGACCTGGGTGGGATGAAGATCGCCTTCGCGGCCTGGAAGAAGAGCTTGGGAGGCCAGCCCGCCCCCGTCATCGAAGGCTTCACTGGGGAGCAGCGCTTCTTCATCGGCGCCGCCCAGGTGTGGCGCAACCACATCCGCCCCGAGGCCCTCAGCGTCCGCCTCAAGACGGATTCCCACAGCCCCGGACACGAGCGGGTGGTGGGCCCCATGTCCAACCTGCCGGAATTCTTCGAGACCTTTGGCTGTGTCGATGGCCAGCCCATGAAGCGGGACGAGAAGGCCCGCCCGGCCATCTGGTAGGCACGAAGCACCGGGATGAAATGATGTGAAAAAGGGGCCGGGGACGAAACGCTCCGGCCCTTTTCCGTATGCTGGAAGAGGAGTCCCCCCCATGCGCATTCAAGCCCTTCCCCTTGCCCTCGCCCTGGTCTGCGGCGCGCTCTCGGCCCAACAGGGCCCAGCCCCACGGCCCGTCCTCGGCGTGGATCCCGCCTACATGGATCGCAGCGTGGATCCCTGCAAGGATTTCTACCGCTACGCCAACGGGGCCTACGATCGCGAACCCATCCCGGGGGCCTACGGTTCCTTCGGCGTGAACCAGGAGATCGACGATCGCAACTGGGCGATGCTCAAGGGCATCCTGGAATCCGCCGCGGCCTCCAAATCGGCCCCGGGCACCGCAGGCCAGCGGATCGGTGATTTCTACGCCAGCGGCATGGATGAGGCCGCCATCGAGGCCGCGGGCCTCGCGCCCCTGAAGCCCATGCTCCAGCGCATCGAGGGCCTCAAGGGCCCCAAGGACTTGGCGCCGTTGCTGGCGGAGCTGCACAAGGGCGGGCTGCGCGCGGGCTTCGCCTTCAGCGTGGGCATCGACGACAAGGACGCCACGTCCATGATCGGCCAGCTCTACCAAGGCGGCCTGGGCCTGCCCGAACGGGAGTACTACTTCCGCAAGGACCCGAAGACCGTGGCCCATCGCAAGGCTTACGTGGCCCACGTGGCGCGGATGCTGGAACTGTCGGGCCTGAAGGCCCCCGCCGCCAAGGCCGGCGCCCAGCGCGTGATGGCCCTGGAAACCCTTATGGCCCGGGCCTCGCGCACGCTGGAGGCCCTGCGGGACCCCGAGAAGAACTACCACAAGATCGCCCGCGCCGATCTGGCCACCCTGGGGAAGGGCTTCCGCTGGGAGGCCTACTTCGAGGCCATGGGCTTCCCCGCGGCGGAAAAATCCCTGCTCGTGGGCCAGCCCGACTTCTTGAAGTCCTTCGGTGTGCTGGCTTCCAAAGGCTCCCTGGCCGATTGGAAGGTCTACCTGCGGTGGCACCTGATCAGCGGCACCGCCACGGCTCTGCCCAAGGCCTTCGATCAGGCCAACTTCAATTTCTACGGCCGTGTGCTTTCGGGCACGAACGAACAGCTACCCCGCTGGAAGCGCATGCTGCAGGCCACGGATCGGGCCATCGGCTTCGACCTGGGCAAGCTCTACGTGGAGAAGGCCTTCAGCCCCGCCGCCAAGGAGAAGGTGCTGGAGATGGTGAAGTGGCATAAGGAAGCCCTGCGCCAGAGCATCCAGCGTGCCCCGTGGATGGGGGCCGACACCAAGGTGCAGGCCCTGAAGAAGCTGGACGCCATGAGCGCCAAGGTGGGTTACCCCGATCAATGGCGGGATTACAGCGCCCTCACCGTGGCCCGCCAACCCCACGTGCTGAACACCCTGGCCGCCCGCGCCTTCGAATTCCGCCGCCGCCTGGCCAAGCTGGGCAAGCCCGTGGATCGCAGCGAGTGGCTGATGTCCCCCCAGACCAACAACGCCTACTACGAACCCACCCTCAACGAGATCTGCCTGCCCGCGGGCATCCTGCAGGCCCCCTTCTTCGACGAGAAGGCCGATGATGCCTCCAACTACGGCGCCCTGGCCTCCACCATCGGCCACGAGATCCTGCACGGCTTCGATGACCAGGGCAGCCAATACGATGCCCAGGGCAACCTCAAGAACTGGTGGACCGTCGAAGATCGCAAGGGCTACGACGCCCGCACCGGCGAGGTGGTGGCGCTCTACGAGGCCTTCGAACCCCTGCCGGGCCTGCACATCCAGGGCAAGCAGACCCTGGGCGAGAATTTGGCGGACATCGGCGGCCTGAAGCTCAGCTTCGAAGCCTGGAAGCTGGCCACCGCCGGCAAGCCCCAGCCCAGCGGCGAAGGCCTCAACCCCGAGCAGCGTTTCTTCGTGGCCTTCGCCCAGGGCTGGCGCACCAACCAGCGCCCGGAGGAAGTGGACACTCAGGTGAAGAGCGACGTGCACAGCCCCGTGCGTGAGCGCGTCCTCGGCCCCGCCAAGATGGTCGGCGCCTTCCACGAGGCCTTCGGATGCAAGAACGGGAAGGTGCTCGAGCTCTGGTAGCCCGAGCCTCCGAAAAGCCCCACATGAAGGCGGCGCCCTGAGCAATCAGGGCGTCGGTTTCATTCAGGGGACTGTGTGGGCCGAAGGCCCCGCCTACTGCCCCTCCATCTGCTTGCGCAGGCTGAGCGGCCGCAGGTCCGTCCAGACCTCCTTGATGTATTGCAAGCACTCGCTCTTGGTGCCTTCCTTGCCCGCGTCGTTCCAGCCAAGCGCGTTCTCTCGATGGGCGGGCCAAATCGAATACTGCTCTTCGTGATTGAGAACCACTTTGTAGCGGGTCTGGTCTTCGGAATCGTCTTCATTGGGCACGGTGCATCTCCTGAAGGGGAATGATCGAACATGGGGTTCGACCCAAGCTCACCAGCTTATTTGCGGCCCAGAACACTATCCACCGTCCCTTGCGCCATGGGGTGGTACCCCGGGCGGGCCTTGGCGTAGATGGCTTTGGCGCGGGCGAGGCCTTCGGGGGTCTTGGCCAGTTCCTCGTAGAGGGGGACGATGAGTTTGCGGCGGCCGATCTCCACGAGGTAGCGCTCGAGGCGGGGCCAGGCGGGTTCATAGCCGGCGCGGATGCACTTGAGCAGCCACTCGTGGGCGATCTCGGCGTTGCCGGTGTCGGTGAGGTGGAAGGCCCGGTCCAGCGCGGTCATGGGGGTTTGCTGGAGGTCGGGCAGCACCCGCAGGAAGTGGAGCCACTCCTGGGTGCTCCAGCCGGTGGGATCGATGAGGCGCCGGGCGCTGTCCAGGTCGTAGCCGGCGGGTTGGCCCGCCATCAAGGGCTGGCCATCGCCCCGGGACCAGCGCTGCACCTGGGCTTCCACGGCGGCGAAGGCGGGGCTCTCGGGGCGGGGGGCATCGGCGGGGATCGTGCCCTCCGTGAGCCAGGCTGCGAGGTCGGGGGCCTTCTCCGGGGCTTGGCTGAGCAGGTGCTTGCGCACGTGAGTGAGGAAGTCCGCGGTGTGCACGCTCTGCAGGGCGTGATCCTGGAACCAGCGATTGAGCCAGGCGTCGAAGGCGGGGCGGCCGTAGGCCTCCTCCAGGCGGCGCAGGAGCAAGGCGCCCTTCTCGTACGGAATGCGGGAATAGGCGTCGTCGGGATCGTTCTCCCCCATGTCCGGAAGCAGGGGGCGGTGCTTGGGCGCCACCTTGGCCACATCCTCCCGCAGATCCTGGGCCCCGAGCACGGCCTCCATCTCCGCCAGCTTCCGGCCGTACACGGCTTCGAGGATGCGGCGCTCCACGTAGGTGGTGAAGCCTTCGTTGAGCCAGAAATCGCGCCAGGTGGCGTTGGTGACGAGGTTGCCGCTCCAGCTGTGGGCCAGCTCGTGGGCCACGAGGCTCACGAGGCTCTTGTCGCCGGCGAGGATGGTGGGGGTGGCGAAGGTGAGCTTGGGGTTCTCCATGCCGCCGAAGGGGAAGGAGGGCGGGAGCATCAGCAGGTCGTAGCGGCCCCAGGCGTAGGGGCCGTAAAGGGCTTCCGTGGCCTTCACCATGGCCTCGGTGTCCTCCAGCTCATGGGCGGACTTGGCCAGCATGGAGGGCTCGGCCCACACGCCGGTGCGGGTGCCCAGGGATTGGAATTCCAGATCCCCCACGGCGAAGGCCAGCAGGTAGCTGGGCACGGGCTGATCCAGGTGGAACCGGAAGTCCCCGTTCCGGGGAGCGTTGCGATCGAAGTCCGCCGCCATGAGCGCGCGCAGCTCCTTGGGCGTGTGGAAGCGGGCCGTGAAGGTGATGCGCACGCTGGGGCCATCCTGGCAGGGTACGAAGCTACGGGCCTGGATCGCCTGGGCCTGGGTAAACAGGAAAGGGTGCTTTTTCCCGGCGGTCTGGGCGGGCTCCAACCACTGCAGGCCACCCGCGTGATCGCTGGTGCGGTAAGCGAGGCGCACGTGGCGGTGGCCCTTGGGCACCTTCACTTCGATGCGCTGGCCCAGGGCCTCGGAAACGGGCACCACCTTGAAGGCGGCGCGGCGCCAGGCTTTCCGATCCCGGCTCGTGGTCACGGCCTGGATCTCCAGGTCCCGCCCATCCAGGATGAGGGTGGCGGGGGCCTTGGGCGTGGCAGCGAGGGCCCAGGTGGCGGAGCCGCCCAAGCGGTGCGCCGCGAAATCCACCTTCAGATCCAGATCCAGGTGTTTCACCGTGGGCCCCCCCAGGTGGGCGGCGCTGTGCACATCCACGCCGGGGCGCAGGAGCGCGTCCGGCAGGGGCGCCTGGGCGGCGGCGGGCAGGGCGAGGGCGGCGAGGAGGGCGAGGGTGCGCATGGGTCCAGGATCGCAGAATTGCGCGGGGCACCTGAACTCCTGGGGGATACTGGGGCCATGCGTTTCCTTCTGCTGTTCCTCCTGACCGGCGCGCTCCAGGCCCAGCAAGTGGCCCTCACCTTCGATGACGGCCCCCGGACCCGAACCACGCCGAAACTGACGGCGCTCGAGCGGAACCAGGCGCTGCTGGATCACTTGGCCAAGGTCGGGGTTCCCGCGGCCCTCTTCGTCACCCTGAACAATGGCGCCGACACCCCCGATGGCCTGGCCCTGCTCAAGGCCTGGGGCGCGGCGGGGCACCGCATCGGCAACCACACCCTCAGTCATCCCGACCTCAACGCGGCGGGCACCACGCTAGCGGCCTACCAGCAGGAACTGTTGACCTGCGATGGCGTGATCTCCCAGGTACCGGGCTACCGGCCCTGGTTCCGCTTCACCTTCCTGCGCGAAGGCAACACCCCGGAGAAGCGGGAGGGCATGCGCACCTTCCTGAAGGCCAAGGGCTGGCGGAACGCCTACGTCACCCTGGATACCAGCGACTGGCGGCTGGATGAACGCTTGGAGCAGGTGCTTACGAAGGACCCCAAGACGGACCTGGCCCCGATCCGGGAGGCCTACGTGGCGCATGTGAAGCAGCGGGCCACCGCCTACCGCGACCTCTCCCGGCGCCTGCTGGGGCGGGACATCCCGCAGGTGATGCTCATGCACCACAACCTGCTCAACGCCCTCTTCTTGGGGGATGTGATGGCCATGCTGCGCCGGGAGGGATGGACCTTCGTGGATCCGGAGAAGGCCTTCGAGGATCCCGTGTACCAGCTGCAGCCCGAGCGCCCGGCCCCGGGGCAGAGCCTGCTGCTGTCCCTGGCGTGCACCCGAGGCTGGAAGCTGGTGCCGGAGTTCGCGCGCCTCATGGATGACGGTGACTACGAAATCGAAGCGCTCCAACAGCAGGGCCTCTGATCGGGGACGGCGCCCCGCCCCGGATTAAATGAAGCCCAAGGGGGGATAAGCCCCGCCGAGGATGGTGCGGCTATCGACCTTCAGCCACTTGTCGAGCACGGTGGCGTAGAGGCTGCGGAAATCCAGGGTCTGCTTCATGTCGCCGTTCTCATCCAAGTCGGCAAGGTTGGGGTAGGAGGCATAGAGTCCGCCCTTGACGCCCCGCCCCAGGCAGAAGGCGAGGCCCGCGGTGCCGTGATCGGTGCCGCCCTGGTTCTGCTCCACCCGGCGGCCGAATTCGCTCCAGCCCATGAGCAGCACTCGCTCTTGAGCGGGCCCCTGGGGGGTGCTGATGGAGGCCAGATCCGCGTAGAAGGCCGCGAGGGAAGTGCCGAGCTCCTTGAGCAACCGGGGATGATCCTGGGCCTGATTCCCGTGGGTATCGAAGCCGCCGAACCCCACGGCGAAGGCCTGGCAGGGCACGCCCTTCGCGATCATCTCGGCCACGAATTTGAGCTGGTAGGCCAAGGGGAACCACCCATCCCGCAGGGTGGGATCCGGATGGTTCGCATCCCCGGGGTAGGGCACGGAAGGCGTGCGCACCGTGGGGCCGAGGAGCTGGGCGAAGCTCGTCTGGGCCTGATCGTAGAGGCGACCGGAGGCCAGCGCGGCGTTGAGGCCGGTGCCGCCCGCGGGCGTGAGCTGAAAGCCGTCCGTGAAGCCGAGCCGCAGCGGCTCCGGGTTATCCACGGTGCCCCAGTCCGATTGCGTGGAGGGATAGCGGTAGCCATCCCGGGAGCCGATCACCGCGAAGGAGCGGTTGCGCCCGATGTGGGCCGTGGTGAGCTGATCGGTGGTGATGGCCCGGAGGGGGTCCCCTCCCGGCGTGAAGGCGAGATCCGCATAGCGGCCCAGCCACCCGGAACCATCGGGGCTCACGGCGCCCATGTCCCACAGGTCGGAGGCGGTGAAGTGGGAGAGGGAGGCGCCGGGCATGCCGATGCCGGGGATCAGGGCGAGGCGCCCGGCCTGGGCGAGGTCGAGCAAGGGCCCCAGGGCGCGGTTCAGCCCCAGGGAGGCACCCACATCCAGGGTGTTGGCCGCGGGCACGGCCAGATGGGGCCGCTTCTGCTGATAGATGGTGAGGTTCGGGCCGCCGATGGGGACGAGGGTGTTGAGGAGGTCGTTGCCCCCATCCAGCTTGAGGGAGATGAGGATCGGCGCGGTGGGCGCCGGTGTGGGCGGATCCTGGGGCCCCGTGGGCGAGGTGGCTTGTTTGGAACTTCCTCCCCCAGCGCAGGCCAACCCCGTGGCCAAGGCGCCGCTCGCCAGGAGGGTCTGCACGAATTCCCGTCGCGTGCTCATGGGGCCTCCTAGAAGAGTTGCGCTTCGGGCGCGCAGAGAATGAGAAAGGCGGTGCGGCGAACCCGGTCTTCAGTTTGGGAGCTGCCGTCCCAGGCGAAGGGGCCGGTCCAGATCCGCGCAAGCCAGGCATCCCGAAGGGCCGTGGGGATGGAGGCCGGCTGGAGGAGGGCGACGAGGCGATCGAACACGGCAGTGGGGCTGGCGGGCGCCGAGGGGAACCACTCGGCGATGCGCGTGTCGAAGTGGAAGCGGGTCACCTGGAGGTGGTCTTCGCCCCGCTCTTCCTTCATGGCTAGCGCCCAGGCGGCACGGGTGCGGCCGCGGTAGCTGTCGCTGTTGAGCCAGCGATCGTGGTCTTTCCACCCGTTGGGGCCGCGGGGATCCAAGAGGTTCTGCCCCATGCGGGCGAAGCCGGAGCTGTCGTAACCGAGGAAATCCCGCCAGCCGGGGTAGCGGGGCATGCCCCCACCCGCCAGGGGTGCCGAGGCCGTGGCCAGGTCGGGGTTCAGGGCCCGGACCGCTCGCACGAACCACGTGACGGGCCCTTCCACGAGGGCGAACCGATGGGCGGAGTCGAAGAAGTAGCTGCTCTTGAAGAGGGCCTTGAGGATGTTGCCGATGTGGAAGCCCTTGGCCTGGATGAGCGCGGCGAAATCCGAATGGACACCCGCAGGCAGATCCGCGGCCACGAAGAACCGCAGCAGGCGCTTGGCGAGGAACTGTGCGCAGGCCGCACCGCGCTGGGTGAGGATGAGGCGGATGAAATCTTCGCCGTAGTGGCTCCCGGCCCCCAGATCCAGCGTTTGGCCGAACACGGTGGCGGTGCCGCTCAATCGGTAGTTCTCCACCGTGGCGTCGTTCCCCAGATCCGGGTGCCCGGGTTCGGGATTGGTCTGGCCGTGGTAGATGAAGAATTCCCCGTCGTTGAAGTAGTAGGGGTTAGCCGGATCGGGGAAGGAGCGCCGGAGGTAGCGCCACCCGGTGAAGGCCTTGGCCAGCTCGCGGATGTCCGCCTGGCTGTAGCCGTTGTCCACCCCAAGGCTGTAGAGCTCCATCAACTCCCGGGCGAAGTTCTCATTGGGCACGTCCCCGGGGCTCGCGATGACGTTGTCCTCGGTATCGAGCCAGATCAGCATCGCCGGGTCCTGGGCCATCTTCACGAGCAGGTCGCCGAAGGGGCCGCGGGCCACGGGGGAGCGAAACAGGTCGAGCTGCTTCACCGTGAGGGCAATGTTGTCCGTCTTGGTGTACCCGGTGGCGAAGAGCTGATGGAAGAATAGGGCGAGCCGCTCCTGCAGGGGGTTGGGCGAGTAGTGCATGCGCCACGCCCAGGCGCCTTGGGCATCCCCGAGGCCGTGATCCCGATCCACGGTGAGGGCATAGGGCATGGGGGCCCAGCGGGGTGTCTGTTCCCAGGGGTGGTCGCAGACATCCGCGGTGGCGCGGGCGGCGAGAAAGGCGCTGGGATCCGCCGTGGCATCCACCCAGGCATCCACCACGGCGGCGGGGCTCTGGAGGGCCAGGGTCGCGGCCTCCTCGGGCTTCAGCCCGAAGCCGGCGCGGCGGGCGAAATGGAGGACATCCCCGGCAGTCCAGGTGCTTTGCTGGGCGTCGAAGGTGGCCATGGGTACTCCGGAGGAATCCCCAAGTGTGGTGGTGACTCCGGCGCCCGGCCATTCGTCGCAAGACGAGGTCTGGCCGGGTGGGGCAAAGCCCTGGCCCGGAGGGCGGGATCGAGGGGGTCAACCGCGGGCAGGTGCGTCCTTCCACCGCAGGCGGTATCGGTTTCCGTCTTCCACTGGGTGGGATTCGAGGGTGACCTCCTGCCCGCCGTGCAAGGCCAAGGCCCGCCGGAGCCACGCCGCGGCGGTACGGGGGAACCACTCCGGGTCGGGGGGCGCGGCCTCTACCCTCACCAGGGCTTCGCCGGGGAGGAGGCTTTCCACGGTCATGTGCAGGTGCTGGGCGTTCGCTTCCCAAAACGCCGGGAGCGCGCGAATGAAGGCCTCGGGAGTCCGCCCTGGATCCGGGGGCAGGGATCCAAACATGGCCTCGGCGAGGACTTCGCCTCGAACGCGCCGATCTTCGATGCCCGACCATTCCACGAAAGCCTGGTTGCAGGCGTGGATGGCGCTGAGGGGCACCCACGCTTGGGGGTCGGGGAGTTGGCGCCAGGGGCAGTCCACCGCCAGGGTGGCCAGGAAGGCTTCCCACCGCTCCGGGGAGACCTGGGCCCGTTCCAAATCCCGGAGCACGGGAATGAAGTGGCCGCGGACGGTGGTGGGTTCGAGGGGCATGGCTACTCCCGATATCGGAGCACCGCGCCTGGGCTTAAGCCAGGACCTGAATCAGGCCCCGATGGGCCAGGGGATTGCCGGCCACGAGGTTGCCGGTGGAGGCCCAGGTTTCGCCGCCCTCCCAATCGCTGAGCAGGCCACCCGCCTCGCTCACCAGCAGCACCCCTGCGCCCAGATCCCAGGGTTGGAGGCCCATTTCCCAGAACCCGTCGTAGATCCCAGCGGCGGTGTGGGCCAGGTCCAGGGCGGCGCTGCCGGCCCGGCGGATGGCCTTGGCCCGGGGCCAAATGCGATCCAGGGAGTCCCGCCAGCGCGGGTAGCGATCCCCCAGCTGGTAGGCGAAGCCCGTGGCGAGGAAGGCTCCGTCCAGCCCCGGATGCTGGGAGACCTGCATGGGGCGGCCGTTCCAGGTGGCGCCATCGCCCCGGGTGGCCACGAAGAGGTCGCCTTTGAGGGGATCCCACACCACGCCCACGGCGGGGCCGGCGGCATCCCAGAGGGCGATGGACACGCACCACTGGGGAAAGCCCTGGATGAAGTTCAAGGTGCCATCCAGGGGATCCACGATCCACTTGCGCTCGGTGTCGCCGGCGGCGCCCGTCTCCTCGCCCAGCCAGCCGTACTGGGGAAAGGCCTGCTCCAGCACGGCGTGGATGGCGCCTTCGCTCTCCCGATCAGCGATGCTCACGAGGTCGTTCTTCGTCTTCTCCTGCACCGTGGCGGGATCCAGCTGACGCCAGTGGCCCATGAGGATGGCCCCGCCCGCCTTCGCCGCTTCCACCGCCGCATCCCGTTGAGCCTCGAACATGGGGCCTCCAGGGATCATGGTGACGGAATTCGCCTTCCCTGACCTGGGGTCGACAAGAAGGGGGCCGGCCATTGACCGACGGTAACCGCTGCGCGCTTCGCGGCCCCTTGATAGCCTTCCCGGATATCCCCTGATCCGACACCCGCTTTTTGGAGGAATCATGTCCACGCTCAAGAACGCCGTCATCGTCGAAGCCAAGCGCCTGCCCCAGGGCAGGGGTGTGAAGGGGGCCTACGCGGCCACCCGGCCCGAGAAGCTGGGCGCCGTGGTCATCGAAGCCCTCAAGCCGCTGCTGAAGGATTGGTCCTCGCTCGAAGACGTGCTCGTGGGCTGCGCGATGCCCGAAGGCGAGCAGGGCATGAACATGGCCCGCCTCATCAGCTTCAAGGCCGGCCTGCCCATCACCGCCGCCGCCGCCACCATCAACCGCTTCTGCGGCTCCAGCCAGGAAACGGTGCTCATGGCCCAGCGGGCCATCCAGACCGGCGTCGGCACCCTCTACCTCGCCGGCGGTGTGGAAAGCATGAGCAAGGTGCCCATGATGGGCTTCAATCCCTCCGTGGATCCTGAGCTCACAGCCACCTTCCCCGAGGCCTACTGCGGCATGGGCGTCACCGCCGAGAACCTGGCCGCCGACTACAAGATCACCCGCCGCGAGCAGGATGAGTTCGCCTACCACAGCCACCAGAAGGCCGCAGCCGCCTGGGCCAACGGCAAGTTCGCCAAGGAAGTGGTGACCTTCGAGACCAAGGGCCTCGACGGCAAGCTGATCACCCTGAAGCAGGATGAGTGCGTGCGCGCCGACACCTCCATCGAGAAGCTGGGCGAGCTGAAGGCCGCCTTCATCAAGGACGGCAGCGTCACCGCCGGCAACAGCTCCCCCATCACCGATGGCGCCGCCTTCCTGCTCGTCATGGAAGAAGAGACCGCCAAGGCCCTGGGCCTCAAGCCCCGCGCCCGCATCATCCAGGGCGCCGTGGCCGGTTGCGCGCCGGATCGCATGGGCATCGGCCCCGTACCTGCGACGAAGAAGCTGTTGGAGCGCCTGGGCCTGACCCTGGATCAGATCGACGCCGTGGAGCTCAACGAGGCCTTCGCGGCCCAGAGCCTCGCCGTGATCCGCGAAGGCAAGTTCGATCCCGCCAAGGTGAATGCCTGGGGCGGCGCCGTGGCCCTGGGGCATCCCCTGGGCTCCAGTGGTGCCCGCATCATCACGACCTTGCTGAACCGCCTGGAGACGGATGGCGGCAAGTACGGCCTTGCCACCATGTGCATCGGTGGCGGGCAGGGCATCGCTTCAGTGATTGAAAAGCTCTAAAGAGGAACCGCGAATGACGCGAATGGACGCGAATGAATACGGTGTCCACGTCGCGAGGTCTTTCATTCGCGTGAATTCGCGACATTAGCGGTTTCACTTTTTTCGGGATCAACCATGGACATCAAAAAAGTAGCGGTACTGGGCTCCGGGGTCATGGGTTCGGGCATTGCGGCGCATTGCGCTTCAGCGGGATTGCAGGTGGAGCTGCTGGACATCGTCATCGATGACGCAGCGCCGGACAAACTGGCCGAGGGCGCGCTGGCGGGGCTGAAGAAGAGCAAGCCCGCGCTGATGATGCATGAATCGCATCTGAAGAAGATCCGCACGGGCAACCTGCGGGATCACCTGGATCGCCTGAAGGAGTGCGACTGGGTGGTGGAGGTGGTGAAGGAGGACCTGAAGATCAAGCAGGCCCTCTACGAACGCCTGGAGACGGTGCTGAAGCCCGGCGCCTGGGTGAGCTCGAACACCTCGGGCATCCCCCTCAAGTTGCTGGTGGAGGGCCGCTCCGCCGCCTTTCGCGGCCGCTTCGTCATCACGCACTTCTTCAATCCGGTGCGCTACCTGCGCCTGCTGGAGTTCGTGAAGGGGCCTGAGGTTCCCGAAGGGGAAGCCGCGGGCTTCCGCGAGTGGTTGGAAGTCGCCTTGGGCAAAGAGGTCGTCCCGGCCTTCGACAGCCCCACCTTCATCGGCAACCGCATCGGCATCCACGGGATCATGAGCGTGCTGCATTTGGCCCTGAAGGAGAACATCCCCTTCGAGGTCATCGACTCCGTGCTGGGTGAGGCCGCGGCCCGGGCCAAGAGCGCCTCCTTCCGCACGGCGGATTTGGCGGGCGTGGACATCATGGCGGCCACCGCCAAGAACGTGTACGACCTCTGCCCCAACGACGAGGTGCGCGACACCTTCAAGTTCCCCGAGCTGCTCCAGTGGATGCTGGACAACAAGCTCCTGGGCAACAAGACCAAGCAGGGCTTCTTCAAAAAGGACAAGGCCCCGGACGGCAAGAAACTCTTCCTCTCCCTGGATCCGGCCACCAAGGCCTACAAGCCCCAGGAGAAGAAGGATTGGCCCCTGCTCAAGGAACTCAAGGGCATCGATGAGCCTGTGGAGCGGGTTCGCGCCCTCTTCACCTCGGATACCGAAGCGGGTCGCCTGGCCTGGCGCTGCGTGGCCGACAACCTCATCTACGCCGTGAACCGATTGGGTGAAGTGACGGACCTGCCCCTGAACGTGGACCGCGCCATCCGCAACGGCTTCGCTTTCGAACTGGGGCCCTTCGAACTGTGGGACGCCCTGGGTGTGGATCGGGTCGTGGCCCGCCTGCGCTACGAGGAACGGCCCGTACCGGCCCTCGTGGAGCAGATGCTCGCCAAGGGTGTGACCAGCTTCTACCGCATGGAACATGGCGTGCCCGTGGCCCAGCTGGACCCGACCACTCTGGCCATGGTCCCCGTGCTGGAGGACAAGCGCATCCTCATCCTCAAGCGCCAGGAGGGCCGCGGCAAGGTCATCGCCGAGAATTCCAGCGCCCAGCTCATCGACGTGGGCGACGACGTGGCCTGCCTGTCGTTCCGCACCAAGATGAACGCCCTGGATGACGGCATCGTGATGCTCATGGAAGATGCCGTCCAGAAGCACATCCCTGGCAAGTTCAAGGGCCTCATCGTGGGCAACCAGGGCAAGGTCTTCAGCGCCGGCGCGAACCTCGTCTTCGTGCTGAACGCCGCCAAGGACAAGCAGTTCGATCTCATCGAAGAAGCCGCCCGCCGCCTGCAGTTCGCGGCCCGAGGGCTCACCTACGCCCCATTCCCCACGGTGTCGGCGCCCTTCAACCTCGTGCTGGGTGGCGGCTGCGAAGTGACGCTCGCCTGCCAGGCCACGGTGGGCTCCGCCGAGACCTACATGGGCCTCGTGGAAGTGGGTGTCGGCGTCATCCCCGCCGGCGGCGGCTGCCTCCAGATGCTCATCCGCATGGAGGACGCCATGAAGGCCAAGGGCGAGCTGGGACCCATGCCCAAGGTGAAGGCGGCCTTCCAGTTCATCGGCACGGCCCACGTGAACACCTCCTTCGACGAAGCCCAGCGCAACGGCTACTTCCGCCGCACGGACACCCGTGTCATGAACCACGCCCACCTGCTGCACGAAGCCAAGCAGCGGGTGCTGGCCATGGCCGCGGACTTCAAGCCTGTGGAGCCTAGAACCTTCCGCCTGCCGGGCCTCGGGGGTGAAACGGCCCTCAAGCTGGCCGTGAAGGACTTCCAGCTCCAAGGCCTGGCCAGCGAGCACGACGCCATCATCATGGGCGAACTGGCCCACGTGCTCTGCGGTGGCGATGTGAGCCTCGTTCAGGATGTCACCGAGGAGCGCATCCTCGAACTGGAACGCCAGGCCTTCGCCCGCCTCTGCGGCTACGAGAAGACCCAGGCCCGCATGGACAGCATCCTCACCAAGGGCAAGCCGCTGCGGAATTAAGCGAGAGGCACCTCGAGCAGGGAGCTGAACAGGACGGACAGGATGGGGGCCCTGAATAGGGGCGTTCATCCTGTCCGTTCCGTTCACACTCTCTTCCACCAGCAGGCCGGGGCTTGGCATACCATTCCCCATGCGCGCCCTCCGCTTCTCCGCTCCCGGCAGTCCCCTCGATGCGCTCGCGCTGGCGGAGTCGCCGCTCCCGGATCCCGGCCTGGGCGAGGTGCGCCTCCGGATGCGGCTCTGCCCCATCAATCCGTCGGACCTTTTGCAGGTGCAAGGCGTCTATGGCCGCATGCCCAGCCTGCCCGCCACCGCCGGCCTGGAGGGCCTGGGGGTGGTGGAGGCCCTGGGGGAAGGCGTATCGGGGTGGGCCCCGGGGGATCGGGCCGTGCCCTTGGGGGCCCAGGGTACCTGGGCCGAGGCGTTGGTCACCCCGGCGGAAAACCTGGTGCGGATCCCGGAGGGGCTGGCCGAGGATCAGGCGGCCCAAGTCATCGTGAACCCGCTCACGGCCTGGATCATGGCCCACCAGCTGGGCCTGGGCCGGGGGCAGACGCTCTTGCAAAGCGCCGCAGGTTCCATCGTGGGACGAGGCCTCATCCAGCTGGGGAAGGTGATGGGGTTCCGCACGGTGAACCTCGTCCGGCGCCCGGACCAGGTGATGGAGCTGCTGTCCCTGGGGGCCGACGCGGTGGTGTGCACCGAGGATCCGGACTGGACGCAGCAAATCCTCCGCTTCCTCCCCAAAGGCGCCGACGCGGCGGTGGACGCCGTGGGTGGGGCCCTGGGGGGGGAGATGGTGAAGCTCCTGGCCCCCGGCGGCACGATGCTCGTCTATGGGGCCCTAAGCATGGAGCCGCTCCAACTGCCCGGCGGGCAGCTCATTTTTCGGACGGCCACCGTGCGGGGGTTCTGGTTGACGGACTGGAAACGCCGTACGCCCAAGGCCGAACGGGATGCCATTTGTCAGGCCCTGTTGGCCTGCATGGCCGAGGGGAAATTGGTGTGCCCTGTGGCTGGAATCCACCCCTTGGACCACTGGCGGGAGGCGGTGGCCCAGGCGCTCACCCCAGGCCGGGGGGGGAAGGTGCTGATCTCGATGCCGGGATGAGCGGGGGAACAATTTCCGGCCGTCGGGCATCCAAGGGGTACATCGACCTTTGAGGCCCCCAATGCCCCGCGGCACGGAACGTTCCCTGATCTATGTGCGTGAATTGGACGCCCAGGGGCACCCGGTGATCCGGGCGGTCCCGCAGGAGTTCACCGCGCCGGAGCCTCCCCGGGAGGTTGACCTTCACCCGGCAAAAGATTAGCGGCCACCTGCCGATAGAGCCTCTAGACGAGCTGTCGTCGGGAGGTCGGGTGTCGAGAATTGAATGGTCACCTGCCTGGAGCGTTGGAGACGATCTGCTAGATCGCGAACATCAGGGGCTCATCGCGTTGATCAACCGCCTGGCGGATGCTGAGGCATTGGCCGCAGCCGGTTCCAGAGTCTGGCTGGATGCGATCGCGGAGCTGGTCCTCTATGCGGAAACCCACTTCCGGCATGAGGAGGAGCGGATGGGGCAAATCGGCTTCCCCGGCCTGGAGGGCCATCGCACGGGCCACATGCGCTTTCGGAAGCAGCTTTCCCTGTTGGCGGCGGACGCCGAAGGAAAGGGGCCTCAGGCCTTGCCCGACCTTTACACCTTCCTGACCGCCTGGCTCAAAAGCCACGTGCTGGAAGAGGATCAACGCTACGTCCCCTACCTGGGGGCCAAGACAGGCTGAGATTCGGCCCGGAGCGATCAGCCCCGCAGGCTCGGCCACAGCAGCATGGCGAGCAGGGCGGCCATGAAGAACAAGATCCACCCCGCTTCCTCCATGAGGACGGGATCGTGGATCGGATATTGGAAACGGGGCATGTGGAAGCGCATGAGACCCCCCTAATGCAGGCCCAGTATCGGTCCCATTCCGACGCTGCGCTCGGGAATGTGAGGTGGATCCAGAGGGAACCGGGCCAACTTGGTGCTGGCTGAGCATCACCGGTGTCCCGGTTCGCGGACCGACTCTCACACTTTGGTGCCCCCACCCGGGGTCGAACTGGCGAAGTCGAGGCGGGTGGCTTCTGGGGCGACTGAATGTCGCGCCAGATGCCGGCCCCCGCCCGGCTGAGCATTACCGGTGTCCCGGTTCGCGGGCCGACACTCACAATTTGGTGCCCCCACCCGGGGTCGAACCGGGACACCCTTGCAGGTTGCAGATTTTAAGTCTGCTGCGTCTGCCATTCCGCCATGGGGGCGAGGTTCCAGGCTACCGCAAGGCAGTCATACTTGGGCAGTGCCCCAGGAGCTTGGATGCCCGCAATGCTGTTGCTGCTTTCCGGAATGGTCTCGGTGTCCCAGACGCCCCGGAAGGATCTCGCCCTGTTCTACCGGAGGGCTTGCGCGGAGTGCCACGGGGCGGATGGCGGGGCCCGTTCCCCGGCGGGCCTTCGACTCGCGGGGCGGAACCTTGCGGATTACCGATGGCAGGCCCGGACGACGGATGCGGATATGGTGAAGGTCATCCTCAAGGGAAAGCGCGAAATGCCGGCCTTCGGCGCGAGCCTTTCCGATGAGGACGCCAAACGGCTCGTCACCGAGATCCTGCGGCCCATGGCCGCCCGCAAAGGTTAGGAGACCCCATGCGTCTTGCCCTGCTCCCCCTCGCCCTCGTCGCACTGCCTGTTTTCGGGCAGGCGCCCGTAAAGGACGCGAAAGCCCTCCGGGCCTTCTTCGTGGAGAACTGCACGAGGTGCCACGGAACCGATGGCAGCGCCGTGGGGCCGGACGGCAAGCGGCTCAAGGGGCAGGACCTCACGGATCGGAAGGAGATGGCCGCCAAGAAGGATGAAAAGCTGGCCAAGACCATCCTGAATGGCATCTTTTTCGGCAAGGCGATGCCGGCCTTCAAGGACAAATTGAGCGAGGCGGAAGCCCTGGCCATGGTCACCGAGGTGGTGCGCAAGGCCGAAAAGGGCAAGACCATCCAGCCCTGAGCGGGGCCGGGCCCTGCCCGCAGGGGCGGCCAGGGCCACGGGGTATGATGAGGGAATGGATTCCCAGCACGACCATCCGCTCCTCCGGGGCCTGAACCCGCCCCAGCAGGAGGCGGTGCAGCACGTGAAGGGCCCCCTGCTCATCCTGGCGGGCGCGGGCTCCGGGAAGACCACCGTAATTACCCGGCGCATCGCCTGGCTGGTGGAGGAGGAAGGTGTGAACCCCTCCAGCATCCTGGCCGTGACCTTCACCAACAAGGCCGCTGAGGAGATGCGCGAGCGCGTGGCCCGCCTGGTGTCGGTGCCCGTGAATCAGCTCTGGGTGAGCACCTTCCACAGCTTCTGCACCCGGTTGCTGCGGCGGGAGGGGGATCGTACCCCCGTGGGGAAGTCCTTCGTCATCTTTGATCCCAGTGATCAGAAGAGCCTGGTGAAGCAGGTGCTGGCGGAACTGAAGCTTTCGGAAAAGCAGTTCCACCCCCGCAAGGTGCTGGAGTGCATCAGCGATTGGAAGAACCGCTGCCTGCTGCCCGAAGAGGCCGCCAGCGAGGCCCTGGACACCTGGAGCCGCAAGACCCTGGACGCTTACGCCCTCTACCAGAAGGGCCTCACCAACCACCGGGCCTGCGATTTCGACGACCTGCTGCTGCACGCGGAGCGCTTGCTCCGGGAGCCCGTGATGCAGGAGGCCTACGCCCAAAAATTCCGCCACGTGCTCGTGGACGAGTACCAGGACACCAACTTCGCCCAGTACAAGCTGGTGCAGCACCTGGCGGGGCTGCACAAGAACCTCTGCGTGGTGGGGGATGAGGATCAATGTTTGGTGGCGGGTACGCGCATCCGCATGGCCGATGGCCGGGAACGGGCCATCGAGAAGGTGCAGGTCGGTGATCTCGTCCTCTCCTGCCACGGAAGCGGTGATCTGCGGCCCGCCGCCGTGGGGAAGGTTCACCGGCGCGAGGGCCGTAAGCAGGGCGTGGAGATTCGAACGGAATCAGGGCGGAAGCTGGTGAGCACCCCCGACCACACCCACTTCGCCGGCTACCGCCTCGGCCTCAGCCCCCAGTGGCATTTCGTCTACCTCATGCGGAAGGAAGGGGTGGGCTGGAGGCTCGGCACCACCCAGGTCCACACCCGAGGACAGGCCAAGCCCGTGGTGGGGTTCAAACAGCGGGCCCTGCAGGAACACGCGGACGACCTATGGGTGGTGGGCGTCCATGGGACGGAGAACGAGGCTCGGGCCGAGGAGGTGATCCTCTCCTTGAAACACGGCATTCCCACCCTGCCGTTCGTGCCCCGGCGCGGCGCTTCGTCCAAGGGACTGGTGCACGATGGCCAAGCCATCGCCCGGGTCTTCCAAGCCGTTGAAGGCGGAGAAGTCGGAGCCCAAAGCCTGTTGCGGCAGCGCGGGCTCTCGGAGGAACACCCCCATCACCGCGCCCAGGGCGCCACGGGGCGCAGGCGCAACCTCGTGCTTACCCTCTGCGGGGATCGCCGCGGCCGTACGCCCATGCACCGCATCTCCCTGGTGGGCCAGGACGCCGAAGGGCGGCGGGCCCTGGAGGCCCTGGGGCACTCCGTCAGGCCCGCGAAGGCGGGCTCGGCCAGCTGGCGGTTCGAAACCAGTCGCAAGGATTTTCGTGAAGTCATGACCATCGCCGAGGGCATCCAGAAGCGCCTGGGCGCGCAGATCATCATGAATGCCCGACTGGGCCGGAACGGAGATCGAGCGGAAAACAACAGCCTGCCCATGCTCCCGGCCTCCAATGTCCAGCCCGGCATGGTGCTATTCGACGGAGAAGGCGGCTATGACACGGTGGTGCGCGTGAGCCGAGTGGCCTTGGAAAAGCCCGTCTTCGACCTCGATATTCCGGGCACCCACAACTTCGTGGCAAACGGGCTGCTCACCCACAACTCCATCTACGGATGGCGCGGCGCCGACATCCGCAACATCCTCGATTTCCAGCGGGACTTCCCCGGCGCCAAGCAGATCAAGCTGGAGCAGAACTACCGCAGCACCCAATCCATCTTGGACGCGGCGAGCACCGTCATCGCCAACAACAGCCAGCGCCTGGGCAAGACCCTGTGGACGGACCTGGGCCAGGGCGAACGCCTGTCCTTCCGCCTGTTGGACGATGGCCGGGCGGAGGCCGAGCACGTGGCGCGCCGCATCCGCGAGGAGCGGGCCAGCGACCCCGAGGGGCGCGTGGCCATCCTCTACCGGGCTAACTGGCAGAGCCGGCCCTTGGAAGAGGCGCTGCGGGGCTCCAACCTCGCCTACAAGCTGGTGGGCGGCACGAAGTTCTACGAGCGCCAGGAGATCAAGGATCTCATCTCCTACCTGCGCCTCGCCGCGAATCCCTTCGACCTCACCTCCTTCCGCCGGTCCGTGAACACGCCCAGCCGCGGCATCGGGCCCACGACCCTGGCCAAGATCGAGGCGGCCATCCCCGAGAACGGCACGCCCATCGAGGGTGTGGCCGCGCTGCTCAAGGAGAAGGCCTTCACGGGCCGCAGTCAGCGTGAGATGGTGCGCTTCCACGACCTCTTCGCCAAGGCGGAGGGCGAACGCCGCGCGCAGCCCCTCTCCGGATTCATCCGGTGGATGCTCCACGAGAGCGGCCTGCTGCAGGCCCTGGTGGACGAGGACACCTTGGAATCCAAGGGCCGCATCGAAAACCTGGAGGAATTCCTCACCGCCGCCACGGAGCTGGATGGGCTCGGCTTGGATGGCTTCCTGGATCGCATCACGCTCATGGCCGACGCCGACGAAGTGGAGCAGGATTCCCGCATCACCATGATGACGATCCATTGCGCCAAGGGGCTGGAGTTCCCCACGGTGTTCCTCGTGGGCATGGAGGAGGACGTCTTCCCCAACCGCATGGCCAAGGAGGACGACGGCCTTGAGGAGGAGCGCCGCCTCTTCTACGTGGCCATCACCCGGGCTCAGCGGAAGCTCTACATGAGCGGGGCCCGGCGCCGCGCAGCCTTCGGCGGTCCGCCCACCCTGGGCATGCCCAGCCGCTTCCTCAAGGAAGTTCCCACGGAGGCCCTGGACCAACCCATCCGCTGGGGCACGGAGATGTTCCAGGCGGGGCAGGGTGGCTGGACGCCCACGCCCGCCCGCGGGGGCGGCGGCGTGTCCGTGGCCGGAGAACTGAGCCGCATCCGATCCATGTTTAGCCAGGTGAAGGCCCAGGCCCCTGCTGAAGCCAGTGAAGGATCGATCGAAGCTCCGCCCCCGCCCGAGCACGTGCCCGGAGATGCTTGGCCCGTGGGCACCCGCGTGCGCAGCCCCCGCTTCGGGCGGGGGGTCATCACCGGCGCCTCGGGACGCGGCGACATGGTCACCTACACCGTTCGGTTCGCCGACAGCGGTGAGAAGCGCATCGTGGCCAAGTACGGGATGCTGGAGAAGGAACAGGGCTGAATCTGTCATCCTGGACGCACATTCCTGGTGATCCATGACTGAAGCTCCGGCGCGCCCCTCCGACGCCCCATCCCTGCTGTTGCCCTGCACCATGGTGGGCCTGGGCGCCTTCCTGCTCTTCCAGGTGCAGCCGCTGCTGGCGAAGCGCATCCTGCCCTGGTTCGGCGGCTCGGCGGCGGTGTGGACCGCCTGCATGCTCTTCTTCCAGGTGATGCTCCTGGTGGGTTACGGCTACGCCCATCTCCTCCAGAAGTTGCCCGCGCGCCGGCAGGCCACGGTGCACGGCCTGCTGCTGCTGGGCAGCCTCCTGCTGATGCCCCTGAGCCCCAGCGCCTCCTGGAAACCCACGGCAGTGGGGGACCCCACCTGGCGCATCCTGGAACTCCTGGGCGCCACCGTGGGCTTGCCCTACCTGCTGCTGTCGGCCACGAGCCCCCTCGTGCAGGCCTGGGTTTCCCGAGAGCGGCCGACCTGGCAGCCCTGGCGCCTCTTCGCGCTCTCCAATGCGGGCAGCCTGTTCGCGCTGCTGAGTTACCCCGTGCTCATCGAACCCTTCATGGTGCTTCCCACCCAGGCCTGGTCCTGGACCTGGACCTTCGTGGCCTATGTGGCCTGCGCCCTCGCCATGGCCTGGCGCGCCCGGGTGCTGCCGGAACGGGAGGCGCAGCAAGCCGAAGCGGATGGCCCGGCCCCGGGGATGGGGCTGCGCACCTTCTGGGTGCTGCTGGCCTTCGTGCCCAGCCTCCTTCTGCTCTCGGTGACGAGCCACCTGAGCACCAACGTGGCGCCCATTCCCTTCCTCTGGGTGCTGCCCCTCTGCCTCTACCTGCTCAGCTTCATCCTCACCTTTGAACACCCGCGCTGGTACTTCCGCACGGCCTGGTTGGGCCTGCTGGGCCCTGCCCTCATTGCCATGGGGCTCATGCTGAGCCGCGATTTCGCCCATGCGCCGGTGCGGCTGCAGGTGCCGCTCTTCTCCACAGGCCTCTTCATCGTGTGCATGACCGGCCACGGCGAGCTGGCCCGCCTGCGCCCCCATCCCCGGCACCTCACGGGGTTCTACCTCTGCCTTTCCGTGGGCGGCGCCTTGGGTGGCGTGTTCGCGGGGCTCATCGCCCCCCGCATCTTCACCACCCTCTTCGAGCTGCCGCTCGGCCTGGTGCTGTGCGGCCTGCTGGCCTCCCTGGCCTGGGCCCGGGATTCGAAGCAGGAGCACG
The DNA here is from genome assembly GCA_964617215.1 of uncultured Solibacteraceae bacterium. Taxonomy (GTDB): domain Bacteria; phylum Acidobacteriota; class Holophagae; order Holophagales; family Holophagaceae; genus JAFDVN01. Next base: position 41,894 of record CAZTVL010000002.1, on the reverse strand, counting down.
CCTGGGTTCGGCGCAGCCTGATGGTGATGCTTGCGGTATCGGCAGTTGGCGTTTTGGCCATGGCCATCTATTACCGGCGGGAGTCGGCGAAGGAGAGCCTCGTGCAGGCCCGCAACTTCTATGGCGCCCTGCGCGTGAAAGAGGAGGGCACCGGCGAAGATCACATGCGCCTGCTCCTGCACGGCACCATCAACCACGGAGGGCAGTTCCTGTCGCCGGGTCACGAGCGGGACCCCGCCACTTACTACGGCCGCAGCAGCGGCGTGGGCCGGGCCATCCTGGATTCCCAGAGTGCAGGGCCCGTGAAGGTGGGGGTCATCGGCCTGGGCTCCGGCGGACTGCTTTCCTACGTGCGCCCCGCAGATCGCTTCCGGGTGTACGAGATCAATCCCCTGGTGGAGACCATGGCGCGCACCTGGTTCGAAGGGCTCTCCAAGGCTCCCGCCCCCGTGGATCTGGTGATGGGCGACGCGCGCCTGATGCTGGAGGTGGAGGCACCCCAGGCCTATGACGTGCTGGCGGTGGACGCCTTCAGCAGCGATTCCATTCCGGTTCACCTGCTCACCAAGGAAGCCTTCGACACTTACAAACGCCACCTCAAACCCTCGGGTGTCTTGGCGGTGCACATCTCCAACCGCTACCTGGATCTCAAACCCGTGCTCGTGGCCGAAGCCGCCGCTGGGGCCTGGTTCGCGGTGTATGTGAACGATTCCGCGGACGAGGAACCCGAAGGTGTGTACAGCTCCGATTGGGTGCTGCTCACTCGGAACCCCGCGGCCTTGCAGGGCGCCCGGGTGAAGGCCGGCTCCGAGCCCCTGGCGGCCAAACGCACTGTGCGCCGGTGGAGCGATGACTTCAGCAACCTCTACCGGATCCTGAAGTAGGTCTTCCTCCGTCCGTGGCGGGAAGCTTGGCCGCCGGAAGGTGGATCAGGATTCCCGCCCGCGCCTCCAGGCCTTCGCCTCCCCCCGGGCGAGGGCCTTCAGGGTCTCCTCTCCGGCCCGGCCGTAAGCGAAGGCATCCACGGCATTGGCCAAGGCTTGAAGGGAGGCGGCGCGTTCGGGCCGCACCTGCCCCAGGCGAAGCAACCAGCTTCGCGCCGTTTCGCCGGTGGCGGGTCGGAGGGCGGAGGGGACGCTGCGAAGCAGGGGCTTCAAGGGGCGCAACCCGCCCGGGGCCGGCCCGCCGAAGCGGGGGAGCCACCGCCCCAGGCGCCGCCGGAACAACAGCAGCAGGAGAACCCCGCCCAGGGCGAGCCAGGGCCAGGAGGGCCGCTTCCAGGTCCAGCCTTGGAGGTGGCCCTGGGCCCAACCCAGGCCCGCCTGCTGATCGTCGTCGGAATAGCGCACCACGTAGCGCTCCCAGCGGTAGCGCAGCGCATCGGTCATGCGTTCCCAGGCGGAGAGGCCCTGGGCTTCGCTGGCGCCCAGCTCTGCGGAGGGCGTGGCGTCTTCCGCGTGCCATCGGCCGCTGGCCTCATCCCACCACTCCACCCAGGCATGGGCCTGCTCCTGGGTGACGAGGAAGTAGCCGCCCTCCTCCACCCAGGGGCCCAAGCGGTAGCCGTTCACCACGCGGGCGGGCACGTTCCGGGCCCGCAGCATGAGGGCGAGGCTCGAGGCGAAATATTCGCAATGGCCCGCGTGGGATCGCTCGAGGAAATCCTCCAGGGGGTTGGCGGTGCCGCCGCTGGGGTTGGTGAGGGTATAGCGGAACCGCGAGCGGAGCGCTCCGGCCAACCGTTGGGCCAGCTCGGGGGTGGGCGTGCCGGGCGGTGCCAGCACCTGGCTGGCGCGGCGGGCGGCCTCATGCTCCGGGCCGATCTGGGTGAGGGAATTCCAGCGGGTGCCCGCGCGCGGCCCCGGCTCCGGCAGCGTGTGGGCGAAGGCCTCCCGGGGGGACCAGCCCAGGCGGAGGGGGAAGCCCTGAGCCGGCAACCAGGCCCATCGGAATCCACCGCCTTCCCCGGTCCTCAGCGGGAGGGGCATGGGGCCCTTCAGCTCGTCCAACCCGTAGGGGACCGTGAGCATGGGGCTGCGGCTTGGGAGCAGGAAGAATTCAGCCTCCCGGGGGCCCCGGGGTGGGCCGACGGACAGGAGGGATTGCAGCGGGGGGCGCGGAGTCCGGATCGACGCTTGCCAGCTCATCCCCTTCACTTCCTCCAGCGCGATGCCGCGGAGCAGGGAGAGCTCCTCAGCCCAGATGGCCCGTTCCGCAGGATTCAGGGTCCGGGTGGGGGCCACGCGCAGCACGGCGTCGCCGCTGGTCTGGATGGGGCCCTCCTTGCCGAGGTCCAGGCCATCCGAAAGGCCCGCCGCGGAGCCGAGCATGCCGCGCCGCATGAAGGAGAAGGGGCGCAAGCCCACGGTGACCCGGGGCATGAGGAGGAAGGCGAGGGAGGCCATGGCCAGCGCGCCCAGGGTCCAGGGCAGGAGCCGCCGGAAGGGGGCCTGGGGAGAGGGCCCGCGCCGGAGGCCGGCGCTCTCCTCCCAATTGAGGTGCAGCAGGGTGAGGGCCGTGCCGAGGAGGAAGGCCACCGCCGCCAGGAAGAAGAGCACGTCCGTGGTGCTGATGGCGGTGGTGAGGAAGAGCAGGAAGGCCATGAGCAGCAGCTGTCGCCGCTCCCGCCGTTGCCGGGGTAGGGCCAACCGGAGACCCATGAGCATGAAGAGCACCCGCACCAGAGCGCCGAGGAAATTCCGGAAGAGCAGCACGTCGAGGACGAGCAGCCCCAGGGCCACCATCTCCAGGGGTTTGCGCGACGCGCTCACATCGGATCGCCGAACCTCCACGGCGATGGCGAGGACCAGCGGCAGGCTCATGGCCAGCAGCTCCCAGGGCTCGTAGAGGGAGGTGGATGCCACCGCGCCCCAGGCGATCCAGGGGCAGAGGTGATCAATCCAGCGGCCGGCCTTCAACTCGGATCTCCAGGAACGTCAGGCGGAAGGGAGGGGGAAGGCCCAGCTGCCCAGGACCGCTGGACGGGAAGCGCCCGTCACCTCGGGCACGTTGCCAGGCACGCCCGCGGCGCTGGCGGCCCCCAGCAGGGCCCAGCTGATGGCTTCGCGGGCGCCGGTGGGGAAGGCCTCGTCTTCGGCGAAGGGCAGTTGGGGCAGGCGGGTGGCCAACTCCGCCCGGAGCCGGGCATGGTGGGAGCCGCCGCCGCTCACGAGGCCCGTGCGGGGCAGGTGGGGGACCCGGCCCAGTTCCCGGGCGATGGCCTCGGCACTGAAGGCGGCCAGGGTGGCGAGGCGGTCGGGCAGGGGCAGGGCCTCCAAGGCCGGGGCCTCGCCCTCCAGCCAGGCGCTGCCGAAGGCTTCGCGCCCCGTGCTCTTGGGGGGCACCTGCGAGAAATAGGGGTGCGCCATCCAACGGCTGAGCAGGGCCTCCTCCACGGTCCCCAGGGCATAGGCTCCGCCGGGATCGAAGGGGATGCCCAGCCAGCGGCGGGCGGCGAGATCCAACAGGCTCATGCCGGGGCCCACGTCCCAGGCCTGCACCCGCTCACCATCCCAGAGGGTGACGTTGGCGATGCCGCCGAGGTTGAGCGCCGCCCAGGGGGAGGCTTGACCCCGGAGCCAGACTTCCGTGAGGGGCACGAGGGGCGCGCCCTGACCGCCCAGGGCCATGTCCATGCGGCGCAGGTCCCACACGACGGGGCAGCCCAGACGCAGGGCCAAGGGGTAGGGGTCGGCCAGTTGCAGCGTGGCGCCGCGGCTGGGCTGATGCTGTACGGTTTGGCCATGGAGGCAGGCCAGATCCGGGGTTTCGGAAGTCAACGCGGCGGCGGCCGTGGCGTTGAGTTCCCCGAGGTCCCGCTGGAGCACGCACAGCTCGCCGGGACGGAGCCGATCCGAAGCGGCTTCCACCACCCGACGGTGGAGTGGCTCCGGATAGGGATGGTGGTGGTGGGCCCGAAGGGAAAGGAAGGGCCGACCGCCGTGGAAGCCCGAAGGATTGACCTCGATCACCACTACGTCCACGCCATCCGCGGAGGTGCCACTCATGAGGCCCAGCACGCGCCAGGGCCGGTCCAGCGGAAGGGCGGGGAAGGGCATAGAGGATGATGGCACAGGGGCTGTCTGGGGCGGGCGGAGACTAAGCCGCGGGCCCGGCCGGGTGTAGCCTAGTCGTCCGGGAGGCCTCCATTGTTCTGGGTCATCATCATCGCTGGCATCGTGCTGTATTTCGTGTTGAAGGGTAAGTCGGACCGGCCCCAGGTGGCGGGCGCTCCGAAGCGCGGCATGGGCAGCGGCCCCCTGGAGCCCATCACCTTCGTCTGCCCCTATCCCAAATGCGGTTCCTGCGGGGCTGCCCCGGACAAGATGAAGCAGGAATGGGATGGCCTTCGCACCGTGAAATGGACCTGCGGCTACTGCGGCAACGCCGCGGGCGTCCAGGAACTGAAGGATGAGGAACTCCCCGCCAGCGCCCGGCGCCGGTTGGGCCTGGACCAATCCCAGATGGCCCCGGGCATGCAGCCCGGCCCCGGCTATGGCCACTCGGGCGGGGGCATCGGCGATATGCTGACGGGCATGATGATCGGCTCGATGATGAGCGGGGACCGCCACCATCACCACGATCAATCCGGCACGGGCGGCGACTGGGGAAGCTCCTCCGGCTCCGATTCCGGCGGCGGCTCCTGGGGGGACTCCGGCAATGAATCCTGGGGCGATTCCGGGGATTCCGGAGGCAGCTCCGACTTCGGCGATTCCGGCGGCGGTGACAGCGGCGGGTCCGACTGGTAAGCCCTCGGGGGTTGCGGCCCGTGAACAAACCGGGCTGAAGAATTCCGCTTGGCGGAGGAGATGCGTCCGCGCATCATGGGGCCACTTTCCAAACAGCCCCCATGAGCCGGACCGCCGGCCCCTGCCCAGGAGGAACCATGCGTGCATCGACCCTTCGATGCCTGCCGCTGATCATCGCGGCCGGCACCCTACCCCTTGTGGCCCAGACCACCGGCAACGTTCAAGGCCGAGTCTTGGACGCGAAGGGAGCGCCCGTGAATGGGGCTCGGATCACCCTGACGGGTTTGAACCTCCAGGGAGCCAGGATCACGACTTCGGATTCGGAGGGGGCATTCCGGTTGGGCCTGTTGCCTCCGGGCCCCTGCACGATCACCGTCACGAAGGATGGGTTGAATACCTCCCGGGTCTCGGCAGTGGTCGGGCTGGATAAGACGGCTTCGCTGGAAGTCCGCATGGCGGCTGTGGCCCAGGCCACGATCGAAGTGATCGATCAGGCGACCGCGGTGGATGTGAAGGGGACGACCGCGGGCGCTAACTTCACCAACGAGAGCTTTCAGAAGCTTCCCGTGAGCCGCGATTTTGCCAACATCGCCCTGCTGGCGCCGGGCGTCACCACGGAATCCATGCCCGGAGGCAACCAGGGATTCAAGGTCTACGGCGCAACGGGAGCCGAGAACAACTACGTGGTGGACGGTATCAACACCACTGGCGTGGAATACGGCACCCAGGGCAAGCGAATCCCCATGGAGTTCATCCAGGAATTCCAGGTAAAGACGGGAGGTTACGAGGCCGAGTTCGGCCGGGCCATGGGCGGCATCATCAATGTCATCACGAAAAGTGGCGGCAATGAGTACACCGGAGACGCCTTCTTCTACACCGAGGGCACCTTCCTCAAGAGTGGCAATCAGCATGTGAATGACGCCAACCAGATCGTCCGTCCCCTGCAGACTGAGAATAAGACCAACGAACTCGGGTTCGATGTCGGCGGCTTCCTCATCAAGGACAAACTCTGGTTCTTCGTGGCCTATGATCGGAGGGCCAATCGACAGGAAAGCAGACTGAACGGTATCTTCGCCCCAACGAATTCGGACAAGGATCTGTTCGCGGGCAAGCTCACCTGGAAGATGACCGAAGGTCACACGCTGGTGGCTTCCTTCCTGGGTGATCCGGAAAAGGTCACAGGGGCGGTCAAGCCCGCGCAGGGTCTACAGAGCACTTGGGATGGCGAACGAAAGGTCGGCGGAACCGACTTCAGCCTGCGCTACGAGGCGACTTTCGGCACCTTCTTCGGCTACCTGCAGGCGAGCCGCCATAACGAAACGAATTCCACGTTGCCCGGTAACTCTCCGCTCTCAGCCGCGATCCAGCAGGTGAATCACGATATGGGCGACGCCGCGGAGGGAGGTTTCGGGCGCTTTGATGAAAAGTCGTTCACCCGGGACAATCTGCAGGGTGCCATCACCTGGTTCTCAGGAGCCCATGAGTTCAAGGCCGGCTTCGATTTCCAGAATGATGAAGCCGACATCCGCCGGGGATTCACGGGAGGGCAGCTGGTGACGCGCTACCTGAACCCGGCCTACCCCGCGACCAACAACGTGGATCAATATGTCTACAGCCATTACTGGTGGACGACGGCGGACGCGACCATTTCCCCCTTCAATGCGCCTTCCATCACCTTCACCAGCAAGCCGAAGCATGAAAGCCAGGCCTACTACCTGCAGGGGAAGCTGGCGCTCACGCCCAACCTACTGATGAATGTGGGAGGGCGCCTGGACATCACCACGGTGAAGAACCAGTTCGGTGGCTCCGTATTCAAACTCCAGGATCAATGGAGCCCCCGCCTGGGCCTCGTTTGGGATTTCAAAGGCAAGGGGCAGGACAAGATCTACACCAGCTTCTCCCGCTACTACGAGCAGCTCCCCCTAGATCTCGTGATCCGCTCATTCAGCGTGGAACGGAACCCGACCACCTACAACTACAGCGCCACCGCCGTGAACCCCGTTGCCCAGGCGGAGACGGAGTACGGGACGGCCTCCAACATCGTGGGTTCCTACGTGGAGCCGGTGGATGTGGATCTCAAAGGTGCCTACTCCGACGAGTTCATCCTCGGAGCTGAGACCACGGTTGGGAAGTACACCCTGGGCGCCAAATTCATCCGCCGTTGGCTCGGCCGGGCCATCGAGGACGGCTTGGACGTCAATTCTCCGCTGGGGGATTACTTCATCATGAACCCAGGGCAAAGCCACGGTGCCGGGGTCACCTATCCGCAGGCCGTGCGCGACTATAAGGGACTGGAATTCAGCGTGCAGCGGAAGCTGGCGGATCATTACACCTGGCAGGCCAGCTACCTCTGGAGCCGATTGGATGGCAACTACGAAGGTGCTTTCCAAGGCATCGGTGGCGCGGATGGCACGGGGCAGTTGGATCCCAACATCAACGCCGCTTTCGATCTCCCGGAATTCATCGTGAACAGCAAGGGCAAGCTGAGTGGCGATCGGACCCACCAGGTCAAGGCCAATGGCGCCTATGAATGGGACTTCGGGCTCTCCCTTGGGGCCAGTTTTCAGTACCTCAGCGGCACGCCCGTCAGCCGACTGGGTTACAACGACTATTACGGTCGCTATGAACTATTCCTCACAGAGCGGGGTACCGATGGCCGTACGCCAGACACCTACCGCATCGACGCCAACCTGGCCTATGCGCTGAAATTCCGGAATCAAACCCAGCTCCGTTTCAACCTCGACATCACCAACCTCTTGAACACCCAGACGGCAACCGTATTGGATCAACGCTACAACCAGGTCGAAGGTGGCCCCCAGCTGCCGACTTACAAGCAGGCCTTCTACTACCAGAACCCGCGAACGATTCGCTTCGGCGCCCGTTTCAGCTTCTAAGAAGGCATCGGATGAAGGCAGGCCCGGGCTTTGGCCCGGGCCTGTGCGTTCGTGGATTCAGTGGGTGACTTTCACGTTCACGGGATTCTTGAAGGTGTCGAGCAGCGGCGACGTCCGCATGGCCTTGTCATGCAGTTCCTTGATCTGAGCGGGGGTCCCGTTGCAGGCGAGGTTCACCTTCACGCGGATCTCGGAGAGGCCAGGGCGGACCTTCTTGTCCAGCTCCAGGAAGCCGCGGAGGTCGGTATCCGTTTCCATCTCGAAGCTGAGGTTGGAGATGTCCAAGCCCATGGCGGCGGCGTTGTAGGCGTAGGTGACGCTGAGGCAGGAGCTGAGGGCGTGCAGGGCCGATTCGGCGGCGTTGGGGGCGAGATCGGTGCCCAGCAGGGCCTCAGGCTCATCACCCTCGAGGAACAAGGGTTTGGCCCGCTTGTGTTCGGAGCCCGCGCCAAAGAGGGAATCGAAGGTGCTGGCGGAATGGGCGCCATTGATCCATTTGCTCTTGGAGCGGAACTTGAAATGGGCAAGGGCCGGATTGGCCTGGATGGCATTGAGGGTGGTGGTCAGGGCCTCCACGTTCACGCCGTTATGGGATGTGGTGATGCTACCCATGGGATCTCCTCCACAAAGGGGTTCAGCCCCCGAAGGGGCGATCAACCGGGCACGGGCCCGGGTCTGCGGCGAACGGAACAACATCCTCCGGCCTCTTCAGCGAGGCCCGGATTCCAAGGGAAACGGAGTCAAGGTGAGCCGGTGGGAGCTTCGCGCAACTCCGCAAGCTTTGCGCCAGGAGTTCAATACCAAGAGGTCTGAAGGACTTCGGCTCAGAGCACCTTGGGCACGACGAAATGGCCTTGGGCCGCGGCGGGCGCCTGGGCCAGCGCTTCGGCCTGGGTGAAGGTGGTGCGGGGTACATCCTCCCGCCGGGGAAGGGGCAGATCGAGGCCGTGCAAGGTGGGCTCGACGCCTTCGAGGTCCAGCTCCAGCAGGCTCTGAGCATGGGTGAGGATGCGGGTCATGTCCCGCTGCAGGGCGGGAATCTCCGCCTCCGTGAGCTGGAGCCTGGCCAGCTCGGCGCAGCGCAGCACGTCCTCCCGGGTGACCTCCATGGAACCTCCAGACCCCAGTCTATCGGGCTTCGCGCAGGGCCTGGAGCTCGGCCACCAGGACTTCATCCGTGGGGCGCTGGGTGGGATCCTTGAGGCCCAGGCGTTGGACGAGGGCGGCGAGGGCCGGCGGAATGTCCGCGCGCAATTCCCGCAGGTCCGGCAAGGGCTGGCTGCGGTGTTTCTCGAGCACGGCCAGGCCATGGGGCCCCTGGAAGGGCGGCTGCCCCGTGAGCAGTTCGAAGAGCACGATGCCCAGGGCGTAGCGGTCGGCGGCACCCTCCACCCGGGAGCCCAGCAAGGCTTCGGGGGAGGCATAGAGGGGCGTGCCCAGGAAAGCCTGGGTGGCGGTCATGGCCGTGGCATCCACCACCCTGGCGATGCCGAAATCCACCACCTTGGCCCGACCAGAACTGAGCATCACGTTGGCGGGTTTGAGGTCGCGGTGGATGACGCCGTGCGCGTGGGCGTAGGCCAGGGCCTGGGCCATGTCGAGGCCCAGGGCGATGACCTCGGCGATGGCGAGGCGGCCCTTGCGCTGGAGGTGGCGATCGAGCCCCTCGCCTTCCACGAATTCCAAGGCGAGCCAGGGAATGCCCTCTTCGGGCCCGGGATCCACGATGCGTACGACACCCGGATGATCCAGTTGCAGACCCAGGCGCGCTTCCTGCCGGAACCGCGCGAGGAACTCGGTATCCATATGCAGGTGGGGATAGGGCACCTTCACGGCGGCGCGGCGGCTGTCGCCGCGATGGATGCCGAGGTAGGTGATGCAAGTGGCGCCGCGGCCCAGCTCCCGGGTGAGGTTCCAGGGGCCGGCTGAGGCTGCGGGTGGATGGGTGATGCGCTCCTTGGGGATGAAGGTGGTGGCGTCGGAATCCGAGGGGGCTTTCCGCCGGGGGCGCCGGGCCAACAGCAGGCCCGCCCCGAAGGCGGTGAGCAGGCCTCCGCCCGCGGCCCAGGGCCATTTGCTGCGGGGGGGCGGCGTCGATGCGGGCGGCGGAGCGGCTTCCAGGGGGCCCTTCGAGGGTTGCGCTTGAAGCGATGGCGCTGCGGCGGGCTTGACTGAGGTCGCGGGGCTGGAGGGAAGCTCCGCTGCCCTGACGGGTGCCTGAGTGGCCGCCAGGGGCTGCCCCTTGGCCTGTCGCCAGTCCTTCCCGGCCTTGCTGTACTCGGCCACGCGATCCGACAGCCGCTTGCGCAGCGCTCCGCGCTCCGAAGCAGGCTCCAGGGCCCAGCGGGAGGATTCACCCAGGGCCTTGTCTGCGGCCAGCAGGTCCTCCGCGGCGAGGGCTGCGGCGGTTTGGCGCAGGTAGGGGCTGTAGGCTTCCAGCAGGCGGCCATCCGTGAGCGTCGTGCGGCCCGACGGCTGGGGATGCAGGCGGGCCGAGGCCTGGAAGGCCAGCAGGGCTGACGCGGGGTCTCCCTCCTTCTCCAGGCGCAGGCCTTCCAGGTACGTGGCCTCCCACCCCTCCAACGTGGACCGGCCGGGCAGGGGAGCTTCGGCGACCTGGTAGGGATCGGGGAAGGCGCGGGGATCGAGGGCCGTGGGTGCCTTGGCGCTCACCTTGATCGGGGGATCCGGGAATTCCTCCGAAGGGGAGGGCGGTGCGGGCTTGCCGGCCTTGCGCGCCTCATTGAGCCGTTGGGCGTAGGTGCGGATGGAAGCCATGCGTTGCTCGAAGCGCGTGTCCTGCTCCGGGTCCCAGAGCTTGTTCAGCTTCACGCGGAAGATGGTGCGGCTGCCGTCGCTCTCCACGCCGAAGCGCTCGGATTGATCCAGGGCCCACTGGGCCAGGGGGGCGTCCTTCAGGGCCAGCGCATCCCGCGCGATGCAGAGGTAGGGATCGTAGAGCACGATGCCAAGGCCCCCCGTCGGCGAGGGGATCTCGGCGGCGGGTTTGGGCTGGCGGGCCACGCACCAGGCGTAGAGGCCGATGGCCTCCCGCAGCTTGCCCGCCTGCTCTTGCGCCTTGGCCTGGTACCACACCCGCGCCAACTGATCGGGGGAGGTGGATTGGGCGAGGGCGGGGAGGACGAGGAGGCTAGACCAGACGCAGGTCTGAATCCGCATTCAGGCTCCAGTCGGTCTCCAGGGGCAGCAGGGCGCCCGCGGCGGCAATCATGGCGCCGTTGTCGGTGCAGTAGCGGGGTTCCGGCACGGCCAGGGCCAGGCCCAACCGCTCGCAAAGGCGCTTGGCCTGCTCACGCAGGGCCGAGTTGCACGCCACGCCGCCGCTGAGGATGAGGCTCTTCGCACCGGTGGCTTCCACATGGCCCGCCAGGGGCTTCAGCAGCCAATCGGCAATGGTGTCTTGCAGCACGCGGCAAAGCGCCTGCACTTCGGGAGCTTCGGCACCGCCCGTGGCCAGGGTGGAATCCGCCTCTACACGCAGCTTCACGCCGGTCTTCAAGCCGCTGAAGCTCCAGCTGGCCACGCCATCCCGGAATTTGGGAGCCGTGAACCGGGGACCCGACGCCGTGGCCCGGCGGGCGCAGGCATCCACCAAGGGGCCGCCGGGGTAGCCGAGGTTCATGAGCCGGGCTGCCTTGTCGAAGGCTTCACCGGCGGCATCGTCCCGGGTCTTCTGAAGCAGCTCCAGGTGCGTCCAGTTTTTCGCGAAGTACAAGTGCGTGTGGCCGCCACTCACGAGCAGGGCCAGGGCCGGGAAGGGCAGGTCTGGCGAGGCGATGCGCGCGGCATTCAGGTGGCCCAGCAGGTGGTGCACGCCCACCCAATCCTTGCCGCTGCGCCAGGCCAGGGCCTTGGCCGCGCTGAAGGTGCAAAGCAGGCTGCCCACGAGGCCAGGGCCGCGCGTCACTGCGATGCGATCCAAGTCGGCGAGGGTCACCCCCGCCTGATCCAAGGCCGACTGCACCACCGTGCGCACCTGCAGGAGATGCTCCCGCGCCGCCAGCTCCGGCACCACTCCGCCGAAGGGTCCGTGCAGGTCATCCTGGCTCTTGCGCACGAGCGACCGCACCCGCGGACCATTGGCCGACTCCTCCAGCACCGCGGCGGAGCAGTCGTCGCATGAACTCTCGAGGCCCAGGACCAGCATCCGACCATTGTATGCTGGCGGCTTCCCATCCTGGAGCCTCCATGCGCGCCTCCACCCTCGGCTTCGCCTTGCTCTGCCTGACTGTGCGACCCATGGCGGGTCAAACCACCGTGGTGATGCGGGGCAAGGCCAAGGAACCGTCGACCTGGGTGGAGATCAAGCGAGCCCTGCGCGAGAGGGCGGAGCCGGCCTGGCTCCTGGTGGAGGACCCCGCCAAGCCCTTGGCCGGGTCCCTGGCGGAGTTGCTCAAGGGCGAGCCGCTGGTGGAGTCGGCGTTCAAGGTGTACAGCGCCACCACGGAGGGCCCGCTCGGCAAGGAGCTTCGGGGGGCCTTCGGTTGGGACGGGCCCCGATGGGCCCTGGTGAACTCCAGAGGACAGATCCTATTGCTGGGGACCCGCCTTCCGGCGGCGCGGGAGCTGTGGGAACAGCTTCGCCAGGCGGGTGTGCAGACCCGAATGGAGGTGCTGGAAGCCTTCGTTGAGCGGAATCCCGATCATTTGGAGGCCCGGGCAGAACTCTTGGGGGAGCGTTTCAGCGTGGCTCACCGACGCATGGCCTCCTTCCTGAAGCCCCAGCCAAAGCCTACGGAGGATGAGAAAGGTCCGGCCCCGGAGCTGATCCGCCCCTTCGGCGACGAGGACGATGCTCGGATTTGGGGACGCTTGGCCGCCGAGCTTGAGCAGTTCCTGATTTCCGGTGACTTCCACAAGACCGAGGGCTGGGCCTTCCTGGGTAGGCCTCAGGACGTAGCGGCCTTCTCGCCGGCCATGAAGGCGGCCGCACTCAAGGGGCTGCCGGTGGTGGAAGATGCGCTTCGTCAATCGCCCGCGCATTGGATCCTGTGGTCCTGGTGGGAGAAACTTTCCATCCTCGCCGGGGGGCGCTCCCTCTCACCGTTGCTGGCCTCTCTCACCCTTCTGCCAGGACAGGGCGTCAACGAACTTCCGCCGGAGTTCATTCTGAAGGGATACCTGCAGCGGGCCAAGACCGGTGGTCAGTGGAAAGCCATCCGAGACTTGCTTGCGCCCCGGTGGGAAGCCGAGCAGCTCACCCCCACAGAAGTGCTGGCCCTCGATGCCAACGGGAAGGCACGGGAGGATGGTCTGGGCTATAGCTGGGACAACTACCTCGGCGTTCTATTGGAAGTGCGGCTGCGATTAGGTGAGACGCAGGATGCAGATCGGATGCTCACGGAGATCCTTCAATGGCAACCCGGGGCTGTGTCCCTCCCCCGCCGCGCCGCTGCAGTCGCTCAGGCTTGTGGGTACCCCGATCTCGCCGCCCGATGGGGCGCGATGAAGGTGGCCCCAAAATCCTGAGTCATGATGGACCCTGAATGGTTCCCACCCGCATTGAACTGAACCGGCCCCTGCCGCCCCTCACCTACCTGGCGCCCGCGGGGCTCCCGGCGGGCGTGCGGGTGCAGGTGAAGGTGCGGGCGGGGGCGGCCATGGGCCTGGTGTTGGGGCCGGACCCGGATCCGCCCAAGGTGAAGCTGAAACCCATTGAGGGGGTGGTGGACCCCTTCCCGCTGCTGCCCGCCAAGGTGCGCGAACTGATCGCGTTCGCGGCGGGGTATTACGCCTGCGGCGAGGCGGCCCTGCTGCCCCTGGCGCTGCCCCAGGGGCTGCGGGCCCGCTGGGAATCGCCCCTGGCGGATGGGCGGACTTTGGCGCAGCTGCGGGAGGCGGGGGCGTGGGAGGAGCTGGCGGCCCTGGGCGAAGCCTGGCACGGGGGCACATTGAAGCTGTCCACCTTCCTGCATCGGCCCGAGCGCCGGGGCGCGGGCCTCATGGAGGTGCGCCTCACGGATCGGCCCCATCCGCCCAAGGTGACGGCCTCCCAGGCCAAGGTGTTGCTGGCGTTGGAGGAGTCGGGTGGCGCGCTGCTGGAAGAGGAATTGCTCGAGGTGGCGGGCGTGGGCATCAGCGTCCTGTCTACGTTGGAGAAGCATGGGCTCATCGAGAAGTTGAAGCGGGTGGACCTGCTTTCCCAGCGCCGCGAGGCCGGCGTCGACCGCATCGTGCAGCTCAATGAGGAGCAGCAGGCGGCCCTCGAAGGGATCGAGGTCGGTCGCTTCGGAACCCACCTGCTCTATGGGGTTACGGGCAGCGGTAAGACGGAGGTGTACCTGGCCCTCGTGGAAAGGGTGTTGGCCCAGGGCAAGCGCGTGCTGTGGATGGTGCCGGAGATCGGACTCACGCCCCGGCTGCTCTCCCGCCTGGAAGCCCGCTTCCCGGGCCTCGTGGCCGTGGGGCACGCCGGCCTCAACACTGGTGAACGGGTGGCCGACGTGGTGCGCCTGCTCAATGACGAACCCTCCATCTTCGTGGGGGTGCGCAACGCCGTGCTGGCGCCGCTGCGCAACGTGGGCCTCATCATCGTGGATGAGGAGCACGAAGGCTCCTACAAGAGTGAGGAACACCCCCGCATTCACGCCCGGGACCTGGCCATCAAGCGGGCCCAACTGGAGGACTGCCCGGTGGTGCTGGGCAGCGCCACGCCCTCCCTGGAGAGCTGGCAGGCGGCCCAGGTCGGGCGCTACAAGCTGTTGAAGCTCACCCAGCGGCCGGGCACCACGGTGATGCCCACGGTGGAGGTGGTGGACCTGCGGGAGGTCTACAAGGCCACGCGACGGAAGGTGCTCTTCTCCCCGAGGTTGCTGGAGGCCCTGGCCGAAACGCTGCAGCGGGGCGAGCAGGCCATGATCCTGCTCAATCGCCGGGGCTTCGAGAACTTCTGGATGTGCCGGGCCTGCGGCAAGCCGCTGGAATGTCCCCACTGCGCCCTGAGCCTCACCTACCACAAGGGGCACTGGCGCCTGCGCTGCCACCTCTGCGGCTTCGAGGCCGTGCCTCCAGAAGCCTGTCCGGCCTGCGGCGCGGAGCACCTGCGCGGCGTGGGCGAGGGCACGGAGCAGGTGGAGGAACAACTGGCGGCGCTCTTCCCAGCTGCCCGCATCCTGCGCCTGGACCGCGATACCACCAGCCGTCGCGGGAGTTTGGAGGCGGGCCTGCTGGCGGCGGAAAGCGGCGAGGTGGATCTCCTCGTCGGCACGCAGATGCTGGCCAAGGGGCATACCTTCCCGAAGCTGACCCTCGTGGGCATCCTCAATGCGGACCAGGGCCTCAAGGTGGCGGATTTCCGCGCCGCGGAACGCACCTTCCAACTCCTCACCCAGGTGGCGGGCCGCGCCGGTCGCGCCGAGCTGCCAGGGAAGGTGGTGCTGCAGACCTACAGCCCCGATCACCCCGCCGTGCAGTGCGCCGTGGCCCAGGATTTCGAAGCCTTCGCCGCCACGGAGCTGCCCTTCCGGCAAAGCCTGGGCTATCCGCCCTTCGTGTCCCTCACCCTCTACCGAGCCGAATCGGACACCCCCGAGGAAGCCAAATCCGCCCTCGAATCCTTGCGGCAGCGCCTGGAGGGACTGCCCGGCCTGCGCCTGTTGGGCCCCATCGAAGCCCCGGTGGCGCGGGCCAAGGATCGGTGGCGCATGCAGTTGCTTGCGAAGGCCGCGGAAAGGGGCACTCTGGGGTTGGCCCTTCGAAAGGCTCCGCTCAAACGAGGTGGAGACATCAGTTTGGATCGGGATCCCCTACAATTCAGTTGATGCCTAAAAAAAGAACACTTCGTCATCCAATTGCGGACCGTTTCGGCAGCAAGTTTTTAAACAGTTGATCGCACGTGAGTTAGAATTCATCGAAATTCTTACCCTTAGAGCCAACCCTTTACTGCCGAGAGGATTTCATGCGGACCCGATCGAATGGCTACACCTTGATGGAAATGCTGGTGGTCCTCTTCATCGTGGGCCTCCTCACCGTTGCAGCAGGCACCTACGCCTTCCAGCCCAGGCAGAAACCAGCCGTTCAAAGCATTTTGGGCGAGGTGGAGGGCCTGATCTCGGAAGCCCACAAGTATTCGAGCGCTACCCTTGGAACGGTTCGCCTGAATGCCAGTGGGTCTTGGTCTAGTCGCAGCTACACGCTGAACTACCAATCGATCTCACCGGTGGGAGCTGCTTCCCTTCCCCTCAATTCATTCAGCGCGGCAGCCTTCCGGGATTGGACTTACGCTGGCGTGGATGACCAGAACACCATGGGGACGGCCGTGGGTGCAGAAACCCTTGCGGCTGCCATGGGCAACATCTCTCCGGATATCCAGGTGGAGCTCAATGCGGCTTTGGCCAATCCGCTGGTGGGCACCAAAAGCGTTCAGATCAACCCCTTTAACAAGCAATTTCTCACGCCCTTTTGCATTCCCGTCGTGGGGATCAGGGGCGGTGCCACCTACGCGGGTGCTCCTGTAGGCATGGTGGTAGTCACGGGGAACCGGATTTACAAGTTCTACAAGGCCGGTACCGGCACGGATAACCCTTGGAGGCGCATGTGAAGAACTCTTTCCATCGTGGGCTGCGCCCCTCCAGCCAAACCGGCAAGCAGGCCGGATTCAGCCTTGTCGAAATGCTTCTGGCGGCCTTCATCATGGCTATCGGCCTCCTCGGGCTAGCCACACTTCAGATGATGGCCATTCGCACCGCCGGCGTCGGTGCTCGCATGACGGATTCCGTGCTTCTCGCGGAACGCGTAGTGGAGGCGGCTTCCATGGAAGCCACCCAGTCCTACTTGGCAGCGAAGGCGGGAACCACAGTGGCGAACGCTCGTCTTTACCTGCCTGGTACCCCGGTTCAGTACTACAAGGGGGACCTTACCCAAGGCGTGGCAGGTGATCCCAACAATGTTTATACGGTGCGCATCAATGTATCCAACATTGTCGTGGCTACTCAGGGTGGTATTGATCAGATCGATGTGGCTGTGAGTTTCGTGGAAGCAGTAAGCGGCGCCACCACGACCAATCGGACGATCCAGGTTTCCAGGCAGGTGACCCATGGCTAAGCAGATCTCCCCAACCCGGGAGCAGGGGTTCTCCCTCGCGGAATTGATGGTCTCCCTCTTGTTTACCGGCTTGTTGATGGCGGGAATGGCCCGCGTCTACAAAGCCAGCCTCTCTTCCTTCCAGACCTCAGCGGAAAAGATCTCGGCTGGCCGTCGTGGCCGGGTGGCCATCGATATGCTCACCGATGACCTGAATGCGGCGGGCATGTTCCTGTGGGACCTCACCAAGTACCCCACCACGTTGTCGACTTCGAATCCCGGCTTTTGGGTGAATCCCAACGTATCGCTCACGCTCAGCGATGGCACGGTGAAGTGCGATCAGATTTTCTTCTACTACGACGAAGCGCTGCCCTTTGAAGGCAAGACCACGACTGGTTCAGGCGGGGCCTATGCAGTCAGCGGGCTGAACAGCACGGTGGCTTCGGGTACGGCCCTCACCGCAGGCAACACCTCCATCACCATTGACACAGGGGACGCTTCCTTTGCCGCCATGGTTCAGCAAGGGCAGCGGATTGTCATCAAGGATGGATGGCCCGGCTTCATCATCACCAAGCCCCCTGTGGTCTCGGGTAACCTCGTGACCATTGATCCGGGAGTGGACACTCTGGCGCCCACCGGTGCCGGGAATGCCATGCAGAATGCGGATGGTTCTGCCACGGGCGCCAATGTGGTCTCCAATCCGAATCACAAAGCTGGCGCGCCCGTGACCTTCATGAACATCGCTCAATCGGTGCTTTACAGCATCCAATCTCGAAATGTAGACCCTGCCAATCCAACGCATACGGTTCCTTGTCTGGTGCGCCAGCAGGGCCCTTACTCCAGCGGCGGCCTCACGGCCATCACCAGCACCCAAGTGCTGGCTGAAGACGTGTCGGGTATGAAGGTCTATCTTTCGGTGGATGGAGGTCGCACCTGGTTGAGGGAAGGTTCCGCCACGGGCCTGGCCAGCGGTTGGACCTCGGGTTACGTCCCCATGGTGCAATCGGCGTTGAACTCGGGCTATGGGCGCACCGGCTACATGTCCCTCTCCGATCCGGCCTGGTTCCGTGAGATCCCGGTCCTGGTGCGAGTGGATGTCACCACCCGCACCTCCTTGAGGCGCGAGGAGTACAACACCACCACCACGCCCACCTTGGCTTACAAGGAGCAGACCCTCTCCCTTGTGATCCGTCCCCGGCACTTCGGTCTTTCCTTCAATTGAGGGCTCCCATGAATACTGGATTCTCCCCCTCCCATCGCTCCGAGGCCGGCGGCGTCACCATCTTGGTGGTGCTGACCCTGCTCGCACTCCTCACGGTCGCGGCCATGGGCATGTCCCGCAACAGCCTCCGCGAAATCATGATCGTCGGCTCCAGCCGACAGGCCGCCAATGTGAGGCAGACTGCGGATGCCGGACTTGAATTTGCAGTGCTTTGGTCGAACCCCAGCAATACCCCAGTCGGAGCTTCCTCCAGCGACTACCAGACTCAAGCCCGCCTCCTCCTTCAGAACCAGGAATTGCAGGGCACCTATCAGTCTGTTTCGGGGGGGGCCCCCACCACGGACACCATCCTTTATGAAAATGCGGACTATCGCCAGGCCTTCAATCTGCAGCTCCTGCGCCTGGGCAAGCTTCCTGCAGCCAAGACCAGCGTTCCCGATGAGCGCCTCTTCAACGACCTCTGGGTTGTCCGCTCTTCGGGCGTTGTCACCGCCGGCACCACCACCTTTCAGCACGATAAGGAAATGTGGTTGAGCACCCCGGTCCAAGCCACCAACTAGCCAATTGCCGTTTCCATTTTTTCAAATCCCTCGCCGAGGTGGTGCCATGTTCCAGCGCGCCTTCAAGTTCATCGTTCTGACCCTTCTGGTGCTCCCCGGCGCCCTGCTCTTCGCCCAGTTGGATCCCAAACTCCAATCGAGCAAGACCGATTTCATGGACCTCTACCAGAGCACGGGGTCCAAGAAGACCAAACCCGAGATCGTCACGGTGCTCGATATGTCGGGATCCATGCTCCGCATGATGTTCCACCCTGGTTTCCCCAACAATGACGATGATGAGGACACCACCAACACCACCAGCGATTACAAGAATATGCAGGTCATCCTTACGGGGACGGCGCCGAACATCAACGCCACGGTCACTTGGAGTGCTGGCACCACGATTGTCAGCGCGCTTACCGTCAGCGGCACTAATGTCTACACCTTTAATGGCGCCGCTGCTCCCTACGCTCCCACCAACGCCACCACCCAGTACAAGCAGCTCATCCGGCCCGATGGCACCTATGTCACCTACGCCATCGCAAACACCATCAATGGGCCGAACACTCCCGCAGGCAACATCTCAACCCTTCCCGGCATTGCCTCGGGAGGTGCCGATGCCCGGAATTGGGTTCGGGCTGCGTCTCACGTTCGCATGTCCATGGTCGACCCGGACAATGGCAACCTTCGAACGGTGGATATTCCCATCAACTGGGCGGTATTGGGCCAGTACGATGCTGATGGCAATTGGATTCCCCCCACGGTCACCAACCCCCTTAGCCGCGCTACAGTGACGAATACCGACGGGACGGTATTGGATATCGACTCCACCTATCGTGGTACAGATTCTTCCAACTGTTTCCTACGCGCAAATGGCACCACGAAGGCCATCATCGGAGCTTCCTCCGGCTCTACTCAGAGCTACCGAACTCGTTACCTCGAATGGATTTTCCGGGCCAAGGAAGGCAACTCCACCACCGGTGCTTATATTATTCCGGACGCGGTCGCCTCTTACAAAGCCATCGATCCCTCGTGGTGGGATGACACCACCAAGGCCCGGACCTATATCACAGCTCCTCGCGTGGCCTTTGCCAATAAGCTGCCTAACCGGGCCCGTGTGCAGGCTTTGAAGGAAGCCTTCCTCAAAACGTGGATCAAATACCAGAATGATGTACTTTGGGCATGGCGCACCCTCTCCGATGATGGCATTTCTCCGAGCAACGACACCGGTACCCAGCCTTCGGGACTGACGGAGGCCAATCTCGATACGGGAAACACGACCTATTCAGGGGCCTATTCAAGGGCCGGTTCTCGATATTGGTTCTTGCAGAACAAGGACAGCTTGGGTGGAATGCGCCTAATCTCAAAAATGTACGCCAGCGACGGTACGCCCTTGGTTGTGTCTCAGATCGGGACATATACCCAGCTTCAAAACATCAATCCCTTCGCTAGTTACGAAACATCAACCAATAGCAACGCGGCAAGCGAATGCATGCGCATTTTCTGCTTAATGTTCACGGACGGTACTCCAACCGCTGGTGGAATTCAGACCGGGGCCGAGGCGGTAGCCCAACAACCCTACTCGGGTGGCGCACTCGCTGGCAACAATGCGGTTGTGGCGGCTGGGTTAGCTTCCCTTAACTCAGGGGGAACCTACGCCAATATGTCCACCTATGCCGGTGTTGCAGCCCATTTAGGCACCAAAATTTTAACCAGCAGTTGGGTGGACTCTAAGGCTAAGACCTATCCCACCAGCGGCACCCCCAGTCAGTTTGCTCCTTGGTTTGTAAAGAGCCGAGGTACTGGTATCGATGCCATCACTTTCAATTCGCCACGGCCCATTCAAACAATGACCATTGGCATGAGCCTTGGCTCCAATTACTCGGGGACCTTTACTTCTTGGAAGCCGGACACCATGACTCCGGACCCAATCGCGACCACACCAAGCACCCCCAAATACAGGCTCCTTGCCGCTGCCGTTTATGGCAACCCCGACGATGTTGACTACAACATTGCATCAGCCACTTCTTTCACCACCGACGCGCAAGGTCAGCCGACCACTAATTCCAGTTACTACTTCGATGCCATTTCCGCCAAAAAATTGGTGGATAGTCTCGATGCGGCATTCGACAAGATGAAGTCCCTGGCCTCGCAGAGTGTGACTGCTACCCCTGTGGCGCCCTTCAGCGGACTGACCCTGGCCAAGCAGATCTATCTGGGCAGTTTCGAGGTACCCAAGACGCCTGGTCCCCTATGGTCGGGTGATCTGATGATGTTCCCCACTCGCACGGTGAACAACCAGACCACCATCCTGGCCCAAGATGGCTCCACCTTGACCGAGATTGATAGCAACACCGCCGCCACTCAGGCCCAGTGGAGCGCCAAGAAAATCCTCAACGCGGCGAATTACTGGAGTACGCGCAAGATCTATACGCGCGCCAAAGGCAGTGCCACCGGAATTAAGAACCCCGGCCTCTCTGAGTTCACAGATACCACCGGCACGGGCAAATTCGATGATTTTAAAGGGCTCATTCAAGGAGCTACGGATGCCGACAAACAAAAGTTGGTGAGGTGGATGCGCGGCGCCGATGCATACTCCGCCACAGCCCCCACGGCTCAGCGGCCCAACCTCATGGGCGACATCATCGATTCAACTCCCACGGCCTTGGAATTTTCGACCTCATTCAGCGGCATGCCGAGTTCCATTTCCACGGCCCTGGCGAGCCACTCAGGCTCTAAATTCCGGCTGGTGTTCGCGGGCACCAATGATGGTTTCCTCCATGCGTTTGGTGAAGTGACCTGGGACGAGAGTGTTACCCAAGGCGGCCAGACCTTCACCATGACCAAGGGAACGGCCACGGAGCTGTGGTCCTTCATCCCGACGGACATTCTGCCCTTTCTCTCCTACTTGGCCGGACCTGGGAACCCCCACCGGTTCACAGTGGATGGTGCGCCTTTGGTGTACCACCTGGATGTGGCTTCCTCCGGTCAGCTCGCTGGCAATGGCAAGGTGGATCCAGGCGAGCGGGCGATGGTGGTCTTTGGCCTCCGCAAGGGCGGCCGCAGTTTCTACGCCTTGGATGTGAGCGATCCCTTCAATCCCAAGATGGGCTGGGCCCTCCGGGCCGAAGAAGCCGATGTAATTGCCACGGACTCTGCCCGCAATCTCTCTAGCACTACCTTGGCGGGGGCCACCACTGGCTCGGGCACCATCCAGGACATCGTGGATCGCCTCGGGTTCTCCACAGGCGTTCCTGCCATCGGACGTGTGCTCTTCACCGATGGCGGCGCCCTTCGCGCCCGGGATGCCGTGTTCCTCAGCGGCGGCCTGAGCCTGCCCGAAGTGGAAGCCAATTTCCTGGATACGTCGGGCAAGCCCAAGAAACTCGGCCGAAGCGTGTTGGCCTTGGATGTGAGTACTGGTGCCTTCCTCCGCACTTGGGACCTCACCAACATCGCGGGCATGGGCCCTGTTCCTGCCGGCGTGGTGCCCCACCAGTTCTTCCCCAGCTCTGGCCTCGTGCAAAGGGCCTATTTCACCGATATGGCGGGTGGCCTCTGGGCCCTGGGTTCGGGATACACAAGCACGACTGCTCCCTATGTTGGAATGCGCATGGATTCCAGCGAGTTGGATCGGTGGACCATGAATGGCACCGCTGCAGGTGCTCAGAATGTGCGGCACATTTACCAAGGCCCCACGAACGAGATCCACAGCACCTTGCCCGCCCCCTTCAACCTGGGCAACTACCCTGTCTACCGCACCAGCGATCCCAAGATCGCGCCATCGGCCGTGGGAGTGGCCTTCGTGAGCGGGGACCGGAACAACCCACTCGATTTGAGCTACGCGGCGGGCAAGGCCCCCACAGGGCACCGGATCAACGTGGTCTTTGATCGCCAGGACAGTTTCTTATTGGGGCTGGATACCAGTGGGATGACCACCAACCAGATGGCGGACATGAGCACTCAGACTTCCACCAGTGCTCCGGTCATCGATCCTTCCAGTCCCTCCTATTACCTGCTCAACAAGTACGGCTACTACATCAATTTCCCCGGTCCCTTTGCTATGAACGGGAGCACTTTCATTCCCAAGGGCATCAATGAGCCCACGGTGCTGGCGGGCGTGCTCTTCTACACCTACTTCAAGCCCACCTCCGGTGATCCCTGCAATCCTGGCGCTGGTCTCAGCCGCTCCTGGCGAGTTTGCGATGTCATCAATCCCACCGTCTCTTCCGGGGCCGCCCCGGTCGGTACTCCCACGGGAGTCTGCACCGCTGGCTTTGTCATGGAGTGGGCTGGTGTGGCTTCCAATTTCGGCGCCAAGAGCACCGTGGCTGTTAATCAAGCCGGTGGTGTGTTGGCGGCGGGTGGCGGTGGTGACAGTGGCACGGGCGCTGGCACCGGCAAGGTTGCCATCGGTACGGCCACAGGCAGCCTCTCTGAGGCCTATCCCAAGCCGCGTGTCTGGCGCTCGGTGCATTCCAACCTCTGATTCACTGGTTACCTATTGTCCTGGGGCCCCGAAAAGGGGCCCCTTTTCGTGTCCGTGCTAGGTTGGATAGGTGGAATCGGTACCGTTCGGCCTACGGGCCAAAAAGGCCTTCGGGCAGAATTTCCTGGTCAACGAAGGGGCCATCCGGGGGATCGTCCAGGCGGCGTTGGTCTCCAAGGCTCCTGAAATCTTGGAGATCGGGCCTGGGCCCGGGGTGCTGACGGAGAAGCTGCTGGCGGATGGGCGGCCCGTCCACGCCATCGACCTGGATCCCGAGGCCATCGAGTTGCTTCAAGCCAAGTTCGCGGACCGGCCCCAGTTCCACCTGCGGCAGGGGGATGCCGTGACGGCCCCCCTGCCGCAGGGCGGCCCCTTCGCCGTCATCGGGAACCTGCCCTACAACGCGGCCACGCCGATCCTCACCCGCCTGCTGGTGGAGGGCTATCCCTTCGAGCGGATGGTGCTGATGTTCCAACTGGAAGTGGGGAAGAAGCTGCTGGGCGGACCGTCCACCAAGGACTACGGCCCCCTGGCCATCCTCAGCCAACTCTGCTGCCGCCTGACCAAGGTGATGACCCTGGGGCCCGGCTCCTTCCGCCCCGCGCCCAAGGTCGATTCGGCGGTCCTGCTCTTTGAACCCAAGGCCGATGCGCCGAGCCTCGCCGAGCGCAAGGCGCTGCTGGCCCTCCTCCATCGGGCCTTTGCCCAACGACGGAAGACCCTTTCCAACAATCTGGGGGACCCGGAGCGCCTGTCGGCCTTCGGGTTGGACCCCAAGCTGCGAGCGGAGGCGGTTCCCCCTGTCACTTGGCTCGCTTACCTGCGCAAGACTCTGGAGTAACTGTGATTCAAGCATTGACGCCCTTCGAGGGCTGGACTGAAGCCCCTCAATCCGACGAGCTGCGCCTGATCCCCATCGGCGGCCTGGGGGAATTCGGCATGAACGCCCTCGTGGTGCACGGCCCCGGCGGCCTGGTCCTCGTGGATTGTGGCCAGCTCTTCCCCTCCGAGGATCAGCCCGGCATCGACAAGATCGTGCCCGACTTCGCCTATGTGGAAGCCTTCGCCGATCAGGTGCAGGCGGTGCTCCTCACCCACGGCCACGAGGATCACATCGGGGCGCTGCCCCATTTCCTCCGCCGCTGGCCCGTGCCCGTCTACGGCACCGCGTTCACGCTGGCCCTGGTGGCCGGGAAGCTGAAGGAAGCGGGCATCCGTGAGGACCTTCTCCACGTCATCCACGATTACGACCGCGTGACCCTGGAAGGCATCGGCATCGAAGCCGAGTGGATCCCCGTCACCCACAGCCTGCCCGATGCCTGTGCGCTGGTGATGCACACGGCCCAGGGCCCCATCATCCACAGCGGCGATTTCAAGATCGATCCGAACCCGGTGGATGGCCGCCTCATGGGCCTCTCCCGCCTCAAGGAACTGGGCGACCAGGGCGTGCGCCTGCTCATGGCGGACTCCACGAACATCTTGCAAGCCGGGCGCACGCCCTCTGAGGCGCTGTGCAAGGCGGGGCTCGACGATGCCTTCCGCAAGACCGAAGGCGCGCTCTTCATGGCCACCTTCAGCTCCAATGTGCACCGCATCCAGGTGCTGCTGGACCTCGCCTATGAGCACGGCCGGCAGGTGGTGTTGCTCGGCCGGAGCATGGAGAAGGTGGTGAACCTGGCCCGCGGGCTGGGGCGCCTCAAGCTGCCCGATGACTTCATCATCGAGCCCAAGCACGCCCCCAATTACAAGCGCAGCGAGCTGCTCATCCTCTGCACCGGCAGCCAGGGCGAGCCCATGAGCGCGCTCATGCGCGTGTTGAGGGGCGAGATCAAGGGCCTCAACATGAAGGAGGGCGATCGCCTCGTCCTCAGTTCCCGCGCCATCCCCGGCAACGAAGTGGGCATCTCCCGAATGCTGGATGCCGCCGCTCGCCTGGGTGCGGACACGACCCTTGACGGCATCGGCACCATCCACGTTTCCGGCCACGCCTACCGTGGCGACCTGGAAGAACTCATCCAGACCGTGCGTCCCAAGCACATGGTCCCCGTGCACGGCACCTATCGGAACCTCAAGGC
Organism: uncultured Solibacteraceae bacterium; assembly: GCA_964617215.1. Lineage (GTDB taxonomy): Bacteria > Acidobacteriota > Holophagae > Holophagales > Holophagaceae > JAFDVN01. The sequence continues at coordinate 16,885 of CAZTVL010000002.1, read as the reverse complement.
CCACGGTCAGTTGGCGGCTTCTCTGGGCTACAAGCCCCAGGCGATCTCCCTGTTGGATGGGGGCCAATGCCTGCGGCTCTTCAAGGGCGGCAAGGTGAAGATGGCCGGCACCGTGCCCGTGGGCCGCGACTACGTGCATGAAGGCGTGGACCACATGGTGGATGCCCGCATCGTGCAGGATCGCCTGATCCTCCAGGAAGACGGCGTCGTGTTCGCCACGCTCATGGTGGACCCCGACACCCGGGAACGGGTGGGTGAACCCGCCATCCTCACCCGGGGCTTCGTGGTGCTCAGCGACGATGAGGCCTATGGTGCCCTGCTGCGCGGCGCCGTGGCCAAGGCTTACGACGAAGCCCCCTTCGAAGTGCGCAACGACGACACCCTGCTCTACGAGCTGCTGCGCCAGTCCCTGCGCCGCATCATCCGCAAGACCACGGATACGCGGCCGCTGGTGGTCTCCATGGTGCTCGAAGCGCCCAAGGAATGAAGAGGCTGTAGACCATGGGCTCTAGGCTCTGGCTGCGTGCGACCCACTCCTGCTGGGCCGGATTCAGCCAGAGCCTAAAGCCCAGGAATCAGTTCCGGTTGAAGCGGCGGGGGCGGCCTTCGCCCTCCTGCCGTTGCTCCCGCCGAAGCTCTTTGAGCAGCGGGCGATTCTCCAATTTCTTGGCGATGACTTGGATGATCTCGTCGACGGTCACGATCAGGCGCGCCTGCTGGGCCGCGGAGAGCCCAGCTCGGATGTCCTCTTCGAACCGCTGCTTGGCTTCCACCTGCTGCCTGCGCAGGTCCATGAACTGATCGAGCAGGGGCTTCACCTTGGCGCTCTTCTGGTTCTCATCGCCGGGGCCCATGAGGATGTCCTCAAAGCGTTGGCGGAGCTGCGCCATCTGGCGCTGGCGTTCGAAGTGCTCTTTGTTGAAGCGCTCCCACCGATCGGCGACCTGGCGGGTCTGCGCGTCGCTGAGGCCCACGCGGTCCTGCAGCCGTTGCATGACGATCTGGCGGAAGGCCTGCGCGCCCTCGCCCGGTGCGGGCTGGGCGTTCAGGGCGGTGGCAGCCAGGATCAGGGCGGGCAGGGCGCGGTTCATGGTGGGCCTCATTCGGTCCCCTTGGGGGGATCGGTCTGCAGCTGGTTGAGGAGATCGCGGACCTCCTCGGGCTTCATGTTCTGGAGTTTACCCAGCTCATCCTGGGAATCCGTGAAGGGGGCCTCGATGTGGGGGGGCGGCTCCACGGGGCGCGCTTCGGCTTCCACCACGGGCGTGCGGTTGGCGCGGCCGGCCATGAAGGCGCCGGTGCCCACGGCGAGGCTCAGCACGGCCGCGGCTGCCATCCACCAGGTGCTGGGGCGGAACCCGGTTTTGCGCGTTTGCAGCTTGCCGATGACCCGGGCGGGCAGCCGTTCGAAGTAGCCTGCCTGCACCAGGGGCAGGGGAGCCTCCTCCTGGGCGAGCAGCAGCACCTGGGCTTCGCGGCAGGCGGCGCAGGCGCGGAGGTGGGCTTCCGCCTCGGCTCCGGGTTCCAGGGCGTTGAATTCAAGGGCTTTCATGGCCATTTCGCACGCGGGCGGAAGGATGAGCTCGCTCATGGGCGGCCTCCTTTGATGTGACGAGTCAAACTTTGGATCGCATGGAAGATGTGGGCCTTCACCGAGCCCACCGAGGTGCCCATCTCCTGGGCGATGCGCTCGTACTTCCAATCGTTCTGCAGCTTCAGGGTGAGGGCCTGCTTCTGGCGGGGGGGCAGCTTGGGCATGGCCTCGGCCAACAGGCGGCGGGCCTCCTGATCCAGGATCCAGGCGCCTTGGGAGGCCTCCACCCGCAGGGCCGGGTGTTCGAAGCCTTCCTGCTCCATTTCCAGGCTTTCGGGCTGCCGCTGGAGACGCTCCCGGTAGCTGAGGGCCTGGCGGGTGGCGATGGTGATGATCCAGGTGCGGAAGGAGCTTTCCCACCGGAAGCCGGGCAGGGCCCGGTAGACCCGGATGAAGGTCTCCTGCACCACGTCGTCGGCGTCCGTATGGTTCTTCAGGATGGAAAAGGCCTTCCCGTACACGTCCCGACTGAACCGGTCCACCAGGTGGGCAAAGGCCGCTGGGTCCCCGGCCTGGGCAGCCTCCACCCACGCCAACACTTCCGGCGCGTGGTAGGGGGAGTCGGACACGGGAATGGACATGGATGGGGTGAGGGCCTGGGACACCATTGTAGGGCTCCGCCGGGAGGGGCCCCGGCAGAACTATGGACCAGCGGCCCCTCCCCAAGGTTGAATGGGAAAAGAGGTCCCCATGCGAAGTCGCGTCACCCCCCTGTTCAACGAAGCCCAGATCGCCACCCGGGTGAAGGAATTGGGTCAGCTCATCACCCGGGACTACGCCGGGAAGGATTTGGTCGTCGTGGGCCTCCTGAACGGCGTCTTCCCCTTCTTCGCGGACCTCGTCCGGGCCATCGACCTGGATCCGGACCTCACCTTCATGCAGGCCTCCAGCTACCACGGCGGCACCGACAGCACGGGCGAAGTGGTGATCAAGAAGGACATGGACCGCCCCATCCAGGGCCGCCATGTGCTTGTGCTCGAGGACATCGTGGATACGGGCCTCACCCTGCACAAGGTACGGAACCTCCTCATGGACCGGGAGCCTGCTTCCCTGGCCATCTGCACCCTCCTGGACAAGCCCAGCCGCCGCAAGGTGCCGGTGGAGGTGGAGTACATCGGCTTTGAAATCGAGGATCACTTCGTCGTGGGCTATGGCCTCGACATCGATGGCAAGCTGCGGAACCTGCCCTATGTCGGGGTGTATCAGCCTTGAACCAAGCAATCCGGGCTTCGGCCATCGGCGTGCGGGCCCTGGGGCTCGGGATGGCCCTGTTCGCGGTCGGCTGCGGGTACCGCCGCCTGGATCGCCAGCAGCGGAGCCAGGCCTGGCACCACAAAGGCGATACCCTGCGGCTCGCGCCCTTCAAGAACATCACGCCGCGCCTGGGGGTGGAGGATCGCTTCGAGAAGGCCCTCTCCAACCGCGTGGTGGCCGCATCCCCATGGAAGTTGGTGGGCAAGGGCGAGGCGAGCCGGTGGATTCTCCAGGGAACTTTGGAGCGCTACGAAGTGCGCCCCGTGGGGCTCTCCCTGGGCAATGACAAACTGAAGGCCAGCGCGGGTAGCGCCAGCCGCGTGGAGGTGATCGTAGTGGCCTCCGTGGAGCTGCTGGATGGCCAAACGGGGGCTGTGGTGCAGAGCCGGCGGGGCCTGACCTTCTCCAACCAGTACCGGGTGGATCAGAACTTCGCCTCCTTCGACAACCGCGAGTTGGCCGTGGTGGACAGCCTGGCCGATGACTTCGCCGAGAGCTTCCTCACCCAGTTCCTGGAGGGAGTGGAATGAGCCTTCAAGCCTGGGCCGCCCAGGGGTTCGCCCTCGTCCACGGTGAGGATCCCGACCGCCGCAAGGCCGCCGTGGCCGCCTGGAAGGCCGCCCACGTGGATCCCGAGTGGGCCGATTTCAGCCTCACCATCTGTGGGGAGGGGTGCCCTTGGGCGGAGGTGCTCAATGCCCTTCAGGAAGCGCCTCCCTTCGGGGCCACGCGCTCGGTGCTGGTGCCCCACGCCGACAACCTGCTCGCCAAACCCAAGGATCTGCCCGGGGCCCTGAAGCCCTGGTTGGAGAATCCCCCGGCGGACATGGCCTTGCTCTTCGTTTGCGGCACCACCCTGCCTGCGGGCCCCGGGAAACCCATGGGCTCCAAGCCCTGGGCCGAGTGGGCCAAGCAGGGCCGCGTGTTGAAGGTGGGGGCCCTGGAACTCGCCGAGGTGCCCGCCTTCCTGGAAGCTGAAGCCCGGGGCATGGGCCTGAAGCTGGGCTCCGGCGTGGCGCAATCCCTGGCCAGTCGCCTGGGGGGCCAGCCCAGCCTGCTGAAGCGGGCCCTGGAGGTGCTGGACCTGCTCGCCGAGGATCGCCAGACCACCCCCGCCATGGTGGATCAGGTGACCTTCCGCCTCGCGGAACAGCGGGCCTTCGCTTGGACTTCCGCCTTCCAGAAGGGCGCCTGGGGCGAGGCCCTGCAGGCCCTCCGCCAGGGCCTGGAAGATGGCGATGATCCCCTGCAGTTGCTCGGCCAGGCCCGCCGCGAGGTGGAGCGCGTGGTGCGGGCGGTGGAGGCTGAAGTCAAGGGTGTTTCCCCCAAGGACCTGCCCGAAGCGCTGGGGCTCTCCCCCAAGCAGGCCTTCCTCGTGGAGGGGTATCGGGCCGTGGCTTCGAAGATCCGCATGCCCGGCGCCAAGGCGCTGCTCGCGAAGGTGAACCAGTGTGAGCGGGATCTGAAGGGCGTGGCCCTGGGCCGCTCCGATACTCCCCTGACGGATTTGACCTTGGCCCTGTCCCGGGCCTGGGCGCGCTGATTCCCGAAGCCTTCCCGATAGACTGGGGGCTCTCGAGGACATCGCATGACGGCTTCCCTTGCCATCGCCAAATCCGACGCGGAGCTGTTGCTCCATCCCCGCATGGCCAACCGTCACGGCCTCGTGGCGGGCGCCACGGGCACGGGCAAGAGCGTCACGCTGCGGGTCATGGCCGAGCGGTTCAGCGCCCTGGGCGTGCCGGTATTCCTGTCCGATGTGAAGGGCGACCTTTCGGGCTTCCCCTTCCCGGGCAGTCCCAACGAGAAGATGCAGGCCCGCATCCAGGAACTCGGCCTGGAAGACTTCGCCTTCAAAGGCTTTCCCGCTGTGTACTGGGATCTGCTGGGCAAGCAAGGGCATCCTATCCGCACCACGGTCTCCGAGATGGGGCCGTTGCTCCTTGCGCGCCTCCTGAACCTCAACGACACCCAGGAAGGCGTGCTCAACCTGGTCTTCAAGGTGGCCGACGATCAAGGGCTGCTGCTGTTGGATCTCAAGGATCTGCGGGGCATGTTGGCCCACGTGAGCGAGCATGCCGCCGAGCTCCGCGGCACCTACGGCAATGTGAGTGCCGCCAGCGTGGGGGCCATCCAGCGCTCCCTGCTGGCCCTGGAAACCCAGGGCGGAGACGCCTTCTTTGGGGAGCCGGCCCTGGATCTGGAGGACTTCCTCCAAACCGATGCTGACGGTCGGGGCATCGTCAACGTCCTGGCGGCGGACCAACTCATCCAGGCCCCCAAGCTCTACGCCACCTTCCTGCTGTGGATGATCTCGGAGCTCTTCGAGCGCCTGCCGGAAGTGGGCGATCCCGAGAAGCCCAAGATGGTGTTCTTCTTTGATGAAGCGCACCTGCTCTTCGAAGATGCTCCCGACGCCCTGCTGGACAAGATCGAGCAGGTGGTGCGCCTCATCCGCTCCAAGGGCGTGGGCATCTACTTCGTCACCCAGAATCCCCTGGATGTGCCGGACAAGGTGCTGGGCCAGTTGGGCAACCGCGTGCAGCACGCCCTCCGCGCCTTCACGCCCCGGGACCAGAAGGCCGTGAAGGCCGCGGCCGAAACCTTCCGCGCCAACAAAGATTTGGACGTGGCCACCGTGATCACCGAACTGGCCGTGGGCGAAGCCCTGGTGAGCTTCCTGGATGAAAAGGGCACCCCGGGCATCGTGCAGCGGGCCCGCATCCTGCCACCGGCCTCCCGCTTGGGTACCATCACCCCTGAGGAGCGCCAGGCGACGGTGCAGGCCTCCCTGCTCTATGGCCACTACGAAAAGGCCGTGGATCGGGAGAGCGCCTTCGAGGTGCTCAAGGCTCGCACGGAAGCCGCCACCCAGGCCCAGCAGGCCGCCAAGGAAGAGGCCAAGGAGGCCCGGGGCGCCCGTTCGGGTGGGGATTCCGTGATCGAGGCCTTCGGCAAGAGCGTCGTCCGGGCCGCGGGCTCCGCCATTGGCCGCCAGCTCATCCGGGGGGTCATGGGCAGCCTTTTCGGGGGAGGGGGGCGCCGCAAGTAGGCGCTACCGGGGCTTCTGTGCTTGAGGCCACACCCGTTCGGCCCGATCATGGTCTGTTGGCTTTGAAAGGGTTCCCATGGCTGAGTGCACCATTCCCAACATGACCACCGCGGACGTGGTGGAGTCCAAATCGGTGCTGCCGGCCGGGTTCAAGGCCGACATGGCCAACCTCAAGGGGCTGGACCTCACCACCCCGGTGCTGGAGCTCATCCGCCGCGCCTCCACCCGGATGCCCCAGGACATCATTGATGCCCTGGTGAAGGGCCGTGATGCTGAGGAGGAGGGCAGCCGCGCCTTCAACACGCTGAACGACATGGTGAAGAACATCCTGCTGGCGGATGGCCACGTCACGCCCCTCTGCCAAGACACGGGCACCGTGCTCTTCTGGGTGCGCCACCCCTACGGCGTGAGCCAGAAGGCCGTGAAGGCCCAGGTGCGCGAGGCGGTGAAGGAGGCCACCAAGAAGGTGTGGCTCCGCCCCAACTGCGTGGAGAGCCTCAGCGGCAAGAACAGCGGCAACAACATGGATCCCTTCCATGAAGGCCACCCCATCCTCCACTTCGAGGAGTGGGACAAGCCCGAGATCGAGATCAGCGTAATGCTCAAGGGCGGTGGCTGTGAGAACGTGGGCGCCCAATACCGCCTGCCCGACGTCACCATCGGCGCCGGTCGCGACATCAAGGGTGTGCGCAAGGCCATCATCGATGCGGTGGTGAAGGCCCAGGGCCAGGGCTGCAGCCCCGGCATCCTCGGCGTCGCCATCGGCGGCGACCGCGTGTCGGGTTACGAGCACAGCAAGGAGCAGATTCTCCGGAAGCTGGGCGTGCCCAACCCCGATCCGAAGATGGATGCCTTCGAGAAGGAGATCGTGGCCGATCTCAACACCCTGGGCATCGGCCCCATGGGCTACGGCGGCAACACCACCGTGCTTGGCGTCCACGTGGAGGAGATGTACCGCCACCCCGCCAGCTTCTACGTCTCCATCAGCTACATGTGCTGGTCCAGCCGCCGGCGCACCATGACCCTCGCCGCCACCGGCGAAGTCAGCTTCGACTGAGGTTCGCGATGATCCGTCTCACCACCCCCATCACCGAAGACCAGGCCCGCCAGCTCAAGGTGGGCGACGAGGTTCTGCTGAACGGCAAGGTCGTGCTCTCCCGCGACATGGGCCACAAGTACATGAAGGAGAACAAGCCCGAGTGGCTGAAGCCCATCCTCGACGGGATGGTGATCTACCACTGCGGCCCCGTGGTGAAGAAGAACGAGGATGGCACCTGGTCCTTCGTGGCCGCGGGCCCCACCACCTCCATCCGCGAGGAGCCCTACCAGGCCGACGTCATCGACACCTACAAGGTGCGCGGCGTCATCGGCAAGGGCGGCATGGGCAAGAAGACCAGTGAAGGCCTCGTGAAGACGGGCGCCGTGTACCTCCACGCCACCGGCGGCGCGGGCTCCCTGCTCGCGGCCCAGGTGAAGCGGGTTGTCGACGTGCACATGCTGGAAGAGTTCGGTTCCCCCGAAGCCTTCTGGGTCATCGAGGTGGAGGACTTCCCGGTGGTCGTAACCATGGACAGCCACGGGGGCAGCCTTCACGAAGTGGTGCTCGCCCACGCTCAGGAACGCGCCAAGGCGCTCGCGGAGAAGTGAAGTCACGAAGGGCGCGAATTTACGCGAAGATGGTGCTTTCCCCTTCGCGTTCATTCGCGCCCTTCGCGGTTCCATGACGACTTCGCTTTCCTACGCCGACCTCCGCCGCGACCTCGCGGGCATGCTGGCCCGCTTCCTCCCCCCGGAGGAGGCGGTGGCGGAGAGTTGGCGGTGGATGGATGAGGGGTTGGGCAAGCCCCGCAGCTGGATGTTGGCCCACGGGGATGAGCCCGTGCCTGGCCCCGCTCGGGAGCAGGTGGGCCAGTGGATCCGCCGCCGCCGGGAAGGCGAGCCGTGGAGTTACCTGATCGGGTGGGCGCCCTTCCGCGAAAAACGGTGGAAGGTCACCCCGGACACCTTGATCCCGCGGCCCGAAACGGAGCTGGTGTTGGAGGCGGCCTTGGAGGTGGGGCGTCGCCTAGGCGTGACCCGGGCTGTGGACATCGGCACGGGCAGCGGCATCCTGGGTGTGACTCTGGCCCTGGAGACGGATTGGGCGATGACAGCCACGGATCTGAGCCCTGCGGCCCTGGCCGTGGCCCGGGCCAACGCCGCGGCCCTGGGAGCCAAGGTGACCTTTCTGGAAGGGGACCTGCTGGATCCGGTGCCGGACTCGGTGGAGTTCGTCGTGTCCAACCCGCCTTACGTGGCGGAGGCGGATCGGCCCACCCTCCAGCGGGAGCTGGCCTTCGAGCCCCAGATGGCCCTCTTCAGCCCCGATGGGGGCCTGGATCACCCCACCCGGCTTCTGGCCCAGGCCAGGGCTCGGGGGGCCAAGGCCTGCGTGCTGGAGATCGGGGCGGGGCAGGGGGGCGAGCTCTGCCGACGGGCCCTGGGCCAGGGTTGGGCCAAGGCCCTGAATCACCAGGACCTGGCTGGGCATGATCGGATCTTGATCGCCCTGGCATAGCCTTCGCACTTCCCTTGGCGTCGAGGTGCGTCATGCGGAACAAGTTGCCTATCTTTCTGATGCTGGGATTGCTGGCGGCCTGTTCCATTCCCCGGAAGCACGACCCGCTGCTGCTCCAGAAGCCGGCCATCCCCCTCATCGAGGAGGCCAAGGATCCCGCCCCCATCAGCGAGGGCAGCCTCTGGCGCGACCGCACTCTGGTGGGTGACCTCCGGGCCTCCCGGGTCAACGACCTCGTCACCATCAAGATCACGGAAGCCACCACGGCCATTTCCAAGGCGGACGTCACCACGGCCCGGGATGGCTCCAACAAGCTGAACAGCCCCACCCTCTTCGGCCTGCTCAACAGCGTGGGCATCGGCAGCGGGGGCACGGCGGATCGCACCACGGCCAACACCAACAAGTTCAAGGGCAATGGCACCACGGGCCGCAGTGCCACGTTCACCACCACCGTCACCGCCCGGGTGGTGAAGGTGCTGAACAACGGCAACGTGATCTTCGAGGGCTACCGCGAGATCCAGCTCAACAACGAGACCCAGCGCCTCTACGTGGCCGGCATGATCGATCCCGCTCGTCTGGACAAGGACAACACCATCGTCTCCGGCAACGTGGGCGAGCTGCGCATCGGTTACGGCGGCAAGGGCGTGGTGGATGAAACCCTCAAGCCCGGCATGATCAGCCGCCTCCTTAACTACATCTGGCCCTTCTGAGGCGACCATGCGAGCCCTCCTGCTGCTGCTCTTCCCCGCGCTCCTCCTGGCCGCGGATGCCCCCAAGGAAAAGAAGGTGGAAGCCCACCTGAAGGAGATCGCCCGCCTCCAAGGCGTGCGTGGCAACCAGCTGCTGGGCTACGGCGTCGTCGTGGGCCTCGATGGCACCGGCGACAAGGATCAGACCCGGTTCACCCAGCAGAGCCTCTCCAATCTGTTGGCTCGCCAGGGCATCACCGTGAACCCCCTGCAGATCAAGGTGAAGAACGTGGCCGCCGTGATGGTGACGGCCGAGCTCCCCCCCTTCGCCAAGCCCGGCACCCGCATCGACGTGACCGTGAGCAGTACCGGCGACGCCAAGAGCCTCGCGGGCGGCACCCTGCTCATGACACCCATCCAAGCCCCCGATGGCGCCACCTACGTGGTGGCCCAGGGGCCGTTGCTGGTGGGCGGTTTCAGCGCCTCGGCCGGAGGCGCCTCCACCACGAAGAACCACCCCACCGTGGGCCGCATTCCTGAAGGCGGTCTGGTGGAGCGCGGCGTGCCCGGCGACTTCAACGGCCGCCCCACTCTCAGCTACAGCCTGCTGGAAGACGACTTCACCACGGCCATCCGGCTCGTCCACGCCATCAATGAGGAGCTGGGTGAAAAGGTGGCCAAGGCCCAAGACAGCCGCACCATCGAGGTAAAGCTGCCCAAGGAATATGAAGGTCGCGCCGTGGAGCTGGTGGCCCGCCTGGAAAACTTGAACGTGCAGCTGCAGCCCAAGGCCCGCGTGGTGGTGAACGAACGCACGGGCACCATCATCCTGGGTAGCGATGTGAAGATCGGCGCTGTGAGCATCGTGCAGGGGGGCCTCAGCATCCAGGTGACCTCCACCCCGCTGGTGAGCCAGCCCAAGCCCTTCAGCCAAGGCAAGACGGTGACCGCGGAAAAGAAGGACGTGACGGTCACCGAGGAAAAGGCGAAGACGGCCTCCCTGGAACCCGGCACCTCCGTGGGCAAGCTGGTGGAAACCCTCAACGCCATGGGCGCCACCTCGCGAGACGTGGTCGCCATCCTGCAGGCCATCAAGGATGCCGGTGCCCTGCAGGCCGAGCTGAGGATCCTCTGATGCAGGACGCCCTCTCCTTCAAGGTGGATCTGGATTCCACCCTGGCCCTCAAGCAGCGCCTGCCCCAGGCCGAAGACCGCACCGAGGAATCCGCCAAGCGCTTCGAGGGCATGGTCATGAACCTGCTCTTCCAGACCCTGCGGAAGACCGTTGAACCCTCGGGGCTGCTGGGAGAAAGCGGGCAGTCCCGGGCCACCTACGACATGTTGATGGATCAGGCGGTGGTGGATAAAGCGGTGGGCTCTGGCCGATCCTGGGGCCTGGCGGAGCGCCTCGCGGAGAGCTGGAAGCAGGCAAGCGCTGCACAAAAGGGATCCCACCCCCTCACGGAACCGGGCAAACTGCCGATAGGATCCTCATCGAGGTGAAGCATGCGCATTACCGGCAAAACCAGTGGAGTCGGCAGCAGCCAGGGCGTCGCGTCCTCCAAGGCTCCTGCGACATCCGCGGCCGCGCCCGTTTCCGGCGTTTCCCAGACCGACGCCCTCCAGGTGAGTGGCGGTGCCCGGCTCATGGCCGTGGCCCAGGCGGCGATCGCCCAGGTGCCCGATGTGCGCATCGATAAGGTGGAGGCCCTCCGGGCCCAGATGGACACCGACAGCTACAGCCCCGATGGAGAGGCCGTGGCCGATGGACTGATTCGCGAGCATGTGCCCGCGAAGGTCTAAGGCCCCCGATGTGAGGATGTGATCACTCCCCTGACCCAACGCCAGATCTTGACCACCGCCTCCTTGGAGGCCGTGCGCCAGGCGGTGGATGGGGGGCTGCAAGCGCAGCGGGAAGTGGCCCGGCGGCACGCCATGGAACTTCGTCAGGCCGAAGAGGCGGACGAGGTTCACGACGTGGCCAAGACGGAAGAGCTGCGCCTGGAAGAGCGTCGGGAACGGCGCCAGCAGAGGCATTCGGACGAACGGTCCGAGGATGAGGACGAGGCTGCAGAGCCTGCCGAGAAACACCTGGATCTCCTGGCCTGAGGCTTGCCCTAGAAGACTCGAACGAGTTTTCCGGAGGCAACCCATGCTTCACGCCCTGCCCGAGCTGCTGGACGCCCTTGAGGCCAAGCTTCGCCTTGGTGAGGATCCCCTGCCGCTCCTGACCGGCATCCGCTGGTCGGAATTGGTGGGATGGCCCCAGGACCTCGCTCAGGCGGAGGGCCTCAAGGCCCGGCTGCGCCGCATCCAGGTGCTCGTGGAAGGGCTCAACGCGCCCCTCCGAGCCACCCTCGCCCAGCTCCAGGAAACCCACGTCTACGGCCCCGGTTTCGCCGGCCGCCGCTAGGAGAATCCCATGCCAGGCCTAACTTCCAGTCTGTATGTCGGCCTCTCGGGTCTTCAGGCCCACCAGGGAGCCCTGAACGTCATCGGGCACAACATCGCCAACGTGAACACCCCGGGCTATGCCCGCCAGCGGGTGGAACTGGGCACGCAAGACACCCAGTTCTTCGGCGGCTTCGGCTATGGCCCTGGCGTCAGCATCGGGGCCATCGCCGGCCTGCGGGATCGGTTTCTGGAGCTGCAGACCTTTTCCGAACAGGCCCGGCAATCCGGGGCCCAGACCCGCTATGAAGGTGTCCAATCCATCGCGGCCCCGCTGGCCGACGAAGGCACCACGGGCCTCGCGGCGCAGCTGCAGAAGTTTCTCCAAGGTTTCCAGGATCTCGCGGCCCGGCCCGAGGACCTGAGTCTCCGCCAGAACCTCGTGGGTCTGGCGCAGAATTTCATCTCGACCATGCAGACCCGCTACCGGCAGCTCGATGACGAGCGGACCCGGGCAGACAAGGCCATCTACAGCGATATCCAGGAGGTCAATTCCCTGTCGACCCAGATAGCGAAGTTGAACGAGCGTATCGCTCAGGAGCCCAGCCCGGGCACGGACAGCGACGCCCGGGATCAGCGGAAGGTCCTCACGGATCGGCTCTCGACCCTCGTGGGCATCCACGTATTTGAGGGCACCCACGGCGAGTACGAGATCACCCTGGATTCCGGCGCGGCTACCCTCGTGAGCGACAACACGCACTACGACCTTCGCCCCACACCGGATCCCGCTTACAACAACTTCTACCGCATCGATTCCGTGATGGGGGGAACCGTGGTGGATGTCACCCAGCGCATCGGCGAGGGGGAGATCGGGGGCAAGCTCGCCCTCCGCGACACCATCCTTTCCGGGTACCAGCAGAAGCTGGATGAATTGGCGGGCGGCCTGGCCTCCGCCGTCAATGTGGGTCTCCCAGGCCCCCCCGCGACGCCGGGCCACCGGGCGGGCTACGCGCTGAACGGCGTCACCACGGGCAACGACTTCTTCCAGGGGGCCGCGGCCAATGGCGCCGATGGCCTGCCGCCCGGCTACAACGCCGCCACCCAGTACAAGGGCATGGTGTACCAGCTGTCCGTGAACACGGCGATCTCCTCCAACCCCAACCTCATCGCGGCTTCGGGCGTTCTGGGCGCCCAGGGGGACAACACCGTCGCCCGCGCCCTCGGCAACCTCCAGTCGGCGGGGCAGACCGTGGACACCAACTTCGATGGCATCGGCGATTCAGGCCCCTACAGCCAATTCATCGGCCAGCTGGTGAACAAGGTCGGCACCGATGGGCAGGGGTACAAGGTGAGCGCCGATAATCAGCAGAACCTGGTGACGGCCCTCCAAAATCAGCGGGACCGCGTTTCCGGAGTGGATCTGGACGAGGAGGCCACTCAGATGATCAACTTCCAGCGGGGCTACCAGGCCTCCGCGCGGTTCATTTCCGTCATCAACCAGCTGGCCGATCAGCTCGTCAACCAGTTTGGGAGGTAAGCCATGACCTTCCGCAGCCCCATCTCGATCAACAACCGGCAGACGCTGCTCGATCTTTCGCGCACCAAGGAACGGCTCGCCGTGACCCAGCGGTCCATCTCCACCGGCAAGCGCATCAACGAGCCCATGGACGATCCCACCGGCTCGGCCCTCATTCTCGACTTCAATACCTCCATCGGTGCCAACGAGAGCTACCTCAAACAGATTCAATCGGCCGCCAGCTTCCTTTCCGGAACGGAGACCGCCCTGGACAGCGTCACCAACGACCTCCAGCGGCTCATCGAGCTCGGCCCTCAATCCTTGGATGCGAGCAACGGCGGCATTCCCCGCATGCACCTCGCGCAGGAGATCGATGCGATCCGCTCGAACCTGCTGACCAACGCCAACACCCAGGAACAGGGGAAGTACCTCTTCGCGGGCAGTGCCACGTTGACGACCCCTTTCAGTGGGCCGGCGGCGGGCCCCATCACCTACGCGGGCAATTCGAGCGTCATCAAGATGGATATCTCCGCCAGTTCGACGGTGGATACCAACCTGGCGGGGGATTCCGTCTTCTTTGGTCCCGGTGGGCAAGGGAGCGCCACGGATCTTTTCCAGCAGGTGACGGATTTGCGCGATGGGCTTCGGACCAACAACCAAGCCTTAATCCAGGGCGCCGTCACGAACCTCAAGAACATCCTGCCCCGCATCACCACCGCAACGACCGATGTGGGCGGACGGCAAGCGGGCCTGCTCTCCCTCGAGGACAGCATCTCCAGCTACAACCTCACCCTCCAGGGCATCCAGGACACCGTCGAAGCCACGGACATTCCCACGGCCGTCACCCAGTACACCCAGGATCAGACGAACCAGCAGGTCACCCTCAGCAGCCTGGCCAAGATCGGGAAGACGAACCTCTTCGACTTCCTAGGGTAGGGCCTTCAGAGGCAGCCACCAGCGCTCCTGCTCGCCGCCGAGCAGGAGGCCCTGGGCTTCGGGACGGAAGTCCACTTCCGCCGTGGGGATTGCCACCGTGGCGGGGGCGCCGAGGGCGGGCCAGGCCTTGGACCAGGTGATGAGGCGCAGGGCTTTGTCGCCGGGCTTCCAGCTATAGATCCGGTCCATGGGGCCTTTGAGATGGGCCTCATAGGCGAGGCGGGTTTCCACGGAGGATGCCGCCGGAGCTACGGCAGGGGACTCCGCAGAAGGCGCCATCGCAGGTGGGACCGTTGCCATGGGCTGAGGCGCCAGGCTCGGCGACGCGAGGGAGAACCAGAGCCTCCCGTCGGCATCGCATCCGAGCAGCTTCAGCAAGGCCGAGTCCTTGTCCGCGGGTTCGGGGATCGGCAGCGCCTCGGGGCCGACCACGGTCCCTTCGGGCGTCACCTTCACCAAGGTCCCAGGCTCCGGCTGCCAATAGAGGGTGTTCTCACATTCGACGACGCTGCCTTTCGGCGCCGAGAACCCCAGCGGGGAAGGCGTTGGCGAGGGGGTGTGGGTCCAACCTGATTCACTGCGCCAGGCGCTCAGACCTTTTCCATGGGTCACCAGGAATCCGGCGGAGGTGGGCAGCAATGCGGTGGGATTCGCGGCTTCATAGGGCCAGACGAGGGGCTCCGGCAAGCCGGGCCGTTCGCTTTTGGGATTCAAGTGCTCCCCTTGGGCCAGGGTGATGGGCAAGCGCTGGGCACCGGTGGAACCCCAGGCCCACACGGAGTCTTCGCGAGCAATCAGGTGCTCTGCTTGGGTCCGGTGGGCCCAGCGAAGGTCACCTTCCAAGCTGAGGGCCATCACCACCGCGGCATCCCTTCGCCCACCTTCGGCCTTCACGAGGAGGAGGAGGGTGTTGCTCGCCATCGCGGCTTCGCGGATCTCGGCCTGCCGATAGAAGCCCTCGCTGGTGCCCTGCAGCCTCGGAAGGGAGAAGGTGCGGGCCAGTTGGCCGCCCTGGAAGAGGGTCAGCACCTGACGATCGGATTGGGTGCTCACCTGGCACAGCGACCAGCCCCCGCTCATGGGGGGCAGCCACCGCACCCCCCGGAGGGGTTCTTTCGCCTGGAGCTGCAGGAGGCGGCCCAGGCCCTGGGGCTGGGTGACGAACAGGGGGGCATCCTCGTCGGCCGCGGCCACGGCGGTGCCGCGCTGGGCGAGGACGAGCCCACCTCCAATCACCAGCAGGCCCACGCCGAGGGTCCAGATGAGGGGCTTGTTCATGTTATTACTCCGAGGCTTTCAAGAAGGATTCCAGTGCGGCGAGGGCCCGTTCGCGATGGGCGGCGCCCTTGGCCTGCTTGAGCCCCGCGCGGCCGCCGGCCTTTTTGGCGCTGCGCGCATCCACGGTGCCCTCGGGCAATTCCGGGAGCAGCCCCAGCATGGCGTTGGTGGGGCCGAAGTCCTTGAGGTTTGCGTGGGCCAGGTAGTAGAGCAGGGAGCCGAGCACGGTTTCCCTGGGGAAGGGGCTCGCAGTCTGGTTCCGCAGCGAGCGGTCTACGAAGAAGGCCGCGGCGAGGCCACCGGCGGCGCTTTCGAGGTACCCTTCCACCCCGCTGAGCTGCCCAGCGATCCACAGGCCGGGGTGCTCCTTCACGGCGAGGGTGGCATCCAGCACCTTGGGCGCTTGCACGTAGGTGTTGCGGTGGATGGAACCGAAGCGCACGAACTCCGCGTGCTGAAGGCCGGGGATGAGCCGGAACACCTCGGCCTGCGCCCCCCACTTCATGCGGTTCTGGAAGCCCACCATGTTGAAGTGGTCTCCGGCCAGCGTGTCCTGGCGAAGTTGCACGGCCGCGTAGGGGTAGCGTCCCGTCCGAGGATCATCCAAGCCGATGGGCTTCATGGGGCCGAAGCGCAGCGTCTCGCGTCCCCGTTCCGCCATCACTTCGATGGGCAGGCAGGCCTCGAAGTAGGGCGTGTCGAAGTCGTGGAGGGCCGCCTTCTCCGCGGCGAGCACCGCGTCCACGAAGGTGTTGTACTCCGCTTCATTGAGGGGGCAATTGATGAAGTCCGGATCACCCTTGTCGTAGCGGGCGGCCATCCACGCGATGGACATGTCGATGCTGTCCTTGGCGATGATGGGCGCGATGGCGTCATAGAAGTGGAGGCGCTGGCTCCCCGTGAGCTGGGCCAACCACTGGGAGAGCGGATCCGCCGTGAGCGGGCCCGTGGCGATGATCGTGGGAACGCCGGGCGTGGGCTGCTCCACCAGCGACTCGGACCAGGTGATGTTGGAGTGGTTGCGCAATTCCGCGGTGACCATGGCACTGAACGCCTCCCGATCCACCGCGAGGCTGTTGCCCGCAGGCACGCGCGTGGCCTGGGCACAGCGTAGGATCAGCGAGTCCATGCTCGCCATCTCGGCTTTGAGAATGCCCGTGGCGCTGTTGGGATCGTCGCTCTTGAAGGAGTTGGAGCACACCATTTCCGCAGCGCCGCCCGTCATATGGGCGGGGGTTGAGTGGTGGGGGCGCATCTCGGAGAGCGTCACCTTCCATCCACGGCTTGCCAGCTGCCAGGCCGCTTCCGAACCGGCCAGACCGGCCCCGATGACATGCACGTCCATGTGAACTCCCATGGGGATTGTAGTTCAGCCTTCTGCGTGACTCCGGCGCGGCAAGCCAGAGACCGGATCGCCTCGGAAGGCTTGTGTTATCAAGCGGATTGCCAGGCGGGACAAGGGATCAAAGGCTCCGCAGAAAATTTCCGCTTGCGTTCTCTCTGTGCGCTGGTAATCTGAATTTCCTGGGCGGTTGAGGCCACCAGGGAGCGCTGGAAGGCGCGGCAGGCATCTTTGACAACCGGATAGAGAATAGGAAGAACCTTTGAGCTTTCGAGG
>CAZTVL010000001.1:525500-775737 GCA_964617215.1 uncultured Solibacteraceae bacterium | reverse complement strand
GCGCGAGCTGCTCGAGCAGCGTGCCGAGGCTGGATGCGAAGATTACCCGTCGGATGGTGGAGCTATCCGAGATCAGGCTGGCATCGCCGCCGGTGGGGGTCGCGCTCATGGTGCTGCTCCTTAACTTGGATTGGACCAAAGGCATCCCGACCGGGCCCGGGGCTCCGGGAAGGTCAGGGGCGGAACAGAAAGAACGGGGAAACTGACGAGAGCCTACCCCTGCCGGCTCCTCGAATGAAGAGGGAATGCAGGGTTCCGCGATAAAGCCGGAATCGCCACAGGCAATCATCTGGCCCACTCGCGGGGATGCGGGCTCCAGCCAGGGAGCCCCTTGCTGAAAACCGATCCTGTGACCAAATCACAAATGCCCCCCGTGCCGGGTGGGGCAGGTCGGAGGACGAATGGGCACGCAGCGGCGCGCTGGGGAGTGGCACTCGCGGAATAGGGATTCCAGACCGCGAAAGAGGTGCTAGGTTTCTGGAAATCCATCCGTTCCATTCCTGGCCGAGCCACAGCCAAGACCTTTGAAGGAGAACCCCATGTCCCAGGATCTGTACCCGGTGAAACCTCACATAGCGGAGCGGGCCCATCTCCGGAGCATGGAGGAGTACCAGCGGCTCTACCGCCTCTCCCTCGACAACCCCGAATGGTTCTGGGGCGAGCAGGCCAAAAACCTCACCTGGTACCACCCTTGGAACCAAGTCTTCGACGCCGATTACCAGGAAGTCGACTTTGCGTGGTTCGGTGGCGGCCGACTCAACGCCTGCTTCAATTGCGTGGATCGCCACCTGCCGGAGCGCGGCAATCAAACGGCCATCATCTGGGCCCAAGATGAGCCCGGGGTCTACACCCACATTACCTACCGGGAGCTGAAGCACAACGTCTGCCGCGTGGCCAATGTGCTGCTGGCCCATGGTGTGAAGAAAGGGGATCGCGTCTGCCTCTACCTCACCATGATGCCGGACCTCGTCTACGCGATGCTCGCCTGCGCCCGCATTGGCGCTGTGCATTCCGTGGTCTTCGGGGGATTCTCGGCGGAGGCGCTGCGGGATCGCATTGTGGATGCCAAATGCAAGGTGGTGATCACCGCCAACGAAGGCCTGCGCGGAGGCAAGAAGGTTCCGCTCAAGAAGACCGTGGACCGCGCCATCGAGGGCATGTCCCTGGTGGAGACGGTGCTCGTATCCCGTCGCACGGACTCCGAAGTCGAGATGCAGCCGGGCCGAGACCTCTGGCTGGACGAGGAGGCCACGAAGCAGCGCTCCACCTGCACCAACGCGTGGATGGGCGCCGAGGATCCCCTCTTCATCCTCTACACGTCCGGCAGCACCGGGAAGCCCAAGGGCCTGCTTCACACCACGGGCGGTTACATGACCTATGCCGCTTTCACGCACAAGATGGTGTTCGACTACCATCCGGGCGACATCTACTTCTGCGCCGCGGACATCGGCTGGATCACGGGCCACAGCTACATCCTCTACGGCCCCTTGGCCAACGGCGCCACCACCGTGATCTTCGAAAGCACGCCGCTCTACCCCGATCCGGGCCGCTACTGGCGCATCATCGACGACCTCGGCGTGAACATCTTTTACACGGCGCCCACCGCGCTGCGAGCCCTCGCCCAGGCCGGCGACGGACCCGTGAAACAGTACAAGCGCACGTCATTGCGCATCCTCGGCACCGTGGGCGAGCCCATCAATCCCGAGGTCTGGCGGTGGTACCACGACGTGGTGGGCGAGGGGCGCTGCACCGTGGTGGATACCTGGTGGCAGACGGAGACGGGCGGCATCCTCATCACCCCGCTGCCCGGCGTCACGCCCACAAAGCCGGGCTCGGCGACCCTGCCCTTCTTCGGCGTGAAGCCCGTGCTCGTGGATCCGGCGACGGGCGCCGTCATCGAGGGCAACGACGTCTCCGGCGCGCTGTGCCTGGGCTCCCCCTGGCCGGGCCAGGCCCGCACGGTGTACGGCGACCACAAGCGCTTCAAGGAAACCTACTTCACGCAGTACCCGGGCTATTACTTCACGGGGGATGGGGCGCGCCGCGATGAAGACGGCTACTACTGGATCACGGGCCGCATCGACGACGTCATCAACGTCTCAGGCCACCGCCTGGGCACGGCGGAGGTGGAGAGCGCTCTCGTGGCCCACGAGGCCGTGGCCGAGGCCGCCGTGGTGGGCTATCCCCACCCCATCAAGGGGCAGGGGATTTACTGCTACGTATTGCTCAACCACGGGTATGCCACCGAGGATCGGGGCCAGCTCATCGGCGCCCTGAAGGAGCAGGTGCGCCAGGCCATCGGCGCCTTCGCTGGCCCGGACGTCATCCACGTGGCTTCGGGCCTGCCCAAGACGCGCTCGGGCAAGATCATGCGCCGCATCCTCCGCAAGATCGCGGCTTCGGAATACGACGGCATGGGCGACATTTCCACCCTGGCTGAACCCGACGTGGTGGCGAGGTTGATCGAAGAGCACCAGGCCGGCGTGGCCTGATCTCAGGCTCAAAGATTGAAGGTACTGAGCCGGGGCTGATCCCAAGCCTCGGCTCAGCCCACGTAAACGCGATTCCGTCCGCCGGCCTTCGCCTGGTAGAGGGCCCGATCGGCGGATTCCCAGATCTCGGTGGGGGCCGAGAAGGCGGCGTTTCCGGCCACGATGCCTGCGCTGAACGTGGAAAGCGTGGGACCTTTGGGGCTGAGATGCTTGAGGTGGGCGAAGTCCACCCGCAGACCTTCGATGATGGGGAAGGCAGCCTTCAGGGTGGTGCCTGTGAAGAGGATGCCGAACTCCTCGCCGCCGAGCCGTCCCACAAGATCCGACCTTCGGAGCCGCCGTTGAAAGAGCCGGGACAGGGATTGCAGCACCTGATCCCCGAAGGGGTGGCCATAGGTGTCGTTCACCTGCTTGAAGTGGTCGATGTCCACCATGGCAAAGGCAAAGGGGGTATCGCTGCGTTGGGCGCGAATCCACTCCTCTTCCAACCGGGATTTCATGGCGCTGTGGTTGCGCAGGCCCGTGAGGCTGTCCCGGGACATCTGGGCGCGGATCAATCGGGTGCGCTCGGCCCGGATGCGGATGGAGGATACGAGATGGTTCGGTTTGATGGGCTTGGTGAGGAAATCATCGGCCCCTCGACCCAGGGCCTCCAGCTGGGTGCTGCGCTCCAGCTCGGAACTGAGGAACACGATGGGGATGCCCATGTAGGTGGGATCCATGCGAATGGCCGCCGCGAGCTCGATGCCCGTGCACTGCGGCATGTAGAGGTCCATGAGAATGAGGTCGGGTTTGAATTCCCCCAGCCGGTTCAGGGCCTGCTCCGGATCCGTGAGCAGACTCACCTCCATGCCAGCCTCGCGGAGGATGCCGCCCAGGTAGTTCGCCTGCACTGGACTGTCTTCCACTATGAGAACCCGTTCAGGTTCCCCAGGGGTTGGGTCCAGGAAGGCATCCAGCCGATGGGCGAGCACTTCCAGGTTCACGGGATAGGGCAGGTAGATGTCGCAGCCCGTGCGCACGGATTGGAGCCGGGCGCTGAGATCGTTGCGGGCCGAGATGAGCACCAGGGGTGTGCCTTCGTCGCGGGTCTGCAGGAGGGCGGTCAAATCCTGAGCGCTGGGGCCGACCTCCCCCCGCTCCAACTCCACGAGCAGCACCTGAGGGTGCAGATCCACCTGCATCTTGAGGAATTCGGGGAGGTGAGGCGTCCACCGCAGCACGTAGCCCATGCTGGCCAACTGGGGGGCCATGGAGGCCCCCAGCCCTTCGTGGGCTTCCAGAAGAAGTAGCTGGGGCCTGGGGCCGAGACCGATCACCATGAACCCGTTATCGGGTTTCAGAAGGGGGTCATGATTTCAGAGGCGGGCATCCCGGATGAATCGCCGGACGAGGGCTTCGAAGCGCCCCGCGGCGGCCTGGCCAGCCTCTAAGACTTCCTGGTGAGTCAGGGGTTGGTCCAGGATGCCCGCCGCCATGTTGCATAGGCAGCTGATCCCGGCGACCTTCATGCCTTCGTGGCGGGCCACGATGGTTTCAGGAACGGTGCTCATGCCCACGGCGTCGGCGCCCCAGGCCCGGAAGGCCCGGATCTCGGCCGGAGATTCGTAGCTGGGGCCGGTCACCCCGATGTAGACGCCTTCTTGGAGCCGCTGACCCAGGGCCTCCGCGGCCTGATGGAGGGTGGTGCGCAGGTGGGGATCGTAGGCGCTGGAGAGATCGGGGAAGCGGGGACCCGGGCCCTGATTGGGGCCGATGAGGGGGTTCTGGCCGGTGAAATTGATGTGATCGGAGATCACCATCAAATCGCCCACCTGGTGTTCCGCGTTCAAAGCTCCCGCCGCGTTCGTGAGCAGCACCGCCTTGACCCCGAGCCGACCGTAGAGGCGCATGGGCAAGGTGACGGTGGCGAGGGGGTGGCCTTCATAGAAGTGGAAGCGCCCTGCCTGTAGGACGACCTTCCGGCCCTCCAGCTCACAGAAGATGAGCTGACCGCTGTGACCCTCCACGCTCTGAGGGGGAAATCCCAGATCGGAGAAGGGGATGGATTGCCCCGCCCGAGCTTCGGGGCTGTGGGCCAGCGCCCCCAGCCCCGACCCCAGCACGATGGCCAGGTCAGGTACGAAAGGAGCCCTGGATTTCAGGAGATCGAAGGCGGAGGCGGACATGGGTACCTCAGGCGGCGGGAACCAGCTTGATCTTCACCGTGGTATCCGGCTGGATGGCCGTGGGGCTCAGCATCCGGACGCGCACAAGCCAGGTGGATTGGGCCCCGGTCACCGTTTGGAATGTGACGGGGATGCTGGTCGTCGTGGAATCCAGGAAGGTGTAGGTGGAGGCCACCACCCCATCCGGCGTTCCGAGGCCAATGAAGGTGACTTCGACTTTCCCATTGGTCAGGGGACCATTGGACAGTTCGACGTCGAAGGCATAGGCCTTGGTCCCGCTGATGGTGAACTGCGCAAAGGCCAATTCGCCGATGGAAGTGTTTCCGTAAACCCCGGAGACCGGTGTGGCATTGGCCATGCTCAGGGTGACCGGCGCGATGGAGGAACTGCCCGGAGAGGCGGGGTCATAAATGGGATCTGAACCCCAAGACCGTACAAAGGTGGAAAGGGGACCCACGGCGGGGCGGGGCCAGGGGAGGTTGCCCGTCGGAACGCCGAGGTGGGCGAGCACGTCTTGGATCACGGCGTCCGTGATGGGTGGAGTCGTGGTGGTGAGGCCGGGGAGGGACCCTTCCATGGCCTTCAGCTGGGGATAGAGGTTGATGGTGTCGAGGTGGTTGAACGGCTGGATCGGGGTGAAGAATGGCGAGAGGGTGACTGGGATGATCTTGTTCCAATCGGTGGGATCTTCACTGCGAGGGAGGCTGTTGGCCTTCAGGGCCAGCTCCCAGGTCAGGGCGGGATACAGGGCCGCGCAGAAGGGGTTCCGCTCGCTCGCGGGAATGGCGCTGATTTGCCGGATGTCGACCTTGTTGACGCCGGTGGAGGTGACATCCGCGATGTAAGGGTTCTTGAGAATGACGGCGGCGATCCCCTGGGGCATACCCTCCAGGATCGCCATTTGAGATTCGAGGTTGGAAAGCTGGGCGCCCTGAGGAAGGGGGACGAACTTCCCTAAGGCACTGCCCTGGGAGTAATAGCTGCCGAGGCTCACCTGATTGAAGAGGTAGGCCTTGGCCGCCAGCGTGATCAGTTGGGCCCGGTCCCAAGCGTCATCATTCGAGGGACCACCCTGGATACTGCCGAAGTAGTGGAAGGCCCCCGTCGGAGGGTCGAAGGATGAGGAGAAGCCTGTGGGCGTGGGGATCGAGGTGTTGGGGTCGATGGCCTGGCCCTGGGGGTAGCTGCTTCGGTCCCATTCGATGTATGTGCCGCGGGGTTCGGTTCGCCCCTTGAGGTAATGGAGATCCAAGGGGCTGCCGGGGTTGACGGTCACGAGGGAGCCCGAGGTGCCCAAGTAGGCGGCCATGTCCACGAAGGCGTCCAGGATGGAAAGCACCCGGCTTCCCGTGGGGGAAGCTTCCAGTTGGCCGGCCTTCTGGTAGCCGTTTGGGTTGGCCCCGACGACGAGGCCTTCGCTGTAACCAGGGACCATGCGGGTAATGACTTGGCCCGCTTGGAGGTCATAGTCATTGTCCGCGAGGAACCAGGAATCATTGACCCCAATGTGGAAGTTCACCACCGTTTCCGGGCTGCCCGCCGGCACGTTGGAAGTCACCACATGGTTGACGTTAGAGGCCGTGGGGGGGAGGCTGCCATCGGGCGCTTTGCGAATGCAATAACGTAGGCGGTTCCGTTGAGGCACCGTGCTCGTGATTCCGGCGGGATCCGCGACGATGTTCACGTCCGCGGGCGAGGTGGCTCCCCCCGTGTGGATGCTGCTTTGAACTTCCAGCATCCAATCGAGGTTCGGCGCGACTGAGAAGGAAAAGCTGCCATCGGCGGTCGCAGCCGAGCCTTCTCGGCCGAAGAAGACTTTGTCTTTGGTTCGGTCATTGGGGAACAGGGGGTCGGGGACCATCGTCTTCCGGTACAGCGAGACCGTGATGTACCTGGCCGGCAGGTTCAGCTCGAATTTCGTGGGGTCGGTTTCCAGCCCCGTGGGCACGCCGTTCGCATCGTGGAGGAGGGGTATCCGGTCGTAGGTGACCTTCCCGCTGATCACGACATTGCTCGCGGTGTCACTGGAAGAATGATGGGATTTCCCGCACCCGGCCAAGGTGGCCAACAAGACTCCCCCCAGGACGAACCCGAGCTGGCGAAACGAAGGAAGAAGCGGCATGCGAACCTCGAAAACCCGAACCTAAAAGGCTAACACGGGGCTCCCGCCGGACTTCGGTTTGAAGCCGAGGGCCCCCCGGGTTGGGATGCGTTGAATGGCGGGGAAGTTCAGCGGGATCCCAGGCGCGCGTTCACGGCCTGAAGCTCCTCGGGGATCTCCTCTTCGTCATTCAAGAAGGGGAGGGGATTGGTGCGAAGCCCGTGAACCTGCAATTCGAAATGAAGATGGGGGCCGGTGGCGTTGCCGGTACGGCCCACTTCGGCGATCTTCTGGCCCCGATGCACCACGTCCCCGACGGTCACGAGGTTCATGCGGTGGTGGGCGTAGAGGGTCACCACGCCATTGCCGTGGTCAACCATGACGTAGTTGCCGTACTGGCGATGCCGGCCAGCCACGACGACCTCGCCGTCCATGGCCGCGTAGACATCGGTGCCCTGGGGGGCGTTGAGGTCCACGCCCCGGTGGCGGCCCTTGTAGCGGACCCGCTTCTTGCGGTTGTTCTTCACGCGGACCGTGCGGGAGCGCATGCGGGGCCCCCAGTTGGAGCTCACGGTGCGGGTTTCCACGGGCCAGAGGAGATCCAGATGGTCAGGATCTGCGGGCACGAAGGCATGCATGGCCTCCTCAGGCTCGAGGACCGGGGCCACGATCCGATTCATTTCCAGGGTTCGGGCATTGGATTCGGGCACGGGCCGGGAGGGACCGTAGGCCCCCGAAGGCTCCGTGATCCGGGGCTGGAAGGGCAGCAGTCGCTCCAGGTGCGCCAGGCTCTGGTTCCGGGAAGCCGGGGTGAGGGGGAGGGCGGCCATGGGGGCAAGGGTGATGGCGGGGGCACCGGGCAGCGCGGCGACGACGGGAGTGGCCGCGGGCAGTTGGATGCGGGTGCCGGCCTTCACGCGGGCAGGCTTTAGGCCCGGATTGGCCTCCACCAGGTCCGCCACGGTGAGGCCATGCTCCTTGGCGAGGCCATGCAGGGTCTGGCCCTTGGCCAGCACCACGCTGTCCCCCAGGATGAGGGGCTTATGAGCGGCGATCTTGGGAGCTTTGACCTTCAGCTTGGCGCCGAGGGCCAACTTGCCCAGGTCGAGGGAAGGGTTCAAAGCGGCCAGTTGATCCAGGCTCAGCCCGGCCTTCCGGGCAATGGCGGCGGCGGTCTCCCCCTTGCGGACCACGTGGACCTCGGTGGAGGAGGCCGCATGGCGGGGCTTCTTCTTGGCAGGGGCGGCTTGCAGGGACAGGCCTGCAATGGCCAGGGCAATGAGGGTGAGACGCACAAGGCCTCCATACAAGGGAGGAAGATCCAGCTTCGCTAGGACTCCTGGGGGGTATTCCCGAATGCAGAAAGAGCGGGGGAGGTTCCTGCTAACGCGATGAACCTGACAAAAGGTTCACGTCCATTCTACCCCGGGGGGGTAGAAGTCGCGAATGAGAATATTTTCCAATCAGCTCCGCCAGGGGGCTTGGTCCCAGGGCCAGGTGACGGTTCCCCGTCTCCCCCCTTCCTTGAGCAGGAGCCGTACCGGACCCAGGCTCATGCGGTGGCTGACGGCCTTGAGCATGTCGTAGAGGGTGAGCAACCCGCCCGTGACCCCAGCCAGGGCTTCCATCTCCACCCCGGTCTTCCCGGAGACCCGGACTTCCACCCGGAGCCAGGCCCGGCGGGTGGCCGGGTCCCAGGCATGCTCCACGGTCACGGCTTCCAGAAGCAGGGGATGGCAGAGGGGAATCAGATCCGACGTTCGTTTGGCGCCGTTCACCGCCCCGATGCGGGCCACAGACCAGGGATCCCCCTTGGGGCCGCCTCCCCGCTGAAGAGCCTCGGCGGCCACCTCGTCCAGCTCCAGGTAGCCCAGGGCCACGGCTCGCCGGGCAGTGGGGGATTTGTCGCCCACGTCGACCATACGGGGTCGGCCTTCGGGGTCCAGGTGGGTCAGCTCGGCCATGGGCCCTCCGGATTCAGGATCGATCGGCCGGGGAATGATGGGGGTCACCCGGCCAGCGCCAGGAGGATGTCCCGCAGCGCTGCCGTGTCCGGAGCATAGGCCCGGGGGCCGAAACCAGCCAGCACCTCGGCTGCATGGTGGCCATGGCCCACGGCCACCGAGGGCACACCTGCTCGTTGGGCCATCTCCAGATCGAAACTGGTGTCCCCCACCATGAGCAGCTCGTCGGCGGCATTGCCCGTGAGGCGACAAATGAGGTCCAGACTTTCGGGATGGGGCTTGCCGTGGGTGACCTCGTCCGGGGTGACGATGGGATCGAAAAGGGCCTCCCAGTGGAACTGAAGCAACTGGCGGTGGAGGGGCACCCGGCGCTTGGAGGTGGCGATGGCCATGGCCTGACCCCGGGCCTGGAGTTCCCGCAGGAGCTCATCCATACCGGGAAAGGGGCGAATGAGCTCCGCCTCGTGCTCCACGTGTCCGAAGCTGCGGTAGGCCGGGAGCACCTGCTCGGTGCTGAGGCCCAGGGGGCCGAAGGTGCGTTCGATGCCCGTTTCCACGGGCAGGCCCACGCAATCCAGCCAGGCTTCCATGTGGTGGTGGGGCAGGCCCAGGGCATCCAGGGCATGGCGCATGCCCGCTTCGATGAGGGGGCGGCTGTCCACGAGGGTGCCGTCGAAGTCGAAAACGATGAGGCGCGTCACGCCTGCTCCCCATTCGCTTGGTCAGGCAGGGGCTCCTCGTCGGTGCCGAAGACACCTTCCCACTTGGCGATGACCACGGAGGCCAGGCCGTTGCCGATGACGTTGATCATGGTGCGGGCCATATCCATGATCTCGTCCACGGCCAACAGCATGGCGATGCCCGCTTCGCCGGGCAGGTGAAAGCTGGCGATGGTGGCGCTGATGATGACCAACGTGGCCCGGGGCACGCCCGCCACGCCCTTGGAGGTGAGCATGAAAGTGAAGACCATGGCGAGCTGGGTACCGAAGCCCATGGCGGGGTAGGCCACGGGGTTGGCCGCGTGGGCCGCCTGGGCGATGGTGAGGCTGGCCAGCACCAGGTAAAGGGTGGAGCCGTCCAGGTTGAAGCTGTAACCCGTGGGAATCACGAAGCCCGCCACCCGGCGGGGCACGCCGAATCGCACGGTCTCTTCCAGCAGCTTGGGCAGGGCCGCTTCGGAGCTGGCGGTGGAAAACGCCGTGATGGCCGGATCCTTGATGGCCTTCAGGAAGGCGAAGATGCGGATGCCGAAGATCAGCATCACGGGCACGAAGACGAGCACGAAGAGCATGATCAGCGCGAAGTAGAGGCTGCCCACCAGCAGGCTGTACTGTTTGAGCAGGTGTCCCACCGCGGGCCAGCCCTGGATCCACTGACCGTTCACGGAGTGGCCTGCGGCCATGTGGCTCACGTTGTAGGCCATGGCACCGAACACGCCCAGGGGCGTGAGCTTCATGACCATGTCCGTGTACTTGAACATGGTCTGGGCCACGCCATCGAAGAAAGCGAGGACCGGCTTGCCCCGCTCGCCCACCTTGGTGAGGGCGATGCCGAAGAGGGTGGCGAAGATCACCACGGGCAGGATGTCGCCCTTGGCGGCGTGATCCACCAGGTTGCTGGGGAACATGTGCAGGGCGATCTCCCAGCCACTGAGGGGCTTCACCGCCGCCACGGCGGTGTGGGCCCCCAAGTCGATGGGCAGGTGGGCGCCGGGCTGGATCCAATTGGCGATGCCCAGCCCGATGAAGAGGGCCAGGGTCGTCACGATCTCGAAGTAGAGGAGGGCCTTGCCCCCCATGCGGCCCACGGCCCGGATATCCCCGGTCTGGGCGATGCCCACCACGATGGTGGAGAACAGCAGGGGAACGATCAGCCCCTTGATGAGGCTGATGAAGGCCTTGGAGAAGAACTTGAAGAGGTCGTAGGGCTGGAAACCCTGGAAGGTGGGATCGGTGTTCTGGGGGAACAGGCCACCCAGGAGCACGCCCAGGCCCAGACCCACGAAGATCCAGAACGTGCTGGAGCGGTACCAGGGCCCCTTGTTAACCGACATCATCCGCCTCGTCGAGAATGTTCCAGTGTCCCATGGATCGCTGGGGTGCCTGATACTGGCATCGATGGAACTGGAGCCCAGATGCGCTGCCCCGCCTGTGATGTGGACCTTCCCGAGAACGCGCGGTTCTGCCCCGCGTGCGGGCTGGAAGCGTTTCCCGTGGCGGAGCCCCAGGAGCCCCTCACGGTAGAAGGGGGCGAGCCCGGCGCCTGGCGCTGGATCCTGATCCTCCTCCTGGCCCTGGAGCGCCTGGCGGCCTGGTGGGCCTTCCCCCTGGATGACCCCAGCCGGGCCATCGGGGCCTGGGAATCCACGTTCCTATGGGCCTATGGCCTGAGCGGCATATTCCTCGCCGCGCCGCTTCTGGCATTTCACAAACGGGCCGGAGGGTGGCTGGCGGGATTGTCAGGTTTGACGTTGATCATTCGAAGCTGCGTGCCTTTGTTGGGAGAAAAGCCAGCAGATGGCGCCATTTGGACCCTGATGATCGCCAGCGCCACCCTCACCTTTGCCTTCTTCCATGAGCAGAGTTGGTGGAATCGTTCGCTTCCCGTACAAGGTTCCTCCGCACAAGAGGATTGACAGCGGAAAGTGACCAGAGCAGGCTGAGCCCCTCGATCAGCCCTTTATATCCCCCCCGATGAACCAGGCGTCTTTTTGGCCCTGGCATCGCCATTTCAGGAGGTTTCATGAATCGCCGTATTGCCGGCCTGGGTCGGCTCCTTCCCATCATCGTTCTGGGCCTCCCCCTCATGGCCCAAGGCACCCAGACCGCCAGCATCACCGGCGAGGTGGTGGATAAGTCGGGAACGCCCATCGCAGGCGCTCGGGTCAAGCTGACCAGCCCTTCGCTGCAGGGTGCTCGCGAATTCATCACGGATGGCGCTGGGCGATTCGCTGCGCGCCTTCTGCCTCCCGGTGAATACCGGATCGTCGTGGCCAAGGAAGGTCTGGAAGTCCGTGTGCTCAACCAGCGCGTGGGCCTGGAGCAGAGCTTCAGCCCGAAGATCACCCTGTCCCCGGTGGCGGGTGTCGTCGTTGAAGTTGTCGCGGCCAATGTGGCGGTGGATAAGACGGAAACCAAGTCGGCCCAAAACTACACCAAGGAGCAGATTGATACCCTGCCCGTGGGCCGAACCAACCTTCTGGACATCGTCTACCTCGCCCCGGGTGTGGTCGCCAACGCCAGCGAGAGCCGGGGTGGTGTTTCCATTCGCGGTTCGATGGGTACAGGCAACCTGTTCCTGGTGGATGGCCAGAACATCAACGACAACCTCTATCAGGGACAGCGCCTCGGCATCATTTTCGATTCCATCTCAGAGACCCAGGTACTCACGGGTGCGCTGCCTGCCGAGTACGGCGATGTCGAAGGCGGTGTTGTTAACTCCGTGACCCGCAGTGGTGGCGATGATTTCTCGGGTTCCATTCGCTGGGATCTCAGCAATCCCGCTTGGAACGCCGTGAAGCCTAAGGACAGCCGGGCAAGCTACGGGAACAACGTTGGCAACCAGCGCAGCTTCCAGATGGATGGTCCCATCATCAAGAGCAAGCTTTGGTTCCACGTAGGCTACTTCGATGATCACCCGAACGAAGTGAAGTCCCTGGGCCCCAACACGTTTTTCAACGAGACCACGTCTACCTACTACAATCCGGCTGCAACGAGTTACCAGGGGAAGACGGACGATTACCGTCGTGAGATCAAGCTGACCTGGGCGGTGAATGAGAACCACACCCTCAGTGCTGCTTACCACAACTACAAGAACACCGCGGTCCAGGATTATGGCGCAGGCGACCTCGTCACCCTGACCAACCTAACCAAGGAGAGCAGCTTCTGGAATGTGGCGTTCCGTTCGGTTTGGACCCCCAGCCTAACGAGCAGCATCCGGTACGGAGAAAAGAAGTTCACCTTCGGCTCTGTCACGACCCCTGGCGCGAACACGACAGATTGGATCCTTTACAGCGGCGATGACGGTCTCTCTTACCGGAACAACCTCTTCAATCCTGCGGACCCCCAACCCGACCAGCGGGACAACCGTACCTTCAATTTGAAATTCACATACTTCCTCACTGCGGCGGGCAACCATCAATTCGATGCAGGCCTCGATTGGTATGAGGGCACCACCAAGGCCAGCGGCGACCAAGGCCCTGTGAGCATCGTGGGTCCTGCGGGTTCCCCCACCGCCGGTAAGCGTCTCAATCAGTGGTGGGTGGACATCGCAGATTACGATCCCGTCGCCGGCACGGCGGCGGTGTATGACGGTTACTTCGGCGAGTACATCCCGGACAAGCTCACGGCGGCTACCACCGGCCTCTACCTGAACGACAAGTGGGAGGTGAACAACCAACTGGTTTTCCAGCTGGGTGTGCGCATGGACTCCTACAGTGCCAAGGGGCAATTTAACGGGAAGGTCCAATCGGGCAACGCATTCAGCCCCCGCCTGGGGGTCAAGTACGACATCTTCGGCGACTCCGCCTGGGTGGCCGGTCTCAGCTTCGCCCGTTACAACGGCCGCATGTTGGAGACGATCCTCCAGAACCGGACCTACGTGAACAACAGCCGATACTACGCGTTCGCGTGGACGGGTCCCGCCCGCGCAACCTATGCGCAGATCCAGGACGTCAACAACTACGATTTCACGTCGGCGGGCATCGTGGATTACTCCGATGCCGCCCTGAACATCGTCATCCCTAAGAACCTGAAGCCCCAGACTGTGGATGAGTTGCAGGCGAGCCTCGCGCATACCTTCCATAGCGGGATGTTCGGGAACGGTTACGCGAAATTGACCTTGGTCTCCAAGAAGTGGGGCAACCTCATCGATTACCGAGCCGGTAACGACGGCCAGGTGACCGACGCGTTCGGGAATGCCTACTACCTCAAGACCTACTACAACAACTCCGCTGCGAATCGTAAGTACGAAGCAATGGAACTGGAGCTGAACACCACCAAGGGTGAATGGAGCCTGGGTGGCTACATCAGCTGGAGCAAGCTCCGCGGTAACTTCGTCGGAGAAGGCGCCGCAAGCCCCGGTCGTGGTCAGGGTCTCAGCTCCTATACGGTCCAGGATGGCGTTCAGATGTACGATCCCGCCATTCTCAACCCCAACGGTTACCTACCCGGTCATGTACCCCTTCGCATGCGTTGGACGGCGGTCTATTCCTCGTCGAACAGTCTGGGCAAAGTTAACTACGGCTTCGTCTATCGGTTTGATAGCGGCCTCCATTATTCCGACTCCCGCACCATTCGCCGCGCAGCAATCAATCCGGGCCTCAGTGGCCAGTTCGGCAGCAGCGCCACCCAGTACATGGGTGAACAGGGCAACCACGTCTTCCCAGCGACC
Source organism: uncultured Solibacteraceae bacterium (assembly GCA_964617215.1). Lineage (GTDB taxonomy): Bacteria > Acidobacteriota > Holophagae > Holophagales > Holophagaceae > JAFDVN01. Next base: position 761,621 of record CAZTVL010000001.1, on the reverse strand, counting down.
TCTTTCCTGGATTTCGGCTTCCAACAGGATTTCGAAATCGCAAAGATTGCTAATAAGTCTGTTAGCGGTTTTGCGAAATTCGATATCGGGAATGTCCTGAATCACCAGCAGGTGGCTAGCTTCAATACCACCTACGCCTCAGTTGGGTCCTCGGGCAGCTACACCGATCCTTGGGTTAAGGGCAGCTCCTTCGGCCAGCCCACCGGCGCAAACAACTATGGCGCCGCCCGTACGGTCAAGGTCTCCTTTGGCGTGAAGTTCTAGTCTTAGTTGGATACGAGTAGGAAAAAGAGGAGGGGGCTCACGGCCCCCTCCTCTCGTTACGATAGAGAAGGTATACCGAGGGTCAATCCTCGTGGAGGTTGCATGGCCCAGGGACGCCGGAATTGGCTGAACACCCTCTTTCTGTGGGGAACGCTCCTCGCGGCGGCGGTGGCTCTGCCTCTGCACCTGGCCCTCAACGGCTGGAACTGGACTGAGTGGATCGTCTCCCTCTCCATGGTGTTCATCATCGGTACGGCCATCAGCGCCGGCTACCACCGCCTGTTCTCCCACCGCGCCTACCGCGCCACGGCGCCTTGGCGGGCCCTGATGCTGTTCTTCGGCGCGGCCTCCTTCGAGAATTCCGCATTGAAGTGGTCCAGCGATCACCGCATCCACCACCGCCACGTGGATGACCCGGAGAAGGATCCCTACGCCATCGGCAACGGGTTCGCTTGGGCCCACTGGGATTGGGTCATGAAGGGCCCCGACATCCCCCTCCAGGGCGTCGAGGACCTCCGCAAGGACCCCATGGTGCAGTTCCAGCACGACCACGTCTTCCTCGTCGGGGCCGTCGCGGCCTGCATTCCCCTCGTCATTGGCCTGGCCACGGGCAACTTCTGGGGTCACCTCGTGGTGGGCCTCCTCGTCCGCATCGTGCTGACCCATCACACGACCTTCCTGATCAACTCCGCCGCCCACGTGTTCGGCAGCCGCCCCTACACCGAGGAGAATAGCGCCCGGGATAACTGGTTCCTGGGATTCCTCACCTACGGCGAGGGCTATCACAATTTCCACCACATGTGGCAGTGGGACTACCGGAACGGCGCCAAGTGGTGGCAGTACGACAGCACCAAGTGGATCCTCAATGCCCTGCGCCCCACCGGGATGGTGTATGACTTCCGCCGCGTCCCTGCGGCCGTGATGCGCCGGGCCGAGCTGGCCGTAGAAGCTCAGCGCCTGCAGGCCAAGCTCGCCGCCCGGAAGGCGGAGGGTGTGGAATCCCTGCACGATCGCCTGGCCTCCGCGCGAGCCCGCATGGATGCCGCCATCGCCAACATGCATGAGCGCCGTGAATCTTGGGGCCGCAAGCGCCGCGAACTGAAGGTGCTGGGCCGCGCCAAGGCCGAGGCCTTCCGCATGGCCAAGGCCGAATGGAAGGAAGCCATGGCCCGCCAGCAGGCGGAAATGGCTGAAGCCTGGGCCGAATGGAAAGCCACCCGCCAGGCCGTGTTGGCCGTCGCCTAAGCACTTCCCGCTCCCCCGAAGGCCCCCGCGATTCCGGGGGCCTTCCCCGTTTCGGGGACAGTCTGCGGGGCACCGTGCCACGGGCGCCCCAGCCCGCAGGGCGTCCGGAGAGGTCTCCTCCCGGCGCAGACGGACCCTTCGGATGGCCCGTGCCCCGTGGGATACTGGCGCGTTCGCTCTTTGGAGGTTCCATGGCCCAGTTCGACGTGATCGTGATCGGTTCCGGCCCTGGCGGCTACATCGCCGCCGTGCGTGCGGGCCAGCTGGGGCTCACGGCCGCCATCGTGGAAAAGGATCCCGCGGGCCTGGGCGGAACCTGCCTGCGCCGCGGCTGCATCCCCGCCAAGACTTGGTTGGAGACGGCCCACCGCCTGGAGCAGATGCAGGACTCTGCCGACTTCGGCATCGATGGCGTGGATCCCAAGTCCCTCAAGGCCAACCTCGAGAACATCGTCAAGCGCAAGAACCGCATCGTGCTGAAGAACGGCAAGGGCATCGAGTACTTGATGAAGAAGAACAAGGTGCAGGTCATCAAGGGCTTCGGCAAGCTGCTGGGCGGTGGTCAGGTGCAGGTCACCGGTGAGGCTGGGGCGGAGATCCACACCGCGAAAAAGATCATCCTCGCCACGGGCTCCGCGCCCCGGGAATTGCCGGGCCTGGAAACGGATGGTGTGCGCGTGCTCAACAGCGACCACATCCTCGACATGAAGACCCTACCCGAGCACCTGGTGATCCTCGGCGCTGGCGCCATCGGCGTGGAGTTCGCCTCCACTTTCGCCCGCCTGGGCTCCAAGGTCACCCTCGTGGAACTGGCCGATCAGATCCTTCCCATCGAGGACCACGAGGTGGGCAAGGAGCTGGAGAAGATCCTCGCCAAGTCCTACAAGATGGACATTCGCGTGAAGACGAAGATCGCGAGCATCGAGCGCAGCGCCGACAAGGTCATCTGCCACCTCGAAGGCGACAAGGCCGGCGTGGTGGAGTGCAGCCACCTGCTCGTGGCCGTGGGCCGCGGCCCCGTCACCGCCAGCCTCGGACTGGAAGCCACCAAGGCCAAGGTGGATCGCGGCTACGTGGAGATCGACGGCTTCATGCAGACCTCCGAGCCCGGTCTCTACGCCATCGGCGATATTGTGCGCACCCCCTGGCTGGCCCACGTGGCCTCCGATGAGGGTGTCGTCGCCGCCGAGCACATCGCCCAATCCCTGGGCAACAAGGACGTGCATCCCCACCCCATCAACTACGACCGCGTCCCCGGCTGCACCTACTGCGATCCCGAGGTGGGCTCCATCGGCCTCACGGAGAACAAGGCGAAGGAGAAGGGCAAGGACGTGCAGGTCGGCGTCTTCCCCTTCATGCCCATGGCCAAGGCCAACATCGTGGGTGAGCCCCACGGCTTCATCAAGATCGTGGCCGACAAGCAATACGGCGAGATCCTGGGCATCCACATCATCGGCCCCAAGGCCACGGAGCTCGTAAGCTCCAGCGTCGCCCTCATCGGCGGCGAGTACACCGTGAACGAGCTCATCAACACCATGTATCCCCACCCCACCCTCAACGAGGTATTCCCCGAGGCGGCCCGTGCCGTTTATGGGCGCGCGCTGAACATGTAGAGGGGTAGGAACAGGATGGACAGGATGAACAGGATGAAAAACGACGGGCCTTCGGTCCTCCCATCCTGTTCATCCTGGCTTTTTATCCTGTTTATCCTGTTCAACACCCTGCCGGGTTGGGCCCAATCCGTCCAAGGCCGCCTCATCTACCGCACCCGTGCCGGCCGCGCCGTCACCTTTCAGGTGGTAGATGGCGGCCACCCCGCCTTCATCTCCCTGCAACGGGAGCAGGGCGATGCGGAGACGCTGCGTCAGTTCGTGCTGGTGCACAGCGGGCCGGAGAAGATGATCGATGCGGGGGCCCTGCCTCAAAAGGAACAGGCGCCTGCGGTGTGGAAGGTGACCCACAGGGACACCCGGGTGCTGCTCAAGGGGCGTGAGGCCACCTATTGGCGGTACACACCGGGCCTGGTGTTGCCGGTGCGATTCAAGGCCCTGAACGAGGAATGGGCCTTGATGGCGGCGGACCTGCCCCCGAAGATGTTGGTGGAACGGGGAGGCGAGCCATGAAGGTGTTCGAGCGCAGCGCGACGATGACGGCCTGGTTTGACCAGTACGCCCAGGATCACACGCACATCCTCACGCACCGCACCCATGCCCTCTGCATTCCGCTCATCGTGTTCACGGCCATGGGCTTTCTGCACCAAATCCCGGGCCGCTATCCCGTGTTCGGCGTACCCATGGGGTGGGCGGAGCTGCTGCTCTCCCTGGTGGTCTTCTTCTACGCCCAACACGATTTGAAACTGGCCCTGGTGGCGGGCCCCGTGGGTGCCCTGATGTGCGTGGGCGCGAAGTTCCTTGCCTGGCCCATCCACTTGGCCATCGCCGTTCCCGCCTGGATCCTCCAGCTGGCGGGCCACTGGGTGTGGGAGAAGAACCAGCCCAGCTTCGCCACGAACCTCGTGCAGTTGCTCATCGGACCGGCTTACTTCCTGGATGGGCTTTTCAAGAAGGGCTGATCAGCGCTCAGCCTCGAGCCCCTTCAACAGCCGCTCCCGCAGCGCCTGGGGCAAGCGTTTGCGACGCTGATCCCCCTCGAGCATGGCGGTGTAGGTGTCGTTGCCGAGGAGCTTCATGGGGGTGATCCCGCGGTCGCCCGCCTCGCCCAGCACCTCGCCGAAGCGCACGAGGTCGTTGTCCTTGTAGTGAGCCACGAGCAGCAGGGCCAGGATATCGGGATCCGTGGCGTCCTTGGGGCTGGCCTCCAGCACCGTCTCCAGGATGTGGATGGCTTCCCGGGGGCGCGAATCCAGGGCGCGCTCCGCTTCCCGGAGCAGGTTGTCGTAGCTGCGGGGGGCCTTCGTCGCCTTGAGGCCGGGTAGGCTTCCCCCTTGGCTGAGCCAGAGGCCGGCGCTTCCGAGGCCGAGCAGGAGCAGGGCCGCCCCGATCCAGAGGCCTTTGCGGGAGGTCTTGGGCGGGACTGGGGGTTCCGCGGCCACCCGGGGCGCGGTGGTGGCATGGGGGTCCGTTCGCTGCAGGGCGGTGGTGGCGTCTTCGGAGGGGGCCCAGCGGGGATCCAGCGCGGAGCGCAGGCTCCGGGCCAGGTCCAAGAGGCTGGGGAAGCGGGCGATGGGATCCTTGGCCAGGGTGCGGGCCAGGATGCCGCGCAGGGCGGGGCTGAGGCCTTCCAGATGCGCCGCATCCAGTTCCTTGGGCGCGTCGTGGATGATGTTGTAGACCACGGCGCCGGTGGTCTCGCCCTGGAAGGGACGCTCGCCGCTGAGGCCTTCGAAGAGCAGCACGCCCACACTGAACTGATCGCTGGCAGCGGTGGCGTGGGCGGTGCGCAGGTATTCCGGAGCCATGTAGGCGAGGGTGCCCACCACCTGGCCCGTTTGCGTGAACTCGGCGCCGCTGATCTTGGCCACGCCGAAGTCGAGGATCTTCGCCACGGGGCGGCCCTCGTCGCGGCTCACCATGATGTTGGCGGGTTTGATATCCCGATGGATGATGCCCTGCTTGTGGGCGTGGTGCAGCCCTTCACAGACTTGCGCCACCACCTCCACGAGGTCGGCGCGGCTGAGGGCCCGGTGGCTCAGCAGGTCCGCGAGGCTCTCGCCCTCCACGAATTCCTGCACGAGGTAGAGGAGATCTCCCTCCTTGCCGAACTCGTAGACGGTGACGACGCCAGGGTGCTTCAGGCGCGCGGCGGCCTGGGCCTCCCGCTCGAAGCGGGCCACCACGTCCCCGCCCATGCTCACGCCCACCAGCTCCGGCCGGATGGTCTTCAGCGCCACCTCCCGGCCCAGGGCGGGATCCTTCGCCAGGTACACCTCGCCCATGGCGCCCCGGCCCAGGGGGCGGAGGAGTTGAAAGCGGCCGAGGGTGTCCATGGGGACATCTTCTCAGTGAAGGCGCCCCCAGAGCCACGCGAAGCTGAGGGCGTTGAGCAAGCTGTGCCCCAGAATCAGGATCCCCAAGCCACCGCTCCAGCGGGTGGTGGCTCGGGCGGCGATGCCCCCCAGGGCTGTGTAGAGGAAGGCCAACGGTGCGGCGACCCAACCAAAGACGAGCCCATTCGCCACGAAGTGGTGGAGCCCAAACGCCGCGCCGTGCTGGAAGTCTTTCCAGTGGGGGCGATCCAAAGGCAGGGCGTGGCGCCAGTACACCTCTTCGCACACGGAGTTCACGGTCAGCGTGTAACCCACGTAGCTGAGGAAGCCGCCGGGCCAGTGGGCGAGGAAGGTCTGGGCGCCGGCCATGGGCAGCGTGGGGCCGGGGCGGTGGAGGATCCAGGGCACCGCGAGGGCGGTGGCCGCCAGGGGCAGCAGGGTCCATCTCGGCATTCGGCCGAGCCGGGGGCGCGGGTGGCGAAGGGCGGCGTGGAGGCACAGGGCGTGATAGCCCAGCAGGGTCACCCAGGGCAGGTGCGGCAGCAGGGCCAAGGTGCCCCCGATCCACAGCGCCGGCACCCAGAAGGGCATCCCGTGACCTCCCCGTTCCTCGATGGTTCCAGGGTGGTCACATCGGTAGGAAATGCCAGGGGATGATTCGGGCGCGCCCTACTTGAACCAGGTATCCAGGTTCATCCCCAGGCGCAGGAGGATCCACCGGCCCGGCTGGGGGTAGGGGAAGGTGGTGCTGCCGCCCTGGCGATAGGTGCGATCCAGGAGGTTCCAGGCCCGCAGCTCCAGATGGGAGCCCTTCCCCGCGAGGCCCTCCCAACGCAGGCCCGCATCCACGGTGACCATGGCGGGTTCTTCGTGGCCGAGATCCCGATAGGTGGTGGCGGGGCTGGGCGCTGGACCCGTGTTGGCGGGGAAGGCGACGTCGATGGGGGCCCGCTGCCGGGAGGTGTGGTGCACCTGGAGGTTGGACCAGAGGGCGTGATCGCCCCGCTCGAGCAACTTGCCGTCCAGCACCAGGTGGCCGGAAAGGGGGGGCACGTGGTCGATGCGACCTTCACCGGCCCCCACAGAGTGGGCCTCGATCATGCGCTGCCAGCTGAGGGTCGCCCGGGCCTGGAAGCGGCTGGTCAGATGGCCTGCCTCCACCTCCGCGCCCCAGGTGCGCATCCGGCCCGCGTTGGTGTAGATGGGCTCCGAAGGCAGGGCCTGGTTATTGCGGAAGATGACATCGCGGAAAGTGTTGTGGAAGAGGTTCAAGGCGACCCGCTTCTGCCCGTCCGGGGTGGTCCAGCTGGGCGTGATCTGGAAGGCCTCCAGATGCTCGGGCTTCAGATCCACGGCGCCCCGGTAGCTGGCGAGGCTGTTGTAGCGGTACCAATAGGGGGCGTCCACGAAGCTGCGCGCGTAGCTCACCTTCAGCTCCGCATCCGCGGTGGGCAGCCAGATCCAGGCGAGGCGGGGGCTCAGATCCGAAACGGGATCGCCTTTGTGGCGGTGCTTGCGGTCGAGGCGGAGGCCCACGTTGAAAATGTGAGTGGCGGAGATGTGGTGCTTCACTTGGGCGAAGGCACTGAGCGTCTGCTCCGAGCCGGGCTCCAGGAGGGGCGTGGTGGCGGAGTCTCCAAAGGAAGTCCACTGGCCGTTGGTGCCCCGGGGGAAGGCGCTGGAGCGGAGGTCGAGATAATCCACTTCCGCCCCCATGAGGAGGGAGCCATCCCCCACGGAATCCTCGTAGGGGCGGATCAATTCCACCCGGGCCGTTTGGCTGCGCTCATCCCAGGCGGGCATGGCGAAACTGCGGGTGGCGGGATCGGTGACGATGACCGCCCGAAGCTCGTTGGTGTCCAGCCCCAGATGGAGGTTCAGGGCCCAGGGCCCCAGCTCCCGCTGCAAGGTGGCGCCCAGGTGCTGGCTCAGGCTGCCGAGGCCGGGGCCCTCGCCCTGGAGGGGGCGGTACTGGGTGTAGTCATAGGTTTCCCCGGTGACGCCGCCGCCGGAGAAGGGCTCCACATAGTGGCTGTATCGCTGGTTGCCGAGCAGGGTCACGGAGCCCAGGCGGTAGGTGAAGCCGAGATCGTAGCTGGGGCGATCCTTGAAGCCGTAAAGGAGGGCGCTGCCTTCCTTGGGCAGGCGGCTGCGATCCTCCGCGGCCGGGACGGGCCGGGCCTCGCCATCGTTGCCGTACCACTGTCCCCAGAAGAGCAGCTCCTGATCCCCGGGCTGATCATGGCCCGCCACCACACTGAGGAACCGCTGGCCGAAGTTGCCCGATCCGAGGGTGACCTGCGTGCCCTCCACTTCCCAGGGACGCTTGGTCACGAGGTTGACCACGGCGGTGAGGGCCACGTTGCCATAGAGGCTGGAGCCTGGCCCCCGCAGCACTTCCACCCGAGCCAGCTTCTCCAGGGAGATGCTCCAGTCGGGGCTGGCCATGGCGTAGGCTCGGGAGTTTAGCCGGTGCCCATTGAGCATCACGAGGATCTTCTGCTGCGAACTGGCGTAGGCCCCGTGCATGGCGATGTTGGGTTCGTTCTGATCCTCGACGGCGGTCACGCCGGGTACGAAGGTCACCAGCAGGTCTTTCAAGGTGCGGGCCCCGGAGCGTTGGATCATGTCCGCGGTGATCACCGTGACGGGGACGGGCGCCTCGCGCACGGATTCCGGTTGCCGTGAGGAACTTTCCACCCGCGTCGCCAGCAGGGCCTTGAACGCCTCCAAGCGGTTGGGGGCCTCCTGGGCGCTCAGGCTGGCGAACAGAATAAGCGGGATTGACCCGCGGCGGATCGGCATGGACGGGGCTCGATGCGGCTGGGATACCTGTGGAAGGGGACTGGGTGGCTCCACTGTACCCGAGGGGTCTTCCCTCGCCGCGCTCGAATCCGTGGGAGCGGCGATTTGTCGCTCGGGACAGGTCTCAGGCCCAGCCGAAGGTGAGCTTGCCCAGGGCGCGGGCCGCGGTGTCCCGATAGCTGGTCTCCCCCATGAGCACCTGGGCCATCACCCGAGGGCCCCGCGGGTGCTTCACGGCCACCCGCCACGCCAGCTCCGGCGCTGCGTAGAAGGCCCGGGCCAAGCGCCGCGCCCAGAGCATGTCGGCCCCCAGGGTCTCGGTCATGACCCTGGTGTAGGCGGCCAATCCTTCTCCCGGGCCGTGGGCGAGGAGGGTTTCGGCAGCCTTGAGCCCACTCCAAATGGCAGGGCGGATGCCCTCGGCGGTGAGCGGATCCACCACGCCAGCGGCCTCGCCGATGACGAGGGCGTGCTCCGTATGCAGGGGGCGATCGCCATCCCAGAGCAGGATGGGATGCGCCACACGGTGGCACCCGGCGAGGCTCAGGTCGAAGCCCCGGAGGTAGCCCTCCAATCGATCATCCAGCGATCCCTCGGGTCTTCCGCGGAACACGCCGATGCCGCAGCTCTGGCCGTCGGCCTTTGGGAAGTTCCACAGGTAGCCGGCCTTCACGGTTCCGAAGTCCAAGTGCACGAGGCTGGGGTCCGCGGGTGGAACGGGGCTCTCGGCTTCGATGGCGCCGGCCAGGGCCCGGGTGGCGGGCTTCAGGCCCAACAGCTTCGCGGTGAGGCCCAGGGCCCCGTCCGCGGCGACCACGACCCGGGACTGATGGGGACCCTTGGAGGTGTCCAGTCGCCAAGCACCCGCTTCCCACGCCAGGGCCTTCAGGGCGCACTCCGCTTCGAAGGCCGCCCCTGCTGCCACCGCTTGATCCACCAGCAGCTGATCGAAGATCTCCCGGCGCACCATCCACAGCAGATCCCGACCGAGGTCCAGCTCCACGGCCTCCTCGCTCGCCTTCCACGTGAAGCGCACCTTGGAGGGGCGCAGGGAGATGGCGGGGGAGAGATCGAAGGGCAGCCACTGGCCCACCTGGGGGCTCACGCCGCCGCCGCAGGGCTTCACGCGAGGGAAGGGAGCCTTGTCGAGCAACAGCACGGATTTGCCCTGCCGGGCCAGGGCCCAGGCGCACACGGAGCCGGCGGGGCCAGCGCCGATGATGGCGACGTCGTGGACCATCATGGGTACTCCGGGGACAGGAGGGCGTGCGGCGAAGGCATCACTCCAGCATAAAGCAGCGCTCCCGAGCCCACGGACCGCATCCCAGTCCCAGCCTCAGGGCGACTCGGATCTGGACCTTTCCCAACTATAGGTCGCGCCTGGAGAGGTGGCCGCCGGGAAGTGTGATGTGGGGGCGTTTGCGGGACTGGTGCAACGGCCGTGGGTCCCCACCTTGCGCGGTGAGCCAATCCCTCCGGGAGGAACCATGAAACGCGCCATCCTCATCCTCGCCTGCGCAGCCACGATCCCTCTGTGCGCGCAGACCTTCGACGCCCAGGTCTTCCTGGCGCACCAAACCTACAACACCTTCAACCGCAGCGGGGTGGAAGCCAAGCCCGATGCCAAAACCGTGGCTGCCCTCCGCTTTGAAGTGGCCTTCCTTCCAGGGGCCCATCAAGTGACCGTCGGTTTGGGCTGGCAGCCCAAGACGAAGACCAAGGTGGATATCTCCGCCCTCGGAAGCTACCTGGGATCCGGGGATCTGGAGCATGATTCCTGGGGTCTCTCCGTGGGCTACCGGTACCAAGGGGCCTTCGAGGCAGGGGTGGCCGTGGATTACCGCGGAGACAAGCTCACGGATGGGACGGATAGCACCAACTACGGCCGACCCTGGCTGCGGGGACACGTGGGATGGGCTCCCTCCAAGTCTGGCTGGCGGCCCGTCTTCGGCTTGGAGCTGGCGACTCCCCTCGCCACGACCAACGATGACATCGCCTCCTCCGAGGCCGTGCTGAAGAGCCTCGCCCCCAGCTTCCAGGCGGGAATCTACGTGGGGATCCGCTTCTAGGATTCGGATTCGAGATCGCGGCGGCGACCTTCAAGGTTGAGGCGCCGCCCGCTGTTGAGCACCACGCTGAGGCTGCTGGCCATCATGGCCGTGGCCGCGAGGATGGGGTGCACGTGGCCGGCCAGAGCCAAGGGGATGAGGGCGAGGTTGTAGCCGAAGGCCCAGAAGAGGTTCTGGCGGATCCGGCCCACGGCCATGCGGCCCAGTCGCAGGAAGGTGGGGATGCGCCGCAGGTCCCGATGTACGAGCACGACGCCGGCGCATTCCAGCGCCACGGAAGCGCCGTTGCCCAGGGCGATGCCGAGGTCCGCCTGGGAAAGGGCCACGGCGTCGTTGATGCCATCGCCCACCATGGCGCACGGGCCCACCGTGCCCTGGATGTGGGCGAGGTGATCGGCCTTCTCCTGAGGTAGGGCGCCCCCGATGACGCAGCGGGCTTCGATGCCCACCTGGGCCGCCACCTTGAGGCAGGTTTCCAAGCGGTCGCCGCTCAGGAGCCAGGGCTCCACCTTGAGGGCCCTGAGGGTCCGCAGGGCTTGGGCCGCTTCGGGGCGCACCTGATCGCCCAGCGCGAAGAGCGCGAGGGCCTTGGAACCTTGGGCGAGGATGACGAGGGAGCCCTCCAGGCCATCGCCTGCAAGCCACGCTTCGGGAACGTCCACACCGGCTTCTTGGAGCCAGCGGGGTCGTCCAATGCGCAGGGGCTGACCTTCGAAACGGCCCTCCACACCGAGGCCCGCCCATACGCGCCGGTCCTCCACCGAGGGGAGGGATTCACCCCGGTCCTGCAGGCGCGTCATGCCTTCGCGGAACAGCCGTTCCGCCAGGGGGTGGGTGCTGATTTCTTCGAGGGCCGCGGCCAGGGCGAAGGCGCGGTGTTCATCGAGGCCCGCCAAGCGCAGGCCCAGGAGCTCCAGCTTGCCGGTGGTGAGGGTGCCCGTTTTGTCGAAGACCACGGCCTTCACCTTGGGGGCCGCTTCCAACACTTCGCCCCCCTTGAGCAGGATGCCGCGGCGCGCGCACTCGCCCACCGCCTGGATGAGCACCATGGGAGTGGCGAGGCCTAGGGCGCAGGGGCAGGCCACCACCAACACGGCGACACCGGCCATGAGGGCCTGGGTGGGTGTCGCCTGCTTGGCGAAGGCCAGCAGGCCTGCGAGCAGGGCCAGGGCGAGCACCGTGGGCATGAAGATGGCGGCGATCTTGTCGGCCAGGAGTTGCAGCGGGGGCTTGGCTGAGAGGGTCTGCCGTACCCGCTGCACCACCTGGGCCAGCAGGGTGGATTCGCCCACCTGGCGCGCCTCCAGCTCCAGGGTGCCGTCCTGCAATAGCGTGCCCGCGAGCACGTCCTGACCTTCAGTGACGGCGATGGGGCGCGGTTCGCCCGTGAGGCTGCTGGTGTCGAGCCAACCGTCACCCGCGAGGACGCGACCATCCACGGGGATGCGCTCGCCGGTTTTCACGCGGAGGCGATCGCCGGGTTGCACCTGCGACTGCGGGACTTCCTGCCAGGCGCCGTCTAGCCACTTCTCCGCGCCCTTGGTGCTGAGGTGGAGGAGGCCCTGCACGGCCCGTTGGGCCTTGCGCTTGCTCCCCTTTTCGAGAGCGCGGCCGATGACGAGGAGGCTCACCAGCATCGATGCGGTGTCGAAGTACACGTGGTGGCTCTTCAACACGACCATCGTGTAGAGGCTCACGAAAAAGGCCATCACGGCGCCGAAGCCCACGAGGCTGTCGGTGTTGGGGCTGCCCAGGCGCACCCGCCGCCAGCCGCTCACGAGAATGGGCCAGCCGCAGTAGAGCAACACGGGCAGGGCGGAGAGGCCGGTGATCCAGGTGAAGATGCCGCGCACGTCGTCGGGAATGGGGTTGGGTTCGTAGACCCTTTCCATGAAGAAGAGCTCGCTGAACCAGCTGCGGCCAATGTCGTGGGCGAAGGCCGCGTACATGACCATGGCGTTCATCATGGCGTTGGCGCCCAGCACGATGGCCAGCACCAGACGGATGGCGGCGTGGAGGTCCGGCGCATCGTCGTCCGCGTGCTGCAGTTCCTTGGCTCCGAAACCATACTTGGCCAGGTGCGGCCCCAGCTCATCCTTGCGCACCACGCTGGGCGCGAAGAGCACCTGGGCCACCTCGGATACGGGCTCCACCACGGCCTTCACAACGCCAGCCTTGCTCTGGAGCAACCCCTCCACCAACGGCGCGCAGGAGCCGCAGGCGATGCCCTCCACCTTCAACCACACCTCGTTGTAGGGCCCCGGCGGCAGCTCCGCTGCGCCTTCGCCCCCTTTGAACCGCGGCCCCTGCTTCGCCGCTTCTTCAGGCCCCAGGATTTCGAAGACCTGCGCGCAGCCGGGGCAGCAGAAGGCGAAACTCTGGCCGTGCACGAGTCGCTCCGTGCGCCCTTCGTGGATGGGCGAGAGGCAGAGGTCGCAGTGGGCTTTGGGGGCGGCTAGATTCATCCGTGCCCCTTCAATTCCCCACCCTCGGTGTAGATCAGTTCAAGGTGGTGTTCCAGGGCGGCCGCCAAGCGGTGGAACTGGGGACTGCTGAACCGGATGCTCACGTGCAGGTCTCGGAAATGCTCCCGGGCCTCGGGCTCCACGCCCCGGACGCGGATCCAGAGGTTGAGGCCGGCCTCTTCGGGCCAGACGGGGCGGGCGGCGAGCACGGCGCGGGAGATGCGGTCGTAGGGAATCCAAAGCCGGGGCCAGCGGGCCGTGAGGGGGCCCCAGCCCTCCTCCAGGAGGAGGCCCTCTTCCGCCACGCCCACGTGCAGCCAGCGATGGGGCACGGGGAGGAAGGGACCCACGCGGTAGCCGTAACTGCCCACCCAGGCTTCCAGATCTCGGAACCAACGGGCTTCGGGGCGGGGCTCCGGCGCGGAGAGGACGGCAGCGAGGCGAAGCCAGGGGTGGAGGGCGGGCGTGGCGTCCGGCCGGCGGCCCACGAGTCGGATGAGGCGTCGGCCCAGGGATTCGGCGATGGCCGAGACCAAACGCTTAGCCCTCGGTCTTCAGCGTCTTCGCCAGCAGCTGGGTGCGGATGAAGCCGTCCAGGTCGCCGTCGAGCACCTTCTGGGTCTGGCTCGTCTCGTGGCCGGTGCGGTGGTCCTTCACCATCTGGTAGGGCTGAAGCACGTAGCTGCGGATCTGGCTGCCCCAGGCCACGTCGGCCTTGTCGCCGGAAGCGGCGGCCACCTTGTCCTCGAACTTCTGGCGTTCCAGTTCGTAGAGGCGGCCCTGGAGCACCTTCAAGGCGGTCGCGCGGTTCTTGATCTGGCTCCGCTCGTTCTGGCAGCTCACGACGATGCCCGTGGGCAGGTGGGTGAAGCGCACGGCGGATTCGGTGCGGTTCACGTGCTGGCCGCCGGCGCCGCTGGCGCGGAACACGTCGATCTTCAGATCCTTGTCGGGAATTTCGAGATCGATGGTGTCGTCCAACTCGGGGCTGACGTAGACGGCGGCGAAGCTCGTGTGGCGGCGCTTGGCGGAGTCGAAGGGGCTGATGCGCACGAGGCGGTGCACGCCCGCTTCGGCCCGCAGGTAGCCGTAGGCGTAGGGGGCTTCGACGGAGAAGGTGGCGCCCTTGATGCCCGCCTCTTCGCCCTCCTGCTGGTCCAGGATTTCCGTCTTCCAGCCCTTGGATTCGCAGAAGCGCAGGTACATGCGCAGCAGCATGGCGGCCCAGTCCTGGCTCTCGGTGCCGCCGGCGCCGGCGCTGATGCTCACGATGGCGTTGTTGGGGTCCAGATCGCCGCTGAGCATCATGCGCAGCTCGGCATCCTCGATGTCCTGGCGCAGCGAAGCTTCCAGGGTCTCAGCCTCGGCGTGCATGCCGGCATCATCCCGGGCCAGTTCCAGGGCGGTCTCAAGATCCTCCAGGCCGCCGTTCAACTTCTTGGCGAGGGCGATGCCATCCATGAGGACGCCCCGTTGCTTGAGGATGGGCCGGGCGGCCTCGGGGTCATCCCAGAAGCCGGGGGCCAGGGTGCGCTCTTCGATCTGCTCCAGTTCCAGCTTCTTGCGCTCGGGATCCAGGTGGTTCACGAGCTGGGCCACCCGGGGCTGAAGCTCATTTTTGGCGCGAACCAGGCTATCAAAATCCATGCAGCATCCTCGGCCTGGGGGACAGGCAACCTTTCATTCTAGGGGCTATGGGCTTTGGGCTCCAGGCTCTGGCTAATTCCGGCCCAGTTCAGGCGCGGCGATCAGGTGGGTCGGTGGGAGCAAGAGCCCAAAGCCCAGGGCCCAAAGCCCTGTAGACTGGTCGGATGCCCGAATATCATCCGCTCCTGCCCGCGGACCTGGAGCCCACGATGCGGGGGTTCCTGAAGGGCCATGCCGGGGCGGACCTGTCCTATTGCCGATGGGAGCACGCCCAGCCCAAGGGGCGGGTGGTCATCTCCCATGGCTATGGCGAGCACGGCGAGCGCTACCGGCACATCGCGCACTGGTTGCACCACTTGGGTTGGTCGGTTTCGGCCATGGACCACAAGGGGTTCGGTCGCTCCAGCGGCATTCGGGGCGATGCGGACGCCGGGATCCGGGGCTTCGTGGATGACTTTGCCCTCTTCCTGCGCCAGGAACGTCGCTACGACGCCACCCGCACGGGGGCACCCCCCCGAGTGAAGGATGGCGTGCCCCTGCCGCCCCTGGCCGTTTGCCCGCAAATCGTCCTCGCTCACAGCTTTGGAGGCCTCGTGGCCCTCCTGACCCTCCTCTGGCACGGGGACACCTTGGACGGCCTCATCTTGAGCAGCCCGGCCATCGTCCTGCGGAAGGGCTCCCGGGCCTGGCAGATCCTGGGCAAGCTCCTGGTCTGGCTCGTTCCCCACCGGCCCCTGAACATCGGGGGCGACAAGCACGACGTCTGCTCCGACCCCGTGCTCGTCCAGCGCTACTTCGCCGACACCCTTTGCCACAAATGGGCGACCCCCGCGTTCGGGGAGGCCCTTGCCGAGGGGCGCCGCGAGATCATCTCCCTGGGGCAGGAGTTGGAAAAACCCATCCTCCTCCTGGATGCCACCGACGATTCCGTGGTGGATGCCGAAGCGGCAAATCCCCTTTGGAACGCCGTTCGTTCGGGCATCCTGGAAAGGCACCGGATGGAGGGCTTCAAACACGAGGTCTTCCACGACAAGCGCAGGGCCGAGGCCCAGGATCTGGCTGAGGCCTGGATGGCCCGACTCGCATCCGCATGGAACCCCGGGGCCCCCGCCCGCACGCAAGCATGATGGAGTACTCGATGAAGGTAGTTGTGAAGCAAGCCGTAGCCCTGCTGACCCTGGCCCTGCTGACCCAGGGGCTCGGCTGCAAAAAGGCCAAAAAGGTGCCCGGCACCCAGGGCGTCACGGCCGCCCAGCTCCTCACCGAGGGCGAGGTGCTGCTCAAGCGCGGGAAGTGGTCCGAAGGCCGCCAGAAGCTCCGCGTGCTGGAAGAGAACCTTCCGGGCACGGCCGAATATCCCGCGGCGAAGCTGCTGCTCGCCGACAGTTTCTTCTTCCAGGGAACGTCCAGCTACCCCGAAGCGGCAGTGGAGTACCAGAGCTTCCTGAATTACTTCCCCAAGCACGACCGGCGCTCCTATGCCCTCTACCACCTGGCCCTCTGCCACTACGCGAGCATCGAAAGCGCCGAGCGCGACCAGGCCAACACGAACAAGGCCATCGAATCCTTCAAGCTGATCCTGGATGAGGCCCCCGGCAGCCCCTACGTGCCCGAGGTCCGCAACAAGCTCGTGCAGTGCTGGCGGCGCATCGCCGAGCATGAAGTCCTCGTGGGCATCTTCTACGTGAACTCCTATCACTACGAAGGGGCCGAACGCCGCTTGAAGGCCGTGCTCGAGACCTACCCGGACTACCTGGATCGGGAACGCACCTACTACTACCTCGGCGAGGCGCTCCGCAGGAAATTCATCTCCCCGGCCACCATCGAGAAGTTCTACAAGGCCTACGTGGCCAAGCTGGGACGGGGCGAAACGCCCACGCTGACCCCTGAAGAACTGAAGGCCTATCAAAAGGAGCTTTTGGAATTCAGCACGGCTGAGATCAAGCGCTACCGGGATGAGGGAAAGTCCTACTACCAGAAGCTCGTGGAGTCCTACCCCGGCACCGAATGGGCCAACCGGGCCCATGACCGGCTGCTGGAAATGGGCACCGTGGTGAAGGAAGGCCTGGACGCCTGATGCACCTGAGCTCGCTCGGTCTCGGGACCTACCTCGGTGACGAGGGGGCCGAGGCCGACGCGCGCTATGCCGCCGCGGCCCTCCGCTTCCACGCCCTGGGCGGGAGCGTGTTCGATACCGCCGCGAACTACCGGGGCGGGCGTTCCGAGCGGGCCCTGGGGCGCGCCTTCGAAAGCCTTTCGCGAGAATCTTTGTTCGTCTCCACCAAGGCGGGTTACTTGCCCATGGGGGATGGCCGCACCGAGGAATCGCCCAAGGCGTGGTTCCAGCGGGTGCTCATCGGCCCGGGCATTCTCCGCCCGGAGGAGCTCATCGATGGCTGCCATTCCCTGGCGCCCCGCTACCTGGCCCATCAGCTGGGGGTGAGCCTGGAGGCCATGGGCCTGGCCTCCGTGAACCTCTTCCACCTCCACAACCCCGAGCACGCCCGGCCCCGCCTGGGCCCCCGGGTCTTCGACGAGGTGCTGCTCGACGCCTTTCGAGCCTGCGAGGCCCTGGTGGCCGACGGGAAAACGGAAGCCTACGGTGTGGCCACTTGGAGCGGATTCCGGGTGATGCCCGACCGCCCGGATCACCTCAGCTTGGAGCGCCTCTTGCAGCTGGCGGAGCAGGCTGGAGGCCGGGAGCATCACTTCCGCTGGATCCAGCTGCCCCTGAACCTGGGCATGGCCGAGGCCCACCTGGTGGCCACCCAGTCCTTCGGGGGTCGCATGATGACGCCCTTGGCGGCGGCCCAGGCCGCGGGGCTGCAGGTGCAGACCAGCGCCTCCATGCTCCAGGCCCGGGTGCTGCCGCAGATCGCGGAGCAGGTGGAGGCGCTGCGGGAGCTCTTCCCGGGCTGCGAGTCCCCGGCCCAGATGGCCCTGCAGTTCACGCGATCCTGCCCGGGGGTGACCGTGGCCCTCTGCGGCATGGGGCAGGTGACCCACGTGGAGGAGAACGCGAAGGTGCTGCGCCTGCCACCCCTGGAACCCGCGGCGCTGGCAGCGCTTTTCGGGTGATTCCAAAAAAATCGAAATAGCCCCTTGTGTGCTATTTCGAAAAATGTAGAATCAATCTCGGAGGAACCCATGACCACGTCCCTGGAAGCCCACGCCGAGGCCCTCGCGGCCCTGGGGCATCCCGTGCGTCTGGCCATCCTCCGCTGCGTGGTGCGGGGCCCCGAGGAGGGCACGCCGGCCGGCGAGATCCAAGCATCCGTGAAGATTCCCGCCTCGACCCTGAGCCACCACCTCGCCACCCTCAGCAGCGCCGGCCTCGTTCAGGCCGAACGGCAGGGCACCTTTCTTCGCTACCGCGCCGACTTTGGAACCCTCAGGGCCCTGACGGAGTTCATCTGGAAGGATTGCTGCGGGAGCGGGAACACCTGCTGTTGAGTTTTTTGCCTTTTTATTTCGAAACTACCAAAACCATCAAAGGAGTCTTTATGACCGGCATCCTCAAGCCCCACGTCTCCCTCAACGTCTCCAACCTCGAGGCTTCCGTGGCCTTCTACGCCCAGTTCTTCCACACCCTGCCCCTGAAGCGGCGGCCCGGGTACGCGAAGTTCGACCTCCACGAGCCCGCCCTGAACTTGGCCCTGGTGGAGGCGCCGCCCACGGGCATCAACGTCAACCACTTCGGTGTGCAGGTGGCCTCGTCCAAGGATGTGGAAGCTGCCCGCCAGCGCCTGGAGCAGATCGGCCTGCTGGACCTCGTGGAGACGGGCACCACCTGCTGCTTCGCCAAACAGGACAAGGTGTGGGCCGTGGATCCCGATGGCAACCGCTGGGAGATCTTCACGGTGCTCGCCGATGCGGAGGTGATGAAGGAGGTGGGCGGTGCCTGCTGCACCACGCCCGCAGAGGTCCCCGCTTCCTGCAGCACCCCCGTGGCCTGCGCGACCACGACCGAGTCCACGGGCTCCTGCGGGTGCGGCGCATGATCCGCCCCCGCGAGCCCCGGGACCTGCCCGCCGTCGAGGCCCTCCTCGCGGCGGCGGGCCTCCCGGCAGAGGGTCTGAACCGCACCAAGGGGTGGGTGGCCGAGGCGGAAAGTCGCGTTGTGGGTCATGTGGCCCTGGAATCCACGCCGGATGCAGGTGTGATCCGATCCCTGGTGGTGGCGCCTAACCTTCGGGGGGGCGGTCAGGGGCGGCACCTCCTGGACGCCGCGGAGGCTGCCGTGGACAGGGGTCCCATCGTGCTCAAAACCGAGACCATCACCGATTGGGTGCTTCGACGAGGCTACCGGTCCGTCCCCCTCGGCGACGTGCCGCCCGGCGTGCGCACCACCACCCAGTTCGAGGGCGCCCTGTGTGCGGGCACCCCCGTCTTCCTCAAGGAGCGGTCATGACCAAGATTCACGACACCGTGAAGGAAGCCTATGGCCGCATCGCCCAAGGCACGTCCAGCTGTTGCGGCTCCGCCTCCACCTGCTGCGGCGGGGGCGGTGAGGCGGAAGCCCTGGCCCAGGCCGTGGGCTACTCCGCCGAGCAGTTGGCGGCCATCCCCGAGGGCGCGAACCTCGGCCTCTCCTGCGGCAACCCCACGGCCCTGGCGGGCCTCCAGGCCGGGGAGGTGGTGCTCGACCTGGGCAGTGGCGCGGGTCTGGATGTGTTCATCGCCGCCGCCAAGGTGGGCGCCACGGGTCACGTGCACGGCGTGGACATGACCAAGGAGATGGTGGCGAAGGCGCGGCAGAACGCGGCCTTCTTCCGTCGGCGCACGGCGCTCGACAATGTCACCTTCCACCACGCGCAGATCGAATCCATCCCGCTGCCGGATGCCTCCGTGGACGTGATCATCTCCAACTGCGTGCTGAACCTCAGTCCCGATCAACCCGCTGTGTGGCGGGAGATCGCCCGGGTGCTGAAGCCCGGGGGCCGCGTGAGCATCTCGGATATCGTGCTGCGCCGACCCCTACCAGAGTCCGTGAAAGGACTCGTGGAAGCTTACGTGGGCTGCATCGCCGGAGCCCAGTTGCTCGTGGACATCGAGGGCTGGGCGAAAGCCGCGGGCCTGGAGGGCTGGCGCGTGGCGGCCAAGGACGAAGCCTTCGCCGGGATGATGGACAGCGGCGACCCCCTGTATCAAGCCATCCTCGCGGCGTTGCCTGCAGGTGTGAAGCCCGGCGACTACGCCACCAGCGCCCTCCTCCACGCGGTGAAGCCGCGATGATCGCCTTCCTCCGCCGCGGGGGCTGGGTACTCCCGGCCCTGCTGCTGTGGGCCGGGGTCTATGCCCTGCTCCTGCCGGCGGCGGAGGCTGTGACCTCCCATGTTTTCGGGCTGGATCTGAAGAGTCACCTGGGCGGGGCCGTGGCCTTCTTCCTCTACGACACGCCCAAGGTGGCGATGCTGCTCTCCCTGGTGGTCTTCGGGGTGACCTTCCTCCAGACGTGGACCAGGCCCGAAGCGGCCCGCGAAGCCTTGCGAGGCCGGAGGGAAGGCGTGGGCAACGTGCTCGCGGCGGGCCTGGGCATCGTCACGCCCTTCTGTTCCTGCTCCGCGGTGCCCCTATTCATCGGCTTCGTGCGGGCCGGGGTCCCCCTGGGCGTCACCTTCTCCTACCTCATCGCCGCGCCCATGGTGAACGAGGTGGCGCTCCTCCTGTTGCTCGCCACCTTCGGCTGGAAGATCGCCCTCCTCTATGCGACCACGGGCGTGATCGTGGCCCTCCTCGCGGGCGGGATCCTGGGGCAGATGAACCTCGAGCCCCACCTGGAGGATTGGGTGCGGGCCCTGCCCCCCCACGCGGAAGGGGGCACAGCCTACCGACCCACCCTCTCCGATCGCCTGGAGGAAGCCCGGGTGGCGGTGCAGGACATCCTGGGCAAGGTGTGGCCATACCTCTTGGCGGGCATCGGCGTGGGCGCCCTCATCCACGGCTACGTGCCCGAGGCCTTCCTCGTGAAGATCCTGGGCCGCGGGGCTTGGTGGAGCGTGCCCCTGGCCGTGCTCATCGGCATCCCCCTCTACGCCAACGCCGCCACCATCCTGCCCGTGGTGCAGGCCCTGCTCGCCAAGGGCGCGGCCCTGGGACCCGTGCTGGCCTTCATGATGGCTGTGACGGGTCTCTCGCTGCCGGAGACCATCCTCCTCCGCAAGGTGCTCAAGCCCCGACTCATCGCCACCTTCATCGGCGTCGTCACCTGCGGCATCCTCGCCGTGGGCTTCCTCTTCCTCGCCCTCTTTTAGGAGCCTCCATGCGCCTTGAGATCCTCGGCACCGGCTGCGCCAAATGCAAGCTCCTCACGGAGCGCACGGAGGAGGCGGCCAAGGCCGCCGGCCTTCCCTTCGAGCTCGTGAAGGTCACGGAGATCCAGGACATCCTGGCCACGGGGGTGTCCAGCACCCCGGCCCTGCGGGTGGATGGGAGGATCGCCGTGCAGGGTCACGTGCCCACCATCTCCGCCCTCAAGGACCTCCTCCAGGAGGGCCGCTGAATGAGGCCGGAGCAGGAGCGAAGGGCCACCGGCGCGGAGCGACGGCCCGAAGGGCAGCGCACAGGAGGTGCGCTGTGAAGCTCCTCTTCCTCTGCACCGGAAACAGCTGCCGCTCCCAGATGGGGGAGATCCTCCTGCGCCGCCTGCGGCCGGATTGGACCATCCTCAGCGCCGGGGTGGAGGCCCACGGCCTGAATCCCCGCATGCAGGTGGTCATGGCCGAAACGGGTGAGCTCCCTTCGGACCTCCGCTCCAAGACCCTGGACGATCTGGCGGCGGAGGGCCACCCCCTCGGTTCCTTCGACGTGGTGCTGACCCTGTGCGGAGATGCCCTGGATCGCTGCCCCCTGCTTCCTCCAACCCTAACTCACGAGCACTGGGGCCTGCCCGATCCGGCCAAGGCCACGGGCACGGAAGATGAGATCCTGAACCGGTTCCGCGCCGTGCGTGATGACCTGGCCCACCGCCTCGCGACCTTCGCGGCCTCCCACTGATCCACTGGAGTTTTAGTTCATGACCGGACCCAAGCGCCTGGCCTTTCTTGATCGCTACCTCACCTTCTGGATTTTCGTGGCCATGGGCCTGGGCATCGCCCTGGGCCGCTTCGTGCCCGGGTTCAACCGTGGGTTGAACGCCTGGAACACGGGCACCATCAGCGTGCCGCTGGCCATCGGCCTCGTGCTGATGATGTACCCGCCCCTGGCGAAGGTGCGCTACGAGGAACTGCATCGCGTGCTGGCGAACCGGAAGGTGCTCCTGCTGAGCCTCTTCCAGAACTGGGTGTTGGGACCCCTGCTCATGTTCGGATTGGCCGTGCTCTTCCTGCGGGACCGGCCTGAGCTCATGCTCGGCCTCATCCTCATCGGCCTCGCCCGCTGCATTGCCATGGTCATCGTGTGGAATGACTTGGCCGAGGGCGACACGGAATATTGCGCGGGCCTCGTGGCCTTCAACTCCATCTTCCAGGTGCTCTTCTTCAGCGTGTACGCCTGGGCTTTCGCCACGGTGCTGCCCAAGGCCCTGGGTCTGCAAGGGGCCGTGGTGAACGTCTCCATCGGCGAGATCGCGAAGAGCGTCTTCATCTACCTGGGCATCCCCTTCATCGCGGGCTTCCTCACGCGCTTTCTGTTGGGCCGGGCCAAGGGGCTGGATTGGTACCACCGGGAATTCGTGCCCCGCATCAGCCCCCTGACGCTCATCGCGCTGCTCTTCACCATCGTGGCCATGTTCAGCCTCCAGGGCGGCCGCATCGTGGCGAACCCCGGCGACGTGCTGCGCGTGGCCCTGCCCCTGCTCATCTACTTCGTGGTGATGTTCCTGGCGAGCTTCTGGCTCTCCAAGCAGACGGGGGCCACCTACCCCCAGTCCGCGACGCTGAGCTTCACCGCGGCCTCCAACAACTTCGAGCTGGCCATCGCCGTGGCCGTGGCCACTTTCGGCCTGGGCCACGGCGCCGCCTTCGCCGCCGTCATCGGGCCCCTGGTGGAGGTGCCCGTGCTCATCGGCCTCGTGGGCGTGGCCCTCTGGCTGCGGAAGCGCTGGTATCCCGGGGCCACGGCCACGGTGGAAGACGCGGGTTGTTGCTCCTGACCATGCACCTCCTGGCCCTCACCCCCGGCACCGGCTTCGAGGCGAAGGCCTGGGCGACCGTGTTGCACAGCGGCATCGACGCCTTCATGATCCGGGAGCGGGGCCTGGAGGCCCGGGCGTTGCTCGAGGCGGCCCGGTGGTGCCGCGCCGAAGCGCCGGAGGTGGCGCTCTGGGTGAATGGCCGGGTGGATGTGGCCCTGGCCGCGGGGGCTGGCTTCCATGGGCCCGAGCGCCATCCGGAGGTGGACGCGACCCTTCTGCCCCTGAGCCGCCCCCTCCATGGGGAAGGGCAGTGGGCGGAGCGATCCGCCTGCTCCCAGCTCCTTATTTCCCCGGTGTTCCCCTCTCCGGGCAAAGGGGAGCCCTGGGGGGTTCCCCGCTTGCACCGCTTCCTGGAGACCCTGCCGGAAGGGGGCCCCCGGCTCCTGGCCCTGGGTGGGGTGGATCCCCGGGAAGCCCCGGCCCTTGTGCATCCGCGGCTGGCGGGCATCGCGGCAATCCGCCCCTTCTGGTCCGGCCATCCCCGGACCGAGGTCACCGCCTTTCGCGCCGCCTGGGACGGCAGGCGCTAGACTCAGCCCATGTTCCGGGACCTACGAGAGCGCGTCACCCCCACCCGCCGCCTGTTGGCCTGGGTGCTGCTGGCGCTGCTGGTGGCCTTCGGGGCGCTGATGCTGCCGCGCCTCTACCAGCACCCCTCCGTGGTGCGGGGGGCGGACCTGCTGTTCTGGGCGGCGGTGGCCTACGCGGGCGTTCGCCTCATCACCTTCTGGCTTCTGGACCCCCTGCTGCGCCAGCGGCAGAACGCCACCCCCGGTTTCGCTCGCGATCTCATCGTGGTGCTCCTTTGGGTCTTCGCCATCGGCGGCATCCTGCGCGAGGTGGTGGGCATTTCCCTGAGCCAGCTCCTGGGCACGGGCGCCCTGGCCGCGGCCATCGTGGGCCTCAGCCTCCAGCAGACCCTGGGCAACCTCTTCGCGGGCATCAGCCTGCATCTCGATCCCGCCTTCCAGGAGGGCGACTGGATCGAGATCACGGGCAACCTGCGCCCCGGCGGCGGCCGCGACACCTACATTGCCGAAAGTGATGGCCATGACCTGGCGCACCGTGCAGCTGCGCACCGAGAACGGGGACATGGACATCTTCCCCAACCAGGTCATTGCCCAGGCCGTGGTGACGAATCTCTACGTGCCCTCGGGCCTCCACCGCCGCACGCTCAAGGTGGTGGTGGAGCCGCATCCCCATCTGCATCAGGCGCTGTCCAAACTGAACATCGCCCTGGCGGGCACGCCCCACTTCATGGCCAACCGGCCCGAGGTGGTGGTGCACAGCCTGGACCTGGGGGGCGCCGTGCTCGAAGCGCGCTTCTGGACACTGGGCTTCCGGCATGGCCGCGCCGCCACCTATCAAGTGAGCCGTTTGCTGGCCACGGTGCTGCCTCGGGAGGGCTTCTGCCTCTTGGGCCCCCACGGGGCCACCACGGCCCATCCGCCCGTGGAAACGCTGGATCCCCACCTCATGGGCGAGCTCGTGCGGCTGCTCAAGCTGCCCGCCCATTGGAGCGAGGACCTGCTGCCCCACATCCGCATCCGCACCCTGGCCCCGGGCGAAGGCGTGATCCGAGAAGGCGACCCGGGCGAGAGCCTCTTCGCGGTGGTCTCCGGTATGCTGCATGTGGTGAAGGCCGAGGAGCGGGAGGAACCCTACCACGGCCTCTACTGGCGGGTGATGGCGGAGCTGCACGCGGGCAACTGGTTCGGCGAGCACAGCCTCCTCACGGGTGCCCCCCGCAGCGCCACCATCGTGGCCATCTCCGAGGCCCGGGTGGTGGAGATTCCCAAGGCCGGATTCGAAGAGAGCCTGCGCCGGGAACCCGAGGTGCTGGAGCGGCTCATGGATCTCATGGAGCGGCGCAGCGAGCAGCGGGCGGGCGAAGCGGCTTCGCCGGAGCGCCGCCGGGAGACCTGGAAGGCCCAGATCAAGGCTTGGTTCGGGTTGGGCTGAGCCCGGATCCGGCAGTTGGCCCCACGCCCTGCGGGCTTTTGGCTCTCGGTTTTTGGCTCTTGCAGATTCCGGCTTTGCATCGAGTCGCCCATGGGCAACCCGGCTGGAATCCCCACCGCAGCAAGTGTCTAGAGCCGAAAGCCCAAAGCCGACTGCAGGATGCGGGTTGAGGCGATCCTGCCCAGGCCCGGAGAAGGGCCCCCGGCCTTACACTGGGTTCTGGAGGGCGAGATGGACGCGCACGAGGATCTGCCTGAACTGGTGGGTGAATTGGGCGAAGCCCTCGTCCGATCCCTCACGGAGGATCCCGAGTGCCGGGCCCTGGCCCACCGCGTGAGGCTCCTGGGGTTCAACCTCACCCTCAGCCTCGAAGCCGCCCCCATGGGCTCCCCCATCGAAGAAGATCCGGCCTGGTCCGAGGAAGACAAGAAAATGATGAAGTCCTTCCGCATCTCCCTCGACTGATGGACGCACGCTGGGATCTCCCCGCCCCTGAACGGAGCCTCGAAGGCGCGCCCAATGCGGCGGGCCAGGGCCGCGGGGCCCTGAAGGCCCTGGTGGCCTCCTTCGGCGAACCCGCCTTCCGGGGTGATCAGCTCTTCGAGGGCATCTACGCCAAGGGCTGGACGGAGTGGTCCGCCTTCACGAACTTGCCCAAGGGCCTGCGCGAGCGGCTGCAGGTTGAAGTCCGGCTGGAATGGCCCCGCATCATCCAGAGCCTGCCCAGCGAAGACCGCAGCACCAAGCACGGCTTCGAGCTGGAGGATGGCAAGCAGGTGGAGGGCGTCCACATGCCCTACCGGGATCGCACGACGCTCTGCCTCTCCAGCCAGGTGGGCTGCGCCATGGCGTGCACCTTCTGCGCCACGGGCCAGATGGGCATCATCCGCAACCTCAGCGCCGCGGAGATCGTGGGCCAGGTGATGGCCATGCTCGCCCACCACGGTCGGCCCGTGGGAGAGGATGGCGAGCCGGATCCCCTGAACCTGGTGTTCATGGGCATGGGCGAGCCGCTGCACAACCTCGACCACGTCATGGCCGCCTTCGAGATCCTCACGGATCCCAAGGGCCTCGCCCTCAGCCCCAAGCGCATCACGGTATCCACCTCGGGCCTCGTGACCGGCATCGAGCGCATGGGCGCCTACGCCAAGCGCCCGCGGCTGGCCCTCAGCCTCAACGCCACCACCGATGACTACCGTGCCAGCATCATGCCCGTGAACAAGGCTTGGGATATGGAGGCCCTGGCCACGGCCCTGGGCGCCTTCCCCCTGCAGAGCGGCGAGCGCATCACGCTGGAGTACGTGCTCCTGAAAGGCGTCACCGACAGTCTGGAGGATGGCCGTCGCCTGGCTGCTTACGCGAAGCGCTTCCCTTCCAAGGTCAACCTCATCCCCTTCAATCCCCACGAAGGCAGCGGGTATGAAGCGCCCGCGGAAGCGCGGATCCAGGAGCTCTGTCGGATCCTCATCCAGGAGGGCGTCATCGTCAGTGTGCGTCGCAGCCGGGGCCAGGATGTGGCAGGAGCCTGCGGCCAGCTGGTGAAGGAAGGGCAGGGGAAGCTCAAATGATCCCGCTCCCGCCTGCGCCAGCCCTGGTTTCACCCCAGGCGGAACCGGCGCTCGTGGAGATCGCGCGGAGTGGCTTCGACATGAAGGGCACCCCCTTCAGTCGGGCCCGCCTATCCCTGGATGTGGCGGGTTTCCGCAGGGCCATGGCCGGCCCGAGCCGACCCGGTGAAGACCCCATGGCCAAGGCCCTGCGGGTGCTCCGGGAAGGCAAGGTGCGGTTCCACATCTGGCAGGGATGGGAAATCGCCGTGAGTGGAACCCGGCGCCGGGAGTTCAACCTCCAGGTGGTGGGGGGCGTATGGCCCCAGGGCGTGCCCGCCACCATGAAGAAAGACCTGGAGCGCTACCTTACCTACGTGGAGCGGGACGGGGACATCGGCCAACACTGGGAGTTCAATGGCGGTGGGGGGCGACCGCTCCGGGGCCGCTACAACGATGAACCCTGGGCCGAACTGGGTCGTGGGGCCATGACGGCCCTCATCGTGGGGCTCTACTTCGAAGGCGGGGAAACCGTGCCCGGCACCCGGGTGGATTTCCGGGACGGCCTGCGGTTCCTCTTTACGTCGCCGGCCCTGCGTTGATCACTCGAGCCAGCGCAGCATCCGGAAAGCCAGGCGTTTGAAGGCCCCGGCATAGGGCGGTCGATAGAGGCTGAGCGGCTCCAGCAGGCCTTGCCGCAGCACGGCCCGGGCGTGGCTGAAGGTCCAGAACCCATGCTCGCCGTGGTAGGCGCCGAGGCCGGAGGGGCCGCGCCCCCCGAAGGGCAGGTTGGGGTTGGCGAGGTGGACCACGGTTTGCCCGAGACCCGTGCCGCCAGCGCGGGTGCGTCGGATCCAAGTCTGCTCCTCATTCCGGGTGCCGGCGAAGATGTAGAGGGAGAGGGGTTCATCCAACGTGTGGATCACGGCCAGCGCTTCGGCGTCGGCCCGGTAGCTCACCACCGGCAAGAGGGGCCCGAAGATCTCCTCCTGCATGAGCGGGTGATCCAGGGGCACGCCCGTGAGCACCGTGGGGGCCAAGCGCAAGCGCTCCGCATCCTGGGTTCCGCCGCAAACCACGGTGGCGCCCGCGGCCACGGCACCCTCGAGGAGGCACTTCTGGCGGGCGAAGGCGGCGGTATCTACGAGGCTCGCGTAGTCGCCATTGGCGAGGGGCGCGGCCCCCACCTGCGCCTCGAACTGGGCCTTCAACCGCTCCAGGAAGGCGGGGAGCACGTCAGCGTGCACGAGCAGGTAATCCGGGGCCACGCAGGTCTGGCCTGCGTTCACGAGCTTGCCCCAGGCGATGCGGGTGGCGGCTTGCTCGAGGTCGGCGGAGGCGGTGACGAGGGCGGGGCTCTTGCCGCCCAGTTCCAGGGTGACGGGCGTGAGGTGCTGGGCCGCGGCGGCCATGACGCGCTGTCCGATGCGGGTGCTGCCGGTGAAGAAGACGTGGTTCCAGGGCAGCTCGAGCAGGGATTCCGCCACGTCGGGGCCGCCCGTGGCCACATCCACTTCCCCATTGGGGAAGGCCTCGCGGAGCAGGTCCGCCAGCGCCTTTTCCGTGGCCGGCGCCTTTTCCGAGGGCTTCACCATCACGGCGTTGCCTGCGGCGAGGGCGGCCACCAGGGGCCCCAAGAGCAGGAACACCGGATAGTTCCAGGGGGCCATGATCAGCACCACACCCTTGGGTTCCGGGTGGATCCAGGAGCGAGTGCCCATCAGCGTCAAGGGCGTGCCCACCCGCCGGGGCTTCATCCAGCCCTTCACCCGCCGCAGCGCGTGGCGCAGCTCCGCGCCCGTGGGGTGCAGCTCGATGAGCTCGGATTCCATGGGATGGCGGCCCAGGTCGGCCCGCAGGGCTTCCGCGAGGCGCCCCCGGTGGGCGTCGAAGACGCGGACCAGGCGAGCGAGGCGGGCCTTCCGGGCGGGCCCATCCTCCAGGGCCAGGGCGGCCGCTCGCACCTTCAGCGCATCAAATCGGGAGGAGAGGACGCCGGGAATCACCGCGTCAGGATAGCCTCAATGCAGACCCTTCCCTGCGTGCCGATGCCCCAAGAACCCCTCTTCCTCGCCCTCCAGCAGCTGCTGGACGAGGATGGCTCCGTCTCCATCGGAGAGCTGCTGGATCAGGCCGGGGAGCAGACCTACGGCTTCGCGATCCTGTTGGTGGGGCTACTGACCTTCATCCCCGCCGTGGCCAACGTGGTGAACCTGGCCACCATGGTGCTGGGCGCTCAGATGGTGCTGCGGCAGCCCCATCCCTGGATCCCCCGGCGCCTTCAGGCCCATGAGATGCATCGGGGCAAGATCAAGGGGCTCCTGGCCCAGGTGGAGCGCTACATCCGACTGTTGGGGTCTCGCCACACCCCCCGGCGCAAGCTGGAGGGCCGGGGACTTGGCCTGCTCGTGATCTGGACGGGCTTCCTCGCGGCCTTGCCCGTGGTGCTGCCCGCGGCCAACGTGCTGCCCGCCGTCGGCATCGTGCTCATCGGGGTGGCCCTGCTGGAGGAGTGGCCCTTCCTGGCCTGGCTGGGCGGGGCCTTCAGCTTGGTGACGACCCTCTATTTCGCGGTGTTCTTCCAGCAGATCGTCCATTGGGGGCTGAAGGTCTTCCATACCTTTTGGGGTCGGGCATGAGGATCGACGTGCTCACCCTCCTGCCGGAGTACTTCGAGGCCGCCCGCCTCGGCATCACGGGGCGCGCCTTCCGGGAGCTGGGGCACGGCCTCCACACCCACAGTTACCGACCCTTCTCCGGCAACACCCACGGCCACGTGGACGCCCCGCCCTATGGGGGCGGCCCGGGCATGGTGCTGCGGCCGGAAGTGCTGCAGCAGACCCTGGCTTCGGTGCCCCGGGAGGGGCGGAGCCTCGTCGTCCACTTCAGTCCGGCGGCGCCGCCGTTGGATCACGACGCCGTGGTGGATCTGGCCTCCTTCGACCAGCTCATCCTCGTGTGCAGTCGCTTCGAGGGGCTGGACCATCGCGCCGTGGAGACCTGCATCGACCGTGAATACAAGGTGGGCGAGGCGGTGCTCAGCGGCGGGGAGCTGCCGGCCCTGGTGCTCATTGATGCCGTGGCCCGGTGGCTGCCCGGGGTGCTGGGCAACGCCGAGAGCGCCGAGGCGGACAGTTTCGCCAGGGGCCTGCTGGACCACCCCCACTACACCCGACCCGAGGTCTTCGAGGGCCGTTCCGTGCCCGAGGTGCTCAAGGGGGGCAATCACGAGGCCGTCCGCCTCTGGCGCCTTCGGGAAGCCATGGCCCGCACCCGGGACCGGCGGCCGGATCTGTGGGCGGCCTACCTGAGGGATCGTCTCCCGGAACTGCCCAGATCTGAACAGTGGTGTGCCTGGCAGGTGGAGCACCCCGGGGACTGGGACGAGCCCAAGCCCAAAGGGTGGAAGGGGTTTAAGGCTTTGGACGCTGGGCTTTAGGCGCTGGCTGGGCTCGACCCATCCGGGTTGATTCCACGGGTCGGCGGCAGCCAGAGCCTAAAGCCCAGAGCCCAGGGCCTTCCAAGGATCCCTTGATTTCCAAGGCCATTCCGATACACTCATCCGTTCACCCCGCTTCGGGGATTCGAGCCATGTCCGCCCATGTGGGTAGTTCGACCGCTGGCCCACAGGAGAATCCATGAACATCATCGACAAGCTGGAGCAGAGCCTCCTCCGCAAAGACCTTCCCAAGATCGGACCTGGCGACACCGTGAAGGTGCACGTGAAGGTGCGTGAAGGCGAGAAGGAGCGCATCCAGATCTTCCAGGGCACCGTCATCGGCATCAAGGGTGGTGGCATGCGCGCCTCCTTCACCGTGCGCAAGATGGCGTCCGGCGTGGGCGTCGAGCGTATCTTCCCCCTGAACAGCCCCATCGTCGACAAGCTCGAAGTGCTGCGCCACAACAAGGTGCGCCGCGCCAAGCTGTACTTCCTCCGCGCGAAGCTCGGCAAGGCCGGCCGCCTCAAGGAAATCCGCCAGGACGCCTGATCCCACCGTTCAGACGCGAAAGAAGGCGCCCCCCGGGGCGCCTTCTTCGTTCAGGCGGCAATTCAGGCATCCTGGAAGGGCCACAAGGCCCCCAAGGAGTTCCCATGCGACTTTCCCTCCTCGCACTCGCCCTCGCTTCCACCGCGGTCCTGGCCCAAGACGTCAAGCTGGGCGTCCAGGCCCAGGCCAACCTGCCCATGGGCGACCTCAAGGACGCCGTGGACAGCAAGGTCGGCGTGGGCGTCGGCGTTCACGCTCACTTCTCCCTCGGCAATGGGATGGCCATCCGCGCTCGCGGCGATTTCAACACCTGGCCCGAGACCGATGTCTTCCCTGCCAAGAACAAAGTCTCCAACCTCAACCTGGGGGGCGACTTTCTCTTCTACGTCGAAGGTAAGGACACCGCCGGTGTCTACTTCCTCGGCGGCCTCTCCATGGTCCGTTGGTCCTATGAGGTGAAGAAGGCGGGTGTGAAGGAGAATTTCGATTCCACCCACCTCGGCCTCTCCGCGGGTCTGGGCTACCAATGGAACACCACCTTCGGCACCGAAGCCCGCTTTGTGCACAGCAGCCTGGGAAGCGGTCTCAACGGCGATACCTTCAGCGTGGGCGCCACCCTGAAGTTCTAAGGCGCCGCGCACGCCGATGGATGGGGCCCTTCGGGGCCCCTTTTGTTGCAGAGTTCGACGGGATTGTGGCGGGGCTGCAACACCTCGTAAGAAGTGGAAGCGGGGGTTCGGGATGTCCTGCGTCGTCAACATGGCCTTGTGCTGCATGGACTTCGATCCTGCATCCCCCCCGAAGAAATAAATTGGCACCAGGCCTGCACTTGAAGGCATGGCCCCGGTGGGCCCAGAGGAGTTCTCATGAACCTTCGTACTCTCGCTTTCGCCGTCACCGCCCTCGCCGCCACGTCCCTCGCGGCCCAGGAAGGTCCCCGTTTCGGACTGCAGGCGACCCTGAATCAGCCCCAGAGCGATTTGAAGGATGCCGTGGATAGCAAGCTTGGATTCGGCGTCGGCGCCCATCTCTTCGTGGATCTCGGCAAAGGGCACGCGCTCCGTCCCCGCCTCGATTACATCTGGTTCCCCGAGTACTCCGCCTACGGTGCGAGCCTCAAGGTGAACAATCTGTCCGTGGGTGCGGACTACCTCTACTTTGTGGAAGGCAAGGCGGAAGGGATCTACTTCACCGCCGGCCTCTCCGCCAACCGTTGGAAGGCCGAGTTGAGCGACCCCTTGTTCGGGAACACCTCCGAGAGCACCACCAAGCTGGGCCTCGCCGCGGGCCTCGGCTATCAGTTTAACAAGACCGTCGGCGCTGAGCTGCGCTACCAGAAAGGCAAGGCCTGGGAAGGTGACTTCGACTTCATCCAGGCGGGCGTGACCTTCCGCTTCTAAGGTGCACGGACAAAGGAAGGGGCCGCGGTAGCGGCCCCTGTTCCGTTAAAACCCGTACTCCTTCCAGCGCCGGTCGATGCGACCGAGGATCTCATCGGGGAAGGTGAGATCCCGCGGCCACTCGCGCTTATAGTCGTCGAAGGGCTTGTTCTTCCGCGTGGCGTCGATGCCCACCTTGCTGCCGAAGGCGAAGCGGTCGCTGGCGTGGTCGAGCACGTCCAGGGGGCCATCCGTGAAGAGCATGTCGCGCTTGGGATCCACGTTGCTGGTGATGCGGAAGAGCACTTCCGTGAGGTCGTGGGGATCGATGTCCTCGTCCACCACCACCACGCACTTGGTAAACATGATCTGGCCCGTGCCCCAGATGGCGCTCATGACCTTCTGCGCGTGGCCCGGGTACTCCTTTTTCATGGAGACGATGACGAGGTTGTGGAAGGCCCCGGCGGCGGGCAGGTGCATGTCGCGGACTTCCGGAAGCACCATGCGCAGCAGGGGCAGGAAGATGCGCTCCGTGGCGTAGCCCAGCCATTCATCCTCCTGGGGCGGGCGGCCCACGATGGTGGCGGGGAAGAGGGGCTCCTTCTTCATCGTGATGGCCGTGACGTGCAGCACCGGGTAGTCATCGGCGAGGCTGTAGTAGCCCGTGTGGTCGCCGAAAGGGCCTTCCCGGCGCAGCTCGCCGGGGTTCACGTACCCCTCGATGACGATCTCGGAGTCCGCGGGGACTTCCAGATCGTTCGTCACGCACTTCACCATCTCGATGCCCTCGCCCCGGAGGAAACCCGCGAACATCACCTCGCTCACGAAGGGGGGCAGGGGGGCCGTGGCGCAGTAGGTGAGGTTCGGATCGCCACCGAAGCTCACGGCCACGGGCATCTTCTCGTCCTTGCCGTAGCCGTGGCGATTGCGGGCGCCATCGTGGTGGAGCTGCGTGTGGAAGCCCAGCGTCCGGTCGTCGAAGACCTGCAACCGGTAGAGGCCCACGTTGCGGTGGCCGGTCTCCTTGTTGCGGGTGTGGCTCATGCCCAGGGTGATGAAGGGGCCGCCATCCTCGGGCCAGGTGGTGAGCACGGGCAGTTCCGAGAGCTTGATCTGGTCGCCCGTGAGCACCACCTCCTGGCAGGCGCCTTTCTTCACGCTCTTGGGCATCCAGTTGCCCACCTCGGCGAGCATGGGCAGCTTGGCGAGCTTGTCGAAGAAGCCCAGGCCGGGCTTGGGCATGGCCTCTTTGATGAGGGATTCGATGCGGTCGGCCACGGCGTCGATCCCCCGGGCTTCCTTCTCCACCCCCAGGGCCATGGCCATGCGCCGCTTGGAGCCATAGGCGTTCATGAGGACCGGCATGCGGTGGCCCTTCACCTTCTCGAAGAGGAGGGCTTTGCCGCCCCGGGGCTCCTTGGAGACACGGTCGGCGATGGCGCCCATTTCCAACACGGGATCCACCTCCACCTTCACCCGGTGGAGCTCCCCGGCGGATTCGAGCTGCTTGAGGAAGGCGCGGAGGTCGTTGGCCATAGCCCCTAGTGTGCCATTCCCCTTCCTTGACGGGCTTTTCCGGGCCTGGACAGGGGGACGGGGGGCGGCACCCCCCCCATCTTGCCCCCGGACGGGGCGGAGCCGGGCAAGGCCAGGGGTGAATGCCTGGGGCCCCCTCCCGCCTTTTCCCTTGAACCACATGCCATCCCGTGGCAATCTAATCGACCTTGCTGGCTCCGGGCCTTTAAGTGCATCCCCCTGGGATCGCCGCCCGTCACCGCTCAACTTCAGAGGCAATCATGTACGCAGTCATTCAGACCGGTGGCAAGCAGTACCGCGTGTCCGAGGGCGATATCCTCCGCGTGGAAACGCTCGAAGCCGACATCAAGGCGAAGGTGACCTTCGACCAGGTGCTCTTCGTGGACAAGAACGGCGATCTGCTCGTGGGGCAGCCCACCGTGAAGGGCGCCACCGTCGAGGCCGAGGTCGTCACGCACGATCGCGCCAAGAAGGTGTTGATCTTCAAGAAGCGCCGCACCACCACCTACCAGCGCACCCAGGGCCACCGTCAGGGGTTCACGGAAGTGCGCATCAAGAGCATCAAGGCTTAAGGAGAGGTGACCCATGGCTCACAAAAAAGGCGTAGGCTCCACCCGTAACGGCCGCGATTCCCATTCCCAGCGCCTCGGCGTCAAGGAATTCGGCGGCGAGCAGGTCACTGCCGGTTCCATCCTCGTTCGCCAGCGCGGCACCAAGTTCCGCCCCGGCGTTAACGTGGGCATCGGCAAGGACCACACCCTCTTCGCCCTGGTGCACGGCAAGGTGCGCTTCCAGGACAAGGGCCGCTCCGGCCGCTTCATCCACATCGATCCCCTCGAGGCCTAATCGGCTCTCGAATCATCCGACGCGCAGTCTCCCTCAGGGACTGCGCGTTTTTTTGGCCCGGCTGCGGATTCCCTCCTGTGACCCGAAGCCCTAAGCCTGAAGCCACCGCCCATGTTCCTTGACCACCTCCAACTCGAAGTGACCGCCGGCCACGGCGGATCGGGATGCACGTCCTTCCGCCGGGAAAAGTTCGCCCCGGAAGGTGGCCCCGACGGTGGCGATGGCGGCCTGGGTGGGAGCGTGTTCCTGCGCGCCAACCGCTCGCTCAACACCCTCAATGCCTACCGCAACAAGCGCAAGTTCGTGGCGGATCGCGGCGGCCAGGGCATGGGCAGCCTCAAGAACGGCAACGATGGCGAGGACATCATCCTCGACGTGCCCCTGGGCACCCTCGTGAAGGATGCGGAGAGCGGCGAAGTGCTCGCCGAGCTCATGGTCGATGGCGAACTGCTTTGCGTGGCCCGCGCCGGTCGCGGCGGCCTGGGCAACTGGCACTTCAAGAGCGCCACCAACCGCACGCCCCGCCACTCCCAGCCCGGCGAGGAAGGCGAACACCGCCTCCTGGACCTCGAACTGAAGATGATCGCGGACGTGGGCCTCGCGGGCTTCCCCAACGCGGGCAAGAGCACCCTGGTGAGCCGCCTCAGCGCTGCCCGTCCCAAGATCGCCAACTACCCCTTCACCACCCTGCAACCCCAGTTGGGCGTGGTGAGCATGGATCGCTTCGGCGGCTCCGAGCACGAGAGCTTCGTCATTGCCGACATTCCCGGCCTCATCGAAGGCGCCGCCGGCGGCGCGGGCCTGGGCATCCAGTTCCTTCGCCACGTGGAGCGCACCCGCATGCTCATGCAGCTGGTGGACCTCTCCGACCCCATGCAGGAGCCCGAGGATGCGGTTCGCATCATCGAGGCCGAGCTGGCCGCCTTTTCGCCGGTGTTGGCCACCAAGCCCCGCTGGCTCGTGGGTACCAAGCTGGATGCCCTCCAGGATGAGGACCGCAAGGTGGCCTTCGAAAAGCTCTGCGAGGCCCGGGGCCAGAAGGCCTGGCTCATCAGTGGCGTCACCGGTGAGGGGCTCAAGGAACTGGCTTTCGCCGCCTTCGCCTTCCTGCAGGACGAAGCGAAATGAAGCGAGTCGGCCTCCTGGGCGGGGCCTTCAACCCCCCCCACCTCGGCCACCTCAAGCTGGCGAAGCTGGCGCTGGAACACCTGAATCTGGATGAGCTGCGCGTCATGCCAGCGGCCCAATCGCCCCTCAAGGCCGCCCAGGCGGGCCCCTCGCCGGAGGCCCGCCTGGGCCTCGTGAAGGCCGCCTTTCTGGGCCTGGACCCCCGCATCACCCTGGAGCGCCACGAAATGGATCGGGGCGGCACCAGTTATACCGTGGACACCCTGGAGGCCCTGCGGGCCGTCACGCCCGAGGCCACCTTCATCCTCGTGCTGGGCTCGGACCAGCTGGCCCTCCTGCCCCGCTGGCACAAGGTGGATCGCATCCTGGAGCTGGCTTCCATGGCCATGGCACCCCGCCCTGGGGCGCCGGTCACCCTTCCCGAGGGCTTCCCGGCCCGGGTGGTGGCGGCCTGGACGGGAGGCCCCGGCGAATTCCTGTGGCTGCCCGCCACGGAGCTGGATCTGGCTTCCACCGTGCTCCGTTCCAAGTTATCGGCAGGTGCTGCCGATGATTCCCTCGCCGCGGACCTTCCTCCCGAGGTCTTAGCTGCGATCACCCGTGAAAACCTGTATCGTTGACGCTGTTTGAGGTGTGAATGCCCCTTGATAATCGGTTGAGCGCTGTTGTCGAAGCCGCGCGATCCAAGAAGGCTCTCCGGATCCGCTTGCTGGATGTGAAGGATGCCTGCAGCTTCACCGAAACCCTCGCCTTCATGAGCGGCAGCAGCGACCGGCAGAACCGCGCCGTCGCCGATGCCGTGGAGGATGCCCTGCGCCCCCTGGGCCACCGCGTCTTCTCCAGCGAAGGTCACTCCATGGGCAACTGGATCCTCCTCGATTTCGGGGATCTTGTGGTCCACGTCATGGATGAAGAGACCCGCGCTCACTACAACCTGGAAGGTCTCTGGAAGGAAGGCCGGGAGCTCGAGCTGCCCCCGGAAACCCACCCCGTCCTCGGCTCCGGCCCCCAATCCTGAACCCCAACTCCTGATCCCAACCTCCACCGGAGATGCGATGAGCGACCACCACAATCCTTTTGAAGCCATGCAGGCCCGCCTCAAGGTGGCCGCGGAACTCTACGGGCTGGAAGATGCCCTCTTCAAGGTGTTCATGGCGCCCAGCCGCTCCATGATCGTGAGCCTGCCCGTGATGATGGACGACGGCCACTGGGAGGTCTTCGAGGGCTACCGCGTGCAGCACAACATCGCGCGCGGCCCCGCCAAGGGCGGCATCCGCTACGACAAGAACGTCTCCCTCGATGAGGTGAAAGCCCTCAGCGCGTGGATGACCTGGAAGTGCGCGGTGGTGGACGTGCCCTTCGGCGGTGGCAAGGGCGGCATCATCTGCGATCCCACGAAGATGAGCCAGGGCGAGCTGGAGCGGCTGACCCGCCGCTACATCGCCGAGATCATGGACATCATCGGCCCCGACCGCGACGTGCCCGCCCCCGACATGGGCACCAACGCCCAGACCATGGCCTGGGTGCTGGACACCTACTCCATGCACGTGCGCAGCACCTCCAACGCCGTCGTCACGGGCAAGCCCCTGGGCATCGGCGGTTCCCTGGGCCGCAACGAGGCCACCGGCCGCGGCGTGCTCATCGTGGCCCGCGAAGCCATGCAGCGCCTGGGCAAGCACCTGGCCGGCGCCACCGTGGCCGTGCAGGGCTTCGGCAACGTGGGCAGCCAGTCCGCCCGCCTGCTTCATGAGGCCGGTGCCCGCGTCATCGCCGTGAGCGACGTCTCCGGCGCCATCAAGAACGACCGCGGCCTCGACATCCACGCGCTCATGAAGCACGTGGCCGAGACCAAGGGCGTGGCCGGCTTCAAGGGCGGCGAGGCCATGGAGCCCGCCGAACTGCTCACCCTGCCCGTGGACGTGCTCGTCCCCGGCGCCATGGAGAACCAGATCACCGAAGAGAACGCCGCCAAGATCAAGGCCAAGGTCATCGTGGAGGGCGCCAACGGCCCCACCACCCCCGAGGCGGATCCCATCCTCCTGGACAACGGCGTGCTCGTGGTGCCCGACATCCTCGCCAACGCCGGCGGCGTGACCGTGTCCTACTTCGAGTGGGTGCAGAACCGCCAGGGCTTCTACTGGCGCGAGCGCGAAGTCAACGAGCGCCTCGTGGAGTACATGGTGCACGCCTTCCAGCAGGTGTTCGCCACCACCGACAAGTACAAGACGAACCCCCGCATCGGCGCCTACATCCTGGCGCTGGACAAGGTTTCGCAGGCCATGCACTACCGGGGCTTCTACGCCTAAAGGGATTCCTTCCTGGTCCGCGGCTCGGAAGGCCTGGGCGCTCAGCGCCGGGGCCTACCGCGCCGATGGCCTGGGTCGGCGCCTAAAGCAGAACCTCCGCTGGGCCCTGCTGGCGGCGGCCCGCCCGGTGCAGGCCCTGCGGTGGTTCTCCCGCCTCCAGTCCGAGGAGATGCAGGCCTTCGCGAAGGCGAACCCCATCCTCAGTTTCAAGCCCATGCGAGCCTACCTCTCCTCGCGTTGGGGCCTCGTGCGCCGCACGAAGGTAATGATGGACACCTACGCCTTCATCCAGTGGAAGGGGGGCGCGGCCAAGGAAGCCCTGCTCCAACGAGAGGGCGACGGTGTGGTGCTGGCCTCGACCACCTTGGGCGACCTCGGCCCCGCGGAGATTTGCCTGGGTTTCGACAATCGCTTCCGCAAGGAGGGGGAGTTCGCCATCACCTTGCGCTGCCCGGAACAGGGAGGACGGATCAGCTCCATCTCCTTCGCTCTGGAGTGGCAGCATGACCGTCTCACCTTTTACGCGGGCTGTGTCCAGGGGCGCTCTGAGAACGAGGATGGGTTCATGAAGGCCCTGCAGAAGGCCATGCACGGGCTTCGGCCCAAGGCCATGGTGGTCTTCGCCGCTCAGGAAGCCGCCCGGGCCCTCGGGGTGCGGGAAATGTTCGGAGCCGGCAACGAGATCCAGGTGCACCGACGCAAGCACCTGATCCACCTCCCCTGGATTCATGAACTCACCTTCGACTACGACGCCTTCTGGAGTGAGCTGGGAGGTCATCGGGCCCTGGACGGCTGGTTTTATCTACCTCGCAAGGCCAAGCGGCGAAGCCGCGAGGAGATCAAGCCCAACAAGCGGGGGATGTACGCCAAGCGCTACGCCCTCATGGACGACCTCGCCGCACAAATCCGGAAGGCCATGGCGGAGGGGCCCGCCCTCTGACCCGGGGCCCCGCGAATGCCATCTTTCGGCGATGATGGAAGGGACGCCGAACCCATGCGCCTTCCCGCTTCCCTCCTTCGCTCCGGAGCCGCCTTCCTTGGGGCGGCGGGGCTGGCCCTGGCCGCCCAGAATCCCCTGGGTACCCTTCTCGCGGAGCAATCTCGGACGAACTTCACGGTCATGGGGGCCGGAGCTCGGGCCATGGGGCTCGGCGGCGCGTTCATCGCCGTGGCTGACGATGCCACCGCCGTCTCTTTCAATCCCGCTGGGCTCGCCCAACTGCTCGATCCCGAAGTGAGCTTCGTGCTTCGTCGCAACGATCGCACGGTGCGGTACCAGGACTTCGAGACTTCCGGCCAGGGCCGGGTGCTCGCCGCCAGCGATTCGCTCACGAGCGGCACCCGGGTGGATCCCCTCTTCCTCTCCGCCACGGCACCCCTGTCCGTGGGCGGGCGGAACTTGGTGATGCAGCTGTCCGTCCAGCGCGCCTTCGCCTTGGATGAGGACTCCCGCCGGGTCCTCGATGAGAATCCCGTGGCGTCCGCTGTGGGGGCTCCAGCGCACTTGGACCAGACCCTCCGACAGTCGGGTCAAATCGATACCTATGCCTTCGCCATGGCCTACGAGCTGAGCCAGCGGATCCTGTTCGGAGCTTCTTACAATCGCTGGCGAGGGCGCTGGGAGGTGGACTCCACGAGCATCCGGACCGAAGGCGGGGCCGACACCGTCGTTACCTTCGGGGAGCGCAGTGCCTTGGATGGGGGGAACTTCAACTTCGGCCTCATCTGGCGTTGGCCCACCTGGAGCCTGGGAATCGTGCGGCGTTCGGGGTTCCACGCCGACTTCACCTTTTCCAACCACCTCGCCACCAACCTGCCCCAGGGTGGCTTCGCCACGCCGACCCTCACCACCGGGCTCCACTGGCCGGCGAGCACCGGGGTGGGCTACGCCTACCGGCCCTCGGAGCGCTGGCTGCTGACCGCGGACCTCACCCACACCCTCTGGTCCACGGCCCGCTACATGAGCCCCGGCAGCCGGCTGGATGGCCGGAGCTTCTTCGATTTCGACCGGCGGGATCGCACGCCGAACGCCACCGACTTCCATGCAGGGGCGGAGTATCTGCAGATCACCGAGGCGGGCTACGTGATCCCCCTGCGGTTCGGCTGGAGCAGGGAACCCCAGCCTCTGGTGGATCGGATCACCGGCGTGCAGCGGGTGATGTACCGGGCCTCCCTGGGCACGGGTCTAAAGCGCGGACCGCTGGGGGTGGATGTCGCCTACCGCTACGGCTGGGGTACCCGCCGGGCCTCGCAATTTTTGGAAGTGGATCAGATCCTCAACCGCTCCGCAGCCACTTCCACGTCCGTGGGCACCGAGCGCATCACCGAGCACCGCATCGACTTCAGCGCCAATTGCCGGTTCAGCCGCGGACCGCTGGAGCGGGCCTTCCACCACTTATTCGTGGGGGACTGAATGAGGGCTCGCCTCCTCCTGCTGGCGACTTTGGTCGCTCCTACCCTCCCGGCCCAAACCCAGTCGACCTTCTATGCGGCCTACACGGAGGGGCTCGAAGCCGAACGACGGGGGGAGTGGCGAGTCGCTCTGGCCGCTTTCCGCAGGGCCGCGGAGCTGCGCCCTGCTTCCGCCGCCCGGGTGATCACCTACGGCAACAACCTCCTCCTGAACTACGCGCCTCACTCCCACCTGGCGAAGTGCCATCTGGAGTTGGGGGACGCGCCCGCCGCCCAGGCAGCCCTGATCCAGGCGGCGGCGCACGACGAACCCAAGGCCGAGCGGGACCGCCTCGCAAAGGCCCTCGCCGCCCTGACGCCGCCCCTCGCCCCCGCTCCGGGGCCGGCCCCGAAAACGGTCCCTGAAGCGCCCCGGCCGGAGCCGCCTCACATCGACCCGCCCGCCCTGATTCCACTCCCGTCAGTCGCGTCCGCTTCCCCAGCTCCTGAACCCCCGAAGCCAGCCGTACCCGGCCCTGCCCCGGCCCGGCTGTCGGTGGCCACGCAGCAGACGCCCGCGGGACCACGCCCCATCCCCCCGGCTCCGGTTTCCGCACCACCGACGGAGCCATTCTCCAGGTGGGCCGGGACTCTGGGGCTTGGTGCCCTCACTGTGGTGCTGGCCTGGGCTGCGCTCCGCCGCAGGGCCCGCGCCTCGGAAGACGCTGATCCCACCCAGGTTGGGCCTTACCGCATCGAGCGACTCCTGGGCCGCGGAGGTTTCGCGAGTACCTATCTGGCCCGCCACGCCACGTCGGGCGCCCAGGTGGCCCTCAAGCGCCTCCATCCCTATCGCCAGGAGGATCCGGAATTCCTCACGCGCTTCCGCCATGAGGCGCAGCTGGGCACCCGACTGGATCACCCCAACCTCGTCCGCGTGGTGGATCCGGGACTGGAGGAGGGCACACCCTGGCTGGCCATGGAGTTCATTTCCGGGGAGCGCCTGGATCAGCGCCTCCGGCGTGAGGGAAACTTGCCGCTGCCGGAAGTCCTCCGGATCGCCATGGGCGTTGCCAGTGCCATGACCCACGCCCATGACTTGGGCATTGTGCATCGCGACCTCAAGCCCGCCAACGTGATGTTTGAAGGCGATGTGGTGAAGGTCATGGACTTCGGCATTGCGCGCACCCTGGACGCGGCCACCCTCACCACGACCTACG
Organism: uncultured Solibacteraceae bacterium; assembly: GCA_964617215.1. Lineage (GTDB taxonomy): Bacteria > Acidobacteriota > Holophagae > Holophagales > Holophagaceae > JAFDVN01. The sequence goes on along the minus strand of CAZTVL010000001.1, from coordinate 720,742 downwards.
CCTTCCTGGGAACCCCGCGCTACGCGGCTCCCGAGGCCCAGCTTAAGAGCCAGGTGGGCCCCGCGGCGGACCGCTATTCCTTCGGCATCATGCTCTACGAACTGCTGGCGGGCGCGCCGCCCTTCGAGGGGGAGACGCCCTTCGAGATCCTTGATCAGCATCGGAGCCGCCCCCTGCCGGACCTGGCGAGCCAGAAGCCCGAGCTGCCTCCGGCGCTGGTGCGGCTGGTCCATCAGCTCTGCGCGAAGGTCCCCGGGGACCGCCCGGAGGATGCCGAGATCCTCGCGACCTTGGAAGGTCTGAAGGCTTAGCTTGGTGCCATGGTCTTTCGCGCCCGGGGTCGCTCCATGATCTGCACCGCCTCGTAGCCCTGGGTTTCCGCGCCGGCGGGCACGCGCAGCTCGGTGATCCAGAGCAGGGTGGCCCCGGGCAGCACTGCGAGTTGGCCCTCTGCCATGGCGCCGGCGAGGGTGTACGGCAGGCCGGCGTGGGCCAGCACCTGCAGACGCACCTCCCCCGCCAGGGAATACCTCAGCACCACGAGGTCATCCTTCGGCCCGAAATAATCCTTCACGGTGGCGATCTCGCCCTCGGTGGGCCAGAGGTCCAGGTCGGGCTTGCCATCGGGGGTTCCCGCTCCGGCGTCGGGCTCCAATTCCACGAAGATGTCTTCAAAGGCCTTGCGCTGCACCTTCGTGAAGGTGGGTAAGGCCGCCTTGGGGTTCAGGGCCTTCCAGGCCGCCTCAAGCCCCCGGGCGGCGGCGGGGACCGCGCGGGCATGCTCGGGCCCCCGCGCTTCCAGGTGCTGGGTCGCCGTATCCACGACGTAGCGCACGGAGCCATGGGGGCCCTTCTCCACCCGGGCAAGGCTCGTCCAGGTGCCCACGTTCAGGAGGTGGTGGACCAGGGCCGTGCCTTCCACGGTGAAGGCCACCCTCCGGCCCGGGGTGCGGGCGTCCGTGCCCTGTCCCGTGGCGGCCCAGCCCTCGCCGATGAGGGTGATCCGCTGGGGATCGGGCTGAAAACTCACCACCTCGTAGCCGGGCTGCTGCAGCCGTTGGGTGTCCAGGAGGGCGATGCCCAGGGCCTCCTCCAGGGTTTGGGTGGCCTCCCGCACGCGGTTCAATTTCGCGTCGACGTCCACGAGCACCTCTGGGGGCACCCCCGCCGCAGCGCAGGCCTCTCCAAGCTCGGCGGCCCAGGCGGGCTCCGGCAGACCCGAGGCCTCGCGAAGGTGCTGGAGGTGGTCGGCGGCGCCGCGCAGCGCCCTTCGCAGGTCTTCCAAAGCGGCTTCCTCCCGCGCAGCCGGGCGCTCCTGGGTGTAGGCCCGCAGGAGGTCCGCGAGTTCCCCTTCCAGGAGGCTCTGGCGATCCGCGTCGGGATCCCCCTCGCCCGTCTGCAACCACTCCAAGGCGAGGCGGGTCCGGGCGAGGCTCGTGAGGGTGCGCAGGTACCCCCGGCTGGGGCGGAAGGGAAGCTCGGCGTGCTGCTGCAGCGAGGTGGCGAGGGTGCGCAGCTCCGCTTCGAGGTGGGCCTTGCGGTCGGAGGTGGCCTCCCTGGATTGGGTGACGTAGGCCAGGAGAGCCAGGCCGAGGCCCAGGCTCAGGCAGAGTCCGATGGCTGCCCAGAAGACCCAGGGCCGCTTCCACCAGGGGATGCGGCGCCCCCCCTTCTTGGGTTTGGTCACGGGTTTGAGCTCAGAGGCCCGGCCCGGACTGGCGTGGCCGGGACCCTCCGTGGTGTGCTTTCCCGAACCCATGGGCTTCCAGCCTCCGTGCTATCTCCCTGATCGGCCGGCATCGGGAGGGCAGGAGTCTGGAAGCCTAAGGGGAAGGGCGGGCGCTAGAAGAGCCGCAGGGCGGCGATGTAGCCGCTCACGGTCTTCACGCCGGGGATGTCGCTCTGGAGGCCAATACCCAGGTCCACGCGGAAGGTGGTGAACCAGCCCCAGCCGGGCAGATCGCCCCCCACCTTGAGGCCCGAGAAGTTGTAGTACTTCTGGTCATCGAGGCTGCGGGCGCGGGCGTACTGGAGGCCCAGCGTGATGCGGAGGTTGGGGCCCGTGGGGAAGGCTACGTCCGCCGCGCCCCGCAGGATGCGATCCGCCGTCAGGGCGTTGGAGCGGATGCCGGACACGGCGCCGCCGCCGAAGGCACCACCCACTTCCAGGCTGTTGAAGCGGTCGAAGTTGCGGCCGCCATCCAGGCCCGCCTGCACCTTCATCCAGGTGCGGGTGCCCAGTTCGATGCTCTGGCCCACGGTGCCGCCCCAGCGGGTGAAGCGTCCGCCCTCGGGGATGGTCTGCAGATCGCCGGGGGCCCCGAAGGTGCCCTCCGGGCGCTGGCCCCATCCGTGGTAGCCGCGCAGCTGGAAGCCGGCGCCCAGCCAGGAGGCCGAGAGGCGGCCCTCACGGGTCCAGCCGCTGGGGGGCAGCACGAACCCGGGGGTCTCGTACTTGTCGTCCCGGGGGCGGCTGTACTTGTCGTAGTCGAAGATCGCATCGCCTTCCATCCGGAAGCCCGCCCCGAGATCCCGGCCCAGGCCCGCGCGGAAGCGGCCGAAGAGGTGGCCCACAGCGTCCTTGTCCTGCAGAGTTCCATCCTTCACGGGGCGCTCATCGGATTTGATGAAGAGGGCCGTGCCGCTGAGGGAACCATCCAGGCCCAGGGGCAGGCGGGGCACCACCATGCTGGCGGTGTTGAATACGCCCGCGATGAGGGCCGTGTATTGGATGTCGCGGTTGAAGGCGTTGAAGTCGAAGAGGGCGAGGCCGCCCAGGGGCAGCACGGGCGGCGTGACGCCGGGATCCACGAGCAATAGGCCGGCGATGGCGCGGCCGTTGGTCTTGGGGCGCTCCTCCACCTTGCGGGTGCCATCGTCCTGGCGGGTGTAATAGCGCACGCCCTCGGGGGTCTGGCGCAGCATCGTCTCCTTGGAGGCGCGCACGGCGGCCCGGGCCTCCTGGAAGCCCTCGGCGTTCACCTTGGGATCCTTGAAGTGGAAGTGGCGGCGCACCTGCACCACGCCGCCGTTGGCGCTGAGCCAACGCTCGAAGGTGCGCACGTCCACGGCCCGCCAGGTACCGCCGAACTCGCCGTAGGTGAGCTCCATGCGCTCGCTCTTCACGGTGCCGGGCAGGCCAGAGCGTTCGCGGACTTCGCGGTGGATGCGACCCGTGGCTTCTTCGACGATGAGTTCCCCGGATGGCAGGCCGGCAGTGTCGCCCACGGGTTCGAAGGTGAGGCGGCGCAGGCCCGGGCCCGCGGCCCCGCCATCGGCGTAGCGGAAGCGTTCCTGCAAGCCGAGGGCGGCGGGCAGGGCCATGGAGGTGCGGGCCTCCACCACGGGAAGCTGCACTTCGCCGCGGATGTTGGCCTTCACGCCGTTGAAGCGGACCTCCTTCTGCAGGAGTTCGGGTTGCTCTCCCTGGGCCTCGAAGTAGCCGAAAGTGAAGCCCAACTCGCTGTCATCGCCCCGGGGGGATTGGAAGCGCAGATCCAGTTCCACCGTGGCCTGGAGGGTGCGAAGGAAGGCGAGGCCCCGCAGGGATTCCGCCCGCATCTTCGCCAGCAGCGCGCCCACCTCGTAGGGTCGCGCGGCGCTGACGTTCACTTCCGTGCGGCCCTTGAGCAGGGGGGCCGTCACCCAGGCTTCGCCCTCGAAGCGCCAGCGCCGACCTGCGGTGCCGCGGTGCACGGTGAGGTCACCGGGGCCGCCCTCCACCTCATAGCTGTCGGGGCCGAGCTCCGCGGCCAGTCGGGCCGTCGGGCCTCCGGCGGGAATCACCAGGCGACCGCCATCGCCGAGCAGGGTGGCGGCGCGGCCCTTGGGATCCTCGGGCAGCCAGAGCGCCCAGGGGCGGCCGGGGAAGCCACCCATGGCCGCCGCCAGCCGGTCGCGCCAGGCGGGGGCGTCCGGACCCAGATCCTCGGGCAGGAGGGCCCCGCCATCCACGGCGCCCCAGGCGGCCTCGTCCAGCAGGGGCTGATCCCCGAAATCGGGGCCCACGTAGAGGCCCACCTCCGGGCGCCAGGCGCGGATGGCCTGGGCGGCGGAGAGCAGCAGGGCGGTGCGGAGGGGGCCCTGGCCCAGGCGCAGGCGCAGGGAGGGCGCGGCGGCGAAGGGCTCCAGGAGGGGTTGCCAAGCCCGGCGACTGGCTTCCACCAGGGCCGGATCCCGGGGATCGCTGGGGATCAGGCGGGTCGGGTCCACCGTGCGCAGGTCCAGGTCCACGGGCTTCGGGGTGCCCACCTGGAGCAGGGGCAGGTCGCCGCCGGCGAGGGTGCAAACGAGGGCGGGAACCAAGGACAGGGCGATGCGCACGAAACCTCCGAAGGACCTCTCAAACAGCATTAGGACGCCAGATTAGCTGACCTCCGCACCCGGGCCTGCGTTTAAGCTGGAATTTCGAGATTCCCCATGCGATTCACCGTGAAGTTCACAACCGCCGCTGGTGAGGTCCTGCTCCGGGACTTCGAGGCCGACACTGCCGAGGGCGTGAAGCAGCTCGTCATGGCCGAAGGGGGTTTCCCCCTGGAGGTGAAGCGCTCCGAAGGCCTCTTCCAGCGCCGGCGCCAGATCAAGTCGGAATCCCTCATCCTCTTCAACCAGGAACTATTGGCGCTGCTGAAGGCGGGCATCCCCCTGCTGCAGTCCCTGGAACTGCTGGTGGGGCATGGCAAGGATGCGGACCTTCGCGCCGCCCTGGACGTGGTGGTGGAGCGCCTCAAACAGGGCATGGCCTTCAGCGAAGCGCTGGATCAGGCGGGCGGCTTCCCCTCCGTCTACATGAGCAACGTGGTGGCCGGCGAACGCAGCGGCGCCATGGCCGAGGTGATCGGGCGCTGGTTGGCCTTCCAAAAATTCAGCCAGCAGAGCCGCCGCCGCATCACGGAGGCGCTCATTTACCCCGCCTTCCTCGTGGTGGTGCTCGTCATCGCCCTCGGGGTCATGTTCAACGTGGTGCTGCCCAAGTTCGCCGACTTCTACGCCAGCGGCGACACCGAGATGCCCGCCATCACCCAGGCCCTGCTGGCCGTGGGCAACGTGTTCCGGTCCACGCTCTGGCTGCAGGCGATCCTCGTGGTGGGCCTCGTCTTCCTGGCGCGGTGGATGGTGGTGACGGTGCAGGGAAGGCGCGCCCTGGAGCGGGGCCTGCTGGCCGTGCCGCGCGTGGGCACCCTTGTTCGCATGTACCACTCCTCTGTGTTCTGCCGCACCCTCGGCGTGCTCCTGGCCGGCGGCCTTCCCGCCGTGCCCGCCCTCGAGGTGGTGCAGCGCACCAGCCCCAGCGAACGCATGAAAGCCAACCTCGTCACCGTCATCGACACCGTGCGCGCCGGCCAAAGCCTCCACTTCAGCCTCGAACAGGCCAAGATCCTCGACCCCCTCGCCGTGGAGATGGTGCGCGTGGGCGAGCAAAGCAGCGCCCTCCCCGAGATGCTCGACCACGTCGCCGACTTCTTCGATCAGGAAGTGGAAAAAGCCACCGCCGCCGTCACCAGCCTCATCGGCCCCGCCCTCATCCTCTTCATGGGCGTGATCGTGCTGACCCTGCTGCTGGCGGTGTACGTGCCCCTGTTCAATGCGGGGAATGTGGTGCGGTAGTGCTGCCACCGCTAAATACCGCCATCACCTTCGCCGGAGACCGGGACCTCCCGCGGATCTTCGAGGTGTGGGAGTCCTCGGTGCGCGCGACCCATGCCTTTCTGGCAGAAGCGGATATCCAATTCCTCATCCCCTTGGTGAAGGCGGGGCTCGCGGATTTCGGACCCATTCATTGCCTGCGGGATGAAGCGGGACGCGTCTTCGCCTTCATGGGCGTGGAGGGGGGCAAGGTCGAGATGCTCTTCGTGCATGCGGAGCATCGGGGCCGCGGGGCGGGGCGCTTGCTGATGGACTGCGCCATTCAAACCCTCGGGGCGGACCGAGTGGATGTGAACGAACAGAACGAGGGCGCGGTGGGCTTCTACCGGCACCTGGGCTTCCAGCCCGTGGGACGTTCGGCCCTGGATCCATCGGGGAAGCCCTTCCCCATCCTGCACCTGGCCCTGAGTTCCAAGGCCATGGCTCCGGACGGCCCACGCTAAACTTCAGCATGCTGCCGGTGCTCCTGCTCTTCCTCATTCCCGTCGGGGGCGGCATTCCGGCCGGGGTGTTGCTGGCCCAGTCGAAGGGGTTTAGCTGGTCTGTGACGGCGGGGCTCTACCTGGTTTCCGACGTGATCCTGGCCCTTGCCTTTGAGCCGATTCTGCGGCTGCTGGTGCGTCTGGCGGCCAAGGTACCCTTCCTCGCCCGTCTGGGAGAGGCCATGAAGGTGGCGATGGCCCGCAGCGTGGCCCAGGTGGGTGGCGCCGGGGCAGGGCCCTTCACGCTCATCCTCATCGCCTTCGGCGTGGATCCCATGACGGGTCGCTCCGCCGCTCTGGCCGCGGGCCACGGCTTTGTGGCGGGCTGGGCCTTCGCCATCGCGGGGGACATGCTCTACTACGCCGTGATCGCGGCCACGACGCTGAAATTGAACACCTACGTGCGGAACCCGGAGATGACCGTGTGGCTGGTGCTGGGAGCCATGATCCTAGTGCCGATGGGGGTGCGCCGATTCCGGGCCAGATCAGCGGCCGAGATGGTGGGCTGAGGGGCCGGGAGGCGCTCTAAAAAACAACTCGGAGGTGAGCGGAGAAAGGAGAGTGCGCATCGATCTCAGGTTTCATGGCCCCCTTTCTCATGGGCCCGTTGCAGTTCGTTTCCGCGAGGGCATTTCGCAACGACGCAGGGCCCGCAGGTCCTGGATTGGCGCGGGTTTCAGCCCCGGCATGGGTTTCGCTGAGGCTGGTCCTCTTCAGGAGCCTGCGATGTCGCGAACCCTGGTGCTTCCATTGCTCTTGGCCATGACGGCCTGCGCCCGCTTGGACACGGGGGTGACGGCCTACGCGGTCTCGCGGGCGCCCCTCCCCAAGCGGTACACCCTGCAGGGACCCGAGCCCAGCCGTCCCGGCGGCGACCCCCGCTGGCCCGTGTTCGCGGCCATGGTGACGAAGGCCCTCGCGACGGAGGGCTTCGTGCAAGATGAGGCCGCGCCGGAGTTCATCCTCCAGGTGAGTTATGGGTCCGGGAATCGGGAGGTTCACCATGAGCGCACCCAATCCAAGGCTGCCAGCGGCCACACGGCCAGTACCTCCACCCGGTCCTATGAGTCCGTGGCCCACTTCATCCGCCTCGAGGCCCTGGACCCCGCCTCCGTGGCCGCCGGGGACCCACGGGTGATCTGGAGCACTCATGGGGAGATGCGGGGGAACCAGCAGGAGCTGGCTGAAGCCATCCCCTACATGCTGGCCTCCATGGAAGCGCACTTCGGGCGGGTGGCTGAATCCAAGGTCATGGTGATGAAACGGCCGTGGGATGCCGAGGCGGAGCGATTGAAGCGCCGTTAGCGGTACTTCCGCTTCAACCACTTGTTCGGATCTTCGGGCTTGGCCTGCAGGCGCACTTCGAAGCCCAATCGCGGGCCATCCACGGTCTCGCCCACGGTGCCCACGGGGTCGCCCTGGCGGAGCACCTGGCCCTTGCTGACGATGACGCCCTGCAGGTGCTGATAGAGGGTGAACCAGCCGCCGCCGTGATCCAGGATCACCATGGGGCCGTAGCTCTGGTAGGGCTCGGCGAAGATCACGCGGCCATCGGCCACGGCGCTCACGCGGGCGCCCACGGCGGCTTCGATGAGCAGGCCGCTCTGGATGCGCTTGGTCTTGTAGCGGGGGTGGAGGTGCTCGCCGAAACCCTCGGCGAGGCTGCCCTCCACGGGGGCGGGCAACTCGCCCCGCAGTTCCGCGAACTTGGTGGCGGGCTCGAAGGCCTCGCTGCGGGGCACGCCCAGCAGCTTGGCCAGCATGCGCTCCAGCTGCAGGGCCTCCTCGGCCAGCTCAGCCTGCACCTGCCGCTGCGCGTCCTCATCCTGGGAGAGGCCATCCAGGTATTTCTGCAGATCCTCTTCGGTGAGGCGGAGGGAGGCGCCCAGGGCGGCGGCTTGTTGTTCTTCCTGGGCCAGGCGGACGAGCACGGCCTTGAGGTCCCGCTCCTTGGTGGCGAGGTCGCCCTGGAGGAGGGTGATGCGATCCAGCCGCTTGCGCTCCTGGAGGCGCTGCCAGGCGAGCAAGCGGCCCCGATCCACGAAGGCCTGCACATCCTGGAAGCCCGTGTAGAAGCCGAAGGCGCCGAAGGGGCCCATGGCCTGCATCCACCGTACCTGGCGGCGAAGATCCTCGCGCAGCTTCAGCATCTCGGATTGGATGCGGCCCTGGGCCGCAGTGATCTGATGGACTTCCGTCTGGGCCTGATCCCGGCGAAGGCGAGCACCCTCCACCTGGGCCCGGGCCTGATCCCGGCGCAGGCTGATGGATTGGATGTCCACGAGGATGCCCCGGCGGCGCTTTTTGAGGGCGCTCACCTGTTGTTCCACTTGTGCCAACCGGCCCTGCACTTCCGCCAGGCGCCGCTTCAGTTCCGCGGGATCCTGCGGCGCACTGCCCTGCTGGGCGGTGAGGCCCAGGGCGAGGCAGGAGAGGAAGAAGCGCTTCAAGGAGAGAGGGTCAGGCCCGCTTGGCCTTGCGGGGGCCGCTGATGGCCGGGGCGGCCTTGCCTCCTCCCATGGGCAGGAAGGCGAGAATCAGCCCCAGCAGCAGGGGGCCGCCAATGGAAAGGGGCAGGGCCAGGGGGCTGAAGGGATCGCTGGGCAGCTGGGCCATGGGCAGCAGTTTGTGAAGCACGTTGATCACCTGCACCGCCCCCTTGGTGAGGCCCATGTCCTCGCCGAAATCCAGGAAGAAGGAGAGCTTGGGCCCCAGTTCGCGCAGCAGGATCGTGAAGAGCAGGGCCAGGCCCACGTTGGAGCGGAAGAGGCGCGCGAACACGGCGCCCCAGAGCAGCAACTGGAGGCCCAGCAACAGGCCGTGCAGGTCCGCGCGCAGCAGCTCCGGGGGAAAGGGCTCCTTGAGCAGGCGCAGGCACAGGCTCCAGATGGGCAGCAGGGCCACCTGGCCCAGGAAGGCACCGTGGATGAAGCCCCAGAAGGAGCCGATGAACAGGCCCGTGGCACGCTCGCTGGCGGTGCTGGCCTGGGTGCGGGCCACCAGGGGGAAGAAGCCCCCGAGCAGCATCACCAGGGAGCCGGCCCAATACATGGCGGGCTGTAGGTTGCCGATGGTGTAGTTGCGCAGGGTGTCTTGGCCCAGGGGCAGGGAGGTGCCGAAGACGAGTACCTGGCTGCCCTCGGGCCCCTGCACGCCCTTCACGGCCATGAACACGAGGCCGGACAGGAAGAGGAAGACCAGGGCCCACGCGATGCGCAGCTTGGAGGAACCGAACGCTTCCATGTGATCTCCGGGAATGGGACCAGTGTATCGGGCTAGGAGCGTGTCCAAGCATCCGATGGGGCCGCGCTGGGGTGGTGGCCTAGCACCCCAAGGCGGCCGAGCGAAGGTGGTGTGGGCGCACCACTGAGGGAGGCCAACGCAGGGGGGCGAAGGCCACCGCCCCAGCCCGAAGGGTTGAAATCAAAGGGACCTGATCCGGCGTCGGCGCGCTTGCACGATGCGACAACATCGCCCTTCGCGCGCCTCCTTGGCTGAGGTCCCTTTGGTTTCAACACGACTCCCATCGGATGCTTGGACACGCTCCTAGGTCCACTTCGAGACTGCCCCGGGGGCCGCCCAGGTTTCCAGGTCCTCGATGAGGGCCTGGGGGTCGGCGTGGGCCCGGAGCATGCCGTGGTGCTGGGGCCGCACGAAGCCCTCGGCTTCGGCCCGGGCCACAAAGGCGAGCAGCGCGTCGTAATAGCCGGCCGTGTTGAGCAGGGCCACGGGCTTCTGGTGAAGCCCCAACTGGGCCCAGGTGAGGGCCTCGAAGGTCTCGTCCAAGGTGCCGAAGCCCCCGGGCAGCATGATGAAGCCGTCGCTGAGGTCGGCCATGAGGGCTTTTCGGCCGTGCATGGAGTGGACCGTGTGCAGGTGGGTGAGGCCCTTGTGGGCGATCTCCTTGGCCTCCATGAACTCGGGGATCACCCCGATGACCTCGCCCCCGACGGCCAGGGCCGCGTCGGCCACGGCCCCCATGAGGCCCACCTGGGCCCCGCCATAGACGAGGGCGTGCCCCCGTCGGGCCAGGGTGCGGCCCAGCGCCTCGGCGGCCTCCCGGAAGCGGGGATCCGCGCCGAATCCAGAACCCGTGAAAACCGCAAATGTCTGTGACATGTCCCATGATCACAGATCCGAGGCCGGGGGAGGGTCCTGGGCCCCGGGCCCGGTATCCTGGGAGTTCCGTTTTGGAGCCCCCATGATCGCCGACCAGCTCACCCTTGAATCCCTCCGGGCCTTCGCCACCGGCCAGCGCGCGACCTTCGAGCGAGAGCTGAAGACCCTCGTGGAGATTCCCTCCGTGAGCGCCGACCCCGCCCGCAAAGGCGATGTGCGCCGCTGTGCCGAAGCGGCCGTGAGCCTCTTCGAGCGCCATGGTGGCAAGGCCGAGATCCTGGAGACGGACGGCAACCCCTTCATCCACGGGTGGTTCGGCGAAGATGCCTCCCAGCGCACCATCACCGTGTACAACCACATGGACGTGCAGCCCGCCAACGAGCCCGAGTGGGTGGCCGATCCCTTCACCTTCGTCATCGACGGCGACACCTACAAGGGCCGCGGCAGCACCGATGACAAGGGCCCCGCCGTCACCGCCTTCTTCGGCGCCGTGGCCGCGAAGAAGGCCGGCGTGCCCCTCAACATCCACTTCCTCTGGGAGCTGGAGGAGGAGATCGGCAGCCCCAGCTTCGAGGGCGGGCTGCAGCGCCATAAGGATCGCCTGAAAACCGATGCCATCGTCGTGTCCGACACCGTGTGGATCACCCGCGGCAAGCCCAGCACCCCCGCAGGCCTGCGCGGCCTGCAGGGCTTCCGCCTCACCCTGGAGACCGCGGACCACGATCTGCACTCCGGCGTGGTGGGCGGCGCCGCGCGCAACCCCCTCTCGGAGCTCATCACCCTCGTGGGCAAGATGCTGGACGGCAACACTGGCCAGGTGCTCATCCCCGGCTTCTACGATGAAGTGATCCCCCCCTCCGCCGAGGAGCTGGAAGGTTGGAAGAACTCCGGCTTCACCACTGAGCAGTTCATGAAGGACCACATGCTCAAGGGCATCCGCGTGCAGGAGCCCATTGAAGTGCTCAAGCGCGTGTGGGGCCAGCCCACCATGGAAGTACACGGCGTCGTGGGCGGCTACACGGGCCCCGGCATCAAGAGCGCCGTGGCGCCCCGGGCCGAGGTGAAGGTGAGCTGCCGCCTGGTGCCCGCCATGGATTCCCACAAGGTGCTGGAACGCGTGAAGGCCTTCGTGAAGCAGCACGCCCCCGATGTGGAAGTACACGAGGAGCACGGCCTCGCGGCCTTCAAGGGCCACGTCACCGGCAAGTACGCCGAGGCCATCCGCGAAGCCTACAAGTTCGCCTTCGACGCGCCCTGCACCTTCACCCGGGAAGGTGGCTCCATCGGCGCCGTGAAGACCATGGAGGATGTGCTCGGCTGTGAGGTGTACTTCCTGGGCCTCAGCCTGCCCAGCCACGGCTACCACGCCCCCAACGAGAACTACGATTGGGAGCAGGCGTCCGGCGGCATGGTGGCTTTCGCCCACTACTTCGAGACCGTGAGCAAGTTCGACCGCTAGAGATTGAGTTGGATTCGCAGCGGGGGCCCTGCGGGGCCCCCGCTGTTTTGACCAAGGGCGAGCCTTGGAATTCCGCACTTGGCGGGAGATGTGACGATTGACCGGGGATCGGGTGACGATCCTGGTTTGAGACCTCTTGCCAAGAGGTCCAAAGCACCCGGGAGGTGCTCGCTGTGCTGGTGAATCCCTGCACCCGGGAGCCGATCCCGGAGACGTACTTCGCGCCCGCGGCCCGAGCGTCGGATCCCGAATTGAAGGCGGTCGCCCAGGCCTGCCTCGATCACCCGGCGGCGAAGTTTTTCATACAGGCGGCCGGTGGCCTGGTGATGATCCTGGATTCCCACCGCCAGGTGCTCGCGACCAACGCCCTCCTCGACCAGCGCCTGGCGGCCTCGGATCCCCACCCCTTCGGGCGTCGGCCGGGGGAGGTGTTCGGCTGCATCCATGCGTCCGAAGGCCCCGGAGGCTGTGGCACATCCCCGGCATGCGCTCACTGCGGCGCGGTGCTGGCGGTGCTCCAGAGCCAAGCCGAGGGCACCACGGCCCGGCGCGAGTGCCACCTGACCCTGCGCGCGCACGGACGACTCGAATCCGTCGAATTCCAGATCCTCGCCAGCCCTTTGGACATCGGGCCCCACCACCTCACGGCGGTGGTGTTGCAGGATCTCAGCGCCACGAAGCGGCGGGAGGCCCTGGAGCGCCTCTTCTACCACGATGTGGCCAACCTCATGCAGGGGATCCGAGGCTGGACGGAACTGGTGGCCGAGGGTGGCATCTCCTCCCACATCGCCGCCTCGAAGCTGCTGCGGCTCACGGATCTGCTGGATCGGGAGCTGCGCAGCCATCAGGACATGGCCCGGGCCGAATCGGGGCACCTCCACGCGGATCACCGCCCCGTGCGGCCTTCCGAAGTGCTCGCGGATGTGCGGGACCTGCTCGATCGCCACCCCTCCACGCGCCATCGGGAAATCCGCTGGGAGGCCGGCTTCGACCCCCTGCTGCACTCAGATCCGGAGCTCCTGTCGCGGGTGGTGCTGAACATGGCCGTGAACGCGCTGGAAGCGACGTCGGATGGGGCGCGCATCACCCTTACCTCCCGTCGCCACGGCCCCGCGGTGCGCCTGGAAGTTCGCAATCCGGGCGAAATACCGCCGGACATCCGGTCGCGGATCTTCCTCCGTTCCTTCAGCACCAAGGAAGGGCTGGGGCGGGGCCTGGGCACCTACGCCATGAAGCTGTTCGGCGAGAACGTGCTCGGCGGGCAGGTGGGCTTCGAGTGCGCCCAGGGCGAGACGGTGTTCTACCTCGAATTGCCATTGCCCCCCGAGTGAGGGGGAGGCAAGGGGTTGACAAGCAATCAAAGTGATATCACTTTGATTGCTCTTGGAGGCTTCCATGCTGAAAGAACGTTCCGCCCATGCCCTGGCGGGGTTGCCTGTGTTGGTGCTCGGCCTATTGGGGATCCTCGGCGCCGTGGCCCTGTTCATCTCCGCCATTGTCGCCAACGATCCCATCCGCATCGCCTTCGCGGTGCCCCTGTTGGTGCTCTGCATCTTCATCCTCTCGGGCCTCTTCGTAGTGAACCCCAACGAGGCCATGGCCCTGCAACTCTTCGGCGACTACCGCGGCACCGTGCGGCAGGAGGGCATGGCCTGGGCCAACCCCTTCCTCTCCAAGCGGAAGATCAGCACCAAGGTGCGCAGCTTCGAGAGCACCCACCTCAAGGTGAACGATCTGGACGGCAACCCCGTGGAGATCGCCGCCATCATCGTGTGGCGGGTGGTGGATACGGCCGAGGCCCTCTTCGAGGTGGAGGACTGCGAGAAGTTCGTGGCGGTGCAGAGTGAATCCGCCCTGCGCAGCCTCGCGGCCCACTTCCCCTACGATGCCCACGAACCCGCCCAGCTGAGCCTCCGGGGCAGCACCGACGAGGTGGCCCACAAACTGAAGCTGGAGCTGACGAAGGTGCTTTCCCAGGCCGGCGTAGAAGTGGCCGATGCCCGCATCAGCCACCTGGCCTACGCCCAGGAAATCGCCCAGGCCATGCTGCAGCGCCAGCAGGCCGGCGCCATCCTCGCCGCCCGGGCCCGCATCGTGGAAGGGGCCGTGGGCATGGTGGAGATGGCCCTGGAGCGCCTTGAGAAGGGCGGGCACGTGGGCTTGGACGAAGAACGCAAGGCCGCCATGGTGAGCAACCTGCTCGTGGTGCTTTGCAGCGAGCGCGCCGCGGCTCCCGTGGTGAACACCGGTACGCTCTACCACTGAGCTTGACCGTGGCCGAACGCAAATCCTTCCTCCTCCGGGTCGATCCCGAGGTGCTCTCCCAGCTCCAGACCTGGGCAGAGCAGGATATGCGCAGCCTCAACGGCCACATCGAATTCCTGCTGCGGGAGGCCCTGCGCAAGGCAGGCCGCCTTCCCGAACCGCCCCCTTCCTCCAAGGCCAAACGATGACCGCAGCCCTTGAACTCACCGCCCTCACCAAGCGCTTCGGCGAGAAGACGGCCGTGGATGCCCTCTCCCTGTCGATCCCCCAGGGCAGCTTCCTGGGCCTGCTGGGTCGCAACGGCGCGGGCAAATCCACCACGCTGAAGATGGCCACGGGCCTGCTGCAACCCACTTCGGGCACTGTGCGGGTGCTGGGCCTGGATATGGCGCAGGATCCCATCGCCATCAAGCGCCAGATCGGCACCATGCCCGAGGACATGGCCTTGCTCGACATGCTCACGGGGCCCCAGTACCTGCGTTTCGTGGGCCGCATGTACGCCCTGGAAGATGCGGTCATCGATGGTCGGGCCGCCGAGCTGTTCGAAAAACTGGACCTGGCCCCGGGGCCGAAGACCCTCATCGCCGACTACAGCTTCGGCATGAAGAAGAAGATCGCGCTGTGCGCGGCCATCCTGCACGGGCCCAAGCTGCTCTTCCTGGATGAGCCCTTCGAGGGCATCGATGCGGTGACCAACCGCACCATCAAGGACATCCTGCTCTCGCTTCAATCCCGAGGCACCACCCTGGTGCTCACGAGCCACATTCTGGATGTGGTGGAGAAGCTCTGCCCCCTCATCGCCATCATCGATGAGGGCCGCATGAAGAGCTACGGCACCCTGGAAGAGCTGCGCAGCGGCGGCGAAAGCTTGGAGAGCCGCTTCGTGGATCTGGTGGGCGGTACGCGCACGGGAGAGCTGTCATGGCTCTAGGTGTGTGTTCACGCAATCCTCTGCAGGTGGCGCAAGCCAGGGAGGGCCTGATGGCGAGGAAGGGCCAGCAGCGTGATGCAGGTACATCATGCAAGGGACCTGACGCGGCCAGCGGGCCCTCCCTGGCTTGCCCTTCGGGTTGGGGCGGCGGCCGGCGCGATGCTACGTCATGTTCGCCCCGCGTGGTGAAGGCCACGCTTGGACTCACATTCCTTGCCTCGCTTGGCCGGCACCTCAACGCCACCCGGAGGATCGCGTGAACACACACCTAGGTCCGGTGCGTGCGCTCCTCACGGCGCACTTCCAATCGAGCCTCGCCCGCAGCACCAAGGAACTGAGCCGCCAGGGCGTGTGGGCGCTGGTGCTGCTGGTGGCTGTGTTGGGGCTCTTCGTGGCGCTGCCCGCGGCCTTCGGCCTCTTCATGGCGGGCTTTGCCGTGGGGCCCAAATTGGGCACCGTGGACGGGGAATCCGCCACGCTCATCCTGGGCGGCGTGCTGGGCCTCGTGGTGGCCGTGGGCGGGGTTCTGGGCGGCCTGCTGGGCGGTGCCAAGAAGCTGAGCTGGGAGCAGTACCGCATCTTTCCGCTCCATCCCTTGCGCCTCCTTGGGGCCGAACTTGTTGCGGGCCTGGGCGATGTGCTGGTGGCAGGCCTGGCCCTGGGGCTCGGCGCCCTCACCCTGGGCCTCGGCATAGCCCGGCCTGCGCTGCTGCCCCTGCTGCTGATCGTGCTCGTGGAGCACCTGCTGCTCATCCTCGTGCTGCAGTTGTTCCTGGGAAGCCTGGCTCAGCGCATCGCGAAGCGGCTGAAGGTGGCGGTGTGGGCCCTCATGGTGCTCGTGTGGCTCGGCTCCATGTGGATGGGTCAGATGTCACCGCGCCGGGGGCACCCCATCAACCCCGCCCTGCAGCAGATGATGCGGGCCGTCGCGGACCACGCGCTGACGGTGCTCCGGGCCCTGCCCACCACCTGGGCCATGGATGGGCTCGATGCGGCGGCGCGGGGCAACTGGGCGAAGGGTCTGCTGCTGCAGCTCTACCCCCTGGGCCTCGGGCTGCTCTGCGCCTTCGGTGCCGCGAAGTTGCTGGAGCGGGAACAGGAGGCCCTGGCCCCGGAACCGGAGAAGGCGGGTACGAAGGAGAAGCTCTGGTCCTTCCGCACCCCCGCCGAAGGATTGGGCCGCCTGCAGTTCCGCACGCTCATGAGCAGCCATCACGGCAAGTTCGGTTTCCTCATGCCCGTGGTGACAGTGATTCTCGTGCGTGGCCCTATGTCCCAGTTTCAGGGGCAATCCTTCTGGGCCATTCCGGGCGCCTTCGCGTACCTGGCCCTGTTCGGGAACCAGTTCCAGTTCAATCAGTTCGGCATGGATGGCCACGGCGTAAAGGGACTCTTCCTATTGCCCCTCGGGGGGCGGCAGCTGCTGGAGGGCAAGCTGAGGGGCTTCGTGATGTATCAAGGCTTGCAGGCCCTGCTGCTCATCGCGTTGATGGTGCCGCTCTTCTGGCCCTCCCCGGTGGAGCTGCTCGCGGCCCTCGCCATGGCGATCTGCTTCTTCCTCACCCAGAGCGCCGTGGGGGCCTTCACCAGCAGCTGGATGCCCCGGCGCATCGACCGCTCGAGCCTCAAGAACAACCAGATGCCCATGATGCTCGTGCTGGTGGCCATGGGCGTCTCCCTGCTCTGCACGCTCATTTACGGCGGGGCCTTCGCGCTGCTGAAGTGGTTGGCGCCCACCTTCCTGCTGCCGGGCATGGGCCTTCTGGCGGGTCTTGTGTGGCTGGCCCACCGGGCCGTGAAGGGTGAGGCCGCCGCCTACCTGGAGCGCCGCCGGGAAGTGATCGTGGAGGCCGTGGGGTGAGTTCGCTGGAAGGCCTGAGGCTCGCCGCCCAATGGCAGGGCGCCCTCCTCTCCGGGGAGGGGGGCCCGCTCCTGCTCATCGAGCGGGTGCGCGAGCACACGGGCCCGCGCTTGGCCCTCTTCGCCTTCCAGCCTGAAACCCTCGCGCCCGCGCTGGAGGCCTGGGCTGCCCGCGACGTGAACCTCAATCTCGTGGGTTTGGTACCCCTGCCGGGCACGGACCTGCCCCGGGCCCTCCAGCGTGAATCCCGGCGCATCGGCGCCTTGCTGGGGGCCCTGGACCTGAGCCAGCGGCCCCTGGGCCCAGTTCCTCACCTGGCCCGCCGGCTCCCGGGCCTCTTGGAGGCACCTGCACGGGGTCTCCCGGAGCTCCCGCTCACCACCATCCAGGCTTTTGAACTCCGGCGCTATTTTGACGGGCTGCCCGAGTGGGCCGGCGCTGGTCACCACTGGTGGGAGGGCCTCCCTCCGGCCGAGACCTCGGTGATCGCGGAACCTCTGATGCTGCCCACGGCCACCCCCTTCGTGGAGGCCCTGCGGAGCACCCTGCGGGCCACCGCTCCAGGGCCGGTGGACTTCCTGCCCCTGCCCGGGGATCCCCGCCCCCTGCGGGCCCTGCGCAAGCTCACGCCCGCCGTGGCCTGCTTCTGGGGCGAGGCGCCGATCTGGCGGGAGGCCCTGCACCGACTGGCCGAACTGCCAGCGCCGGCGCATTTTTGCGGGCGCTGCTGATGGAGCCGAATCGGTTCGCTATTCCGCAATCGGAGTATCAGGTGCCGGGGCAGGAAGTTTCCCAGGGGCGCCGGATCGGCCGATGGACTTTGGGGTTGATCGCCACGGTTGAGGGCCTTGGATTGGCGGCAATTGTGTATCTCACCCAGCGCGCTCAGGGGCAGGTGTCAGCGGGAAATCTGGGATTGATGGCCTTCGTGTTCATCGGCCTCGTTGCCCTGCCGGGTTGGATCTTGGGATCGTTTCTCGGAGTGAAGCTGGAACGCTCGAGATTTTGGCGGGGCCTCGGCTGGTGCGTACTTGTCGCTGTCGCCTGGGGCATCGGGATGATGGCCATGCTGCTCCTCGCGGGCTCTACAGTGAACGCCTACCAGCACCAGATGGAGAACGTGGTCAACCTCTGGAGGATCAACAAGGAAACCCTGGAGATTCAGGGCATCCTTCTCCTGCTTACAGGGTGTTCCACGCTGCTTGCGGGCGCCATCGCGGGCGTCATCCTCATGGTGAAGCGACGGAATTAGGCCTCGGGGGTCTTCTCAGCCGCGGGCGCTTCATCCGGGTGGTGCTGCCACACGCGCCACATCCAGCGGCCCGTGGCGCGGTCGAAAACGTCGATGCAGCCGAGCCAGTTGAGGAGGCCCACGAGCATCACGTAGGTGGCGCCGTATTCCTGTGTGAGGTTCTGGATGGGTTCCGCCGCTTCGGGGCTGCCGAGGCCGCCGAAGGCCCAGGCGAAGGGGGCATAGAGCGGCCCCATGCCCATGGTGGCCAGGGCCCCCAGGGTCTTCAGCCATTGCCCGGGCACGGGGACGAAGACGCCGGAGCGGATGCCGTCCACGGCGCCGTGATGCATCTGCAGGGCCCCCAAGGTGAGGAAGACTACCGCCACGCCGAAGAAGGCCTTGGCCCGGGTCTTCTCGCCCAGGCGCCAGTACCCGAGGCCGGGCACGAGCCACTGGAGCAGCACGGGCAGCCAGGCGGCCTTCAGGGCCTTCTGCTTGCGCAGGGGCTGGGGAAGGTTGGGGAGGGTCACCTGCGGCTCGGACATCCTCCTAGGTTATCCGAGGGGCCGCTGAAGCCCCAGAGAGGTCCTAAGATGGGGGTTCGGGTGGTGCCATGGCCTTTCCAAGCCGCGTGAAGATCGTTGATGTGGGGCCCCGGGATGGGCTCCAGAACGAAGCCCAGCCCGTGTCGACCGAGGCCAAGGTGGCGCTCATCGAGGGCCTGGCGGAGGCGGGCCTGCCGGTGGTGGAGGCCACCAGCTTCGTCGCGCCCAAGTGGGTGCCCCAGATGGCGGATGCCGCGGAAGTGCTGCGCCGCATCCATCGGAAGGCGGGGGTCACCTATCCCGTGCTCACCCCCAATCTGAAGGGATTCGAAGCGGCCCTGGCGGCGGGGGCCACGGAAGTGGCCATTTTCGGCGCGGCCTCGGAGGCGTTCAGCCAGCGCAACATCAACTGCTCCATCGCCGAGAGCCTGGATCGTTTCCAGCCGGTGGTGGAAGCGGCCAAGGTCGCGGGCCTGCCGGTTCGGGGCTATGTGAGCTGTGTGCTGGGCTGCCCCTACGAAGGCGAGGTGGCGCCCGCGAAAGTAGCTGAAGTCGCCGAGCGCCTGCATCGGATGGGCTGCTACGAAGTTTCCCTGGGCGACACCATCGGCGTGGGAACGCCCGCCAAGGCCCGGCGCATGGTGCAGACTGTGGCCGAGCGGGTGCCCATCACCGCGCTGGCGGCGCACTTCCACGACACTTACGGGCAGGCCCTCGCCAACCTCTATGCCGTGCTCGAGTTGGGCGTGGCCACCGTGGATAGCTCCGTGGCGGGCCTCGGGGGCTGCCCCTACGCGGCCGGCGCCAGCGGCAACGTGGCCACGGAGGACGTGGTCTACCTCCTCCAGGGTCTTGGGATTGAAACCGGCGTGGACCTCGACCGCCTCGTGGACGTGGGCGCCCGCATCTGCGACTTGCTGGGCCGCAAGCCCGCCTCGAAGGTAGCCCGGGCCCTCCTCGCGAAGCGGGCCAAGGCCCCCACCTGCGCCCAGCCATGAAAAGGGGCCCCATCGCTGGGGCCCCTTGGTGCGTTCGGTTCGAGCTTAGAACTGGAGCTTGAGACCGACCTGGAAGCGGCGACCCTGCAGCCATTCCTGGGGCTTGCCGTAGCGGAGGGAATCCTCGGCGCCCGTGCTCTGCTTGGTGGCGTACTGGTAGACCGAGGTCACCGTGCGGTTGTTGAAGAAATTGAAGACGTCCACGGAAGGCACGAGCCGGGTTTTGCCGATCCTGATCTCGGTGTCCGCGTGCATGTCCACCACGCTCACGTTGGGCGTACGGCCGTGGTTGCCCATCAACCCGTGATCGAAGGTGGAGTTGCCGTAGTAGCCGGGATCGTAGGCATTGCCGGCACCCAGGGATCCAGGGGCCTGGCCCTGGCTGGAGGAACCGTCATCGATCAGGCTGATGGGCAGGCCGGACTGCCAGGTCCACTTGGCGCCGATGGTGACGTCCTGACCAGCAATGGCGAACTTCTGGCTGCCGAAGAACTTGAAGGTGTGGCGGCGATCCTGGCCCGTGTTGCCCGTGCCGAGGTAGGGCCAGAAATCCCAGGAAGCGGTGATGTTGCCGTCGGGCTGACCACCACCACCGTAGTTCGGGGCGATGACGCCTTCGTAGTTGCCGTAGTTGTGGCTCCAGGTGTAGTTGGCGCTCCAGAAGGTGCGCTCCTTCTGCTGCTTCATGCCCACCGTGAAGGCCAGGTACTTATTGTAGGCCTCGGGGAAGAAGGTGTCGTTGACGGTGACCTTCTGGCCGCTGATGTCATTGCCGTTCTGATCCGTGGTCCCGTTCTTGGCGATCCAGGAGACGGAGCGGCCGGGGTTCCAGACGAGGCCCAGGGCGCCATTGGGCAGGTTCATGTAACCGGCACCCGTGGAGTCGACGATGGTGGAATCCTCGATGGGGTTGGTGAGTTTGCGGTAGGTGCCGTTGAAGCTGAAGATCAGGCCCTTCGCCACCGCGTGCTCAAAGCCCAAAGTGATCTCTTCACGCTTGGGGAGCTTGATGTCGTTGGCGACCGGCGGGCTGTCGAAGAAGCCGCCGTAATCCACGGTTCCCTGAAGGGCGCCGACGGTGCCCAGGCCCGTGGGGGAATACGTGGTCAGGTCGTAGAACGTCAGCAGGTACTTCTGGCTCGCGAATTCACGGATGCCGATGCGTTGGGGGATCTGCTCGTAGTACCAAGCGTAGCTGCCGCTCAGCTTGGTGTTGCCATCGTTGTTCAAGTCCCAGGTGAAGCCCATGCGGGGTTGGATGTACTTCCCGAGGTCGTTGAACTTCAGGAAGACGCGGCCGTTGGGATCCGTCTGCTCCTGGGTTTCAGCGCGGGCCCCGTAGAAGACGCGAAAGCCCTTGTTCACTTCCCAGGTGTCCTGGAGGTAGATGGCCTGGTACTTGGCCTTCACTTCCGCGCCACCGATGTTGCCGTACAGGACGGAGTAAGCCGTGAGGCCACTGGGGGAAGAAGGGTCATCATAGATGGACCACGTGAGATTCTGGCCGGCGGGGCCCGAGGCGAAGTCCTCGCGGAAGTACTTGGAAGTCATGGAGGACACGCCAACCTTGATGGAGTGATTCCCCACGAACCAGCTCAAGTCGGCCTTGATCTGTTGGGTGCTGCCCCGCTCGTTGGCATAGCTGCCGTAGCCGCCGCGGCTGTAATCCACGCCGTTCAGTACGCCACCATCGCCACCGCCAGCAGGGGGAGTGGTGACAAAGGAGCTGTACCAGTGTTGGTCATCGATAGAGAGATTCGTCGTGTCTTCGGGCTTGGTGGAATCCTTCAGCTTCGAGGTACCGGCCTTCACGGAGAGGAGGACGCTGGAAGAGATGGACCAGTCGTAGATCAGGCTGATGTTGTCGGTGTTGAAGTCGTGCTTGGCGCCGAAGTTGGCATCGCCGTAGCCGGTGGGCGCGGCGTGGGGGAGATCGCCGGAACGGCGGGTGCCCGTGTAGGAGGCGGTCAACTGTTGTTCGGGGGTGAGGTACCAGTTGAGCTTCACGATGCTCTGGCTGGTGTTCACCTTCTGGTCGCCACCCTTGATGCCGCTGTTATTGGCGTAGGGGGTGCGGGTGAAGTAGTTGAGGTCCATGCCGACGTAATAGAACAGCTTGTCCTTCACGATGGCGCCACCGGCGTCGAAGCCGATGTCATAGCGGTTCGCGGGGGCCTCCTGGCGGAAGCCGGCCTGGTTGGACTTGGCCTTGGCTTCCATGCTGGCGGGGGAAATGGTGCTCCAGATGTCGGCCTTGAACTCGTTGGTGCCGGACTTGATCACGGCGTTGAACACGCCGCCCAGGGCGCTGTACTCGGGCTTGAATCCGCCAGTCTCGACCTGCACGCTCTCGATGAAGTCGGTGACGAGCTCGGTGCCCTGGCCGCCGTAGCGGGGATCGTTGGTCACGAGACCATCGACGATGAACTGGTTCTCAGCGCCGCTGGCGCCGGAAATGGAGTAGTCCAGGCCCTGTCCCTCGGTCATGGTGCCGCCGAAGGAGGAGTTGGGGGCCAAGTAGGCCAGGTCGTTCATGTTGCGGCCGATGGGCAGCTTCGCGAAGGTATCGCTGGAGACCGTGACGCCCAAGGCCGTGGTGGTGGGATCGATGGTCGCTTCGTTGCTGAGCGTGCCGACGACGGTGACTTCGGCGCCCGCGAGCAGGGACATCTTCAGGGCCACCGGTGTGTTGGCGTTGGTGGACACGTTGATGGTCTGGGTGACGGTCTGGAAGCCAGTCTTTTCGACGGACAACTTCCAGCTGCCGGGGTTCAGGAGGCCGATCTTGAACTTGCCCTGCTCATCCGTCACCGCGGTGCGTACCACCTGGGCGGAGGACAGCGTGACCTTGGCACCTGCGAGGGCCGCTCCGCTGGACTGCTGGATGGTGCCGGACATGGCGCCGGTGGTGGCCGTCTGCGTGAAGGCCACCGTGGATGAGGCCGCGATGAGGAGGGCGAGGCTATGAAGCCTACGGGTCTGAAGCATGGGGTCTCCGAAATGAATGCATTGGTGGGGTTGAATAGAATTCTGACGTCGTATGGGGGCCAATGCCACCGCAGTGGGGTGATCCGTGGGTCGGGAAATCGAAGGTACTTGAAATGGGTGGTCGGGATTGCACCATTCCCTGGGCAGTCTGCTCCTAGGTAAATGCGTGTAAATATTGAATTGATATATTTTAATTAACGAATTGGATCCATTGGATCACCCTCTTCAAACCCCATCAATGCACATGGTCCGTTCCTTCCCCAAGTGGGGCGGAACGGACCTCTTAACTCGATGAATGCACCTGAAATGGGGCGCCCGTCGCCGGTGGGACTTCGCCCTGATCTGGGGGAGGGTGCGATAGGTGGGAGGGGCCCGTGAATTCAGAAAAACAAAGAGGGGACCGAAGTCCCCTCTATTGAAACCAAGATGCCGTCGAACCTAATCGGTGGCGAAGGGCAGCAACGCGATGTTGCGGGCCCGCTTGATGGCTTCCACGAGCATGCGCTGGTGGTTGGCGCACACGCCGCTGGTGCGGCGGGGGAGCACTTTGCCGCGCTCGGGGGTGAAGCCCTGCAGGGTCTTGATGTCCTTGTAGTCGATGAAGGTGCTCTTCTCGACGCAGAACTTGCAGAACTTGGACCGGCGGCCGGTAAACGATTTCTTCTTCTTGGGCTTGCCCTTGCCCTTGGCGTCAGCGCGCTTCTTCATTACATCATCTCCTCAATGCTGCGCTCTTTCACGCCGGCCTGCGCCTTGCGCTTGCCTTCGCGCTCGAAGCGCTGCTTGGCGCGACCGGCGGCCTTCTCCTGCTCGTCGAGGCGAACGGAGAGGTACTTGATCACGGAGTCGTTGTTGCGGAAGCGGCGCTCGAGCTCGGCGATGAGCTTGGGACCGGCGTTCATTTCGAAGAGCGTGTAGTAGCCTTCGCTGAACTTCTGGACGTCGTAGGCCAGCTTCTTGCGGCCCCACTTGTCGGTCTTGAGCAGCTCGCCACCCTGCTCGGCGATGATTCCCTCGAACTGCTTCACGAGCTCGTCAGCTTGCTCGTCCGTCAGCACGGGGGAGGCGATGAAGATGGTCTCGTAGTGACGCATCTGTCCTCCTTGTGGATATGAAGCCCCCCTTTGAATTCCGGGGAGCAAGGAAGACGCCTTCAAGCGAAGGCGCGAACAGCTAGATTCTCAGGAAAGCCCTTCAGGCTCAAGGGTTTTTCGCGGCCAGAAGACCTCCGGGTTCACGAGATTGCCCAGTTTGGACAGGTCCCCGCAGCTGCCCAGCAGGTCCATGAACTTGGCAAAGGGGGCGTCCAGGGCCTCGATGACCTCCCACTGGGGGTCCGTCCAGGGGCCCAGGACGTAGTCGGCCAGGGGACGTTCGAAGGGCCCAATGCCCAGCCGCAGGCGGGCCACCTTGGAAGTGCCCAGCTCGTCGAAGACGGATTTGAGGCCGTTGTGGCCGGCGTCGGAGCCATCCAGCCGGAAGCGGCCCGTGCCCAGGGTCAGGTCCTTGTCGTCGTAAAGGAGGATCAACTTCCGGGGGTCCATGCCCGCGCGGGCCGCCTGGAAACACACCTCGCCGCTGAGGTTCATGTAGGTGGAGGGCACCAGGGCCTGCAGCTTGGGGGTGAGGCTGTAGAGCCGACCGCTGGCGAACTTCTTCACCACGGGCGGGTTCAGGTTGCGGTCCTCCATCCAGCGCTGGAGGAGGAGGCGCCCCAGGTTGTGCCGGGTGTCGGCATATTCGGGGCCGGGATTGCCGAGGGGGACGAGGGTCCACATGGTTCAAGCCTAGAACGGGAACGGGCGCCGTGAGGCGCCCGTTCGAGGAAAGCGTGAAAGAGCTTACTTCTTGTCCTTCTTGCCCTTGCCACCCACAACTTCGGGCTCGGCAGCGGCCGCGGCGGCAGCCTCGGCGGCCAGCTCTTCAGCGGGCTTGCCGTGGATGGCGCAGATGACTTCGTGGGCCTCGCCGACGATCTTCAGGGTGGAGGCCAGGTTCAGCTGCTCGAAGCGGATGGAATCACCGACCTTCAGGGCCTCGACGTTCACGGGGATGCTGGTGGGGATCAGGCTGGGGAGGCACTCGATCTCGATCTCGCGGTGCACGAAGTCGAGGAGGCCGCCCTGGGTCTTCACGCCGTAGGCAATGCCGGTGAGCTTCACGGGGACCTTCACGCGCACCTTGGCGGTGGGATCCACGCGGAGGAAATCCACGTGCTTCAGGCGGCCGGTGACGGGATCGCGCTGCAGATCGTGGATGATGACGTGGCGCTTGATGTCGGTGCCTTCGCGCTGCAGGAAGACCACGCTGTTCATGCCGCTCTCGCTGGCAATGATGCGGGCCACGACCTTGGGGCTGATGGCGACGTGCACGGTGGGCTCGTTCAGGCCGTAGACGACGGCGGGGATCATGCCGTTCTTGCGCATGGCCTTCGTGGCGACCTTGCCCAGCTCGGTGCGCAGGGACACCTGGATGATTTCGTTGCTCATGTTTCCTCCTACCAAGCCCTTATCCGACGTCGGATGGGCCCTCTCGTTGGCGGGGCTCCCGACGCGGGAACCCGGAACCGATGAGTATCGCGGAATTTACATTGAGATGAAAGGCTTTTCTTCCTATGGATACTCTGGGAACCGCCATGAAACCCCACCATCCCCAACCCGAAGAGCTGCTTAACCGCGAGCTGAGCTGGCTGGATTTCAATGCCCGGGTGCTGGAAGAGGCCGAGGATGAGAGCGTGCCCCTCCTGGAACGGGTGAAATTCCTGAGCATCGCTTCCAGCAATTGGGATGAGTTCTTCATGGTGCGGGTGGCGGGCATCTGGCGTGAGATCGATGCCGGCATCACCAAGGCGGGGCCCGATGGCCTCACCCCCCGGCAGGTGCTGGGCCGGGTGTCGGCGAAAATCCACACGGCCACCCAGCGTCAACACGCGCTGTTCCAAGAGGTGCTGGAACCCCGCCTAGAGGCCGAGGGCGTCCGGATCCTGGAGCCGGCCCAGTTGGATGGGGCCCAGGCGGCCTTTGTGGAGGAGCACTGGCGCACCACGCTCATGCCCCTGGTGACCCCCCTGGCCGTGGATCCCGGCCACCCCTTCCCCCGCCTGGGCAACCGCGCCCTGGTGCTCGTCTGCGAGCTGGAGAGCCCCGAGCAGGGGGACGGGGGCCTGCCCGTGAGCGAGCTGAGCTTCATCCCCGTGCCCACCTCTGTGGCCCAGCGCTTCCTCCGGCTCCCCTCGGAGACGGGCCGCTACGACTTCGTGACCCTGGAAGATCTGATGCGGCACAACCTCGAACGCATCTACAGCGGCTACCGCGTCAAGGCCAGCCACGCCATCCGGGTGACCCGGGATTCGGACATCCCCCTGGATGAGGACGAGAGCGAGGATCTGCTCAAGAGCATCGAAGAGAGCCTGCGGGATCGCCGCCGGGGCGCCGTGGTGCGCCTCCAGTACGAGCGGGGGTTGAGCCCGGAGCTGTTGCAGCTCCTCACCCGGGAATTGGACCTCGCGCCGGAGGACCTCTACCCCGCCGAGGGCATGGCCGCCTTCAGCGACCTCATGCAGCTCTACACCCAAGTGGATTTGCCCCACCTCAAGGACGTGGTGCTGCCGCCCCTCCCCGTGCCCCAGCTGGAGGCGCCCGGCAGCATCTTCGAGGCCATCGCGCGCCACGACATCCTGCTGAGCCACCCCTACCAATCCTTCGATGATTCCGTGGTGCGCTTCGTGCGCGAAGCCGCCTTGGATCCCAAGGTGCTCGCCATCAAGATGACCCTGTACCGCATGAGCCCCGGCAGCCCCATCGCCTCAGCCCTGGAGCAGGCCGCCGAACGCGGCAAGCAGGTGGCGGCCATCGTGGAACTGCGGGCCCGCTTCGACGAGGAGGCCAACATCGCCTGGGCCAGGCGCCTGGAGAAGGCGGGCGTGCACGTGGTGTACGGCCTGCCGGGCTACAAGACCCACTGCAAGGCCACCCTGGTGGTGCGCCAGGAGGAGACGGGCATCCGCCGCTATTGCCACCTGGGCACGGGCAACTACAACGAGCGCAGCTCGCGGCTCTACGCGGATTTCGGTCTGCTCACGGCCCGGGAGGAGTTCGGCGAGGACCTCAGCCACTTCTTCAACCTGCTCACGGGCTACACCCGCCCCCCGCGCCTCAACCGGATCATCCCGGCCCCCACGCACCTGAAGGTGGCCCTCCTGGATCGGATCCAGCGGGAGATCAGTCATGCCCGTCTGGGCCGGCCCGCCCGCATGATCCTCAAGACCAACGCCATCGTGGATGGCGCCATCATCCAGGCCCTCTATGAGGCTAGCCAGGTCGGCGTGAAGGTGGATCTCATCGTGCGGGGCACCTGTTGCTTGAAACCCGGCGTGCCCGGCCTCAGCGAGAACATCCGCGTGCTCAGCATCCTGGATCGGTTCCTGGAACACGCCCGCATCTACCACTTCGGCAACGCCGGGGAAGCCGAGACCTGGCTCTCCAGCGCCGACCTCATGCCCCGGAACCTGGATCGCCGCGTGGAATTGGCCTTCCCCCTGGTGGATCCCCTCATCGCCGCCGAATTGGTGGAACTGCTGGAACTCCAGCTGCAGGACACCGTGAAGGGCCGGGTCATCGGCCCCGAAGGGCAGACCCTGCGGCGGGGCCTTCACGAGGGGCCGGCCCTGCGCAGCCAGCTCCGGTTCTACGAGCACGCCCGCCTGCGGAGCGGGGTGGGGGACGTCACCCGAAGGCTGTAAAACCTTGAACCGCGAATGACGCGAATTTGCGCGAATGGGATAGGAAATCTGTCATTTCTTTCGCGGAAATTCGCGTCATTCGCGGTTAACCCTGGGGCGCCTGGCCTGACATCCATCAAGGAATCAGCCCCGAACCCATGCGAAACTGGATGGCTCTGGAGACGTCATGGAAAAGAAGCTCAGCCGCGCCGCCATCTTTGAAATCGTGAACGGATACGTGGTGCCTGGCACCTCGGGGACGTTGGCCACGTTGAAGGCCCTTAAGGGCATCGACGTGCAAGGTGGGGGCATCACCGTGCAGCTCGGCCTGCTGGATGCTTACCAGGATCGCGAGGCCGAGATCCGCGCCGCCCTGACGGAAAAGCTCAAGACGGTGGATGGCGTCACCAGCGTGAACGTGGCCTACACCTGGGAGAAGACCCCCCAGGTGGAATTCAAGAACCTCCTGCCCACCGTGAAGCACGCCATCGTGGTGGGCTCCGGCAAGGGCGGGGTGGGCAAGTCCACCGTGGCCGCAAACCTGGCCGTGGCGCTGGCCCAGCAGGGGCTCAAGGTGGGCCTCCTGGATGCGGACCTCTACGGCCCCTCCATGGGCATGATGTTCGGCGTCACCGAGGGCCCCGAGGGCACCCCCGAGGGCAAGATCAAGCCCGTGGAGAAGTTCGGCCTCAAGCTCATGAGCATGGCCTTCCTCATCGACGAGGATCGCCCTGTGGTGTGGCGCGGCCCCATGCTCAACAAGGCCCTCACCCAGTTCATGAGCGACGTGCTCTGGGGAGACCTCGACGTGCTCCTCATGGACCTGCCCCCTGGCACGGGTGACGTGCAGATCAGCCTCATCCAGAACGCCCACGTGAAGGGCGCCGTCATCGTCTCCACCCCCCAGGACGTGGCCTTCCTCGATGCCAAGAAGGCCATCGGCATGTTCAACGTGGTGAAGGTGCCCGTGCTCGGCATGATCGAGAACATGAGCAGCTACGTCTGCCCCAAGTGCGGCGAGGAGACCCAGATCTTCGGCCACGGGGGCGTGAAGAAGGCCGCCGAGCGCATGGAGCTCCCCTTCCTGGGCGAGATCCCCATCGACCTCGCCATCCGCGAGGGTGGCGACAACGGCAAGCCCCTCGTGGTGGCCAACCCCGACAGCCCCCAGGCGAAGGGCTTCCACGCCATCGCCAAGGCCCTGCGGAACACCCTGGGCATCTGATCGGTCCGGGCTGGAACCGGAGCGGGCGCCCCCAGGGCGCCCGTCCTGTTTTAGGGTCCTAGTCAGCCTCTGGCCTGACCTGTGCTATACCCAACCCCGGGAGGCCCCCATGAGTGCCAAGCCGGTCATCGTCGTGGCAAACCTGAAGGGTGGCGTCGGGAAATCGACGGTGGCGGTCCATCTGGCGTACTACCTGGAGGCCCTGCTGGTGGACCTCGATCCCCAGGGGGACGCCTCGGATTGGGCCGAGCGGTCGGGCTGGATCCAGGCCCACAAGGCCGGGGGCTGGGCCGAGGCCAGCCGGGCCCTGGGTAAGGCTACAGGGCCCGTGGTGCTGGACTGCCCCCCGGGGGAGAACCCCCACCTGCATCAGGCCCTCCAGGTCGCGGACGTGGTCGTCATCCCCACCAAGGCGGGGCGCCAGGATCTGCGGGCCGTGGGCCGCATGCTGGAGCTGGTAAAGGAGGCCCGCCATGGCCACCGCGGCCTCCGGGCGGGCGTCGTCTTCAACGAAGTGAAGAGTCAGACCGCCCTGGCGGCGGAAGTGGAGGAGGCTCTGAAGCACCTGAAGGACGCCACCTTCCTGGGCCACCTGGGCAGCCGCCAGGCTTTCGTGGAGGCCTTCGCGGCGGGCAAGGCCGTCACCTCGGGCCCCGCCTACGACGAACTCTATGCCGTGCTGCGCCGGGTGCGGCGATTGGTGAAGGAGGTGGCATGAGCAAGCCCGCCGAGCACGATCCCCTCGCTTGGATCACCCAGGGCCGCAAGGAGCGCCCCGCCAAGGCCGAGAAGCCCGCCAAGCCCGCGAAGAAGGCGGCGCCCGTACCCAAGGTCAAGAAGGCGAAGGTCAAGTAGGCGGCCCGGAACTGCTGATAGCCTGCGGGAATGGCCAAGCCCGTCATCCCCGCTGCCGTCGCGCCCGATCTGCTGGCCCGGCTGCAGGCGCGTTTCCATCCCTGGCCCCTCCTCCAGGATTGGGATCTCACCATCGACGCCGTGGGGCCGGGCACCGCGGAGCTGAGCCTGCGGCCCGGGCCCCGCACCGTCAACGGCGCCCGAGGCAACCTCAACGGGGGCGTGCTGGCGACCATGACGGATATGGTTGGCGCCATGGCCCTTGCCACGACTTTCGATGGGCTTATGCCCTTCGCCACCTCGGACCTCCACGTGCGCTACCTGGAGCCGGCCCTGGGGCCCGCCATCGCCACGGCCACGGTGCTGCGCATCTCGCGGACCGGTGCGGTTGTTGAGGCGCGGGTGCACTGCGCCGACAAGCTCGTGGTGGCCGCGACGATGAACTTCAGCATCAAACCCAACCTTCCAGGCTGAGCCCGTGAGAGATCTCCCACCGCTCCACCGATTCCGCTTCACGGTGCTCCTGCTCACCCTCGTGGTCTTCGTGGGGGCCCTGGGCTACCACTACATCTCCAAGACCAACGTGGTGGACAGCTTCTATATGGCCGTGACCACGCTGTTCACGGTGGGCTTCCGGGAGATGGGCGACGTCTCCACGGGCAGCAAGGTTTTCACCATCGGGTACCTGGTGGCGGGCCTGGGTGTGGCCACCTACGCCCTCTCCAACCTCACGGCCCTCATCGTGGAGGGCGACCTTCAGGGCTACATTCGGGAGCGACGCATGGACAAGCGGCTGGACGCGCTGCAGGACCACATCATCGTCTGCGGCCTGGGCAAGATGGGCTTTCAGGCCGTGCTGGAGCTGAAGGCCGCGGGCGTGCCCTTCGTGGTCATCGAACAGGACGGCAGCAAGGGGAACAACCCCAAGATCGCCGGCGAGATCATCCTCCACGGCAACGCCATGCATGAGCACATCCTGGAGCGGGCGGGCATCCGCCGGGCCCGGGGCCTCATGGCGGCGCTCACCTCGGATGCCGACAACGTGCTGGTCACCCTCATGGCCAAGGAATTGAACCCCGGGCTCCTGGTGGTGGCGCGCAACGCGAAGCTGGGCACGGAGCGGCAGCTGAAGGCCGCGGGGGCCGATCACATCGTGAGCCCCTACGAGATCGGTGGGCGCCGCATGGCCGCCCTGCTTATGAATCCGAACCTCATGGACATGTTCGACGTGGTGCTCAACCAGGAACAGATGGAACTGGCCCTGGAGCGCATCCAGATCGATCCCCGTTCCTGGATGGCGGGCAAGGTGCTGCGGGATGCCCGCATCCGCGACACCACCGGCTGCCTCATCGTGGGCATCCGTCGCGAGGGCCAGGGCCTGCACTTCAATCCCCAGGGCTCGGATACCTTCGAGGCCGGAGACGAGGTGCTCGTTATGGGTCCGCCCGCCCTGCTCAAGGTCTTCGCCAGCCAGGCCCGGGGCGAGTCCGAACCTGGGGCCTGAAGGTCCTCCCCATCCAAACAGAGGGCCCGGAGATCCGGGCCCTCTGTTTGAGTGCGAGACGGATTACCGGGTCGCTGCCTTGGGCGCGGGGGCCTTGTGGGGCAGCCGCTCGGGCATGTTGGCCAGCTCCAGGGCGGTGACGGCCAGGGCCGTGGCGCCCTGCACGAGCTGCTCGGGCCTTACGTGCTCGAAGGTGTCCGTGAAACTGTGGTGGGTGGTGGTGAAGTAATCCACTTCGTCCTGGATGCAGAACACGGCGGGCACGCCCTTCTCCACGAAGGGGGCGTGGTCGCTGTCATCACTTTGCTCCAGGGGCAGCTCGCGCACGCCCAGTTCCTGCAGGGGCGCGATGGCCTTGGCGAAGTAGGGGCGAAGGTCCTCGCGTCCCTCCATGGCGAAGCCGCGCACCTGGCCCGTGCCGAGGTCGTGGATCAGCACGGCCTGGTGTTTGGCCAGTTCGTTCGCATGTTGTTTGACGTAGGCCTTGGAGCCGAAGATGCCCTGCTCCTCGCCACTGAAGAGGGCGACGCGGATGGTGCGCTTGGGCTTCACGCCGCTGGCGATGAGGGCGCGCAGGGCCTCCACCACGGCCACGGAGCCGGTGCCGTTGTCCGTGGCACCGGTGCCGAGATCCCAGGAATCCAGGTGGGCGCCCAGCAGCACGATCTCCTCGGGTTTCTCACTGCCGCGGAACTCCGCGAAGGAGTTGTAGGCGTCGATGCGCTTCGCGGAAAGCTTGCCGCTGAGGTTCAGCTCCAGTTCCACCTTCTCCTTGCGGGCCATCAGGCGGCCCAGCAGGGCCACGTGCTCGGCGTTGATCACGGCCACGGGGACGGGGGGCAGGGGGAAATCATCCTCGTCCTCGGGCGAGCCGCCCATGGTGAGCTGACCGTCCTTCTTCTCGCTGGGGTAGAGCACCGCTGCAAACGCCGCCTTCTTGAGGGCGGCGTTGAAGGCCTTGGCGCCTTCTTCGAAGGCCTTGCGATCCCCGTCGGGCTTGGGGCGGGGCAGGTCGCCGAGCATCACAACCTTGCCTTTGAGCTGGCCCATGCAGGCGGTGACCGCTTCCCAGGTGTCCCCGGCCAGGGTGCCGACCTCGGCCCTGAGGGGGCCGGGGGTGGCGGGGGTCCAGGCCACCTGGCGCACGGTGAGCTCGGTGCCATTCTGGGTGAGCAGGCGGGCGGTGGCCTCACCCCGGGTCCAACTGGGCCCGAAGTCGTAGGATTCGCGCCACACCTTGGTGGCGCCATAGGCCTTGAGCTTGGCCTCCATCCAGTCGTGGGCCTTCACCAGCTGGGCGCTGCCCGTGAGGCGGGGGCCGATGGTGTCGGTGATCTCTCGGAGGTTGGCCACGGCCTCCTGGTGGGCCTGGATCTCGGCGATGAGCCTGGCGGAATCGGTGGTGGCCGCGGGCGCCATGTAGTGGGCGCCGGGGCGAGAGGCCTTGGGCTTGGGGGCCGGGGCCTGCTGTGCCAGGAGGGGCGCCGCGGAGAGGGCGGCGACCAGGAGGAGGGTGAGTCGGGTCAAGGAAACTCCAAGGGGAAGCGGGCGATGCATCAAGGGGTCAGTGGCCCGCAGGGGCCGCGGTCGGGGCTTGATGGGGCAGGGGCTCCCCATTCAACAGGCCCCAGGCGGTGACGGCCATGACCTGGGCACCCTGCACGAGGTCGTCCTTGACCACGTGATCGATGGAGTCCACCTGGCTGTGATGCGTGTGGGTGAAGTAATCCAGAGGGTCCTGCAGGGCCGGGAAGGCCGGCACCCCTCGTTGGGCGAAGGGCCAGTGATCCGTGGACCCCGGCATGATCGACGCAGGCAGTTCCACGGCGCCCAGGCCGTTGGCGGCGGACATCGCGGCGGCGAGGGGCGCCCGCCAAGCCTCCACGCCCATGTCGACGAAGCCCTTGATCCGGCCTGAGCCGAGGTCGTCGATGAGCACGGCCTGAACCTTGGCGAGTTCGGCGGCGTGTTCCTTCACGTAGGCCTTGGAGCCGAGGAGGCCCTGCTCCTCTCCGGAGAAGAGCACCACGCGGAGCGTGCGTTTGGGCTTCAGGCCCGCGGCGTGCATGGCACGGAGCACCTCCATCGCCACCACCGTGCCGGTGCCGTTGTCCGTGGCGCCGGTGCTCAGGTCCCAGGAATCCTGATGGCCACCCACGATGACGACCTCCTCAGGCTTCTCGCTGCCGGGCAGATCCGCCACCACGTTGTAGACGCGGACGGGCTGCTCGCCATGGCGGCCGGTCAGTTCCAGCTCCATCTGGGGCTTCACGCCCCGGGCCAGCAGGCGCTTGAGCAGGTTGGCGTGTTCCTGGGTGATAAAGGCCGTGGGCGCTCCGCTCATGGCGCGGCCTGCGGGGCTGCCGGTCATGTTCTGGAGGTCGTCCCGCTTATCGGAGGTCATCAATGTCGCCAGGGAATGGGTGTCCTGGAGGACCTTCTTGTAGGCCTCGAAGTAGGCCTCGATGTTCTTCCGCTCCTCGGGGGTGGGGCGCGGCTGGGAGAGGAGCAGCACGATCTTGCCGGCGAGGCCGGGAGCGGCGGCCCGGAACTCGTCGAGGGTCTTCACGTCGAGGAGGGCGACTTCACCCTTGAGCACCCCTTTGGTGCCTTCGGTCCAGGCCATCTGGGCCACGTTCAGGGACTGGCCATTGGCGTTCAAAAGCCTTCCGCGGGAGATGCCCCGGATCCAAGGACGGCCGAACTCATAGGATTCCTCGTGCACGTTCACGGCCCCGTAGCCCTTCAGCTTCTGCATGGCCCACTGCTGCGCCTGCCGCAGCTTCTCGGAACCCGTGAGGCGGGGGCCGATGCCATCGCACATCTCCTCCAGGTTCAGGAGGAGCTCCGAGTGCGAAGCGATCTCCTGAATCAGCAGGTTGGTCGCGTTGGCGTAGGGCTTCACCGGCTGGAACAGGGTCATCTGCCGGGCGGGGGCTTTTTCCGCGGGCTTCTCTTGGGCCATCAGGGGCCCGACGGTGAGGGAGGCGGCGAGGATCAATGCGAAGCGGGACATGGGACTCCTGAATGAAGGACCGGTTTCGACGGTGGGAATAGAAAACGATCAGCGGGCCGCTTCGTGGGGCGCTTCGGGAGCCTTGTGCGGCAACCGTTGCTCCAGGTTCGCCAGCTCCCAGGCCGTGACCGCCAGGGCCTGGGTGCCCTGCAGGAAGGCTTCGGGCTTCACGCGCTCGAAGGCATCCACGTGGCTGTGGTGGGTGTGGGTCATGTAATCCTCCGCGTCCTGCTGGGCGGAGAAGGCGGGCACGCCGAAGGGCAGGAAGGAGGCATGGTCCGTGGAGCCCATGCGGGCAAGGGACACTTCGCGCAGGTCGAAGTCGTTCATGGGGGAGATGACGCCAGCCATGGTCGCCTTCACGTCCTCACGCCCCTGCAGGGCCCAGCCGCGGATGCGGCCCGTGCCCATGTCATCCACGATGACGGCCTGCACCTTGTCCAGCTCACCCTTGTGGGCATCTGCGTAGGCCTTGGAGCCCAGCAGGCCCTGCTCCTCGCCGGAGAAGAGCACCACGCGGATGGTGCGCTTGGGTTTGGCGCCGCTGGCGAGGATGGCCCGCAGGGCTTCCAGGGACGCGCAGGTGCCCGTGCCGTTGTCATTGGTGCCGGTGGAAAGGTCCCAGCTGTCCATGTGGGCCCCGATGATGACCACTTCCTCGGGCTTCTCGCTGCCGCGGATCTCACCGATCACGTTGTAGTCCTTGATGGGGGTCTTGCCCAACTTGCCGCCCAACTGGAGCTCCAGCTTCACGGGCTCCTTGCGGACCAGCAGGCGCTGCAGCTGCTTGAAGCCCTCCTGGGTGAGCGTGGCCGTGGGAATGGGGGCTTTGGCGGCCTCTTTCACAGCCCGACCGCCGGTGGTGAGGAGGCCGTAATTCTTGTTGCTCATGCCCAGCACGGCCAGCACGCCTTCGTCCTTCAAAAATTGATTGATGGCTTCCTGGTCTCGCATGTTGGGCATGCCCGTGGGGCGGGGCGCGCCGGGGGCCGGGCGGGGGCCCATGGTGCGCAGCAGGATCTTGCCCTTGAGCTGGCCCTTGAGGGCCTGCAGGGTCTCCATGCGGAAGTCGGCGGGCTCCATCACCTCGCCGGTGGTGGCCTTCTCAATGCCGGGGGTGAAGGCGTTGTGGGCGATCAGGAGCGGCATCTGGTTGTGGGTGAGCAGCCGCGCGCGATCCTCGCCGCGGGTCCAGGCGAGGCCGAACTCCCAGGCTTCCTCATGCACGTTGGCCGCCCCCATCTGGGTGAGCTTGGTCTGGGCCCAGGCGTGGGCCTTGCGCATGCGCTCGCTGCCCGTGAGGCGGGGGCCGATGGTGTCCACCAGCTCCTGGAGGTTGGCGAGCTGCTGGCCTTGATCGGCGATGGCCTTCATGAGCTGGCCCGGTACGCCGGCGGGGTACTGGGGGGGCTTCGGGGCGGTGGCCGCCGGGGTCGCCGTGGGGGGGGGCGTCTGCCCGATGAGCAGGGTCGGCAACAGCGCCAGGAGGGAGGCACGAAGGGAGGGGCGCATGGGGGCTCCGGGAAGTGCCTTCAGCATCGCGCCGCAAGGGAGTGGACGGGGAGCAATGGCCCCGGGTCTCCTGCGGCTGGCCCCTGAAAAGAAGCCCCCCGCGACCGGGAACGCCGGTGGCGGGGGGCTCCTTCGAACTTCGCCCGGATTAGATGTCGAACTTCACGCCCTGGGCCAGGGGCAGCTTCGTGGAGTAGTTGATGGTGCAGGTTTGGCGGCGCATGTAGACCTTCCAGCTGTCGGAGCCGGATTCGCGGCCGCCGCCGGTCTCCTTCTCACCGCCGAAGGCGCCACCGATCTCGGCGCCTGAGGTGCCGATGTTGACGTTGGCGATGCCGCAGTCGGAACCGGCCGCGGAGAGGAAGAATTCCGAGTGGTGGATGTTGGTGGTGAAGATGGCGGAGCTGAGGCCCTGGGCCACGGCGTTATGCTGGGCCATGGCCTCTTCCAACTTCTCGAACTCGAAGATGTAGAGGATGGGCGCGAAGGTCTCCTCGCAGCTGATGTCCAGCTGCTTGGCGGCCTTGATGAGGGTGGGCATCACGAAGTTGCCCTTGCCCTCAAGGCGCTTGCCGCCGTAGACGATCTCGCCGCCTTCGCGCACGGCTTCACTGATGGCGTGCTCGTAATCCTTCACGGCCTGCTCGTCGATCAAGGGACCCATGAGGATGCCGCTCTCCAGGGGGCTGCCGATGGAAATGGAGCCGTAGGCCTTCTTGAGCTTCTCCACGAAGGTGCTGGCGATGCCCTTCTGCAGGAAGAGGCGGCGGGTGGTGGTGCAGCGCTGACCGGCGGTGCCTGCGGCACCGAAGGCCACGGCCATGAGGGCCAAGTCGAGGTTGGCGTCGTCCATGACGATGATGCCGTTGTTGCCACCCAGTTCCAGGAGGCTGCGGCCGAAGCGCTTGGCGCAGGCTTCGCCGACGTGGCGGCCCATGCGCACGGAGCCGGTGAAGCTCACGAGGGGGATGCGCTTGTCATGGTTGATGCGCTCGCCCACGTCCTTGCCGCGACCCACGACGAGCGTGAAGACGCCGGGCAGGTTGTGGCGGGCCATGACGCGGTCCACGATCTTCTGCACAGCCACGGCGCAGAGGGGCACCTTGGAGGAGGGTTTCCACACGGTGGTGTCGCCGCAGACCATGGCGAGCATGGCGTTCCAGGCCCACACGGCCATGGGGAAGTTGAAGGCGGTGATCACGGCCACGGGGCCGAGGGGGTGCCATTGCTCGTACATGCGGTGGCCGGGGCGCTCGGAGTGCATGGTGAGGCCGTAGAGCTGGCGGGAGAGACCCACGGCGAAATCGCAGATGTCGATCATCTCCTGCACCTCGCCGAGGCCCTCGGAGTAAATCTTCCCCATCTCCAGGCTGATGAGGGCGCCCAGGGGCTCCTTGTGCTTGCGGAACTCATCGCCCAGCTGGCGCACGATCTCGCCACGCAGCGGGGCGGGCATGGTGCGCAGGGTGGCGAAGGCCTTCGTGGAGGCCGCCATGATCTGCTCGTAGTCCGCGTCGTTGCCCTGCACCAGCTTGGCGATGAGTTCGCCCGTGGCGGGGTTGAAGGACTCGAGCTCAGGGCCACCCGGCTTCAAGAATGTGGCGCCGTCGGAGACGCCGGAATTGACGGCCTGCAGATCGAGGGCCTTCAGGATCTCGGCGGTGGTCCAGGTTGTGGGTTGGCTCATGGGAGGCCTCCGGAACGAAGAATCGTCATGCGATTTGGGGTCTGGCCGTGAAAACTCTCAGAGAATCGGGGGTAAGGGCCACGAATCGTCGAAGGATCAGTTTCCGCCCAAGGCGCGGGGAAGTCCAGCGGGGAGGGCACCAGGCTCGGCCCTACCTGCAAGTCTTGCGGGGTGTCCTGTTAGCGGTGCCCTCCGCTGCTGCCAGCGCCAGCCACCCCAGGCCAGCCCCGCCGCCAGCAACAGCCAACCGATGGGAGATCGCGCGGCGATGCAGAGGTCCTGCCCCGAGGGCAGTGCCCCGAAGAGGAGGTTGCCCAGGAGGAAGACCATGGCGGCCTCGGGTCCGCCCAAGGAGGGTTTCGCGTCCAGGCGCCAGAGGAAGAGGGCGTAGGCCAAAGGCACCATGAGCAGGGGTGCGAGCCCCACGAAGAAGGCGTTGTACCAGCGCAGGTTGGCGAAGCCCACTGACCCCAGAACGAAGCCGCGGCCCTCCCGTCGAGGGAGCACGGTGAACCGGATGGGCTCCGCGTTTAGGAGCTTGCCCATCAGCCAATGGCACAGCTCGTGGCAGAAGGTCCCCGGCAGCGCCAGGAGGGACAGCAGCCAAAAGGACCGGCGGGCCTGGTTCAGGAGCCACAATACGAGGCCCAGGGCCAGGAGGTAGACCAGCGCGGGGGACGGGTGCCCGGTCGTGAACGTGAGGGAGGGGAATGTCATGACGTGATCAATGGGATTCCCAAGTGTTCACCACAACGCTGCTGCATCAAAGGCTTCAAGCGCCACGACGCCACGCAAGACCCGCTAGCTGGCCGACGCTGGGAGGTTGATCTGAGCGAGCCCACCTCGTCTGGGCTTTTCGTGGCGCCTTGGCGTCGTGGCGCTGAAAAGAACACGCCGCAACTTCCAAAAAAAGGGCCCTCAAGTGAGGGCCCTCCCAGGAATGCTGCTGAATCCTTAGGCGCCGAAGCGCTTGGAGACTTCGCTCCACTTGATGTTTTCCATGAAGGCGCCGAGGTAGTCGGGGCGCTTGATGCCGTAATCCACCATGAACGCGTGCTCCCAGCTGTCGAGCACGATCAGGAGGTCCTGATCCATGGGGAGGCCGATGTGGTGCTCGGCCACGAAGTAAGTGTGCAGCTTGCCGTCGCGGCGGTTGCGGGTGAGCAGGGCCCAGCCGGGGCCGCCCATGGCGCAGGCCTTGAGGTCGGCGAGCACCTTGGCCTGGCCGCCGGCGGCGTCCAGGGCCTTCTGGAGACCGGCGCTCACGGTGGCATCGGCGCCGAGGTTCTCGAAGTACATCTCGTGGAGGAAGGAGCCGTTGAAGGCCACGCACTCGCGGCGCTTCAGCTCGCTGTACTCGTTGAAGGAGTAGTTGGGCTTGGTGTTGTCGATGGAGGCCAGCTTTTCCTCGATCTCGTTCAGCTTGGTGATGTAGCCCTTGTACAGGGTGAAGTGCTGATCCAGCTGGGAATCGGACAGGCCCTTGAGCGCGCCGCCCTTGAGGTGATCGTAGTTCTTGGCTTCATGGGCCATGGTCGTCTCCTTGGGGGGCCCGGCTCGGCGCCGGGCGGGTAGATAGTTTACCGGGTTGGTCAGGAATTCAAGAGGCTGAAGGCCCCTTGAGCTCCACGGTGTTGCCTTCGGGATCCGTGAGGTAGAGGGAAGGGCCCTCACCTTCGGCGCCGTAGTTGGAGGAGGGATCGCTGCAGGGCACGCCCAGGGCTGCCATGCGGGCCTGGATGGCCGGGGCGTCGAAAGGTTCCACCCGGAGGCAGATGTGGGCGACGTTGTGCCCCTCGGCGCCCGGGGCGGCGCCGCCCATGCGACCCAGCTTCCCGTCCATGGAGAAGAGATCCACCAGGGTGCGCCCTACGCGGATGTGCACGAGGCCAAGGTGCGCTTGGCGCTTCACGACTTCGCAGCCGAGGGCGTCGCGGTAGAAGGTTTCCACCCGCGCGAGGTCCCGCACCCGGAAGACCACGTGGTCCAGGCCGAGGACGGCGAAGGGGGCAGGGCTCATGATCGGCTCCTGAGGGCAGAGGCCACCTCGGCCACCTGGGTGGGATCGGCCTCGGCGTTCCAGTTGAAGAAGCCCTCCTTGGTCACGCGCCGGGCGGGCAGGCCCGCCGCGTGGAGGGCGGCCTCCATCGTCTTCACCATGGCCATGTTGCCCACGAGGTGAACGTGGGTGGCCAGGGGCCGGGGCAGCAGGGTGGAGGCATGGTCCGTAATCCGGCCCCGGAGGCCTGTCCAGTGGGGCTCCGGCCCGCTTACGACGGGCGTCCAGCGGAAGCGGGGATGGGCGGAGACCAAGGCCTCGAGCTCCGCACGGAGGGGCAGGTCAGCCTCCTCCCGCACGCCCACGGCAAGGTGAATGGGGCGCGTCTCGCCCTGCGCCAGCGCTTTCGCCGCAAAGCCCCACAGGGGGCCCAGGCCCGAGCTGGTGGCGAAGCCGACGATGGCCTCCGCCTCGGGATCCACTTCCTCGCGGATGGGGTTGTGGTGCAGGCCGGAGAGCTCCACGGCTTCGCCGGGTGCCAGCGCGGCGAAGGTGGGTGTGAGGCGCCCCTCCGGGATCACGCGGTAGACGAAGCTGAGTTCACGCGCGCCGGCATCGCTGTCGCACACCGTGTAGGGGTGCCGATGCGTGCCCGTGGGCGTCGCCATGCGCAGGGCCACCACGTGGCCGGGCTCGAAGGGGAAGGGCAGGTCATCGGGCAGGCGCAGCGTGGTGAGCTGGGTACCCCGCGCCACCGGGCGGTTGGTGGTGACTTCCGCCCAGCGCCAGGTGTCGATCCAGGTCATCCGAGCATGGCCTTCAGGAACCAGGCCTCCTTCTGATGGACTTGCACGAAGCGCGTGAGCAGGTCCGCGGTGCCGGGATCGCCCGCGTCATTGGCCAGCTCGATGCCCTTGTGGGTGAAGGCGATGGCGGCCTCCTCTCCGGCCAGGGCTTCTTGGAGCATGGCCTTGGCCTCCAGCTTCGCGGCGGGATCCGAGGGCTTCACCTGGGAGAGCTTCTCCATCTGGGCGGGGGCGTGGATGGGCGTGCCACCGAGCATGCGAATGCGCTCCGCGATTTCATCCACCATGCCATCCACGGCGCCGTGGAGGTCGTCGAAGCGCAAGTGGTAGTCCCGGAAGTGAGGGCCGGTGACGGTCCAGTGGTAGCGCTTGGCGTTGAAGGAGAGCACCCAGGCGCTGGCCAGCTGGGCGTTGAGGTGGTCAATCACGGCGTGGCTCACGGAGGCTCCTGGGAAAGGTGGGGGTCCGGTTAGAGGTAGGAGGATACCTGGGGGGCTCAGGGCTGCGCCGGTGTCCAGCTTTGCCAGGCGTCGGGGCCCGGGTAGAAGCCGGGCACCTCTGGCTCCAGGGAGATGAGCGCCACGGGGCGGCGGCCCTCGGGCACGAGGTAGCGCAGGCCCAGCACCGCGGGCAGCCGCTCAGAGGCGCCGGTGTAACCCCGGTCCACCTGGGGGACGACTTCATGCCCATCGTCCAACACCAGGCGCAGCCGCTCGGGCAGGTTGGCGAGGGCGGCCATGCGTTCGTTGCGGATGGCCTCGGGGAACCCGAGCATCAGCGTGGCCACCACGGACCAGCCCGTGGCTTCACGGTGCGGTGCCAGGGCGCCGAAGGAGGCGCGCATTTCCGCCAATTCTGAAGGCGAGGCCTGGGCGGGATCATGGCCCTCAGACCAGAACGTCTCCTGCACCTGATCCTCCACGCTCGCCTCCGTCTCGGGCTGGAAGCGCACCCCGGGGGCCAGCTCCAGCGCCATGGCCCAGTGGCGGGCGAGGAATGGCTGGCGGGCGGCGTAGCGGGCGCGCTCGGCGTCGAGATCGAAGGCGATGGACATGGAGGTTCCTCAGGAAAGGGGCGGCTTTAGGCTCTAGGCTTTGGCTGGGTGCGGCCGATGGGAAACTGCGGAATCAGCCAGAGCCCAAAGCCCAGGGTCAAGAGCCTCAAAGGTTCGCGGCGATCTCGGGGCTCATGGGGGCCATGGCGCCGCTCTCGAGCTTGTCCAGGGCCTCCTGGAAGCGACCTGCGTGGAAGCGCTCTACCTTGGCCAGGGTCTCGAACCAGGCGGCGATCTCCGTGAAGCCCTCTTCGCGGGCGACGCGGGCGAAATCGGGGTACATATCGGTGTACTCGTAGGTCTCACCGGCCACGGCGCTCTTGAGGTTGGTCTTGGAATCACCCAGGGGCATGCCGGTGGCGGGGTCGCCGGCCTGGGCGGCCAGCAACATGAGGTGCTTCAGGGCGTGGCCCGTTTCGCCATCGGCGCTGTGGCGAAAGAGGGAGGCCACTTCGGGGAGACCCTCCTTGTCCGCGACCTGGGCCATCCAGGTGTAGCGGCGGTTGGCCTGGCTCTCCCCGGCGAAGGCGGCCTTGAGGTTCTGGTGGGTCTTGGACTGGGGGAAGGACATGGGGGATCTCCTGGGTCCGCGTCGGCGGTTGCTGCTCTATCGCCAAGCCCATGCCAATGTTTTAAAAATTGAAAACAAAAGAAATATGAATTCGACTCAGTCCCAAAGCCACGTTAATTCACGACCGGCCGTTGACGGAGATCTCGAAATACCGAGACTGGAAGTTCGGAGCCCCCATGCCCACCCGTCCCGAACCCCTGGAATCGGCCCTCACCGGGGCCCGCATGGTGGATGAGGTGGGTGATCTGCTCACCCTGGATCAAGACCCGGAAGCCATGCTGAGCCGAGCCTTTCAGCGGCTCGGCGAGCTGGTGCCGTTTGATCTGGCGACGGTGCTCCTGC
Source organism: uncultured Solibacteraceae bacterium (assembly GCA_964617215.1). Taxonomy (GTDB): domain Bacteria; phylum Acidobacteriota; class Holophagae; order Holophagales; family Holophagaceae; genus JAFDVN01. The sequence goes on along the minus strand of CAZTVL010000001.1, from coordinate 678,923 downwards.
GGGAGGAGGGGGACCTGGTGGTGCGCCACGCCACGGGCCCTTTTCCCCGGCCCGACCTCCTGGGTACCCGCATCAAAATTCACGACAATCCGAGACTCGTCGTGGCCATGAAAGCCCGGCAAGCCCATGCCTATGAGGAAGATGAACCCGGAGAAGACACCTTTCACGGCATCCTCGACTTCCCCGATGGGCACAGCTGCCTGGTGGCCCCCCTCCGGAGCCAGGGCGAGATCTTCGGGATCATGACCTTGGATGCGCTGGTGTGCCGCCAATACCCCGAAAGCGTGGTGCGCCACGTGGGCACCTTCGCCAGCTTGCTGGCCCTGGCCCTGAAGCAGGCGGAGCACCTGCAGCAGCTGGCCCATCGGGAGCAACACCTCCAAGCCGAAGTGAAATTCCTCCGGGATGAGCAAATGCAGGGGCTCTTGGCCGAACCTCTCAGGGCCGAGAGCCCGGCGTTGCGCAGCGTGGTGGACAAGCTCCGGCAGGTGGCTCCCACCACGGCCACGGTGCTCCTCACGGGGGAGACGGGCACGGGCAAGGAGAAGGTGGCCCAGACCCTCCACCACCTCTCGCCCCGCCGTGAAAAGCCCTTCATCAAAGTCAACTGCGGGGCCCTGCCCGGCAGCCTCATCGAGAGCGAACTCTTCGGCCACGTGAAGGGCGCCTTCACGGGGGCCAGCGCCGCCCGCAAGGGCCGCTTCGAATTGGCCGATGGCGGCACCCTCTTCCTGGATGAGGTGGGCGAGCTGCCCCTAGACTTGCAGCCCCGCCTCCTGCGCGTGCTGCAGGAAGGTGAGATCGATCCCGTGGGCAGTGAGAAGCCCCGCAAGGTGGACGTGCGCCTCATCGCCGCCACCAATCGCGATCTGGAGGCGGAGGTGGAGGCGGGCCGTTTCCGCGCCGACCTCTACTACCGGCTTGGCGTCTTCCCCATCCACCTGCCGCCCCTGCGCGAACGGCCCGAGGATGTGCGCGCGCTGGCGGAGACCTTTCTGGATCGCTTCGCCCGGGCGAACAAGCGGGCCGCGCTGAAACTCTCGAAGGCCTCGCTGGCGCGATTGGAGGCTTACGCCTGGCCGGGCAACGTGCGGGAACTCTTCAACGTGCTGGAGCGCGCCGCCATCCTTTCCCCGGGTCGGGAGCTGGATCTGGAAGGGGCCCTGCCCGAAGGCGTGAAATCGAAGAAAGCCAAGGTCCCCACCTGGGAAGCCATGGAGCGGGACTACCTCGCCGCGCTCATGCGGACCACCCAGGGCAAGGTCACCGGCGAGGGCGGCGCCGCAGCCCTGGCGGGCCTGGCGCCGAGCACGCTCATCTCCCGCCTTGAGAAGCTGGGACTGAAACCCGCGGCATTCCGGCGCTGACCCCTACTTCCGGCGGGTATAAGCGATCTCCATTTCGAGGGCGTATTTCCCGTCCTTCCCCTTCACGAACATCGCCATGGTGCGGTGGTCCTCATCCACTTGGACGGAGACTTCTTTGTAGGCGCAGGGCTTGCCATCCATGCCCACGCCCATGAAGGTCATGGTGACCTCCTTGCAGTCCTGCTTGCAGGTGCCCTTGGGGAAGGCCTGGCTCATGACCATGGAATCCACCCAGGTGCCCACGTGGCGTCCCAGGGCCGGGTCGTAGCCGAAGAGGCCGCTTCCTTCGAAGGGGACGCCGCCCATGTCAGAGCTGAACGACGACTGCATCCACAGTCCGCCCATCAAGATCCGATTCACCTCCACGCCTTTGGATTCCATGGGAGGTTTGCCGGGGCCCACGTGCATCTTCACGACGGCATCCCAGGTGCCCGCGGCGGCTTTCATCGCCTCGTGGTGGGGGGTGGGCTTGGGCATCTCCTGGGCGAAGAGGAGGGGCATGGCGAGGAAGCAGGAGAGGGCGGCGCGCAGCATGGAACCTCCGGGGATGGGAGGTCCACCCTACGCCTCCAGTACGCCTGGGGCAATGGCCGAGTCGGGCCCCGGGAAGAGGACGGTGAAGCGGCTGCCTTCGCCGGGCTGGCTCTCCACTTCGATGCGGGCGCCGTGGGTGCGGGCGATGGCCTGCACCATGGCGAGCCCGAGACCACTGCCGCGGCCCGGCCCCTTGGTGGTGAAGAAGGGTGTGAAGAGCTGTTCCCGAAGGTGATCGGGAATGCCCTGGCCTTCATCCTGCACGGCGAGGAAGGGGCGGCCTTCGGACGTGGTGCCGGCGGAGAGGGTGAGTACGCCACCCTTGGGCATGGCATCCCTGCCATTGAGGGAGAGGTTCAACAGCACCTGCTCCAGTTGGAGGGGGTCGGCCTTCACGGGTACGCGCGTGGTGGGCAGGTCCAGACGCAGGGACACGAAGGAGCCCAGCAGCGGCTCCAGCAGGCTGGCAGCCTCGCGCAGCACCTGCACGAGGTCCACCTCGGGGCGGAGGCCCTCCTCCAACCGCCCTTCCTGGGGTCGGCCCACGGCCAGCAGGGCCTTGAGAAAGCCGAGGCTGCGGCGGAGGGCCACGGAAGCTTGGGCGAGGCTCTTGGCGCGGACCTCCGGAGTCTGGTGTGGATCCTGGGCGTATTCCAGATTTGCGCCCACGGCCGATAGCAGATTGCCCAGATCATGGGCCACGCCCGCCGCCAGGGTGCCCACCAGATCCCGGCGTTGCGCCAGGCGCAACTGGGCTTCCAGGTGGGCCTGCTCCGCCAGGGACAGGGAGGCCACTCGCAGGGATTGGCCGAGAGCGGCCACTTCCGCAATTCCGGTATCGGGAGGGTCGATCACCTTGCCCGCGACGAGGTGCTGAGCCAAGTCCGCGAGCTGCTCCAAGGGGCTCACCACGCGGTGGCTCTTTCGCGCAAGGCGCCAGGCTAGGAAGGCCAGGGCGATGAGGCTCAGCGCCAGGGAACCGAGGGCCAGGCGCCGAGGCTCCTTGAGCAGATCTTCTTCGGGAATGGCGGCGAGGATCTCCCAGGGAGGGCCCACCTTCACCCGGATGGGGCGTCGCTGGATAAGGAAAGCCTCTCCGTGAACCCAGATCCGGGGCCAATGGCCGGGGTGGTGGGCTTCGGGATGGGCGTTCACGGCCGCGGGGATGGGATGGCGCTTCGGATCCAAGCCTTCCGGGGCCAGGGCCCGGCCCAGGGCGGCGGCCTCCAGCTCCTGTTCCGGGGGCAGGATCAAGCGTCCTTCGCCATCCAGGATGGCGAGCCGGGTGCCCTCGGTGGGGCGGGCCTCTCGCATCCAGGGGCGGAGGTCCCCCAGCACGAGGTCCACGCCGAGGACGCCCAGGGGTTTGCCTTCTCGATCGATGGGCACGGTGTAGGTGAGGCCGTAGCCCACCTTGCCCAGGAAGGGGTAGGGCGGTGTCCACCCGGCCCGGCCCTCGCGCAGGGCCTGCATCACCCAAGGGCGGGTTCGCCAATCCGGGGGCGCGGCGGGATCCGGTCCCAGGGCCACCAGGCGCCCCTGGGCATCCCACTGGCGGAGCAGGCGGTTGAAGGTGGTGGCCGATCCCTCGGTGCCTCGGGTGAGCCAGAGGTGGGGCGCGGATTCTTCGGGCCTGTTGGCGGCGGAGGCCCGGCCATCGGGACAGACGAAGGTGAGGTTGGTGAGGCCGGGCCGGCTTCGCAGTTCCGCCAGGAGCTGCTGCTGTCCCGCGAGGGTGCCCATGGGTGCCAGTTGTCCCAGGCGGCCCGCGGTGGCCAGGGCCTCACCGGTCCGCACGGCTTCATTGAGGCTATCGGCGATGCGCCGCTCGGCCTCCCGGAGGCCGGATTCCGCGCGCGCCTGGGCCTGGGTGCGCATGATGGCCCGGGTGCCCCACCAGCTGGAGGCCGCGATGATGAGGCCCGCGACCCCGACGACGGTCAGGCCTTCCTTGAGGAGCAGGTAGCGGAGCGGAGCGGCCTTCATGGGGATGAGCCATCCTAGTCGGCCTCGCTCCGGGCTGGTGAAGGTTTTCCTAGCCCTGGGAGCTCACGCCCAACACCTTCCACCCTGAGGTCGTCATTTCCAACAGCACCACCATGCGCTGGAGGTTGGTGGTCTTCCCGGAGGGGGATTCCACGCGGAAGGCCGCCTGGTAGCGCTGATCCGGCAGGAGGGCCCCTTCCAGCCATTTGACCTTGGCCTTCCGCATGGACTTGTAGGCTTCGGCGTTCAGCCGCTGATTGCCCTCGACGCAGGCCACGAAACAGTCCACGTCGGACATGGCCTCCAGCTCCGCCTGGGTGGTCTGCTTGCCCAGGGCCTGCAGGTATTCCCGTTCAGTGCCCGCCTTGGCGGCGTCGTCAAAGCCCTTCAGCAGGGCCTGGTTCTGCTTGGCGAGCACGGTGGGATGGGTGAGGCGGGCGGCCACGGCGGGCTTCCCATGCAGAAAGGCCTCGAGGTACGCCGTAGCCTGGGTGTTGGCATCGGGCCCCCCCTGGGACCATCCCGCCGCCGGGGCAGCCAGGGCCAGCAGGGTGAAGGCGGCGCGGGTGGGGCCCATGGGAACTCCGGGTGCGAAGCAAAGGGGGACAAGGCTGAGCGTACCCCCTGCATCCCCCCCTGTCTCACGGGATCGGAAGCCCGTCGTTCAGGGGGCTTGGGTCCGCGGGGCCATCGGCTTCAACAGCCAGGCGGCGAAGCCCGTGAAGGCGGCCACGGCGCCGAGGATGAGGCTCATGCGGAGCCAGGGTAGGCCTGCGTCTACCCGCACCTCACGAATCAATAGGAGGGTGCGGATCCACTCCACCACCGCCAGTGTGAGGGCCCCTTGGAGGGCGCGCACCGCCCAGGTGCGGGGGACGAAGGCGAGGCCGATCATCGCCAAGGTGGCCCCGAGGAGCAGGGTCTGGTCTTCCCGCATCAGGTGGGCGCCGAACAGCAGCAGGGCGAGGATGGCGGGCAGGGCGCGAAGTCGCATGGGGTCCTCCGGAGCCAGGATGCGTCGGAGGCTGGTGCGACGGAGTCACAGTTCGGGGTGTGCTACCGAAACTCCGAAGGGGCCTGCCCCACCCAGGTTCCGCCCACCAGCACCGTAGTCACGGGCACCCCTGGGGTTTTCACGCCGCGGTGGGACATGCAAGTGTGTTCCGCCGTGAGTTTTACGCCCCAGCCGGCGGGGCGCAGATGGGTTCCGAGGGCCTCGAAGATCTGCTGCGTCATGCGCTCCTGCACCTGCAGTCGCCAGGCCACGGCCTGCACCACGCGCACGAGCTTGCTCAGGCCCACGGTGCCGCCGGGGCCCGGCACGTAGCCCAGCGTCGCCACGCCTTCGAAGGGGGCCAGGTGGTGCTCGCAGGTGGATACGAAGGGGATGCGCTCCAGGATGATGGGCACCGGCGCCAGTTCGCCGGGCAAGGGCGTGAGCTCTGCGGCGAGATCGATGGTGTATCCCGCCAAGCGCTCCCGCCAGAACTCCGCCACCCGTTGGGGGGTGTCCTTCAGCTCCGGGCAGTCCGGGTCCTGCCCCAGGGACTGCAGGAGCTGCCGGACGGCTTGGGCGGTGCGGGTGTCATCCAGGGGCATGGGTCGACCGTTCGGACAGAAACACTTGAAGGATGGCAGAACGGGCCGATGAGATGGAGGGTTGCCTGGGAGCAGGGATGACGTTGAAGCACATCGGGATCTGGATGAGCGCGGCCACCCTGGGCTTGGCCCTGGCCTGCGGCGGGGGCGGCGGGAGCAGCTCGCCCGCGCCCGCGCCCCCGGCGCCTCCTGCGGCGCCGACCCTCACGTCGTTCAGCCCCACCTCGGCGGTGGTGGGGGCCCCGGTGACCCTCACGGGCACGGCCTTTACGGGCGCAACTTCGGTGAAGTTCAACGGCCACACGGCCACCTACACGGTGCAGAGCGCCACCTCCATCTCCGCCACGGTGCCCGTGGGTGCCACCACCGGCACCCTCAGCGTCACCACCGCGGGCGGCAGCGCCACCAGCTCGGGCACCTTCACGGTGGCGGCCACACCCCTGCCGACCCTCACGAGTTTCCTGCCCACCTCGGGTCCCGTGGGGACCTCCGTCAGCCTCACCGGCACCGGCTTCTATGGCGCCACGGCCGTGACCTTCGGGGCCACGGCGGCCACCTTCACGGTGGTGAGCAACACCCAGATCCAAGCCACGGTTCCGGCCGGGGCCGCCACCGCCGTGATCCACGTGACGAACTCGGCCGGTTCTGCGCTGAGCGCCAGTTCCTTCACCGTCACGGCTTCCGCGAGCCTGGACCTCAGCATCGATGGCCTCTACCTCACCCAGGCCACCCAGAACTACCCGAGCCCCGCCGTGCCCCTGGTGAAGGATCGCTCCGCCTGGGTGCGCGTGTTCGTGAAGGCCAACGAGGCCAACAGCGCCCAGCCCCAGGTGCGCGTGCGCTTCATCAACGGCGCCACCACCAACACCCTCACGATCAACGCCCCGGGCACCAGCGTGCCCTTGGCCATCACGGAGGGTGTGGCCGCCTCCAGTTGGAATGCCGCCGTGGCTGCCGCCTGGATCCAGCCCGGGACGCACGTCATCGCCGACGTGGATCCCACGGGCGTGGTGCCCGAATCCAACAAGGCCAACAACGCCTCCGCCGACATCGCCCTCGACGTGCGCGCCCTGCCCACCTGGAAGATCACCCTGGTGCCCGTGACCACGCCGAATACGGCCGGAGCCACCCCCGCCACCCTCACCGGCGCGGTGGACACGACCAACATGGCGGCCTACGTGGACATGGCCAAGCGAATTTGGCCCATGCCCGACGTGGTGGACGTGGCGGTGCGGGCCCCCTTCGCCAGCTCCCTCACGGTGCCCCTGGATAGCGCCGGCAACAATTGGGGCACGGTGCTCAGCGAGACGAGCGCCCTGCGCAGCTCCGATGGCAGCAGCCGCTACTACTACGGCGTGGTGGCCACCAATTACGGCAGTGGCGTGGCGGGCCTCGGCTACGTGCCGGGCCACGCCGCCATCGGCTGGGACAAGAGCGGCTCCCGCGCGGGCGTGCTGGCCCACGAGGTCGGGCACAATTTCAGCCGTCCCCACAGCCCCTGCGGCGGGGTGACCGGGGCTGATCCCAGCTACCCCACCACGGGCAACTACGCCGGCGGCCACATCGGCGTCACCGGTTGGGATGCCTTCGCCGGCAGCAACAACCTCAAGGCCGCCGCCACCTACACGGATGTCATGGGCTACTGCGGCACCCAATGGGTGAGCGATTATTGCTACAAGCTGGTGCTCACGTACCGCGCCGGCAGCGTCAACAATCTCGCGCCCACGGGAACCGACCTCGCGCCGGAGGAGTGCCTCATCCTCTGGGGCCGCATCGAGGGGGGCCGCGTGATCCTGGAGCCCGCCTTCCCGGCCTTCACCCCGCCCACCCTGCCCGAAGGCGGCGACTTCAGCCTGGAGGCCCTGGACGTGGCGGGCCGCAGCTTGTTGCACCTGCCCTTCACGCCCACGGAGGTGGCGGATCTGCCCGAAGGCCAGTCCTCCGCCCACTTCGCCTTCGCCGTGCCCCGTCGCCTCCTGGGCGGCGAGGCCCTCCACGTCCTCCGCCTGCTGGACCGCGGGGTGGAGCGGGCCCGTCACACCCGCCTGGCGGCGGGCCCCGGCGTGGATCGCCCCGTGGCCGCCCAGCGCTCCGCGGGGGACCAGATCCTCCAGTGGAGCCCCGAACGCCACCCCCTCCTCGTGGTCCGAGATGCGGCCACGGGTCAGGTCCGAGGCTTCCTCCGAGGGGGCCAGGCCACCCTCCCCACGGAGCCGGGCCTCGAAATCCTGGCCTGCGACGGGGTGTCGAGCCACGCCCAGCCTCTGTTCGGTGATTCTCAGTAGGAAACCCAGGCCCCACATGGGAAAATAGCTCCCTTGGGGGAAACCATGTCTCAGGGCAAGACCAGCTACGCCGCGTCCGGTGTCGACATCAACCGTCAGGACGAGGCCCTGCGCCGCATCAAGCCCCACGTGAAGGCCACCAAGACGGCCGGCGTCCGCAGCGACATCGGCCTCTTCGGTGGGCTCTTCGCCGCACAGTTCCCTGAAGTCAAGCCCATCCTCGTGTCCTCCATGGACGGCGTGGGCACCAAGATGAAGGTGGCTCGCAAGGCCGGCATCTGGGACACCGTGGGCCAGGACCTGGTGAACCACTGCCTCAACGACATCCTTGTGCAGGGCGCCCGCCCCCTCTTCTTCCTCGACTACATCGCGGCCGAACGCTTGGAGCCCGAGCTCATCGAGCAGATCGTGAAAGGCATGGCCACCGCCTGCCAGCAGAGCGGTTGCGCCCTCATCGGTGGCGAACTGGCCGAGATGCCCGGTGTCTACGCCGCGGGCGAAGTGGATGTGGCAGGCACCATCGTGGGCCTCGTGGATGAAGCCGACCTCCTGCCCCGCCTGCCCGAGATGCAGGCTGGCGACGTGCTCATCGGCCTGCCCTCCAGCGGCCTCCACACCAACGGCTACAGCCTGGCCCGCAAGGTCTGCTTCGAATTGGAGAAGCTGGATGTGAACGATCAGATCCCCGGCACGGGCAAGACCGTGGCCGAGGCGCTGCTCGCCATCCACCGTTCCTACCTCACGCAGCTCATGCCCCTGGTGAAGGCCCACAAGCTCCTCGCCATGGCCCACATCACTGGCGGCGGCCTCACGGACAACATCCCCCGCGTGCTTCCCGAGACGCTGGACGCCGTCATCGACACCAAGAGCTGGCAGATCCCCGCCCTCTTCACCTACCTCATGGAGAAGGGCGGCCTCGGCATCGACGACGCCCGCCAGGCCCTGAACCTGGGTGTGGGCATGGTGCTCGTTGCTTCCAAGGAACAGGCCCCCGCCGTGCTGGCCGAGCTCAAGGCTGCCGGCGAAGCCGCCTGGGTGCTGGGCGAGCTGGTCGCGGGCACAGGGCACGTGCAGTACCGTTAGTCCGTCGTTGCCAAGGCGTTGGCCGAGGGTTTCCTTCCCACCGGGTGCCGGAGGGGAGGAAACCCTTTCACATGTGCGTCCGACCATGGCAGTGGTCGGATGGCCCTGTGTTTCGGCTCAGTAGCTGTAATCGGTATGCGGCTCGCCGTGGCAGGTCAGGGTGCAGTTTCCGTGGCTCGTGCCGTTTTGCTTCCACTCGAGCTTCCCGTTGAAGGGCTGCACGATCTGTGTGTCGAAGTTGATCAGCCTTCCGTTGCCTGAAGAACCATGGGGATCATGGCAGACGCTGCAGGCGTAGTTCCCACCGCGGACGTGCTTATCGTGCTCCTTGAAGCTCTGCGGGGACATGATGATCGCGGCGCTGTGGCACTTAAAGCACAGGGCGTACTTGGCTTCGGAGTAGGGGGTCTGGGTGGTGGAATCGTAGGCCCGCTCCAGCAGGCTGGGTCGGGCGGAGCCATGGGGGCCGTTGGGGCCGATGCCCGCGTTGGCGGGACCGGCGTTGTTGTTGTGGCAGGCGGTGCAGCCCATGAGGCTGGTCTTGGACCAACCGTTGATGAGGCTGGGTACGTTGCTGCTCTTCCCTGCCACGGCCACGGGATGGAAGCTGGCGCCCGAGCCGTTGAATTGGAGGCGCAAGTTGCGCGCGTCGAATTGGCGGGTCCTCGAAGGAGCGGGTTGGTTCGGGCTGTCCCCGTGGCAGCGCAGGCAGATCTGATATTCAAAGCTCGCGGGGTTGACCTCGGCGTTGTCGAGGGTGACGCCGCGCACGCCCGTGAGGGGGCCCGCCGCCGGCCGAGGGGCGGTCGCAGGACCCGGCAGGCTGCCTCGCACTTGAGCTTGATGGGGGTTGTGGCAATCGCCGCAGTCCACATGGCGATCCACCACCACGGCGGGTTCCGAGGCGCTGTGAAGGCCCGGCACCAGGGTGAGCGGATGCTTCGAAGCCTTGCTGAACTCCGCCTGGAGGTCGGTGGTGGCGGGGCCATTGGTGTCGTGGCAGGTCAGACAGAGGTTGCCACCCTGCTCGACCAGGAGGTTCGGGTAGACCGTGGCCGGGTGAGCGGCATCGGGCCATCCGTGGGGTTGATGGCAATTCGCGCAACTGCCCCGCTGGGCGGCATCGGTCTTGGTGGGGAAGGTGCTGCCGTACTGTCCCCCGGGCCAGATCACGCCGAAGGTGGGGTTCATGTGGCGGGCCGTGGCGCCGGTATCGGCCAGGGTGTGGCAATCGCTGCACAGGGCCGTGACGTCCTTGGTGCGTAACAGGGAGCCATCCGAGGTGGGCCCGTTGTGCACCTGGTGGCAGGTCTGGCACTGGACCTGATTCAGGGTGGCATCGAGGGGCAGGGAGCTCGGGGTTTTGTAGGCGCCGGGGGGAAGGCCCACGCCCACGGGATGGGAGCCTGCGGTCGCGGCGGTCACCGCGCGGGCCGCGTGGCAGTCGGAGCACATCTGCCCCGTGTCGTTGGTGATCCGCATGAAGTGATTGGCACCCGTGGACCTCGCCGCTGGATCGAAGGGCAGGAATTCCTGGCTGTGGGGGTCATGGCAGGTGGAACACATGATCTGCCCGCTCTCCAGCTTGCCGGCCATGACGGGGTCCGCAGGGGCCCTGAGGCCGGGACGGACTTGGAGCGTCCACACATCCCCGGTCTGGAAGGAGGTGGCCGCGAGGCCCGTGAATTGGACGGACACGCCCTCATCCAGCGGCACGTTGGCCCCGGTCACCAGCCCCGTGCCCGATCCACCGCCCGGCGAGGTCGCCGCCCAGGAGAAGGTGGCGGCGCCCGCGGGGCCGGTGGACGTCATCGTGAGCGTGTAGGTCTTTGGGTAGACGCCCACGTAGGCCCCCAAGGGGGTGAGGGTCCCCGTGGAAGCGACGCCCGCGCCCCCTTGGAATTCCACGTGGCCCGCGGGGCCGGAGTTCCAGCGATGGGAATTGCCGCCTTTCGGGGCTATGCCGGGAACGCCTGAGCTGGGAAAGGCCTGAGCGGCGGCGTTCATGGGCTTCCCCGAGGCCAAACCACCGGACATGTGGCAGCTGCGGCAGAGGTTCGCGTTCCCGGGGCCCGACGTGAGGCTGGTGCCGGGACCGCCGTGGATGTTGTGGCAGGAGGTGCATTGGACGCTGTAGGCGGCATCGTGGGGCGTGTCCTGGGCCCGCAGGCCGGCAGAGACCAGGGCTGCCAGGAGGACCAGGACGTGCAGGCGCTGGCGGCTCATAGGGCGCTCCCATTCACGGTGATCGAGAGGTCCACCGTCGTGCTGCCTTCGGAATTGGTGGCGGTGACGGTGTAGAGCGCGGTGGGCTTGGTGACCATGGGGTTGCCCGTGATCGTGCCGGTGGTGGAACTCAGGGAGAGGCCTTGGGGCAGGGCCGGGGCCACGGTGTAGGTCGTCACCATCCCTCCGCCGTGCGTGGGGGTGTTGGGCGGGATGGTGGTGCCCTTGACGTACACCGCCGGGTTGGTGGGATAGGCCAGCGCGGTGATGGCCAGGTCCTTGACGGTGAGGGTGAGGTCCACCGAAAGGCTCCCCTCGGAATTGGTGGCGGTAACCGTGTAGATCGCGGCTGCCTTGAGGGCGAGGGGCGTGCCCGTGAGGCTGCCGGTGGTTGAATTCAGGAACAGTCCCTGGGGCAGGGTTGGCGACACGGTGTAGGTGCTGACTTGGCCGCCGGTTTTGACAGGGGTGTTTGGCGTGATGGTGAGGCCTCGGAAATAGGTCGCCGGATTGGTGGGATAGACCACCGCCGTGATGGGCAGGTCTTTAACGGTGATGGAGAGGCTCACCGACGTGCTGCCTGCGGAGTTGGTGGCGGTCACCGTGTACAGGGCGGCGGCCTTGAGCACGAGGGGCGTGCCCGTGATGGCGCCGGTGGTGGAGTTCAGGAGCAGGCCCTGGGGAAGGGCCGGGGATACGGCATAGCTGGTCACCTGTCCGCCAATTTGGGTCGGCAGATTGGGCGGGATGGCGCTGCCCCGGATGTACACGGCGGGGTTGGTGGGATAGGTCAGGGCACTGGGCGGGAGGTCCACGATGGCGATGGAGAGGGCCACGGACGTGCTGCCTTCCACGTTGCTGGCCGTCACCGTGTACAGGGTGGTGGCCTTGAGCACGAGGGGGGTGCCCGAGAGGATCCCCGAGCGGACATCCAGGCTCAGGCCCTGGGGGAGGGTCGGCGTGATCGCATAGGTCGTGGCGCCGCCGTCATGGGTCGGAAGGTTGGGCGTGATGGCCGCGCCGCGGACGTAGACCGCGGGGTTCGTGGCGTAAGTTAAGTAGGTGGGGGCCAGTCCGCTGACCGTGATGGAGAGCCCTGCGCTGGTGCTGCCAAAGGCGTTGCTGGCCGTGACGGTGTAAAGGGCCGTGGGGGTATTCGCAGTGGGCGTGCCCGTGAGGGTGCCCGTGGCGGGATCGAGGGCCAGGCCCGCGGGAAGGGCTGGGGACACGGTGTAGCGGGTGACGTCGCCGCCCCCGTGGGTGGGCAAGTTGGGGGCGATGGCCGTGCCCCGGACATAGACGGCGGGGTTGGTGGGATAGGTGAGGGCGGTCGGCACGGGGCCCTGCACGGTGATCGAAAGCACCGCCATGGCGCTGCCGCCGGCATTGGAGGCCACCACCGTGTAATAAGCGGTGGGCGAAAGGGCGCTGGGGGTGCCGCTGATGAGACCGGTGCTGGTGTCCAGGGTCAGGCCCTCGGGCAGGTCGGGAGTCACGGTGTAGAACACCACCGCGCCTCCGGTATGGCTGGGCGCGTTCGGACTGATGACCGAGCCCCGGGTGTAGAGCACCGGATTGGCGGCGTAGCTCAGGCTCGTGGGAGGTTGTTCGCGGACCGCCAAGGGCAGGTCCACGGTGGTGCTGCCCTTGGCATTGGAGGCCGTGACCTTGTAGGTGGCCAGGGGGGCCGTCATCAGCGGCGTGCCCGTGAGGATCCCGGTCTGGGGATCCAGGGCCAGGCCCGGGGGCAGCACCGGGGAGATGGCATAGGCGGTCACGCTCCCCCCCGCGTGGCTGGGCAGGTTGGGGCTGATGGGGGTGGCGAGGATGTAGTAGGCGGGCTGGGTGCCGTAGGCCAGCTCCCGGGGCGCCTCCTGGGAGACGTAGGGATCGGTGTAGGTGTCGAGCCCAAACACCTCGACACGCGTGTTGCCGAGGGAGACGACGAACAACCGGTTGTTGCGGTCGATGGCGAGGCTCGCGGGCGCCTGCAACTGGCCGGGGCCCTCGCCGAAGCTGCTGAGCGTGGCGAGCAGCTTCCCGGTGCCGTTCACAACCTTGATGACGCCCAAGACCGTATCGGCGACGTAGATGCGGCCCTGGGCGTCGCCCGTGAGGCCCTGGATGCGGGTGAATATCGAGGAGGCGTACATCCCGCTGGTCTTACCGAAGAGGCGGAGGAAGGCGCCCGTGGGTGAGAAGACCTGCACGCGGGCATTGTTCTGATCCGCCACATAGACTTCCCCCGCGGCGCTGACGAACACCCCCGCGAGGAAATCGAACTGGCCGTTCGCCGTGCCCTGCGAGCCGAACTGCATCACCGGCGCGCCTTCCTGGGTGAACACCTTGACGACGTTGGCGCGGCTGTCCCCCACGTACACCCAACCGCCGGGGCCCGGCGCGAGGGCAAGGTGATTGGGCATCCGGAACTCCCCATCCCCTTGGCCGAGCTTGGCCAGGAAGCTCCCGTCGGGGAGGTAGATGGACACGCAGCCGCGCCCTTCCTCGGCCACATAGATGCGGCCGGAATCACCGATGGCGAGGCCCAGGGGTCGATCGAGGCCACTCAATCCAGGGAGGCTCTGACCGGATTCATCGCGCACGAGGACCTGCCCCGACGCGGAATCCGAGATGTAGATGTGCCCCGCGGCATCGGTCGCGATGCGCGCCGGCGCTTGCAGGCCCTCCCGGTAGGCCCGGAGCGGCACCGCCACGGGCGCGATTTGCCCTTGCAGGCAGACCCCCATGAGCCCAAGCAGAATTGCGAGCAGGCGCGCTGGCAAGAACGTTCCGTTCATGGTTCAACCTCGTGACCACGGAGCCCTTGGACGCAACGAGGGGTTCGTCGTTCCGGCAACTCGATCACGAACAGGAATACTGAAAGGCAGGTGTGATCTTGGTCGCATAAGATTTGATATAAATGGACTTTTTCTTCCGGATACCCCCTCTGATTGATTCTCAATCACGCCTTGGTGGAAGGGGTCGGAGCGATGGCGTGGCCGCGATGAATCCGGAGTCGATGGGGGAACCCGCAGGAACAGGAAGTAGACTCATCCATTCCTCCGCCACCGAATTGCGTCGTGATTCGCCCCTCCCAGGCCTGATACCATGCCCGCCGAACCTTCCCCTGCGACTTCCCGCTTCGGCACCTTGGATGCCCTCCGTGGCCTCCTGGCCCTGGGCGTCGCGGTGTACCACCTGAGCGTGTGGTTCGGACTAACCCCGGCCGGTTCCCCCTCCAACATGGCGCTGGCGAAGGCGGGGAATTACAGTGTCTCCGCCTTCTTCGTGCTCACGGGATTCCTGCTGGCGCGCACGGCGCCCTGGGCTTCCATCGTCAAGCAAGGCGTCGGGGCCTGGGCCCTGAAGCGGCTGCTGCGCCTGGCGCCGCTGTTCTGGATCGCGGTGACGGTGAACCTGGCGCTGAAGCTGGGCATGGGGCCCACGCCCACGGCGCGGTTCATCGTTGAGAACTACACCCTCACCTTCGGGCTCTTCCATCCCAACCACGCGCTGGTGACGGGCGGCTGGTACGTGGGCGTGGCGGTGCTGGCCTACGGCGCCTGGCCGGGCGTGGCTTGGCTCATGGACAAGGTTGGGGATGGGGTGCTGGTGGCCCTCTTCGGCGGCTTGCTGGCCTGGAGCCTTTCCCCCACCCTGCACGGCGTCATGGAAGCGACGGGCGACCAGCATTTCCACGCCTACGTCATGCCCGCCAACCAGCTCTTCCTCGTGGCTGTGGGGGCGATGGGGGGGTGGGTGCATCGCCGCCTCGAGGGGCGGCTGGGTCATGGGGCCTTTCTCCTCGCCACGGTGATCGTGCTGTGGGCAATCTTCCGCCCCTATCCCTGGTTCGGCGATCACCTGGTGGCGCTCACGGGGCCGCTTCGATACCGCTACGTCCTCTTCGTGTCCGTCCTCGTCTTCCTGGCGGCCTTCCACCGGGGGTGGTCGGGCGGGGGGACGAAGCCCTTGATCCTGCTGGGCTCCTGGAGCTACGGCATCTACCTGGCCCACCCCTTCATGCAGCGCCTGGTGGCGCCCCATGTGGCGGGGTGGACGGGCCTTTTCCTGGCCTTGGGCGGCAGCATCCTGGTGGCCGCCGCCGCCGAGCGGTGGATCGAGCAGCCGCTCGGGCGATGGCTGTCACGCTGACGGGGAGTGTGGGAGGGTAGGGCCATGCGAACAGCACTGATTGCCCTGATCACGGTGCCGGCCATGGCCCTCCAGGCGCCGACGTTGGCCACCCGCGTGGCTGAGGCCGAAGCCACCGTGGCGCGCCACTTCCGGGGCGAGCCCTTGGAAAAAGCCCGGGCCCGGGTGGTGGCGGAGATCGCCGCCTTCAACGCGGAGAACGCCACCACCAAAGCCGCCCTGGAGACGGGGAAGGCTGACCTCGAAAGCAGGCTCGCACCGCTCCGGGCCATGGAATCCCAATTGGATGAGATGGACCGGCGCTTGAAACAGCTGCCCACCGCCACCGAGGGCCGGAACTCCCCTGCGGAGCTGAAGTACGCCGCCCAGATGAAGGAGCGCAATGCGCTGGCGGCGAAATACACGGCTCTGCAGGGGGCGACGCAGCCGCACTTGGAGGCCTACAACGCCAAGATGAAGGCCTCCAACGAGGCCATGGTCGCCCGCCGGGCTGCGGTGATGGAGGGGCAAAAGCAGTTGAACGCCCGCATCGATGCCTTCGCCGCCTTCCAGAAGAACAGTGGGGACGTGGTCTTCTACAACGGGCTCTCCCGGTTGTTGGGGGACTGCCTCAAGGCTTCCGATGCAGGCGCCCTCGCCCGGGTGCGGGCCCTGCGCCGGGAGCTCTTCGCCTGGGCCAAGGCCCGCGCCGCGACGGAGCCCTTCGGCCCCGTGCTCGTGGAGGTGCTGATTGGGGGCGAGCCCTGCTGCCTCATGGTGGATACGGGGGCCATGCGCACGAGCCTGTCGCCGGAGCTGGTGGCGGCCCTGGGCCTCGCGGACCGGTTGGGGGAGGAGGCTTCCTTCGTGCTGGCGGGCGGCGTGCGCCTGCGGGGCCGCATGGTGGACCTGCCCACGGTAGCGCTGGGGGGCGTGTCGGCCAAGGAGGTACCGGCAGTGACCATCGCCGCCTCCGAAGTGGGCATCGATGGATTGCTGGGGCAGAGCTTCCTGAAGGGGTTCACTTACACCGTGGACGAAGGAAAGCCCGAGAAGCTGCTGCTCCTGCCCCGGAAGCCCTGAGGCGCGGGGCAGAACTCAGGATTCTTTCAGGTCCTCCCGAGACAGGCAGGGAACCCAACCCAGAGGTCCGGTTCCGGGAGCCGCCATGCGCTGGCACAACTACAGCCTCAAGACTCGGCTTGTCTGGATCCTGCTTCTGCCCCTGGGGGCCTTCGCCATCTACGCGGGGATGATCCTGCGCCAGGTGTGGCAGGAGGCCGCCAGCGATCGGGCCTTGGCGGGATGGATGCCCGCGGTGCAGCAGATGGCCAGCCTGACGGGCCACCTCCAGAAGGAACGGGGTCGCAGCAGCCGCTTCCTGGCCTCCCAGGAGGTGAGCGACGCGAACCTGGAGGGCTTCCGCAAGGCCACGGATCA
Source organism: uncultured Solibacteraceae bacterium (assembly GCA_964617215.1). GTDB lineage: Bacteria > Acidobacteriota > Holophagae > Holophagales > Holophagaceae > JAFDVN01. Next base: position 662,269 of record CAZTVL010000001.1, on the reverse strand, counting down.
GGCCCTGTCGGCCTGGACCCGGGGGCTCGGGGAGCTGGATCCGGCGCCGAAGAGCTGGGCCAAGGCCCCGGCTCTGGCCCGGGAACTCACTTCGAAGCTGGCGGACCTCCGCAAGGCCGTGGATGGCCGGACTCTGGCCGCGCCCCAGGTGGTGGCGCAGTACACGGCCACCATCGCGAAACTGGATGCGCTCTACGCCAGCCTCCCCGGCGAGGTGGGGCGCCCTGAAACCTCCCAGCGCCTTCGCAGCCTGCTGCACCTCAGCCGGGCCCGGGAGGCCGCGGGCCAGGAGCGGGCCACCCTCATGGGCGTCTTCACGGCGGATGCCCTGGCCCCGGGGCAGATGGAGCGCCTGGGCAACCTCATCGGTGCCCAGGGCACGCACCTGGCGACCTTCCGGGAACTGGCGGGCGCCGAGGGCGCGATGGCGCTGGAGGCGGCCGTTCCCCAGGCCCTGGCCGATGAAGTCGCCGCCACGCGCAATCAGGTGGTGGGCGCGGGCAAGGCCGCGGGCTTCGGGGGCAACGCCGAAACCTGGTGGGGGCAGTCCACGAAGCGCATCGAGGCCCTGGGGGAGGTGGAGCGCAAGCTTTCGGATCAGCTGACCGCGGGCGCCAAGGCCGCGGCCAACGAGGCCCGATCAGGGCTCCTCCTCCACTTCGGGCTGGGCATCGGGTTGTTCGTGGCCACGCTCCTGGTGGGCATGAGCCTCTCCCGCAGCATCGCCGGGCCCGTGGGCACCTTCGTGGAGCTCATGAACGATCTGGCGGTGAACCATGACCTCACGCGGATCGTGAAGGCCGAAGGCCAGGATGAGACGAGCCGCCTCTTCCTCTCCTACATGAAACTCAGCATGGAATTCCGGCGCCTCTTCGGGGATCTGAAGCTGGTCTCCGCCCAGGTGGCGAGCGGTTCCACCCAGCTCTCGGCGAGTTCCGGTGAAATGGCCAAGGCCGCCGATGAGATCGCCCGCAACTCCGAGCATCAGCGCCGCAGCGAAGATGAAGTGCAGGGGCAGCTGGTGCAGGTGGAGGACAAGGCCCGGGACGTGGCCACCTCCGTCCACCAGGCCGAAGGGGAAGTGGGCCAGGCCACCCAGCGCATGGATGAAGGGGCCCAGGCCGCCCAGCGCACCACCCAGGCCATGGCAGACATCCTGGAGACGAGCAACCGAATGGTGCAGGCCGTGCGCGTGATCCAGGAGATCGCCCGGCAGACGAACCTGCTCTCCCTCAACGCCGCCATCGAGGCCGCCAAGGCCGGGGCCATGGGCAAGGGCTTCGCTGTGGTGGCCGAGGAAGTGCGCAAGCTGGCCGAGCGCTCCGTGGGCGCCGCCCGGGAGATCGAGGCCCTCATTCAGGCCAGCGGCCAGACGCTCACGGCGGGACAGGCTGCGGTGGAAGCGACCAGCCAGGCCATGGCCGCGGCCCAGGGCCGCATGGGCGAAGCGGCTCAGGGTGTGCGCACCATCGAAGTGCGCATGCATGAACTCACGGATTGCACGCGGGCCATGGTGAAGCTCGTGGAGGCCAGCGCCACGGAGACCCGGCAGAACGCCTCGGCTTCGGCGGAACTCTCGGCCACCACCCACGAGATCACCCGCACCGCGGAGGATCTCGCCCGGGTGGCCGAGAACCTCGCGGAGATGGTGGCGTCGTTTAAGACCTAGGCGAAAGCACTTCGACCCGCAGGATGCGCACGCCCACGGTCAGATCGTCGAGCATGGGCAGCACGTAACTGGGCCACTCCACCTGGCCCACGCGCGTGTACCGGCCCGTCAGGTGGGGGGTGGCGTTGGTGGTGATGAAGAACTGGCAACCGCCGGTGTCCTGGCCGGAGAGGGCCATGCCCACGCTGCCGGGGCCGTACCAGTCGAGGCTGTTCTCGCAGCGCACGGAGTAGCCGGGACCGCCACTCATGCTGTCGAAGGGCGAACCCATCTGCACCACGAAATCGGGCACCACCCGGGGTACCCGGTGGCCATCGAAGAAGCCCTTCCGGGCGAGGCGCACGAGGTTCGCCACGTTGATGGGGGCCACCGAGGGATCGAGGCGAAGGATCACCACGCGGGGACCTTCAAAAGTGATGCGGAGGCGCACGGGCTTGCCGGCCAGGGCCAGGCGTTCGGCCTCCTGGAGGAGGGCTTCTTCTTCGGCGGTGGGGGCCGGAGCCTGGGGCCAAGGCGTGGCGGGATCCAGCTTCACGAGGGCCCGGTAGGCCTCCAGGCGGCAGGCCCAATCCGGGTGCTGCAGCCAGGTGTGCAGGCGCGCGCGCTTCTGCTCCACGGGTAGATCCCAGGCCACGATGCGCTGGAGCAGGGCTTGTTGACTTTCGAAATCCGCATCCCGCCAAATCCGCTCCGTGAGGGGTGCGAGGTCTGCTTCGGCGGGGGCGGCGGAAAGGCTTTCCAAGGCTACGGCCCGGGCGATGGGATCCGAGCCTGCCAGCAGCGCCTTGCGGAGGGCCTCGCCGGCTTCAGGCGTGTGCTTCAGGAGCGCAGGCAGCAGGGCCGCCCGCGTGGAGGGTCGGGTGGCCAGGTTCAGGACTTCCTGGGCCAGGGCGCCAGCGCTGGGGTCAGGACATTGTGCGAGGGCCTGGCCATAGGTGCTCATGAAGGGCTGCCCCAGGCCTTCCAAACGCCGGGCATCCAGGCTCCGGAGGGTCGCCACATCCAACTGGCCCGCGGGGTACCCCTCAAGCCAGCGGCCCAGGGCCCCGGCCTGCTTGTCGAGTCCAAAGGCGGCGCGGGGCGTGCCCAGGCCCAGGGTGGCGCGGGCCTGGCGCCCCGCCTCGCTGCGGTCGAAGACATAGCGGAGCCTGCCATGGGCGGCATTGCGGGCCTCCCAGGGGCTGCGATTCCAGGCATCAAGCAGGGCCAGCACGTGCCCCGCATTGAAGGGCACCGGGGGCAGGAGCTTCGGTTCCAACCCCGCCAGCACCAACCGAAGGCGTGCGACCTGGCTTCGCAGGGGATCCGCGGTGGCGCGTGCTTCCAGGGCCGCGAGGAAAGCGCCGACCGCAGGGGAGGGGGTGCCCCCGTTCAAGCGGGCGGTGGCCACGGCGTTTTGCAGGTGGAGCAAGGGGGGCCAGGCCTTCGCATCGTCGATGGACAGGCCTTCCAGGGCCACCAGGGCCTGCTTGGATTTCAGGCGATTGAGGAAGGCCAGGGCCGTCATGCGCGCTTCGGGGGCGCGGGCCGCGCGGGCCCGGTCGAGCCAGAGGGCTTCCGTGGGGGCGGCCAGCTCGGGAGGCAGGAGGGCCGGTTGGCCGGGCTGGCCCAGCCGCTGGAGGGTCCGCTCCAGGCGGATGCGATCCTCAGGGGCGAGCCGCGCGCGGTCCGCCTCGGAGAAGGTGGGCGCCTGGCGGGACCACTCGGCGCGGATGGCTTCATGGATGCCGAAGGTGGGGGCCTGTTGGGCCGCGAGGGCGCAACCGGCAAACAGGATTTGGACCATCCCGGGGAGGGAAGTTGAAGACATGCGGACTCCACTGAATCGCTCGTATCAACTTGCCATGAATGGGATAAAACCGGTCCTAAAAATCGACCTTCGCAAGGCGAGGAATGGCCCTCAGCCGAGGCTCGCGTAAAAGCTGCTGCGCCTCAGGTTCTCATCCACCTTGAAGGGGGCCTGGAGGGGCGGGAAGGCCCTCTGTTCGCAGTCCGTGCGGTCGCAGAGGCGGCAGGTGACGCCCACGGGCACTGGGGGTTGATCCAGGCGGATGCCATCGGAGTAGACGAGCTCCTTGGCGTAGCCCAGTTCACAGCCCAGACCCAGGGCCTGCATGGCGTGTTGGCCCCGGTAGGACCCCGTGTCCCGCTGCAGGGTGCGGGCGATGCAGAAGTAGCGCCGCCCATCGGGGAATTCGCTCACTTGAGTGCGGATGAGGCCCGGCGTGAGGAAGGCCGCGTGCACGTTCCAGCGGGGGCAGCAGCCGCTGTAACGGGCGATGCGGATGCCCGAGGCGCTGAAGCTCTTGGAGATGTTGCCGGCGATGTCGATGCGCAGGAAGTGGAAGGGCACGCCCTCTTCACTGGGGCGGCGCAGGGTCGTGAGGCGGTGGCAGGCCTGCTCGAAACCCACCTGGAAGCGGCGCGTGAGCAGCTCGATGTCGTAGCGCTCGGCTTGGGCGGCTTTGAGGAAGCGGGTGTAGGGCATGGCCACGGCGGAGGCGAAGTAGTTCGCCAGCGCCACCCGGCCCAGGGCCCGGGCCCCCGGCGTCCCCAGCGCGGGATGGTCCGTGAGGCGATCCAGCAAGTCGCCGTGCTGCAGCAGCGCCCATTGATGCGCCAGCTGGAAGACGCGGGATCGCACGGGCAGCAGCTCCGAGAGGTGCAACACCTTGCGATCGGGCTCGAAGCGACGGAGCTGGCCGGGCATGGCCTCGGCCCGGCGGATCTCCACGCGCAGCCCTTTGGATTCGAAGGCGTTCAGCAGGCCCGGATACAGGAGGTCGGCGTCCAGCGCGGCCTCCTTCCAAAGCGTTTCGGCGGCCTGTTCCAGCTCGGGATAGTAATTGCGGGCGGATTGGAGGAAGTCCCCCACGGATTCGGAGGGCAGGTGGGTGCGATCGGGGTCGAAGCCCTGGCCATCGCTGAACTGCTCGCTGAGGGTGTCGAGCCCCCCCTTGGCCGCCTGGTAGGCCTGGTAGAGGCGGAAGACGGCCCGCGACAGGGCGGGGCTGTTCGTGGCCAGATCGCGCACTTCCTGGGCGGGGATCACGTCGCGATCGAAGAGGGCGTCGCCGAAGGCCTCCATGAGGTCCTCGGAGATGCGCAGATCCTCCTCGGGGGCGAAGGTGCGGAGGTCCAGCTGGAAGATCTGGGCGAGGCGGAGGAGCAGTTGGGCCGTGAGGGGCCGTTTGTTGCCTTCGATGAGGTTCAGGTAGCTGGGGCTGATGCTGAGGCGCTCGGCCAACTGCACCTGGGAAAGGTTCTCCTGGCGGCGCAGCAGGCGCAGTTTGGCGCCGAGGCGGGCCTGGGGTTTGGGGGGCGCGGAGGGCATGACGGTGTTGACCTCATTGACAAAATTAACGCTGTCGATTGACAAAAATTTTCTGATTAACCCCAATTAAAGCTTCGAATGCTTGCCAATACCAAATGTAAGTCAATCATTGACTCAAGTCCACCCCACGGAGATGAGCCATGACCACGACCTTCGCTTCTCCCGCCCGCTGGAACGGCCCCGAGGCCGCTGACCTGCTGACGCCCCAGGCCCTCGATATGTTGACTGGCCTCCAGCGCCGCTTCGGCGATGACCTCCAGAACCTCCTGGCGGAGCGCCAGGAACGCCAGCGCCGCTATGACCAGGGGGAGCGCCCCCGCTTCCTCCCCGGCACCGAGAGCGTCCGCACCGGCGAGTGGAAGGTCGCCGAGCTGCCGGACCTCCTCTTGGATCGCCGCGTGGAGATCACCGGGCCCCCGGAGCGCCGCATGATGCTCCACGCCCTCAACAGCGGGGCCAAGGTCTACATGGCGGACTTCGAGGACAGCCTCGCGCCCACCCCCGAGAAGTTGATCCAGGGCCAATTGAACCTTCAGGAGGCCATCCTCGGCACCCTGCAGGATGGGGAGCTGCACCTCAAGGATGAAATGGCCCTGCTCATGGTGCGCCCCAGGGGCCTGCACCTGGTGGAGCGCCACCTGCAGGTGGATGGCGAGCCCGTGGCCGCGCCCTTCTTCGACGCGACGCTCTTTCTCCTGCACAACGCCCAGGAGCTGGTGAACCGAGGCCTGCCCGTGTGCCTCTACCTGCCCAAGCTGGAGCACCACCGCGAGGCGCGCCTCTGGAACAAGGTGCTGAACCACCTGGAAGAGGGCCTCGGCCTGCCCCAGGGCACCGTGAAGGTCACCGTCCTCATCGAGACCCTGCCTGCCGCCTTCCAGATGGAGGAGATTCTCTTCGAGCTGCGCAACCGCGCCGCGGGCCTGAACCTGGGCCGTTGGGACTACCTCTTCAGCGTGCTCAAGGTGCACCGCATGGATGGGCATTCCGTGCTCCCCGACCGCAGCGCGCTCCGGATGGAGCTGCCCTTCCTTCAGGCCTACGCCAAGCGCCTCGTGCAGGTCTGCCACCGGCGTGGGGCCCTGGCCCTGGGTGGCATGGCGGCCCTCGTGCCCCAGCGGCGCGATCCCGATGCCACGGAGCGGGCGCTGCAGGCCGTGCGCGCCGACAAGCTCCGCGAAGTGCGCCAGGGCTGCGATGGCACCTGGGTGGCCCACCCGGACCTCGTGCCCGTGGCCATGGAGGTATTCACCACCCACGTGGAGGGCGTCAATCAACGTACGTTCATTCCCACCGGTGAGGTGAACGCGGCGCAGCTCCTGGAACTGCCCCGCGGCCCCGTCACCGCAGACGGCCTTCGCCGCAACCTGCGGGTGGCCCTGCGCTACCTGGATTCCTGGCTCCGCGGCGAAGGCTGCGTGGCCATCGATGGCCTCATGGAGGATGCCGCCACGGCGGAGATCAGCCGCATGCAGCTCTGGCAGTGGGTGCGTCACGGCGTGGAGGTCGAAGGCCTCGGCCGCCTGGATCGCCCCGGCTTCCACGGCCACGTGCACGACGTACTCGTGGGCCTCCGCGCCGAACTGGGCCCCGTGGTCGTGGCCGAGAGCCGCCTGCTCGAAGCCTCGGAACTCCTAGAGGAGTTGATCCTCGCCGACCTGCCCGAAGCCTTCCTCACCCCCCGCGCCTATTCGCTGCTCTTGATTCTTCCCACCCTGCAGGAGATTGCATGAACGCCTGGCTTCCCATCCCCACTTTCGTCGAGGATCCCGGATCCCACCGCTGGGAGGGCGTCCATCGCCCCTACGCCGCCTCGGACGTGCAGAAGCTCCGCGGCACCGTGCGCATCGAGCACACCCTGGCCCAGCTCGGCGCCCGCAAGCTCTGGGAGCAGCTCCATCAGGACGAGCCCGTGCGGGCCCTGGGCGCCCTCAGCGGCGGCCAGGCCGTGCAGATGGCCAAGGCCGGCCTCAAGGCCATCTACTGCTCCGGCTGGCAGGTGGCGGCGGATGCCAACGCTGGCGGCCAGACCTACCCTGATCAGAGCCTCTATCCCGCCAACTCCGTGCCCCAGCTCGTGAAGCGCCTCAACAACGCGCTCATGCGGGCCGACCAGGTGGAGCACGGCGAGGGGGGCGCCAAGCGCGACTGGTTCCTGCCCATCGTGGCGGATGCGGAGGCCGGTTTCGGCGGCCCCCTCAACGCTTTCGAACTCATGAAGGGCATGATCGAAGCGGGCGCCGCCGGCGTGCACTACGAGGATCAGCTCTCCAGCGAAAAGAAGTGCGGCCACTTGGGCGGCAAGGTGCTCATCCCCACGGGGCACTTTATCCGCACGCTCACTTCGGCCCGCCTGGCTTCGGATGTGCTCGAAGTGCCCACGGTGCTCATCGCCCGCACGGATGCCGACGCCGCCCGCCTCATCACCTCCGACGTGGATGAGCGCGATCGCGAGTTCATCACCGGCGAACGCACGCCCGAGGGCTTCTTCCGCATCACCGGGGGCATCGACATGGCCATCGCCCGGGGCAAGGCCTACGCGCCCTATGCGGACCTCATCTGGTGCGAGACCTCCACGCCCGATCTGAAAGAGGCGAAGAAGTTCGCCGAGGGCGTGCGCGCCGAATTCCCCACCAAGCTGCTGGCCTACAACTGCTCCCCCTCCTTCAACTGGAAGAAGAAGCTCTCGGATGCCGAGATCGCCACCTTTCAGAAGGAGCTGGCGGCCATGGGCTACAAGTTCCAGTTCATCACCCTGGCGGGCTTCCACAGCCTTAACCACGGCATGTTCGAGCTGGCCAACGCCTACCGCACCGAGGCCATGACGGCCTACGCCCGCCTGCAGGAGGCCGAGTTCGCCGCCGAGGCCCAGGGCTACACCGCCACCAAGCACCAGCGCGAAGTGGGCACCGGCTACTTCGACCAGGTGGCCGAAGTGCTCAGCGGTGGCCAGGCCTCCACCCTCGCCCTCCAGGGCAGCACCGAGGCCGCGCAGTTCCACTAGCCAATCACCCTTCCGCCCACTGGGGCGCGGCGGAAGGGCAACCCCTTCCCCGCGCCCCTTCCCCTTTCAGGAGACTTCCCATGACCGACGTGCGCCCCATCGACCTGCAGCCCCAGACCCTCCAGAATCCCCAGCAGCCCGGCGTCATCGAGCTGGAGCGCGACACCCTGGATCGCGAACGCGAGCGGGAGATCGGATGAGGCTTATTACTGCGATCATCCGACCCGAGCGCCTCGGCGCCGTGAAAGCGGCCCTCCTGCGGGAGGGCATCGGCGGCCTTACGCTGACCCGCGCCAGTGGGCACGGGGGCGAGAAGGACGTCGTTCAGCAGTGGCGGGCGGCCAGCGTGGTGCTCGCCTTCCACGAAAAGGTGAAGGTGGAGGCCGCTGTGGAGGACCACGCAGTGGACAGCGTCATCCTGGCCATCCAGGAAGCGGCCCGCACGGGGCAGGTGGGCGACGGCAAGATCTTCGTGCAGCCCCTGGAGCGGGTGGTGCGCATCCGCACGGGTGAGCATGATGGCGCGGCCCTGCGCTTGGACCATGGCACGGAGGTGGCCTCATGAACGCCTCGGTGAACAGCGGCGATACCGCTTGGGTGCTCGTGTCCTGTGCCCTCGTGATCCTTATGCTCCCGGCGCTGGCCCTTTTCTACGGCGGTCTCGTGCGGGGGAAGAACCTCCTGAACACCTGGATGATGAGCCTGGCCATGCTCGGGCTCGTGGGCGTGCAATGGGTGGTCTTCGGGTACGGCACCACGTTCGGGCCCGGCACTTCCCTCTGGGGATCCCTGGCCTGGGCGGGCCTGCGCGGCGTGGGCCTCACGCCCCATGCGGGCTATGGCGACACTGTCCCGCACCTGCTCTTCGCGGCCTTTCAGGGCATCTTCGCGCTGCTCACCATCGCCCTCGTGAGCGGGGCCGTGGTGGAGCGCATGCGCTTCCGGGCCTGGCTGCTGTTCGCCTTGCTGTGGACCACCTTCATATACGATCCCCTGGCCCGCTGGGTGTGGGCGGAGGGGGGCTGGCTGCGAAGCCTCGGAGCCCTCGACTTCGCGGGCGGGCTCGTGGTGCACGTGAGCGCCGGAGCCTCGGCCCTGGTGGCCGCGGCCTTCCTGGGGCCGCGCCGGGAGGGGACGATGCCCCATTCCGTGCCCATGAGCTTGTTGGGTGGTGGCCTCGTGGCGGTGGGGTGGTGCGGCTTCAATGCCGGCAGCGCCCTGGCGGCCAACGGGGTGGCGGCCCTGGCCCTGGTGAACACCTTCGCGGGCGGCGCGGCGGGGATGCTGCTGTGGATGCTCCTGGAGTTGGCCTTGGCCGGAGAGGCCACGGCCCTGGGCGCGGTGACGGGGCTCGTCATCGGGTTGGTGGCGGTGACGCCCGCGGCGGGCTACGTGACCCCGCTGGCGGCGCTGGCCATCGGCAGCCTGGGCAGCGCGGCCAGCTTCGGCGCGCTGCGGCTGAGATTGCGCACGAAGGTGGATGACGCGCTGGATGTCTTCGCCTGTCATGGGGTGGCGGGCATCGTAGGGGCCCTGCTCACGGGCGTCTTCGCCACCACGGCCCTGAATCCGGGGGGCGCGGATGGCCTTCTCGCGGGCCGCCCGGCCTTGGTGGGGATCCAAGCCCTGTCGGTTCTCGTGGCCCTGGGATTCTCGGCCCTGGGCACGGCGGGCCTCCTGGGGCTCATGTCCCTGGTGATGCCCCTGAGGGTGGAGTTGGGAGAGGAGATGGTGGGCCTCGATCAGACCCAGCACGGGCAGTTGGCCTATCCGGGAGGTGGCGGGGAAGGGGGCTTCACGCCCCTGGCTGAAGGGGTATTGCTGCCCTTGGAGGAATACGCGGTGCCTCGGGATCCTTTGGGAAGGCCCCTCGTGTAGCGAGGGTTTCTCCCGTTGATTCTAGTCACGGATGAGCGCTGAAAACTTGGCTCTGGAGGCCCTCAGACCGATAGTCCGGCGATGGGCGGTTTGCCGCCAGGGAGCCGCGCGTGAGGAATAACCAGCCTGTCACTCAGGTCCGTCGGGAGATCGCGGAAGGCCACTTCGTGGTCTCCACCACGGACCTGAAGGGCATGATCACTTCGGTCAACGACGAGTTCGTGCGCATCAGCGGCTTCTCCGAGGGGGAGCTGGTGGGATCGCCCCACAACCTCATCCGCCATCCCGACATGCCGCCCGCCGCTTTCGAGGGGCTCTGGGCCACGGTCAAGCGTGGGGAGATGTGGCACGGCATCGTGAAGAACCGCTGCAAGGATGGCGCGTACTACTGGGTGGATGCCTGCGTGGCGCCCCTGCTGGAGGGGGGGCACACCACCGGGTACCTCTCCGTCCGAAGCCGGCCCAGCGAGGCTCAAGTCCAGGAAGCCGAGGCCCTCTACCGCAGCCTGCAGGCCGGGGTGTCGCCGGACAAAAGCTATCCCAGGCCCTGGGTACCGTTCCCCCACATGGAACTGCGCACCCGCCTGATCGGCTCCATCATGGCGTTGATGGGCCTCCTGGGCGTGGTGCTCACGCCGGCGCTCTATTCGCTCTATCAGTTGGTGGCACGGTTGCAGGTGGGCACGGATCCCGAGGAAGTGCGGCTGGCGAAGCAGGCCCTGTCCCTCCTGGTGGCCGGGGGCGCCCTGGGCACCCTGCTGAGCCTCGTGGGCGGCGTGTTGCTCGTGCGCATCGTGCTCCATCAACTCGGCGGCGAACCCGCCCGGGCCGTGCAAGCCGCCAAGGCCATCGCCGATGGCGACCTGCGGGCGGAGGTCCCCACCCGGGCCGGAGATCGCGAAAGCGTGCTGGGCTCCGTGAAGGGGATGCAGCAGCGCCTCAAATCCTTCATCAACCGCCTGCGCTACGACGCCGGCCGGGTATCCACGGAGGCCTCGGCCTTCAGCCACGCGGCGGATCGCGTGGCCAGCACCGCCCACGATCTCTCGCGCAACGCCGACATCGAGCGGCAGAGCGCCGAGCGAATGGCGTCGGCGGTGATGGAACTCTCCGCCTCCATCCAGGAAGTGGCCGCTACCGTGCGGGCTTCGCAAGAGCTGGCCGCGGAGGCCCTGAAAGCCACCCAAGCCGGAGAAGGTTCCGGCAGCAGCGCCCTCAACGCCATGGAAGAAGTTGTGGGCAGCACGGGCCGGATGGTGAAGGCAGTGAACGTCATCCAAGACATCGCCCGCCAGACGAACCTGCTCAGCCTCAACGCCGCCATCGAGGCCGCCAAGGCGGGCGCCCATGGCAAGGGTTTCGCGGTGGTGGCCGAGGAAGTGCGCAAACTGGCGGAGCGCTCATCCGGGGCCGCCAAGGAGATCTCCGGGCTCATCGAAGGCAGCAATGCCGCCGTGGGCCGGGGTCAGGCCACGGTGGCGGAGGTGGTGGCGAGCCTCGCCCAGATCCGTGGGCGCATCGACTCCCTGAAATCCATGGCCGAGGGCATCGGCTTCTCCGCCGAGGAGCAGGCCCGCACCAGCTCCGAAGTGGCGGAGCAGGTGGAAGAGGGCGCCCACCGGGCGGCCCGGAACGCCGAAGCTGCGGGCGGGCTCACCACCACGGCTGAAGATTCGGCCCGCATGGCCCGAGAACTTTCCCAGGTCGCGGAGGGGCTCAACAGCCTACTGAGGTTCTTCAGGTCCTGAGGGTTCCTCAGGGCTTGGGGGCGGCCTCGGTCTTGGCCTTCAACGTGGCGTCGGTGACGACGTTGGGGTTGGCCTTGGCCGGCGCGGCACCTCCACTGGCGAACACGCGCTTGGAGTGGAGGTATTCGCCGAGGAACACGGCCATGGTCTCCGTGCGGGCCTTGAGGTAGGCGAAGCCATGCTCATCGCCCGAGCGCAGGGAGATGGCCACGCCCGGCAGGCCCGAGAGGGCATGGGCGGATTCCATGGCGCCCTTGTCCTGCTCCGAGGCGAGCACGAGAGTGGCGGCATGGCTGCGGAGCTGGGCCGTTTTGAGCTTGTCCAAGGCGCCCTCGCCCCAGGCTCCGGCACCGGCGGGGCTCAGGGCGAGCACCGCCACGGCCTTGGCCTCCCGGCCCGCGAGGATGGCGGAGAAGGCCCCCACGCTGGAGCCCGCGAGGGCCAGGCGGCGTTTGTCGACGCCGGGCTGCTTGCGCACCCATGCGGCGGCCAGGGCCAGGTCGCCCGGAATCTTGTCGAAGCCCACGGCCTTGGCGGAGGCCATGAAATCCTCCGTCACGCGGCTGGGGCCGAGGCTCTCGCCGTGGCCGCGCAGGTCCAGCGTCAGCGTGGCGATGCCCCGAGCGTGGAGGCGTTCGGGCAGGTCCCCCCAGCCGGCACGGGTGGCGCGGAACTGGTGGGCGAGGATCACCACGGGGGCCTTGGCGCCCTTGCGGGCGGGGGCGGGCAAGGTGAAGGTCCCGGCGAGCACGCAGCCATCGGCGGTCTTGAGGCTCACCTCGATGCGAGTGGGTTCGGTGGCGAGAAGGCCGGAGGCCAGAACCGGCAGCAGGGCCAAGGTGCGGAAGAAGCGCATGGGGACCTCGGGGAACGTGCTCCCAAGGTATCAGGGGGCTCAAGGGGCCGACTTGGGAAACCTCGGCCTCGCCAGGCAAGGGAATGCGGGGTAAAAAGGAGAGATCGATTGAACCGAAAGGACTCCCCATGTCGCTGGACAGCATCCTCCAAGAGACCAAGAAGAAGATGAAGGCCAGCCTGGAGACGCTGAAGAAGGACCTGGCCACCGTCCGCACGGGCCGGGCCAATGCCTCCATCCTGGATACCGTTCAGGTGGAGTACTACGGCGCCCACGTGCCCTTGAACCAGATGGGCACCGTGTCCATCCCCGACAGCTCCATGATCCAGATCCAGCCCTTCGACAAGAGCTCCATCAAGGCCATCGAAACGGGCATCCTCGTGGCGCAGCTGGGACTGAATCCCAGCAACGACGGCAACGTGATCCGCCTCCCCATCCCGGCCCTCAACGAGGAGCGCCGCAAGGAGCTGGTGCGCGCCACCCACAAGATGGCTGAGGACATCAAGACCGCCATCCGCAACGTCCGCCGGGATGCCAACGACGACGTGAAGAAGCTCGAGAAGGACAAGACCCAGGGCATCAGCGAAGACGCCGCCAAGAAGGCCACCGAGGACGTCCAGAAGGTCACCGACGCCCACATCAAGGAAGTGGACGAGATGATCAAGCACAAGGAAGCGGAGATCATGAAGGTTTGACGGTTTCAACCTTGGATCTGGCTCTAGGCTTTCGGCTCTAGCTGCCTCCGACCCATCCGATCGGTCTGGAGCCGGTCGGCGCGAGCAAGAGCCAAGAGCCGAAAGTCCAGAGCCTTCCCATGCCCACTCCCCTCACCCTCGCGCTCCTCGCCGTGGCCGCCTTCGCGGCTGGTTTCATCGATGCCGTGGTGGGTGGCGGCGGGCTCATCACCATGCCCGCGTTGCTGCTGGGCATGCCCGGGGCCTCGCTCCCCGTGGTGCTGGGAAACAACAAGGTGCAGGCGGGCACGGGCACCACGGTGGCGGCCTGGACCTTCCTCCGCTCCGGCGCCATGACCTGGCAGGACTGCCTGGGGCCCGTGCTGGCGGCGGCCGTGGGGGCTGTGGGCGGCGCGAACCTGGCCTATCACATCGGCACCGCCTGGATGCGCCCGCTCATGCTGGGGCTCATGGCGGCCATGCTGCTCTGGACGCTCTTCAAGCCCGATCTGGGCCAGGTGCACGCGCCCAAGTACGGCCTCCACCATCAGCGGGGCCTCGCCATCCTCATCGCCCTCGCCCTGGGCTTCTACGACGGCTTCTTCGGCCCCGGCACGGGGAGCCTGCTGATTTTCCTCTTCGTGGCGGTGCTGGGCTTTGATTTCCTCCGGGCCTCGGCCCTGGCCAAGGCGGTGAACTGGGCCTCCAACATGGCGGCCCTCGCCGTGTTCCTCCTGCGCGGGAGCTGGACGCCGATGGTGGGCCTCACCATGGCCGCGGGAAACGGGTTGGGCGGCTGGCTGGGGGCCCACGTGGCGTTGAAGAAGGGCAGCGCCTGGGTGCGCATCGTCTTCCTGGTCGTGGTTTCGGCCCTTCTGGTCCGTTTGACTTGGCAGGTTCTGAAGGGCTGATCGGCGGTATGCTGGCCCTCCTTTTTCCAGGAGACGCCATGGATCGACGCACGATGATGGGTACCCTCGCCGCAGGCATGGTAGGTGCCGGGCTTGCCGCCAAAGGGCTGGGCTCCGATGCCAGTGCCACCCCCACCAAAGCCGCCGGGGATCCGCTGGCAGACTACGTGGCCCGCCCCTTCGACTTCGGTACGGGCTTGCCCGGCCTCAGCAAGGACCTGCTGGCGGAGCACCTCACGCTCTACAAGGGCTACGTCACCCGCACCAACGCGCTGCTGAAGGACGTGCTTGGCGCGGAGAAAGAAGGCAAGGCCGGCGCCATGGTGCAGGAGCTGCGCCGCCGCCTGGGCTTCGAGTTCAGCGGCATGCGCATTCACGAGTGGTACTTCGAGGGCTTGGCGGCCAATGCCGCCGCCGCTTCCGCCACCCACCCCCTGCACAAGGCCATCGATGCCACCTGGGGCAGCCATGACGCCTGGTGGAACGCCTTCAAGGCCACCGCCACCATGCCAGGCATCGGCTGGGCGGCCCTCGTGAAGGATCCCGTCACGGGCCGCCTCATGAACGCCTGGTTCCAGGATCACGAGAACGCCATCCCCGTGGGCGTGCAGCCCCTCTTGGTGGTGGACGTGTGGGAGCACGCGTACGTGAAGGATTTCGGCGCCACCGGTCGCGGCAAGTACGTGGACGCCGTGAAGCCCCTCCTCAACTGGAGCGTGGTGGAGAAGCGGTTCTAGGAGGCTCTGGGCTTCTGGCTCTGGGCTCTGGCTGAGGCCGACCCATCGATTCCATTCGGATGGGTCGGCATCAGCTAGAGCCCAGAGCCCATAGCCGGTAGCCTAGGGAAATGCCTCCACGCCCCCGAACCTTCGGATGGGACATCACCCTCCGGAGCCTGCGCTTCTTCTACCTGCTCTGGGGCGGGATGCTGCTGTCCACCCTGGCGGTCTACGGCCGTCTGAGGATCCCTTCGGGATTGTGGAAGTGGCCCTGGCTGGCCAAGGGCCTCATGGGGCCCGTGGGCCGCGGGTTCGCCTTGGGCCTGGGGCTCGTGATGCTCATCGCCGCCCTGGTGGAAATCTGGGAGATCGTGGATCGCCTGCTGGCGCGCTTCCTGGGCGATCCCTGAGCCCGCTTGAAAGCCGGAGGCCGGGGTCCGTCGTCCCTATGAGACACTGATCGGATGGCTCCGAACCTATCGGGGGCTGGAGCCATTCAAGCGACGTGCGTTCCGGGAGTGTTATGACGAAGGTGCTTCAGACGGTCGTGGCCATGGCCCTGGTGGGCGGGGCGTCGGCCCTTTCGGCTCAGGGAATCCAGGTGCAGGGATCCGATCCCGTGACCATCGGCCGGGGGGGCGTGGGCGTGGCGTTCGGCCGCAGCCTCGAAGCCGCCGGTCAGAACCCGGCCCTGCTCGTCACGCTCCAAGAGGATCGCTCGGCCCATGTGGCCTTCGGGCTGGAATCCCAGGCCGGTACGCAGACGGCGGAGAACAACCAGGTGCGGTTCTTCAGCTCGGATCGCAACCGCCTCCTCTCCGCGTTCGGCTTCGCCCAGCGCCTGAACCCCAGCCTGGCCTGGGGCCTCAAGCTGGATGAATCCTTCCAGCGCCATTCGGAACTCCGCATGGGCGCCCCCAGCCGTTTCCAGGGCGATGCGATCTCCCTGTCGGCTCACCGCCTGGAGGGCCAGGCCGCCTGGAGCCCCGCGGGGCGCCCGGAACTGAGCTTCGGCCTGGGGCTCGGCATCACCCGCATCGGACTGGAGCTGGGCAACACCATCCGTGCGGGTATTCCGCAGGATCCCACCCAGCCCGCGGGCTTCAGCAATCCCTACTCGGGCCTCGCGGAGATCTCCCTGCGTGAAGGGGGCAACGCCATCAGCCCCAGCTGGACCTTGGGCGCCCGCTGGGCCCTCTCCTCCCGCTGGACCCTGGGCGCCACCCTGGAATCCCCCCTCAGCGCCACCGTGGACATGACGGGCCGCTACCGCCCGGAGACCCTGCGGGTGCTGGCCAGCAACGGCTTCGGCACGCCCCTCAGCGGCACCGATGCCCGGGCCTACCAGCTCGTGGGCACCTCCGGCGTGCGTGCTGGGAGCGGCGACGTGAAGCTGCCCGCCCGGTTCACCCTCGGCCTCCGCCAGCGGCAGAGCCAGCTCCTCACCTGGGAAGTGGACGTGAAGTGGATGGGGGCCGGCCTCCAGATGCCCACCTTCGCCGCCCTGGACACCCTTTCGGGCCCCGTGGGGGCTCCCAACCGGCTCGGTTCCAGCCGTTCCTCCCTGGCGTTGAAGGGCATGGGCGAGTTCACGCTCTCCCGCGCTTGGCTCCTGCGCATCGGCGCGGGCGTCTCCACCGGCTACCGCGAGGATGGCCAGGTGGATCCGATGCTCGGCGGGGCGGCCCAGAGCACCTTCTCCGTGGGGGCCGGCTACAAAGTCTGGGGCGGCGAACTCAGCTTCGGCTACCTCTACCACATGGACCGCGACACGGATCGCCGGGGCCTTGAAGGCACCTGGGATTCTCTGGGCTACCGCGCCAGCGCCACCAAGGTGCGCGTCGAGGGCTCCGGGCACCTGCTGTCCCTCGGCTTCCGCCGGACCTTCTGATGTTGTTCCTGGGCCCCCACGCCTGCGAAGAGGCCCTTGAGCGGGGATCCCTGCACCAGCTCTGGATCGCGCCCGCGGCCTGGGGCCGCTGTGCGCCCCTGCGCGAAGCCGCCCGGGCCGCCGGCGCCACCGTGCGCCAGGAGCCCATGGAGGCCCTGGACCGCCGCACCGAAGGCAAGCGCCATCAGGGCATCGTGGGCGAAGGCGCCGACTTCAAGTACACGCCCCTGGAAGACATCCTCGAAGCGCTTCGCGCCAAGGGAAACCAGGGCCTCGTGCTCGCGCTGGATGGCGTCACGGATCCCCACAACCTCGGCGCCGTGCTCCGCAGTGCGGCCGCCGTGGGCGTGGATGGCGTGATCCTCCCCGAGCGCCGCAGCGCCGCCGTGAATGACACCGTGCTCCGCGCCAGCGCCGGCACCGCCGCCCGCGTGCGGGTGGCCCGCGTCGTGAACCTGGGGCGGGCCCTGGATGAGCTCAAGGATGCGGGCGGTTGGCTCTTCGGCCTCACCGGCGGCGAAGGCAGCCGCAGCTACCTGGAGGAGCCCTTCGATCGCGCCACGGTGCTTGTGATGGGCAGCGAGGGTGAAGGCCTCCACCAGAAGATCGCTGAGCGCTGCGATGGCCTCCTCCAGATCCCCATGCCCGGTGGCGTGGAGAGCCTGAATGTCTCCGCCGCGGCGGCGGTGGCCATGTTCCGGGTGATCGCCCGCCGGAGCTGAGCGGGGGAGATGATGTCGCATCCCGCGCGCCACTGGTCTCCGCCCAACTTTCCCCTTGAGGGCATGCGGTTCGCGTGATACCTTCGAGGTTCCCTGTCAGGAAAGCCCTGTCTTTCAGGAAACCTGGCACGGAAGGCCCCGTCAGAGGCCTTCCGATGTTCTTTGCACAGCATGCCGAGATGGCCGAGTGGTTAATGGCAGCAGACTGTAAATCTGCCACGCAACGCGTTACGGAGGTTCGAATCCTTCTCTCGGCACCATTCCCCCGGTTGATTCATCCCCCCGGTTGAATCCAACCGGACCGGAACGAACGCGGGAATAGCTCAGTTGGTAGAGCGTCAGCCTTCCAAGCTGAATGTCGCGGGTTCGAACCCCGTTTCCCGCTCGTTTCACCCGCTGCAAGGCGGCGCAGGACCCAAGCCCACATAGCTCAGTGGCAGAGCACTTCCTTGGTAAGGAAGAGGTCACCAGTTCAATCCTGGTTGTGGGCTCCACTTCAGCAACACCCAAGCATCAACACTTTCTTCAATCAGGAGGCCCACATGGCCAAAGAGAAATTTGACCGCTCCAAGCCCCACGTCAACATCGGCACCATCGGTCACGTGGATCACGGCAAGACCACGCTGACCGCCGCCATCACCTTCGTGCTCTCCAAGAAGTTCGGTGGCGAGGCCAAGGGCTACGACCAGATCGACTCCGCTCCTGAAGAGAAGGCGCGCGGGATCACGATTAACACCGCCCACGTCGAGTACCAGACCGAGAACCGGCACTACGCTCACGTGGATTGCCCCGGTCACGCCGACTACGTCAAGAACATGATCACCGGCGCGGCCCAGATGGACGGTGCGATCCTCGTGGTCGCCGCCACCGACGGCCCCATGCCCCAGACCCGTGAGCACATCCTGCTCTCCCGTCAGGTCGGCGTGCCCGCCATGGTCGTCTTCATGAACAAGATGGACATCGCCGATCCCGAGCTCGCCGAGCTGGTCGAGATGGAAATCCGCGACCTCCTGTCCGCCTACTCCTTCCCCGGCGACGAGATCCCCATCGTCAAGGGCTCCGCCCGTGCCGCCCTGGATGCCGCCACCGCTGGCAACCTGGATCACGCCGACGTGCAGTGCATCTACGAACTCATGAAGCAGGTGGACGCCTACATCCCCACCCCCGCCCGTGCCGTGGATCGCCCCTTCATCATGCCCGTTGAGGACGTGTTCACCATCACCGGTCGCGGTACCGTGGTGACCGGCCGTATCGAAGCCGGCATCGTCAAGGTCGGTGAGGAAATCGAAATCATCGGCATCAAGGACACCGTCAAGAAGGTCGTGACCGGTATCGAGATGTTCCGCAAGAGCCTCGACGAGGGTCGCGCCGGTGACAACGCCGGTATCCTCCTGCGCGGCATCGAGCGCAAGGATGTGGAGCGTGGTCAGGTGCTGGCCAAGCCCGGCTCCATCACCCCCCACACCAAGTTCACCGCCCAGGTGTACGTGCTGACGAAGGAAGAGGGCGGCCGCCACACCCCCTTCTTCAACAAGTACCGTCCCCAGTTCTACTTCCGCACCACCGACGTGACCGGCTCCATCGAGCTCGAGGCGGGTCGTGAGATGGTGATGCCCGGCGACAACGTGACGCTGACGGTTGAGCTCATCAACCCCATCGCCATGGACAAGGGCCTCAAGTTCGCCATCCGTGAAGGCGGCCGCACCGTCGGCGCCGGCAACGTGGACAACATCCTGGCCTAACCCCCAGGGGTCCCTTTAGGAGGGTTCCATGCGCGAAATCATTCACCTGCAGTGCCAAGACTGCAAGCGCAAGAACTACAGCAGCACCAAGAACAAGCGCACCACCACCCAGAAGCTGGAATTCAACAAGTTCTGCCGCTTCTGTGGGGGAGTTCGGGTTCACCGCGAGGCGAAGTAAGCCTTTCCGGTATAAGCTGGTAAACCGCCCGGTCCTAACCCAAAGGCAGGGCCGGGCGGTTCCCACAGGGGAGTAGCTCAGCTGGTAGAGCAGCGGACTCCAAATCCGCAGGTCGCGGGTTCGATACCTGTCTCCCCTGCCACTCTCGGCCCCGGACCCTTTATCCCGGGGCCTTGCTATTCTGAAGACCCTTCACCTTTGCCACGAGGAGTCGCGTGATCGACGCGTTCAAGCAGCAGGCCAAGGATTTCTGGACCGAAATCACCGAGCGGGTCGATTGGCCCGCCAAGGACAAGGTCTGGGCTTCCACTTGGACGGTGGTGCTCACCGCCGCCGCCGCCGGATTCTTCCTCTGGGCCACCGATTGGTTTCTCGGTAAGGGCTTCAGCTTTCTCTTCCCGCGTTCCTAGGGAGGCACCATGACCGAACAAGTCGCGGTACAGGTCCAGGGCGAAGTCGCCGCCCCTGGTCGCAAGCTCGCCTGGTTCATCATCCACACCTACTCCGGCTACGAAGCCAAGGTGATGGAGCATCTCCGGCAGCGCATCGTCATGGAAGGCCGCCAAGAGGCCTTCGGCGACGTTCAGATCCCCGAGGAAACCTACGAGGAGATGAAGGTCGGCAAGGATGGCCGCAAGGAGCGCGTGCTCAAGAAGCGCAAGTCCTTCCCTGGCTACCTCCTCGTGCAGATCGGCGTCAATGCCAACTCCGAGATGGAAGACGTGGACTGGCACTTGGTGCGCAACACCCCCAAGGTGACGAGCTTCGTGGGTGCCAACAAGAAGCGCCCCACCCCCCTGACGGACGATGAGGTCCGCCAGATCATGAACCACCAGGAAGAGACCCTGGAAAAGCCCAAGCCGAAGTACCACTTCGAAAAGGGCGAAAAGGTTCGCATCGTGGATGGTCCCTTCGCCAACTTCGAAGGCGAAGTGGAAGAGATCCACGAAGAGCGATCCACGATCAAGGTCATGGTCACCGTCTTCGGCCGTTCCACCCCCGTGGAACTCGACTTCATCCAGGTCGAGAAGCGCTAGATCGTTTCCTGGAGCATCGAAGGGCCATCCGCGAGGGTGGCCCTTCTGCTTTTTTGCCGAAAAGCGCTGGTCACAGAGGACACAGAATCCCACAGAGGACACAGAGAAAAGCAGGCCCCGGGAAGCGGCTTCCCCGGCGCTTCGCGCCATGGACCGCTTGCGGTCCATGATTCAGGGCGGGACCCCCAGGCGGCCTCCGAAAGCCGCCTGGGGGTCCCGCCCTGAATCGGGGAAGGCTGGGTGGATGGGTCGGACTCCTTCTGTGTCCTCTGTGTTTTCTCTGCGCCCTCTGTGATCAGCGCTTTTAGGCACCGCGACCCCCACCCGATTTCCCCTCGGAGAAGCCCACCTTTCGCGCTACACTATTGGGCTCCGCCGCATCGGCGTCGGGGATGGCAGTTCACCAGGCGGCGGGGTTCCTAGCCTCGCGCCCTTTCAAGGCGGCGGTCGCCGGCATGTGCCGGAATCCCCGCGGGACATAGGAGGCCACCATGGCCAAGAAGATCACTGGATACATCAAGCTGCAGCTCCCCGCCGGCGAAGCCACGCCCGCTCCTCCCGTGGGCCCCGCCCTGGGTCAGCACGGCGTGAACATCATGGAATTCGTGAAGCAGTTCAACGCGAAGTCCGTCGGTAACGTCGAGAAAGGCACCACCGTGCCCGTCGTCATCACCGTGTTCGCCGATCGCTCCTTCACCTTCATCCTGAAGACGCCTCCCGCCGCCGTGCTGATCAAGAAGAAGATCGGCCTCGAGAAGGGTTCCGCGACCCCCAACAAGCAGAAGGTGGGCAAGATCACCCGCAAGCAGATCGAAGAGATCGCCAAGATCAAGATCGTCGATACCAACGCCGGTTCCATCGAGACCTGCATGAACTCCATCATGGGTTCTGCCAAGTCCATGGGCGTCGAGATCGTCGATTAACCCGACCAGGCCCCTTAACGTCTTTTTGGTGGACGTCAAGGGGCCGGTTGGCTATCCTTTTCAGTTCTGGCCGTCTCCCGCCGTGGGGGGCGCCCGGCCACCGCGACCGACTTCGCGGAAGATCCAATTTAGGAGCATTCATGGCAAAGCCTGGAAAGAAGTACAGGGCTGCCGCCTCCAAGATCGAGGATCGCACCTACGAGCTGCGTGAAGCGCTCTCCACCGTGAAGGACGTGGCTTTCGCCAAGTTCGATGAAACGGTTGAAGTGCACATGCGCCTCGGCGTCGACCCCCGCCACGCTGACCAGATGGTCCGTGGCACCATCGTTCTTCCCCATGGGTTGGGTAAGAAGATGCGGGTTGCCGTCATCGCGGGTGGCGAGAAGATCAAGGAAGCGGAAGCCGCCGGAGCCGAGATCATCGGCGGAGACGAACTGGTCGAGAAGATCGCCGGTGGTTTCCTCGATTTCGACGCGCTGGTCGCCACTCCCGACATGATGAAGGGTGTGGGTCGTCTGGGTAAGGTTCTCGGTCCCCGAGGCCTCATGCCCAACCCCAAGACCGGAACCGTGACCTTCGACGTGGCCAAGGCCATCAAGGAGATCAAGGCCGGTAAGGTGGAGTACCGCGTCGACAAGACCGGTATCATCCATGCCCCCGTGGGCAAGCTGAGCTTCGGCGTGGACAAGCTGCACGAGAACGCCACCGCGTTGATCGACGCTGTCCAGAAGGCCAAGCCCTCTGCCGCCAAGGGCAAGTACGTGCGGGCGATGTACATCGCCTCCACGATGGGCCCCTCGGTCTCCCTGACCGCTAGCGAGAAGTGAGGAGGCGACCATGGAACGTACCCAGAAGACTCAAGAAGTCGCCGAACTGAAGCAGGCTTTCTCCAAGGCCACCACTGCCGTGGTCGTGGAGTTCAAGGGCCTGACCGTTGAGAAGGACACCGCCTTCCGCAAGAACGTTCGTGATGGCAAGGGCCAGTACCGTGTCAGCAAGAACACCCTCCTCCGCCTGGCTGTGAAGGAAACCGCCTTCGAGTCCCTCGGCAACGCCTTTAAGGGCGCTTCCGCCGTGGCGACCACCAACGAGGACGTCATCGCCCTCGCGAAGGCCCTCAACACCTTCCTGAAGGACAATCCCGCCGCCAAGTTCAAGGCCGGCGTGATGGACGGGAAGCAGATTTCCATGAGCGACATCGCCCAGCTGGCCGATCTGCCCAGCCGCGAAGTCCTCATCGCCAAGCTGCTCTTCCTCATGCAGTACCCGGTTTCCGGTCTTGCGATCGTGCTCGAGGGCATCCGCAAGCAGAAGGCCGGCGAGTAAGGCTCCCAACCGATTCCTTTTCAACCATTTCAACATTTGCTAGGAGGCCACAATGGCTCTCACTGCTGATCAGCTCATCGCTGAGATCGAAACCATGACCGTCCTCGACCTGGCCAACCTGGTCAAGGCCCTCGAGGAGCGCTTCGGCGTTTCCGCCGCCGCCATGGCCGCCCCCGCCGGTGGCGCTGGCGCCCCTGCCGCCGCTGCTGAAGAGCAGACCGAGTTCAACGTCGAGCTCACCGAGGGTGGCGCGAACAAGCTGAACGTCATCAAGGCCGTTCGCGAAGTCGTCGCTGGCCTGGGCCTCAAGGAAGCCAAGGACCTGGTCGATGGCGCCCCCAAGATGGTCAAGGAAGGCGCGACCAAGGAAGAGGCTGCCAAGATCAAGGAAAAGCTCGAAGCCGCTGGCGCCAAGGTCACGATCAAGTAAGTCTTGTACTTTAGGCAGTTGCAAGGCGCGGGGTGTTGTGTACACCTTGCGCCTTGCGTGTCTGTCGGTAAAGCGGTATGATTTTTCCTTTGCCCCTTCCCCCTGTCACAAGGGCGGGGGCCCCTCGCGAAGGCCAAGGTTGCGACACACCCCCAAGCGCAACACGGACAACACCGGCTGGTCGCTCCCGTTCGTAACGGGAACGTCCGGCCTTCGGTCTGTCCACAGCCAGTCCTGAGTCGACCCCCTCGGTCCCGGGGTCGTGGTCCCGGGGCGACGCATGAGTCCCCTCCTGGAGCGAACCATGAGCGTTCAGCAGAACATCTACCGGCAGCGGCATAACTTTTCGAAGATCCGCAGCCTGGTACCGATCCCGAACTTGATCGATATCCAGAAGCGGAGCTACGACGAGTTCCTCCAGATGAACTTGCTCCATTCGGAGCGGGATCCGCGCGGACTCAAGTCCGTGTTCGAGGGTATGTTCCCCGTCCATAACGGCAAGAATCTCGATGGCACCGATGCCACCCTGGAAGTCGAGTTCCTCGACTACACCGTGGGTCATTGGGCCTGCAAGTGCGAAAAGTACAAGGGCCTCGAGCACCTCCGTACGGTCTGCAAGAGCTGTGGTCACCACATCGTGGCCGACCACCCCAAGGACCCCACGGTGGACTGCCCCCAGTGCGGCACCCGCAACAAGAACGCCGCCACCATCTGTGACGTGTGCCAAGAGCCCGTCTCGATGAAGCAGAAGATGAGCATGGAAGAGTGCGTCGAGCGCGGATCCACCATGGCCGCTCCGCTCAAGATCCGTGTGCGTCTCAACCAGTTCGACAAGGACGACAAGGGCAACCGGCGCTTCAAGCAGAGCCAGGAGTCCGAGGTCTACTTCGGCGACATCCCGATCATGACCGACCGGGGCACCTTCATCATCAACGGCACCGAGCGCGTGATCGTGTCCCAGCTGCACCGCAGCCCGGGCGCCTTCTTCTCCATCGCGTCCGACAAGAGCCTCTACAGCGCCCAGATCATCCCCTACCGCGGTTCCTGGATCGAGTTCGAGCTGGATTCCAAGGGCCTGATCTACGCCCGCATCGATCGCAAGCGCAAGTTCCTCGGCGCCACCTTCCTGCGCGCCCTGGGCCTCTTCGATGAGCGCCTCGCCGACAACAGCGGCATGATCAGCGCCTTCTACCAGCCCGCCCCCTTCTCCCTGAAGGGCAACAAGATCCTGGCCGTGGTCGGCGATCACCTCGTGGGCCGCAAGCTCGCCGAGGATCTCAAGGATCCCAAGACCAAGGACGTGGTCGTCAAGGCCGGTCGCGCCATCTCCAAGCGCGTCCTCGAGACCATCCACAAGGCCGGCATTAAGGCCGTTCCCGCCGAGCGCGAGTGGCTGGATGGCGCCGTCCTCATGCAGGACGTGGTGAACATGAACACCGGTGAGGTGCTCATGGAGGCCAACGAGCCCTTCAAGCAGACCGACCTCGAGATGTTCCAGGCGAACAACGTCACCGAGTTCACCGTCTGCTTCCCCGAGTCCGATCCCGTCGGCAAGGTGTTCCACGACACCCTCACCAAGGATCACACCGAGGATCCCGAAGAGGCCGCCAAGGAGCTCTTCAAGAAGATCCGTCCCGGCGAGCCCGCCACCCTGGAATCCAGCAAGAAGCTGCTCCACGGCATGTTCTTCGATCCCCAGAAGTACGACCTCTCCAAGGTCGGTCGCCACAAGGTGAACGCCAAGCTCGGTCTCGAGACCGCGCTGGATGTGCGCTGCCTGGATTGCACCGATTTCATCGGCACCGTCCAGTACCTGCTCCGCCTCAAGAAGTACGACACCACCCGTGAGGCCCAGCAGGAGGTCGCCCCCGTCCGTGCGGACGATATCGACCACCTGGGCAACCGCCGCGTGCGGTCCGTGGGTGAGCTCCTGGAGAACGGCTTCCGCGTGGGCCTCGTCCGCGTGCAGCGCGCCATCAAGGAGAAGTTCTCCATGGCGCAGGATCCCAACAGCCCCCTGCAGGCCCATGACCTGATCAACAGCAAGCCTGTGATCGCGGCCATGAAGGAGTTCTTCGGCTCCAGCCAGCTCTCCCAGTTCATGGATCAGACCAACCCGCTGTCCGAGATCACCCACAAGCGCCGCCTCTCCGCGCTTGGACCGGGCGGCCTCAGCCGCGACCGCGCGGGCTTCGAAGTGCGCGACGTGCACACGTCCCACTACGGCCGCATCTGCCCCATCGAGACCCCTGAAGGCCCGAACATCGGCCTGATCTCCTCGCTGTCCTGCTATGCCCGCATCAACGAGTTCGGGTTCATCGAGAGCCCCTACCTCAAGGTCGTCGCCGGCGAGATCGTCCAGTTCGCCAAGATCACCTCCGTGGGCGATCTGAAGCTCGGCGACGTCAACGTCGTCGACCCCAAGACCGGTGCCACCCTCGAGGGCGCGGCCGCCAAGGCCGTCACCTCCCTCTACACCCAGGTCGTGCCCTTGGCCGAGCTGGAGGCCCACAACAAGAAGCTCGAGAAGGCCGGCAAGCGCCCCGCCAAGTTCGAGATGCACGCCTTCTACCTCTCCGCGTGGGAAGAGGATGAGCACGTCATCGCCCAGGCCAACGTCCGCGTGGACGAAAAGGGCCACATCATGGACGAGTTCGTCACCGCGCGAGTGGCCGGCGAAACCAAGGTCGTGGAGCGTCCCCGCCTCACGCTGATGGACGTCAGCCCCAAGCAGGTGGTCTCCGTGGCCGCCAGCTTGATTCCCTTCCTCGAGAACGACGATGCGAACCGCGCCCTCATGGGTGCGAACATGCAGCGCCAGGCCGTGCCCCTCATCCGCACCGAGGCCCCCATCGTGGGCACCGGCATGGAGTACGTGGCCGCCAAGGATTCCGGCGCCTGCGTCGTCTGCCGCCGTTCGGGCATCGTGGAAACCGTCGATGCCAACCGCATCGTGGTCCGCGTGGAAGACGATCCGGAGACGGAAGGCGAAGAGAGCGGTGTGGACATCTACACCCTCGTCAAGTACAGCCGTTCCAACCAGAACACCTGCTTGAACCAGCGCCCCCTCGTCAAGAAGGGCGAGTACGTGACCGAGGGCCAGATCCTGGCCGACGGTCCCTGCACCGATCACGGCGAGCTGGCCCTGGGCCGCAACCTGGTCGTGGCCTACATGCCCTGGCGCGGTTACAACTTCGAAGACGCCATCCTCATCTCCGAGCGCGTCGTCAAGGAAGACCTCTACACCACGATCCACATCGAGGAGTTCGAGGTCCACGCCCGCGACACCAAGCTCGGTCCCGAAGAGATCACCCGCGACATCCCCCAGGTTCGTGAGGAAGCCCTCAAGAACCTCGATGACAGCGGCATCATCCGCATCGGCGCCACCGTCAAGCACGGCGATATCCTCGTCGGCAAGGTGACCCCCAAGGGCGAGACCATCCTCTCCCCCGAGGAGAAGCTGCTGCGCGCCATCTTCGGCGAGAAGGCCTCCGACGTGAAGGATGCCTCCCTCACCGTGCCCCCCGGCATCGAGGGCACCGTGGTGGACGTGAAGGTCTTCACCCGCAAGGGCCAGGAGAAGGATCTCCGCACCCAGCAGATCGAGCGCGATCAGGTGGCCAAGTGGGAGAAGGATCTCGCGGACGAAGAGCGCATCATCCGCGCCGAGGCCAAGAAGAAGATCGTCGCCCTCCTCAAGGGCAAGGAACTCTCCGAGAACCTGAACGACGACAAGGGCAAGGAACTCCTGCCCAAGGCCAAGAAGCTCACCCAGAACATGCTCGAGGCCGTGCCCTACCACCGCTTCCGGCAGGTGTCCGTCACCGCCGGCAAGGAGCGCCTCGAGAGCCAGGTGCTGGACATCCTCGATAAGACCGAGAGCCAGCTCAAGGTCCTCCGCGACATCCTGAACGAGCGCATGGAACGCCTCATGAAGGGCGACGAGCTCATGCCTGGCGTCCTCAAGACCGTGAAGTGCTACGTCGCCGTGAAGCGCAAGCTGCAGGTCGGTGACAAGATGGCCGGTCGCCACGGCAACAAGGGTGTGGTCAGCCGCATCCTCCCCGTGGAAGACATGCCCTACCTGCCCGATGGCAGCCCCGTGGACGTCGTGCTCAACCCCTTGGGCGTGCCTTCCCGTATGAACATCGGCCAGGTGCTCGAGTGCCACCTCGGCTGGGCTGGTAAGGTCCTCGGCGTCCACTTCGCCACCCCCGTGTTCGACGGCGCCCGCGCCGGCGACATCAAGGACTGGCTGAAGAAGGCCAACGACAAGGCCCCCCACGGCCCCGGCGTCTCCGTCCAGGTGCCCCGCTACGACTTCACCAATGGCGAGATGGAGATGGTCACCGTGCCCGACGGCAAGATGATCCTCTTCGACGGTCTCACCGGTGAGCCGTTCGAACAGCCCGTGGTGGTCGGTTGCGTCTATATGCTCAAGCTGCACCACCTTGTGGACAACAAAATCCACGCTCGGAGCATTGGACCCTACAGCCTCATCACCCAGCAGCCCCTTGGCGGCAAGGCCCAGTTCGGTGGCCAGCGCTTCGGCGAAATGGAAGTGTGGGCCCTGGAAGCCTACGGCGCGGCTCACGTGCTGCAGGAACTCCTCACCTACAAGTCCGACGACATGCACGGCCGTACGCAGATCTACCAGGCCATCATCAAGGGCGAGACCATCAAGGATCCGGGTCTGCCCGAGTCCTTCAACGTGGTGAAGAAGGAGCTCAACGCCCTCTGCATCGACGTTGAGATGCTCACCCGGGATGAGCTGGACGGGTTCGCCGAGTCCGAGAGCCCCGAAGCCTTCTCCATCGAGAGCTAGTCCAGGACCCAGGAAGAGATAACGAGGATGGCCATGTTCCCAGAAGTCTTGAACATCAATGCCTACGAGTGCATCCGGGTCACCCTGGCGGGACCCGATAAGATCCGCTCCTGGTCGAAGGGCGAAGTCACCAAGCCCGAGACCATCAACTACCGCAGCCTGAAGCCCGAGCGCGACGGCCTGTTCTGCGCCCGCATCTTCGGCCCCGTGAACGATTGGGAATGCTTGTGCGGCAAGTACAAGCGCCAGAAGTTCAAGGGCGTCACCTGCGACAAGTGCGGTGTGGAAGTCACCAAGAAGAGCGTGCGCCGCGAGCGCATGGGCCACATCCAGCTGGCGAGCCCCGTCAGCCACGTGTGGTTCTTTAAGGGCGTCCCCAGCCGCATCGGCTACTTGCTGGATATCCCCCTCAAGGATCTGGAGCGCGTGCTGTACTTCGAGGCCTTCACGGTCATCGAAGCCGGCACCACCGGCCTGAAGAACGGCGAGATCATCGCCGAAGAGCGCTACAAGGAGCTCAAGAGCCAGTACGGCGAGGGCTTCAAGGCCATGATGGGCGCCGAGGGCATCAAGGAACTCCTGAAGCAGGTTGACGTCGAGGCGCTCTCCATCGAGCTCCGCGACCTCATGAAGAAGGAGACCTCCTCCCAGAAGCGCACCAAGATCGCCAAGCGGCTCAAGGTCGCCGAAGCCTTCAAGCGCTCCGGCAACAAGACCGAGTGGATGATCCTGGACGTGGTGCCCGTGCTCCCGCCCGAGCTCCGCCCCCTCGTGCCCTTGGATGGCGGCCGTTTCGCCACCTCCGATCTGAACGATCTGTACCGCCGCGTCATCAACCGCAACAACCGGTTGAAGAAGCTGCTGGAACTCCGCGCCCCCGACGTGATCGTGCGCAACGAAAAGCGCATGCTCCAGGAGGCCGTGGATGCCCTCTTCGAGAACGGCAAGCGCGGTCGCCTCCTTCGCGGCGTCAGCAACCGCCCCCTCAAGTCCCTCAGCGACGCCCTCAAGGGCAAGCAGGGCCGGTTCCGTCAGAACCTGCTCGGCAAGCGCGTGGACTACTCCGGTCGTTCCGTCATCGTGGTGGGCCCCGAGCTCAAGCTCAGCCAGTGCGGCCTCCCCAAGAAGATGGCCCTCGAGCTCTTCAAGCCCTTCATCTTCAACCGCCTCGAGCACAAGGGCTTCGCGGCTACCATCCGCCAGGCCAAGGAGATGGTTGAAGAGGGTCGTCCTGAAGTCTGGGACGTCCTGGAAGAGGTGATCAAGGATCACCCCGTCCTCCTCAACCGCGCTCCGACCCTGCACCGCCTCGGCATCCAGGCCTTCCAGCCCGTGCTCGTCGAAGGCAAGGCCATCAAGCTGCACCCCCTCGTCTGCACCGCCTTCAACGCCGACTTCGACGGCGACCAGATGGCCGTGCACGTGCCCCTGAGCCCCATGGCCCAGATCGAGGCCCGGGTGCTCATGATGTCCACCCAGAACATCATCAGCCCCAGCAACGGTAAGCCCAACGTGGTGCCCTCCCAGGACATCGTGCTCGGCGGCTACTACCTCACCAAGAAGCGCCTCAACCGCAAGGGCGAGGGCATGGTCTTCGCCAACATGGACGACGTTATCGCCGCCCACCAGGCGGGCGTCGTGGATACCCACGCCGTCATCCAGCTCCGCTACACCGGTGAGTGGGTCGACACCGAGGCCTGGCACGCGAAGGATCCCAAGAAGAATTCCGAGCAGGAAGTCTTCGAGGCCCCCGCGGAGACCGTGCACCGTGAACTGAAGACCACCACCGTGGGCCGCGTGATCTTCAACCACGCGCTCCCCCGTGAGGCTCCCTTCATCAACGGCCTGCTCAAGAAGGAGGGTCTCCTCTCCCTCGTGAACCGCGCCTACAAGACGAAGGGCCCCGAGGTCACCATCCAGCTGCTCGACGCCATGAAGGACACGGGCTTCCTGTGGGCCATGAAGGCGGGCGTCTCCGTGGGTATCGACGATCTCGTCGTGCCCGACACCAAGGAGAAGCTCCTCAAGAAGGCCAGCGAGGACGTGCGCGCCATCGAGAAGGAATCCTTCGAAGGCCGCCTCGACAGCGCCACCCGCTACAACAAAATCCTGCAGGTGTGGGGCGAGACCAGCGACAAAGTTGCCGCCGACATGATGAAGGAGCTGGAGCGCCGGAACGAAAACGACCGCTTCTTCAACTCCGTGTACATCCTCGCCGATTCCGGCGCCCGTGGTTCCAAGACCCAGATTCGTCAGGTCGCGGGCATGCGTGGTTTGATGGCCCGCCCCTCCGGCGACATCATCGAGACGCCCATCATGGCCAACTTCAAGGAAGGCCTCAGCGTTCTCGACTACTTCATCTCCACGCACGGCGCCCGTAAGGGTCTCGCCGATACCGCGCTGAAGACCGCCGACTCCGGCTACCTCACCCGTAAGCTGGTGGACGTGGCCCAGGACGTGATCGTCAACGAGGACGACTGCAAGACCATGGACGGCATCGAAGTGGAAGCCATCGTCAACACCGATGGCACCATCCGCTCCCGCCTGCGCGACCGCATCTTCGGCCGCGTGAACCTGGAAGACGTGGTCGATCCCTACTCCAACGAGGTGCTGGCGCCCGCCGGCTCCCTCATCGGCGAGGATCTGGCCTTCAAGATCGAGACGAGCGGCATCACCGCCGTCAAGATCCGCTCCGCCCTCACCTGCGAAGCCCGTCGCGGCATCTGCGCCAAGTGCTATGGCTTGAACCTGAGCCACGGCCGCCTGGTCGATCTCGGCGAAGCCTGCGGCGTGATCGCGGCCCAGTCCATCGGCGAACCCGGCACGCAGCTCACCATGCGTACCTTCCACGTGGGCGGCGCCGCCTCCCGCGCCAGCGAGAAGAGCACCCACGAAGCTCAGATCGCCGGCAAGGTGAAGTTCGAGAACATGCGCCACGTCGTCAACCGCAAGGGCGAAACCGTCAGCCTCACCCGCAACGGCTACATCCTCATGCTCGACAGCGATGGCCATGAGCGCGAGCGCTACAAGGTCACCTCCGGCGCGATCCTCCGCGTCAAGGATGGCGAGATGGTGGAGCCCCGCGCGCCCCTGGCCGAGTGGGATCCCTATAACGATCTCGTGCTCGCCGATGTCGACGGTCTCACCGACTTCAAGGAATTCGAGCTCAACATCAGCTTCCAGGAAGAGAAGGACCCCATCAGCGGCAACTTCCGCAAGAAGGTCATCGATCCCACGGACGATAAGCTGCACCCCCACATCAACCTGAAGGGTGAGAACCACAAGGTTGTGAAGCGCTACAACATCCCCACCAACGCCTACGTTGAGGTGGAGGAAGGCCAGGAGATCAAGGCGGGCGACGTGCTGGCCAAGACCCCCCGGCAGCAGGCCAAGACGAGCGACATCACGGGCGGTCTCCCGCGCGTGACCGAGCTCTTCGAAGGCCGCAAGCCCAAGGAACCGGCGCTCATCTCCAAGGCCGATGGCTTCGTCAAGTTCGGCAACCGCGTCCGCGGCAGCCAGAAGGTGATGGTCGTCGATGCCGAGGGTGTGGCCGTTAAGGATTCCCGCAGCGACGCCATCGAGTACCTCGTGCCCCGCGGCAAGCACATCCTGGTTCAGGATGGCGACGAGATCAAGGTGGGCGAAAAGATCGTGGAAGGCCCCGTCAGCCCCCACGACCTGCTCGAAGTTTCCGGTGAGAAGGCCCTCTCCGCCTTCCTCGTGAACGAAGTGCAGGAGGTTTACCGCGCCCAGGGTGTGACCATCAACGACAAGCACATCGAGGTGATCATTCGCCAGATGATGCGCTGGGTCCTGGTCACCGAAGTGGGTGATACCCCGATGATCGTCGAGGAGAAGGTGGATAAGCACCGTTTCCGCGAGATCAACGAGCAGACCATCAAGGAAGGCGGCCAGCCCGCTGCCTGCGAACCCCTGCTCCTCGGCATCACCAAGGCCGCCCTCACCAGTGAAAGCTTCATCAGCGCCGCCTCCTTCCAGGAGACCACCCGCGTGCTGACCGAAGCCGCCCTGGAAGGCCGCGTGGATTACCTCCGCGGTCTCAAGGAGAACGTCATCCTCGGCCGCCTGATCCCTGCCGGTACCGGCATGGCCCAGTACCGCAACGTCGGCATCGAGGAAGGCCAGTACCCCGAGATCACCGAGAACCCCTTCGGCAACGATTCCGACTTCGACGACGAGTACAGCCGCATGGCCGCCCACGTCGAAGAGATGCAGGGCCTCTCCGAGATCGATGGGGAAGACCTGTAAGCTTCAGTAAGCCGCGTAAGAAGATGGCCCGCGAAAGCGGGCCTTCTTGTGTTTAGGGGAATTACTCATAATTCGTTTGAGAAGTGATTTGAGTCCATCTCCTGGAACCTCTAGTGCTTGTGCCTACAACCAAGCTTGTGTCAGGATCGAGCCACCCCCATGATGAAACCGACCACGATCCTTCAGAGGATGCCTCAAATCATGCAGGAACCCCTTCGCTGGTCCTTGTTGGCCGCGGGTTTGGTCGGCGTCATTACCCTGCTGATTCCGAATCAGTACCGGTCTGAGGCCCGGCTCCTACCCGCTGATTCTCGTGGAATGGCCGGCGTTGGAGGCATTGCTGCCGCCGCAGCTGCAGTAGGCGTTTCAATTCCGGGTCAAGAAAGCGCGGATGCGGCTTATGTAGACATCTTGAATAGCCGGAACCTCCGGGAATCCCTGTTGATGACCCAATTCAAATTCAAGGAACGGGTTTGGCTCCTGGGCCCCCTGAAGGATCACCAGGAAACCCTCCTCGAGTACCTGGGGGAAAAGAATGTCGATCGGGGAATGAAGGAGCTGAAAGAAGATATTTCGATTTCCCGGGATGTGAAGACAAAGTTGCTCACCATCGCAGTGGAGACCGGCAGCCCGGAGCTCAGTCAGCAAGTGGCGAAGCGGCTCGTCCAACTGTTGGATGATTTCGTGGTGGCCAAGGCTCAGACGCGCGGTGGAGTGAAAGCTGCTTTTACCGACCGTCGATTGAAGGAAGCCCGGGAGGAGCTCGAGGTTTCCGAAAATGCCTTCAGGGATTTCCTGGATGGAAACCGTAATTATCAATCGAGCCCGGATCCTGCGGTCCGACTTAAGGGCCTTCGCCTCGAGAATGAAATGAAACTCCGCACGCAGCTGCTTACGACACTCGCGGTGGCTCGCGAACAGGCGCTCCTTGAAGAAAAGAACGACATGCCCATTCTGAATGTATTGGATGCGGGTCATTTACCGCAGGAGAAAAGCAGACCGGCGCGTGCCTCAATGGTTTTGCTCGCGTTCGTGATGGCCTTCCTTTCGAGCCTTGCCTGGGCCCAGAGAGCCGCCTTAAGGCGATTGCTGGCGGAGTCTACTGCTGACAGCGCTGAAGCAGGAACCCTGGCGCCCTAGGCAGAGGAGTCTCCTTGGATCCCATTTTCGCCCATCCTGAAAGCGAGCGCCGCTTCGAGGCTATGCCTGCTCGTTTGCAGCAGGAGCATTCCTGATGTGCGGGATCGTCGGCACCTTTGCGTTTAGGACCACGGAAGCGGTGGATCCAGAAATACTGGTCGCGATGCGGGACGCCATGGCCCATCGTGGACCTGATGGCTACGGTCTCTGGCTCTCGGGAAATCGCCGGGTCGGGTTGGGTCACCGTAGGCTTTCCATCATCGACCTGAGCAACGCCGCAGATCAACCATTGAGCAATGAAGATGGCAGCGTCTGGGTGACCTTCAACGGGGAGATTTACAACCATAAGGTTTTGCGGAAGCGCCTCCTGGAAGCAGGCCATGAGTTCCGAACCGATCACTCGGATACTGAGGTCATCGTGCACGCCTACGAAGAGTGGGGTGCAGATGGACTCGTGGAGGCCATTGAAGGTGATTTCGCAATCGGTTTATGGGACGACCGAAAACAGGAGATGTTTCTGATTCGAGACCGAATCGGAGTGAAGCCCGTCTACTTCACGGAAAAGGCTGGAAAGCTGCATTTTGCCTCCGAAATCAAGGCCCTGCTGAAACACCCGGAAGTGACGCCCACCCTGAACTTGGGGGCGATGAGGCATTATTTGGCGTTTCTTACTACGCCACCGCCTTGGACCATGTTCGAAGGCATCTTCAAGCTCCCAGCAGGTCATTACCTTCGCATCGCTTGCGATGGTGAACCGCAGGTCATCAAATACTGGGACGCGCTTCCCGGACAATCGGGGTTCTCTCCGGGATCGGATGCCGCGGGAAGGGGCAAACGCTATTCAGAAGAGGTGAGATCTCGCTTAGTCGAGGCTATCTCGAAGCGGGTTATGTCTGATGTTCCGATCGGGGTGATGCTCTCGGGTGGGTTGGATTCCACCACGAATGTATCCCTCATGTCCTCGATGATGTCTCAACCCGTGAATACCTTCACGGTGGGATTCAAAGATTATCCGGCCCTCAATGAAACAGATGAGGCCCGGGCCGTTGCGAAAATTTTTGGGGCGAACCATCACGAAGTGCTCATCGATCGGGCGGACATGGAGGGGTACATCGAGACCCTGGTCCACACCCAGGACGAACCCATCGCGGATTGGGTGTGCATTCCACTTCATTTCGTTTCCGACTTAGCTCGGAAATCAGGGGTTCGAGTGGTCCAGGTTGGCGAAGGGGCGGATGAGCAATTCATCGGCTACCAGCACTACCTGAATTACTTCAACCTTCACCGATATTTTTGGCATAGCTACATGCATCTCCCTGATTGGATGCGTGCCGGAGTATCTACAGGTATGGGGGCACTCGCAGCTCAATTCCCAGGTCTTGATCGTCATGCAGAATTCCTGGACCGTGCGGCCCAAGGGGGAGATCTGTTCTGGTCGGGGTCTGTTGTGTTCTGGGATCGCTTCAAGCGGCGGCTGCTGGGTGAATCAGAAGGGCACCCGCTCAGCAAATCCAACTATTACGACGGGGCGGACGTCCAGAGGACTTCGGACCTTGTCCGAGAACTTTATCTCCCTTACGACAGGGCCGGCCGTGGTGATGGGGTCTTCCAGCGGATGATTTATGCGGAATTCAAACTGAGGCTACCGGAGCTCCTTTTGATGCGGGTGGACAAGGTAACTATGGCTTCCTCCATTGAAGCTCGCGTTCCCTTCCTTGATCATCACTTGGTCAACCTCACCATGGAGTTGCCAGATGAGATCCGTTTGGGGCGGGAAAAGTTGAAATCCGTACTTCGAGATGCCGTTCGAAAGGATATTCCTGCGGCGACTCTGGCTCGCAAAAAGCAAGGGTTTGATGCCCCCATGGCCGCCTGGTTGCGGGAAGACTTCGGCGCTCAGGTGGAATCTCAGATCTTGGGCTCCCCCTTGGTGAGCAACGGGACTCTGAAAGGGGATTACATCCGTCAGTTGTTCCGCGAACATCGCGCAGGAAAGGATCGAGCGATCTTCATCTGGGTGATTTTCAACCTCACGCAGTGGCATCAGTTCTGGATCGAGAAATGATGCGCTTGTTGCGGCCCAAGGGGCGATGAAATGACTCTGAGGGGCTTCACCATGGCCCGTTGGGGTCGATACATCACACGATTGCGAGAAGCTGGCCTGGTCTCATCCCTAAGAATCCTGGGCTCCAGAGCGCAAGGGTTCTTTCGATGGCCTGCTTGTCTTCTCGCACGGGGCATGCGGAGGCATATTCCCCCCGCTGCGCTGTGCCTCCCCTCCCAGGCGGATAGCGCCGACCTGAAGTTGATCCTTTTTTGGGCCCCCCATGAACTTTCAGAGAAGTTCGAGGCCCTAAGGGGAGCTCAATCTGAGCAAGGCACGAAAATGGTGATTGCTGGAGATCGTGTGCTTAGGGAAGGTCTATCTTTGCTTGGGTGGGGATCTGTATCCATGACTCCTCCGATTCCGTGGCACGAAGATTCCCGGATGCGATATTCCTGGCCCAAGGTCTTCCATAAGCGGATCGACATCCTCCAAGAGGGCGTGGAATGCGATGTGAAGTTTCCCTGGGAGCTTAGCCGTCTGCAGGTGCTTCCCATCCTCGCCCAGGCCTGGGCTGCGAGTGGTGAGGTTCGGTTTCTTGAAGCTTCCATGGCGATCCTGTCCGACTGGAGTCGGGAGAACCCCACGGGGTATGGCGTCAACTGGACCTGTTCCATGGAAGTGGCGATCCGTGCCATCAACCTTGGAGCCGCGGCTAATCTCCTTCAATCTTCGCTCACGACCGAAGGCGGGGCATTTATCCGCGAGCTGCTGAGGAGCCACGAGCGGCACCTTCGGGGGAACCTCGAACTCAGCGAAGTGAACGGGAATCATCTCTTTTTTGATTACCTGGGGATTGCGCTGATGTGCCTTCAGCTGGACGGACCCGATTCCGCCGGCTTCCGGAAGGCCGCCATGGTATTGGCTGAAGAGACCCATCGGCAATTCCATGGGGATGGGGTTCATCTGGAGCATGCCACGAGTTACCACCGACTGGTCTTGGAGGGCATTCTCCTTTTCATTCACGCGAGTAAGGCCGAAGACTCCGCGGCCATTCAACTCATGCGAGGCGTAGCCGAGCGAGCCTGGGCCTTCCTCGATGTAATTTCCTTGGAGGATGGTTCCATGCCAGCCATGGGGGATGATGACAGCGGGAATGTCCTGCTGCTTGGTGCATCCAGGGCCAACCATGGGGGTGGAGTGCTGGGGCTGGCTGCAGCCCTAGGGATCGGGAGGCCAAGAACTATCACCGATGAAGTGGTGCGCTTTTGGTTTGCACCATCCTTGGGGCATTCCTGCGGACCTATTGAGGGGGGAGGAGAGAGTGAGCGAGCCTGGCGGCTTCACTCTTTTGAGGAGGCAGGCTACTTCGTCATACGTGGGCATGGGCTTAACTTGATTCTTCGCGCAGGTCCAAGTGGTCTTCACGGGCGAGGGTCCCACGACCACAACGACCAACTCTCCTTGGTCCTCTCGCACGATGGAATGCCGATTCTGGTAGACCCAGGTACTCGGACCTATACCGAGAGCATCAACCTCCACCAACTCGATATCTCTACGGCCCGGCACAACACCCTTTCCCTCTCAGGCTTGGAGCAGGCCCCCATCCATCGGGGATCGGTCACCTGTGTGGTAAGGAGTGCACGCGGATTTTGTGACCGCTTCGAGGAGGTCCCAGGAGGTCCGGTAGCTTGGGCGGGCCGAGTTGAATATGGTGGCTCAACATCCGGCCTGACGCATCACCGGCAAATTGAAGTGGATACCCAACATGGCGGTGGGATCGTAGTTGACGTGATGGATCGATTGGATGGCATGAATCAGGAGGGAGTCGAGGCATCCCTTAATTTCATGTTGGCCCCCAATCTGAGGGCCGAACTAGTGGAGTCCCGTCTTATCAGCCTAGCGGGGGCGGATAATCGCATGATCCAGGTAGAGGGGGTGCATCCTTGGGTGCTGGCCGAAGATTTCGTTTCGTCTGAGTACGGCGGAAGGCGGCCGACAATCCGAATCACCACGCCTTTGGGCTCCGAATTTCAAAATTCCGTTCGGTTTACCCTCGCTCCAATTGGGTCCACAAGATCCAGCCAACCTGGAATGAGGTGAGGCGGTGGAGCGAGTGGTCCCCTCCCTAATGGTGCTGGCCCTTATCTTCTGGGTATTTGGCGGGGTCCTGATGCGGGCCGTTCGTAACCCGAGCCCCGGCGGGGCAGTGGTTATCACGTCCTTCGTCTATTTCCTTGGGATCACCCTTCTACTGCTTAGAGATGGAAGCGATTACACGCGCCTAGTCTTCCAGATTTGTGCATTGTTCCTCCCTCTCTTCATGGTGGGCTATTTAGGAGCTGGCCGGATTCTTCATCTTCGGTTGGAGCCCTCGATTGGATCCACGCCCGTAGCCCAACCCAGCCGGGCCATCCGTCTTGCCACCTGGGGGGCTTTTCTCGCACTGACCGGCATCATGGTCTGGATCCTCTTTTGGTCAGGCATGGATAGGCTCCTGGCTGCCCTTTATCAATTCCTCGTGGTGGGCGATACAAGTGTTTCGGTAATGGACCTTCGATTAGGATTCGCCACGGGTGAAGAACGTTATTTTGCGCCGGGCTACGTTAAGCAAGTCCGCGATGTCCTCCTTCCCTTATGCGCATTACTTGTGATGTTCACCTTCCCGAGAACTCCTCGGCGGTTTTATGGTGTGATCGTACTCGTGGTGCCCACTGTGGCTCTTCTCATGATCTCCAGCGGGGAACGGGGCCCATTGATTCTCTTCTTGATCGGCACGACATACTCAGCCTTCCTTTCGGTCCGAATGCGGGTGAACGCCCGGAAAACCATCCTGCTGCCCATCGCATTTATCGCAGTGGTGGGGCTTGGCGCCTTCGCTGCGCTCTCTTCCACCTTCACGACCCGTGGGTACGAGGACACGTCGGCCGGAGCCATTTTGGCGGACCGAATCGTGACACGGGCACCCGAGGAGAATGTATTGGCTGCGCAGGTATGGGCCCGAAAAGCGCCTTCTCCAGGTGCTGGATGGCTCTCGGAATTGGGTTCAGTGCTACCTGGGACCCAAGTAACCCTCAGCAACCTCATCCATGAAGAGCTTGGGGGTGGGGACAAGGGGAATTCGGTTCTCGGAACTTGGGTAGATGTCTTCTACAACTTTGGATGGGTGCTAGGGGCTCCCATGGCATTCCTGATCGGAGTGGTCCTGGCGATTTTCACTCACTGGGTGAATATCGAGCGATGCGTGTCACCCGCGCGAGCGATTTGCGGTTTGTGGCTATCAATCACCATGTTCATGGTTCTATCTCCATTTGGCTTTTTGCTCTACGGGCCCTTTGTTCTATCGAGCATTTTGTTTGGATTGTCGAAAGGCCCACGCATTATTCAGCGATGGAGCAGGAGCGGCAACGAGGTGAGGGCCCATGCTTGACCGCCTCGCCTTTCTCGCCTCTAGGGGATTTAGCCCTCTTGGCAACCTGGCAACTATTTTCGTGGTTGGCCTCGCTTTTGGGAAAAGTGCCATCGGCGATTACACCTACGCCTTGGCGATCTGTAGCCCCGTCTATTTCATTGTGACCTTCAGCCTTCCAACCTACATCGCGGTTGAGCCACCTGGGACCGCGAACCGCCCGGAGGTCTTTTGGGCGCGGGCCACAACCCTGGCGATTTCCCTTTTCCCTGCAATCCTACTCGCATTCTCTTCGGACCCAAGGTGGGCGGCTACTGGGGCACTATGGATCCTCAAATCAGGGGACGTCCTCTTTGATCCCGTCATTGCGTTCACGGCCACGGATGGCTCGTCGACCCAACGGGGATGGAAGCTTGCCCGAATGGAGGGGGCACGGGTTCTGATCATTCAAGTCATCCTAGGGGCTTCGGCCTTTCTATTCCGAGAGAACCTTCCCCTCTCTCTGGCCCTTGCTGGGATCGGCCACATCCTGATCGGAACCTATTTCCTGCTTGGGGTGGGTTGGACTTCTCTGAAGTGCAATCTCCGATCCACCATCGATGTGGCCCGCCGCATCGCTTCCACCAGTGCGCCGATGACCCTCTCTGGAGTGATCCTCGCGCTGCTGATCGGATTGCCAAGAATTCTCCTGGATAAATCACTCCAGCCCGAAGAACGGACTTTGGTGGGCTTGGCCCAGGTAGCCGGCTCAGTGATGGCTCTCCTCTTCAACGCCGGGTGGATGTACGAACTCGCGGCTCTCAAGCGCACAGCCGAATCCGGGGATCTGAAGAAGCTCTTTCGGCACAATCTGAAACTTTCCCTGATCTATCTGGCGGTGCTTTCAGGGGCTACCTTGATGATCCTAGGGGCCCCAGCGGGGGTGCTGAAGCGAGTCGGGATTCCGGAGCACGGGGCGGTATTGTTAGGGGCTGCGTTGTTCGTATTGGGGCTTCCACACTGCACCAGCGTGCATCGGGATGTATTAAAGCTCATTCGTAGGCAATGGGCAGAAGTCCGAATCCTCCTACTGGCGCTCGGAGCGAGCCTGGTCACCTGGGCGATAACTCTCCGGCTCTATCATTGGCGGTGGTTTCCGGTGCTCGTCGCGATGGTGGTCGCAACCATCCTTGTTCAACTGGTGGGCGCTACCATTGTGTTGGTCCAGGTCTTCAAGAACCGTGCCCGAACGAATCTCCAGGGGAACTGATGGCAGCAGCCAAGGTCATCATCGTCGTTCAGCAGGAAACCCTCCGGGAACGCCCGCGAATTCACAAGGTGGCTCGGCTTTTGGAGGAGGCTGGCCATCCCTTCGAGATCTGGAAATTCGGCCCAGAGGAGGAAACTACCGCCGAGGGTATGGCCGTACGGAATCTCATGGATTCAGCATGGCGAGGGCGTTCAGCGGTCTTGCGCTATCTGATCTGGATGGCTCAAGTCTTTAAAAAATCAATGCTATCTGGTGGAGACTGCCACTTCATTGCGGTGGGCTTCGATAGTGCCTTTCCATTGGCAGTACTCCCCTCATGGCGAAGATCCTTTATCTTCGACAACATCGACAATGTCTCCATGAGCTACCGCTGGCCATGGGGGCTCAAAGGGTTCTTTAGGTGGGCGGAGAGATGGGTGGCTCGGCGGGCTTCGATTCACGTCAATCCTTCTCATGAGCGGTGGCCGTACGAGGATTCAAACCTCCGAGTGGTCGTAAATACTCCAAGCCAGCGGGCCCTGAGCGAGGCACGTATGTTGGCTACGAAGGAAGGAATGGTGAGGGATGACACCCATCTCACGATTTACGTGAATGGGTGGTTATCCGCGACACGGGGCCTTCGCACCCTCATCGGGGCTCTTGAACATTTGAGGGCGAGGGACATTCCAATCAGGGTGCTCACTGCCGGTCGCCCAGCCTCACCCGATGCAGATGCCCTCTTGAAAATGCCCGAGGTGGTTCATCTGGGCATGTTGACGAATGATGAGGCGCTGGCAGCCTATTTTCGATCCCATCTCGCGTTCGTATACTACGATCCCTCCGTGGAGATCAATCGCCTGGCCGAGTCCCAGAAATGGACAGACTGTTGGGCAACTGAGACACCCTTCATCTCCAACCAAGAAGTTCTCACCCTCGCCAAATTCATGAGGGCTGAAGCGTGCTTCGCACTTCGTTATGAGGATTCTGCTGGGCTGGCAGATCTATTGGAATCCGTCCATCGGGATCGAGAGCAGCTAGGGCGCGTAATCCAAAAGTTGAAAGGCATGCAGTTCCAATTTTGGGATGACGAGATGCGGGCTATCATCCAGGCCTGGCTGGCGCCGTGATTCCTGCCCTCTCCTGTTCTCCAAGTCCATCCATTCTCGAGGGAACTTCATGGACTACACGTCCAAACCGTTGATCTTCAAGCTGAGAAAAGCAGCCCGGTACCTACTTCTGTATGGGGTATCTCGGACCTTGATCAAGGTGAAGGCCCAGTACCACATGAAGCGGACCTTTGATCCGTTTCCTCAGGCGAAACCGAAAGTCCGGAGGCCGAAAAGTGTGGGCGTCGGCATCATCGGCTGTGGCAATTTCGCATACAGCAACATTGCTTACTATCTGAGCCGCACGGTGGGAAGTGCCATTGTGGGTTGCATGGATATCGATGTCCACCGGGCCGCCTCGCTGTGCTTGGACTATGGGGCCTCTTATTACACGACGGATGCTGAGCGAATTCTCGCTGATCCTGAGATTTCCCTCATCTACGTGGCCTCGAACCACGCCTCACACGCGGAGTACGCCATCGCGGCACTTCGAGCGGGGAAGGCTGTTCACATTGAAAAGCCACACGTGGTGAACCTGGATCAACTGAGGCGACTCTGCATTGCCATCCAGCAATCCAATCGCCCGGTGAGGTTAGGCTTCAACCGGCCAGATTCCCGGTTCGGGCGAATCCTCGCAAAGGAACTAGCTAAGGAAGACTCGCCCAAGGTCATGAACTGGTTCATTGCGGGGCATGAACTCCCGGCCGATCACTGGTATTTCAGTGAAGCCGAAGGCGGAAGGGTCCTGGGGAACCTCTGCCATTGGACGGACTACCTTCTTCGAATGGTGCCTCCAGAGAATCGATATCCCATTCGAATCATTCCCACTCGGAGCGCTCAGTCAGACTGCAATATTGCTGTGACCTATGTGTTTGGGGATGGCAGCATAGGCGCGATCACCTTTTCTGCCATGGGGCATACATTCGAAGGGGTTCGGGAGCGTCTGTCGGTTCACTGTGGGGACCTGCTTGCCCATATGGACGATTTTCAGGTGTGCACCATTGAACGAATCGAGGAAAAGAGGCATTTCCGGAACCTCCACAGAGATCACGGGCACGGCGCTTCGATTCTTGGTAGCTATCGAGCCGCAGCAGGCGAAGGTGTGGATCAGGGCGCGGAGCTCGCCTACGTTTGGGAAACGGGGGAACTCTTCATCCGCACCAAAGAGGCCCTCGAGGCGGATGCAGAGGTTACCGTCACTGCCTTTGATCTCGACAAGCTCAAGAACTGAGGGAGTTCCGGTGTCGAAGCTCACCCAATGGATGGACCGTACCCTTTATCCAGAGTACGAGAACAATTGGGATGATTTGATTTTCCGCCAACGAATTGAAGTACATCTCAATTCTGGGACGAGAGTCCTAGATTTTGGAGCTGGCCGTGGAAATGTTGTCCAGATGAGGTTCAAAGGGAGAGTGGGTTGGATCGCTGGAGTGGATGTCGACTCTGCAGTCTTCCAAAACCCACATCTTGATGAGGCGAAGGTCATCGATCCTGTATCGGGGCGAATTCCATTTGAGGATGGCTCATTCGATGTGATTTTCTCAGACAATGTCATGGAGCATGTGGACCATCCAGAGGCTGCTCTCCGTGAAATGGGTAGGGTTCTGAGGCCAGGAGGCGTGCTTCTCGTAAAGACCCCAAATCGATGGCACTACATGCCCATCATCGCCCGTTCCACACCTACGTGGTTTCATCGGTTTTACAATCGCTTGAGGGGCCGAAGGTACGTAGATACCTTTCCAACAAGGTATCGCTGCAACAGCAGTAGAGAAGTGACCCGTCTTGCCCAACATGCTGGTCTTGAGGTAATTGAAATTGAATTGATTGAAGGAAGGCCGGAGTACTTACGCATTTTTGCCCTGACCTACTTCATGG
Organism: uncultured Solibacteraceae bacterium; assembly: GCA_964617215.1. Classification (GTDB taxonomy): domain Bacteria; phylum Acidobacteriota; class Holophagae; order Holophagales; family Holophagaceae; genus JAFDVN01. Next base: position 619,328 of record CAZTVL010000001.1, on the reverse strand, counting down.
GCTGGCTATTTGAACGCGCCGTCAATTCTGTCTCCTTTCTCGCTGGGGTCCGGTCGGTACTACTCTTCCAAGTACGAAAAAATGAAAACGGAATGTCTCCGGCTCACTTGGCACATTCGGAAACCGCGCGGGGTACTCAGTGAAACAGGTGTTCCAAAGCCTCAAGACGGGCGAGATCCAGCTTATTGATATCCCAATGCCTGACCCACGGCCGGGGCAACTGCTCATACGAACCCGCAAAACCGTCGTATCAGTGGGAACTGAACGCATGCTGGTGGAATTCGGGAAGGCGAGCTATCTGAAGAAGGCCCAACAGCAGCCAGACAAGGTTCGCCAAGTTTTAGAAAAGGTCCGCACCGATGGGTTGCTTGCCACCCTGGATTCCGTGAAACGGAAATTGGATGAGCCCATCGCGCTTGGCTATTGCAATGCGGGAGTGGTGATTGGAGTCGGGGCTGGGGTGACCGGGTTCTCCATTGGTGATCGGGTTGTGAGCAATGGTAGGCATGCGGAAGTCGTGTCCATCCCCGTCAATCTCTGCGCCCACATTCCAGACGGAGTGACCGATGAAGCGGCGGCCTTCACGGTGATTGGTTCCATTGCGCTTCAAGGCATTCGGTTGATCCAACCGACTCTGGGGGAAGCCGTGGTGGTGATGGGGCTGGGCCTCATCGGCCAATTGGCGGTTCAGCTGTTGAAGGCGCATGGCTGTCGGGTACTCGGATTGGATTTCGACCCCGAGAAGCTGGAGCTGGCCAAAGCCGCTGGGGCGGAAGTCCTGGACCTATCCTCTGGAACTGATCCCGTGCAAGCTGCCATGGCCTTTTCTCGCGGGCACGGGGTGGATGCAGTTCTTGTCACTGCTTCAACAGACAGCAGTGAACCCATCCACCAGGCCGCCCACATGAGCCGGAAACGTGGGAGGATCGTCCTCGTGGGCGTGACCGGGCTGGAACTCTCTCGGGCGGACTTCTATGAGAAGGAGCTTTCCTTTCAGGTTTCCTGCTCCTATGGGCCAGGTAGGTATGACGCGCAATATGAGGAGGGTGGCACTGACTATCCCCTTGCGTTTGTTCGTTGGACCGAACAGCGGAATTTCGAGGCTGTGCTGGACATGTTGGCCGATGAGCGCATCGCGATTGATCGGTTGGTCACCCACCGCTTTGGATTTGAGGCCGTGGAGCAGGCCTACCAAGTCGTCTCGGGTGGTGGGCGAGCCCTGGGCATCGTCCTCGATTATCCGACACCAGGGGCAGATGCTCCCGAGTCGCGAAATTCCGTAGAATTCTCGTCGGCCCGTCCCGCGTTAGGCCAAGTTCGCGTGGGATTTGTGGGAGCCGGGAATTATGCCTCAGGCATCTTGATCCCAGCCTTTCGATCGCAAGGGGCTTACCTTCACTCTGTGGCGTCGGGAGGTGGCGTTTCGGCGGTGATGGCTGCGCGCAAGAACGGATTTTCTGAAGCCACCACTGACGCATCTGCGATGGTGCAGGGCGATTCCGTGGATGCGGTGGTGGTAGCCACCCGTCATGACAGTCATGCAAAATGGGCGTCCCTGGCGCTCCTTGCTGGCAAGCACGTATTCGTGGAAAAGCCTCTGGCCTTGGATGAAGCAGGGCTCCAGGAAGTGGAAGAAGCCCGAGGTGAAATCGCCCATTCGAAGGGGCAGGCGCCGGTCATCATGGTTGGATTCAATCGGCGGTTTTCTCCCTTTGTAGTGAAAATGCGTGAACTTCTGTTGTCCTCACCTGGACCGAAGGCTTGCATCATGACCATCAATGCAGGGGTTATCCCTGCTTCTCATTGGTCGCAAGATCCAGCCGTAGGAGGTGGGCGGATTGTTGGTGAGGCCTGTCATTTCGTCGACCTCGCCAGGTGCTTGATGGGCAGTCCAATCGTGGGCTGGCATGTGGAGAAAGTCGGTGGCGGAGTTATGTCCGTGCCTTCAGATCGGGTCACGCTTACTTTGAATTTCACCGATGGCTCTATGGCCACAATTCATTACCTCAGCCTAGGTCATCGAGGGTTCCCGAAGGAACGCGTGGAAGTATTCTCGGAGGGGAGGGTACTCCAACTCGATAATTTCCGTGTACTTCGAGGCTGGGGGTGGCCTGGATTCAGTAAATTCAGTCGCTGGAAGCAGGACAAAGGGCAAGAAGCCTGTGCCGGTGCATTCCTGGCTGCCGTCAAAGGGGCTGCTCCAGACCCGATCCCTTGGGAAGAGATCCTGGAAGTCAGTCGAGTCTCTTTGGCCTTGGCGGAGGCATGTAAATAATTGAGGGACAGCGGAATCTATCGATTCCAGCGAAGCACTCTGGGTCCCTGAATAGCCATGAATTCCGCATGGTCGGTGAGCACGGCCACCGTGGAGAGACTCGCCACCTCATCCAGGGAGGCATTGGAGTGGGCGGGGGCCAAGGGGTCGAAAATGCGGAGGGCCCGATGTGAGCGTTCCAGGAGTCGGATGACTTCCAGGGCCGGGCTCTCCCGAGTGTCATCCACGTTCGCCTTGTAGGTGACGCCAAGGATGCCAATGGGCCCGATGTTGCCAGTCCCATGAAACTCCAGGATGTCGCTGGCGACTTGCAGGGGGCGGGAATCATTGATGGACCGGGCGGTTTGGATCAGGGGGGTAACGTTGGGGCAGAGGTGAATGAGGAACCACGGATCCACAGGGATGCAATGACCACCGACTCCGATGCCGGGTGTATGGACATTTACACGAGGGTGAAGGTTGGCGAGGGCGATGGTTTCGTACACATCCACTGAGAGCTGTTTGCAAACAGCTGCGAGCTCATTGGCCAAGGCGATATTTACGTCGCGGAAAGTATTCTCGACGACCTTCGTCAATTCGGCGACATCTGCATTGGTTTTGCGAACGTCTTTCACACCCGCCTTCAGGTAAAGTTCGGCGGCCCGGTCCGCGGCTTCGGGAGTTACACCTCCGACGATACGTACATTGTTCGTGAGTTCATGGAAGATCGCTCCGGGAATCACGCGTTCGGGGGCGTGGGCAAGGAGGTAATCCTTGGCGGGGTCCAAGCCGCGGAGCTCCTTGAGAATGGGAGCCACGACCTCACGGCAGGTTCCTGGGGGAACTGTGGATTCCAAGATCACCAGATCTCCCGGTTCCAAGTAGGGGGCGATCATCCTGCTCCCAGCCTCAACAAAACTGAGATCGGCTTTTCGATCTTCCGTCACGGGGGTGGGGAGGCAAAGCAGGAACACTTTGGAACGGGAGGGCTCGGAGGAAACCTTGAATCGTCCGTTATCCACCACCTCGCGAAGCCGTTCGGGTAAGCCGTCTTCTTGGATTGGGCATTCCCCGCGTGTCAACATGGCGATCTTGCGAGCATCGACTTCCACACCCAGCACGTTGAGGCCAGCTTGGGCGAAGAGCACGGAAGTCGGCAGGCCGATGTAACCTAGCCCGATTACGCAAAGATCAAAATTCATGGGTACCTCAAGATGTGGGAGTTGAGCGCCGGGATTCGAAAGTGATTACGTATAGGCTTCCAAGGCGAAGGCACCGATGCAAGGGGCATTTCCGTAATCGAGAACCAGGCAATGCGAAGCCCGTTCCACGCCAAGGTCGGACCACCAGACGGTGGCCTCAATGGTCACCGAAGCATGCGTTCGTAGGGATATCCGAAGCTCAGCACCTCGAAGATCGGCGCCCCCTGCTTCGAGGTTCACGTGAAGGTCTGGGTGGAGGTAAAGACGGGCCTCCACCCGTTGCCCTTGCCCGCCCTGAATGAGGTCTTCCACTTGGAGGGAATGGGGCTTTGCTTCAAAAGATCGAATGTGTATCGGGGCCCCGGGAAGGTGGGCATACCCGTCGTGGGATCCCTTCAGTCGAAATCCGTCGGCGGTCTCATCCCAGTTGAGGACCCGGGGGTAGGGACGTCGCCCTAAGCGGAATGATTTCCAAAATTCGGCTTGGTCCAGGCCATCGATGGTCACCGTGTTGTGGGCTTTGGTGCTTCGGGCGTGGGTACGGCGGGGGCCTTCGCAGTATTCATGAACGCCGGTGTCGACGATCACCCGCCGCCCTCCCAAGCTCCACTCGAAGGAGAGGGCATCCCCGTGGCCATGGGCGGGGAGGGCATCGGGTGCGATGAGTCCGCAATCCACGATCAGGGATTCCCCAGGGGCTTGAAAGCCGTAATAACCCGCCGCATTCAAGGCGAAGACCGGCGAGGCCATTGATACCTCCTTCCCAGTCAGGTGGGAGAGGACCTGATGGCAAGCAGCGGGTGGATAAGCCATGTGAAGCCCACCGTCGCCGAAGAGACTGGGAAGTCCATCCGGATGGGTGAGGTGGGTTGCGACGGTACCCATGGACTGAAGGCATTTTGCAAGTTGGGTACGGAGGGGGCCATCGGGAAGGACTTGATGACATTCCAAAAGGTCGGCGAGCACCTGCAGGTGGTAGGAGGGGCTCAACTCGAAATGCATACCATCGCTGAGGATTTGCGATTCCAACTCTACGGCGAGGAGTCGGTTTCCGAGCCTTTCCCAATGGCGGGCCTCATCTCCTTCGAAAAACCGAGCGGCCCACAGGAGGGCTTTGATGTTTTTGATGAGGTGATTTCCCCGGATATCCAATTCGAGATGAGAAGCGAGATGCCGGATCTGACCGCAGAGAGATCGACGGATTTCGAGCTCCTCCTCGCGGCCGGGCCTCCAAGTATTGCGAGCCCAGGTCTGCATCCAGACCACTACGCGCAGGGAGAGGGCGTAGCTGTTCCATCCTGTCCGCCATGCTTTGCGGCGGTCCTTTGGGTTCGCCCGAATCCAATCCAGCACGAGGGAGATCGCTGTTTCCGAGTCCAGGCCCTCCAGGTATTCCATGTAATGGAGGTGCATGGCATCGAGTTGGGGGATGGCAGGATCCCAATCCACCGGAAGGGTGAGGGGAAGGTTCCGGCCGAGAAAGGAGGCTACGGCGCTTCCGCCCTCCCTGCGGAGCAGTTCACTCCGAACTGGGAATAGGGGTGACGGGAGGGAAGTGGCCCGAGGTAAGGGGGCTCCAGGCTCAGGCGTTGGAAGCATATCTTCCAGCCTTTGCCTGAGAAGGATTCCTCCGCGACGAAACAGGCTCGAGGGCCGGATGTGGCGGATGGTTCTCAGGAAGACGCCGAGGGAGGGCATAAGGTTCAAGGATGGAAGCCCAAAGGGTAGATTGGTAACAGCAGATTCGTTATCGCCATTCAGATTCGGGTTGGAGTCACATGCGCATTCTATTCTTCTCAGAACAGTTCTGGCCCGAGACCAATGCGCCTGCCATTCATGTTCATGAGCGTACCCGGCTCTGGGCCGCGCAGGGGCACGAGGTCACGGTGATCACGAGCGCTCCCAATTTCCCGGAAGGCAAAGTCTTTCCTGGCTACCGGAATAGCTTCAGGCAGGTAGAGATGGTGGATGAAGTTCGGGTCCTTCGCATCGGCACCTTCATTACCGCCAATCAAGGGTTTCTGCTCCGAACCCTGGATTACCTCTCATTCGCAGTGCATGCCTATCTCCAGGCTCTTTGGGAAGAGACTCCCGATGTAGTCATTTCTACGAGTCCTCAATTGCTTTCCGCCGTGGCGGGGTTGCTGTTCGCCAAGACTCGCAGACGCCCCCATGTTTTCGAGCTGCGCGACCTATGGCCCGCGTCGATCGTGGCGGTATCGGCGATGAAGCCAGGGCCCATGATCCGATTATTGGAGGCACTCGAACTTTGGTGCTACCGGGGCTCCGCACGGGTCATGGCCTTCACGGGAAGCTTCCGGGATGATCTGGTCCGGAGAGGCATCGAAGCCACGAATATTGATGTGGTACCCAATGGGACGAACTTGGCGTTATTCAGCCCCCAGCCGAAAGACCCAAAATGGCTCTCAGAGTTGGGGCTTGAAGCCCGTTTCGTGATCGGCTATCTGGGGACCCTGGGCTTGGCGCATGGCCTCGATCACGTGCTGGCCGCCGCGGAACAATTGAAGGATTCGAACGCCGCTTTCCTGCTCGTGGGGCCGGGGGCGGCTCGCGAATCGCTGGAGGCAGAGGCCCGGAACCGCGGATTGACCAATGTGCGATTTCTCCCCCGCCAACCTCGGGAAGCCATACCGGGGCTCTGGAGCATTTGCGATGCAGCCCTGGTTCACTTGAAGGACACGGAGGTATTTCGGACTGTGATCCCTTCCAAGCTCTATGAAGCCGCCGCGATGGGCCTCCCGGTGCTGTATGCCGGCCCGGAAGGAGAGGCCAGCCGACTTGTGCAGCATCACGGCATGGGGGTGGTATTGCCTTCCGACGCTCCTGATCGTTTGGCCGCAGCCATCCGGAATTGGATTGACCAGCCTGCTATTCGACAGGAAGCCGCCCAGCGTGCACTGGCATCCAGTCAGGGTTTCAGTCGTGAAGTCCAGGCCGAGCGAACCTTGGGAGTGCTCGCCAAGGCCATCGAGGGTTAACGCAATTCGGCCCCTTGCGCCCCTTAAGTGAGGGCCGTGTGCCCCTCGACGGAGTGCGGACGGCTTTCGCGAAGGTCATTCAACAGAATGCGGGCGATGCGCCCTGAGGTATGTCCATCCCCATAAGGGAATCGAGGGGTGGCCATGGCCTGATAGTGCTCCGGAGATTCCCACAGACGGTTGGCCTCTTCCAGGAACCGGGTGGCATCTTGGCCCACAAGGAGGACTCCCCCCGCGTCCACGGCTTCGGGGCGCTCCGTCACTTCTCGGAATACGAGTACGGGCTTTCCTAGGGCTGGCGCCTCCTCCTGCAGGCCACCGCTATCTGTGAGGACCAGGAATGCCTCCCGGAGGATCGCGATCAGATCCGGATAGTCCAAGGGCTCACACAGTAGGAGATTAGGAACGCCTTGTAGCAGTTCACGCGCAGGTTCTTGGACGCTCGGATTGGGGTGAATCGGAAAGACAATGCTGGCTTCGGGGTGGGCCTCCGCGAAAGCCCGAATGGCCCCCATGATGGCTCGCAGGGGAGCCCCGAAGTTCTCACGTCGGTGGAGGGTCACCAACACCAGACGCTGATCTTTCGTGCAGGGAGGGATGTGCGGCGGCCAGGCTAAGTCGGTACGGCTCGACGTGGCCATCAAGGAGTCGATGACCGAGTTGCCCACTACGTGGATCGACGAATCCGGGTAGCCTTCGCGAAGCAGCGCCTGTCTTGCACCTTCCGTCGGCGCGAAATGCCACCGGGTGAGAACGGCGGTCAAGCGGCGCATGCCCTCTTCGGGGTAGGGCGCCAGCATGTCGCCGCTCCGCAGGCCGGCTTCCACGTGACCGAAGGGGAGCTTCGCGTAGAAGGCGGCGAGGGAGGCGCAGAAGACGCTTGTGGTGTCACCTTGGGCGAGCACAGCATCAAAGGACTCCTGCTTGAGGATCGCCTCCATGGCGGGGAGGATCCGGGCGACCATTTCGCCCGGAGTCTGTCCATGCTTCATCAGATCGAGGTCCCACGTGGGGGCCAGATCAAACGTCGCGAGCATTTGGTCCAGGAGCCCCCGGTGTTGGGCGGTGGCGAGTACCGGGGCATCCACCCCGCCTTCGCGGAGGGCACGGACGATGGGCGCCATCTTGATCACTTCAGGGCGGGTACCGACCACACACAGGATCCGTGGGCTCATTCACACTCCGGGATGACGAGGGCTGTCTCACCAGAATGGGCCATGGGCCGTCTGCTTGCCAACCGCATAGAACTTGGCGGGGCAATTCGTGATGCACTGCGTCGAAAAAAAGGGGGGGCCGAAGCCCCCCTCTTGTCCTGATGGTGGATTAGGCCTACTTCTCGGCACCCGCGCCGGCTTCGACCATGAGCGCCTTGCGGCTGAGCTTGATCTTGCCGTTCTTGGGGTCGATGCCGATGCACTTGACCATGATCTCCTGGCCCTCGGAGACTTCGTCGGCGGGGTTGGCCACGCGGTGGGGGGCCATCTCGGAGACGTGGAGGAGGCCATCGAGGCCGGGGAGGATGGTGACGAAGGCGCCGAACTCGACGACCTTGGCGACCTTGCCCAGGTAGGTGGCGCCCACTTCAGCGGACTGGATGAGATCGCCGATCATCTTGATGGCGACCTGCAGCTTCTCCTGGTTGGGACCGGCGACCTGGCAGAGGCCGTTGTCGTCGATGTTCACCTGGCAGCCGCTCTGCTCGATGATGGCGCGGATGGTCACGCCACCCTTGCCGATGACGTCGCGGATCTTCTCCTTGGGGAGCTGGATGCTGTGCATCTGGGGGGCGTTCTTGGAGAACTCGGCGCGGGGGGCGGCGAGCACTTCACCCATCTTGTCCAGCAGGTGCAGACGGCCGGCCTTGGCCTGGTCGAGGGCCTTACTGAGGATCTCGGAGGTGATGCCGCCAATCTTGATGTCCATCTGCAGGGCGGTGATGCCCTTGGCGGTGCCGGCGACCTTGAAGTCCATGTCCCCGTAGTGGTCTTCCTGGCCGGCGATGTCGGACAGAACGACGAACTTCTCACCGTCGGAGACGAGGCCCATGGCCACGCCGGCCACGGGGGCCTTGAGCTTGATGCCAGCATCCATCAGCGCCAGCACGCCGCCGCAGATGGTGGCCATGGAGCTGGAACCGTTGCTCTCGGTGATGTCGGAGACCACACGCAGGGTGTAGGGGTTCTCCTTGGCATCGGGGAGCACGGCCATGATGGAGCGCTCGGCCAGCATGCCGTGGCCCATTTCCCGGCGGCCGGGGCCGCGGTTGGGCTTGCACTCGCCCACGGAGTAGCCGGGGAAGTTGTAGTGGAGGTAGAACTTCTTTTTGTACTCCTCCTCGAGGCCATCGATGATCTGGATGTCATCGAGGGTGCCCAGGGTGGCGGTGACCATGGCCTGGGTTTCGCCGCGGGTGAAGAGGGCGGAACCGTGGGCAGCGGGCAGGAAGCCCACTTCGATGTTGAGGGGGCGGATCTGGTCGAACTTGCGGCCGTCCAGGCGCACGCCCTGCTTCAGGATGGCGTTGCGGAAGAGGGTTTCCTTCAGGAGGTCGAAGGCGGCCTTCACGTCGGCCTTGAGCTCGGGCTTCTCGGCGGTGAAGGTGGTGACCACTTCCTTCTTGAGGAGGTCGAGGGCCTTGTAGCTCTCGATCTTCACCTTCATCGTCAGCGCGGCCATGAGCTTCTCGGCGTACTTGGCGGCGATGGCGTTGTAGACATCCTGGTTGGTCTCGGTCTTGGTGGGGACGACCTTCGTCTTGCCCACCTTGGCGCGCAGGTCTTCCTGCAGCTTCACGAGCTTCTTGATCTCGTCATGGCCGAAGGCGAGGGCCTTCACCATGTCGGCTTCCAGCACTTCCTGGGCGCCGCACTCCACCATCACGATGGCTTCGGAGGTGCCGGCCACGAGGAGGTCGAGGTCGCTGGTGGCCCGCTGATCGGTGGTGGGGTTCACGAGGAACGCGCCGTTCACGCGGCCCACGCGCACGCCGGCGATGGGGTTGGGGAAGGGGATCTCGCTGATGACGAGGGCCGCGGAGGCGGCGGTCATGGCGAGCACTTCGGGGGCGTGCTGGCCGTCATAGCTGATGACCTGGGCCGTGACCATCGTGTCGTCGTTGTAGCCCTCTTCGAAGAGGGGGCGCAGGGGACGGTCGATGAGGCGGGAGGTGAGGGTTTCCTTCAGCGTGGGGCGACCCTCACGCTTGAACCAGCCACCGGGGATCTTGCCGGCCGCGAAGACGCTCTCGCGGTAGTCCACGGTGAGGGGGAAGAAGTCGATGCCTTCGCGGGGGGCGGCGTGGCAGGCGGCCACGAGCACCATGGTGCCGCCCTGGCGGGCGACGATGGCGCCGTGGGCCTGCTTCGCGATGCGGCCGGTCTCCAGGGAGATGGGCTCGCCGTTGACGAGGCTGAGGCTGACGGTGGTGGGGCTGAAACTGAGTTCGTTCATGGATTCTCCAGGGCCCGGATGGCCCTATCTAACGGGGGTTGAGCCATCCCGGCTCGAGGGGCCCCCGTGGGTTTTTCCGACGCATCGGTTAAACCTGCGATCCCTCCATGAAATCCCTTTCACATGAAAGGGGCTTCCTGCAGAGGTCGCTGCCGCGCGGGGGCGGATTCGACCTGTTCAGGTTAACAGGTGGGGGAATGGGCTGGACCCTTGTGATGAGATACCGGGCGTTGTCAGGGAACCGATCGGCATTTTCATGTTGAGATGGCAGGATCCCCACTGGATTCAACCCGCCGTGGGAATTGACCGATGGGGGTGGTATCTCCGTTGGTGCTCCCTTTTCCCCTCCAGGCCGGAGGCTCCGTGTCCATGACCCTCAACCCTTGGATGCTCTCGCTGATCGGCGGGGGATTGGGTGTGGTGCTCGGCCTCCTGGCCGCCCGGTGGCTGGCGCCCCGAGGCTGGATGGACCACCCGGATGAGCGGCACCAGCACGGTCGGCCCACGCCCCGCACGGGGGGCATCGCCCTCTTCACGGGATTCTTGATCCTGCGTCTCCTGGGCGTTTCCACCTTCCACCTGGACCCCCTTCAATGGGCTGGGCTCCTCGCCATGGTGATCCTGGGGGCCTGGGATGACCGCGCCACCCTCAGCGCCCGCACCAAGGCCCTGGTGGGCCTTGGTGTGGCCTGCCTGCTGGCCTGGGAGCAGTCCCGCCAGATCGGGGCCTTGGGTGGACCGGTGCTCTTCGCGGGCTATCCCGTGCCGGCCTCCCTGATCTTCCCTCTCCTGGTGGCCTGGTTCTGGGGCGTGCCTCAGGCCTTCAATCTGGCGGATGGCCTGAACGGCTTCGCCCTAGGCCTCGCCGGGCTCTTCCTCGTGGCCTCGGGGCATGGGCCCCAGGCTCACCCAGTGCTGTGGGGTCTCCTGATCTCGGCCTTCCTGCTGAACTTCCCCAAGGCCTTCCACTTCCTGGGGGATGCGGGCTCCTTGGGGTTGGGCACGCTGGTGTCCATCGTGGTGATGGATTCGGCGGTGCGCACGGATTCCTCTGCGGCCCTCTGGATTTGCGCGTACCTCGTAGTGGATTGCACCACCGTGGTGATCTCGCGGTTGCTGCGCCACCGGCCCCTGGGCCAGGGAGACCGCGGCCACCTGCACCACCTGTTGCTGGACGGCTGCTATGGCCGGGCCTGGGTGGCCACGCCGGTGTTGTTGCTGATTTCCATGCTGCCGCAGCTCCACGTGTGGGACCGGGGGACCTTCTTGGATGAGGGCGGCCTCCTGCTCCTCATGGCCCTGGGCGGATTCACCGTGGTGCGCAGCCAGCGTCTGCTGAGGGGCCCCCGCGCGGTGGGTGGGCCGCTGCCTGAGCTGCAGGTGAAATCCGCGGAGCCCACGCCCCTGCGCTCCTGGGATGCCGAGCGCACGAGCGCGTGAGCCCCGCTCTGGCTAACATGAAGGCCGTATCCCACGAGGTTCCTCCGTGCGTCTTTCGCCCTCCGTGCTCGTGCTCTGCCTGGGGACCGGTTTGCTGGCCCAATCTCCTGTGGAGCTGGACCTCCAGAGCCTGAGGCAGGCCCTCGCCGCCAACGCGGCCAAGGATCCTGGTTCCCAGGACGCCACGCCGAAATCCGGTGCGCTGATCCCCGGCGAGGGTCGGGATGATTCCGCCGCCCGCCAGCGCGAGGATGAGCGCCTGGATCGTGAGATCAAGCTCCTCAAGCGGCGGGAGAAGGGGCCCGCGCGCTTCGCGGCGGACCTCTTCGAGGTGCGGCAGAAGGGCACGGCGGCCACCGAGGGCGGCGTGAGCGAAGATTACGTGCTCGGCGTGGGCGATCGCCTCCAGGTGAACGTGTTCGGCAGCGCCACCTTCGAAGTGCCCGCCCAGGTGGATGGGCGTGGCGAGCTGGTGATCCCCAAGGTGGGCACCGTGAAGGTGGGGGGCCGTACCCTGGCCCAGGCCAAGCAGGCCGTGCAGGGGCTCGTGGGCCGCAACTTCAGCCGCAGCACCGTGGATCTGCAGGTGGTGAAACTGCGGGAAGTGCGGATCTTCGTGATGGGCGAGGTGTACCGCCCCGGGGCCTTCCTCGTGTCCAGCCTCAGTTCCCTGGTGAACGTGCTGAGCCTCGCGGGCGGGCCCACCGCCGTGGGCAGCTACCGGGAGATCCGCGTCATGCGTGGGGGCAAGCCCGCCTTCCAGCTGGATCTCTATCCCCTGCGGGCGGAGGGCCTGGGCAATCCGAACTTCGCCCTGCAGAGCGGCGACGTGGTCTTTGTGCCCCTGGCGGGCCCCGTGGTGACCCTCGAAGGGGCCTTCACGCGCGTGGCGCTGCAGACCTCGGAAACGACCTTGGCCCCGGAGGCCTTGGCCGATGACAAGACCCTGCTGCGGGAGCGGCTCACCCGCGAGATCCGCACCCTGGAAACCCAGTTGCAGGTCGCCTCAGAGCCCACGGCGCCGGTGGTAGACGCCAAGCCCGGTTCCAGTGAGGAGGCCCTGCGGCGGGCGGAGGTGATGAAACCCGAGGATCGTCAGAAGGCCGAGGATCGCTTGGTGGTGTTGAAGAAGCAGGCCCGGGAGCTGGATCGCACCGAACCCGGGGATCACCGCCTGAAGTTGGATCCGCGCACCCAACGGCCCCTGGACAGCGACGAAGAGGAATCCCGCCCCGGCTGGTGGCGCCGCTGGGAAGACGAGGGCAAGGCCCCGCGGATGGCCTTCGAGTTGAAATCCGGCGAGAGCGCCACGGAAGCCTTGCGCTTCGCAGGGGGCCTTCTGCCCGAAGCGGGGGAGGGCACCCTCGTGCGCCGCTTCCGCAAGGCGGATGGCACCCAGGACGCCCAGACCCTCACCCTGGCCGAGGCGGCCCGCACGCTGCTGCAGCGGGGGGACATCCTCTCCGCCCTCCCCCGACGGGAAGCCGTGGGCCGTGTGGTCACCCTACAGGGCTGCGTGCGCGTGCCCGGGCCCTTCGCCCGGGTGGATGGCCTGCGCATCGGCGACCTGCTCAAGCGGGATCAGCAGCTGCTGCCCGACACCTACCGGGCCCGGGGCGAGATCCTCCGCACCCGCCTGGATGGCACCACCCGACTGCTGACCTTCGACGTGGAGAAGGCCGTGGCGGGCGACGCCACCCACAACCTGCTCCTGGAGGACCGGGACCGGGTGGAGTTCTTCCGCTTGGAGGACTTGCGCCTCACCCACATGGTGTTTGTGAGCGGTCCCCTGACCCGCTCGGGCCTCTTCGAATGGCACGAGGGGATGCGGGTGTCGGATCTGCTCTTCCGGGCCGGCGTGCCCCGCAAATCCGCCAACCGCCTGGAGGGGGAATTGGCCCGGGCGAAGGATGGCAAGCCCAGCGAGATCCACAAGTTGGACCTTAGCCGCCTCCTGTCCACCGAATCCCAGAGTCCCGTGGCTCTGCTCGATGAAGCGGTGAATCCCCTGCTGGCGCCGGATGACCAGGTGTCCGTCTACGAGAAGCCCGAATTCCGGCTCCATCGGGTGGTGCGGGTGTCCGGGCAGGTGGCCAAACCCGGGGAATACGCCTTGGATGGTGATCGGGTCACCCTCCGGCAGGTGCTGGCCCGGGCCGGTGGCGCCACGCCCGAAGCCATGGTGCGGGCGGGCATTTTCCTCCGCCGCATCGAACGGGCGGACAGCGCCCTTCAGCGGGCCGCGGAAGGTTCCGGCCTCAGCGCCCAGGACCCCACCGCCAAGGGCGTGAACGAGATCCTGCAGCGCCTGAACGAGACCAAGCGCCAGCCCACCACGGGCCACCTGCTGATGACCCCCCTCATGCACGGCCTCTCCACGGGCACCCTCAACCGCCTGGTGGTGAATTTCGAGGCGGCCCTGAAGGGAGATGCCTCCGCGGACGTGGAACTGCAGGATGGCGATGAGATCATCGTGCCCCGGCAGACCCAGACCGCCTACGTGGTGGGGGAGACCGCGAGCCCCTTCGGCGCCTACCAGGTGGGTTCGGGGACCAAGGTGCGGGACCTCCTGAAGCTGGCGGGTGGCACTACCCGGAACGCGGATTCGGGGGCCATCCGGCTGCTCAAAGCGGATGGCCGGATCCTGGACAGCTGGATCGGCGGAAGGTCCGTGGAGGCCGGAGATACCCTCCTGGTGCCCCAGCGCATCCGCCGGGATACCTCCTGGCAGGAGAACCTGACCGCCCTGACGCCCATCGCGCTGATTCTGAACGCGGTGAAGTAGGCGCCGGGCCGCTGTTATCCTTGAAGGCCCCGCCGAGCGGGGCCTTTCCTTTGAGTTTCCGATGATCCTGCGCAAGGAATACTGGTTCGAAGCGGCCCACTTCATCTACAACCACCCGGGCAAGTGCCGGAACCTGCATGGGCACAGCTACAAGCTGTTCGTGTGCATCGAAGGCACGCCGGTGGCGGAGACGGGGATGATCATCGATTTTGATGACCTCTCGAAGGTTGTGAACGAGAAGGTGATCCACCGCCTCGATCACCGCTTCCTCAACGACCTCATCCCCCTCTCCACCGCCGAGAACATCAGCGTGTGGATCTGGGAGCAGCTGAAGCCCGCGCTGCCGGGCCTCTGCCAGATCGAGGTGTTCGAGACCACGGACAACTGCGTGATCTACCGCGGGGTGTGAGATGCGCAAAGGCCTGCTCCTCCTTCCGGCGCTCCTGCTCTTCACGGGCTGCGAGGCCCTGAACCCCGCCATCGCCCTGCGCGAGGCCGCCCGGCAGCTGCGCTTCAGCCTGGATCGCGTGGAGCCCCGCCTGGAGGTGGCCTGGCCTTTGGATCAGAGCCGCCTGCACCTGGGCATCGTGCTCGGGGTAGAGAACCCCAGTGGCACGCGGATCAACGCCCGGGGCCTCAAGGGCGACCTGAGCATGGTTCACGCCGGCAGCTCCCACGCCATCGGCCGGGTGCTCTTCCCCGAGGGCATCAACCTTGAGCCTAAGGCCCGGGGCACGGTGCGCGCCGAACTCTCCCTCAGCTACAGCGAACTCAAGGCCGCCTGGGATCCCATCCGCAAAGTCGTGGGCCAGAAGGAGGCCGCCCAGTGGAAGCTGGATGGCTCCGCGAAGCTGGAAGCCTACGGCCTGCCCTTTGACGTGCCCATCCACGCCACCAAGGGCTCCGGGCAGTGATCCGTTGCATCGTCTTTGATCTTTGGAACACCTTGGTGCAGAGCCAGGGCGGGAGCCCTTTCCAGCAGGTGCGGGCCCTGCTGCGGGAAGACCAGCGCTCCGCATACCCCGACCTAGTGCGGGATGGCATGGGCCACGACCATCCCACCGCCGAGGCCTTCCTCGCCAGCTGGCGGCCCAGGCTGGGGTTGGATGACGCGCAAGCGGAAGCCATGGCCCAGGCCTTCGCCACGGCGGACGCCGAAGCCCAGCTCTTCCCGGAAACCCTGGTCACCCTGGATCGCAGTCGCGAACTGGGCCGCCTGGCCCTGCTCAGCAACACCCAGCGCTTCGATCTGGGCTTGGTGGGGCGCCTGGGCCTCGATCCCTACTTCCGCATCAAGGGCCTTAGCGCCGAGCTGGGCGCCCTCAAGCCCGAACCCGAGATCTTCGAAGCCATGCAGCAGAAGCTGGGCCTCTTCCCCGGCAACCTCGTGATGGTGGGAGACAGCTGGACCGACGACGTGGAAGGCGCCCTTGCAGCAGGCTGGACCGCCATCTGGGTGAACCGCAAGGGCCTCCCCCGCCCCGACCACGACCCCGACGCCGAGTTGGTGGAGGTGGACAGCCTGGAGCAGGTGCCCGTCGTCGTGGAGCGCCTTCAAGCGGGCATGCGCTGCTCGACCTGTCTGGGCTGATCAGCCTTGGAACGCGAATAGCGCGAATGCCCCTTCGGGGCGCGAAGAGCGCGAAGGGGGTTCAAACCGGAGGCTTCGATCAATGCCTTCGCGGGCATCTTGAACCGTGGTGAATCCATGGTCCGTGTCGCATGGCGAGTCGAAGGATTCGTTCGCTTCCGACCCATCCCGGCCCTCCCTTCCCGGAGCGACCCCAGCACGGCTTTTGAGGGCCGCGCCGGGGTCGCTCCGGGAAGCGCGCCGCCAGCGGCGCGGGCCGAAGGCCGGAGGGCCTTGCCCGAATGGGCATTCGCGCTATTCGCGTTCCAGCCTTTTACCCCGGCAGGATCTCGATCCCCACCGTGTACCGCGCGACGTCAGTCCGCTCGATCCACGCCACCTTAGCACCCAGGGCCTTGGCCAGATCCAGGAGGCCTTCGCGGGCCTCGCCCTGGAGGCCGGGGGCCGTGTCCGGGTGCACGGCCAACCGCACCGTAGCGCCCTGGAGACGGGCTCCCTGGCGGGCCAGTTCGCGGTAGGCGCGCAGGAGCACCGTTTCGGCGCTGGGCAGTCGGCCGCTGCCGAGGCAGGCGGGGCAGGGCTGGCTGAGCTGGCGCTCCAGGCTGGGGCCCGTGCGCTTGCGCGTCATCTCCACGAGGCCGAACTCGCTGAGGCTGGCGGCCCGGGCGTGGTTGCGATCCCGCACGAGCTCCTCGTGGAGCCGGGCCATGACTTCTTCCCGGTGCTCGGGCAGGAGCATGTCGATGAAATCCACCACGATGATGCCGCCCAGGTTGCGCAGGCGCAGCTGGCGCACGATCTCGGGGATGGCTTCCATGTTGGTGTGGAAGACCGTCTCTTCCAGATCCTTCTTCCCCACGTAGCGGCCCGTGTTCACGTCCACGCTCACGAGGGCTTCGGTCTGGTTGAGCACGATGGAGCCGCCGTGGCGCAGGTGCACCTTGGGACTGCGCGCGGCCTCGATCTCCTGTTCAATCCCAAACGCTTCGAAGATGGGCAGGTCCGAGGTGAAGGGCTTCACGCGGTCGGCCCAGTCGGGGTGCAGCTTCTGGACGATGCCGCGGACCTCCTCGTAGACCTTGGGATCGTCCACCCAGAAGGAGGCGACCTCCTCCCGGAACATGTCGCGCAGCACCTTGTGGAGGAGCCGCAGATCCTGCCAGACGAGGCCTGGCGCGGGCACGCGGGTGGCCTGGGCCTGCACTTCCGTCCAGAGGTCCCGAAGGAAGGTCACGTCGGCCAGCAGATCCTCATCCTTCTCGCCGATGGCGGCGGTGCGCACGATGAAGCCCTCGCCGGGGCCCGCGTGCTCGCGGATGAGGGCCCGCAGGCGATCCCGCTCGCCGGAGTCGGTGATCTTGCGGCTGATGCCGATGTGGTCGATGCCTGGCATGTACACCAGGAAGCGGCCCGGGAAGCTGAGGTGGCGCGAGAGGCGGGGGCCTTTGGTGCCGATGGGATCCTTCACGACCTGGACGAGGACCTCGTCGCTTTCGTGCAGGGGGGGCAGGGGGGCGGGGGGCGGCGCTTCCTCGGTGACCTCACCATCCTCGGCCTCCTCGTCGGCCTCGGTGCCGAGGCCCGCGGCGGCGAGCCGCTGGCTGACGGGATCATCCAGGTAGAGGAAGCCATCCTTGGTGGTGCCGATGCCCACGAAGGCGCTCTGCATGCCGGGGAGGAGCTTGGCCACCCGGCCCTTGTACACGTTCCCGACCAGGCTCTTGCTGGTGGCCCGCTCGATGAACAGCTCGCAAAGCTGGCCATTCTCGAGCAGGGCGATGCGGGTCTCCAATGGGGTCGCATTGACCACCAGGGACTTCCGGACGTCCATGGGTTGTACCTCTCTTCGAACCCGGCCAAGGGGGGACTCGCCCACCTTCCCAACACCGCCAGGTCATGCCAGACCGGGGGGCATCTCTTTTTACCATGGGTGGGTGGGTCCGGGCGGGAAAAGCGGATCGCGAATAGCGCGAATGGGGCGAATGGACGCGAATAAGGGCCCTGAGTAGGGCCCTTAAGTTCGGTTGCAGAGGGGGCTTGCTCTTCCGCAGGCCTTCATTCGCGCGCCCAAAGGGCGCATTCGCGTCATTCGCGATCCGCTTTTAGACCGCGAACGCATCCTCGATGTGGGGGGTGCGCTCCTGGGCTTCCTTGGAGGTGATGCGGTTCTTCTCGTCCACGAAGACCACCTTGGGCTGGCGGGTGGTGTTCTCTTCCTCGGTCATCCAGCCGTAGTTGGCGATGATCACGAGGTCGCCCTTGGTGACGAGGTGGGCGGCGGCGCCGTTGATGCCCACTTCACCGCTGCCAGGGATGCCGGGGATGACGTAGGTGGAGATGCGGGAGCCGTTGGTCACGTCGTAGATGTCCACCTTCTCGCCCTCCAGGAAGCCGGCGGCTTCGATGAGCAGGGGGTCGATGGTGATGGAACCCACGTAATCCAAGTCCGCCCGCGTCACGGTGGCGCGGTGGATCTTTCCAAGCAGGAAATGTCGCAGCATCTGTCCTCCGGTCCAGGCCACCCATCGAGGGGGTCCCGGCCAACAGACAAGGATGGGGCTCCTTGGTACGAAAATCCAGGGTCGAAATCTTCCCAACCACCCTTGGGATGGAATGCGAAACGGCCCACCCGATTGCCAGGGGTGGGCCGAAGGTATTTCACTGACGGTAGGTACCTTAGTCGAACAACACCACGTGCAGGTTCAGCCCGAGCTTGGGCAGGGGCACGGGGGGTGGCGCGAGGGGGAGGCGGAAAGCGCCCTCCAGATCCACCCGGGCCCGGGATTCCGTCACGCGGCGCAGCACCCAGCGGCCATCCAGGAAGACGTACATGCGCGAAGGATCGCCGGGGATGAGGGCCACGTAGCGGCGCTCGCCGGGGCGCCAATAGCTCTGCATCCAAGGGGGGCAGGCGTGGCGGTGGCGGGGGTGCTGGTCGTCCCAGTCGCGGTGATCATCGCGATCGGCTTCCCGCTCGTGGAAGTGGTGGCGCTCCTCGTGCTTCCGTTCTTTCCAGTAGCGCTTCTCCTCCTTCTCGCGTTCTTTCCAATACTTGCGATCTTCCTTGTCCTGTTCTTTCTCCCGCCGGCGTTCCCACTTCTCGTCGCGGTGATCCACGAGGGCGGCGGGGGAGGCCACGGGGCTGGCGGGTAGGGGGCTCAACAGCAGCAGCAGGCTCAGCATGGGCGCACGCTAGTTGAAGAGGACGACGTGGAGGTCCACACCGATCCGGGGCAGGGGCACCGGAGGCGGGGCCAGGGGCAGACGCAGGCAATCGCGGATCTCGGCCTGGACGGAGACGTCGAAGCCCTTGCGCAGCTCCCAGCGCCCATCGATGAGGAAGTAGGCCCGATCGGTGTAGCGGGGGTCGACGGCGATGTAGGGCCGCTCCGGAAGTCGGCGGCCGAACTTCTTGGCGAGGCCCGGGGGCATGCCGCCTTTCTTGGCGAGGCCGGGGGGAACAAACTCGCCTCGGTCTTTGTCGTGGCCGCGGCCGTGGCCCTTGCCTTGGGGCACTGCCAACAGGGTGAGGGAAAGCAGGATGGAGACGCTCATGGGATCCTCCGGGCCGTGGTGACCCCAGCATACGCCCTGCGAGGGAGCCGGTCAGGGCTCCCTCGAAGCATTACCAGCGGCGCTCAGGCCTGGCCGGGGCTCAGGGTCACGTTGAGCACGGCCTCATCGTGGCTGGGGGCCAGGATGACGTTGTCGATGAGCCGGGTGGCGCCCACGTAGGCGGCCACGCACAGGGCCACGGTGCGATCCACTTCGCCCTGGTGGGCATCGAGGGTCTGGGCATCCACGAGCTCGAGGTACTGGAGCTGATCCACGCCCTTCATGGGTTCGGTGAGGGCGCTCTTGGCGATCTCCAGCAGGCGCGCTACCTTGCGCTCGCCCTGGTGGAAGGCCACTTCGGCGGCCAGGAGGCCCCGGCTGATGCTGAGGGCGCGACCGCGCTCATCCTCGCTGAGGTAAGCGTTGCGGCTGCTCATGGCGAGGCCATCCTCTTCGCGGATGGTGGGCACCACCACCACGTCCACGGGCAGGTTCAGATCCCGAACCATGCGGCGCACGACGAGGGTCTGCTGGAAATCCTTCTGGCCGAAGAAGGCGAGATCGGGTTCCACCATGTTGAAGAGCTTGGCCACGATGGTGGCGACGCCGCGGTAGTGGCCGGGGCGGTACTGGCCGCAGAGGGGCTCGGCGAGGCCGCCGGGCTCCACGAAGGTCTGGAATCCGCTGGGGTAGATTTCGGAGGCTTCGGGCAGGAAGAGCACCGTGGCGCCCCACTCCAGGCAGAGGCCCTGATCGCGCTCCAGATCCCGGGGGTACTTGCTGAGGTCTTCACCCTGGCCGAACTGGGTGGGGTTCACGAAGATGCTCACCACCGTGGCATCGCAGCGGGCGGCGGACTGCTTCACGAGGGCCCCGTGGCCTTCATGGAGGTAGCCCATGGTGGGCACGAAACCGATGCGCTTCCCCTTCTCGCGAAGGGTCTTCAATAGGACCCGGAGGTCGGCGATGCTGCGGACAATGCGCATGGACAAAGATCTTTCCTTCTCAGGACAGGAGGGAGGCGATCGGTAGCTCAGGGACCCTCGGGGCCGGCTGGGTTGTAATTTCCCGGCTGCCACTGGGCCACCTGGGAACGGACGGCCTCTGCAAGCGTATAGGATTCATCGGCATTGGGGAAGGCGCCATCTCGAACGTCATGGGACCACTGCTGCAGCGCGGATTGGAGGAATCCATGTCCATCGGCGTAGGTCCTCACGAACTTGGGTTTATGCCCCTGGATGAGACCGAGCAGATCGTGCAGCACGAGCACCTGGCCCGTGCAGTGGAGGCCCGCGCCGATGCCGATGGTGGGGATGTGCAAGGTCTCGGTCACCCGCTTGGCCAGGTCCGAGGGAATGCCTTCGAGGACGAGGGCGAAGCACCCCGCCGCCTGCAGCTTGTGGGCGTCTTCGAGGATCTGGAGGGCGTGCTCCGCGTCCCGCCCCTGCACCTTGAAGCCCCCCATCATGTTCACGCTCTGGGGCGTGAGGCCCAGGTGACCCATGACGGGAATCTCGGCATCCACCAGCGCGTGCACCATGTCCAGGCGCTTGGTGCCGCCCTCCAGTTTCACGGCGGCGGCCCCGGCGCGGATGAAGGCGCCGGCGTTGCGCAGCGTGTCCTCCTTGCCCAAGTGGAAGCTCAGGTAAGGCATGTCGGCCACCAGGAGCGAACGCGGCTTCGTGCGGGCCACGGCTTCCACGTGGTGCAGCATCATGGCCATGGTCACGGGCAGCGTGTTCTCGAACCCGAGCAGCACATTGCCCACGCTGTCGCCTACAAGGGTGATGTCCACCTCCGCATCCGCGAGGCGCGCACTGAAGGCATCGTAGGCCGTCGTCATGACGAGCTTGCGCCCTTCGGCCGCCCAGTGCAGGAGCTGGGGAATGGTGACCTTGGCCGGGGTCGGCGCTGAATGGTGGCTCATGGTGGGTCTCCGCTGGGGCGAGTCGAAGCCGGGGAGCTATTGGACCATGAGCGGGGGCCATTCCGGGTTTGGAGAAATAGGGGAACCGTGAATGACGCGAATTTTCGTGAAGGGGGTTCTCCCTAGGCTCAATTCATTTGCGCATTCATTCGCGACATTCGCGGTTCCGGGTTTCATCGCTCCGGGAAGTTCACCGCCGGCAGATTCGCCTGGGTCGGCGTCCAATCTGCGAGGGGATCCCCCCGTTCGGGAAGCACGAACTTCAGGCCACTGGCGGTGACGGCTTCCTGGAAACGGTGGAGGTCGGGGCGGCCGAGGAAGGGGGTGGTGAAGAGTTCGCCCACGCGGTTCCACACCTGCTGGAAGCTGGGGAAGGCATCTTGCAGGCGGCCACGGGCGCCCAGGCGCTCGCCGCGGCGAAGGAGCGTGCGGGCGCTTTCCGAAGCCGCCTCCAGCACTTCGCTGGCGAACTGCAGATCCCGGGCGAGGGTCATGGCCTCGCCCCAAGCGTTGAGGGCTTCCATGTCCACGGGATCCGAGGGCGGCGCGCAGGCGAGCAGGAGGCCGTGGGCCCGCTGCCATTCCAAATCCAGCCAGCGGGAGCCGGCGCCTTCCACGGGGCCCTTCAGGGATTCCAGCAGACTCCAGCAGCTCTCGGGGGCTTCGCGGTGCGCCTCCTGGCACTCGCGGGCTTCGGCCTGCACCATGCGGAGCTGGGCGAGGCGGTGGCGCCACACGAGGCCGGAGCCCTCGAAGAGCTGGGCGGATTGACGATAGAGGCGAGCGGCATCGCGCCAGGACCCCCCGAAGCCCGCGATCTCCGCCTGGAGGAGGGCCTGGACGCCTTGCTCCAGCGGGGTGAGTTGGGTGCGTTGACCGCCCCCCAGGGCTTGGAGCTGGTGATGCTCTGCGGAGACACGATCGCCCAGGGCCGCCAGGGTTCGAGCTCGCCACATGCGGGCGAGGGTGGCGGGGGCTTCTTCACCGGCCCGCTGGAAGCGATCCACGGCGCGCTCCAGGTGGGAGAGGGCGGGGGCCAGGTGGTGCTGGAGGCTCTTGGCCATGCCGAGGTGCAAGTGGGCCTGGGCCTGGAGCAGCGGATCCCCGTGGAGCCGCGCGGCCTGGAGGGCTTCCCGGAGCAGCGCCAGGGCGCCATCCATATCGCCCTTGGCCATGCGCATGACGCCGAGTTCCAACTGCACCTGCACGAGGGAGCGCACCTGCTGGCCCGATTCCGCGAGGCGCAGGGCGCTTTCAAGCATCGTGGCGGCGCGTTCCATCTGGCTCTGGTTGCCGAGGGCGCGGCCCAGTTCGAGCATGAGCTCCACCTGATCCGCGGCGTGGGCCTTGGCCCCCTGGGATTGGAGCAGGGAGAGGCCCTCTTCCAGGGCCTTGATGCCTTTGGGCAGGTGGCCCTGGATGATGTGCAGGCGGGCGAGGGCCAGGCGGATGCGGGGTTGCTCGGAATGCTGGGGCACGTCCCGCAGGAGGTCCGCGGCGGCCATGATGGCTTCTTTCGCTTCGGGAAGGTGGCGGCGGCGCAGCTCGAGGACGGCCTGCTTGCGGAGCAAGCGGGCCGTGAAGGGCGGCGGGGGCGCGGGCAGTTCCGCGAGGGCGGCCTTGGCCTTGGCGAGGGAGGCCAGGGCTTGGAGCAGGGGGGCCGCGTTGCCGCCATCGTTGGCGAAGAGCCCGCCCCCGCTGGTCTGGGACCAGGCATCGGCGAGGTGTTCGAATAGGCGGGCCTTGTCCAGGGGCGAGGGATGGAGGGCCAGGGCTTGCTCCACTACGCGCCGCACTTCGCTGGGGGTGCCGATGCCTTCGCGCTCCAGCACCTGCAGCACGCCGGAGAGGGCGCTCTGCTCATCGCCGGCGAGGCTCTGGAGGGAGACGCTGATGGGGCCGCGATCGCCCGCGCCCTTGAGGGCGCCCACGAGGGCCCGGGCCAGGCGCTTCAATTCCGGCTGGGGCGTGTGACTCAGCACCAGCTCCCGCCAGCGGGGATCGGGGATCTGCGCTTCGAGGCCCTGGGCGAGCACGAGCTTGGAGCCCACGGCGGTCTGGAGGATGTCTTCGAGTGGATCTCCCGCGAGGCCCAGGGCGCGGCCCAGCACCTCCACGGGCAGCGCGCGGTCGGCCAGGGCGAGCAACCGCACGAGGGCCTGGGTGGCGGGGTTGAGGCGATGGAGGCGGCCCACCAGCACCGGGGACATGAGGTCGGAGCCCGCGTGAAAGTTGGGGCGGTGGCCGGGCACGAGGGTCCAGTGGCCGCCTTCCTCTTTGAGTTCTCCGGCCTGCTGGGCCAGCTCCACGAGGCTCTGCATGAGGCCGGGGTTACCGAGGGAGGCCTGGAGGAGATCCTGCACCACGTCCTGGGGCAGTTCGTGGTGGCCGAGCAGGTCGTGGAGCACCTGCTTCATGTCCTCATCTTCGAGCCGGTTCAGCAGCACGATGGCGGCGTGGGGCTCGCCCTTGAGCTGGGCGATGAGGGGCTTCAGGCCGGAGCCGGAGCTGCCGCTGGAGAGGGAGAGGAGCCAGGGCAGGGTGGAGCGGTGCACCAACTCCCGCACGAGGGCGAGGGTTTCGGGCTGGGCGCGATCCAGGCCCCAGAGGTGTACGAGGCGGTGATGGTGGGTGCTGGCGAAGTCGAGGGCTTCCAGGGCGCCCTGGAGTTCTTCGGGATCCAGATCCCCCGGGGCGGCCTTGCGGCCCCCGGTGAGGAAGGCAAAGGCGGGCAGGCGCCGCGCGATGAGGCGGGCCACCGTGGGTTGGCGGGCGTAGAGGTCGGCTTCGAGGCCGTGGAGGGTCTCCTCCAACAGGCGCTGCATGAGGTGCGAGGGACCTTCCTCGTGGCCCAGGGCGATGGTGTGCACCCAGAGGCCTTCACTTTCGGCGGCGGCGCAGGCCCAGGCGGAGAGGTGCTCCTTGCCGAGGCCCTCTTCGCCCATGAGAAGGACGATGCGCTCCATGGGGGCCGGCGCGGAGAGGCCGAGCATCAGGGATTTGAGGTAGGTCAGTTCCTGGCCCCGGCCGCGGATGGCGCGGCCCCGGGGTTGGGAGAGGATCTGGGCCGCCTCCCAGGGCAGGGGTGAGGGCGCGCCCGGGCCGGGCTCGGCCCCGGAGAGGAGGCCCCGCAGCGGGGCCAGGGACCCGGGATCCTCACCGAGGGCCCGGGGCAGGGTGATGAGACCCGGACGCAACCCGATGACCTCGGGATGGAGGTAGCGGGCCTGATTGTCCGTGGCGAGCAGTCCTTCCAGGTGGCGCTGGAAGGCGTGGCGCTGGGGGACATTCCATTCATCCCAGGCGCGGGCCAGGGGCGTTCCGGGCAGGTTCTGGAGGAACCACACCTGGTCGTCGTCGAAGCCGAAGTGCACTTCCACGGGATCCATGCCTGTGGCGTCCTGGAACCTGGACAGGAAGATCTCCCGGAGGTGATCCAGGGAGCGGTCCTCCATGCGAGGCGTCCAGAGCTGCAGGAGGAAGCGGGCCGCATCCGACTCCCGCCGCATGAGGTGGAAGGTGCTGCCGCCCTCCTTGGCTTCGCCCAGATCCTGCACCCAGGTGAGGCGATGGGCGCCATAGGTTCGGATCAGATCCATGGCCGGAACCGGACAGGGGAAGCAAAGGGGGACATGTGGGAAGTCTACCGGAAGGAAAATCTCGGCTCCCCGGAAATTGGCGAGGAGCCCTGTCCAGATCGCGCAAACTCACGGCTCCACTGGGATTGATCCAGGATTTTCGTTTGACCCGAGTGCCGACGATCGTCACAATTGCAATGCTGATTGGGACAATGTGATCTGCTTCACGCGGCTTTTCGCCCTCGCGGAACGCCCTCTTCTTTCCCGGTCTTGGAGATGCCCATGGACGCTCAAACCAACATGGCCACTGCCGACGCCAACCCCTGGGCCTGGTTCGACAAGGAACACAGCGCCTCGACCCGCTTCATGGTGAGCGGCGCGATCTGGGCGTTGGTCGGCACTTTCTTCGGCCTCTTCGCGGCCACGGAGTACTGGGCCCCCGACCTCGTGCGCATCCTGCCCCAGCTGCAGTTCGGCCGCATCCGCCCCACGCACATCAACGCGGTGGCCTTCGGCTTCATCTCCATGAGCACCGTGGGCGCGATCTTCTATGTGATCCCCGAGCTCTGCCGCACCAAGCTCTACAGCGAGCGCCTGGCCAACTTCCTCATGATCGCCTGGAATGCCGTGCTCATCGCCGGCGTGTTCTGCCTCACCAATGGCATCACCGAGGGCCGCGAGTACGCCGAGCTGCCCTGGTTCCTGGACATCCCCATGTTCCTGGCCCTGATGACCTACATCGTCATCGTCTGGGGCACGGTGCTGAACCGCCAGGAGAAGCAGCTCTACGTGACCACCTGGTACGTGGCCGGCACCACCCTGTGGTTCCCCGTGGTGTACCTCATCGGCAACAAGGTGTTCTTCTCCATGACGGGCATCGCCGACTCCATCGCCCAGTGGTTCTACGGCCACAACATCCTGGGCCTCTGGTTCACCACCAACGGCATCGGCCTCACCTACTACTTCCTGCCCAAGATCACCAAGAACCCCCTGTACAGCCACCTGCTGTCCATCGTGGGCTTCTCCACCATCGCGATGTTCTACACCCCCACTGGCACGCACCATCTGCTGCAGATGCCCGTGCCCGAGTGGCTCAAGGCCGTGGCCGTGATCAGCTCCGTGATGCTGCTCGTCCCCGTGATGAGCGTGCTCGTGAACTTCTTCCTGACCATGAAGGGCAAGTGGGGCATGATCGCCACCAACCTGCCCCTCCGGTTCTTCCTGACCGCCATGTGGTTCTACCTCCTGACCTGCTTCACGGGCCCCTTCCAGGCCACCCGCTGGATCAACTGGTACCTCCACTTCACCCACTGGGTCGTGGGCCACGCGCACTTCGCGCTGCTCGGCACCTTCGGCTTCGTGGCCTGGGGCGCCATCTACTACTGCATCCCCCGCGTGACCGGCAAGCAGTGGTACAGCCGCCGCCTCGCCAACGCCCACTACTGGCTGAGCCTCTCCGGCACCATCATCATGATGATCGCCCTGACCGTGGCCGGTCTCGCCCAGGCCGCTGCCTGGGAAGAGGGCACCGTGGTCTACCGCACTGTGATCCAGGTGGCCCCCTTCATGGGCCTGCGCGTGTTCAGCGGCGTGCTGATCGTCACCGGCCAGGTGCTGCTGGTCTACAACATCCTGATGACCGTGTTCGGGGCGGAAGCCGCCGACACGATGGAACCCCAGGACTGAGCTGAGCCGAGGAATTGACGATGACCACCCAACGCGCCAACTACCTCTACCCCGCCATCGGGATGGGCCTGATCCTCAGCGCCATCATCTTCGTGGTGGTGCTCGTCCCCCGGTGGACGTTCAAGCCCGCCAAGCCCAAGGATCTCCGCGACTACACCGCCCAGGAGCTCCGCGGCCGCCAGGTCTACACCCGTGAGGGCTGCTGGTACTGCCACTCCATGGCCAGCCGTCCCCAGGATTGGGATCACGGTGTCAAGAGCAAGGCCAGCGACTACTACTTCGACTACGCCCACTTGCTCGGCTCCGAGCGCAGCGGCCCCGACCTGGCCAACATCGGCGGCAAGTTTCCCGATGAGTACCACGACCAGCATCACCGCGATCCCCGCAGCCTGAAGCCCGGCAGCATCATGCCCCGCTACGACTACCTCTCCAAGCAGGAGATGACGGACCTCGTCGCCTTCCTGCAGGGCAACGGCCCCAACGGCACCCGCGCCACCGACGTGCACACCGGCGAGATGAAGTGGGCCTTCTTCACGAAGGTCTGGAACGCTGATCAGCCGGAAGTCCGCACGGTGCCCCGCGCCGAAGTGAAGCCCGGCATGGAGATCATCCGCGAGATCAGCGCCGAGTTCGTCACCGTGAAGGGTCCCCGCGATGGCTGGGAATGGGTGGCCAACTGGAAGCACGGCGTGCGCGAGCGCGAAGAGATCGCCTACAAGAACTACGAATCCCACCCCGAGACCCCCTACAAGTACACGGCGGAGATCGAGGAGTTCATGTACGGCACCTCCCACGAGGCCCAGAACGCCAAGACCCCCCTCAACGCCCTGGCCACCAAGGCCTTCGCCAATGAGGAGGAGCTGCACCACGCCCGCATTGAGAACCCCGAAGTCGCCCCTTGGGTGGAGGTCTCCTTCAAGGAGCCCGAAGTGCTGCCCACGGATGTCGTCGGCCTCAAGGCCCTCGAAGCCCGCCGTGTCGTCGCCAACCAGGGCCGCGGCATCTACAACCAGAAGTGCTCCGCCTGCCACGGCCTCGATGGCAACGGCCACGGCTGGGCCAGCGCCAGCATGACCAAGCGCGCCGCCAACTTCTGGGAGGACAAGTTCCAGAACTACAAGACCGACACCTGGTACTGGCGCATCAGCCGCGGCGTTCCCGCCACCCAGATGCCCCGCTGGGAGCTGACCCTCGGCGCCGATCAGCGCCTGTACCTCACGGCCTTCCTGAAGTACCTCTCCCAGAACAAGGGCCTGGGCAAGCTGGCGGGCAGCGATGCCCCCAACGCCGGCGCCCCCCCCAGCGCGGCCGTCCCCGCCCCGGCTGCCGCTCCTGCCGCGCCCAAGGCCAAGTGAGGAACCCATGAGCCAGGACCCCAAGAACTCCCACGATGAAGAACCGATGGAAGAAGTCTCCGGGACCCGCATTGGTCACGGCAAGGCTCCCTTCGTCCTCGTTCTCCTCTATCTGATCATCCTCGTCTGGGCCGTTCTCGCCTGGATTCGCCCCAGCGGCACCTAGACCAGAGAGGTAGCGACCATGCAGATCAAGATGACGCTCACCGTGCCGGCGATCGCCCTGGGCCTCCTGGCCCTGGGCTGCGCCAGTGGCGGTCTCGGTTCCAAGGCTCCCGGGGGCGAGCTGGTGCAGGCGGCCAACGCCGTGCCCGGCGGCCTCGAGGGCATGGAGCCCGAGGCTCCCTATCCCCTCGGCCTCCCCTCCGCCGTGAAGGGCCGCACGCTCTACCAGGCCAACTGCGCCTCCTGCCACGGCACCTACTACACGGCCCAGGAACGCCTGGACCTGGCCGAAGGCAAGCCCGAGACGGTCAAGCGCTTGGTGGCTGAAGGCCGCCAGGTGGGCAACCCCCTGGAGAAGGCCAAGAACGGCCCCGACTTCTACAGCCGTGACTGGCGCTTCCAGCGCACGCCCGCCAAGCTCTACAACCTGATCGCCTACGGCAGCGATGACGTGGTGGCCAAGGGCAACACCTACGTGCCCGCCACGGATGCCAGCGGCAAGCCCACGGGCAAGCTGCACCCCGGCGCCGACGGCAAGCTGGGTACCGGCTGGATCAACACCATGAAGGACAACCGCGGCAACGTGATGGTGGCGGCCAACGATCCCATGCCCGTGTGGCATACCGTGTACTACGCCTGGTCCCGCTCCATCGCCGGCACCGCGCCCGACCAGTACAAGAAGGCCTGGGACGTGTATGGCCAGAACTGCAACGTGTGCCACGGCACCATCGGCAAGGGGGACGGTCCCCTCTCCAAGACCATCCAGCCCGCGCCCTTCAACTTCCACAACCGCAAGGCCATGGCCGAGCAGACGGACGAGTTCCTCTACTGGCGCATCTCCGAGGGTGGTCAGTTCAAGACCATCCCCGAGTCGATCGCCAAGACCATGAGCCACTCGGCCCTGAACCTCTACGTGCACCAGTGGTCCGCCATGCCCGCCTGGAAGGGCGTGCTCACGCCCGAGAAGCGTTGGTTGGCCGTCGACGGCGTGCGCATGAAGTCCTACGAGCAGGATTAGGGGAGACGACGATGCAAGAATCCACCCGCCGTACCCTCCTCAAGACCCTGACGGCCCTCCCGATCATCGGCGGTGCCATCGAGCTGCAGCACGTCATCCTGCGCTACTTCAAGCCCACGATGTCCGGGGGCCTGAAGGCCCTCGTCGCCGATCCCGATAGCGCCGGTTCCTCCGAGCAGGAGATTGCCGAGCTGTCCGAGCTGGCGAACCCCTGGGACTTCAAGGAGTTCATCTACGTCCGCAAGTCCGTGGAGTACAGCAGCCGCAAGTTCCAGGGCGCCAAGATCCCGGCCTTCATCGTGCGGCTCCCCGAGGAGTTCATCACGGACAAGAAGGATCCGAAGGCCGCCTTCGTGGTGGTGCAGCGCATCTGCCCCCACCTGGGCTGCACCTTCAACTTCATCTCCAACAGCGAGGAACTGGCTGGCGGCTACAACTACAAGGCTCCCGCGCCCTTCCATCCCTTTTTCGCCTGCCCCTGCCACCTGAGCGTGTACGACCCCACCCGGCCCCAGGCCATCGCGGGCACCGTGCAGGGCAAGCCGTTCGAGAAGCTTCCGGGCAAGGTCGTTTCCGGCCCCGCGCCCCGTCCCCCGCGCACCATGGCGTTCGATATCCGAGGATCCAAGATCGTGATCACGGATACCGAAGGCGGCGGTGTGGGCTAAGGCTGGAGATACTCAGATGCTGACCAAGTTCTGGAGCTTTCTGCAGGGCCTCCTCCCCCGCCGCGGGGTGCTGGGCCATGTCTATCACGGCGTGTTGAACGCCCCCGTCAACTTCTTCCAGTGGTTTATGGAACGCTGGGACAAGATGGACCTCTTCGACGAGACCCATGTCGAAAAGGCGAAGACCAACCCGTTCTACGCCATCGGTGGCATGTGGTACTGGGTCTGGATGCTCGTGATCGCCAGCGGCGTGTTGCTGATGATCTACTACGTGCCCGACACCAGCCAGGCGTTCGTCTCTATCGAACGCATGCAGGCCAACTGGAAGTGGGGCGAGATCCCCATCGGCGCCATCATCCGCGGCATGCACAAGTACGGCGCGGACGCCTTCATCATCCTCGCCACCATCCGCGTGTACCGCATCTGGTTCACGGGCGGCTACAAGGGCGGCCATGAGCTCAGCTTCCTCGTGGCCCTGGTCATCCTCATCATCGGCATGTACTCCGGCCTCACGGGCTACCTGCTGATCTGGAACCAGCGCGCTCTCTGGGCGACCAAAGTGATGGCCACCTTCCCGACTTACCTGGACAAGAACCCCAGCTGGATCCCGGGCGGTGACTTCATCAACTGGACGAACCAGGGCAAGACCACGGCCCAGATCCTCCTCGGCGGCACCTCCATCGGCCCCGCCACGGTGACGCGCTTCTACGCGTTCCACTTCATGCTCTCGTTCCTCGTGATGATCTTCTTTGAGCTGCGCGTCTACCACCGCGGCTTCAAGCGCATGAACATCAGCCGCTGGTCGAAGTTCATCCTCTTCGTGATCCTCGCGGGCATGGCCATCCTCATCCCGGCCGCCCAGGGCAGCCCGGCCAACCCCGAGGTGACGCCCAACCCGATCCTCAGCGACTGGTACTTCCTCGCGATGTACCACATGCTCAAGCTCCAGGATCCCTACCTCGCCACCATCCTCACCGTTGGCGTCCCCGCCCTCGTGCTGCTGGTCCTCTTCCTGGACCGCCGCCCCGAGATGAAGTTCGGCGAGCGCGCCATCGCGGGCTGGGTGGGCATCGGCGGTCTGATCTATTTCATCGTGTTCAGCTTCCTGATCATCAACAGCATCGCCGACCTGCACCGGGACGCGCCGCTCTGGTACTACTCCATGGGGCTCTTCCTGCTCATCGGGTACTTCCAGGATTGGGCCTACGTGATGAAGCGCGACAGCAAGCAGTGGTGGGAAACCTTCCACATCTTCTTCGTGGCCTTCCTGCTAGTTTCCATGAGCGCCAACACCCTCTTCCACTACTTCGGCGACATCCGCGAGTGGAACGTGCTGGCCAAGGCGGAACTGCCCAAGGTGCTCGCCGCCCATCCTGGCTTCACCCAGGACCAGGCCCTGGACTTCCTTGAGAAGACCAAGCCCGGCTTGAACCTCTGGCTCACCCCCGAGGCCACCGTGGCCAAGGGCATGCCCAAGGGCCTCGAGCTCTGGAAGGCCCACGTGACCCTCTGGCTCGTGATTCCCATCATCGGCACCATCGTCGGCCTCGGCCGGTGGGCTGCCAAGAGGGATGCCCTTCTCGCCGCCGCGGCCGCCAAGGCCAAAGCCAAAGCTGCCGGAGCCTAGGCCATGTATTCCACGGGGCGCATCAAAGCCAGTAAGTGGGTGGGGATCCTCCTCGCCGTGGTCCTGCTGAGCCAGAGCATCGCCCATTGGAAGGCCTTCTTCGCCAGTGCGGGATTCATGAGCTACTTCGTGTTGATCGCCACCCTCACCCTCTTCCTTTGCCTGATGCTGGGATTGATGGTGGTGATCTACGCGGAGGAGAAGGCCAAGGGGAATGTCCAGCACCCCCGGCCCTGGCTCGAGCGTTTGGCTGACCGTTTCTTCCTGATTCATTCCGATTCGTCGAGGGGTTGACCGTGAACAAACGGAACATCTTCGGAACCATCTTCCTGGTATTTGGCCTGGGGATCTTCTTCGTGCTCGGGGCCAGCAGCATCAGCGCTGAGCTCCATGACGTGCTGCATGAGGCCCCCATGGGCGGCAAGCTGCGCCAGGAGATGGCGCCCAAGCCGATCAGCAAGGCGATCGACGCCGTGCTGCCCGCCACGGTGGCTGAGCTCCCGCACATCAAGTACGTGAATCCCACGAGCGTCAGCACGACGGATTCGCCCTTCCAGCAGTTCAACGTCGTCCGGTGGATGGGTTGGGCCTTCGTGATCGCGGCCCTGGCCGAGGTCGGCGTGGCCTATTGGACCCGCACCAAGGTCCAGGTCGAGGAGTAGGGGGCCCCATGTATAAGAAATTCCTCCAGCTCACGAAGAACCTCACGGTCTCCCTCGAGAAGGGCGTGAACTTCCTCACCACGCAAGAGCACAACCCCCTGTATTTCCACGGGGCCCTGCCGCTCTACACGTTCTGGTTCCTCATCTTCTCCGGCATCTTGCTGTGGATGTACTACATCCCCACGCTGGAGCGAGCTTGGTCCAGCGTGAACTACATCACCAGCCTGCCGATCATGCAGCGTGCCGCCGATGGCAGCTTTGTCCTGGATAAGCACAGCGGTGCGGCCCTTGTGGATGCGACCAACGCCGCCACGGGCATCCCCTACGGCGCCGTCGTCCGCGGCATCCACCGCTGGGGCGCTGCCGCCATGATGATCACCACCCTGCTGCACATGTTCCGCGTGTACTTCACGGATCGTCACCGCAGCTGGCGCTGGCTCCCCTGGATCTCCGGCGTGTTCCTGCTCCTCTTCGTCCTCTTCGTGGGCATCACCGGCTACCTCCTCGTGTGGGATGCCCGGGCCTACCGGATGGTGGTCGAGACCCAGGAATGGGTGCGGGCCATGCCCCTCATCGGGAACTGGACCGCCGAGTTCCTCGTGGGCGGCACCGGCATCACCGACTACACCATCACCCGCTTCTTCTTCTTCCACATCGGCGGCGCGACCTTCCTGTTCCTGCTGATCTGGGTGCACTTCATCCGCCTGAACGACCCCGTGGTCACCCCGAGCCGGGCCAGCAACTTCCTCACGCTGGGCTTCATCCTCGTGGCCGCTGGCGCCCTGCCCGCCATCAACATCACCGAGCAGCTGATCCAGCAGTTCCCCGTGTTGGCCGCCGACCGGGCCTACATCGCCTCCGATGCCCCGGCCCAGATCGGCGTGCTCGTGGAGACCATGCGCTACGACGCCTGGTACATGTTCCCCTTCTACCTGATCAACAAGGCCGGTGTCGGCGGTGCCTGGGCCATCCTCGGCGTCTCCACCCTGCTGCTGATGGTGGCCCCCTTCTACCCCAAGGATCGCCGCGACAACATCGCTGCTGTCATCGAGGCGAAGTGCACGGGCTGCACCTTCTGCTCCCTGGATTGCCCCTTCGAGGCGATCACCATGCAGGAGCGGGCTCCCGGTTCCAAGTTCAAGCTCATCGCCGTCGTACAGGACGCCCGGTGCTCCGAGTGCGGCGTCTGCGTCGGGGCCTGCCCCTTCCAGGCCATCGAGCTGCCCAACACGCATTCCAAGACCATCGAAGCCGAAGTGCTCGACCTTCTGAAGCAGGGGGCGTAAATGAGCGAAGCCACTGAAAAGAAGCCCCGCGTCATCATCGGGTTCGTCTGCGAGCGATCCATCCCCATCACGGAGATGATCGACGCGCAGAAGGCCCTGCTGGATGATCCCGAGACGAAGATCGTGGTGCTGCCCTGCTCCGGCATGGTGAAGCCCACCCAGATGGAGCTGGCCCTCACCAAGGGCGCCGACGCCACCTTCGTCTGCGGCTGCGCCATCGGCGACTGCCACTACCGCACGGGCAACATCATGATCCGCGAGCGCCTCGAAGGCGAACGCAACCCCAAGCTGCGCAAGGCCACCGACAAGCGCCGCGTCGGCATGTTCTTCTACACCATGAAGGACCGCCGCACTTTCCTCGATGCCCTGGCCCAGTTCAAGGCCACGGTTTCCGATATCCAGTAGGAGATGACGATGGCCGCCCCCGCGAAAAACGCCGAGCCCAAGGTCAGCAGCTACATGGTCATGCTGCGCTACCTGGCCTTCTACCTCTTCTTCTTCGGTGTCCTCTACCTCGTCGGCCTGTTCGGCGAAGTGGCTGAAAGCTAGGAGATTCTGATGACCGAGACCCTGGACCACCAGACGCCCGACTCCCACCAGGAGGACGCTCCCATCACCAACAAGGAGATCCTCAAGGAGAACTGGGTGCTCCGCAACGCCCTGATCTTCTTCATCCTCATGCTGGCCGTGCCCCTCATCCTGGCCTGGAAGCTCGACTGGTTCCTCATCGCCGGCTAACGATCCTTTCCTTCGGAGGTCCCCATGGATCCCATGCAGACCAAGCTCATGGTCATCACCTTCACGGTGGTGGGCCTCGCCTTCGCGGCCGGCTTCGTGATGGTCGCCGTGTGGGCCATCCGCGCGGGCCAGTTCAAGGATGTCGAAGGCGTGAAGTACCGCATGCTCGCGGACTTCAACGCCAAGGGCGATAAGAAGGACGGCGAGGAGTTCAAGGGCTGACCTTGACGGCATTCTGACGGTTCTTGAAGTGCAAACACACGGAGCATCCTCGCGGATGCTCCGTGTGTCAATTCGGGAGCTTTCGAGCTCTGAACCGGTTGGATTGAAAATCGAATTCAACCTCGCAATGGTCAAAAAATCTCAGCCCCAAAGATGCAGTGGAGTCGGATGTTATCCACACAACCTGATCGCCCCAGGTTGTTGAACCAACCTTGATGAGATTGGAAAGCGAGGATTGAACTGGGCTCGTTCCACCATTGATGCTGGAGTAAACGGATCCCTCTCCGGACCGCTTGCTCGCGCAAGCAGTGGAGGAGGCGGGGATAGTCGCTGCGAATTTACCGCCAGTATCAAGAACCCATTTGATGGTGCATTGATTCAAGGTCCCAGAAAGAGCTGGGAGGTGGTCCTCCGTCCACTCAATCGGGACGTCCAAGTCGGGCTGACGAATCGGAGCTGTGAGCAGCTGGTTGTCTCGAAGGTTGAATCCAAGCGTCCGGCCTTTGAATACTTCCCACCCAAGAATGAGGTCAACCCGACCAAATTCTTTTGGGGCCTTGGACGAGAGGTCCATAACAATGAACCGAACCTTTACGGGAGCGGCCAGGCCCACTTGGACCGAGATCCAAGCCGCCTTGGGATAATCCTGGTTTACCCCACGGGCATCGGTAACCTCCGCTGTGAAGGCATGGCAATCTTCTGGCTCAACCAAGGCTGCGTCGATTACCGAGCCACCCGCGCCGGTATCAAGGATGGCTCTTTTATTGGCAAGGCTTCGCGTGGCCGTTGTTAGCTGCACTGATGCAATCACATGCCCAGCAGGACTGCGCTCGAAGGGGATGGTGGATGCGGCACCCTTCTCCTGGGCCGCGCCTGGGATCGAGAAGAAACTCAATGCCAAGAACAATCGTCCGGTAGTCCTGCGGGTTCGTTTGATCAGCCGGAGCAAAATGAATTCAATCCATTCAAGCATTCGCAATCGTTGATTCCTTGGTTCAGGCGATTCGATAATATCAACTACTTCGGCATCCCCACCCAGAGGCTCAGCACCTTCAACTTGAACAGCAGGCCCGACAGTCGCTCCACCGGCAACCCCATGACGGTGGCGAAGCTGCCGTCCACCCGCTCGATGAAGAGGGCGCCGATGCCCTGGATGGCGTAGCTGCCGGCCTTGTCCATGGGTTCGCCGGTGGCCACATACCAGCGGGCTTGGGCTTCGGTGAAGGGGCGGAAGAACACCTGGGCCGTGTCCACGAAACTGTGGATCTCATCGTTGCGGCGCAGGGCCATGCCCGTGTGCACCTGGTGGGCGCGGCCCTGCAGGAGCATGAGCATGCGCACGGCGTCTTCCACGTGCTCGGGCTTGTTGAGGGTGTGGTGATCCACGGCCACGGTGGTGTCCGCCGCCAGTACCCAGCGGCCGGGGTTGCGGGCGCTGATGACCTCGGCCTTGGTGCGGGCCAGCCGCAGCACGAGGTTCTCGGGGTCCTCATCCATGATGGGCGTCTCGTCCACGTCGGGCACCTGCACTTCGAAGGGCAGGTTCAGGGCCTCCAGCCACTGCTTGCGGCGGGGGCTGCCGCTGGCGAGCACGAGGGGCGCCATGATGCGGGTGGTATCACCGGTCTGGGGTCGGCTCATCGGATCCCCCGGGCGCGCAGCTCGGCGGCCGTGACGCGCATGTGGATGGTGGCGTGGGCTTCGGCCGGTTGGAAACCGAAGCGTTCGTAAAGGCGGTTGGCATCGCGGGTTTCCAGCACGAAGCGCTGCACGTCGCCCACGGCTGGGTGCTGGAGGGCCCAGGTGACGAGGGTGGAAGCGATGCCGTGGCCCATGAGGTCCTTCGCGGTGACGACGTCGTAGAGCTTGGCCTCGTAGGCGCCATCGGACCAGAGCCGCGTGGTGGCCACGAGCCGCCCGCCCCGGGCTCCTTCGGGCTCCAGGCGCGCCGTGAGTAGGCGGCTGCCAGCCAGGAGGCGGCGCCACTGCGCGAGGGTGCGGTCCGCGGTCCAGAACACTTCCTCTGCTTGAAAGAAAGTCTGCAATTCGCGGGGGTCGATGGTCCAGGTCTCATCGCCGAAGGCAACACGGCCCAGGGGCGTGGCGAGGGGCTCGGGGGTAAGGTCCGCAGTCATCGAGAGCGCCATGCTAGCACCCCGGTCGCCACGGTCAGCAGGCCGCCCAGGATCAGCAGCCAAGCCCCGCTGCGGGCGGGCGTACGCACGGGCTGCCACGCGAGGGAGAAGGCATAATCCGCCTTCGTAAGGGGCGCGCCCCAGAGCTGACCAGTGCCATCTTCGCGGTAGACGCCGCTCATGCCGCTGAGGGTGCAGCGCAGCAGGGGCACGCCCAGCTCGGTGGCCCGCAGGCGGATCTGGGCGCCATGGAGGCGCGTGGCGGGGCTCTGGTCGAACCAGCCATCGTTGGTGTGGTTGGTGAGCAGGTCGGCACCGCTGATCACCAACCCTTCGCGACTGCGCTCGGGGAGCAGGGCTTCGCTGCAGATGAGCGGATGAACGCGAACGTCCCCGGTGGAAGTCGGCACCTGGAAGGCTTCGGGAACGAGCTTCCCGGGCTCCTGGCTCAGGATGCCCATCTGTCGATCCAGGAAGTGGCGCAGGGCCTGGGGGCCCGGATTGCGCTCGCCGAACCACATGGGCACCACCTTGGCTTGCAGGAAGGAGGGGCGCCCCGGGGCTTCGCCGCGGATGAGGTTGTAGGGGCCGCCTTCCGTGCCGAAGAGCCAGGCGAACTTGCGGGCTTCGGCCTGTTGATGGAGCCGGGGCTGGGCCCCGCGGTGATCCTGCCCGAGCACGGAACTCTCGGGCCACAGCACCAGCAAGGAGGCTTCAGGGCGGGGGAGGTGGTGCTTGGCCAGGGCAGCCTCCGTCTGGATCCAGGCCCGGGCCTCCATGCCGGGGAAGCGTTCGCCCACGGGGAAATTGGGCTGGATCATGAGCACGTCGAGCCGCCGTTCGGGCGCCCGGGGCAGCCAATGCCACGTGACGCCGAGGAGGGTCATGAGACCGAAGGCCACCAAGGGGGCAGCCGCGCGGCGCGGGCGATCCTGCACGGGCCCGGAGGCCGCGAAGGCGCCCGCGCCCCAGGCCAGGGCGCCAAGGAAGGGGGAAGGCAGGAAGGCCGCGGATCGCGCCAGGAAGGGCAGGGCGCCAAAGGCACTGCCCCAAGACCAATCGTAGATGTGGAAGGCGAAGCGCTCCCAGAGCAGCCAGGCCAGGGCGGTGCCGCAGGCCGCGGCCCAGGGTCCCCGCTTCAGCAGGCGCGCGCCGAGCCAGGCCACCAGCGCCAGGCCGAGGCCCTCGTAAGACCAGAACAGCAGCCCCACGCCGAGGGAGCCCACGTAGGGCAGCCCCCCCTTGGTCTCCATCACGGCGGGTACCCAGGCGTAGCCCAGGGCCATCCCCAGCGCGGGCCCCAACCAGAGCCAGCCGAAGCCCCGCCCCCGGTAGGCCGCCTCACACAAGGCCATGGGCAGGGCCAGGGCACAGAGCACCTCCACCCACCCGCCCAGCAGGCCCAAGCTGCGGAAGGCCCCCACGAAGAGCGCGGCGAGGACGAGGGCTTCGATCAAATGGCGGATTCGAGTTGCGGTCATCCCAATCTCCGGGCCACTTCGTAACAAGCGATGCCTGCCGCCACGGAGGCGTTGAGGCTCTCCACGCCCTGAATGGGAATGGCGAGTTTGGAGGCGGCGAGGGGAAGGGTCACACCCTGCCAGCCATGCCCTTCATTGCCGACCCAGACTCGAATGGGTTCTTGCAGGTCGGCTTCGGGCAGCGAAACCGAGTCCGGCCCGCCCTCCAGGGCCCATACCTGGCCGCCGTCGGCGTCGAGGCGATCCCGGCGGCGGAGGGGCAGCACGAAGGCCGCGCCCATGGCGCCGCGCAGGGCCTTGGGGGCGAAGGGGTCCGCGCAGCCGGGCCCCAGCATGGCATCGGTGAATCCAAAGGCCACGGCGGCCCGCAGCAGGGCCCCGAGGTTGCCGGGATCCTGCACGCCCCAGGCGCCCAGGGCGCGCCGACCCACGGCCGTCTCGGGTTCGGGCCCCAGGGATACGTGCAGGGCCAGGGTGGGCACGCTGCCCATGTCCGTGAGCTCGCGCATGCGGGGCTCGGGCAGCACCAGGGTGGGAAGTCGGAGGGCGGCCTCCAGCTTGTGATCGGCGGCATCTTCCAACCGCACCCAGCCCTCGGGGCGGAACCGCGCGGCGGCGGGCAGGTCCCGGGCCTCCCACCAGGCCTCGATGAGCTTGGGGCCGAGGATTAGCGTGTGGGTACGGCCTTCGCCGGAGCCCTTCAGGCTGGCGCGCAGGGCCTTGAAGGCAGGGTTGTCCTTGCTGCTGACGGGATGGGCTTTCACCTCGTTATTGTAGGCAAAAGAAGAGGTAGACGGTCGGGCGGCTGCAAACCCAGCTTGTGACGGGGTTGGCTGCGATGGGCGTGACCGCAGACAGGCCCCCTGAACCCAGGTAATCTTGTCGAACTGTCCAAAATCCGTGCACCACCCAGGAGCTTCCATGGCTGACCAGGAGCAGTTCAAACCCTATGTGCCCGATGAGGCCACCGTGGCGGAATTCACGCCCAAGGCGGTCTTCTTCGGCGCGCTGTTCGGGATCATCTTCGGCGCTTCCACCGTGTACCTGGCCCTTCGCGCCGGCCTCACGGTGTCGGCCTCCATCCCCATCGCGGTGGTGGCCATCAGCCTCCTCAAGCGCTTCGGGGGGAGCACGATCCTCGAGAACAACATGGTGCAGACCATCGGCTCCGCCGGTGAGTCCATCGCCGCGGGCGTGGTGTTCACCCTGCCCGGCTTCCTCTTCCTGAGCCCCGGCGCCAATGGCCCCAGCTTCTTCAACTACTGGACCATCTTCACCCTCGCCCTGCTGGGCGGCGTGCTGGGCATCCTCATGATGATCCCCCTACGCCGGGCCCTCATCGTGAAGGAGCATGGCGAACTGCCCTATCCCGAAGGCGCGGCCTGCGCCTCCGTGCTCATTGCCGGTGAGAAGGGCGGCAACCTCGCCAAGACCGCCTACCTGGGCCTCGCCACGGGCCTCGTCTATGCAGTGGGCCAGCTCATCGTGAAGGTCATCGCCGAGACGCCCACCTGGGTCTCCGATATGAAATCCAAGGTCTTCCCCGCCGCGACGGTGAACGCCAACATCACCCCCGAGTACATGGGCGTGGGCTACATCCTGGGCATCAAGAACTCCGGCCTCCTGGTGGCCGGTGGTGTCATGGCCTGGCTGGGCCTGATCCCCCTCCTGGCTTCCCTCGTGCACGGCGACGCCATCGCCGCCCAGCTGGTGAAGCTCGGCTACCTCAAGGACGTGGCTGTGGCCGGTGCCTACGGCTGGAATCCTGTCACCCATGAATTCGCCCAGCTGAACCGGGCCATTTACTTTGCCTACGTCCGTCAGATC
Source organism: uncultured Solibacteraceae bacterium (assembly GCA_964617215.1). GTDB lineage: Bacteria > Acidobacteriota > Holophagae > Holophagales > Holophagaceae > JAFDVN01. Next base: position 579,677 of record CAZTVL010000001.1, on the reverse strand, counting down.
GGCGCGGGCATGGTGGCCGCCGGCGGCTTCATCACCCTCATCAAGACCATCCCCACCATCGTCAGCGCCTTCAAGGGCGCCCTCGGTTCCATGAAGGACAACGCCGCCGGCATCGCCGTGAAGCGCACCGAGAACGACCTCCCCCTCACGGTCGTCATCGGGGGCTCCATCGCCCTCGTGGTCGTGGTGGCCCTGCTGCCCTTCATTCCGGGCAGCGGCATCCTCAGCAAGATCATGCTGGGCTTCCTCATGGTGGCCTTCGGCTTCTTCTTCGTCACCGTGAGCAGCCGCATCGTGGGCATCATCGGCTCCTCCTCCAACCCCATCAGCGGCATGACCATCGCCGCCATCATGGCGACCTGCCTCATCTTCGTGGGCCTCGGGTGGACCGGCGACGTGTTCCAGCCCATGGCCCTCTGCGTGGGTGGCATGGTGTGCATCGCCGCCGCCAATGCCGGTGCCACGAGCCAGGATCTGAAGACGGGCTACATCGTGGGTGCCACGCCCCGCAACCAGCAGATCGGTCTCATGATCGGCGCCGTCGCCGCGGCCGTGGTCATCGGCCTCACGGTGAAGGTGCTCGACAACGCCCACGTGGACACCGCCACGGGCCTGATGGTGCATGCCATCGGTGGCGAGCGGTACCCCGCCCCCCAGGGCACGCTCATGGCCACGCTCATCAAGGGCCTCCTGGCCCACAACCTGGACTGGCAGTTCGTGCTGGTGGGCGTGTTCTTCGCCATCACCATGGAACTCTGTGAAGTCCGCGCCCTCGCCTTCGCCGTGGGCGCCTACCTGCCCCTCAGCACCACCCTTCCCATCTTCGTGGGCGGCGTCATCCGCTGGGTGGCCGACAAGCGGAATGGCAACGGCAAGGAGAAGGGCCATTCCGCCGAGGAAGAGGAGCTGGGTCCCGGCAACCTCTTCGCGACGGGTCTCGTGGCCGGCGGCGCCCTGGCGGGCGTGCTGGTGGCGATCCTGGTGGCCTCCGGCGACAAGTTCGCCGGGCTCAAGTCCGCCCTCGATTCCATGAATTTGGAAGAGAAGCTCGGGCACGCCCTTGGCGCTACGGGCTACGACCTCCTGGGTGTCGCGGCCTTCGCGCTCATGGGCATCATCATGTTCCGCATCGCCACCAAGAATGGCGGCAAGGTCGAAGGCTAACCCCTTCTCCGCACACGAAGTGGGCCCCTCCGGGGGCCCTTTTCGTTTCATGCCCGCCCTTTATCGCCGCATACGAATGTGGCAATGAGCGCGGAAAAGACGTCGAGATCGGGTGCGGGGCGTTCCAGGATGGGAAGTCGCTCCGGTCCCGGATGCCGATCCCTGAGGCAGTCCATGGCCCTTCGCACCTTGATCGTCGGCAGCGGCAGTCACCTTCCTTCAGAGGTGGTGCCGAACGCCTGGTTCCTCCAGCATGACTTCCGCACCTCGGACGGGCAGCCCGTGGGCAAGGCCAACGCGGAGATCCTGGCGCAGTTCGAAACCATCACGGGCATTCGGGAACGGCGCTATGCGCCGGCCCATCAGGTCACTTCGGATCTGGGGGTCGCGGCGGCCCAGGATGCGCTTACTTCCTCCAACGTAGATGGCGAGACTTTGGACGGCATCATCTTCGCCCACAACTTCGGCGATGTCCGCGCGGGCAGCCACCGTTCCGATCTCGTGCCGGCCCTGGCGGGGCGCGTGAAGGCGGCCCTGGGCATCCGCAATCCCGCCAGCTTCGCCTGGGATCTCATCTTCGGGTGCCCGGGCTGGGTGCAGGGGGTGGTCCAGGCGGATTGCATGATCCGCTCGGGCGATGCGAAGCGGATCCTCGTGATCGGCGCCGACACCCTCTCGCGCATCTCCGATCCCCACGACCGCGACAGCCTCATCTACGCCGACGGCGCCGGCGCCGTGATCCTGGAAGCCACGGAGAACCATGGCGCCGAGGGCATCCTCGCCCATGCGGTGCGCTCGGACTGCGTGGACTATTCGCATATGCTCACCATGGGTCCCTCGAACCTGCCGGGGAAGGAACCTGGCGAGCTGTTCCTGAAGATGGAGGGGCGCAAGCTCTACAAGTACGCCCTCCACCACGTGGCGGGGGCCATGAAGGCCTGCCTCGACAAGGCGGGCATGGGGCTCGGCGACGTCACGAAGATCCTCATCCATCAGGCCAACTGGAAGATGGACGAGGCCATCGTGGATGCGCTCTACCACCTGGCGGGCGTGGAGGGTCCCCCCGCGGGCATGATGCCCATGACCATCGGCTGGCTGGGCAACTCCAGCGTGGCCACGGTGCCCACCCTGCTGGATCTCATCCGGAAGGGGCGGATGGAGGGGCAGGCCCTCCATCCCGGCGACTTGCTGCTCTTCGCCTCCGTGGGGGCGGGGATGAACGTCAACGCGGTGCTGTACCGGGTGCCCTGGGAAAGCTGATCGAACGCCACGGCATCCTTTGGAGCGCCACGACGCCACGACGCCACGGCGCCACGAAACCCCTTGAAGCTGCTTTTTCGTGGCGCCATGGCGTCGTGGAGCTGGTCTGGTTTGATTTAAGTAAATGTGATTATTTATAGTTACTACAAATTCATGCCAATTTATAAGCCTGCCCCCAGGATTTCCGGACCCGGGATCCGTCGAGTCCCCGGGAAGCCATCTGTGACGGGGCTCAAAAACCGGAGAAAGGGTGGCGCCGATCAATGCCTTAGACCCCTTTGGCCGCCCAGGCTGAGGCATCTGGAGGTTTCCATGAGCACTGCCACCGTCGCCCCCGACGCTGTCCGCATCGACGCCTGGCGCGGCGAGCACGAACTGGCCATGGGTCAGTTGGAGACCCTGGAAGTCGCCCTCCGTACCGAGGACTGGGCCAAGGTCGATGAAGTCGCCCGCTGGATGTACGAAGTTCAGAAGCCGCATCACGAGGCGGAGGAGCGTGACCTCTTCCCCCTGCTCGAAGAGATTGGCGCCGAAGCCCTGCATGAGCGTCTGCGCGAGGATCACCGCCGGGTGTGGTTGCTCACCTTGGACCTGTTGGCGGGCATCGTCGATGGCAAGGCCACGAATCTCAAGGCTTCTCAGGGCACAGCTCGGGAACTGCTGGAGCTCATGACGGCCCACGTGGAGATCGAGGAAGACCTCATGCTGCCGCTGCTGCGGGGCAAATCCCTCTACACGCCGGAATCCGTGACGGAGGAGGGCTACCTCATCCTCGAGAAGAAGCTGCTCGCGCCGGAGACCTGGTCCTTCATCGTGCAGGCGCCCATGGTGGCCCGGGGCCGCAAGCCCGGCCAGTTCCTCATGGTCTCGCCCTTCCCCAACAGCGAGCGCATCCCCCTCACCCTGGCCGGCGGCGATGCCCGCGGCGGCTGGATCCGCTTCATCATGCAGGAAGTGGGCGCCACCACCCAGGCCCTGGCCAAGTTCCAGGCGGGCGATCGCCTCTTCGCCGTGGCGGGTCCCATGGGCCATCCCACGGAGCTGGTGGAGGAGGGCACCGTGGTGCTCGTGGCCGGTGGCTACGGCAGCGCCGCCGTGTTGCCTGCCGCGGAATTGCTCCACGCCCAGGGGCGCCGCGTGATCTCCATCCTCGGCGGCCGCACCAAGGGCCGCGTGTTGCTCGCCCAGGAACTGGGCGACGCCTCCGCGGAGCTGATCGTCACCACCGATGACGGCTCCATGGGTCGCCAGGGCATCGTGACCCAGGCCCTCAAGGAAGTGCTGGAGCGCGAGCCCATCGCGCAGGTGGTGGCCGTGGGCCCGCTGCCCATGATGCGGGCCATCAGCGACCTCACGAAGCCCTTTGGCGTCTTCACCCTGGTGAGCCTCAACGCGCTCATGGTGGATGGCACCGGCATGTGCGGAGGCTGCCGCGTGGCCGTGGGCGGCGAAATGAAGTTCGCCTGCTTCGATGGCCCCGACTTCGACGGCCACAAGGTCGACTACGACATGCTCAAGAACCGGCAGGATTGGTACAAGGGCATGGAGGCGGAGGCCAAGGAACACGCCTGCCACATCGGCCGCGCCACCGCGGGTGTCGGCTTCCAGATGCCGGACCTGGGCGAGGCCGAAACGGAACTCGATTGGAAGAACCTGGACCTCGCCACGCTGAAGCCCAGCCAGAAGATGAAGATCCCCCGCCAGAACGTGGCTTGCCAGGATCCCGTGATCCGCGTGACGAACTTCAACGAGGTGACCCTCAGCCTGAGCCCCGAGCAGGCGCAGTTGGAAGCCTCGCGCTGCCTCCAGTGCAAGGTGCCCCACTGCATCGATGGCTGCCCCGTGAACATCGACATTCCCCACTTCCTGCGCCACATCGTGGCGGGCAATCCCCAGGAAGCGGCCATGGTCATCAAGCAGTCCTCCAGCCTCGGCTCCGTCTGCGGCCGCGTCTGCCCGCAGGAAAAGCAGTGCGAGGCCAAGTGTGTCGTGGGCATCAAGGGCGAGAGCGTGGCCATCGGCCGCCTGGAGCGCTTCGCTTCCGATAGCCTCCTGGGCACCAACACCCTTCCGCCCCAGCTGCCTGCCACGGGCAAGAAGGTGGCCGTCATCGGGGCAGGCCCCGCGGGCCTCACCGTGGCGGGCGAACTGGCCTGCAAGGGCCATGACGTGACCGTCTACGAAGCCCTCCACAAGGCGGGCGGCGTGCTCCTCTACGGCATCCCCGAATTCCGCCTGCCCACCGCCGTGGTGGATCAGGAGGTGAAGACCCTCAAGAACCTCGGCGTGAAGTTCGTGCTCAACACCCTGGTGGGCCGCTCCATCACCATGGATGAGCTGCGCGAACAGAACGACGCGATCTTCATGGGCACGGGCGCTGGCCTGCCCAAGATGATGGGTGTGAAGGGCGAGGATCTGAAGGGCGTCTACACCGCCAACGAATTCCTCACCCGCATCAACCTCATGCGCGCGGACCTCTTCCCGAACCACGGCACCCCCATCACCGTGGGTAAGGACGTGATCATCGTGGGCTGCGGCAACACCGCCATGGATGCCGCCCGCTGCGCCCGCCGCATGGGCGCCGAGAACGTCACCGTCGTCTACCGACGCACCCAGAAGGAGAGCAGCGCCCGCCACGAGGAGCTGGAACACGCCATGGAAGAGGGTGTGAAGTTCGCCTGGCTCCACACGCCCGTGGAGCTCCTGGGTGAGAACGGCTGGCTGAAGTTCGCGGAATGCGCCCGCATGGAACTCACGGAGCCCGGCCCCGATGGTCGCCGCGGCGTGCGCACCACCGACGAGCGCATCAAGATTCCCTGCGACACCCTCGTCATCGCCCTCGGCTTCGACGTGAACCCCCTCCTCACCCGCAATGAAAAGGGCCTCAAGACCCTCAAGGGCGGCGTGGTGGTGGTGAACGAAGAGACCGGTGAAACGAGCCTCCCGAAGGTCTTCGCCGGCGGCGACGTCATCACCGGCGGCGCCACCGTCATCCTCGCCATGGGCCAAGGCCGACGCGCCGCGGCTGCGATGCATGCGCAATTGAGCCACTGAGGGTTAACCGCGAATGAGGCGAATTGACGCGAATTAAAAAACGCGAAACGAATCAACGAGGCCCCGCCACCGGCGGGGCCTTTCATTCGCGTGCATTCGCGTCATTCGCGGTTCAAATCGTTTTGACCGTCGTCAATCCGACGAACTCGCCTGAAAACAGAAGTTTGTGACGGCCTCCACAGGGCCTGTGATCCCTCGCATGGGAGGTTGGCCTGACGCTGGGTCAGCCCCGAAGGAGTGTCCATGCGTCCTCGCACGATCGCCGAGCCCTACCGCATCAAGATGGTGGAACCCATGCCCGTCACCACGCGCCCCCAGCGCGAGGCCGCCATCCAGGCCGCCGGGTGGAACACCTTCCTCCTGCCCAGCGACGCCGTGGGCATCGACCTTCTGACCGATAGCGGCACGTCCGCCATGAGCGACCGGCAGTGGAGCGCCATGATGCTGGGCGATGAAGCCTACGCGGGCAGCCGCAGCTTCGCCAACCTGGAGCGCGCCGTCCAGGAGATCTACGGCTTCGAGCATGTGGTGCCCACGCACCAGGGTCGCGCCGCCGAGCACCTCACCAGTCAGATCCGCATCAAGCCGGGCCAGTACGTGCCCATGAACATGTACTTCACCACCACCCGCGCCCACGCCGAGCGCGCTGGCGGCATCTTCTACGACTGCATTGTCGATGAGGCCCACGACAGCCACAGCGAGTTCCCCTGGAAGGGCAACATCGATATCAAGAAGCTCCAGAAGCTCGTGGATGAGCACGGCGCGGAGAGCATCGCCTACCTGAGCCTCGCCCCCTGCGTGAACATGGCCGGTGGCCAGCCGTTCTCCATGGCCAACATCCGCGAAGTGGCGGCTTGGGCCAAGGGCTACGGCCTGCCCATCATCTTCGATGCCACTCGTGCCGTGGAGAACGCCTACTTCATCCAGAGCCGGGAAGAGGGCTACGCCTCCCGCTCCGTGGCCTCCATCCTCAAGGAAATGATGGCCTTCGGCGAGGGCTGCACCGTGTCCAGCAAGAAGGACAACCTCGTGAACATCGGTGGCTTCATGGCCACCAATAATGCTGACTTCGCCCGCAAGACCAAGGAACTCCTCGTGGTCTTCGAAGGCATGCCCACCTACGGCGGTCTGGCCGGCCGCGACCTCGAAGCCATGGCCGTGGGCGTGCGCGAGATGGTGGAAGACGCCTACATCGCCAGCCGCATCCGCCAGGTCGCCTACCTGGGCCAGCAGCTGGCCGACGCGGGGGTGCCCACCGTGAAGCCCTTCGGCGGCCACGCCATCTTCCTGGATGCCAAGGCCTTCCTGCCCCACCTCCCCCAGGATCAGTTCCCCGCCCAGAGCCTCGCGGCGGCCCTCTACGTGGACAGCGGCGTGCGCGCCATGGAGCGCGGCATCGTCAGCGCCGGCCGGGATCCCAAGACGCATGAACACTGCCGCCCCAAGCTGGAACTCGTGCGCCTCACCATCCCCCGCCGCGTCTACACCAGCCTGCACATGGACGTGGTGGCCGAGAGCTGCATCGCGCTCTTCGAACAGCGGGAGCAGATCCAGGGGTTGAAGATGGTCTACGAGCCCGAAAGCCTCCGCTTCTTCCAGGCCCGCTTCGAGCCCTTGGTTACGGCGGGGGTCAACGCTTAGCCTTCCCGTTGGATATTGCGATCGCAGGGGCCCTTCGGGGCCCTTGCTGTGTCCGCGAGGAACGTGGTGCATGCAAGGGTGTTAATAACCAGTTCATAAATCCACGGATCTTGATTATCTAAAAGTGGTGGGTAACCTGGTCTCACTTTCACCCAGGAGCCTCCATGGACCGCGACACGCCCGTCCCGGAAGGGACTGCGTCTTCTCCCGATGATTCCGGCCTCTCCCGTCGCGACCTCCTCAAGGGCGTGGCCGCGGCGGCCTTGGCGGGAGCCGTCGCCAAGCCCTTGAGGGCGGCCGCGGCTGCGCGGATCTTTCGCATCCATCCGGCCATCGGTGTGGCCCGAGTGGGGAATGCCGCTCCCGACAGCTTCATCCTGGGTCCGGAGGTGCCGGGGCAGGGACCGGTGGAGGTCAGCGGCCAACCGGTGACGCAGTTCAAGGTGGCGGGCCAGATCCGCCCCCAGGCCACCCGCTTCCGCATCTTCGAGTACGCCGACTTCGGGCAGGGTCTCGTGCCCTTCCAGGAGATCACCCTGGGCACCAGCGGCGTCCGCGACATCGTGTGGACCGCCCACCTCTCGAACCGCAAGGCCTCCTTCCATCAGTTCCAGGGACCGGCCGGGGAGGAGTACGACCCCATGGACCAGCGCACGGCCCAGCCCGGCGCCCCGCTGCGGAACGCCGCCGTGGCCAACCGCCGGAGCCTGGAGACGGACTTCGGCCCCCGCACCCTCAGCGCCCAGACCTTCGCGGGCAACCAGGTCCCCCAGGTCTTCGACCTTGCGGGGGTGCCCGCGGGCTACGCCGCCAGCTGGCCCCTGGACAGCAAGACCCAGGGGCCCGTGATCCCCTACCTGGGCCAGCTGCGGGCCGACGCCCAGGGCCGCCTCCTGGTGGTGGGAGGGAAGGGGGCCGCCGGCTACCAGAGCGCCACCCCTCCGGACCTGCCGGGCTACGCCAACAACGATGGCTGGTTCGACGACATCGCCGATGGGCCCGTCACCGCCACCGTGGTGCTCAGCGATGGCACCCGCATCAGCACGGATCCAGCCACTGGGAGCGCCTGGGTGCTCGGGGCCCCGCCCGATTTCGCACCGGCCGTCACTGGGGCGGTGACCCTCTACGATCTGCTCCTGGACATGGCGGTGCGGAAACTGCCGGTGCCGACCAACAACGGCCTCTACGCCTCCAACGGCCCCCTCGCCCGGGTCCGGGCGCTCAAGGGCGCCTTCCAGGCCGGTGCGGCCAGCGAGTTCGCCACCACCACGCCCTACTTCCAGGACGACATCAAGCCCATGCTGGACCGGGGCTACAACTACCGCTGGGTGACGGAGCTGGTCACTGCCAAGCACGACAGCATGAACCTGGCCCTCATGCAGAACGCGGCCCTTCTGGATCCCAGCCTAACCGGGGCCAAGGACCGCAGCGCGGTCTTCAGCACCATGCGTCCGCCCCAGGGCGCGGGCCAGAGCTCCTCCAGCGCCAACGGCTCCAGCACCATGCCCCGCATGCAGGGGGATGATCCCTACGTGGGTCAGGAGCCCGATGCCGTGAAGAAGTGCACCATCACCCACCTGCAGTTCGGGTTGATGCAGCAGTGGGCCCGGTCCGAGAACGGCTTCAATCCCGGCGCGGCGCCCCTGCCGCCGGATGGCACCTTGATCCGCACCATGTTCCAGGTCCACGGCCTCGACCGTGCGGCTCTGGAGCAGGCCAGCGGCGGCGCCTTCTTCCCCGGGATCGAGGTGAGCTGGCAGATCCGGAACCCCCGTCTCTTCAGCGAGCCCTTCCGCCTCAGCCACACCGCCACCAGCCGCTACCTCGACATGGCGGGCCTGCCTGAGGGCGGTCGCATCGGAGCCGGACACTTCTCCCGCCAGATGGCCCTCCCCTGGCACGCGGACTTCAACGACTGCCGCTCTGAGGGCGGGTGGGCCTGGTGGCCCTCCCAGCGGCCCACGGCGGTCTTCGCGGACGCCAGCTCCACCCAGCTCACCAAGCGGGTGGACTGGGCCCGTCCCAGCGCGGGACGGCGTTACGCCAACGCCTCCGGCGTGACCAGCCACGAGGACATGCTGAGGTACTGGTCCATGTACGGGTTCGTGGTGCAGAAGGACGGCATGTTCCTCGAGCAGGAGCGGAACCCCGGCATCGGGACCTAGCCGTGGGGATCCTGGACCTGGCCGTCCTCGGGGGCGGGCCCGCCGGGCTCGCCCTCGCGGGCGCCGTGGCCCAGCAGGGCTGGTCCGTGGCGGTCTTCGAGCGGGAGGCTCTCACGCCCTTCAAGGCGGGCGAGACCCTCGGGCCCGCGCTCCGGCCCGCCCTCGAACAGCTGGGCGCTTGGGAGGCCTTCACGGCGATGCCCGTCGTGCCCTTCCGGAGCGTGCGCTCCGCCTGGGGCGGCCCCGACCTCCTCACCCGCGACGCCCTAGTGCATCCCCTTGGGGAGGGGTGGCACGTGGATCGCACCGCCTTCGAGCGGATGCTGGACGGCGTGGCCCGGGCCCATGGGGCGCGCATCCACCGGGGCGGGGGTCCCACCCGGGTCTGCCGGGAGGGGCGGAGGTTCCGCTTGGAGGGCGCGGGGGCCGGGCTCCAGGCGCGGGTGATCGTGGAGGCCAGCGGCCGGGGGGCGCCCGCCACCGCGGGGCTCGGCGCCGAGCGCCGGTGGGTCTCCGTGGACCGGCAGGTGGGCCTCCTGACGGACCTCCCCAGCACCGGTCGCGATCTGGGTACGGAGCTGGTCCTGGAGGCGGAGCCGCAGGGATGGTGGTACAGCGTGCCCCAGCCTTCGGGTCGACTGCGGTGCGTGTGGCTCACGGATGCGGACCTGCTTCCCGCCGGGGGGAAGCCGGCCCTCCTGGAGGCCTTCCGGCAGGCCCTGGCCCGAGCCCCCCACACGGCCGCTTTGGTGGCGGGGCAGGCGCTTCCCGCGCCCCGGGTGATCCGGGCGGATACGGGCTTCCTGGTGCCGGCCCAGGGGCCGGGCTGGATCGCCCTCGGGGATGCGGCCCTGGGGGGGGATCCCCTGGGCGGCAACGGTCTGGAACGCGCATTGAACGGGATCCTCGAAGCCCTGCCGGGATTGTTCGCGGCTTTGGAGGGCGCGCCGGCGCCGGCCCCGGCGGATCCCTGGGGACGGATCGCCCCCTACCTGGCGACGCGGGCCCGCTACTACGGGATGGAGGGGCGCTGGCCGGCTTCCCGATACTGGGCGCGGCGGGGAGCCGCTGCGCCGGTTGCGACCGACTGCTGGCTGGATCCGGAGGAGGCGCTGGCCTTTGTTGCGGCGCCGCCAGGGGCCCTGGACCGGGCGGAGGCCTGGATCCCGCGCACGGTGTTGATGGAGTGGTTGCGGAGCATCGTCGGAGCGGAGCCGGCTCACCGCCTGCTGGCGCGCCTCAGGAGCTGGGCGCCCCTGGGCGACGCCCAATTGCTGGCGGGTCTGCAAACCCTGGTGGAGGATGGGGCCCTTCGGGCCTGCGGGAAGCTGCAGCGGTAGACTCTTCCCATGGCCCGCTCAACTCCCGCCGAACTCGGCGATGTCCTCACACAGAAGAAGGCGGCGCTCAAGACGCCGCGGATGTTCAAGGTGCTGCTGCACAACGATGACTTCAGCACCATGGACTTCGTGGTCTTCATCCTGAAGACCGTGTTCCGCAAGCCCGAAGCCGAAGCGCAAATCATCATGTTGGCGGTGCACCGCCAGGGCGTGGGGGTGGCGGGCGTGTTCACCCGGGATGTGGCGGAAACGAAGGTGGCCCAGGTGAAGGCGTTGGCCGAGCGCGAGGGCTTCCCCCTCCTTTGCACGGCGGAGGCCGAATGAGCCCACGCCTCACCCCCGGCCTTCAAAAGGCCCTGCAATCAGCCCTGCAACTCGCGGCCCAGCGGCGCCACGAGTTAGCTTCCCTGGAACACCTCTTGCTCGCCCTCCTGGAGGAGCCCAGCGCCGCAGCGGCACTGGCGGGCTGTGCCGTGGACCTGCCCAAGCTGAAGGCGGATCTGGAAGCGGAATTGGGGAGGCTGCACACCCCCGTGCCTGCGGGCGAAGCCTTCGACGTGATGCCCACCCTAGGGCTCCAGCGTGTGGTGGAGCGGGCCTGGGCCCAGGCCCTATCCTCCGAGCGCGCCGAGGTGGATGGTGGGATCGTGCTGGCCATGCTGCTGGAGGAAAAGGACAGCCATGCCCGCTTCCTGCTCCGCAAGCACGGCGTCCAGCGCCTGGCGCTCTTGCGCACCCTGAGCCACAGTCAACCCGCCGCGGCTCCGACGCCTGAAGGCGAGGAATCCGAAGGCCCCGCCGTGGCCGAAGATCCCCTCACCGCCTACGCTTCGGACCTCGTGGCCCGGGCCAAGGCCGGGGAGCTGGATCCCCTCGTAGGTCGGGAGCCGGAGCTGAAGCGGGTGCTCCAGATCCTCCTGCGTCGCCGCAAAAACAACCCCCTCCTGTTGGGTGATCCCGGCGTGGGCAAGACTGCGCTCGTGGAGGGCCTCGCCCAGCGTCTCGCCACCGGCGATGTTCCGGAGGCGCTCGCTTCCGCCAAACTCTACGCCTTGGACCTTGGTTCCCTCATGGCGGGCACTCGGTATCGGGGCGACTTCGAACAGCGGCTCAAGGCCCTGCTGAAGGCGTTGCAGGATCAGGAGGCCAAGGGCGCCCCCGTGATGCTCTTCATCGATGAGCTGCACACGGTGGTGGGCGCTGGCGCCACCTCGGGTGGGAGCCTCGATGCCGCGAACCTGTTGAAGCCCGCGCTGTCGGGTGGATCGTTGCGCTGCATCGGCGCCACCACCTTCCAGGAGATGAAGCAGAGCCTGGACAAGGATCGGGCCCTGGCCCGCCGTTTCCAGGCCGTGGATCTCGCGCCGCCCTCGGAAGCGGATGCCGTGGAGATTCTCAAGGGGCTGCGCTCCCGCTTCGAGAAGCACCACGGCGTGAAGGCTCCCGATGAGGTGCTGGAAGCCGCCGTGCGCCTCGCCGCCAAGCACCTCACGGAGCGCCACCTGCCGGATAGCGCCCTGGACGTGCTGGACGAAGCGGGCGCCGCCGAACGCTTGAAGCCGAAGAAGCAACGAGTGAAGGCCCTCACCGTGGCCCACATGGAGGCCGTCGTCGCGCAGCTGGCTAAGGTGCCTGCGGAGAGTGTGGGGGCCGACGATCGCGAGGCCCTGCGCACCCTGGAGGCCACGCTCAATGCGAAGGTCTTCGGCCAGGGCGATGCCATCGAAAAGGTGGCGCAGACGGTGAAGTTGGCCCGGGCCGGCCTGCGCACCGCCGACAAACCTATGGGTTGCTTCCTTTTCGCGGGGCCCACGGGCGTGGGCAAAACGGAATTGGCGAAGCAGTTGGCGGCAACGCTGGGCATCGCCTTCCTGCGCTTCGACATGAGCGAGTGCATGGAGAAGCACGCCGTGGCTCGCCTCATCGGCGCCCCTCCGGGCTACGTGGGTTTCGAAGAGGGCGGCCTTCTCACGGATGCCGTGCGGCGCAGCCCCCACGCGGTGGTGTTGCTGGATGAAATCGAAAAAGCCCACCCGGATCTCCAGGGCATCCTGTTGCAGGTCATGGATCGCGCGGCGCTCACGGACAGCCATGGCCGCACCGCAGACTTCCGCCACGTGATCCTCGTGATGACGACGAACGTCGGCGCCCAGGACCTCAGCGGTCGCCGCCTGGGCTTCACGGGCGATGCCTCCCGCAGCGCCAAGGGCGCCCTGGAGAAGGCCTTCAGTCCCGAGTTCCGCAACCGCCTCGATGCGGCTCTCACCTTCCACGCCCTGCCCCTGGAAGCCGTGCGCCAGGTTGCGGCGCGCCAGTTGGGCGAGTTGGAGGCCCAGGTGAAGGGTCGCCAGGTGGACCTCACCTGGACGGAGGCCGCCCTGGATTGGCTGGCAAAGCATGGTTACGAGCCGGCCTTCGGGGCGCGGCCCATGGCGCGGTTGTTGGAGCAGAAGGTGAAGCAGCCCCTCAGCGAAGCCCTGCTCTTCGGCGCACTGAAATCGGGTGGCGCCTGCGCCTTGGACGTGGGGGAAGGCGAACTCCTTCTCCGGATGCCATGACCGCCTTTCCGCGCCTGGGCCCCCATGGACCTTGGCTCTTGGGGGAAGCGCCCCTCTTCCCGGATCCCGAGGCGACGGACGAGGACGGCCTGCTCGCCGTGGGTGGCGACCTGTCGGTGCCGCGGCTGCTCGCAGCTTACCGGGCGGGGATCTTCCCCTGGTTCTCCAAGGGGGAGCCCATCCTCTGGTGGTGCCCGCCGGAGCGGAGCTGTCTGCATCCGGGTGAGGCCCATATCTCCCGCAGCCTCGCCAAGGTGATGCGCCAAGGGGTGTTCGAATTGCGCATGGACACGTCCTTCGCCCAGGTGGTGCGGGCCTGCGCCAAGGCGCCGCGGGCGGGTCAGCGGGGCACTTGGATCACGGCGGAGATGCAGGCGGCCTACACGACGCTGCATCACCAAGGCTGGGCCCACAGCATCGAGGCCTGGCGACAGGATCGCCTGGTGGGCGGCCTCTACGGCGTGGCCCTCGGGGGCGCCTTCTTCGGCGAAAGCATGTTCAGCCTGGAAACGGATGCCTCCAAGGCCTGCTTCGCCATGCTGGCAGCGCGGCTCCATGCCTGGGGGTTCTCGCTCCTGGATTGCCAAGTGGAGAACCCGCACACCACGAGCCTGGGCGCGAAGCCGATGCCGCGGGCGCAATTCTTGGCCCGGTTGGCCGAGGCCCTGGAGGGGCCGGATCGCTGGGCGGGGCTGCCCGAGGCGAATTGAACGCGGTCAGGCCCGCGGACGATCGAGCAGGCCCCCCAGCCAGGCGAAGGGCAGGGCCGTGACCACGAGGGCGATGGGATACCAGCTCGGTCCCAAGTGCAGGGGGATCGTGGCGAGGGCTCCGAGCAAGCTCAGGGCGAACCCGATGGCCCCCAGGATCAGGGCGTGGCGCATGGGGTTCCGGGGCGAGAACCGGGCGGCGAGGTAGCTGCCGAAGGCGCCGAACACGACGCGGTAGGTAAGGGCGAGGGCGTTGAGAAGGGGATCGGGCATGGGCTGGCCCCAGGGGGGGTAGACCTTGGCCAGGTGCAGCACCTGGTCGGTGCCAAGGGAGAGGCCCACCACGGCGACGAACCCCAGGGCCAGGGCGAACGCGCTCCGGGGGAGGTTCCTGGGGTTGGCATTCCGGTATCGATCCACGCCCGTCATGGGAGCTGCTCCTGGGGCCAGCCCCACCGGACGGGGGTGGGGCTGGAACCTTCGTTCAATGCATCACCGCTTCCCGAGATCAGCCAGCAGGCTCTTCACCGCGGCTTCCAACTGGGTGTCCCGGCCCGCGGCCATGTCCTCGGGGGCGATGGGCACGCGGAGGTCGGGCTCCAGTTGGGTGTTCTCGCAGAACTTGCCATCGGGGGTGATCCAACCGCCCTGGGGGATGCCGAAGACCACGGTGGGATCGATCTGCGCCTCCCACCACACGAAGGTGCCGGTGCCGGGCACGGGCATGCCCACGGTGCGGCCGAGGCGCTTGAGCTTGTAGGCCACGGGGAAGAGGTGGGCGTCGGAGTAGTTGGATTCGCCCATGACGACGATGGAGGGCTTGATCCACTTCATGAGGGGTTCGTGGCCGTAGGCCTGGCCCCGGGGCACCACGTCGAAGTATTTCTTCCCCGAGAGGAAATCCGACAGCTGTTCGTGAATGTTGCCGCCGCCATTGAAGCGGGTGTCCACCACGAGGGCTTCCTTCCGGCCCTGCCGACCCAGCACCTCGTCGATGACGGTGCGCATGCTGGGGTCGTTCATGGCCCGCACGTGCACGTAGCCCAGGCGACCGCCGGAGAGCTTCTCCACCGCGTCGCGGGAGCGGTCCACCCAACGGGTGTAGAGCAGTTCGTTCTCCTGCTGGGCGTTGATGGGCTTCACGGATTGGTCCCAGCGGCTGTTGTCCTTGGGATCCAGGAAGGTGAGCAGGGTGGGCTTACCGGCCTTGCGGTTGAGGAGGATGGCCGGATCCTCGGAGGCCGTGAGGGGGATGCCATCGATGGCGACGAGGATGTGGCCGGGCTTGACCTTGGAGCCCGCCACATCCACGGGGCCCTTTTTCAGGACCTCGGCGACCTTGAGCCCAGCGGCGGCGGGCTCCAGGAAGAGGCCCAGGGAGGCGGTGGCATCCTTGCCATCCTGAGGGGGCGCGTAGCGTCCGCCGGTGTGGGAGGCGTTCAGTTCGCCCAGCAGCTCGCTGAGCAGCTCCGCGAAGTCGTGGTTGTTGGACACGTGGGGGAGGAAGCGGCGGTAGGCGGCCACGTAGAAGGGCCAATCCACGCCATGCAGGGTCTCCACGTAGAACTTCTTCCCGGCCTGGCGCCAGGCGTGCTCGAAGATGTAGGCCCGCTCCTCGGCGGGGCGCAGCACCATCTCGCCATTCACGGCCACCGCATCGCGCTTGCCGGATTCGGGATCCACCTTGGAGAGCTTGCCGTCGGCCAGCACGATGAGGGCTTTGCCATCGGAGCTGCGTTCCAGGCCCACGGGGTTGTTGCCGGGGCGGGTCTCCAGCTTGGTGAGCAGCTTCAGCTCCCGGGTGCGGAGATCCAGGCTCCAGAGGTCATAGCCCTTGTCGAAGCGGTTGAGGGTGAAGAGCTTGTCACCGGCTTTGGAGAGGAGGGCATCGCCCAGTTCCGAAGCCTGGGCCGTGAGGCGCACGGTGCGATCTTCCAGGCCCTCCCAATCAATTCGAAGGGGCTCCTTGGCCTTCTCCTTGTCCTTGGCCTCGTCCTTCTTGTCCTTCTCCTTGTCCTTGTCGCCGTTCTTGGCCTTGTCCTCCTGGTCCTTCAGGAGGGCGAACTCCTCCTTGTTGAGGTGGTAGCGGTCCCAGGCTTCCTGGGTCAGGAAGGCGGCGTACACGTCGAAGGTGGAGGACTGCTGGGCCGCATTGCGGAGGCCCTGGCGATCCGTGGTCCACACGACCATGGAACCATCGGGGCTGAACTTGGGGTTGCCGTCGAAGTTGCCGCTGCGGCTCAGGTTCACCAGCTTGCCGGTGCCATCGGCGGCGATGATGCCCACGTCGCGGATCCAGCCCATGTTGGTGTTGAAGGAGAGGGTGAGCCACTTGGAATCCGGGGACCACGCGAAGTCCTGGTCGCCATCGGAATAGGAGTAGCTCTTGCCCGTGGGAAGCAGGGTGCGCGTCTTCCCCGTGGCGAGGTTCAGCACCTTGAGGGAAGTGCGCTCCTCCAGGTAGGCCACTTCCTTTCCATCGGGGCTGAAGAGGGGCTGGAACTCATCGGCGGGGGTGCCCAGGAGGACCTTTTCCTCCAGCACCGTGGCGGCGTAAAAGACCTTTTCCTCGGCGCGGGTGAGTTTGCTGGTCATGAGGTCCCAGCTGCCGTTGCGCTCGGCGGCGTAGATCAGGGTGCGGCCATCGGGACTGAAGCCCACGCTGCGTTCCTGGCCGGGCGTGTTGGTGATGCGCCGGGTGTGGCCGCCCTCGAGGCTGCTCACGAAGACTTCGCCCCGGAAGATGAACGCCACTTCCTTGCCGTTGGGGGAGGGCACGAATTCGGTCATCCCGCCGTTCACGGGGAGGATGCGCTCCAGCTGGGCGCGGCCATCCACGCCGATGCGGACCTCCACCTTCTTCGGCGGGGCGCCTGCGGCCTGGGTGTAGAGCTCCCCATCCCAAGCGAAGCAGAGGGTGCCGTCCTTGGCGGCGCTGAGGAAGCGCACGGGGTGCTTCTGGAAGGTGGTGAGTGCCGTGGCCTCGGCCGGGTGCTCAAGGCTGCTGCGGTACACGTTGAAGGTGCCGCCCCGCTCGCTGAGGAAGAAGTAACTTTTCCCATCCGGGCCGTAGATGGGGTTGCGGTCCTCGGCGGGATCCGTGGTGAGCTGATGGTGCTTGCCGGTGGCGACGTCGAAGCTCCAGAGGTCCCGCGTCACGGAGGAGGTGTGGTGCTTGCGCCAGGCGTTCTCGAAGCCCTTTAGATCCTGGTAGAGGATGTGCTTCCCCGAAGGGTCCACCACTGCGGCTTCCATGGGCGTGGGATCGATCATCCGCGCCGCGCCACCGGTGATGCTCACCGCGTAGAGCTGGGGGAAGCGGGAGGGGAAGCGCACGCTGGCGGCCTTGTCCAGCCGGGGGGCGTTGAAGATCACTTCGCGGCCATCGGGGGTGAAGGCGGTCGGAATGTCCCGGGAGGCGTTGAACGTGAGGCGCCGCGCCTCACCGCCCTCGGCGGGCATGATGAACACGTCGAAGTTGCCGTAGCGGTCCGAGGCGAAGGCGATGGATTTCCCATCTGGCGACCACACCGGCGACATCTCGTGGGCCTCCCCCACGGTGAGGGGGATGGCCGGACCGCCCGAGGCGCTCACCCGGTAGAGATCCCCCTGGTAGCAGAAGGCGATGGTCTTCCCATCCGGCGAGAGCGCCGGGTATCGCAACCAGAGGGGCGCCTGGGCGAGGGCCGGAAGCACCGCGAGGAGGATGGCCGCGAGAGGGCGGAGGTGCAGCATGGCGGGGCTCCGGGCGAAGTTGGGTTCGGGGAGTCTACCAGGGGCCGTGAGGGCTCCCCCGCCGGTCCACCCCGGAATGGATGCTGCTGACCCGCGGTGAGCACCCCCTGGGGGCTGGTATAGTCGCAGTCGCGTTCACCGCAGCTCCCTCCAGGTGCCATGCTGCCTCCCTTCCTTCCTCCCGCGCAGGTGCGCCTGGATCCTCAGGCCGCTCCAGTGGCCTGGTGGAAGGCTCAGGGAGCACCGAACTTGGCGGTGAGCCAGGCCGTGGTGGTGGAGGATGGCGGCGTATCGATCCTCTCCTCCATCTGCGCCGTGGATGTGCAGCGGTACCTCAAGCACGCGGGTGGAAAGGCCTCCGCGGAAGGGCTCTTGGAAGCCATGCAGGAAGGGACGGTGTGGACGGCGATCCATGTTCGGTTCACGGAGGGGCTCGGCGCCCGGAACCGGCGCCGGTGGCTGGAGGGCGCCCTGTCCGCCCAGTTGCCCGGGGGCCGGAAGCAGTTGGCGGATCGGGACGTTCAGGCCTTCCTGGACCTGCAATCCCGGGATGCGAACCCGGACGACCGCCTGGATTACCTCTTCCCCCCGATGGGCAAGGTGATGTGGGTGCGCCACAACGCCGAGCCACCGCGCAAGTTTACGCACCTCGCCTTGGTACGGGCGGTCCGGCGGATCCAATTTTCAGATCCCAAGGGAGATCCCGGGGCCATGCTCCGGCTCCTGCGACCCATGCTCCCCCCTGCGCGGGGAGGGAACTGAGCGCCCGCCATCGGAAACCCGATGGCGAGAGGACCCTATTCCATGGGCAGTCGCCCCTGGCCGAATCGGATGATGGCCGGGACGTGCAGATCTTCGTTGAAGCCGGCCACTTCGCCGCTGGGCGTGGGGGCCTGAGGGAGGAGGCGGGTGGGGGTGGGGGGATTGAGGGCGGCGGGAACGCCGGGCACCTGGGGCATCTCGCCATAGACGGCGCCGCTGGTGACGTTGGGGGGCAGCACCACGTTGGCGGCGGCGGAGGCCGTGTGGAGCACCGGTGCCACGTGGTAGGTGCGGTCTTCCAGGTTCAGGCTGTGGCGGCGCTCCTGCTTCACCTGCTCATCGCCGTCGAACCCGCTGGCGAGGATAGTGACGAGCACGCGGTCCTCCATCTCCGGGGCTTCCACGGTGCAGGCCTTGATGTCGGGGCGGTGGCCGTAGTGATCCTGCAGGAAGTTCATGGCCGTCTCCATCATGGAGAGCTCCATGCGATCCCAGTTGGCGGTGATGGAGAGCATCACCTGGCTAGCGGCGCCGCCTTGGGCGCGTTCGAGCAGGGGGCAGGCCAGCGCCTTCTTGAGCGCGTCGAGGATGGCTTCCTCGCCCCGGCCCTGGCCAGTGCCGATGAGGGCTTCGCCGCCCTGGTGGAGCACGGCCTGCACGTCGGCGAAGTCGGCGTTGATCATGCCGGGGCGGAGGATCATGTCGGCGATGCCGCGCACGCCCTGGATGAGCACGCCATCGGCCATGCGGAACGCGTCCTTCATGCCCACGCGGGCATCGCAGACGGACTTGAGGCGCTCGTTGCTGACGACGATGACGGTGTCCGCCGTCTGGCGAAGGTTCTCGAGGCCGGCGAGCGCGCGCTCGCCCTTGCCGCGGCCTTCGTAGGCGAAGGGGGTGATGACAACGGCGACGGTGAGGGCGCCCTGTTCCCGGGCGTAGCTGGCGATCATGGGCGCCGCGCCGGTGCCCGTGCCGCCGCCCATGCCGGCGGTGATGAAGACCATGTCGGCGCCGGCGAGGCAGCCGAGGATCTCCTCGCGGCTCTCCTCGGCGGCCAGGGCGCCCTTCTCGGCGTTGCCACCGGCGCCCAGGCCGCGGCTCGTGGCGGGGCCGAGGGGGAGCTTCAGGTGGGCTGCGCTCTGGGCGAGGCTCTGCTGGTCGGTGTTCATGGCGATGAGTTGCACGCCGGCGACACCGCCTTCCACCATGCGGTTGAGGGCATTGCAGCCCGCACCGCCCACACCGACGACTTTGATGTTGGCGCCGGGGAGGTCAGCGGGCACAGGCAGGAAGGGGATCTCGCTCATCATCGCTCCGTTGCCTAGAACATTTCCTTGAGCTTCCCGAGGAAGCCCTTGCTGCGGTCCTGGTGCTTACCCCGCTCCGCGATATCGCGGGCGAGGGCCTTCACCGCGCCCAGCGCGGTGGTGCAATGAGGATTGCCGGTGGCTTGGGGGAGGCCGCTCACGCCGTGCACGCGGCCCAGCACCACGCGGGGGCGGCCGAGCACCGTCTGCGCCATGAGGGGCAGGTGCGACAGAAGGCTGCCGCCACCCACCAGGTGCACGCCGCCGTGGATCTCGTAGGTGAGGCCCGTGCGGCCGATCTCGGCGGTGACGTGGTTGAGCAGTTCCGCGGCGCGGGCATGGAGCACTTCCGCGATTTCGCGGCGGCTCACCTGGCGGCCTTCGTCTTCCAGCTCCACGTACTCCTCGGCCACGAGATGCGGAGGTAGCACATGCCCGTAACGCACTTTGATGCGCTCGGCGACGCTGAAGCCGCCCAGGTGCTTGGTGATCTCGAGATCCTGCGTGAAGTGCTTGCCGCCGATGGGGATCACGGCGCTGTGGAAGAGGCTGCCGTGGAGGAAGATGCCCACGTGGGTGAGCTCCGCGCCGATGTCCACGACGACGGCGCCGTTCTCGCGATCCTCGCGGTTGAGCACGGCCTCGGCGCTGGCCAGGGGGGCGTGGATCAACTCCGCGCCGCCGAGCCCGGCGTTCTTGAGGGCCAGTTCGATGTTCTTCACCACGGGGCCCGGGGCCACGATGATGCGGGCTTCGGCTTCCAGCGTCTCGCCGTACATGCCCACGGGGTTGCGCACGTTGGCCTGGCCCTTGATGTGGAACATCTGGGGGATGCGGTGGAGGACCTGCTGCTCCTTGGCCAGCTTGCTGCCGTTGGTGGCCTGATCCAGCACGCGGTCGCGATCCGTGGCGGTGATGATCTTGTCGGGATTCGAAATGGTGATGGTGTCGCGGAGGTTCTCGCCCAGGAACTGGATGCCATCCACGGCCACGCGAATGCCATCCACTTGCGTCTGGCCCGCGGTGTTCATGGCCTCTTCCACGGCGCGACGGATCGCTTTGGTGGCGAGGTCCATGTCGTTGATCTCACCGAGGCGCAGGCCACCCTGGGGGTCCGCCTGTCCAGCCCCGGTCACCGTCAGCGTCCCGTCCTCCCCGAGCACCGCCACGACCGCAACCACCTTGCTGGCGCCTAGATCGAGGCCGAGAAGCACTGCACGTTGAACCATGAAACCCCTTGCTGCTGATTGAAAACTTTAACCGAATTCGGACAGGGATAGGAGGGGGATGGGGAAAAACCGGAATTAATTTTTAGGAGAATCGGGTCGAGCCCGATCCGGGGTCCCCGGGCATCCGCCGGCGGAAATCCCAGGCCGGATAGGCCCCTGGGGGACATGGACGGGGATGGGGGCCGAAAAGGGACCGTGGAACACCCCGAAAGGGGCATGTTCCATGGATTCGGAAGGGGGCCTTCCCGGCCATGGAAGGGATTCCGGGGCCCTGGGATCCTGGTGGGCCCCGGGGGGCGGATCTTCAGCGGCTCCGCTGGGTCGGCGGGGCTTCCTCATCGGTGCCCACGGCCACGTAGTTGTCGGTGCCCCAGCGCAGGTCCACGTACTGGATCCGGTCGAAATCCTTCCGTTTCACGAGGTCATCGACGTAGATAGCCTGGAAATTCGGGATGTTATTGCAGGGTTCGAAGCGAGATAGGTAAATCGGAGCCTGGAAGCCCTCGATGTAGGCCACGGGCCCCTTTGGGTTCCATCTCAGCTCGGATAACCGGTCGAAAAAGCCCGGCTGGCGTTCCTTCAGGCGGGAGGCGGCCCGGATGAGCTGGACAAGGGCCTCGTCGGATTGGCTGCTGGGGTCTGCCACCACGGGAATGGGCGTGAGGTTGGCCGGGCTCACCTTGTCCAGGAGGATGCCATCCTCGCTCAATAAGTAGGTTCCTTTGGGGCGCACCAGCCAAAGCAACGGTTTTCGCTCTTCCACCACGAGGCTGAGGCGATCGGGGGGATCCTTCCGGATCAGAAGGGTGCGCACCCAGCGGCGGGATTCCACCTGGGTGCGGAGGCTCTCCACATCCACCCAGAAGAGGGGCTTGCCCAGGCAGGCCTGCTCGGCCACCCGCTGCACCTCAGCCAGGCGCTCTCCGCGGCAGCCCGTCACGGTCACCTGTTCGATGACGAGGCGCTGCAGACCCAGGAAGCGGTGGCCCAGCTCCAGGGCGCCCCAGCCTGCGGCGGCCAGCAGCCCCACCACGATCACCCCCCGGGCCCAGGGCATCCAGGCGGGGCGGATTCGTTTGACGGGAAGGAGGGACATCCGAACAGATTACTGCCTAATGTGCAGACATCCTCTCAGCCCCGCCAGATCTCCACCTCGGCCTCAAGCTCCACACCGTGCAGGGCGCGCACCTTCTCCCGCACCACGTCCATGAGCTCCGCGAATTCCCGGGCCGAAGCGTGGCCGTGGTTCACGAGGAAGTTGGCGTGCTCGGGGCTCACTTCGGCATCGCCGATACGGAAGCCCTTGAGGCCCGCCTGATCGATGAGCCGGCCCGCGGAGGTGCCGGGGGGATTCTTGAAGATGCACCCCGCATTGCGCTTGGACAGGGGCTGGCTGGTGCCCCGCTTTTCCATGTTGGCGGCCACCGTGGCGGCGATGGCGTCGGCATCGCCTTCGGTCAAGGCCACGGTGTACCCCAGGGCCACGTGGCCCCCCGTGAGGAAGCTCCACCGATATCGGAACTCGCCGGGCTCGGGCCGCTTCTCCACCAGCTCGCCCTCGGGCGTGAGGAAGCGGTAGGTGTGCAGCACGTCCACCAGCTCCCGGCCGTAGGCCCCGGCATTCATGCGCAGGGCGCCGCCGGTGGTGCCGGGGATGCCCGCCGCGAATTCCAGGCCTGCGAGACCGGCCTTGGCGGCGTCCTGACTCAGGCGGATGTGGCCATAGCTGGCCGGAGCCCAGAGGTGGGTGCCTTCCCGTGTGATGACCTTGGGCAGGGCGAGCCGCAGCACGGGGACCTCGATGTCGTCCAGCACCACCAGGTTGGAGCCGCCGCCCAGCACCTTGTAGGGCAGCCCCTCACGGGTACAGGCCCGTACGAAGGTTTGAACCTCGCCTTCCGTGGTGGGTTCGAAGAGCCAGCGGCACGTGCCGCCCACACCCAAGGTGGTGAGTTTGGCGAAGGGCACGTCCCGGCGATTGGGGAGGTTCAGGAGGTCATCGGGCAGGGGGCGCGGCATCACCTTCCAGTATGCCCGTGGGGATCCTCGAGGGCGCGCAGGCGGCGCAGCCGCTCCAAGCTGCCGAAGGCGCTCCAGCCGCCCTCGCCCTTCGCCGAAACCACCCGATGGCAGGGCACCAGCAACAGCAGGGCGTTGGCCTTCACGGCCTGGCCCACGGCCCGGGCGGCCCCGGGGCGGCCCAGGCGGAAGGCGATCTCACCGTAGCTGACACGATCCCCGGGCTCCGTGGTGCGCAACAATTCGGCGAGCTCCCGCTGGAAGGGGCTCAGGCCCTCCAGATCCACCGGCAGGTCCTCCGGTGGGGCCCCTTGGCCTTCCAGGAAAGCTCGGATCCGCGCAGCGCCCTGGTGGACCCACTTAGGAGCGGCAGCCGGGAGCCCCGTGGCCTTCGCCCCTTCGAGGAAGGCGAGCGCCCGGAAGCCCCGGTCCGTCCAGGCCAGGCCCACGGGGCCCTCGGCGGTCTCCAGGATGGTGTCCATACCCTTAGGTTAGCCGTGCGCTGCTCGCGAGAGAGGCTCCGACTCCCAGCGCGCAGCGAGGGGGAGCACCCTGCGCGGCAGGGTGCGATAGTTGGAGGATGCGCTGGCTCTCCATCGACCACGGCACCAAGAAGATCGGCCTCGCCTTTTCCGACGAGCTGGAAATCATCGCCAGCCCCTACGAGGTCTGGCCCGTGCCCCCCCAAGGCGAAGCTGCGCTGCTGGATCGCCTGACCCGACTCTGCAAGGAAGAGGGCGTGCAGGCGCTCTGTGTGGGCCTGCCCCGGCACAAGGATGGGGCCGAGAGCGCCACGGCCCCGGCGGCCCGGGCCTTCGGCGAGGGCTTGGCCCTGCGGACGGGCCTGCCCCTGCGCTTCGCGGACGAACACCTCAGCAGTGCCGAAGGGGACCGCCTGCTCCGGGAGCGGGGCGTGAAGCCGGACAAGCGGAAAGCCCTGCTGGATGCCGCCGCAGCGGCTGTGATTCTGCAGGACTTGCTCTCCCTGAGGCGCTCCTCGAGAACCCCCCCCGGCGAATTTGGGGATTGAATATTCCGTCACGAAACCGAAGCTGGGGCATCCCATCCCCTATCGCCTGACTGGAGACCCCATGCGCCGACCCTTCCTCTTTCTGGCTGCCCTCGCCCTCGTGGGGAGCAGCCTCTTTTCCCAAGACCGCACCATCGTGGTGGATCGCAACCACACCATGATCGGCTTCAAGGCGGCCACCTTCCTCTTCGGAGTGCCCGGCCGCTTCGAAAAGTACACCGTGGACCTCAAGGGCAACCCGGATGCGGCGGATGGCGCTTCCGTGAAGGTGACCATCGATACGGCCTCCATCAACACGGCCATCAAGAGCCGCGATGAACACCTGCGCTCTGCGGATTTCCTGGATGCCGCGAAGCACCCCAAGATCACTTTCACCTCCACCAAGATCTGGCACGAGGGCGGCAAGCTCATGGCCACGGGGATGCTGGACCTCCATGGCATCCAGAAGGAGATCGTGCTGACCTTCGAAGAAGCCAAGGGCAAGAACGGCTCCGGCAACGACAGCTGGTCCTACTCGGCGACCCTGCCCCTCAATCGCAAAGAGTTCGGCGTAGGCGCCGACAGCGTGGCCGCCAAGATCAGCCTGAAGGACACCGTAGAGCTGAACCTCTTGCTCGTGGTCTATGCGGAAGAAGCCAAGCCGGAGCCCATCCAGTTGAAGAAGGCGCCTGCGCGCAAGAAGGGCTAAAAGGGCTGGTCACAGAGGGCACAGAAATCCACAGAGGACACAGAGAAGAATATTCTTCTGTGTCCTCTGTGCTCGCTCTGTGTCCTCTGTGACCAGCCCTTTTCGATCTGGGATCACCCCAGCCGCACCGTCCGCTCACATCGCGCGGCCAGGTCGGGATTGTGGGTGACGATCAGGGTGGTGGGGCGCAGCTCGCCGTGGAGTTTCAGCAGGAAGCCGAAGACCTCCTCCGCCGTTTCGGGATCCAGGTTGCCCGTGGGTTCGTCCAACAGCCAGAGGCCGGGCTTGCGCACGAGGGCGCGCACGAGGCCCACGCGGGCGGCTTGGCCACCGCTGAGCTGGCTGGGGTAGCGGGCGCCTAGGTCTGCGAGGCCCACGGTGCTCAGGAGGTGGGTGATCCAGGATTCGTGCGCCTCCGTGACGGGGCCTTCGGCGAGCAGGGGGAGGCTCAGGTTCTCCCGCACCGTGAACTCGGGCAGCAGGTGGGGGGATTGGAAGGCGAGGCCGATGTGGTGGCGGCGCCAGAGGCTGCCGGCGGTGGGATCGGCCTGGGGCACGGACTTGCCGCCCAGGGTGATCGTTCCGGAGTCCCAGCGGTCCAGGGCGGCGACGCAGTTCAGGAGCGTGGTCTTGCCCACGCCGCTCATGCCCACGAGGGCGCAGAGGGTGCCCGCGGGCACGGCGAGATCGAGGCCCTTGAACACGGGATGCTCGGCGCCGGGGTAGGTCTTGTGCAGGCCTTGGAGGGTGAGGTCGAGGCCGATCATCGCATCAGCCCCAGGAGTTTGTCGTACAGCTCGGCGGTGGCCAGGGCATCGCCCAGGGCCGTGTGGCGCTTTTCGGGCGGCACCTGGATGCCGAAGTGGGCGAAGAGGCCATCGCTGCTCAGGCGCACGCTGGCGGGCAGGCGCCCGGCCTGTTGAAGGCCGAAGGCCAGGGCGTGGGTGTCCACGGTGCGGTGGTGGAAGCGGGGTTCCAGCGCGATGCCCTGGGAGGCCAGGAATGCGCCGAGGAAGGCCCGGTCGAAGGCGATGTTGTGGCCCACGAGCGTGATGGAGCCTTGGCCGAAATGGCGGGTGCAAAAGGTCTCTAGCTCCACGACAACCTGGGCGGGCTCGGAAGCCGTGGCGTGGTGGGTGGCGAGGTCGATGCGGTTCACCTTCATTCCCCCGCCGGTGACCACGTAGGGTTCATGCTTCACGGCCAGTTCGGTGGCCTCGAGGATGTGCCCGTCCTGCCAGGCCACGAGGCCGAGCGTGAGCAGGCTGTGGCGGCTGGCATCAAGGCCGCCGGTTTCAGTGTCAAACACGAGGAGGCGGGTCATGGGGTCACGGAGAGGCTAAAGGAGGTGAGAACAGGATGGACAGGATGAAGAGCCTGATAAAAGCCAGGATGGAGGTTGGCATGATCCGAACGGCGATGTTTGATTTCGGTCTTCATCCTGTGAATCGAGCTTTTCATCCTGTCCATCCTGTCCATCCTGTTCCTACTCCGCCCTGAGCGAGTCGACGGGGTCCACGCTGGCGGCGCGCCGCGCGGGGAGGCGGCTGGCCAGCCAGGCCACGAGCAGGGGGAAGACGGCGGCGATGACCACGTCCACCACCGTGAGGCGGAAGGGGACGTAGGTGATGAAGTCGTAGACGCTGGCAGGGAGCTTCACGAGCTTGAAGTGATCGGCCACGAGGCAGGTGGGAATGGCGAGGCCGAGGCCCCAAGCGGTGCCCACGAGGCCGATGCGCAGGCCCATGCGCTGGAAGAGACCCGCCACCTGATCCGGCGTGGCGCCCAGCGCCAGCAACGTGCCCAGGTCCCGGCGCTTCTCGGTGATGAGGAGCACGAGGCTCGCCACGATGTTGAAGGCGGCGATGCACACGATGAGGCTGAGGATGCCCGTGAAGATCCACTTCTCCACCTTGAGGGCGGCGAAGAGCTGCTTGTTGGTGTCGCGCAGATCCGTGGAGAGCCAGCCGGGCCCCATGGCCTTCTGGGCGCGGCCCTTCACCTCGTCGATGGCCTCGAGCTGCTCCGCGCGCACTTCCAGGAATTCGGGCCCTTCGGCCCGGGCGATGCGGAGGCCATCGGCCAGCGTGATGAAGGCCCAGCCCCGGTCGTACTCGGAGATGTGGCTCTGGAAGGTGCCGACGACTTTGAACGCCGCGAACTTGGGCTGTACGCCGCCCAGCCCCAGCTCCAAGCGCATGAAGGCCACGGTCACGGTGTCGCCCACGCGCAGGCTCAGGATGCGGGCCAGCTCCTGCCCGATGAGGATCTGCCCCTCCTGCAGTTCCGCGATGCGGATGGGCACGGTGCTTTCGAAGATGCTGCTGGTGCTGGCGGCGGTGGCGGGATCCACGGCCTTGATCACCACACCCTCGGGGGGGGAATCCGGGGCGCCACCCTTGAGCAGGCCCTTTTCCAGGCGCATGGGGCTGACGCCTGCGACACCTGGCACGGCGCGCAATTTCGCCGCTGCGGCGGTGGCCTCCCGCACGTCGCCCGCGAAGGGGGCGAGGCTGAAATGGGCCGTGGCGCGGAAGAGCGTGGCCTGGATCTCCTCCCGGAAGCCGTTCATCAGCGCCATGCAGATGACCATGGCGAACACGCCCAAGGCCGTGCCCACGAGCGCGAAACGCACCATCACCTTCACGAAGGCGCCCTTGCGCCGGGCCCGGAGGTAGCGGTCGGAGACGACTTGGATGAATGAAGCCATGCCCCTAGGCTACCCGTTGCGCGCGGCCCCCGCCTATTTCAGGCCCTCCACGAGGTAGAGCTCACTCAGCTTCTTCTCGTAGGTAAAGGCGAAGACCTTCGCATCCAGGGACATGAAGACGCCCCGGGTCTGCACCTGGCCGGCGGCATCCGGCGGGGTAAAGGCCAGAATCTGCTTCCGGGCGCCGGTGGCCAGCTCCACGCGGGTGAGGGTGACGGGCAGCACCGAGAGTTCGGGGCGCACGTAGACGGCCCTGCCATCCCCGCTCCAGCCGATGACCCGCTCCCGGGGGAACAGGCCAGGAATGGGGCTGGGCTCACCTTCGGGCAGGGGTTGGATGAACCAATCGTGGCCCGTGCCGGAGACGATGAGGCGGGAGCCATCCGGAGAGAGGGGCACGAGCCCCGCCCAAATATCGGCGAGGCCTTCCCGGGTGACTATCCGGGGGGCCTGGCCCTTCCGGTCCAAGAGCACCCAGTGATCCTTCCCGTTCAGGGAGAGGCTGGCGAGCGCGCGCTGGCCATCGGGGTAGAGGAAGGCGTAGCCGATGGGTACGGAGTCCTTGGGCAGCGGAATGGCCAGGGGACGACCCATGCCCGTGGGGACGAAGAGGGCGTAGCGGGCGCGGGCCTTGGGATCTTCCACGTCCTGGAGGGGCAGCCCCGCTTCCCGATAGGCGGCCACCCAGCCGGGATCGAGGTCCTTCACTTTCTGCGTGGCCGTGTCCATGTGGACCCAGCGCCCATCGGGGGAGAGGGCATCGGGCGTGCCCCGACCGAGGCGCACGGGCGGACCGCCCTCCACGGGCCGCAGGTAGGCCTCATCCCGGGAGGTGCCGCCATCCATGGCGGGGGACTCGAGCAGCAGCAAATTCCGGCCATCGGCGCTGAGGCCGAAGGCCTGCGTGCTGCCGAGGATGGAGAGATCCCGGGGGTGATCCTCGTGGGCGTGCTGCACCCACACGCCGCGCCGGGCCTGATGCTGCACCAGGAGCGCCTGGCCCCGGGGGGAGACGTCCATGAGCTGATGCTGCCCCTGGCCACGCCAGAGGGGCCGGCGGTGTCCTTCCAGATCCAGGGTCCAGAGGGCCGTCTGATCCCCCTGGAGTTCCGAGACCCACAGCTCGCCGCCGGGTCCCCAGGCCAGGCCCGTGAGGGTGTTGCCGTTGATGTCCCCCTCCTGGGTGAACAGGGCCTTCCGTTGCCCGTTGCGCGTGAAGACCACGATCTGGGTTTTGGTGCGGGCGTCGGCCTCCACGAGGGCGAGGTGGGCGCCATCCGGTGAGAGGCGGAGCAGGCAGAGGGTCCGGGTCTGGTGGTTGCCCGTGAGAATCCGCTTGCCAGGCGGGAACTCCAGGGTCACCTCCTGTTCCGTGGAGGTGATCGTCGCCAGACCCTCCCCATCCCAGGCCACTTCGGTGACGTTCTCCTGCAGCTCGCGCAGCGCGCCCCCGCCCCCGGGGGCCCGGGCCAGGGTGCCCCGGTAGCGGCCGCTCACCCAATGGCGGGGATGGTTCAGGAAGGCCAGTTCGTTGGTGGCGGAGACGCCCAGCAACAGGGCGTCCTGGAGGCCCACGGGTTCCGGTCCGGCGGTGCCGGGGCGAGCGACGAAGATCTCGGGTTTGCCGCCGGTGATCCGCTGGGAGAAGTACACGGATCTGCCATCGGGCCCGAAGCGGGCGGCCTCGATGGTGCCGGGCACGAAGTTCAGGCGCTGGAAGGAGGGCGGGGGGCTCGCCTCGCCCAAGCGCAGTCGGTGGGTGGCGTTTAGCAGCAGGCCCAGGAGAAGGATGGAGGCGGCGCCCGCGCCGAAGGCGGGCCAGCGGCGATCCCGGGGGGTGATCTTTTGGGTTCCCGTGTCCTGGGCGGGTGCCGAGGTGAGGTCCAACTGGCGAAGGCCGTAGGCGAGATCTTGCATGGATTGGAAGCGCCGGCCGGCCTCCTTTTCCAGGCAGTGCATCACGAGCCGCTCCAGGGCGGGGGAGATTTGGGGCCGGAGGCTGGCGAACTCGGCGGGTTCCTCCACGAGCACGGCCTTGAAGGTCTGCACGGCGGTGGCGCGTTCGAAAGCTCGGCGGCCCGTGAGCATTTCGAAGAGCACCGAGCCGAAGGCGAAGATGTCGGAGCGGTGATCCGCGGCCTCGCCGCGCACTTGTTCCGGGGCCATGTAGCCCGCGGTGCCGAGGATGGCCCCGGCCTCGGTGCGGCCCAGGGCGGCCGTTTGGGTCGGGAATTCCGAGTGCGTAGAACTGGGCTGGGCCCAGGCGGGGATTTGCTTGGAGAGGCCGAAATCCAGCACCTTCACGCGCCCTTCCCGGGTGAGGAAGATGTTTTCAGGTTTGATGTCGCGGTGGATGATTCCCTTGGCGTGGGCCGCGGCGAGGCCCTCTGCCACCTGCAGGGCGATCTCCACGGCCTTCTTCGGGGGCAGCGGCCCCGCCTTCAGCCGCTCGCGGAGGGACTCGCCTTCCAGCAGCTCCATGACCGCGTAGACGTGCCGATCCTGCTTTCCGAAATCGTAGATCCCCAGGATGTTTGGATGGTTCAGGGCGGCGACGGCCTTGGCCTCCCGTTCGAAGCGCGCTAGGAGATCGGGATCCTGGGCCATGGAGGCCGGGAGCACCTTGAGGGCCACCCATCGATCCAGCTTGGGATCCCGGGCCTTATACACCTCGCCCATCCCGCCGCCACCGAGGGGGGACAGGATTTCGAAGAGGCCGAGGCGGGTGCCTGGGGCGAGGGGCATGGATTCACCGGAGAATCCCGCAACTATGCCAGCAATCGCCGGGTTGCTACCGCAGCCCTTCCACCCGGTACAGCTCGCTGAGCTTCTTATCGTAGGTGAAGGCGAAGGCCCGGGCATCGGGGGTGATGAACACCCCGCGGGTTTGGAGGTGCCCCGCGGGGTCGGGCGGCATGAAGGCCATGAGCTGCTTTCGCGCGCCGGTCCGGAGGTCCAGGCGGGAGAGGGTCACCGGGAGCACCGAGAGTTCGGGCCGGAGGTGGACGGCTTGGCCATCGGCACTCCAGCCGATCACGCGCTCGCCGGGGAGCATCCCCTTGATGGGTGTGGGCTCGCCCCCGGCCAGGGGCTGGACGAACCAGTCCTTCGAATTGCCGGAGACGATGAGGCGGGATCCATCCGGGGAGATGGGATTCAGGCCCGAATAGAAGAGCCCGAGGCCATCCGACGTGAGGACCCGTGGGGCCCCGCCCTTGCGGTTGAGGAGCACCCAGTGATCCGTGCCCTGGCTCGTAAGGGTGGTGGCCACGTGCTGACCATCCGCCAGCAGGTGGGCATAGCCGGGATCCTCGAACCCCTGGGGCAGCGGAACGGCGAAGGGGCGGCCAAGGCTCGTGGGCACGAAGAGCAGGAAGCGGGCGCGGGCGGCGGCATCGCCGAGGCTCTTGGGATCCAGGCCCGCTTCCTGGAGGGCGATGACCCAGGCGGGATCGAGGTCCGCGGGGCCCAGGGCGGCGAGGTCCATGTGCACCCAACGTCCATCGGGGGAGATGGACTGGGGGAGGCCCCGGCCAAGCTTCAGGGCCGGGCCGCCTTCCATGGGCCTCACGTAGGCGCCATCCCGGGGGGTGCCGCCTTCCATGACCGGGGATTCCAGGAGGAGGAGGCTGCGGCCATCGGCGCTCAAGCCCTTGGCCTGGGTGCTGCCCAAGATGGAGAGGTCCCGGGCCTGGGATTCGCCCGCCTTCAGGGCCAGCACGCCGCGGCGGACCTGATGATGGGTGAGGAGTGCGCGGCCATTGGCGGAGACATCCATCAACGCGTGGGTGCCACCCCCCCGCCACAGGAAGCGCTGTTGGCCGGACAGGGAGAGGGCCCACAGGGCCGTTTGATCGCCCTGCAGCTCCGAGACCCAGAGCTCTCCGCCGGGGCCCCAGGCGAGCCCGGTGAAGGTGTCGCCGTTGCTGTCGCCCTCCTTGGTGAAGAGCACGCGGCGCTGGCCGCTGCGATCGTAGAGGGCGATCTCGGAGCGGGCCGCGGAATCTGAATCCAGGAGGGCCAGGAGCTGCCCGTCCCGGGAAGCGCGGAGCTGCCGCAGCGTGCGCGAACTCCATCCGCCGCTGAGAATCTCCTTGCCCGCAGGGAATTCCAGGTGGAACTGCACCTTGGGATCGATGCTCAGCATGGCGAGGCCTTCGCCATCCCACACGGCCTCGGTGACATCCTCCTGCAGATCCCGCTGGGCGCCACCGCCCCCGGGAGCCCGGGCCAACAGGCCCTGGTAGCGCCCGCCGAACCGGAGCCGGGGGGCCCGGAGGAAAGCCAGTTCATTGGAGGGGGAGACCCCCAGCAGCAGGGCGTCCTGGATGCCCAGGGCCTTGGGCTCGGTGTCATCGGGGTGGAGCACGTAGAGGTCGGGTCGGCCCCCGGCCACCCGCTGGGAGAAGTAGACGGTCTTGCCATCGGGGCCGAAGCGAGCGGCTTCGATGGTGCCCGGCACGAAGGTGAGGCGGTGGAAGGCCGGGGGTGGATCGGGGCGGCCGAAGTGGAGCAGGTTGCCGCCACTCAGGGCCACCGTGAGGAGGAGTACGGCACCCGCCGTGAGCAAGGCCGTGCGCAGGGCCTTTCGGCGGGCCTGGCGCTCGGGTTCGGCCCCGGCGGCGGTGGACAGGGTGGAGAGGGTGGCCAGGTCGTAGGCCAGATCCTGCATGGATTGGAAACGCCGGCCGGGTTCCTTTTCCAGGCAGTGGTGCACGAGGCGCTCCAGGGCCGGGGGGATGAAGCCCCGGGTGCCCGTGAGCTCCGCGGGCTCGTCTTCCAGAATGGCGGCCAGGGTTTGGGCCGCCGTCTCCCGCTGGAAGGCCTTGCGGCCCGCCAGCATCTCGTAGAGCACCACGCCCAGGGTGAAGATGTCCGAGCGCTGATCCGCCGCTAGGCCCTTCACCTGTTCGGGGGACATGTAGCCCACGGTGCCGAGGATGGCCCCCACCTGGGTTTGGGCGCTGCCGGAGCCGCTTCCCGCCAGGGTGGGAATGGTGGACATGGGGCCGCTGGAGTTGGACCAACCGGAGAATTCACCCGGGAGACGGTTGGCGGCGGACCAATCCGAGATCTGGGTCAGGGGGCCCTCGCCTTCCAGGACCGTGGGGATTTCACCGGCCGGCCCCGTGCGCACCTTGGCCAGTCCGAAATCCAGCACCTTCACGTGGCCATCGCGCGTGAGGATCACGTTGTCGGGTTTGATGTCGCGGTGCACGATGCCCTTGGCGTGGGCGGCGGCGAGGCCCTCGGCCATCTGCCGGGCGATCTCCACGGCCTTCTTGGGGGCCATGGCGCCGGCCTTCAACCGCTCCCGCAGGGATTCGCCTTCGAGCAGCTCCATTACGGCGTAGGCGTGATCGCCTTCCTGGCCGAAATCGTAGATGCCGAGGATGTTCGGATGGTTCAGGGCGGCCACGGCCTTGGCCTCCCGTTCAAAGCGAACGAGCAGATCCCCGCTCTTGGCCAGGGCCGGCGGCAGCACCTTGATGGCCACCAGGCGATCCAGCTTGGGATCCCGGGCCTTGTACACCTCGCCCATGCCGCCTGCGCCGATCTGGGACAGAACTTCATAGGGGCCGAGGCGGGTGCCGGGGGCGAGGGGCATGCGTTCACCGAAGAGTGGAGGCAGTATCGCAGAGGTGCGGTGCCCGGCCCGGGGGATCCGCGCTTAAAGCCCCACGAGGCCATCGATCATGGTGGAGAGATTCTCGTCGTGGTCGTAGGGCTTCACGAGGATCTGATCCACCCCGGCCCGTTTGGCCGCAAGCACCATCACGGTCTGCACCGTTTCCGCGGCCAGCATCACCGGAGGTTTCCCCTCCCCCAGACGCTGTTTGAGGAAGTCGGCGAGTTCCATGCCCTTCAACTCCGCCACGCCGCCATCGATGAGGATGAGGCTGATGCCGGGTTGATCCAGGGCCTCCAGGATCTCCGTGAGGGTGGCGGCCAGGTAGATGCGCTGGTAGCCCAGATCCAGGAGGAAGGAATTCAGCCAATCCCGGTCCGGGTGGTCCTCCATGGCGACGAGGATGGCGCGGGTGCGGCGCTTGAGGTTGGAGAGCGCGGTGGAGCGATCCGGCTTCGGCTCGCCGTTGGCTGGGGCAGACGGAGCGGAGGCGGCGGGCGCGGCCGGCTCGCTGGGTGGGGCGGGGGTCTGGGGCTGGGACGCCGGGGGTGCGGGGACTGCCGGTGTGGGGGCCGCCGGTGTGGGGGCCGCCGGCGCCTCGTGCCGGGGTTCCGGCCGGGGCGCCTCGTGTTCCCGGGGCTTTTCAGCGGCCCGGCGCGCCTTGGGGGGCACGGTGCTGGGAATGGCGCCGCTGCGGGAGGAGATCAGGCCCCGCAGCGAGGTCTGGTCGCTGCTGAAGGTGATGCCCAAGTAGAGCGTGGCGCCGTCCATCTGCGCGTAGGCCACCTTGCCGTCGGTCTCGATGTTGGAGGCCTTGGGCAGCTTGCTGAGCTTCACCATCATCAGGGGGGTGCCGGGCATCATGAGGTTCTGGGAGGGGTGCAGCTTGCGCTCCCCCTTGATCTCCATGGCCTTTTCCACCTTGAGGCGGAAGCCGCCTTCGCTCACGTTCTCCACGGTGCCCGTGGCCCCGATGCCATCGAAGAGGCCGGTCAGGGCGGTGCCCGTGGCGCCCTCCTTGGAACTGATGCGGGCCCGGGGTTTCTTGCGCCGCTCGGCCAGCTCGATCTCCGTGGGGGGCGCCACCTGGAGCACGCCGTTCTTGATCTCGTAGGCCCGCAGTTTGATGCGCAGGCGGAGCCCATCGATCACCAGGATGATGCTGAACTTGTCCCCCTTCTCCACGGGCATGAGGCCGGAGGCGGAAAAGCTCACCCGATCCTCCAAGACGGCCTGGACGTGGGCGGGCAGCTCCCGCCCCTTGGGGTCGATCAGCGTGAGGGGAACCCGCTTGGCCTGGGCATCTTCCAGGTAGGCCAGGGCCAAATCGGAATCCCCCCGATCGTCCTTGTCTTTGCCGAAAAGTTTGCCGATCACCATGGATGTGCGGGCCCTATTGATGCTTCCTAGCGGGGCCTATCGGTCAGGCCTGGGAAGGACATGACAACGGTTCAATACAACCTGAAGGTCGGTGCAGAGTATAGGGGCACGGACAGTGCGATAATCGGGGGATGACAGGATCCCTCGAATTGCCCCGCTGCCTGCTTGTCGCCCACCAGGGGCCGGAGGATCGGGAGGAATTCATCGAGGATCACCTGGAGGAACTGGGCGAACTGGCCCGTTCCTGCGGCTATTCCGTGATGTCCCGGCACCGGCTGAAGCGCTCCCAGGTGGCCTCCAAGACCTTCTACGGCTCCGGCCAGCTCGAAGCCCTGGCCTCCGAAGCCCGGCGCAGCGGCTGCATGCTTCTGATCTGCGATGACGAGCTCACGGGCTCCCAGGTGAACGCCATCGAGAAGATCACGGGCCTCAAGTGCATGGATCGCACGGGCCTGATCCTCAACATCTTCGAGCAGCGGGCCCAGACCCGGGAGGCCAAGGCCCAGGTGGAACTGGCCCGCTGCGAATATGAGCTGCCCCGCCTCAAGGGCCAGTGGACCCACCTGGAGCGCCAGGGCGGTGGCGTGGGCCTCCGTGGCGGTCCCGGTGAAACCCAGATTGAGGTGGATCGCCGCATGCTGCGCACCCGCATCAGCCAGCTGAAGCGGGAGCTGGAGCACCTGGAAACCGTGCGGGAGACCCAGCGCCAGGGCCGCCCCAAGGGCCTGCCCCGGGTGGCCCTCGTGGGTTACACCAACGCGGGTAAAACCACCCTTCTCAAGGCTTTGACGGGCGAGGGCGAACCCCAGGACCTGCTCTTCGCCACCCTGGACACCACCACCCGCAAGGCCTGGCTGGGCGCCGACTTCAACCCCGAGACCGGGGAGGGGGATCCCACCCCCAAGCACGCCCTCGTGGCCGATACCGTGGGCTTCATCCGGAAACTGCCTCACCAACTCGTGGCCGCCTTCCGCAGCACCCTGGGGGAGGTCCGCACGGCGGACGCCCTGCTGGTGGTGGCCGACGCCAGCCATCCTGAGGTGGAGGACCACCTCAAGGTGGTGGGCCAGACCCTGCGGGAGATCGGGTGCATGGACGATGGCGACCTGGCCCAGCCCCGGCTCCTGGTGCTCAACCAGATCGATAAGCTGCCCCGCCCTAAAAAGTTGGACCTGAAGCGCCGCCACCCCATGGCCGTGCACGCCGTGGCCGTGGAGGGCGTGGGCGTCGACGAGATCCGCGAGTGGCTCCGGGAACTCATCCCCGGCCCCATGCCCGCTCGGGCCCTGGAGTGGTGGGAGCTGCCCAACGGCCAACCGCCCCGGGCCGTGGGCCAGGAATAGGCGCGCCTCGAGGTCGCGATCAGGGCCCGAAGGGGTGGATGGGGAGGCCTCCCAGGGAGGGCACGCTCGACATGCCGTCGGGCACCAGCCACACGAGCAGGCCGCCGGTGGCGTGGGCCGTCAGGCAGGGGTACATGGAACTCCAGGGGGGCCCCAGCCAGAGGTCCCCTTGGGCACTGGGATTCACGAGGATGCCCCCGGGCTTGATCCGGATGCCCCGGAGGGAAGGGCTCACGCCGATCCCGGGGGCCTCCTGCCAGGCCAGCCAGCATTCGCCCTGGGTCCGGGCCAGGGTCACGTTGAAGGTCGTGACGCCCAGGGCCGTGGTGACGGGAAACCCGCTGCTGGCGGGGGTGCCATCCAGCAGTTGGCCCGAGGTGGAGATCCGGGCGGCGAATACGTTGCAGTTGCCCGAATCACCCTGCAGGCGCGGATCCATCCAGGCCACCAGGTAGGCGGTGCCATCAAAGATCAGTTGAGGCGTGGCAGTGATCGTGGATTCCACGAGGATGCCGGACGGATCGAGCACCGTACCGCTGGGCGAGACCCGGGTGCCCTGGATGCCGTGCATTTGGGTGTCCCAGGCGGCTTGGGCCCAGAGCACGAGGTAGTTGGTGCCATCGAAGGCCACCACGGGCCGGGATTGATAGCCCGGGGCCGGCGCGATGGGGAAGGGGCTTCCGGAGACCTGCCCGGCGGGCGTCACGAACACGCCGAAGATCTGCCCGTAGGTGTCCACGTAGGCAGCCGCCGAGTACACGACCAGGTAGCGCGTCCCATCGAAGGCCAGGGCGGGGGAATTGGCCGAATCGGCCACCACCTGGAAGCCCGTGGGCCCATCCAACACGGCGCCGGCGGGGGAGATGCGCTGAGCCACGAGGGCGTGCTGTACGTCTCCAGGCATGCCCATCACCGCCAGGTAGTTGGTGCCATCGAATCCGAGGGCCGCCTGCATGGCGACTTCATCTGAGGGTTGGGTGGTGGTGATGGGGGCCGTTACATCGAAGGAGGGCCCTTCGCCGGTGCTGTCCAGGGTCCAGAGGGTGCCGCGCCAATTCACGGAATAGGCGGGGGAGGTGCCGGTGGCGCGCCGCCCCAAAACGAGGAAACCACTGCCATCCGTGGCCACCACGGGTCGACCGGTGGGATGGGGCATCATGTGGTCGTCGGGTGCCAGGCCCGTCATCACCGGCAGGGGCAGCGCGAGGCCCCGGTGGATGCCATCGATGACGTAACCCCGCACCTCCGTTCGGAGGGAGAGGCTTTCCGACATGCCCTGGAAGGACACGGTGGTGTCCATCGTGGTTTTCAATGCCCCCACGCCAGGGGCGGCCCAAGTGGTCTGGGTGGCCTGGATGGTGGCGGTCTGCGGCACGGAGGAAAGGTGGAGGGTGCCGTTCAGGGTGGAGACCCGTTTGCCGGCGCTGGGGAAGACCCCCGCGGGGACGGCGACGGGCTCGAAGCCGGTGATGGCGGAACTCTGGGTGAGGTCGATCTTCTCGGGCACGCCATCGCCATCCAGATCCTCGCCGAAGTTCAGGCCGGTTCTCGCGAAGCTGGCGATGGGCCCCACCGCGGGAGGGAAGAGGAGTTCGGGATTGGGCACCGTCTGGGCGGTCAGGAGGTCGGTGGAATCGTTGGTCCCTAGGAAGGTCACGCCGCCGGGGCTCTTGTAGTAGTAACTCTCCAGGGGGGATCCTCCCGAGCCTTCGCTCAGCACGCTGGCCTGCACGCCGAAGACCGCGTGAGTGCCCACCACGACCATGGAGGTAAAGGGGTGGGCGGGGGGGGCCGTGGGATCGCTGCTGGAGACGTTGAGGTACCAAGTGTCCCCGAGCGCATTGGGGAAGTAGTGCTCCGTATCTCCCGGGCCCGTGGCGGGGGCGAATCCCGCCCCGCCCGTGACCGGAGGGGGCGGGGGCGTGCTGCCCCCGTCGCCGCCGCCCTTGCAGGCGGGCAGGAGGAGGAGGGCGAGGACTCCGAGGGAAAGGACGCCCGACCGCTTTCGCATGGGATCCTCCCAGCGTTTTCACAGCGGGGCAAAGGCCCCCTGCTGCGGAATTCCGCTGAATACCCTCAAAGTGATCCCTTGGGAGGCCCCGTAAAGGGGAACTTCGGTGATGCAGCGCACCACCGCCGGAACGGGATCAGGACTGGATCCGCGTCTCATCCCCACACCCAGGGTGGGGCCGCGAGGCCAAGGGTGGGGTGAGCCCCGTGGTTCGACTCGCGGTTGCAACGGTAGGATGGGCCATCGTCACCCCAGGAGTCACCATGCACCTTCGCCCCATCGCCGGCCTCGCATGCATGCTCGTTGCAGCCCCGCCCCTGATGCTCCAGGCCCAGGCCCCCGCCAAGGCCAAAGCGAAGGCCGAGGCCGAGGCTTCGCCCCTGGCGGCGCTGGGTGGCCTGCCCTTCCGGAACATTGGCCCCGCCCGCACCTCGGGCCGCGTGGTGGACATCGTCGTGGATCCCACCCGCCCTGCCACCTGGTACGTCGCTGCGGGATCCGGCGGCGTCTGGAAAACCGAGAACGCGGGCACGAGTTGGACCCCCATCCTGGAGCGTGAGGGCTCCTACGCCATCGGCTGCATCACCCTCGACCCCAAAGATCCCCTCACGATCTGGGTGGGCTCCGGCGAAAACAACAGCCATCGCAGCGTGGGCTTCGGCGATGGCGTCTACAAGTCCGTGGATGGCGGCAAGACCTGGGAGAACGTGGGCCTCAAGACCTCCGAGCACATCGGCAAGATCCTTGTGGATCCCAAGGATTCCCGCGTGGTCTACGTTGCCGCCCAGGGCCCCCTATGGAGTGCCGGCGGGGAACGGGGCCTCTACAAGACCACGGATGGCGGCAAGACCTGGAAGGCCGTGCTCACGGTCAGCGAGCACACGGGCGTCACCGACGTGGTGATGGATCCCCGCAACTCGGAGGTGCTCTACGCCGCGACCTACCAGCGCCGCCGGCATGTGTGGACCCTCATCGATGGCGGCCCCGAGACCGCCATCCACAAATCCACGGACGGTGGGCTCACCTGGAAGAAGTTGGCGGGTGGCCTGCCCAAGGAGGACATGGGCCGCATTGGCCTGGCCACCTCACCCGAGGATCCCGACGTGGTGTACGCCACCATCGAAGCCGCCAACAAGGAGGGCGGGTTCTTCCGATCCACGGATGGCGGCGCCAACTGGGAGAAGCGCAGCCCCTGGGTATCCGGGGCGGCCATGTACTACCAGGAGCTCTTCGCGGATCCCACCCGGGCCGATCGCGTGTACGCCATGGACACTTTCATGCAGGTGTCCGACGACGGCGGGAAGACCTGGCGCCGCGTGGGCGAGAAGGACAAGCACGTGGACAACCACGCCCTGTGGATCGATCCCGCCGAGGGCCGCCACCTGCTGGCCGGCTGCGATGGCGGCGTGTATGAAAGCCACGACCAGGGCGCCTCCTGGTCCTTCAAGGCCAACCTCCCCATCGCGCAGTTCTATCGGGTGGCCGTGGACAACGCGCTGCCCTTCTACAACGTGTACGGCGGCACCCAAGACAACTTCAGCCTCGGCGGCCCCAGCCGCACCACCAAGGCCCACGGCGCCACCAATGAAGATTGGTTCGCCACCCAGAGCGGCGATGGATTTTACAGCCAGGTGGATCCCGAGGACCCCGACACGGTCTATGCCGAATCCCAGTACGGCGGCTTGGCCCGCTTCGACCGCCGCACCGGTGAAGCCATGGACATCCAGCCCGTGGCAGCGCCTGGGGAACCCCCCCTGCGTTGGAATTGGGACAGCCCGCTGCTCCTCAGCCCCCATCAGTCCAAGCGGCTCTATTTCGCGGCCAACAAACTGTTCCGCAGCGACGACCGGGGCAACACGTGGATGCCCGCGAGCCCCGACCTCACCCGCCAATTGGATCGCAACAGCCTCAAGGTCATGGGCCGTGCCTGGAGCGTGGATGCCGTGGCCCGGCACGCCAGCACTTCCAACTACGGCAACATCGTGGCCCTGGCGGAATCGCCCAAGGCCGAAGGCCTGCTCTTCGTCGGCACGGACGATGGCCTGCTCCAGGTGAGCGAGGATGGCGGCAAGGCCTGGCGCAAGCTGGACACCTTCCCCGGCGTACCCGATCGCACCTACACGTCGAGCCTCTCCGCTTCCCCGCACCGGGCCGAGGTGGTCTACGCCGCCTTCAACAACCACAAGAACGGCGACTTCAAGCCCTACCTGCTCCGCAGCGCCGATCGGGGTCGCACCTGGGTGAGCATCGCGGGCAACCTCCCGGCCCGCGGCCCCGTGCACGTGATCCGCGAAGATCCGGCCCGGGAGGGGCTGCTCTAC
The DNA here is from genome assembly GCA_964617215.1 of uncultured Solibacteraceae bacterium. Taxonomy (GTDB): domain Bacteria; phylum Acidobacteriota; class Holophagae; order Holophagales; family Holophagaceae; genus JAFDVN01. The sequence goes on along the minus strand of CAZTVL010000001.1, from coordinate 539,618 downwards.
GCGGGTACGGAATTCGGCCTCTTCTTCAGCCTGGATGGCGGCAAGGCGTGGACCCCCTTCAAGGACCTGCCCACCATCCCCGTGCGTGACCTGGCCATCCAGGCCCGGGAGGGCGACCTGGTGGTCGCCACCTTCGGTCGGGGTTTCTACATCCTCGATGACCTCACGCCCCTGCGGGAAGCCAAGCCCGAGGCCCTGGCCGCCGAAGCCCACCTCTTCGCCACCCGGCCTGCGCCGCTCTACGTGGAAGCCCGCCCCTTCGGCTACCCCGGCAAGGCCTTCATGGGCGGGGACCTCTACACCGCGCCGAACCCGAGCTTCGGAGCCGTCTTCACCTACCACCTGAAGGCGGAGCTGAAGACCCACCGCAAACAGCGCCAGGCGCAGGAGCGCGAAGTGATCAAGGCCGGCGGGGACCCCAAGGCCCCCAGCTGGGCCGAGCTCACGGCCGAAGCGCGGGAAGCCGCGCCCCAGGCGGTGCTCACCATCTCCGATGCCCAGGGCAAAGTACTGCGGCACCTCACGGGCCCCGCGAAGGCGGGCCTCCAGCGGGTGGCTTGGGATCTCCGGCGGAGCGCGCCGGATCCCATCAGTCTCAAGGCGAAAGAGGATGGGGATCCCTGGGACGACGGCCTCAACGGCGCCCTGGTCCCCCCTGGCACCTACCGCGCTCAACTGGGCCTGCGGGAGGATGGCATCCTCCGCCCCGTGGCGGCCCCCATCACCTTCGAAGTGAAGGTGCTGCCCGGCCGTTCCGCCGAAGGGCTCCAGGCCATCACCGATTTCCAGGCCTCGGCCTCGGAGCTGCTGCGGCAGGGGCATCAGGTGGCAGCTTCCCTCCAGGAGGCCCTGGACCGCCTGGCCCACGTACGCAAGGCCCTTCAGGAGACCCCGGGCATCGCGCCGGAACTCGTTGCGCGCGGCAAGGCCCTGTCCCTCCACCTCCGGGACCTCCAAGTGCAACTGCGGGGCGATGGCGTGAAAGCCGCCTACCAGGAGCCGCCGCACCCCGGCCTGCTGGACCGCGTGGAGCGCGTGGCCAGTGGTGTGTGGGCCACCACCCAGGTCCCCACGTCCACGCAGCGCCAGAACCTGGCCTGGGCGGAAGCGGGGTTCGCGTCCCTGAAGCCGCAGATCCGTGAGGCGGTGGAGCGGGATTTGAAGGCTTTGGAAACCGCCCTGGATCAGGCCCGGGCCGTGCACACCCCCGGCCGTCTGCCCTGAAGCAGGGCGGGCCCGCCCGTCGCGCTTCCAAACAAAGGGGCCTCAACACGAGGCCCCTTTTCGCGGTTCAGGTTCCCCTCAATCCTTGGCCGCAGGCCGCGGCAGGTGCTCCACTAGCAGGCCGAGGCCCAGGGCGAGGCCGATGCGGACGAAGAAGGCGATGGTGCTGACCTTGTGGTTCCGCTCATAGATGGCGCGCAGCGGGTGATCCAGGGCGAAACCCTCGATGGGGCCGCCCATCTGGGCGCGCAGCTCGGCGAGGCGGGGCGTCACGAGGTTGTGGCTGATGAGGGTTAGGAGGATCGGCACCATCATCGCGAGGGCCCAGAGCTTGGCGGGGCCGATGGGGCCCTCCTCCAGCTCGCCCACCCAGCGCCCACCGTAGCTGAGCACGAGGGGTACGAGGAAGGCGATCCAGGCGAGGGCATCCAGGCGGTGCACCATGGCGCCGGCGATCTGGCCCGCGAGGTCGCGGCTGGGCAGCTTGGCGAAGAGCAGGGGGGCCATGGCCCCGAAGCCCAGGCAGGCGCCCGCCCACAGGAGGAGCAGCAGCATGGAGGCGCGGTCCAGTCGTCGAAGGAGGGTGTCGTTCATACCCTATAGAATCTCATGGCCCGAGGCCCGGAGGGCGTCGCAGGCGGCCTCGAAGCGGTCTTCCTTCACCAGGAGGTAGTCGGTATCGAAGGTGCTGAGGGCGAAAAGGCTGATGCGGGCCTGAGCCAACGTGCCCGCTAGGTCTGCAAGGATCCCCACCAGGGCAAAATCCAAGGGGCCCACCACCTGCAGGGGCCGCCAGGGACCTTCGCAGCGCACGCCTGCGGGCACGCGCTCGGCAGATACCACGAGGCTGAGCTCCTCGCCCGTGCGGGTGAGCGCCGCGAAGGGCGACTCGAGGGCCCAGGTGGGCCAGGGGGCGGCGGCGTCAAGGCGGGCGATGGCCAGCACCTCGGGCCGCCGCCGGAGCTTCACCGCTTGATCCCGATGAGCAGGCCATCCGGCGTGGGCACCACGCAGGTGTCGAAGGCCTCGGCGGCTTCACGATGGAAGCGGCGCACGGCCTCGGCCTCGTCGGAAGCCTCGAGCAGGCGCCCGAAAAGGTAGACGTTGTCGGCGATGAGAATGCCACCCTGGCGGAGGTTCTGGGCCGCCCAGGCGCCGTATTCGGCGTAGCCCCCCTTGTCGGCGTCCAGGAAGATGGCATCGAAGGGGCCTTCGATCTCCAGCTTGGGGAGGGTCTCCTTCGCATCCCCCTCGAGGAGCTTCACCGTGATGCCGGGAGGGGCAGCCACCAGCGCCGGACGAGCCACCATGGCGTGGCGGGGGTGGTATTCCAGGGTCCAGAGGCGGCCCCCGGGCTGCAGGCCCCGGGCGAGGCGCAGGCCCGAGTAGCCGGCGAGGGTACCGACTTCCACCACACGCCGCGCGCCGACGAGGCGCATCAGCAGGGTGAGGAGGGTGCTTTCCTGCTGGCCCAGCTGGATCTGGGGCAGCCCCGTGCGTTCGGGGGCGGAGAAGGCGAGGCCCAGCGCCTTGTCGTGGGTGCCATGAAGGCCATCCAGGAAGGCGCGGATGTCGGCGGTGTCGTAGCGGTGGCCCTCGCGGGACAGGGAATCTGCCATGTCAGAGCCTTACCATTCGTTGTAGGGGATGCCGTTGGTTCCGATATCCGTGCTGCTGCTGCGCACCCGCCGGATGCCCAGCTCCGCTTCGGGATTGGTGGGGTCGGCGTCCTCCAGTTCCGTGGTCCAGGTGTCCTTGGATTGGGTCATGGGATCGATGGGGATCTCGCGCAGGTACTGCAGATCCCGCAGGGCCGAGAGGCTGGCGGGGTAGCGGCCCCGGTCCACCCGGTGCTGCTCCAGGGCGTTGTGCATCTGGAAGAGGTTCTCCTTGAGCACCGCTTCCCGGGTCACCTTCGTCTTGTAGCGGTACCCCGCCAACCCCACCGTGGCGAGGATGCTCAGGATGCTCATCACCACCAGCAGCTCCATGAGCGTGAAGCCGCCTTGGCGGCGGGACGCGGAGCTGGCGGACAGGAGGGACATGGGAATCACCTTACCATTCCCGTGAGGTGATCCGGCTCGAGGTGCCCCAGGGGGTTGCAAAAGAATGAGGCCGCACCCGGCGGCCTCGTTCTTCATGTCGAATGGTGAGATTTACAGCACGCCGCGGCGCTTCTGATCCAGCTCGATGCTGTCGTAGAGCGCTTGGAAGTTACCTTCCCCGAAGCCCATATTCCCGCGGCGCTGGATGATCTCGAAGAAGAGGGGGCCGATCTGGTCTTCGGTGAAGATCTGAAGCAGGTAGCCGGTTTCGTCGCCGTCAATCTGGACGCCCAGGTGCTCGGCTTCGACGAGATCCTCACGCACGGTGTAGCCGCTCTTCTCGATGCGGCCGGGCAGCAGCTCGTAGTAGGTCTTGGGCACGCGGAGGAACTTGAAGCCCTGGTCACCGAGGGTGCGAAGGGTGTGGAAGATGTCGTTGGTGGAGAGGGCGATGTGCTGCACCCCCTGGCCCTTGTGGCGCTTGATGTACTCCTGGACCTGGCTCTTCTCATCCGTGGGCTGGTTGATGGGGATGATCACGCGGTTGTTGGAGGACTGCACGACCTTGGAATCGAGGCCCGTGCCCAGGGCGCCGCGAATGTGGAATTCGCGGGTGACGACGAAGCCGTAGACGTTCTCGTAGAAGGCCACCAGGGCGTCCATTTCGTAGGGGCCCACGTTGTTGGTGAGGTGGTCCACGCGCACTAGGCCGGGATCGCAGAAGGCGGGGGCGGGGTCGGCCTGGAAGCCAGGCCAGAAGCTGGCCAGCTCGCCCTTGCGCTCGATGAGGTAGTTCCACACGTCGCCCACGCCCTGAATGGCGGCGAAGCGCAGCGTTCCATTGCCGAGGGTGTGGGTCTCGGGCTCGGCGAGCACCTTGGCACCCTGGGCCCGGGCGCCGGCGATGGCGACGTCGAGGTCGGCCACCTCGAAGTTCAGGGCGCATACGCCCTCGCCGTGGGCTTGGAAGTAGCGCCCGGCGGGGTGTGTGTCATTGGCGTCGAAGATGAGAATGTCCATGCGCTGCTGGTGCAGGTGGACGGCCCTGCCCCAGGGGCCCGAGGCGCTGGCCACCCGGGCGAAGCCCAGCTTGCGGTAGAGGGGCTCCAGGCGGGCCAAATCGCCGGTCATTTGGAAGTGATCGATGCGGCTCAGCCCCAGGGGGTTGGACGCCGTCTTGTCGGTGGCAGGGGCGCTGAGGGCGAAGGAAGGTGCAGACATTGAGACTCCTGAAATACAGCCCAATCAGGATGGGGTTTTGAGTTGGTGATGAGCATCACGTGAGTCGATTATTAACAAGACTAATCGATCTGAAATAAGCCATTTTTGAGCGTGGTCAAATCCAAGGCCCCCAATGCCAAGGGGACCGCCGAAGCGGTCCCCTTGGGTCAGTCCTTGAAGGTCGGCCTAGAGCGAAGTCTGGGCGTACTTCTCGGTGGTGTGGAACTCGAGGGTGTCACCCTCGCGGAGGTCATCGAAGCCCTGCAGCGAGATGCCGCACTCGAAGCCGTTCTTGACCTCGGTGACGTCATCCTTGAACCGCTTGAGGGCGGAGATGAGGCCTTCGAAGATCTGATCCTCGCCACGCTTGACGCGCACCTTGGCGTTCTTCTTGATGAAGCCATCGGTGACGCGGGAACCCGCGATGACCGTCTTGCCAGCCTTGAAGATCTGCAGCACTTCGGCGCGGCCCTGGTAGACCTCGCGATCCAGGCTGTCGAGCTTGCCGATCATGGCCTGCTCGATCTCCTCGGACACCTTGTAGATGATGTCGTGGAAGCGCAGGTCCACGCCCTCTTCCTTGGCCAGCTCCTCGGCCTTCTTCTCGGCTTTGGTGTGGAAGGCGATGACGATGGCCTTGGAGGCCTCCGCCAGGAGGACGTCGTTCTCGTTCACAGTACCGGCGGCGGCGTGGATGATGCGCACGCGCACCTTGTCGGTGCTGAGCTTCTCGAGGGAGCCCACGAGGGATTCCACGGAGCCCTGGGTGTCGGCCTTGATGATGAGGGGGAGCTCCTTGATGGTGCCCTCCTTCATCGTGCTGAAGATGTTCTCGAGGGTGACGCGCTGCTTGGCGAGCGCGGCGGCCTTGAGCTTCTCCTGGCGGAACTGGGCGATGGTGCGGGCCTTGCCTTCGGACTCGACCACCTGGAAGTTGTCGCCGCTGGAGGGCACTTCCTCGAAGCCGAGGATTTGCACCGCCGTGGAGGGACCGGCTTCCGTGATGCGGTTGCCGCGATCATCGAACATGGCGCGGACGCGGCCCATGGTGGCACCGGCCACGAAGATCTCGCCGGCGCGGAGGGTACCGTTCTGGACGAGGACCGTGGCGACGGCGCCGCGACCCTTGTCGAGGCGGGCCTCGATGATGGAACCGGCGGCGGGGCAGTCGTAGACGGCCTTGAGGTCCTTCATGTCAGCGACGAGGAGCAGCGTCTCGAGGAGTTCATCGAGGCCCTGCTTGGACTTGGCACTGACGGGGACGGCGGGGACGTCGCCACCGTAAGCCTCGGTCTGCACGCTGTGCTGGAGAAGGCCCTGCTGGACCTTGTCCGGGTTGGCGCCGGGCTTGTCGATCTTGTTGATGGCCACCACGAGGGGGACATCCGCGGCCTTGGCGTGGTTGATGGATTCAACCGTCTGGGGCATGACGCCGTCGTCCGCCGCCACCACGAGGATCGCAATGTCGGTGACCTTGGCGCCGCGGGCGCGCATCTTGGTGAAGGCTTCGTGACCCGGGGTGTCGAGGAAGACCACCTGACGCATGAGGCCGGTGTTCTTGTCCTTGACGTCCACGTGGTAGGCGCCGATGTGTTGCGTGATGCCGCCGGCTTCGCCCGCGGCCACCTTGGCGCTGCGGATGGCATCCAGCAGCGAGGTTTTGCCGTGGTCGACGTGACCCATGATGGTGACGACCGGAGGACGGGGGCGCTTCTCGCCCTGAACCTCAGTGGCCTCATCCATCATCTGCACGTCTTCCTCGAAGGAGACGATGTCGGCCAGGAAGCCGAACTCACGGGCGATCTCCTTAGCCAACTCGGTGTCGAGGGGCTGGTTGATCGTGGCGAAGATGCCGCGGTGCAGGAGCTTGGCAACCACGTCCTTGGCGGGGCGGTTGCACTTCTCGGCGAGTTCCTTGACCGTCACGCCCTCGGAGAGCATGACGATGCCGATCTCGTCCTCGATGTACTCGGTGGCGATGACCTGCGCGCGGCTGCGGGGCTGCCGCATCTTGATCGCGAGTTCCTCTTCCTCGGTGCGCTCGTGCTTGCCCTTCTTCTTGCCGCCGCTGGGGCCGCGACCGGGGCCCTTCTGGGAGTTGGGATCGATGGGACCAGCGGGGGCGCCCAGGCCAGGACGACCACCGGGGCCGCCAGGACGGGAGCCGAAACCACCGGGGCGGGGACCACCGGGACCGCGGTTGGGGCCGCCAGGGCCACCGGGACGGGGACCGCCGAAGCCGCCGGGACGGGGACCGCCAGGGCCACCAGGACCACGGCCGGGACCGCCAGGGCCGCCGGGACGGCCGCCAGGACCGCCGGGGCGGGAGGGACCACCCGCAGGACGGGCCTGGGGCAACTGGATGTAGCGGGCGGGACCCTGCTCCCGGGGTTCGGGCGGAGGGGTGTCGCTCATCTTCAGGCGGCTGAAGCCCTGATCGGGCTGGAGCTGGCTGATGGAGGGCAGGTTCGACATGCGCGAGCTGGTGACGGTGGGCTTGGGAGCCTCGTGCTTCACCTCACCGCGGCTCGTGTTGGAGGCCATGGGCAGCACCGCCTTGGGCTGGGGCACGCCGGACCGCTGCACGTGGGAGGGGGTGGTGTGGCCACCGGGGCGCTGGAGCACGGCGCGGGCGCCGGCTTCGGGCCGGGGACCCGAGGCGGGAGCCTGGGGCGGACGGGCCTGGGGGAGCTGGATGTAGCGAGCGGGCTTTTCCTCGGGCTTGGCGCCCTGGGTGGGGGCCTGGCTCACCCGCAGTCGGGAGAAGGACTCTCCCTGCGCCGGGGCGGCGGCAGGCTCTGCCTGCGCGGCGGGCTCGGCGGCCGGGGCGGGCGCCGCGGGGGCCTCCGCCTTCTTGATCAGCACCGTGGGGCCCTTGGGGGCCTCCACCTTCGGGGCCTCGGCGGCCTTGGGTTCGGCCTTGGGGGCCTCGACCTTCACGGGCTCGGGCTTGGGGGCCTCCACGCGGGGGGCCACGGCTTCGACCTTGGGGGCGGGTTCAGCCTTGGGGGCTTCCACGGCCTCAGGGCCGCGGGTGGCCTTCACCACCTTGATGGCGGCGTGGGGCTTGTGGACGGCGAGGGGGGCCGCTTCGGGCTGACCCTTGGCCTTGGCCTCGAGGACCCGGCGAATCTGGGCTTCCTGGTCCTGGCTGAGGTTCGAGCTGTGGCTCTTCCCGGTCACACCGAGGCGCTTCTCGAGCACGTCGATGACGTCGTGATTGCTCACGCCCAGGTCTTTGGCAAGTTGGTTGATGCGAAGGGTCATGTGGGAGGGGGTCCTCAGGTCTTACCAGGTCGTGCCCGGAACGGGCGGGGAAGATGCGCGCGGAAGGAGGGCGCTCACTCCCCGAAACGGGCGTGGGCGGCGTCGATGAGGCGGAAGGCCAGTTCCTGATCCACGCCCTCCACCCCGAGGAGCTGATCAGCAGTCACAGTGTAGATCGTTTTCGCGTCGGCGAAGCCCGCGGCGGCCAGACGATCGGCCAGCTCAGGCGTAAGTCCCTCCACCGTCAGCTCCTGGAGGAGGCTGGAGGTGGGGGCGGCCGGGGCGGCGGAGGCCTCCTCGGAGGCGGGCATGTCCGGCAGGGCAAGGCCGAGGGCGACTTCGTTCTCCCGGCGCTTCTCGCTTTCGGAGCGGACGTCGATGTTCCAGCCCGTGAGCTTGGCGGCGAGGCGCACGTTCTGGCCGCGCTTGCCGATGGCGATGGAGAGCTGCTCGTCATCCACCACCACCTCGACTCGGCGTTCGTCGGGGTTGGTGATGTTCACGCGGATGGCCTTGGCGGGGTTCAGGGCGTTGGCGATGAAGCGGGTGATGTCGTCGTCGTAGCGGACGATGTCGATCTTCTCGTTCTTCAGTTCGCGGATGATGGCCTGCACGCGGGAGCCCTTGAGGCCCACGCAAGCGCCCACGGGATCCACATCGGGATCGAGGCTGGCCACGGCCACCTTGGCACGGTCGCCTGCTTCGCGCACGCAGTTGCGGATGACGACGGTGCCATCGTGGATTTCAGGCACTTCGTTCTCGAAGAGCTTGATGAGCAGCCGCGGATCGGTGCGGCTCACCTGCACCTGGGGATCCTTGGCGCTCTTGTCGACGCTTTGGATCACCACCTTGATGCGCTGACCCTTGTCGAAGCGGTCACCGCGCAGCGCCTCGGAACGGCGGAGCATGGCTTCCACGCGATCAATCTCGAGGATGATGGCGGCCTTCTCGAAGCGCTTGACCTCGGCGACCACCACCTCGCCCATGCGATCGGCGAAGTCCGTGTGGATGCGCTCGCGCTCGGCCTCGCGCACCTTCTGCACGAGCACCTGCTTGGCGGCCTGGGCGGCGATGCGGCCCAGCATGCTGGTGTCCTGGGGCAGCCAGAGCATGTCGCCCTCGGCGGCGTCGGGGTTCAGCTCCTGGGCTTCAGCCAGGCTGATCTCCAGATCCTCTTCCTCGACCTCGGCCACGACCTGCTTCAGGGCGTAGACGTGGAACTCGCCGGTCTCGCGATCCATCTGGGCTTCGAAGTTGCCGTAGAAATCCTGGGCGTTGAAGTACTTGTCCGCGGCCTTGGCGAGGGCTTCCTCGACGGCCTTGAACACGTCCTCTTCGTTGATGCCCTTTTCAGCGGCGATCATCTTCACGGATTCGAAGAAAGTGGTTTGAACGGTTGCCATGGTTATTGCTCCTCCCCGGCGCTTGTCTCTACGCCGGCGTCGTTTTGATCTTCAAATTCAGGATTCCCGTTCAGGTGGCTGGTGAGCCGGGCCTGAATGTGCTTGGGCTTGGGGGTCTTCTCTTCGTCAAAGGGGGCGAGCTTGGCCTTCTGCAGTTCTTCGATGGGCACGCGCTTGATCACGCCATCTTCTTCGATCACCACTTCGGTGCCTTCCACGCCCAGGATCCAGCCCTTGAATCGCTTCTGGCCGTTGATGGGGACGCGGGTCTGGAGGCGGCAGAGGCAGCCTTGGAAGCGGAGGAAGTGCTCGGCCTTGGCCAGGGGGCGTTCGATGCCCGGGCTGGAGACCTCGATGCCCGTGGTCTCCCGCATGTCGGGGAATTCCACGTCCATCCAGGCGAGCAGGCCCTCGTTCACGGTCACGCAGTCATCCAAGGTAATGCGGCGATGCGAGGTGGCGGCATCCAGGTGATCCACGTACAGACGCAGGATGTCGTCGCCGCCCTCACGGGCGGTTTCCAAGAGGACAAGCTCATAGCCCAGCAGGGCGAGCTGCCGTTCGATCGAAGGCTGGAGCTTCTTCAGGTCCACAAGACTCAACAAAAAAGGTGGGACGAGCCCACCGGATCAGGGCGCCGGGCGGCACCTCGCCAGATTGAGAATTCCAAGCTTAGCCCTCGAATCGGCTACCTGCAAGGAAAATCAAGGTGATTGAGGCCACTGCCCCCCTCTGATGGAATGGAATTTCGAGGTGGATCACATGGGCAGCATCCTGGACGGCAAGGCCTACGCAGATCGCATCCTGGCCGAGGTGAAGGTCGGGGTGGAAGCCCGCTTGGCGAAGGGCCACCGCGCCCCCTGCCTGGCCGTGGTGCTCGTGGGTGAGGATCCCGCCAGCCAGGTCTACGTCCGGGGCAAGGTGAAGGCCTGTGCGGAAACGGGCATCACGAGCCTGGAGCACAAAGTGCCGGCCACCACCTCCCAGGCGGAGCTGGAGGCCCTCATCGACCGCCTCAACGGCGACCCCGGCGTAGATGGCATCCTCGTGCAGCTGCCCCTACCCAAGGGCCTGGACGCCAAGTCCGCCCTCCACCGCATCAGCCCCGCCAAGGACGTGGACGGCTTTCACCCCATGAACCAGGGCCTGCTCTTCCAGGGCCTGCCCGGGCTCCGCCCCTGCACCCCCAGTGCCGTGATGCGCATGCTGCAGCTCCACGGCGTGAGTCTCAAGGGCAAGCGGGCCGTGGTGCTGGGCCGCAGCGAGATCGTGGGCAAGCCCATGGCCCTCATGCTGCTGGAAGAACACGCCACGGTGACCATCGCCCATAGCCGCACCGCGGATCTGCCCGCCGTCTGCCGGGAGGCGGACCTGCTCGTGGCCGCCGTGGGCCGCCCGGGCATGGTGGAGGGTTCCTGGATCAAGCCCGGCGCCGTGGTCATCGACGTGGGCATCAACCGGGTGGAGGATCTGGCCCTGGGCGAACGGATCTTCGCGGCTGAACCCAAGAAGCTGGAAACCCTTAAGGCCAAGGGTGCCGTGCTCTGCGGCGACGTGCGCTTCGGCGAAGCCATGCAGGTGGCCGCCGCGGTGACGCCCGTGCCCGGGGGCGTGGGCCCCCTCACCATCGCGGGCCTCATGCGCAACACGCTGCAGGCCAACGAGGCCCTGACCTAGAAGGCGACGATGCCGCCTTCCGCCAGGGGGAGCAACACGCCCTTGGTGCCGCCATAGATCAGGCCCGCGCCGATCTTCTCTTTGATCTGGGCGGCGCTGGATTCGCTGCCGTCGGCGGGACGGAGCGCCACGATGCGGGCTCCGCCCTTGGCCCGGTGGACGGCCAAGATGGCGTCGCCCCGCACCTGCAGGGGAAGCACCAAGGGATTGCCCAGGTCCCGGCGCCAGAGCGGCGCGCCCGTGGCCAGGTCGAGGGAAAGCACTTCCGCATTGGCGTTGAGCAGCACCCGGCCGTTCAGGATCCAGGGGAGCAGCGCATTGTCGGCCTCCCACTCCCAGGCCTTCTCGCCGGTGCGGGAGTTGAAGGCGACGATCCAGGAGGTGGGGTTGAAGGTACCCCGGGGCGCCGTGAAGATCAGCCGATCGCCAGCGCCGATCAGCAGGGAGCTGCCCTGGGCCTCCTGGGACCAGAGGATCTGCCCGGTGACCGGGTCGAGGGCGAAGATCTCCTGCTGGGTGCGCAGGAAGAGACGGTCCTCAATGAGCTGGCAGCTCTCGAAGGCCGTGCGCTTGGGCGTTTTGGCAATCCAGCCCACCCGGCCCGTGGCCAGGTCGAAGGTGGTCAGCTGGCCGCCCCCGCCCACGAGCACGCGGTTGCCCAGGATCAGGGGGTGGAGTTCCGAGGCGCCGGGAAGGGCCGAGGACCAGCGGAGGGCGCCCGTGGTCAGATCGAAGGCGAAGAGGCCCTGGTCGGGGCGCTGCTCACTGGCAGGCGTGTGCCAGCCCACCACGAGGGTATCGCCCGCCACCGCAGGGAAGAGGAGGCGGGGTTTGAGGGAGGGGCTGCCGCCCTTGGCGGATTTCCAGGGGGGCAGGGACAGCAGGTTGCGCAGGGCGCCGGTGGCGGCATCCAGTACGCCCAGGCGCCCGCCCTCCAAGGCAAAGATCACGCGGTTGCCGGCGATCTGGGGAGGGACGTCCAGCAGGCCCGTGAAGGGCACCTCCCAAAGGGTGCTGCCGGTGAGCGGATCCAGGGCCCGCACCTTCTTGGGATTGGCGTTCACCAGCACGAGACGGGTGCCATCGAAGGCGGCGGGGATGTCCACCTGATCCGTGGTGGCCTTCCAGGGGCGGGCCGGGGCGAAGGCGGCGCCGCCCTGTCCCAGCCTCGCCCGCAGCGACCACTGAGCCTGCCACGCAGGGCTCAGGCTCGCCATCGGCGCAGGCACCTGGGCGGTGGCCAGGAGGGCGGAGAGGCCGAAGACCAGGGAAGTGGGGCACAGGCGCACGGGGGCTCCAGTCAGCAATTCAGGATAAGGGAGGGCGGGGTCGCCGGGGCGGGCCTGTGATCAACCCTTCAGGGGCAGAGCCCACCATCCACATTCACGATCTGGCCGCTCATGTAGCTGGCCCAATCGCTGCACAGGAAGGCCACCACCCGGGCCACCTCTTCGGGCTCGCCCACCCGCTTGAGGATGGTGGGAGCCAGCAGCTCCTTGATCTGCTCGGGCTTGAGGTCGGAGGTGAGCTCCGTGTGGATGATGCCGGGGTTCACGGCATTCACGAGCACGCCGAAGGGGGCCAGCTCCCGGGCGAGGCTCTTGGTCAGCGACATCACGGCGCCCTTGCTGGCCCCGTAGTTGGTCTGGCCGGGCATGCCGATGACGCCCGTGGGGCTCACGATGTTCACGACCCGGCCCCACTTGCGGCTCATCATGCCGCGCACCATGGCCTTGGTGGAGAGCACGGTGCCCATGAGGTTCACCCCCATGACCTCCTCCCACTTGTCATCCCCCATGAGGATGAAGGGGCCGTCCTTGCGGGTGCCGGCGTTGTTCACGAGGATGTCGATGGGTCCCAGCGCGGCTTCCGCGGCCTTGGCGCAGGCCTCCATGGCCGCCTTGTCGCGGACGTCCCCCTGCAGGGCGAGGGCACGGCCCCCTTGGGCGCGGATTCCCTCAGCGACTTCTTCGGCGAGGTCCAGATTTTTGAGGGCGTGCACGGCCACGGCGGCCCCCCAGGTGGCCAATTCCAGGGCGATGGCCCGGCCGATGCCCCGGCTGGAGCCGGTGACGAAGGCCACGCGTCCGGTCAGGGGAGGATTCGCGAAGGGCATGGGTGGGGCTCCCGTGGCCCATACCTGCGGCCAACAGACTAGGATGCCAAAGGGAGGAACCCATGTCCAAACCTGGCCTCGTGACGCCGGCATCTCTGGAGGCCTTCCTCCAGGCCCATCCGGGCTGGGTGGCCCAGGGCGAGGCCCAGGGGCTCACGCTGCGCAAGCGCTTCGCCTTCACGGCCTACACCCGGGCCCTGGGGTTCGTAGTGGCCTCGGCGGAGCACGCGGAGAAGGTGGACCATCATCCGGATCTCACCCTGGGCTGGCGCTGGGTGGTGGCGCAACTCACCAGCCACCACGAGCGGGGCGTCACGGATCGGGACCTGGCCCTGGCCGTGGAGCTGGATCGGATCTACCAGGAGTACTTGTAACCCCGGTCAGCGGTGGGGCTCGGCCTTCACGTCCACGCTCCAAGCACCCCAGGTGGGCCGCACCCGAGGTGGGTTGAAGAGGTCCTGGAGCGCCTTGGTTTGCGCATTGGCCAGGCCCTGGATGTTGCTGGCGTCGAAGGCGCTGAAGGTGGCGAGCATGGCCCGCCCTTCCAGGGAACCGGTGCCCGAGAGGTTGAACATGTCCCGGGCCACCGTGGTGAGCTCCAACCGCAACTGGGTGCGGGCCGTGAATTCCTCGGTCATGCCGGGGGCCACCACTTCCACGGTGGCGGTGCCGGTGCCAGGGCGTCGTCCCTTGGCCTGGGTGCCGCCGGTGGGATTCCACGCCGGTAGATCCAGGCGGACCAGCGGCAAGGCGGCCCAGAATCGTCCGGGCCGCCAGCCCTCCTCCCCAGCGGGAGGAGGTAGCTGAAGGGCGAACGCGAGCAAGATCACAGGGCCATCATGCGCTGAGCGCGCGGAGTGTTCCCGCAGTTAGAACTTCTTGGGCTTCCGGGGGGCGCCGGGCTTGGCGCCAGCCTTGCCGCGGGGGGCGGGGCCGGACTTGCCGCGGGGGGCCGAGGAGGTGCGGGGACCCGAGGGACGGGCGCCGGCGGGGCGACTGCCGAACTCCTTGCGGGGGCCGCGCTCCGGGCGAGCGTCGCCTTCGGTGCGGGGGCGACGGGGACGATCCTCATCCGTGCGGGGGCGGCTGGGACGATCGCCGAAGTCCTTGCGAGGACCGCGGGCCGGGCGCTCATCGCGGTCTGCGCGAGGGCGCTGGGGGCGGT
>CAZTVL010000001.1:11523-525400 GCA_964617215.1 uncultured Solibacteraceae bacterium | reverse complement strand
CACCGTCCGTGCGGGGACGGCTGGGACGGTCGCCGAAATCCTTGCGGGGGCCGCGCGAGGGACGCTCGTCACCTTCGGCCCGAGGGCGGCTGGGGCGATCGCCGAAGTCCTTGCGGGGACCGCGGGCCGGGCGTTCATCGCGGTCGGCGCGGGGGCGCTGGGGGCGGTCACCGTCCGTGCGGGGACGGCTGGGACGGTCGCCGAAATCCTTGCGGGGGCCGCGGGCAGGACGATCTTCGCCGTCCTTGCGGGGGCCCTTGGGGCGCTCACCGGCGCGGGTCTCGGAGGGTTCGTAGCGCTTGGCGCGGGCCACGCGCTTGTCCTTGTTCTCGCGGGTCTCCTTGGGCTTGAAGAGACCTTCCTCGCCCTTCTTGCCTTCGGCGGCGCGGGAGACCCGGGCCAGGTTGCGCAGGGCGCGCAGGGCCTTGTCCAGATCCTTGGGCAGGGGTGCAGTGACGGTGATGGTCTCTTCCGTCACGGGATGTTTGAGGCCGAGCATCTCGGCATGCAGGGCCTGGCGATCCAGCAGCTCGCTGACTTCGCCATAGACCTGGTCGCCCAGCAGCGGGAAGCCCCGGTCCGCGAACTGCACGCGGATCTGATTGCGGCGGCCCGTCTCGAGCTTCACTTCCACGACGGTGTGCCCGGGCAGGCGCTCCAGCACGCGGTAGTGGGTGATGGCGCTCTGAGCGCCTTCGGCGTTCTTGGTCTTCTTGGGATCCACCACGCGCATGCGCAGGGTCTTAGCCTGCTCGATCAGGTGGCCCTTGAGGGTGCCGCTGTTCTCGGGGATCTCGCCCACGAGGATGGCCTTGTACACCCGGTTCATCTTGTGGAGCTCGAACATCTTCTTAAGGCCCGTGAGGGCTTCGGGGGTCTTGGCGAACACGAGCACGCCGCTGGTCCAGCGATCGATGCGGTGCACGATGAAGAGCTGGAAGCGCTTGAAGCCGCGGCGTTGGTAGTGGTCCGTGATGGCATCGGCCAAGGTGGCTTCCTTGCCGCCCTCGGTGGGTACGGTGAGGAGGCCCGCGGGCTTGTTCACGAAGAGGAGGTGCGTGTCCTCGTAGAGGACCTCGTAGGGATCCATGGCCGCGATGCCGGGCCGGGGCTTGAGGTCGTACTTGAGCTCGGGGTCGAAGTTCGCATGGATGGTAGCGCCCACCTTCACGCGCTGCCCGTGCTTGCTGGCCACTTCGCCGTTCACCTTGATGAGGCCCGCATCCAGAAGGCCCTTGGCCTGCCTGACGCTGAGTCCGAGCTTGTCCTTCACGACGGCGGCGAGCGCTGCTTCAGCCTCGACTTTCCACTCTTCGTTGATGCGCGCCATGGGCAGCTCCTTTGCTCGCGCGGCGTTCCTAATCAACGCAGGGCGGTCTATCAGAAGACCACGGAAGGGCCCATTTGCCTCGCATTGAAAATGCCCGGGCCCCGGGGTGGAAGCTTGGGGGATGCAGCAGTTTGGTGGGGATCTGAGTTCAAATGGTCGAAATTGTATGCTGATAATTTACAATTAAACATGAATAGAATTTAACGATTCTTAACACCATGCGGACTTGACCTAGGTCCAATCAGGGATAATTTGACCTGTCTGCGGAATTGCAAAAAGACTGCAGGAAGAGTTCAAAACATCGATTTCGGTTGCTGGGCCCCGGGACCGCGGCCCAGCCCTCGGCCTGTCCTTCCCCTCCGCCCCTCACGGGGCCTCCCTCAGGAGCCTTCCAATGCCCCCCATCGACTTCCACGACCTCCCCATCCTCACGAAGAAGGATCGCCTCTGGCCCCTCTTCTGCCCCAAGCCCACGGTGAAGATCCTCTGCTACACCGATTCCACCTCGGTGCAGATGGATCACACCACGGCCTTCGGGCTCGGAATCCTCAAGGATTGGCTCCTGGCGGCCAACCCGTTCTACGCGACCTTCCAGGTGGATCTCCTCAACCGCCACGACGGGGGCCACGCCAACCACAAACTCACGGCGGCCCTGCTTGGGGGCTACGACCAGGTGTGGTTTTTCGGAGTGCTCCAATGCAACGTGTCCGGCCAGCCGGAGAACGAACTCACGGCGCCCGAAGTCACGGCCCTGAAGGCCTGGATGGATGCCGGCGGCGGCGTGCTCATCACCGGCGACCACGCCAACCCCAAGCCCTTTGGCGCGGATGCGGGATTGGATCCCCTGCTCAACCTCGGTCGCGCCATCGGGAAGAAGGTGCCCCGGGCGGGCCAGCTGCGCAAATGGGAGGGGTTGCCGGATGCGAGCTTCACGGACAACCACAACACCATGGTGCCCACCGCCGCCCTGCCGGATCTGAACACCGGTGGCCAGCCCCAGCAGTCGGACAACGTGCCCCAGCAGCTCATCCTCACCCGCCACACGGTGCCCACCTGGCATCCCTATTTCCTGCGCCGCAAGCGGCCCCATCCCCTCTTCTGCGGCAAGGCCGGGCTCATCGACGTGTTCCCGGATCACATGCATGAGGGTCTGCCTCTGGTGCCGGGCACCTTCGGCGCCGAGTGGCCCACGGGGCCTGGGGGCGTTCAGCCGCTGCCCGCCATCGAAGCCAAGGGCACAGACAAGCGCAACGGCGCCATCTACCCCGTGAGCATCGCCTACGACGGGGATGACGGTGGCGTGGGCCGCATCGTGGCCGACGCCACTTGGCACCACTACTTCAACGTGAACCTGCAGGGCTTCACGAGCGGTGCGCCTTCCTTCACCCCCGATGGCAGCGCGGCCCAGAAGGCCATCGCGAACTATTATCAAAACCTCGCCGTGTGGCTCGCCTCCAAGTCCAAGCGTCAGGCCATGCGCTGCACCCTCTGGTGGTGGCTGGCCACCCATCCGGAAATCCTCGAGGTGGCCCGCGCGCCCTATTGGTTTCTGGGCGGAACGGCCTACGACGTGCTGGGCCGCGCCGCGAGCCAGTGCACCATCACCGAGCTCATCTGGCTCGACTTCCCCAAGTACCTGCTCTACGAGCGGGATCCCAAGCATCCCCCGCTGCCCTGGCCGCCCGAAGAGATCATCCTCGGCGGCATCCTGCTGGAGTATCAGGAGGCCATGCAACATGCCGAGGCGGGCAAGCCCGTGCCCGACCGCCACACGCTACAAATCAACGGCTTCAAGCGCGCGGCGGCCTACCACGTTGAGAGCCTGGCCTCGGGTCTCAAGGGCGCCAAGCAAGCGGTGGAAGCCATGGAGAAGGTGCTGCACCAGGGGCGCGACAAGGATTGATCCGCACGGGCAGAATGTGAAGAAGGGCGCCCTGGGGCGCCCTTCTTTGTGCGGCTTGATTGGGTTTTGCGTTTACTTCAAGGGCTTCAGCGTAAGGGGATCCCGCAGGGGCACGTGCACGAGGGGCAGCTTGGCGGCTTCGCTGAGCTTGCCGGGATGATCCTTCACATCGCCCTCCTCCACGTCGGAGGCCTTGCCCACCACGAGGATGGCGACCTTGTCGAGGGTGAGGTACTTCTGGGCCACGCGCTGGACATCCGCGGCGGTCACGGCCTGAATCCTGGCGCGGTACTCGCCGAGGAGCTGGTCGGCATTCAGACCGGCGTAGTCGTAAGTGGCGAAGGTGCCGGCCACGGCGGCCTTGTTGGAGAAGTTGGCGGGGAAGCCATCCACCAGGGAGCCCTTGGCCACGGACAATTCCTCCGCGGTCACGGGAGCGGTACGCATCTTCTCCATTTCGGCAATCGCGAGGCGGATGCCATAGGCCACGCTGCGGCTCTTGCTCTGGAAGGCGGCACGGAAATCGCCGGGGAAGAAGAGGCCCGGGGTGAAGCCGGAGCCGGCGCTGTAGGCGAGCCCTTCATCGCTGCGGATCTTCTTCACCAGGCGGGAGGTGAAGCCACCGCCGCCCAGAATGTCGTTCATCACGATGACCGCGTAGTAGTCGGCATCGGTGCGGCGGAGGCCGGGGAGGCTGAAGGAGACGCGACCCTGATTCACATCCTTGTCCACCACGTAGATGCCGGGCTTGGCGGCGAAGGGGGCCACGGGAATGGCGGCGCTCTTCTGGGCCTTGGCGCCGGGTTTGAGCGCGCCGAAGGTCTCGTTCAGGAGCTTCTCCATGGCCTTGCGATCGAAGTTGCCGGACACCGAGAGGATGAAGTTCTCGGGGTGGATCAGGCGGGCGTGGAGGGCCTGGAGATCCTCGCGGGTAATGGTGTCGAGGCTGGCGGAGGTGGGCTGGTGGTTCGTGTAGTAGGCCTCGCCGCGCAGCAGGTAGCCCAGCTGCTGGCGCTCGATGGCCGTGCTGTCGTCGTTGCGGCGCTCCATGGCCTGGCGCAGGTTCTTCTTGGCCAGATCCAGGCGATCCTGGGCGAAGGCGGGCTGGGTGAGCACTTCCACCATGAGGCCGAGGCCTTCCTTCGCATCCTTGGCGAGCAAATTCAGGTTCAACATGCCCTGGGTGTCGCCCAGGTTGGACATGAGGTTCGCGGCCAGGAACTCCAGCTTCTCGTCCAGCTGATCGGCGGGGGTCTTGGTGGTGCCGCCGCTGCGCAGGAGGCTGCCCATGAGGGAGGCGGAGCCCTCCTTGCCGGGGGCTTCCAGGTAGCTGCCGCCCTTGAGGAGCAGGCTCACGGTAACGAGGGGCTGGCCCGTGGGATCCGGCAGCACGTAAGCGGTGATGCCGTTCTTGAGCTTGAGGCGGGCGTCCTTGGCCTTCGGCACTTCAAAGGTCATGGGCTTGAAGGTGAGCTTCTCGGGCCGATCCGGAATGGCCTGGGCGGCGGCGGGAACGACGGTGGAAGCGAGGACGCCAAGGGTGAGGGCGAGACGGGTCAACATTACTTGGCCTCCTTGGCGAGCTGTTCGATGCGGGCGCGGATCTTCTTCATCATCAAATCGAAGATGGGCTTCTGCTCAGCGGGAACGGAGCCAGCTCCGGCTTCCATGCGGGCGAGCCCGGCCTTCAGCTTCTCGGCGTCCGTGGCCTTCTCGATCTGGGCCAACTGGGCCTTGATCATGCCGCGGGCTTCCTCGGGAATCGCTTCCATCTCCGGATCCACGGCCGCGGGCGCGCTTCCGGGCTTGCGGGTGTAGATCACGACGTTGCGGGATTCCTTGACGAGGTAGTCCTTGGCCACGCGCTGCACGTCGGCGGCGGTGACGGCGCCCGTCTTCTTGGGGGATTCCAGGAACTCCCGGTACCCGGTGGTGGCGTCGGCCACGGCCAGCTGGATCATCAGGAAGAAGTTGTCCTCCAGGCGGCGGAAGGTGTTGGCCTGGGCCTGGTTCTTCACCTTCTGCAGTTCCTGGGCGGTGACGCCGTCCTTCTGGATCTTCGCGATCTCAGCGTAGATGGCCTTCTCGACTTCCTCGGGCTTGTGATCCCCGGAAACGGTGCCCTCCAGGACGAACACGCCGGCGTATTTGCGGTCCTGATTGTTGGCGCGCACGTTGGTGGCGACTTTCTGATCCAGCACCAGGGCCTTGTAGAGGCGGCCGGAGCGGCCGTTCAGGATCTCGCCCAGGAGGTCCAGGGCGTACTGGTCGGCGTGGCCGGAGGCGACGCCCTTCCAGGCGATCTCCACGCTGGGGGTGGTGTCGGCTTCGGCATACATGCGCTTCTCAGCCAGCTGCTTGGGCTCGAGGGTGATGAGCTCGGGCACGCCCTTGGGGTTGGCGGGAATGCGGCCGAAGTAGCGCTCGCAGAGGGCGGCGGCCTCATCGGCCTTGAAGTCGCCCACGAGCACGGCGGTGATGTTGTTGGGGGCGTAGAAGGTGGCGAAGAATTCGTTGGCCTGTTCGCGGGTGATGCTGGCCACGTCCGACGCCCAGCCGATGGTGGGCCAGTGGTAGGGATGGGCGGTCCAGGTCATGGCCTCGAAGGCCTCCTCGAACTTGCCCGTGGGCGTGGACTCGGTGCGCATGCGGCGCTCCTCGAACACCACGTCGCGCTCCTTGTAGAACTCCCGGAACACGGGATCCCGCAGACGATCCGATTCCATCCAGGTCCACAGCTCCAGCTTGTTGGAGGGGATGGTCTGGATGTAGGTGGTCACGTCGGAGTTGGTGAAGGCGTTCAGCCCCACGCCGCCGGCTTGGGAATAGACCTTGGAGAATTCATCCTTCACGAGCAGCTCCTGCTGCTCCTTCACGAGCTTCTCGAACTGCTCCACGAGCTGCTGGTGGTGGGCGGAGCGCACCTTGGGATCCGTCATGTCGGCGATCTCGCCGCGTTGCTGCTTGGCGCGGAGGAGGGAATCCTCCTTGCGGATCTCGGCGCGGAGCTTGTCCTGGGCGTCGTTCAGCTCGCGGTCGCGCTTGATGTCGCGGGTGCCGATGGTGCTGGTGCCCTTGAACATCATGTGTTCGAAGAGGTGGGCGATGCCCGTGATGCCGGGGCGTTCGTTGGCGCTGCCCACGTGGGCCACCCAACCCACGGCGATGGTGGGCTTGTCATGGCGCTCCACCATGAGCAGCCGCATGCCGTTGGAGAGGGTCTTCTCCACGGGGGCGGGAAGGGACTGGGCCAGGGCCGGCGCTGCGATGAGCGTGGCCACCAGGGCTGACCGTTGGATCCGGGTCAGGGGTAGGGGCATGGAGACTCCAGGGTGAGGAAAGTGGGCGGGGCCAAGTCGCTCCCCCGACAAGGCTTGGGCAGCCTCATCGCCCCGGGGGGAGTCCCTTCGAACGTGGCATGAACCTACAGGGGGGTGTCATGAATATTTGTGAAGGAGCAATCGTCCCAAATCCGCCTCCCAGGCGGCTTGGAGGTCGGAAAGCTTCATCCCACGGCCCTTTCCCGGGGCCGCCTGGAGCAGGCCTTGAGCGGAGGGGTGGGGCAGGGCGTGCCATTCAAGGGGCAGGTCGGCCAGCGGTTCCCGCAGCACCAGGGCCCTTTTGCCAAAGGTCACAAGTCGCAGGGTTCCCCCGCTGCGATCGCAGGCCTCGCCCAGTTCCTGGCGGAGCCGCGCGAGGTTGGCGTCGGATTTCAATTCGCGATCCTTGGGGGCGCGAAAGGCGTGGCCATCGTCCGTGGGACAGCTGGGGAAGGCATTCCCCAGGGCGGCGCCCACCAATTGAGGGAAGAGCCCTTCGGCCCGGAACCGGGCCCCATCCCAAGGGTCCCAGGCCGCTTCGGGCACCACGGCTAGGCTCGCGGCCTGCAGGGCCCGGTACACGAGCAGCCCCGCGCGATCCCCCCAAAACGGAATGCCGCTCTGATCCGCGCCGCGGGGGCCCGGGGCTTCCCCCATGAGGAAGACGTGGACGGGCCCGGATGCGGGAAAGAGCGCGGGGACGGAGGTGCCGAGGATGCGGGCCATGGTTGAAACGCTATCAGGGAAGGCTGTACCTAGACCTGCACCACGCCCCCATCCAGATTGAGGCACTGCCCCACCTGCATGGTGTTGGCGGGATTCAGCAGCCAGGCAATGCCGTGGGCGATTTCCTCGGGCTGGAAGAAGCGGCCCACAGGCACCACCGCCTCGGCCTTTTTACGGGCCTGCGCAGGTGTGAGGCCCATGGCCTTGGCCATGCCTTCGATCCCCTCGGCGGCCATGGCGGTGTCCACCCAACCGGGGGCCACGGCGTTCACGAAGATGCCCTTGGGCATCAGCTCCAGGGCCAGGGCCTTGGTGAGCCCCAGCAGGCCGTGCTTGGCGGCGCAGTAGGCCCCGTACCCGGGCACGCCGAAGCGGCCCAGCACCGAGGACACGAGGACGACGTGACCACCCGGGCCCATGTTCGGGAGGAAGGCGCGCACCGTGTTCCAGGGCCCCACCAGATCCACGTCGAGGATCTCCTGGAAGCGGGCATCCACGTCCGGGCCGCCGTCCACGGGTGTGATGCCGCCGGTGCCGGCGGCGGCCACCAGGCCGTCCAGGGCGGGCAGTCGGGGGGCCAGGGCCCGGAGGTCGCTGAGGTCCCGGACGTCACAAAGGTGGGGCATGGCCTGCCCACCCTTCTCGCGGATGGCCTGAGCGGTTTCTTCCAGGGCGGTCGCGTCGCGGCCCAGCAAGACGAGCTGCGCGCCTTCGGTGGCCGCCAGATGGACGGCCGTGGCCCGCCCGATTCCGCGAGAAGCCCCCGTCACCAAGATCGTTCGTGTCATGGAAACCCCCTGGCACCAATCCTATTGCGACCTACATTTCCTTCCCACAGGAGACAGCATGGCCTGGGATGGGAAGTCCGAGCGTCGGCGGCGGGTGCGCGTCGTCGAAGTGGAGCGCCGGGGGGCGCTGTGGAGCACATTGGGTGGCCTGCGCATGGGCGCTTGGGATGGGTGGGGAGAACTGGAACCGCATCCGGCCCGGCTCACGCCCCGGGATCTGGACAATCCCCAGGGCTGGCGGGAACGCCTGGCCGCCTGGCTGATGAAGCAGCACTGAAATGGGGCCCGCGGAAGCGGGCCCCTTGCTTGAGGTGAATGCGCCTTAGCGGATCCACCCCTGATGGAGGGCCAACTCCGCGTTGAGTACGGAGCCCCCCGCCGCCCCGCGGTGGGTGTTGTGGCCCAACAGCGAAAACTTGATGCCGAGCAGCGGGCAGGGCCGGATGCGGCCCACGTGCAAGCTCATGCCACCATCGGCTTCCACGTCGCGGCGCACCTGGGGGCGATCCTCTGCGGTGTGCAATCGGATGGGAACTTCGGGCGCCGTGGGCAGGCCCAATTGCTGAGGCAGTGGCTTCCAGGCCGCGAGGGCTTCGCGCACCTGGGCCACGGAAGGGTTGCCCCGCAGCTTCACACTGACGGCCTCCGTGTGCCCTTCCACCACGGGCACGCGGTGGCAGAGGGCGGAGACGAGCAGCGAGGCGGGACGCACGGTGGCGCCTTCCAAGGTGCCGAGCAACTTGGGCGTTTCCTCTTCGACCTTCTCCTCCTCATTGCGGATGAAGGGCACCACGTTGCCAAGGATGTCCAGGCTCGCCACACCGGGATATCCGGCGCCGCTCACGGCCTGCATGGAGGTCATCATCACGGCCTCGATGCCAAAGGCCGCCTGCAGGGGCGCCAAGGCCATCACCAGCACCGTGGCCGTGCAGTTGGGGTTGCAGAGGATGCCGCCCGTCCACCCGCGCCGCTCCCGCTGCACGGTGAGGAGGCCCAGGTGCTCGGGGTTCACCTCGGGCACGAGCAGCGGCACGTCGGCTTCCATGCGGAAGGCGGAGGCGTTGGAGAACACGAGGGCACCGGCCTGCGCGAAGCGCGGTTCCAGGTCTGCGGCGGGGCCGCTGTCCAGGGCGCTGAAGACCACGGGACTGAAGGCGCTGGCGGGTTCGCCGGGCACAAGCACGTGGGCGCCGAAGCCTCCGTAGGGCTCGCCCTCGATGCGCCAGGCGCAGGCTTCCGCGTAGGTCTTGCCGGCGGAGCGCTCACTGGCGGCGAGGTGCTGGAGCTGAAATTGGGGATGGTTGGCCAGGCGCTGCACGAAGCGCTGACCCACGACGCCGGTGGCGCCCAACACGGTAACGGGAATGCGGGACATGAGGTTCCTTGTTCAGATCAATGAGGGAGCAGGCGCACGACATCCGCGAGCACGCCCGCAGCCGTCACCATCGCCCCGGCGCCGTAGCCCCGCACCACGAGCGGCCGTGGCGTGTAGGCCTCGCTGGCGAAGCTGAGGGCGTTCTCACCGCCCTTGATGGCGTGGAGGGGGTGGTCGCGATCCACCTCCAGCAGACCCACGGCACACCCCTCGGGCGTGATGGTGGCGCCGAAGCGGAGCACCTTGCCTTGGGCGCGAAGGGCCTCCAATCGGGCTTGGTAAGGCGCATCCAGGGCCTTGAGGTTGTCCAGGAAGGCCTTCACGTCGCCGCTCGCCTCGAAGCTCGAAGGCAGCGCGCTCTCCACCTGGACATCGGCCAACTCCAAGGTGCCGCCCAGCTCCCGATGGAGGATGAGGGCCTTTCGGGCCACATCCAACCCCGAGAGGTCATCGCGGGGATCCGGTTCCGTGAAACCCGCATCTCGGGCCAGTCGCACGGCCTCGCTGAAGGGCGTGCCCTCCTCCAGCAACCCGAAGATGAAGGAGAGGGAGCCGCTGAGGATGCCCTCGATGCGCTGCACGGCATCGCCGCCCGCCAGGAGGTCGCGCAGGGTCCCGATGACGGGGAGCCCCGCGCCCACGTTCGTTTCGTAGTGGAAGCGCAGGCCCCGAGCCTCCAACCCCTCGCGCAACCGGCGGTAGCGGGGGAGCGGCCCCGCGTTCAACAGCTTGCTGGCGCCCACGAGGTGGAAACCCGCTGCGGCGAAGGCCTCGTAGGCTTCCGCCACGCCTTCCGCGCCGGTGCAATCCACAAGGACGATGGGCGTTCCAGACCCAAGGGCGAGGAGGCGATCGCGCTCCAAGGGTTCCCCGCGCTCCAGGAGGGCGGCTTCGGCATCGAGGGGATCCAGGCCGCAGGGATCCACGAGCATGCGGCGGGAATTGGCCACGGCGCAGAGGCGCAGTTCGATGCCCTTGGGCGTGAGGCGGGCCTGCTGGCGTTGGAGCTGCACGAGGAAGCGACGACCCACGAGGCCGACGCCCAGGAGGACGAGGTCCAGCCGGGTGCCGGGACAGGCGGGGTCAGGGGAGGCGGCACGGGGTGCGAGGGCGGCGAGGGACATGGGACCTCAGACGGAAGTGGAAGCGAGGGAGGTCTCGACCCAGGCCCGGTGCAGGCGGGGGATGAGGTCGGCGAGGCGGTTTTCACGGACGAGCGCGGCGGTGGAAATGGCGGAGCAGCCCGCCAGGAGACCGCCGATGGCGCCCGCATCCGCACCCAAGGGCTCCAGGAGGCGGAGCTTGGCGGCGGGATCCTTGCGGAGGCCTTCGCCCACTAGGGCCACCACGGCCCAGCCCTCCTCCAGTTCCAGGCCCTCCTGCTGCCATTGGTTCAAGAGCTGGCGGGCAGCGAGGGTTTCGGGGCGCAGCACGATGAGGGCGCCTTCCGGCGTCACGAGGAAGCCGAAGCGGTGGGCGCCGGCCTCCTCCACCTGGGCGGCCTTGGCGGCGGCCTCGGCCAGGAGGCTGCGGGAGGCGGGCAGGCGAAGGATCACCAGGCCCTCTTTGTAGGCCACGCTCACCACGCCCTCTCCGCGCTCGGGCGCCTCGGGGAGGATCGCCGTGCGAGAGGCGTGGGGGCGTAGGGTGTTGGCCACCACGAGGCGGATGCCGCTGCGGGCGATGGGGGCGAGGCTGTCGGGATGGAGGACCTTGGCGCCAAAGGCCGTGAGCGACGTGGCCTCGGCGAGGCTCATGACGGGGATGGGCCGCGCTTCGGGCACGAGGCTGGGATCCGCGCTGAGCACGCCATCCACGTCCGTCCAGATCTGCACCTCGTGGGCGTCCAGGGCTTCTCCCAGCAGCGACGCGCTGGTGTCGCTGCCGCCCCGGCCCAAGGTGGTGATGGCCCCGTCCGGCGCGGCGCCCAGGAAGCCCTGGGTGACGAAGGTGGCGCCGTGGTTCAGGTCCGGGGCCCAAGCCTGGGCGGCCTTGCGAATGGCAGGCAGGAGGGGGCGCGCTTGGCCGAAGCGGGCGTCCGTGAGGAGCACTTCACCGACATCTCGGAAGGCGGCCCGGGCGCCGCGCTGGTTGAGCAGGGCGGCGAAGAGGTGGGCCGACAGCGTTTCACCCACGGCCAAGGCCGCATCCCGGGCGCGGGGGGTGGCTTCGCCGAGCATGGCCATGCCGCCCAGCAGCTTGGCGAGGCGCTCGAAGATCGGAGTCCAACCGGCCTGCACCTCTTCCAGCAGGTCCAGCGCCGAGGCGGTGTTCCGGTGGTGGGATTCCAGCGCCTCCTGCACGAGGCGCGCCTGGGCGGCGTCGCCCTTGGCGGCCAAGGCCACGGCCTCGAGGATGCGATCGGTGCTGCCCTTGAGGGCGGACACCACCACCAGGCCGCCCTGGGGCAGCTCCTCGCGGACGATGGCCGCGGCGCGGCCCATGGCCTCGGGGCTGCCCACAGAAGAACCGCCGAACTTCAGGACTTTGAGGCTCATGGGAGGCCTTTCAAGACGACGTGATCGAGCCAATGGGCGAGTTCATCCCAGGCCATAAGAAAGGCATCGTGGCCGTGGGGGCTCCGCAGCCAGGTGAGGGAACCGAGGCGATCCGCGTCCTCCGCGGCCCGGGCCAACTCCTCCACCAAGGCGGGGAGGAAGAGGGTGTCGCTGGGGATGGCGAAGAGGTGGACGGGGTGCTCCAGCCGCCCCAGCGCCCACCGCAGCCCCCCGCGTCCACGACCCAGATCGAAATGGGCCATGGCGCCCAGGAGGATGCGCAGGCTTTCGCGGTCGAAGCGCTCGGCGAGTTCGGCGCCGTGGTAGTCCAGCCACTCGCCTTCGCCCCCCTCGGGGAAGCGACGCTCCAGGCTGGCCCCGGAGCGGAAGCCCAGCATGGCCACGCGGCGTACGGCGGCGAGGGCATCGTCATCCCCGATGGGCAGTTCCAGGATGCGGCGCTGGGCGTGGCAGCTGGCGCGGATCCACGCATCGGCCCGGCCCCCGCTGCCGAGCACGCCCAAGGTGCCCACGCGGTGGGGGGCCAGGGTTGCCAATTCCAGGGCCACCATGCCCCCGAGGGAACCCCCGATCGTGGCCTCGAAGCTGAGGTTCTCGGCCTCGATCCACTTGAGCAGCGCTGCCGCGATGTCCCGGGGCGTGAGTTCGGGAAAGGGCTGCAGGTGGGCGGGCCCCACGCTGCCGTAACAGGAACCGGGCAGGTTGGGGCACCACACGGTGGCGCGCTCGGGGCCCAGGGGCGCGCCTTCCGCGAGGAGGGGGCCCCACCAGCCCTTCACGCCGGGGCGGTCCGCGGCGTCCGGCCCGCCCGTGAGGGCGTGCAGCAAGAGCACGCGCAGGGCTCCGGTGCCCAGCTTGCGATGGGCGATGTGGACGGGCAGGACGCCACCCCCCTCCAGGGGGAGTTCGCCCAAGCCCAGGATCGCGGTGGTCATCCCTTCACCTGCGCGAGGGCCGCTTCCAGATCCACCTTCAGATCGTCGATGTGCTCCAGGCCTACGCTGAGACGGATCAGGTCTTCCGTGACGCCGGTGGTGGCCCGCTCCTCGGGCGTGAGCTGGGAGTGGGTGGTGGAGGCGGGGTGGATGATGAGGCTCTTGGCGTCGCCCACGTTGGCGAGGCGCGAGAAGAGCTTCACGCCGTTGATGAGGGCCTTGCCCGCTTCGAGGCCACCCTTCACCCCGAAGGTGAGGATGCCGCCGAAGCCCGCGCCGGGCTTGAAGTAGCGCGTGGCCAGGGCGTGGTGTTCGCCGTCCTTGAGGCCGGGATAGTTCACCCAGGCCACCTGCGGCTGCTGCTGGAGCCACTGGGCCAGGGCCAGGGCGTTCTCACCGTGGCGCTCCAGACGCAGGTGCAGAGTCTCGATGCCCTGGAGGATGAGGAAGGCATTGAAGGGGCTCAGGGCCGCCCCCGTATCGCGCAGCCCCTCGATGCGGGCCTTGGTGATGAAGGCGGCGGGGCCCGCCAGATCCGAGAGCACCGCGCCGTGGTAGGCGGCGAAGGGCTCCGTGAACTCGGGGAAGTTCCCGTTGGCCCAGTTGAAGGTGCCGCCATCGACGATGACCCCCGCGATGGAGGTGCCGTGGCCACCCAGGAACTTGGTGGCGCTGTGAACGACGATGTTGGCGCCGTGCCGAAGCGGATTCAGCAAGTAGGGGCTGGGCAGGGTGTTGTCCACGATGAGGGGGATGCCCGCTTCCTTGGCAATGGCTCCCAGCACTTCGAATTCCGGCACATCGAGCTTGGGATTGCCCAGGGACTCGATGTAGATGGCGCGGGTCTTTGGGGTGATGGCGGCGCGGAAGGCCTCGGGGTCGCGGCTATCCACGAAAGTGGTGGTGATGCCCGTGCGGGGCAGGGTGTGGTGCAGCAGGTTGTAGGTGCCGCCGTAGAGGTTGTCGCCGGCGACGACGTGATCGCCCTGGCGGAGGATGGTGGTCAGCGCGAGGGTGATGGCCGCCTGGCCCGAGGCCACGGCCAGCGCCGCGATACCGCCCTCCAGTTCGGCCACGCGCTGCTCGAGCACGGCCTGGGTGGGATTCATGATGCGGGTGTAGATGTTCCCGGGTACTTCCAGGTTGAAGAGCTGGGCCCCGTGCTCCGCGGAATCGAACACGTAGCTGGTGGTCTGGTAGATGGGCACGGCGCGGCTGCGGGTGTCGCTGTCCGGCGCGTGGCCCCCGTGGAGGGCGATGGTTTCGAAGCGGAAGGATTGGGTTGCGGTGGCGGTCATGACTACTCCGAGCAGAGGTTCCCCCACCCCGTCGAAGGGGGGGAGTGGTGGTGCGCCCATGTCCCGTCTCGGTGGTGCTGAGACGCCTCCGGGCGCGGCGAGGACGTGCCTCGTCAGCGCGGATTCGAGTTCCAAATCAGATCAAAAAAACGGGGGGCCCGAAGCCGGTTTTCACCGTTCGGGCCCCCCATGCATCAGTCGCACAGTGTGTTATCTCTCCGGTGCAGATCCATTCAGATCACGCATCGGCAGGATTTGGCACCACGCTCAGGCTCACGCCATCGCAGGTTGCCAAGGTTTCGCAGGGCCCGTCCCTCCACCTTTCTGGATATCTCGCTCTTCGACTGACAAAGATCTCGTGGAAGTTCCAATGTCGCAGAAATGGACCGAAGGTCAAGTCACGTTCGTGTGATTTCGGTACCTTCAGAAACGCCACAGGTAAGAGGCCTTGAAGAAGAGACCCCGCTGCATCTCCAGGAACCGATCGGCATTGCGGTACGTACCGGGCGCCGGCGTCGCCACCCATTCCGTCCGCTCGGAGAGGGTGCCGTAACCGAGGTAGAGCACCGTGCCGGGCACGTAGGTGTAGGAAGCCAAGTAGTCGGTCCGCAGTTGCCGGAATCGGGAGTTGTATTCGCTGATGGCCCGCAGGAAGAAATGTTCGTTGGGCTGCCAGGTGAGCCGTGCGCGGGAAATGGAATAGTTGAGCACCTGCACGTCGTTGTCGTCCCGGGTGCGGTCTTCATGGAGCCAGGAGAGCGTGAGGTTCACGGTGTCGAGGGGCTGGAGCACCGTTTGTACGGTGGTCTGACTGCCGTGGGCCTGGGCGGGGTCGTTGGGGTCGTACCAGATGATCTTGCCCACCCGGTACTTCGCGGTGAGGGAGAAGCCCTTGGTGATCTGGCTCCTGGCGGTGAGGGTGAGGCCATCCGTGCGATAGCGGGTGAGCTGGTAGATCTCGGTGCTGTCGTCGTACAGGACGGAGAGGGCGGCATTGTGTTTGAAGATGGCCGTGACGCCCACGCGTCGATCCTGCTCGGTCAGGCCACTCTCGAAATCTCGGAGCACGGTGATCCCCGCAGTGGGATCCAACCTTCTCAACCAGGAGGAGGTGGGGTAGAAGCGCGGGGTGAAATTCAGATCGGCGGAACTGAATCCGGCGCGGGAGAGGTACCCGGCATCGGCCGTGAAATCCGTGGAGACGGTGTGGGCTCCGGCGTTGATGGCCAGCGTGCTGGTGTCGTGGAGGTACTCCACTCCCGCGGCCTTGCCGTTCAGGGGCCCGGTGCCATCGGAAACCTGGGTGGAGGAACCGAAGGCGTGGAAGCTGAGCATGTCGGAGGGGTTGAGGCGGATCTGCCCATCGGGCCCGCCCACTTGATTGCGGTGGGGCCCCTGGCTGCGATCCACGCCGAACAGGCCCACGTATCCGTCATCGCGCAGGGCGTGCTTGAAGCGCAGGGCGCTGGTGGTGGCCTTGCCGTCCAGGGGGGCGGCTTCGACCAGTGCCGGAGCCCCATCCTTGGCATTCAGGATGGCCAGGGTGTCCTGGGGGCCCACCTTGCCCGTGAGTTTCACGCCATAGCTCGGATCCACGATGGTGCGGGTGTGAAGGAGGGTGAGCAGCGGGCTGTTGCTCGTGGCGCCCACGTTGAAGTTCTCAATGCCCTCCAGGAAGAAGGGGCGCTTCTCCGCCAGATAGAGGAAGTGGCGGAGGTTGGCATCGGCCTGCCCGGCGTCGGCTTCCACCTGGGAGAAATCGGGATTGAGGGTGGCATCGAGGGTGAGGCTCGAGGTGAGGCCGGCCTTGGCGGTCAGGCTCCACTCCCGCTTATCGGGATCCTGAACCATCACCCCTGCGGGGCGGCTGGCATGGCGGGCATAGGTGTAGGCCGGTAGCAGTTCGAGCACGGAGGCCCGGGCGAGCCCTTCGTATTCCATGGGGGCCATCTGGGGCAGGAAGGCGTAACCCGCCTTGGGATCCAGGGCCGGGTAGGATCCGTGCTCCTGGCGGCGGTTGATGGTGCGCTCGAAGAACACGGCCATGCGCACCACGTCTCCGCTGGTGTAGCGGATGCTCTTCAAGGGGATCTTCATTTCCACGGTGTAGCCCTCCGCATCGATGCGGCCGGCGCTCTCCCATACGAGGTCGATGCTGAAGTCCTCCTTGCCGCTGGCGAAGCGGCTATCCCCCTGGATGCCCAGGGGATTCACATAGAAGGCGTAGAGGGACTGCTGATCGTTGAAGGTGTCGAGGTTGATGCAGACGAAATCATCGTTGGCGATGTCATCGCGTCGGGAGACGGCAGCCTTGATGAGCTCCGGATGTGGGTCGTAGCACTTGAAGGCGAAGTAGAGGTTCTCCCGGTCGTAGGCCATGTAGGCCACGGTCTTTTCGGGTTGTGGTTTACCGAACTCGGGAATGAACGTCACGAAATCGCTGACCGTGGCGGCCTGGGCCCACACGGGATCATCGAGGTGGCCATCCAGCACGGGGGGCTGATCCGTCTTGACCGGGCGCAGGAGCGCCTTGCCGCCAGGGGCCTGGGAGGGGCCCGCCACCAGGGACAGGGAGGTGAGGAACGCAGCGAGAAAGATTCGGGTCATGAGATATCCAAACCCCTGTGTACGGCGGCTTCGGTCCAGGAGCCTCGTCGCTCGGGGTGGACTGTTCAGGGAGTGGGGCGAGCGCCTTCCTCGCGCCGTTCCTGCCCCTCGGGATCTCGGGGCAGGTGGATGTGGAAGACGCTGCCTTCGCCCGGTGTGCTGGTGACTTCGATGTGGCCGCCGAGCAGTTCCACGAAGCGCTTGGAGATGGTGAGCCCCAGGCCCGTGCCCCCGGCCCGGGAGGCGCTGCCCTGGGAGGCCTGTTCGTAGGCCTGGAAGAGGCGGTCGATCTGGTCGGGGGTGAGCCCCACGCCCGTATCTCGCACTTGGAGGTGGAGGCCTCTTGGTTCCCGCCGCGCGCGGAGGGTGACGGTGCCCGCCGCGGTGAACTTGATGGCGTTGCCCGTGAGGTTGATGAGCACCTGTTTGAGCTTGAGGATGTCGGTGCGGATCTCCAGCTCCTCCTCCAGATCGATGAGAAGCTGATTCTCCTGCTGTTGGGCCAGGGGGCCGAGGGTGCTAACCACTTCCTCCAGCAGCGGCATCAAGGGGGTCGTCTCCAGGTGGAGCTGCATCTTCCCGGCCTCGACCTTGGAGAGATCCAGGATTCCGTTGATGAGGGACAGGAGGTGGCGCCCGGAGGACAGGATGCGGCCGCTGTCGCGGGTGAGGCTTTCATGCCCGGCCTCTTCGGCGTCCTGTCGGATGAGCTCGCTGTAGAGGAGGATGGCGTTGAGGGGTGTGCGCAGTTCATGACTCATGTCGGCCAGGAAGGCGCTCTTGGCCCGGGAGGCGTTGCGTTCGCGTTCTTCGGAGGCTGCGAGGGCGGCGGTGCGCTCCGCCACGAGGGCCGCCAATTCCGTGTTCCGTGCCTCGATGCGGTGGAGGCGGAAACGGTGGAGGAACCAGGCGAGCCCGATGGCAATCCCTGACCAGAGCAGAAGGGCCCAGGTCCGTTGCCACCAGGGCCGCAGCACCGTCACGGTGCAGGTCCACTCGGGGCTGGGGTGATTGCCGGGTTCGAGGGCGCGCACACGGATGCGATGCGGGCCCGCACCGGGATCCAGGAAGGTGAGGTGGGGTGCCTGGAATTCGTGCCACTCCCCGCTGCGTTCGAGATCCTGCCATTGGTAGCGCAGGTGGGCTTGGCGGGCGGGCGTGGCGATTCCGATCTGGAGATTGAAGGCGCGGGTTCCCGGCGGCAACTCCCGGGGCAGGGTGAGCGTCCAGGGACCCTCATCCACCCGAGCGCCCATGAGGAAGGGCGCCGGCAGCTTCGGCAGGTGCTGCTCTGCGGTGCGATCGAAGCTGGCGAGACCCGTGCCCGTGGAAATCCAGATCCGGGTGGGCTCGATGAAGAGTCCGTACTGATTGCAATCATCCAGCGGGAGGCCATCGGGGGTGGTGTAGTGCCGGGCGCGATTCGGATAGCGGGGATCCAGCTCCAGGACCCCGTGATCGGTGAGCACCCACGTGCGGCCATCATCCAGCACTCCGGCGCCATAGGCGGTCTTGCAGGGGCTCAGGGGTTCCAGGGCCACCTTGGACAGGGATTCCCAACGCTCGCCGTTCAGGCGGAGGGTGTGCACTTCCGGCGGCATGAACTGAACGGCTACCAGGGTGTCCTCGGCGGTGTTGAACACCTCCGTGACCTCGCGCCCCGGCTCCAGGGGAAGGGGGCGCCAGGGGCTGTCGGGGGTCCGGTGGAGGTGGCGACCGGAGGCCTCCTTGGCGACGAGGTGGAGGTTCCCCAGGAGGTCGGCGTAGGTGCGCAAGGTGGACTCGGGCCCTGGGGTGGAGATCTGCTGCCAGGCCCACCGGGCCCCTGCCCAAGTGCCGACCCAGAAGCGCCCATCCCGGGAAGGGAAGGCCAGGTGGCGCCCCGTGGCGCTGACGCCCCGGAGGGACTCCACGCCTTGGAGGGCCGGTGGCAGGGCCATTGGGCGGAGGGCCGCCCCCTGGGTCGGGAATCGCAGGATCTTGCCGCTTAGGCGCTCCACGGCCCACACACAACCATCGGCGCCGAGGGCGATTTGGGCGTGGAGCCCCGCTTCCCAGACCTGTTCCCAATGGGAGCCGGTGGCGCGGAAGAGCCCCTTGGTACTGCCGGCCCAGAGTCGGCCCTCGGGATCCCGGAGCACCTGCCAGATGCCCGAGATGGGCAGGCCATCGAGGCCGCCGTGTTGGCGCCAGGGACCGCCCAGCCGATGCAGGCCGTCGCGGTCCACCCAGAGGTGCCCCTCCCGGTCCCGCAGCAGGATGCGCATGGCATAGGTGCTGAAGGTGGGGGTGGTCTCCAGGGTCGGTTCGGACTGATCCAAGCGCCGGGCGGCCTGATCCCCCATGGCCCAGATCTCGCCAAGGCCAGGGCTGGTGATGCCCCCGGGGCTGGCGGTGCCTCCCGCGAAGCCGCGGTTGTTATCGGGATCCGGCTGCACCATCCAGGTTCTGGACCCGGGCTCCAGGCGGAAAATCCTCAGGTAGGTCCCCGTCCAGAGGGCGCCCTTCGCATCCTCCTGAATGGAGCCCTTGTATTCTTCGCCGGGGCGGAAGGGGACGTCGGGCAGGGGGCTCCAGGCGTTGTCGGCCCAGGTCCAGGCCCGGGCACCGATTCGCAGGAGCAGACCCGGCGCGTGGACCCGGGGGCTGAAAAGGGCTTCGCCCGACTGGGGCAGGGGCACGGGGGTGTAGCGACCGGGCCCCTCCAGGCGGAAGAGCTGGTGGCCCCAATGGATCCAGAGGTGGCCCACACCATCCTTGAACAGGTCGAGGGGCTCGCCTTGCTCCGGGGGAAGGGGGCTTGGCAGCCGGGTCCAAACTTCACCCTTGAGGTACCAGAGGCCCCGGGCGCCGGCCAGGTAGATGGCGCCCTCGGCATCCTCCACCACCGCCCTGAACAGGGGGCGTTCATCGCCCGGCGTGGGTTGGACCCTCAGGAAGGTGGTGCCATCCCCCACATAGGCGCCCTGATCCCCCGCCACCCAGTAGCGGCCCCGCTGATCCTGGATCATGGCGTTCACCCGGGATTCGGGAATGCCCTGGGCCTGGCCATAGGAGTGGACCGCCATCCGGCCTGGGCCCTGGGCCGGGGCCGCGACAGCCCAGCCAAGCAGGACCCCCACCAGGAGGCTGCGACCCAGGTTCATCCCCCTGTTAACGGCGGGCGGCCCCCGGGAGATGATTTGGGGCTCACCTCACCAGCCCGGCGGCCACGGTGGCATGGGTGGTCTCGTCGATGAGGATGAAGGCCCCCGTGGCACGATCCTGGGTGTAGGGCTCGGCCAGGACCGGGTGCTGCAAGTGCAACGTCAGGCTGGCGATGTCGTTGAGGACCAGGCTGTTGCTGGAATGGCGGGTGAGGGTGGACAGCTCCAACCGTTGGGCGGTGCCCTGCAGGTGGGCCCGAGTCGTCCGGGTGGTGTGCTGGAGGAGGTATTTCCGGGCCGGGTTCCAAGGCGTTTCCGAGAGCCAGAAGAGCTCCGCGTCCAACCGCTGGGTGGGTTGGGGCGGCTCGTTTGGCGCGGCGAAGAGGTCGCCCCGGGAGACATCGACTTCATCCTCCAGCTCCACGGTGATGCTCTGCCCCGCCACGGCGAAGGGCAGGCGGGTGGTGCCCAGCCAGAGGGCCTTCACCCGCGTGCAGCGACCGGATGGGAGGAGGACGACCGCTTCACCTTCCTCGATGCGGCCCGAGGCGATGCGGCCCGTATAGCCCCGGAAATCCTGGTGGGGGCGGAGCACGCCTTGCACGGGGAAGCGGAAGGGGCGCTCCTGGCGGGGATCCTCCAGCTCCACGGCCTCCAGGAACTCCAGGAGGGTGGGGCCTTCGTACCAGGGGAGTCGGTCTCCCCGGTCCACGATGAGGTCGCCGTCCAACGCAGAAATGGGGATGAAAGCGAGGTCGGCCACCCCCAGGGAGGCCGCGAAGGCTTCCACGTCCGCCCGGATGCGATCGAACACGGCCTGATCGAAGTCCACCAGGTCCATTTTGTTCACGGCCACGAGCAGGTGCCGGATGCCCAGGGTGTGGGCCAGGGCCAGGTGGCGGCGCGTTTGCGCCAGCAACCCCTTCCGGGCGTCCACCAGGAGGATGGCGAGGTCCGCGGTGCTCGCCGCCGTCACCATGTTGCGGGTGTACTGCTCGTGCCCCGGCGCATCGGCGAGGATGAATTTGCGGGTGCCCGTGGCGAAGTAGCGGTAGGCCACGTCGATGGTGATGCCCTGTTCGCGTTCCGCCTGGAGGCCATCCGTGAGCAGGCTCAGGTCCACGGCGGCCTTGCCGCGCTTCGCGCTGGTGCGTTCGAGGGCCTGCAGCGCATCCGCGAGGATGGCCTTGCTGTCGTAGAGCAGGCGCCCGATGAGGGTGCTCTTTCCGTCATCCACGCTGCCGCAGGTGAGAAAGCGCAGAACGCCGTGATCGTTGGTGGGGTCGGTGAGGTGGCTCATCAGAAGTAGCCCTCCTTCTTGCGCTGTTCCATGGAGGCTTCGCTGGTCTGGTCATCCAGCCGCGTGGCGCCCCGTTCGGTGAGGTCGGTGGTGGCGGTTTCCACGAGGATGTCGGCCACAGTGCGGGCGGTGCTGGCCACGGGGGCCGTGCAGGGGATGTCGCCCACGGTGCGGAAGCGCACGGAGATCCGCTCTACTTCCTCCTCGGGGCGCACGGGGGTGAGCGGGGTGACGGGCATGAGGAGGCCGCCGGGCCGCCGCACCACGAAGCGCTCGTGGGCGTAGTAGATGCTCGGGAGGTCCAGGCCCTCCCGTTCGATGTACTGCCACACGTCCAGCTCCGTCCAGTTGGAGATGGGGAAGGCGCGGATGTGCTCGCCGGGGGCGATGCGGGCGTTGTAGAGGTCCCACAGCTCCGGACGCTGGGCTTTGGGGTCCCATTGGCCGAAGGCGTCGCGGAAGGAGAAGATGCGCTCCTTGGCGCGGGCCTTCTCCTCGTCGCGCCGCGCACCGCCGATGAGGGCGTCGAACTGGAATTCGGCGATGGCCTCCAACAGGGTCACGCTTTGGTAGCGGTTGCGGGATTCGTCGGCGCTGCGCAGTTGGATCGTGCCCCGGGCGATGGAATCCTCCAGGCTGCGCACGAGGAGCCGCTCGCCGAGTTCGGCGGCGCGGCGATCCCGGAAGGCGATGACCTCGGGATAGTTGTGGCCCGTGTCGATGTGCAGCAGGGGAAAGGGGAAGCGCCCCGGCCGGAAGGCCTTCTCCGCCAGACGCAGCAGCACGAGGCTATCCTTGCCGCCGCTGAAGAGCAGGGCGGGATTTGCGGCCTGGCCCGCCACTTCGCGAAGGATGTGGATGGCCTCGGCCTCGAGCCAGTCGAGGTGGGTGAGGGTGCGGGTGGGGGTGAGGGTCGTCGTCATGAGGTGGCCTTCGCTGGATGAAGCCCGCATTCCTTGTGTTCGGGGGATTCCCACCACCAACGGCCGGCGCGGGGATCTTCGCCAGGGGCAATGGCGCGGGTGCAGGGGGCACAGCCGATGGAGGGGAAGCCCGCGTGGTGCAGAGGATTCACGGGCACGTGGTGGGCCTTCACGTAGGCCCAGGTGTCCTCGAGGGTCCAGTCGATGAGCGGGTTCACCTTGAGGATGCCGCCCTGCCCCCAATCCAGTTCGAAGGCCCCGAGCTCGGCGCGCGTGGGGCTTTGATCCCGGCGCAGGCCGGTGATCCACCCAGAGGCGCCCTGGAGGGCGCGCTTCAGGGGTTCCACCTTGCGGATCGCACAGCAGGCCTTGCGCAGGTCCAGGCTGTGACGGAAGGCATCCAGGCCCTCCGTGTTCACGTAGGCTTCCACAGCCGCGGCGTCGGGGAAGAACACCCTAAGGGGCGCGAAGCGTTCCTGGGCCTGGGCCAACAGCGCATAGGTCTCCGGATGCAGGCGGCCGGTGTCGAGGACGAAGGCCTCGATGGGCAGGCGGGCGGTGCGGATCAGGTGCAGCAGCGCCATGTCCTCCAGGCCCAGGCTGCAGGCGAGGCGGAGGCCTTCGGGGTGGAGGCGCAGGGCCTCTTGGAGGATGGTCTCGGGCGGAGCACCCGCCAACCGGGCGTTGAGGGCCTCCACTTCAAATCTGTTCACGCGGCCTCCGACACGGGCTGAGGCTCGGCCCGCAGGGTGCGGCGCAGGACCCAAGCGGTGGGAACCACCCAGAGGGCGAGGCCTGCGAGGGGAGGCAGTCCCACCCCCTGGAGCAGGCGGGCCAAGCCGAAGGACAGGGCGAAGACGTTGAACAGGGCGCAGAAGCGGCGGAAACCGCTCTCGGGAATCCAGCGCAGGAGCAGCTGGCCGAGGAGGAGGCCCACGAGGACACCTGGCAGCAGCGGCAGGGCGGCGTTTACGGTTTCCCCTCCCAGCAGCCCCAGGGTGAGCAGGGTGAGGGCGGAGACGGCGCTCTCCACCAGGCGCAGGAAGCTGATGGCGGCGCGGTACTGGTGTTTGGGGGTGTGGTGGTGATGGAAGTAGAGGCTCAGCACGGGGCCACTGATGGTGGTGAGTCCGTAGAGGAGGCCCGTGGCGCCGCCATAGGCCGCGGCGTGGGGCGTGCGGGCGGGTTTGCGACCGAAGGCCTGCCACAGGGCCAGGGGCAACAGCAGCGCGTAGGTGGCGATCTTGAGGGGACCCGCAGGCACGAAGCGCAGCACGAGGCCGCCCACCAAGATGCCCGGTAGGAGCGCCAGGGCGATGGGGCGCACCCGGGCCGCCACGGCGGGGAAGTCGCCCAGGCTCGTGAGGAAGGCCCAGAGATTGATCACCAGTTCCAGCAGGACTAGCACGGGGTTGAGGAGGCGCTGGCTGAGCCAGAGCAAGGCCACGGGCACCGTGAGCGTGGAGAATCCGTGGCCCAGGGCGCCGTTGATGATGGCGGCGGCCAGGGTAATGCCCGCCAGGGCGAGCCATTGGGGAAGGTGCAGGGCGTCCATCAGGACCTCACGGATTCAAGGGACAGGGCCGCGGCCAAGGCGTCGGGGCGCCGGCGGCGGGCAAAGGCGCCCAGGCGCTCGCCGGGCAGGGCCTCGGCGGCCCACTGGGCCACGAGGCGATCGAAGAGGTGGGGTAGGTCCGTGCGGTGGACTTTGTCCTTCACGGGGAAGGCGAGGGTGGTGCCCTCGGCGTCGCCCCCGGCCCACAGCACATAGCGCTCCAGCGATTGGCCCACCAGGGCCAGCTCCGCGGCGTAGGGGCGGGCGCAGCCGTTGGCGCATCCGGTGACGCGGAAGGTGGGTGCGAGGTCGGCCTTGCCATGCCGATCCAGGGCGGCCTGGAGGTGTGCGAGGAACTCAGGAAGGTGGCGCTCCGCTTCTGCCACCGCGAGGCCGCACCAGGGTAGGGCCACGCAGGCAAGGGCGCGATCGTAGGCGGACCCGGGGCGATCCGTGACGACGCCCGCCCCGTGGAGCAGCTGCGTCAGCGCCTCCCGATCCTCGGAGCGGATGTCGCGCAGGATCAGATCCTGTTCCGGGGTCAGCTGCACCTGGAGGTGGAAGGTGTCCACGGCTTCCCGCAGGGCGGACTTGAGCTGCCGCTCGGGGGTGTCGGTGATGCGGCCACTGAGGGTGTGGAGGCCCAGGGCGAGGGTGCCATCTGCCGCGCGATGCCAACCTAGCACCGAGGGCGTCGCCCAGATTGGAACTTCGCGGGGCTCGAAGGGCACGCCGCTGCGCGCCTCCACCTCGCCCCTGAACCACGCCGCCCCGCGATCGTGGAGCACGTACTTGAGCCGGGCCCGCCTGCGGTTGCCCCGATCGCCGCTGTCTCGGTAGGCGGTGACCACGGCTTCCACCACCCGCAACAGGTCCGTGGCGGGGATCCAGCCCAGGTGATCCGCGAGGCGGGGGAAGGTGGCGTCGTTGCCATGGCTCATGCCCATGCCGCCGCCCGCGAAGAGGTGCCAGCCGCTGATGCCGCTGCCCTCTAAAGTGGCGGCGAGGCCCAGGTCGTGGGTGAGCAGGTCCACGGCATTTTCGCCCGCGAGGGTCACGGCGATCTTGAACTTCCGAGGGAGGTAGGTGTCCCCGAAGATGGGCTCCGATTCGGTGAGGGGATCCACGGGCTCCCCATCGAGGAAGATCTCGGCGTAGGCGCGGCTGCGGGCCTTGAAGTGGTCTGAGAGGACATGGGCCACGTCCTCGATCCAGGTCAGTTCCTCGCGGTCCATGGGATTGGGCGGGGCCACGACGTTGCGCACCACGTCGCCGCAGGCGCCGGTGCTCGTCTGCAGGGCGTCGCGCAGGCCCTGCAGGGTGGCTTTGAGATCGCCCTTTAGGATGCCGTGCAGCTCCAGGCTCTGGCGGGTGGTGATGCGCAGGGAGGCATCGCCATACACATCCGCGAGGCGATCCCAGGTGGACCAGCCCAGGGGATCCAGGCGCCCAGCGGGAATGCGCCCGCGCACCATGAGTGCCGGCGGGGGAGGCACGGGATCCTTGCGCCGATCGCGGTCCTTTTGTTGATAGAAACCGTGGGGCTTCAGCAGGTGTTGGGACGCTTCACTGAACCCCGCCTCCGGGCCCGCCAACTCCTGGGCCAGGGTGCCCCGCAGGTGACGGGATTCGAGCTTCAGCGTTTCAAGGTTCGAGCTCATGGGGGACTCCGGAGTAGGTGGCTTCAAAGGCGGTGAGGAGGGGATCGAGGGCGGCTTTGCGGGCGTCGGGATCGGGGAGGTTGCGACAGCGGTGGCGCGCCGCGGCGAGGCGGTGGAGGAGGGGGATGTCGCCTTCGGGGAGGAAGGCCTCCAGCACGCGCCGCAGGGCGCGGGTGAGGCCCGGAAAGCCGCCCTGACTGCCGATGGCGAGGGTGAGGGGGCCGCGGCGAAGGGTGGAGGCGAAGTAGGCGTCGCAGGCGGCGCGGTCGTCCACGGCGTTGACGAGGATGCCGCGCCGGCGGGCTTCGCGGGCGATGGCGAGGTTGGTGGCCGGATCGTTGGTGGCGGCCACCACGAAGGTGGCGCCGTCCAGGTCCTCAGGGCGGAAGGGGGCTTCCCGCAGCTCGGCCCCCAGGGCTTCAGCGGCCGCCTTGAACCCCGCTGGAATCGCCAGCGCCACCACCCGCAGCGCGCAACCCGTGGGGCTGAGCGCGTCGAGCTTAGCCCGCGCGACGTTCCCCGCGCCCACCAGCAGCACGCGGCGATCCTTCAGATCGAGGAAGAGCGGTAGCAGGGTCATGGATGTGCGTCAGCGAAACGTGCGGGAGAAGGGGACGGGTGCGCTCGTGGATCACGGCGCCCATGAGGACGAGACCGGGGCCCTCCGTGCGACAACACAGGTGCCCTTCCGCGGCCAGGGCCAGCGTGGACACGGTGGTGACCTGCCCCTCGCAAAACGCCCGCTCCACCAGCGCCACCGGATGGCTGGGCTTGGCGCCGTGGGCCAACATCTGGCGGGCGATGCCCTGCACGCTGCGCGTGGCCATGAAGAGGGCCAAGGTGCCCTTGTATCGGGCGAGTTCCTCCCAATCCACGTCGTCTTCCAGCAGGTGGTGGCCTTCCAGCACGCGCAGTTCCCGGCTCACGCCGCGATGGGTGAGGGGGATGCCCGAGGCTGAGGCCACGCCCTGGAGCGCGCTCACGCCGGGGATGATCTCGAAGGGAATGCCGAAGGCCTCCAGCAACTGGGCCTCTTCGCCCCCGCGACCATAGAGCAGGGGATCCCCGCCCTTGAGGCGCACCACGTGGACGCCGGGCTGGGCATGCGTCAGCAGCAGCTCATTGATGTGCGCCTGGGGCGTGCCGCCACCGCAGCGCTTGCCCACGGGAAGGGCCAGGGCGTCCTCGCGGAACAGCGTCGCGAAATCCGGTTCCAGCAGCGCGTCATAGAGGATCACGTCCGCCCGCTGCAGGGCCTGGAGGCCGCGCAAGGTGAGCAGGTCCGGCGTGCCGGGGCCTGCGCCTACAAGGGAGACGAATGCAGTGCTGGGGGTAGGGCTAGGTTCGGTCGTGCGGGGCATGCGATCTCCTCCTGGGTGGCGGGGCGGGGTACGCACAGCGACAACAGGACGAAGTCCGCATGGACTGGGGGGTGGGGTGGATCGTAATGAGGTGGCGCATGGGGGTCTCCTGACCGGCCCTGCCGTCCCGACGCGATCCAAATTGAAGGGGCCCGAAGCCCACAGTTCTTCTGTGGTTTCGGGCCCCTCCGCGTCTGCCAGTCATGACAGCTCGGCATCTATCCGGTGCGATCGCACCGGCAGGAATTGGCACCATCGCGGCTTGCGCTGCAGGTTGCCAAGGTTTCACAGGGCCCGTCCCTCCACCTTTCTGGATATCGCGCTATGGAACTGGCAAAGAACTCGGTACGAGAGCCAGTTTCGGATCCCAAACGGGTGCTTCCGTCACGACGATGTTAATTCCGACAAATTTTGTCAAGAATGCGAAAAGGCTTAGGGCGTATGGGATTTTGGATCGCTGCCCGCTGCGGACCTGAGCATGGGCCGGGCCTTGGCCGGATTGCCCATGGCCAGGGAGTGGGGGGGGACTTGGCGGTAGACCACGGAGCCGGAGGCGACCTTGGACCAGGCGCCCACCCGGATCATGGGGTTCACCACGGCGTGGGTGCCGAGGAAGACGCCCTCTTCGAGCACGGCGCTGCCATTGGCGGTGGAGTAGGGAGAGAGCACCACGAAGGTGTGGGAGATGGAATCGTGGGCCAGGGAGGAGTACCAGGTGAGCACCACGTGGTCGCCGACCTTCGCGTCGCTGCCGATGGAGCTGAAGGGCCCCACGATGCAGCCCGATCCCAGGGTGGCGCTGGAGGCCACGTAGGCGGTGGGATGGACGATGGTTTGGAATTGCGCCCCCCGGGCCTGCATCCCCTTGGTGATTTCGGCGCGCAGGAAGGGATCGCCGATGGTCATGACGAAGCGATCCTCGGGCTGGATGGCGTAGCCCTGGATGGAGCCGATGACGGACAGGCCCGTGTTGAAGGCCTTCAAAGCCGCGGGATTGTCATCCAGGAAGCCCTTCAGGCGCAGATGCGGCGTGTCGGCGATGGCATCGACGACGTACTTGAGCACCTCCCGGCCAAAGCCGCCTGCGCCCACCAGGATCAAGGCTTTGGGGCTCGTGTCTCGCTCAGTCATTGATCTCCTGAACTCGCTCGATGAGCAGCGGGGGGTGGTGCTGGTATCGGGTGGTGCGCCGCTTGGCCTCAATATCGGCGAAGACGCGCGTCACCTGGGCCGCGGTGAGTCCCGTCTTCGCGGCGGTCTCCTCGGGGGAAAGGGCTTGGTTCAGGGCGTAGATGCACTGATCCATGAGCCCATGGGGCAGGGAGAAATAGAATTCCTCCTGGCTCTGGGGCAGCGAGTAGGTATCCGTGGTGGGCGGGCGGCTGCGGATCTCTTCCGGGAGTTCCAGGTACTCCGCGAGGGCATAGACCTGCGTCTTGTAGAGGTGCGCGATGGGCTTCACGTCGGCGGCGCCATCGCCATTCTTCACAAAGAAGCCCTGGTCGTACTCCTGGCGGTTGGGCGTGCCGAGCACGGCGTAGGCCAAGCGGTCCGCGTGGTAGTACTCGATCATCTTCCGCACGCGCTGCTTGAAGTTGGTGGCGGCCACCAGCTCCAGGTAGGCCGTGGGCGTGAGGCGGATGCGGATCTCCTCACCCCGCGGCGGCTGGGCTACGAGGGTGAAGAGGCGGAAGGTGTCGCTGTCCACCACGCTGGGCAGCACGATCTTGGAACGCCAGCCCTCCCCGTATTCGGGGATCACGCGCTGGATGGCCTCGTTCTGCCGGCGGTAGCAGCCCGCGCCCTCCAGGGCGGGGGTGATGACTTCCAGCACCGTGGAGATGCCCAGGTGATCCGCGGCGAGCTGCCCGAGGCGGGTGCTGTCGTCCGCCGAGTGGGCCTCGGGCATGAGGATGCCCACCACCCGCTCGGGCCCCAGGGCCCGCACGGCCAGGGCCGCGCAGACGGTGCTATCGATGCCGCCGCTCAGACCCAGCACCAGGCCCCGGCGGTGGAGCTGCTTCACGACCTGATCCTTGAGGGTCGTGGCGATGTGGGCGACGACCGCCTCGCGATCAAAGGCGAGGAGAGCCTCCGCGAGCGGGGATGCGGAGGTCATGGGGCCACTTTCGCCTGGGCCTGGGTCACGTAGCGGACGAGGTTGTCGAGGGTATCGAGGTTCTCGGGCGTGGCTTCGGCATCCGGCACCTTCACGTGGAAGGATTCCTCGAGGAACAGGATGATCTCGAGCACGCCAGTGGAATCGATGATGCCCGAGCGGGTGAGGGAGACATCCCCGGCGAGCGCTGCGTCATCGGTAAAGAAGTTATCGGCGATGAAACTGCGCAGTCTTTGTTCAACGGATGTCATTCGGAACTCCAGCAGGGCGGTAGGGGGCAGTCACTTGGAGGGGGTGAACAAGTCTGGATTGAGAAGGTCCTTCTTGCGAACCTTCCCGGTGTCCGTCTTGGGAAGCTCCGGGAGGAAGATGAACTCCTTCGGCACCATAAAGCCTTCGAGTCGCTCCTGACAGACCCGTCGGAGCTCCTTATCGGTCAGAGAGGCCTCGGGGGCGAGGGCGATGAAGGCTCGGATGGCCTCTCCCAGCGTCGGGTCGGGCACGCCCACCACGGCGGCATCCCGCACGCCG
The DNA here is from genome assembly GCA_964617215.1 of uncultured Solibacteraceae bacterium. GTDB lineage: Bacteria > Acidobacteriota > Holophagae > Holophagales > Holophagaceae > JAFDVN01. Next base: position 496,003 of record CAZTVL010000001.1, on the reverse strand, counting down.
GCGATGCCGTAGAGCACGTTCTCCACCTCCACGGGGCTCACCTTCTCGCCCCGGGTCTTGATGATGTCGTCGGTGCGCCCCACGAAGTAGAGGTAGCCCTCCGCGTCCATGCGGAAGAAATCGTGGGTGCAGAGCACCCGTTCCGCGGCGTGGCGGCCGGGCCTCAGCATGTGGGCGGTCTGCTCGGGCTTGTTCCAGTAGCCCACCATCACGTGGGGGCCGCGCACGTGGAGGATGCCGGGCTCGCCAGGGGGCACGGGCCTGCCTTCCGGATCCTGGAGGAAGACCTGGGTGCCCGGGATGGCCTTGCCCACGGAATCCGGCCGGAGGGGCAATTCTTCGGGCTCCAGGTAGCAGACCCGCTTGCACTCCGTGAGGCCGTACATCTTGAAGATCAGGGCCTGGGGGAATTTCTTCCGCAGGGCGGGGATCAGATCCGGAGATAGGGCCGCGGCGGTGTTCGTGACCCGCCGGACCGTGGGGAAGGCAGCGGCCTCTCCGCCCGAGCGGCTCAGCAAGGTGGAGAAGACCGTGGGCACCCCGGGGAATACCGTGATGCCCTCGTCCTGGATGCGCTGTTCGATGACGGCGGGATACCCAAAGCCCTGCTCCAGGACGAGGGTCGCGCCGAGTCTCACGGCCATGAGGAGCTGGTAGAGGCCGTAGTCGAAGGCGAGGGGGAGGAGGTTGAGGATGCGATCTTCGGGCTCCAGTCGCAGGTACTCGGTGAGGCTGCCCAGGGTGAAGGTCATGTTCTGGTGGGTGACCATCACGCCCTTGGGCTGACCCGTGCTGCCCGAGGTGTAGATCAGGGCCGCGAGGTCCGTGGCGAGGGTTCCGGGCTCACGGGGGGTCGCAGGGGTGACCCGGAGCACCTCCTCCAGGGACTCGAAGCCCGAGTCCGAAGGCGCCCCCGACAGGAGCACCGCCGGCGGATCGGCCTCGGGGGCCCGGCCTTCCAGCGCCCGTTGGACGGTGCGCTTCTGGGTGCCCTGAGCGAGGAGGATCCGGGCCGCGCTGTCCTCCAACAGGTAGGCGAGCTTGTCGGCCTTGGTCTGGGGATTCAGCACCATGACCACACCCCCGGCGATCCAAGTGCCATAGATGGCGGCCACGGCATCCACGCCGTTATCCATGAAGACCGCGACCCGATCTCCGGGCTGCAGGCCCCGATCCTGGAGGGCCCGGGCCAGGCGGAGGGCGCGGTCCAGCAGGTCGGCGTAGGAGAGGCGGAGACCTTCCGTGACCAGGGCCTCCTTGGCGCCTGAGAGGCGGGTGGATTCGAACAGTCCATCCTGGACGAGGCGGTGGTGGTGGGTGGCCATCAGCGCACCCCCACGGGAGCGGTTCCGCCCATTACGCGATCGCCGAAGACGAAGCGGGTGGGCTTGGGGGTGGCGGCCAGCACCGGTTTGCGGACCAGGCGTTCGTGGAGCAGCTGGGTGGACAGCACGCCCACGAAGGCCATCTCATCCATCTCGCTGAGGCCGCTTTCCAGGTTCCGGCGGCACTTCTCCCACAGGAGCGACACCATCTTGGGATGGAAGACGCCGGTGTCCGCGAGGCGGGCCGGTTCCAGCAGGGCGGCCACATACTCCGGAGCCTCGGGGCCGATGAAGGCGTTGATGATGGGCGCGCGGTAGGGCCGCTTGGGGCGCTGGGCGATCTCCGAGGGGAGCATCGGCCCCACGGCCTTGCGAAGGATGCGCTTGTCCCGCAGGCCCTGTAGGCGCAGGCCATCCGGCAGGCTTGCTGCGAAGGCCGCCACGCGGTGATCCAGGAAGGGGAAGCGACCTTCCACGGAGCTGCCCATCATCATGCGGTCCCCCTGGCTGTGGAGCAGGTAGCCGTGGAGGAAGGTGATGATTTCCAGGTATTGGGCCTTGGCCAAGCCGCTGAAGCCTTCGAAGGCCTGGGGCAGGCGGGCGAGCAGCCGTTCGGTGGGGGCGTCTTCGGGGCGGAGCGCCGCGAGGAGCCCGGGATCCAGGAAGCGGTGGAGGCGGGAGGTGGTGCCGAAGCGGATGCGGTGGCTGTAGAGGGGATCGCCGGTTTCCCGCAGGCCCTGGCCGAAGAAGGCCTGGGAGAACCCCGGGGCGCTGGTGGTGTTTCGCGTGAGCCACGGATAGATGCGCTCGAAGAGCCGGGGGCGCCGCGTGGACTCCGGTTCCCGGGCCCAGAAGCGCCGGATCTGGGATTCCCGGAAGAGGTCGTAACCCGCGAAGAGTTCGTCGGCGCCTTCGCCGGTGAGCACCACCTTGATGCCCTGGCCGTGCACGAAGCGGGAGAGCGCCAGCATGGGCGCAGGCGCCGTCCGGAGCATCGGTTTTTCGGAAAGGCCCACGACTTCCGGGAAGAGTTGAGCGATCTCCTGGGCGCCGATGGTGATCCGGTTCAGCTCCACGCCCAGGGCGGCGGCGATCCGATCCTGGTGGCTGCTTTCATCGAAGCGGGGGTCGGTGAAGCCGATGGCGAAGCACTGCAGCCGCTCCACGCTCACCTTGCGGGCCAGGGCGGCGATGGCGGAGGAATCCAGGCCGCCGCTGAGGTAGGCGGCCACGGGCACGTCCGCGCGCAGGCGGAAGCGGGTGGAATCCTCCAGCAGCGCGGCGAGTTCTTCGGCCAGGGCCCCTTCGGAGTCCGTCCGTTGATCGGCGGGCGAAGCGAAGGGGAGATCCCACCAGGCCCGTTCCACGGGCCCGCCCCCGGGCCCGATCCGAAGCCAGTGGCCCGGGGGCAGCTCACGGATGCCTTGAAAGGCGGAGCGGTCCGGCAGGGGGGCCCAGAGGGTGAAAGTGTCCACGAGGCCCAGGGGATCCAGGGCCCGCGTGGCGTCGGGATGGCGGAGCAGGGCCTTGGCCTCGGACCCAAAGGCGAAATCCTCCCCCCATTGGGCGAGGAAGAGGGGGCGTACCCCGAAGCGATCCCGGGCCAGGAAGAGGCTGCGCTCCCGCCGGTCCCAGATCGCGAAGGCGAAGGGGCCGTTGAAGCGGTCCAGGCAGCCCTCGCCCCACTCCTCGAAGGCGTGGACGATGACTTCCGTGTCCGAATCCGTGCGGAAGGTGTGGCCCCGCGCCTCCAGCTCCCGGCGCAGTTCCGGGTGGTTGTAGATCTCGCCGTTCTGGATCACCCAGTAGCGGCCATCCTCATTGCCGATGGGCTGATCGCCGCCGGCCAGATCGATGATGGACAGGCGCGTGTTGACCATGCCGAAGCCGGCATCCAGGTAGAGGCCCACGCCGTCGGGGCCCCGGTGGTGCAGCTCGCCGGCCATGGAGAGCAGCAGGCCCTGGTCAGGCGTTCGACCCGAACCCGAATGAACCCCTGCGATCCCGCACATGAGACGTGGCCTTTTCCGGGAAGCACCTTCACCCAGGGCGCGATACCGGTGGGGAGGTGAGGGGTTCAGCGCGGGAGACTGATTTCATCCGGAAGGATGGTTGGGCAGAATCCGAGCGACGGGTTCTAGGGTGTGTTTCGTGATGCTGTGAAAAGGTAATACGACACGTGGATGTTGTCACCTTTATCCAAGTGATGTTCAGCAAAACCACCTGAATTATCGAAAACAAACAAGGGGCCGGAGGGCCGCCCGAGGTCAGGGGCCCGGCTTGAGGATGAAGGCCTGCCCCGTGGGCAGCACGATGGGCTCTTCGTAGTGGTCCGCGAAGAATTCCTCCACGGCCTTGCGGGTGGACTTTCGATAGGGGTAGAAGCCGAAGTCGTTGAAGATCAGCACGCCGCCGGGCGCCATCCGGGGCCAGAACCACTCGCAACAGGCGACGTTGGTGGGGTAGAGGTCCACATCGATGTTCACGAGGGTGTACTGGGGGACCTGGGCGACCTCGGCGAAGGTCTCCGGGATGAAGCCCGGGTGCAGGTGGCACCGCTCCCCGTAGGCGGAGAGGCGGGCCCCCACGCCCTCCACGGAGGTGTTGCTGTAGGCCCCGGGCGTGATGGCGTCCCGTTCCGGCACGGCCACGGCGGGCGCCCCAGCGAAGGTGTCGAAGAGGTGGAGCCGGGTGTCGGCCCGCCCGTGCCGATCGAGGGTGGCGGCGATGAGGTGGGCGGAACCGCCCTGGAACACGCCGCATTCGGCCATGTCCCCCTTCAACCGAGCGGAGGCCTTCACGAACTGGTAGAGAATGTAGGCGCGATCCGGGGTCTGGGTCACGGGCCCGCCCGCCTTCGTGCCCCGGTAGAGCTGCATGAAGTCGGTGGAGGCCGCGTCGTGGAACCAGGGGGTGTACACCCGGCGGCCCGTGGGGAATTGCAGCGCGTACTCCTTGCCTCGGTAGAGGGCCTTTTCGAGCAGCTCCCAGGCCATGAACCAGGGCTTGCGGGCGAGCTTGCCGAGCGCCGAGACCTTTGAAGTTTTCACGCTTCCCCCGGGGGTGACCTGCCGACAGGATCCGGTGCCGTGGAAGGAGGGGCGCCGATGGGTCGAGGCGGTGGATGGAGTGGAGTTCCCTACCTATACCAGGGAACCCGGGCCTCCGGATCGCCCCTGATATCCTCGGGATGGAGCCCCCATGCCCCTGTTCGACTTCCAGTGCACCGCCTGCGGCCTCGTCCGCGAAGTTCTTCTGCATGCCGGCCAGGCGGATCCGGAAGCCTGTCCCTCCTGCGGGGCGGACGTCCGCCGCCTGCTCTCGGCTCCTGCGGACCTGAAGCGCATGGATGGATTCTTCCACAAGGACAACCCCAGCGATGCCCAGATCGCCTCCAAAGGCCTGGCGAAGTACGTCAACCGGGGCGATGGCACCTACGAAAAGGCCTCGGGCTCGGGGCCCGCCGTCATGAGTCGGGACCAGCTCCCCCTCTAGCTCAGGCAGGCAGCAGCTCCAGGCGCACTTCCTCACCCCGGCGGTGCATGGTGACCTCGCAGGGCCGCATGGGCACCGCGAAAACGAGTTCTTCGAGGTCGGTGTGCCCGGCCTGGAGCTGGGCGACCAGGGCCTCGGGGTCGTGATGGAAGGCAACCTGGCGGGAGGCGGGCTCCTCGGATTCCGGGGCGTCCATCAGTTCGGCGAAGGTGCCGAAGTAGGTGATGAGGTCCGCGGCGAGGTTGCCCATGAGGGTGTCGTCGCGCTCGGCGAACAGGCCTCGCACGAAGTCCCGCTGCAATCGGGTGAGATCCTCCGTGGAGGCCCCTTCCAGGACATCGGCGAAGCGCTCGAAGACCTCGGAAGGGGTCATTTCCAGGGCCGTGAGCACGAGATCGAACCAGGGCACGGCCTTGCCGTGGTTGTAGAGCACGTCGCAGGCCTCGGCGATGCGGCCCGCCTGGGTCATGTCGTCGGCGCTGAAGGTGGGCGAGGAAATCACGGAGTAGGGATTCAGGGGGTCGTAGGTGAGCTGCAACCCCTTGGCGGTGTCGGCGAGGCGGGTGCCGGGCAACACCGAGAGGCGGAAGATGTCGAGGTGGTTGGGCACCATGCTCATGGCGAAGTTGAGGCTCTCGCGGAAGCCCTCCAGCGAATCCCCCGGCAGGCCGTAGATGAGGTCGAAGCCGTAGGGCACGCCCACCTGGTGGAGGAGCATGATCTTGGCTTTGAAGTCCTTGGGATTGAAGGTGCGGCTGATGTTGCGCAGCACCTTGTCGTGGGCGCTCTGCAGGCCGATCTGCAGGGTACAGGGCAGGGCCGCGAAGAGCTCGGCCATCTCCTGATCCAGGAACTCGCTGCGGATTTCGAAGAAGAACAGGAGCCGCGGCGCCTTCTCGGCGATGAGGCGCAGCACAGCCTTGGCCTGGGGCTTGTGGTAGTTGAAGGTGGGATCCAGCACGAAGACTTCGCGGATGCCGCTGGCCTGGAAGCACTCCAGTTCTGCCGCAGCTCGTTCGATGGGAATGCGCCGCGTGCCCGCGGGGCCCCGCGCCTCGAAGCAGAAGTCGCAGGTGAAGGGGCAGCCCCGCGACAGCTCCCAGAGCACGCCCGTGTAGTTGGCCAGATCCAAAGTGCCATCCAGGAAGGGCGAGGGCAGGGTGGAGATGTCCTTCACGGGGGTGGGGATGGCCCAGGCATTGAGTTCTGCCGCCGTGGCGCCTTTGAGCAGCCGATCCACGGCTTCCACGATGATGATCTCGCCTTCGCCGGGCAGCACGAAGTCGATGGGCGCCTCCGCCCGCACGCCCTGCACATCGGCGGTGGCCTCGGGTCCGCCCGCGAACACGAGCAGCTCGGGTCGGCGCGCCTTCAGCACGGCGGCGATCTCTAGGCTGAAAATCCGGTTCCACACGTACATGGAGAAGCCGACGCCCATGGGATCCGATTCCAAAATCCGGTCGGCGCAGGCTTCGGCATCCTGGCCCAGGTAGAAGTCCAGGATCCGGCTCTCCACCTCGGTGGGGTGGGACACCTTCAGCACCGAGGCCAGCACCGCGGGGCCCAGGGGCAGGGCCCGGGGCGAGTTGTCCGTATGGATGGCCACCAATACGAGTTTCATGGGCCCGCCTCTTCTGGATGCTACCGATCCAGGGCCCAAGAAGCGAATCCAAGGTGGGTCCTGACCCGGCTGGAACCCCTCAGGACTCCGATGGCCGGTGCCGGAAGGGCGTTGACCGATGGCAGCGCCGGGTCGGCGCGGAGGGCAGGTACGGTGGGAGTTCCTCGGGAGCACTCAGACCATGCAGACCCTCTTCGACAGCCCCTACATCGTTCCCCTCGGTTCCTTTCTGGTGGGCATCAGCTACCTCGGGTTCAGCGCCTGGAGCAAGACCCGGAAGGCGGAACTCGACCACGACCGGGAGCTGCGCCTCAAGGAAATGGAGCACCAACGTCAGCTGAAGGAGATGGATCTGGAGCTGGCCCGGCTGAAGGCCGCGAAGTAGATCCCTTCGCCTATTTGGGCACTGCGTGCACCTTGCCCAGCTGCAGCACCACGATGCCCGCCACGATGGTGAGCAGGCCCGTGGCGGTGGCGCGGTTCATGGGCTGATCGCCCTTCACGAGGCCCAGGGCCGTGCCGGCCAGGGGGCTGCAGGCGAAGGCCAGGGCCAACGTCACGCCCAGGTTGTGGGAGAGGCTCAGGGACTTGTAGAAGCTCCACATCCCCAGGGAACCCGCGATGACGCCGCCGCCGATGATGAGCATGGCCCAGCCCATGCCTTTGCCTTCGAAGCCCACGCCCTTCCACGCGCCGAAGGAGAGGGAGCCCAGCACCAGCAAGGCCACGGTGGTGCGCACGGTGATGCCCGCCAGGGGCGGCAGCCCCAGCACCTTGAGGCCCGCCTTCTCGAAGTAGCCGCCCGCCCCCCAGGCGATGCCGGCGAGGATGGCGAAGAGGATGGATGCGCGCATGGGAACTCCACGTCTGACCACAATCCTCCCGGATTCAAGGGGGGTCGGCCCGTGACCTGGCTCACGTGGTCGGGGGCTCCGTGACGCGGGGCACCCGCAGGCTGAAGGTGGTGCCCACGCCCACGGCGCTGGTGACCGTGAGATCGCCGCCCATGAGCTGGGCGAGGCGGCGGGAGATGGTGAGGCCCAGGCCCGTGCCATCCACCCGCTCGTAGCCCTTGGTTTCCTGGGTGGGTTGTTCGTAGGCCCGGAAGAGCCGATCCAATTGGGCTTCGGACATGCCTGGGCCGGTGTCGATGACCTCCAGATCGGCCCACCCCTCGCGGTGGCAGGCCCGGAGCGTCACGCGGCCCGCCTTGGTGAACTTGATGGCGTTGCCTCCCAGGTTCAGCAGGATCTGCCGCAGCTTCACCTCGTCGGCGAGGATCTCCTCCTGCTCCAAGTCGCAGGCCACCTGGAGGTCATCGCCCTGTTGCCGGGCCAGGGGTTCCAGCACCTGGGCCACTTCCTTGAGGAGGGTGCCCAGCCGCACGGGCACCGGGCGCAGCTCGAGTTTGCCGGCCTCGATCTTGGAGAGGTCCATGATGCCGTTGATGAGGGAGAGCAGGTGCTGGCCCGCGCCCTGGATGCGCCCGGTATCTTCGGCCAGTTCCCCTTGGTCCCGCTCGAGGGCGTCCTCGTGGATGAGTTCGGCGTAGAGGAGGATGGCGTTCAGGGGCGTGCGCAGCTCGTGGCTCATGTCCGCCAGGAAGGCGCTCTTGGCGCGGGAGGCCTGTGCGAGCTGATCGTTGGCCGCCGCCAGATCCGCGGTGCGCTGGGACACGATCAATTCCAATTGGGCGTTGCGGGCCTGGAGCAGGCGGGAACGGAGGCTGTGGAAGATCCAGCCGGTGCCGATGAGGAGGAGCGCGTAGAGCCCGTAAGCCGCGGGGCGCCGCCAGAGGGGCGGTCGCACGTCCAGATCCAGGCGCAGCTCCGGCGAGGAGATGGCGTTGGAGACGAAGGCGCGGATGCTGAGCCGGCGACGACCGGCGGCGGGATCCTGGAGGTTCAAGGTGCCCCGGTCCAAGTCCTCCCAAGGTTCGTCCCCACCCAGGTCCCGCCACTGGAGGCGGGTGGTTTCGGCGAGGGCGAGGGTGGGTAGGGAGAAGCTCAAGCTGAGGAGGCCCCGCCGCTCATCCAGGGAGAGCCTTCCTCCCTCGATGCGGAGCGGGGCCTTGTTGAAGTGGGAGGTGAGCAGCGTGGGGGGCAGCAGGTCGGGCAGGCTGCTCTCCAGGTGGGATTGGAATTGGGCGAGGCCCCGGGCCGTGCCCACATAAAGGTCACCGGTGCGGGACTCCAGCAGGCTGTACTGATCGCAGTCCGCCCCCGGGAGTCCCTCCTCTTCGGAGAAGGCGTCGATGCGCAAGGCCGGCACGAAGGTGCACCGGGCGACGCCCGCATCGGTGGAGATCCAGAGCCTCCCCTGCTGATCGAAAAGGGCGGCATATCCGAGGTGGGCCCCCATGGCCTCGCGCACGGGCAGGGTGGAATGGAAGGAGATGCCGGAGGCCTCCAGCCGGTAGAGGTTCACCTTCAGCGGGTTGTAGTTCACCGCGGCCATGGTGTCGCCGGAGGGCGTGAAACCCACGGCGATGGCCGAGGGGATCTCGGGGCCGGGCACGGATTCCCAAAGGCTCCCGTTCCAAATCAGAGGCCGGGCCTGGTGGCCCAGCAGCCAGATGCGCCCGCGGGGATCCACGCTCAAGCTCTGAACCCCCCGGGTTTGGGTGGAGGGGGGCAGGGGCCAGGGTGTGAAGGCCCACTGCCCTCGGGTCGCGGTTCCCATGAAGCCGCGCCGATCCCGGGTGAGCAGGTAGAGCACCTTGCCATCCGAGGCCATGCGGGCGATGAAGGTGTTGTCGGGCAGGCCCCGGCCCCGGAAGGTTTCGAGCGTGGAGGAAGCGGGCTGGAGGCGCCAGAGGTTGTTCGCGGTGGTGGCCCGCACCCAGAGGCTGCCGTCGGCGGTCGCGACCACCTGGTTGGTGCGTTGGGAGGGGCCGATGCGCCGCCAGTGATCCTCGACCAGGTGGAAGAGCCCTTCGCCGGTGCCGATCCAGTGGGTGCCTCGGAATTCCACCTGCTGCCAGATCTCGGTGAGCGGCAGTCCGGAGCTGGGGCCGTGGGTGAGCCAAAGGCCCCGCCCCTTCATGCGCGCCAACCGGCCATCGGTCCACCAGAGGTGCCCTTCCCGATCCAGGAGCAGGGGCATGAGCCCGTAGAAGGTCCGATCCTCGGGGCCCGACTGGAAGGTGAAGGCGCCTTGGGATCCCCGGGCGAAGCGGGAGCCTTCCATCAGCCAGAAGGCCCCATCCGAGAGGATCCGCCCCTTGTGGAGGTCGGGTTCGCGGGCCCCTGCAAGGGCATAGGGAACGGGCTGCCATGCGGTGCCCGCCGGGGGCAGGACCAGCACCCGATGCCGGAACTGGACCCAGAGGGCGCCCGTGCCATCGAGGCCGAGGATGGGCATCTCGCCCCGGGCGCCCAGGGCGCTCTCGAGCTGGATCCCCGGCACCTCAGGCAGCGCGTCCCAGCTGCCATCGGGCCGGAACCGCCACAGGTGGGCGCCCTGGCACACCACGGCCCCGCCCCCTTGGAAGTCCGGCGTCAGGGCCGTGAGCGGCGCTTCGGGGAGGGGAGGGTCCACCACGGTGAAGGTTCCGCCCGGGGGCCGGTGCAGCAGCGCCCGTTCGGCCCAAAGCCAGAGGTGGCCATCCTGGGAGGCCTGGAGGTTTCGGATCAGGCGGGGGATCGGGGGCGTGGGGCGGGGTGCGAAGGCCTGGCCATCCCAGGCGAACAGGCCGGAGTCCGTGCAGATCCAGGCGTTCCCCGCTTCGTCCAGCACCATGCCCTGCACCACGCCATCGCGCTCCGGAGGCGCGGGCGGCAGGGGCAGGGAGCTGAAGCGGTGGCCATCCCCCAGGAAGACCTGGCTGAAGGTGCACACCCAATAGCGTCCCGCCCGATCCTGCAGCACGTCTTCGATGCCCACCTGGGGCAGGCCCTGGGACCGCCCGTACTCCATGGCCACCGGTCGGCCTGGGCCCGGGGTTCCATGGGCGGCCAGGCTCAGCAGGCACCCCAGGAGCAGCCCTCGCAGCGTGGCGGACATGGGGTTCCTATCGGAAGGCGAGGGTCCCCGATAAATCCCACGAAGGGTGGGTCAGGTTCCGCTAAGGCAGGGACTCCAGGGCCTGGGCCAGATCCGCCAGCAGATCCTCCGCCTCCTCGATGCCGATGGAGAGCCGGATCAGGCTGTCGGTGATGCCCGCGCGCTTGCGCGCTTCCGGGGTCATGGAGGCGTGGGTCATGGAAGCGGGATGGGCCACGAGGCTCTCCACGCCGCCGAGGCTCTCGGCCAGGGTGAACCAGCGGAGCGTCGTGAGCAGGTGATCCACGCACACCTGCCGGCCATCCTTCAACTCGAAGCTGAGCATGGCGCCGAAGCCCGACTGCTGGGCCTGCGCGAGGGCGTGCTGCGGATGCGAGGGCAGACCGGGGTAGTGCACGACGCCCACGGCGGGATGGGCCGCCAGGAACGCGGCCACCCGCTGGGCCCCGGCCTCGTGGGCGCGCATGCGCACCTGCAGCGTCTTCAGCCCGCGCAGCACCAGGAAGCAATCGTGGGGGCCCTGGCTCGTGCCCAGGAGGTTGTTCATGGATTGGATGCGCTGGGTGAGCGCCACCTGCCCTTTGGAGGCGACGACGGCGCCGCCCACCACGTCGCTGTGCCCGTTGAGGTACTTGGTGGTGGAGTGCACCACGAGGTCCGCGCCCAGGCTCAGGGGCTTCTGGAGCAGGGGGCTGAGGAAGGTGTTGTCCACGACGGTAAGGGCGCCCTTCGCCTTCGCGAGCTCCGCCACGGCGCGGATGTCCGTGAGGCGCAGGAGGGGGTTCGAGGGCGTCTCGATCCACACCATGCGGGTGTTGTCCTGGAAGGCCGCCGCCACCGCGTCGAGGTCCGCGAGGTCCAAGTAGGTCACCTCCAATCCGTAGGTGGCCTTGGCGTGCTCCAGGGTGCGGAAGGTACCGCCGTAGCAGTCCACGGTGCAGAGCAGATGGCTGCCGTGGGGCAGCAGGTTCAGGGCCACGAGGATGGCGCTCATGCCGGTGCTGGTGCAGGTGGCACCCTCGCCGCCTTCGAGCAGGGCGATGGCCTCTTCCAGCGCGGCGCGGGTGGGGTTGCCGCTGCGGGTGTAGTCGTAGCCCGCATTGGTACACACGTCCCGGAAGGCGAAGGTGCTCGTCTGATAGATGGGAGGCATCACGGCGCCGTAGGCGGGATCCGGCTGCACGCCCGCGTGCACGCACTGGGTGCCGGGCCGGGCGCCGGGCACCAGCGGGGGTCGCTTCGTCCACCCCGCCTTGGCGGGAGAACCCGGCGGCAGGATCGTGAAGTGGTAGGCGGGATTGCCGGGGACGTTGGAATCGAGGTGAACGTCTTCCATGGGGGTGAGGGGCGTGGACATGGCGGCTCCGGGCAGAGGAATTCCCACCCCTTGAAGGGGGTATGCGGGGAAGGTGGGGGGGGTTAGATCGAGAAGTAGCGGGCCTGGGGGTGCCAGGCCACGAGGGCGGAGGTGGAGTACTCGGGGTCCATCTGGAAGCTCTCCGTGAGGTGCACGCCGAGGGCGTCGCCTTGGAGAAGGTCCTGGATGAAGGCGTTGCCCTCCATGTCGGGGCAGGCGGGGTAGCCGAAGGAGTAGCGGGAACCCTGATAGCCCTGACTGAAGAGGGTGCGGAGGTCCTTCGCATCCTTGGCGTGGATGCCCAGCTCGCGGCGGATGCGGGCGTGAAGCCATTCGGCGGCAGCTTCCGTCACTTCCGTGGCGAGGCCGTGGAAGTGGTAGTAATCGCTGTAGGCATCGCCCTTGTACAGGGCTTGGGCGAAGGTGGCGGCTTCGTGGCCGAGGGTGACGAGCTGGAGGGCCAGCACATCCCGGGTACCGCTGCTCAGGGGCGCGAAGAAATCCGAAATGCTGAGGCGCCGGCCCAGGGCTTGCCGAGGCAGGGTGATCCGCCGCAGCTCGCGATCCGGCGAGGTGGGATCGAAGACCACGAGGTCGTCGCCCTCCGCGTTCACGGGCAGGTAGGCGTAGCGGGCCCGGGGCGTGACGAGGCCCTCAGACTGCAGGCGGGCCTTCCAGCGGCGGAGCTCCGGCTCGGCCTTGTCCTTCAGCACCGCCTGGAAGGTGGCGTCATCCTGGGTGCCCTGGGCGTAGCCCCAGCGCTGGCGGAGCACCACGAACTCATCGAGGAAGGCATAGAGCTCGTCGGGGGAGGGCGTCAACTCCTTCACCCCCCAGAAGGGCGGAGTGGGGATGGGTTCATCACGGCGCACCCAGGTGCTCTGGCCCGATGCCGTGAGGGCTACGGCCCGATCGCCCCGGTGCAGCACCTGGATGGCGGGCGCGGCGGCATCCGTGGGGGCGGTGGATAGGTCGCCGCCCGCGGCGATGCGCTGCATGAGGCGCAGGCCCTCGAAGGCATCCTCGGCATAAAAGACGGGGCCGCCGTAGACCTTGCGGCAGTCCTGTTCCACGTAGGCGCGGGTGAGGGCGGCGCCGCCCAGGATAACCGGCACGTCGAAGCCCTGTTCCTCCAGGAGCTGGAGGTTCTCGCGCATGATCACGGTGGACTTCACGAGCAAGCCGGACAGGCCGATGGCGTCGGCCTTCCAGTCCTCATGGGCCTTGAGGATGGAATCCATGGGCTGCTTGATGCCCAGGTTTTTCACCTCGAAGCCGTTGTTGCTGAGGATGATGTCCACGAGGTTCTTGCCGATGTCGTGCACGTCGCCGCGCACGGTGGCCAGCAGGATGCGCCCCTTGGCGGTGGCACCCTCCTTGGGCAGTTCGGGCTCGATGCGGGCGATGGCGGCCTTCATGGCCTCGGCGCTCTCCAGCACGAAGGGCAGCTGCATTTCGCCGGAGCCGAAGCGCTCGCCCACGGTCTTCATGCCGTCGAGCAGCACCTCGTTGATGAGGCGCAGGGGGTCGGCGCCCGCGGCCAGGGCCTCCTCCACGTCGGCCACCACCTGGCGCTTCTCGCCCTCGATGATGTCGAGCTTGAGGCGGTCATCCAGGGGCAGGCCCACGCGGCGGTCGGCCTTGGCCTCCGCCTTGCGGTTGGAGAAGCGGGCCAGCACTTCCTTGAGGGGATCGTAGCCCTCGGATCGACGGTCGAAGATGAGGTCTTCGATGATCGTGCGGTCCTCGGGCTCGATGGAGGCCACGGGGATGACCTTCGACGCATTGAAGATGGCCAGTTCCAAGCCGTGCTGCACGGCGTGGTAGAGCATCAGCGCGTTCAGCGTGTGCCGGGCGGCGGGGGTGAGGCCGAAGCTCACGTTGGAGACGCCCAGGATGGTGTTCACGCCGGGCCAGCGATCCCGGATGGCGGCCAGGGCGTCCAGGGTCGCCACGGCGCTGCCGCGGAACTCCTCATCGCCGCTGCCCAGGGTGAAGGTGAGGGGATCGATGAGCAGGTCACCGGGGTCGAAGCCATATTCGCCCACCACGAGGTTGACGAGGCGTTCGGCGATGGCGAGCTTGCGCTCCAGGGTCTTCGCCATGCCCTCCTCGTCGATGGTGAGGGCCACGATGGAGGCGCCGTAGGTTTTGCAGAGGTCCAGGATCTTCCGCGCTTTGGCCTCGCCATCCTCGAAGTTGATGGAGTTGACGATGCACTTGCCCGGGGCCCGCTGCAGGGCCTTCTCGATGACGGGCACCTCGGTGCTGTCGATCATGAGGGGCAGCTGAACCTGGGTGACCAGCTTGGAGAGGTAGAGGTCCATGTCGCGAACCTCGTCGCGGCCCACGTAGGCCACGCACACATCCAGCAGGTGGGCGCCCTCCTTCTGCTGGCCCTTGGCGATCTCCACGAGGCCATCCCAATCCTCCTTGGCGAGGAGATCCCGGAAGGCCTTGGAGCCGTTGGCGTTGGTGCGCTCGCCCACGATGGTGGGGGCGGGCTCCTGCCGCAGGGCGGTGCTCTGGTAGAGGCTGGTGGCGCTGCGCTCCAGGAAGGGGGTGCGGCGGGGCGCGGCGAGGTTCTTGACCTTTGGCGCCAGGGCTCGGATGTGATCGGGATTGGTGCCGCAGCAGCCGCCCACGATGGCGAGGCCGTGATGCGCGGCGGCGTGGGCCACCTTCTCTGCGAAGGCCTCGGGCCCGAGGGGGTAGACGACTTGACCACCCTCGTTCCGGGGGAGGCCGGCGTTCGGCAGGCAGGAAATGGCGAAGGGGCTGGCTTCCGAGAGGGCCTGGAGGTGGGCGGCCATCTCATCGGGGCCCGTGGCGCAGTTGAGGCCCAGCACGTCGATGCCCAGCTGCTCCAAGGCGTGGAGCACGGAGGTGATGTCGGTGCCCACGAGCAGGGTGCCGGTGGTCTCCACCGTGCCCTGCACCCAGAGGGGGATGCGCTTGCCGGCCTTGGCCATGGCTTCGCGGGCGGCGCGCACGGCCACCTTGATCTGTCCCAGGTCCTGGCAGGTTTCGATGAGGAGGGCATCGGCGCCGCCCTCCAGCAGGCCCGCCATCTGGACGCGGTAGCTGTCGAGCATGGCCTCATAGGTGGTGTGGCCCAAGGTAACGAGCTTGGTGCCGGGCCCCACGGAGCCAATGACGTAACGGGCTTCGTCGTAGCTGTCGGCCACTTCCCGGGCCAGGCGCGCGGCGGCCACGTTCAGCTCGAAGGCGCGATCCGCGATGCCGAACTCCCCGAGGCCGATGGGCGTGCAGCCGAAGGTGTTCGTCTCCACCGCATCGGCGCCCGCTTCGAAGTAGCGCTGGTGGATCTCCTGGATCCATTCCTTGCGGTTGAGGTTGAGCAGCTCGACGCAGCCCTCCAGCTCCTTGGAGCCGTAGTCCTCGATCGTAGGGCCCTTGGCGAAGATCTGCGTGCCCATGCCGCCGTCCAGGAGGACGACGCGTTCGTTCATGAGTTGGGTGAGGGTGGTCATGGGTGGGCCTGGGGAAGGAACTGTTTAACCGCGAATAGCGCAAAGGGGCGCGAATGAAAGGACGGGAGAATCGCGTAAATTCGCGTCATTCGCGGTTCCATCAAAGTCCTAGGTAGTCGATTTCGACATCGCCATGGACGCGCACTTGGCAGGCAAGGCGTTGATCGGGGGGGACCTTGAGGGCCCCAAGAAATTCGCGCTCCTCCGCATTGGGCTCACTGCAGTGCGCGAGTCCATGGGTGATGCGTACGCGGCAGGTGCCACAGGAGCCAGTGCGGCAGCCGAAGGTGAGGTCGGCTCCGGCGGCTTCGGCGATCTCCTGAAGGGCGGTGCCTTCGGGGGCCTGCACGAGGAGGTCATCGAGGAGGAAGTGGACTTTCACGGAACTCATGAATGCACCTGCGGTTTGGGAACGAGGGGTGCCACCAATTCCACTTGGCCGAACGGCGCGCTGAGCTGGAGGCCCTGGATGCGGGGTTTGATGGTGTCCAGGATTTCCTGGGCGATCTCCAGGCCTTCCTTGACTTGATCTTCGGCGGTGGTGCGCTTCGCCATGCGTTCGAGGATGCTGGGCGGCACGTAGACGCCGGGCACTTCGTTGGCCATGAACTCGGCGTTGCGCAGGCTTTTGAGGGGCCAGAGGCCCGCGATGATGGGGATGCGACCGATGGAATCGGCGAAGTCCAGGAAGCGGAAGAGGCTCTCGGCATCGAAGACGGGCTGGGTGATGGCCCACTGGGCGCCGGCCTCCACCTTCCACTTGAAGCGGCGCTGTTCCCGCTCCAGATCCGGGGCCACGGGGTTGGCGCCCACGCCCAGGGAGAAGGGTGTGGGTTTGCCGATGGAGGTGCCGCCGATGTCCAGGCCCGTGTTGAGGCGCTTGATGATGTTCACGAGGCCGATGGCATCCACGTCGAACACGGCGGTGGCCTGGGGGTAGGGGCCCAGCTTCGGAGGATCGCCTGTGATGGCCAGGACGTTGCGCAGGCCGAGGCCCGCGGCGCCCAGGAGGTCCGACTGCATGCCGAGCAGGTTGCGATCCCTGCAGGCGTAGTGGAGCACCGTCTCGATGCCCACCTCGCGCTCGATGATGGCGGCGGTGGCCAGGGCGCTCATGCGGGCCATGGCCCGGGGGCCGTCGGGCACGTTGATGGCGTCCACGCCCAGGGCCTTGCAGGCCCGGGTTTTGTCCACGAGCTTGTCGTACTCCATGCCCTTGGGCGGGACGAGTTCGATGGAGCTGACGAATTCCCCTTTGGCGAGTTTCTCGGCCCAGCGGCTGCGTTCCACCACGGGGACTTCGGGCTGGGCCTGTTCACCGGAGCGCACTTCGTGGCTGCCCGTGGCTTGCACGAAGGCGCGGTCCTGACGCAGGGCTCCGCGCATGGCGCGAATGTGGGCGGGGGTGGTGCCTGCGCAGCCGCCCACTGCCCGGGCGCCGCCGGCGAGGGCGCGCTGAGCGAAGTCGCCGAGGTATTCCGGCGAGGCCATGAAGAGCCAGCGGCCGTCCACGAGCTTGGGCATGCCGGGGCTGGGCTGCAGGATGATGGGCTTGGTGGTGGCCTTGCGCAGCTTTTCCAGGAGGGTCAGCTGGGGTGAAGGCCCGTTGCCGCCGTTGGCGCCGATGAGGTCGGCGCCCCACTCCTCCAGTCGGCTGGCCACCCAGCCGGGGTCGGAGCTGGTGAGGGCCAGGCCCTCCTCACCCGTGCTCATCATGGCGGCGATGGGCAACGGAGTGACTGCGCGGATGCCCGCCAGGGCCTGGCGGATTTCGTTGAGGTCTTCGAAGGACTCCAACACGAAGAGATCCACGCCCGCGTCCAGCAGGGCCTGGGCCTGCTCCTGGAAGAGTTCCTTGGCCTCGTCGAAGCTGGTGGGGCCCCAGGGTTCCAGGCGCAGGCCCAGGGGCCCCAGGCACCCCGCCACCCAGGCGTCGCTGCCCTGCAGTTCGATGGCCTTGCGGGCCAGACGTACGCCTTCAGCGTTGATGGCAGGCAGGGCCGCTTCCAGGGCGTAACCCGCCAGGCGGGCGCGGTTGGCGCCCCAGGTGTTGGTGGTGAGGACCTGGGCTCCGGCGGCCAGGAATTCTTGGTGGATGCCCACCACCAGATCAGGGTTCTTGAGATTGCTTTCGTCGAAGCAGCGGCTCAGGGCGATGCCCCGTTCGAACAGGGCGCTGCTGGTGGAACCGTCGAACAGGAAGCATCGACCGGAGGCCAGGGCGTCTCGAAAGGGGCTGGGGTTGGACATGGAACCTCGACGGGGGGCCGTCCGGCGCCGCGCCATCCAACATGCATGTCCTGGTCAGTCCGTCGATGTCTCGCCGGTATCTTTCCTCCATAAGGAGGCAGGAATTAGCACCTTACATCGCTTGCGCGAGCAGGTTGCCAAGGTTTCACAGGGCCTAATCCCTCCACCTTTCTGGATAACGCGTTATCGGACTGCCAAAGATCAATTCCGGAAACCGGATCTCCCAGGATGGGCAGACTCCGGTCTCATCGTCAAGGGGCGCCGAGAGTTTAGGAGGGAGCATGGGGAGGTGCCTTGGGACCAATGCCCTGCCTTACCATGTGTCCCCAGCTCTCCTTACCACGCAGCCAATCGATGAAACCCTTCAGGCGCCAGATCAGGGTCAACTGCCGGTAGCCCACATTCTCGAGAATGCTCGTGAGCAGGAGGATCACCCAGGCCTTGAGCCCCTGGTAGGGGTAGATGCAGATCTCCTCGAGGACCACGGAGGCCACGCTGTTCAGGAGGCCAAGGAAGAGCGCGAGGATGAGGAAGAGGACGGCGAAGGGGGCGTTGATCTGGCCCACCCAGAGGAACCAGATGAAGGCCACGTAGCCGGCCAGCTCGATGAGGGGCGCCAGGGCTTCGAAGAAGAGGAAGTAGGGCATGGAGAAGAGGCCGATGCGCCCGTAGGCCGGATTGAAGGCCATCTTCTTGTGCATCCAGAGGGTATCCATGAGGCCCCGCTGCCAGCGGTTCCGCTGCCGGGAAAGGGTGCCGCGGTCTTCGGGCACCTCGGTCCAGCAGATGGGATCGGGCACGAGCACGATGCGGTAGGGCTGCTTCTTTTCCCGCAGGTGGCGGTGGAGGCGGACGACCAGTTCGAAATCCTCGCCCACGGTGCCCGTCTTGAAGCCGCCCACTTCGATCACGAGATCCTTGCGGAAGACGCCGAAGGCGCCACTCACGATGAACATGGAGCGGAAGGAGGCGAGGCCCATGCGGCCGAAGAGGAAGGCGCGCAGGTATTCCACGATCTGGAAGCGGGCCAGCCAGGATGTGGGCATGTGGATGCCGCGGATGCCCGCGGGCGTCACCTTGCAGCCGTTCAGGGGGCGGATCACCCCGGAGGTGGCCACCACGTCCTTCTGATCCATGAAGGGTCGCACCACGCGCAGCAGGGCGTCGTTCTCCAGGAGGCTGTCTCCATCCATGCAGCAGACGAGGGGGTAGCGCGCCAGGTTGAGGCCGCAGTTGAGGGCGTCGGATTTTCCGCCGTTCTCCTTGTCCACCACGATGAGGTTGGGGACGTAGGCGCTCTCGTAGATGCCCCGGATGGTCTTGGTGGGCACCAGCTGGCGGATGACGCGGCGGGAGGCATGGAGGCGGAAGGCCCGGATGAGCCGCTCCATGGTGTCATCCTTGGAGCCGTCGTTGACCACCACCACCTGGTACTCGGGAAAGCGCAGTGCCAGTAGGCTGCTGATGCTGGCCACGCAGCCGGGTCCTTCGTTGTACACGGGGCAGATGAGGGTGATGGGCCGGTAGTGGGTGCTTTCGAAAAAGGCTTCGAGCTGATCGCTCTCCACGTCATCCAGGTGGCTGCGGATGCCGAGCCAGGCCCGCACGATGAAGAGCAGGTTGAGCCCGTTCATGGCGGCGAAGTAGAAGAGGATACCGCCCTGGGCGAAGAGGATGAGCAGGTGCCAGGCCCTCACGGGTGCCCCCGTTCCTCGCCCCATTCCAGGCGCTCCATGGCGAGGTCCCGGGCATAGCGATCCCCGTGGAAATCCGCGACGATGGCCTCCAGCGCGGCGAGGCCCGGGCGCCCCAGATCGTGAAGGGCATGGGCGGCGTTGCGGCGCACTTCGAAGATGGGATCCGCCATCATGTCCGAGAGGGCGGGGATGGCGAGGGGCCCGCCGAGGATGCCCATGGCGCGGGCCGCCTGAGCCCGCAGCACCCAGGCTTCGGATACGGCGAAGGGCCGCACGTGGTCATAGGCCAGGGGGTCGCCCAGGGCGGCGAGGGCGCGCAGGGCCGCGGCCTGCACCTCCACGTGGGGATAGTCGAGCAGGGCGAGGATGCGGGGTTCGCTCTCCGCCTGCCGGGTGGAGGCCACCATCAACGCGAAGAGGCGCCAGGCCTGGGGGTTGTCGGGCACGTCCGCGAGGTAGGCCTCCAGCCAGGCGGGGAGCAGGGAGCCGAAGGATTCCATGAGGCGCAGCAGGCGGTCCTGCTGGTAGGTGTCCTGGGCGATCACCCATTGGAGCACCGGCTCCGCGAAGCGCAGGCGCTGGGTGCGGGCCAGGGTGCGCGCAGCAGCGTGGGCCACGAAGGGAACGGGGTCGTTGAGCAGGAGGAGCACGTCGGGAAAGCGCTCCTCCACGAGGAAGGCATCCACTTCCAAAGCGGCGAGGGCCCGCTGTCGGGCGGAGCGCGCGTGGAGGCGTTGGTGCAGATCGCCATCGAGGCCGAGCCCCCGGTAGAAGATGTCCAGGCGCCGACCCTCATCCCCCGCGAGGGATTCCTTGGTGCGCATGAGAAAGAGGCGGAAGAGCTCCCGCTCCCAGCCCACCAGGTGCTCCAAGGAGCTGAGATCGGCCTGCTCGTCGAAGAGCAAATTCGCGACGAGCGGTTCCCAGGCTTGGTGAAGCTGAATGCGCCGTCGATGCAGGCGATCCCGGCGCAGTTGGAACAGGGCGCCGAAGACGGCGAGCGCGCAGACGAGGAGGCCCATGCCCACCGTGCACCAGAGCAGCAGCTCCAACGTGCTTTCGGGGCTCAGCCCATGCACGTTCTACCCGCCGTGCCGTTGGTGCAGGCGCCACATCCGCTCGATGAACACCTGGGGGCTGATGGGCTTGGTGATGTAGTCGTCGGCGCCGGCGGCGAGGCAGCGCACCATGTCCTGCTCGTTCTGGTTGCTGCTCACGACGAGCACGGGCACCTTGCCCTTGGGCGGCGGCATGTCTCGGATCTCCTGGATGAGTCGGAAGCCATCCATGGCTGGCATCATCAGATCGGTGCTCACGAGATCCACGCGCTGGGAGCGGATGATCTCAAGGCCTTCGAGGCCGTTGTGGGCCTCCAACACCGTGAGGCCTTCCATTTCCAGGCGCGAACGGATCATCCGTGCGGTGAGGAGGTTGTCCTCCACCAGCAGGACAGTCGTCCCTTCTCCCCAAGATCGCGCCATGGCTAGAGCTTACCAAAACCGGCGCGGGGCGCGGATTCGCACCCCGAAGCGGAGGGTGTGCTCCCGGTAGCTGGCGGGATCCACGGTGGTGGTGACGGGCAGTCCGGCTTCGGTGGCGCCCCAGGATGCGAAGAGCAGGGCCGGGCCCAGGGCCGGCCGCCAACTGGCGGAGGCGGACCAGCCCCAGGTGGTCTGGGTGGGATCCTGGTTCACGGATTGCCGGCCCAGGCGGGCATCCAGGCCCAGCTCGAATTCCCGCCCCCGGCGCCAGGCGGCGCCCAGGGAGAGCCCCTGATAGCGGTAGCGCTCGGGGTTGAAGAAGCCCAAGGGCAGCGTTTCGGAGTAGCCGAAGCCCCGGGTGCTGAGGCCGCCGTGGAGGTCGCCCCAGGTGAAGGGAAGGCGGTGCTCCAGGGCCACAAAGAAGCTGCGCCGCACGGAGCCCGCGCTGATGTTGAAGCGGCCGGCGCCGGCGCTGAGGGCCGTGGGGCCGCCCTGGGGGCGCCAGGTGCCGGAGAGGTCGAGGCCCGACAGGGAGACCCGGCCCGCGGTGGCGGTGGGCGTGAAGGTGGCCAGCTGGTGACTCTGTTCCAGGCTGAAGCTGAGGCCGGGCAGGGGGCTCCACCCCAGGCCCAGGCTGTGGGAGGAGGCGGCCTTGCCTCCCAGCTCCGTGCGCCGCAGGGAGCCGTTGGCCCACCACTTGGCCCCGAGGGGATGGCTCAGCATGAGGCCCGTTTCCGTGGGCTTCTCCTCCTGGGTTCCCAAGGTGATGCGGCGTCCCGTCCAGGACCCTTCGGCGAAACCATCGCCGAGGGGCAGGCGGGCCCGGACCCCCGGCTCCTCGACCCGGAGCCCTTCGCTGGTGTCGGTGCGGGCGAAGGCGGCCTCCAGCCAGGGCCCCTGGCGGTCCACGAGATCTTCCCGCAGATCCTGTGCATCCTTCCCGGGAAGGCGGCCGGAGGCGAGGGTGGCGCGGGCGGCTTTGGGGTGGCCCTCGGCGGCCTGCAGCTGGGCCTCCAGCAGGCGGCTGTCCGCATGCTGCCGCTCGGCTTCGGGCAGGCCGGCCAGGGCCCTGCGGGCGCCTTCGGGATCCGAGGCCCAAAGGCTCATCCGGGCCAAGCCCAGGGTGGCTTCCCGATCGCCGGTCCAGCGGTGGAGGATGGCTTGGAAGGCCTGGCGGGCCTCCGCCGTTCGGCCCGTCCAGCTGCGCACCTTGGCGTCCAGTTGGGCGGCTTCCAGGTCGTCGGGGTGAGCGCGCAACCAGGGCGCAAGGTGCTCCAGACTGGCGCCGAGGCGACCTTCCCAGGCCAGGTAGGTGCACGCGTCGATCACCGCCTGGCGATGGCCCGCGGCGACCCAGGGCTCCAACCGCGCTTGAGCCTGAGTGAAGCGGCCATCCCAGGCGGCCACCTGGGCCAGGCGCAGATCCGCATCGAGGGCGCGGCTGGGGTAGCGGCGTCGGAATTCCGTGTAGCCCGCCTCGGCCTCCTTGAACCGGCCCATCCAACTCAGCACCTGGGCCCGTTCCAGCAGCGCGGTCTCATGCTCCGGGGCCTGGGTGAGCATGGCCTCGTAGGCGGCGAGCGCCTCGGCGAGCTGCCCCCGGTCCTTGCTCGCGCGGGCCCGCCCGAGGAGGGCGCCCAGGGATTCGGGGGCCTGCTGGATTTGGGCGGGCGGAAGCAAGGGCATGGGCATGCCTCAGGATGCGGGAGGTTTCGGCTTGTCGGGAAGGGCCGCGATGCCTTTTCGTACGATCTCGAAGCTCCGTTTCCGGAACCGGTGCCAAGTGGGTTCCTCCCAGCCGGGCCAGGTGAAGAGGGGCGCGGCGGGTAGGGCACCCGCTTTGGCGGCGGGCAGCGTAGCGACGACGGTGGCGCCGCCTTGGGTGGGCGAGGCCGTGGCCGCGAGGCGCACGAGGGCGATGCGGAAGCCCGCCGTGGTGGCGAGGCCCACGCCGTCCCCGGGAGGCACGGTGTCCTGCACCACCTGGTGAGAGCTGGGGTCCGTGACGTTCAGCAGGCCCCAGGGCAGGCGGGCTTCCAGGAAGCCCCGGCCATCGGGCAGGCGGCCCTCGATCCACTCGGCGCGGCTGTCGAAGGCGGAGTTCGCTCGGTCCTGGGTGCCGCGCCTCAGCCACCCGATCTCCTGCTGGTGGCCCGGGAAGCGGGTGCCATCACGGCCCACGCGATCGCGATTGCTCTCGGTGCGGGGCATGAGGAAGGTGCCACCCTCGTGCGCGATCGTGCGGTAGGGCCGGGTGTAGCGGTGGGTGAAGAGGTCGTAGGGTTCGTCCAGGTAGAGGGCCGTGTCGCGCTCGCCATGGAAGAGGACCACGGATTCCAGCCCCGCCTCGCTGCGCAGGGGGAGGCCCCAAGGGAGCTTGTGGCTGCCAAGCGCGGGATCGAAGGTGTCGAGGCCCAGGAGGAAGGCCTCCTTGGACCAGTCGGGCAGGCCGCTGTTGAGGAAGAGGGCCACATGCAGCCAGCCCTCGTCGGCGCGCAGTTTCAAGGTGATGCCCTGGCCCTGCTGGTAGACGGGCACTTTGTCCCAATCCTCGGCCTTCCCATCGATGAGGATGTTGGGGCCTCCCTTCCCCGGGTGCATGCCGATGAGGCCGTAGTTCTCCTCGGCATCCTGCACGTTGTACCAGAGGGGCTTGCGATCCAGGGGCTCCTCGAATTCGATGACGAGCCAGTTCTTCTTGAACCACTCATCGATCCAGGCGAAGAGGATGCCGCCGGCGCCCCCCGCCGCATGGATGTTCTGGAGGAAGCGCACGTCCTGCTCGCCCTGGGCCACCTCGTCCTGCCCGCCATGGGTGAATCCCTGGGGCTGCCAATGGGCGGCGAGGCGCGAGGAGGGCACGCCGATCTCGGAGATGACCACGGGGTGCTTCCTGTGGTGCTTCACCAATTCGTTGAGGTAGGCGGCGTAGTTGTTGGGGCCCAGGGCGTCGCGGCCTTGCTGGTAGCCGGGATCGAGGTTGATGAAGTCCGGATAGTAGGGATAGGCGTGGTAGCTGGCGAAGAGGCCGGCCTTCAGCTCCGGACCTTCGGAGACCTTTTCCATGTCGAGGCCGAAGGCGTCGTTGTCGTATTCCCGGATCTGGAGCTTGTCCACGGGCAGGCCCAGCTTCTTGCGCCAGGCGAGCTCCTCGACTTTCGTCGCCTCCGTGGGGTGCGTGAGCGGATCCAGGGTGGGCCAGTTGGTGTAGGCCATGGGTCGCTGCGCGTGGTAGGTGTCGTGCTCGTAGGCGAGCATGGCTTCCATGGCGTCGGCCATGAACACTTCGATGGCGCTGCCGCCCTTCACGCCGACGAAGCGGCCCTGCCAGTCGGCGGTGCCGGGGTATTTGGCGTGGAAGGCTTCCAGGCTGAAGGGCTCCCACTCCCGGCCGAGGATGATGGCCAGGGTCCAGGGGCTCACATCCGCGCGGTAGGCGCCGCTGGAGTGGCCGGGCCGCGGCAGCAGGTTGGCGTGGCCGTGAAGCAGGTCCACGACGTTGCGCATTTCCTGCTTCCAGGCGCCGTACCAGGTGGGATCGCGAAAGTCGTCCTCCGGGGGCAGCTCCGTCCACACGCCGTGGATGAGCCAGATGGGCGGCTTGCCGGCGGCCGCAGCCCGCGCGTTGTGCTCCCGCAGCACTTGGTAGAAGTGGGGCGGATGCACGGTGTAGACGCGCAGGCAGTTCACCCCGAGTTCCGCCATTTCCGCGATCCAAGTGCGGTAGGTGGCCTCGTCCGGGAATTGGCTGGGGTATTTGCCGGGCAGGGCCGCGCCGAGGTTGATGCCCTTGAGGAAGAGGGGCTGCCACTGTCCTTTCGCATCCCGCACTTCGAAGGCGGGGCCATGGGTGCGGGCGGGCATCTGCAGCTGGGCGGGGCGGGCGAGGGGGGGCAGCGCGGGCAGGGGATCCGGCGACGCGGCGAGGGCGTGGCCCAGGGCCTCCTGCACGTCGGTGCGGGCGGGATCCTTGGCCAGCGCTGCGCGCAGGAGGGGCTTGGCTTCCGCGGGGCGGCCCAGGCGCAGGAGCACGAGGCCCAGTCCGTACTGGGCATCCACGTAGACGGGGCTGAGGACGAGGGCCTTGCGGAAGGTGGCCTCCGCGACGGGACCCCGCTCCTGACGCAGGGCCGTGAAGCCATAGGCCACGAGGGCATCGGCATCTTCGGGGTGCTTGGCCAGCCAGGCTTCCAGGCGGGCCTGGGCTTCCGGGAGGCGGCCCTCGTGGAGCGCGCGTTGGCCCCGCTCGAGGTCACTGGGGGCCTGACTGACCTGGGCGGGCGGGGCGATGGGGAGCATTACCAGGCGAGCAGCTCGTCGACGGCGCGGCGAATGGCGTCCTTGGAGGGGAGCCAGGCGGCCTCCAGCACGGGGCTGGCGGGGCAGGGCGTGTCGAGGCTGGCGAGGCGCTTCACGGGGGCATCGAGCCAGGCGAAGCAGGTTTCCTGGATGCGGGCCGCCAGCTCCGCGCCGGGGCCGAAGCTGCCGCTGGGCTCCGTGAGCACGAGGATGCGGTGGGTGCGCTTGGCGAGGGCTTCCAGCGCCGCCTGATCCAGGGGCCAGAGGGTGCGCAGGTCCAGTACGGCTACGTCCATGCCCTCGGTGGCTTCCAGGGCCACGTGTTGCAGCGCGCCGTAGGTGACGATGGCGGCCGCGGAACCCTCGCGACGCAGGGTGGCCTCGCCCAAACGCGCGGTGGGGGCCACGTCCCACTGGGCCTTGAGGCGGCGGTAGAGATGCTTGTGTTCGAGGAAGAGCACCGGATCGTCGTCCGCGATGCTGGCGCGCAGCAGGGCGTAGGCATCCGCCACGGTGCCGGGCATGACGACCTTGAGGCCGGGCGTGCCGAGGAAGTGGGTCTCTACGCACTGGGTGTGGAAGGGGCCGCCGCTGCCGCCGGCGCCCACGGGGCCACGGAAGACGACGGGCACCGAGGCGCCCCAGCGCCAGCGGGCCTTGGCGGCGAAGTTGCAAATGAGGTCCGAGGCCAGCAGGGAGAAATCCATGAACTGGAACTCCGCCACGGGGCGGCGGCCCTGCAGGGCGGTGCCGATGGCGACGCCCGCGATGGCCTGTTCGGCGATGGGGGTGTCGAGCACGCGGCCTTCGCCGAAGGCATCCAGCAGGCCTGCCGTGGCCTGAAAGGCGCCGCCGTAGGCGCCGATGTCTTCGCCGAGACAGAACACCCGGGCATCCTCCGCCATGGCGTCCTTCAACGCTGCATTGATCGCCTCGAGATAGCTGCCACTGAACATGTCTGTATTTCACCACACGTTGGGCGGCGAGGGGCGATTGCTCCAAGGCCCGTGAAGGGGAAAGATTTTTTGAAATGATCGCGAACCGATCCGGGCGCTTCCCGCCTCTTCATTCTTGAGGGGTCATTCCGGCCCCCACGGATGACCGGGAGGTCCCCTTGTTCTATCTGAAGAATCTCCGCACCTGGGAAAGCGTGGCGCGCATCTTCGCCGGGGCGGGCATGGTGGGTGTGGGCCTGTGGGCCATCCCCAACGTCGCGGTGGGCCGGGCTATCGCGGCCACGGGTGCGGTGTTCCTGCTGACGGGCCTCTTCGGGTGGTGCCCGATGTGTGCCATGGTCGGACGGAAGCTGTAGGCATCGACTCCGAGGCCCCGGGATGAACGCTCCCCCCACCTATGATCCAGAGCTGCTGGCTTCGGCCCGGATGGGGGATCCCGCGGCCCTGGAATCCCTGCTGGTGGCCGCTCAGCCCGACATCCGCCGCTACGCCCGGATGTCCTGCAAGGCGGCGGATGCGGAGGATGCGGTCCAGGAAACCCTATGGCTCCTGTACCGGAAGGTGGGAACCTTGCGGGCGATCCAATCGTTCGCAGGCTGGCTTTTCATCGTCGTCCGGCGGGAATGCCTTCGGCTGGCCCGCCTGGCCCTGGGGTGGGAGGTCACCCCGGAGATGCTGGAGGAGGATGCCCGGTTCGCGCACCGCCCCCAGGAGGAATTGCGGCTGGACCTGGCCCAGGCCCTCCAATCCCTGCCGGAGCACTACCGGGAGGTGGTGCTGTTGCGGGACATCGAGGAAATGACCATCGATGAAATCGCGGCGACGCTCGCCCTCACCCGCGAGGCGGTGAAGGCGAGGCTCCACCGCGCCCGGAAGCTCGTGCGGGAATACCTGCAGCCCTAGGAGCGTGTCCAAGTAACCCATGGGAGCCGCGTTGAAACCAAAGGGGCCTCAGCCGAGGAGGCGTGCGCAGCGCGATGTGGGTGCATCGTGCAAGCGCGCCGACGATGGATCAGGCCCCTTTGGTATCAACCCTTCGGGCTGGAACGGCGGCCGTCGCGCCCCTGCGTTGGCCTCCCTCAGTGGTGCGCCCACACCACCTTCGGTCGGCCGCCTTGGGGCGCTCGGCCGGCACTCCAGCGCGGCCCCATGGGTTACTTGGACACGCTCCTAGGGTAGGGCCTGCCTGAAGTAGGCTTCGGCTGCCGCGGCCACCGCCGGATCCTGCAGGGCCTCGCCGGGCTTGCTGCCGTGGCCCAGCAGGGGGCCGCCGAAGCTCATCTCCATGAAGTCGGCCGTGCGGCGGAGGCTGTCGAGCACGGGCTCGGCGGAGCCCTCGTGGGCTTGGTCGGAATCCACCAGCACGGCCCACAGGCGTTTGTCCTTCATCCGCTCCCGCAGCTGGAGGGCGGGGCTGCGCATCCAGCCGCTCCAGTGGTCGAAGTAGAGCTTGGCGGCGGCGGGCAGGCTGTACCAGTAAACGGGGGAGACGACGACGAGGTCCGTGGCGGCCAATGTGGCCTCCGCCAGCAGGCGGGCGGTGCCGTCGGGATCGCCGTAACCCGTGCTGTGGCGTGTGTCCACGAAGGGCGGAAGAGGATGTTCATCCAGCCGGAGCCAGGTGGTTTCCGTGCCGGCGGGGAGCTGCGCGGCGGCCCGCCGGGCCAGTTGCTCGCTGTTGCCTTCCCGTCGGGTGGAGGCGAGGAGGAAGAGGAAGCGTCGGGGGCTCGGATTCATGTCCCCATCCTGCCAGGGCGGGCCCCGGCGTGGGGTTGGGCCGTGGGGGCACGGTTCCGCGAAATCACGCTTTGGTGGGGCTACTAAAGCGGTTTTTACCTGGCGGAGGCCCCCCGCGGATGCGCGCGGCGGGCCCCTCGGAGGCCTTTCCGATTTCCGGATGAAATCCGGATCGGTCGCCCGAAATTCAATTCATTAAATCAAATCAAAAAACAATAAAAGGACTCTTTTGTTGCCTGTTTTCGATGATTTATATGCACATAAACGGATTGAAGTTTCCGGTGATGAAACTCACATAATGCTGTTTCAAGTGGACATCCAGGCGTTTATGGATGAGCTTGTGGGATGTGAAAGTCTGTATTTGTTCGCCAGGTGGTGAACTCGGACTGATTTTTGAAAGTTAGGTGATCCATGACCATGGGACTCCTTTTCGATGCGACCCGCTGTGTGGGATGCGGGGCCTGCGCTTCAGCCTGCAAGGAGCAGAATCACCTGCCCGGCGCGGTGGAAGCGCAGACCACGGCCTACACCTGGACCACCGTGGAGCCCAAAGAGGGGCTCTATGTGCGCCACCTCTGCATGCACTGCCTGGTGCCCACCTGCGCCTCCGTGTGCCCGGTGGCGGCGCTGAAGAAGACGCCCGAGGGCCCCGTCGTCTACGACTCCGAGAAGTGCATGGGCTGCCGCTACTGCATGATGGCCTGCCCCTTCGACGTGCCCAAATACCAGTGGGATCGCGCCGTGCCCATCGTGGGTAAGTGCATCCTCTGCACGAGCCGGGTGAAGGACGGCAAACCCACTGCCTGCGCCGAAGCCTGCCCCGCGGACGCCACCATCTTCGGCAGCCGGGCCGATCTCATCAAGGAAGCCAAGAAGCGCATCCGCGAGAATCCCACCGGCTACATCGACCACATCTACGGCCAGACCGAAGCCGGCGGCACCTCCGTGATGATGATCTCCAGCGTGCCCTTCGAAAAACTGGGCCTGAAGAAGGACTTGCCCGGAGAGCCGCCCGCCATGCGCACCTGGCAGGTGCTCTCCAACATCCCTGACTTCGTGGCGGTGTGGGGCGTCTTCCTCTACGGAGTCCACTGGATCACGGCCCGCCGGGACGTGGTGGCCCAGGCGCACCCGAAACCGAGGCCCGGGGGCCCGGACGAACCCAAGGACCGGAGGCCCTCATGAGCACCGTCGCGACCCAACCCACCCGCCGACCGTGGCCCGGCTTCTGGACGGCCCTCTGCGCCGTGCTCTTCATCGCCTTCTGCGTCATAACCGTCATCCGCTTCACCAAGGGCCTCGGTGCGGTGACGAACCTCAGCGATCGCTTCCCCTGGGGCCTCTGGATCGGCTTCGATCTGCTCTGCGGCGTGGGCCTTGCCGCCGGTGCCTTCACCCTCACGGCGGTGGTGCACCTCTTCAACTTGAAGAAGTTCGAACCCATCGTGCGCCCGGCCATCCTCACAGGCTTCCTGGGCTACATCTTCGTGATCGTGGCGCTCATGTTCGATCTGGGTCAGCCCTGGCGCATCTGGCATGCCCTCATCTACTGGAATCCGCACTCCGTCATGTTCGAGGTGGCCTGGTGCGTGATGCTCTATACCACCGTGCTCGCGGTGGAGTTCGCGCCCGTGGTGCTGGAGCGCTTTGGCTTCCACGCCCCCTCGCGGATCATCCACGGGCTCATCACGCCCTTGGTCATCGCGGGGGTGCTGCTCTCCACGCTGCACCAGAGTTCCCTGGGCACCCTCTACCTCATCGTGCCCACGAAGCTGCATCCCCTCTGGTACTCCCAGCTGCTGCCCCTCTTCTTCTACATTTCGGCCATCGGCGCGGGCATCGGCATGGTGATCCTCGAGTCCTACATGAGCAAGCGGGCCTTCGGACGGCACCTGGAGATGGAATTGCTGGAACCCCTGGCCCGGGCCATGGTGGTGGCGTTGGGGATCTACGGCCTCCTCCGGCTGCAGACCATCGCGCGCAACCACGCCTTCGGCGACATCTGGGCCCTCACCTATGAAGGGAAGATGTTCCTGGTGGAGTTCGCCCTGGGCGTGGTGATCCCCGTGGCCCTGCTCTCCTTCCAGAAGCTGCGCACCAACGCCAGTTGGCTCGTGACGGGGGCCTTCTCAGCCGTGCTGGGCTTTGTGGTGAATCGCCTGAACATCAGCGTCACGGGCATGGAGCGGGCGGCGGGCATCCGCTACATCCCCTCCGTCATGGAGGTGATCGTCTCGGTGGCTCTCGTCGCCATCGGCATGGCGGTGTTCGCCCTCACGGTGCGGTACTTCCCCATCTTCGAGCCGCACCCCGCGCCGGAGCCCACCGAACCCGAAGGGGTCTGAGATGCGCACCCGCATCGGCACCCGCTTCATCCTCGGCGCCGGCCTCGTGTCGGCGGCGGTGATCGGCGTGATGACGGTGCTGATCGGCCGGGCCCACGGCGCCCAGCTCCTGGCGGAACGCACCCGCAGCGCCAACCAGCTCAGCGAGACCATTAAGGGCAGCACCCACTTCGACATGCTGGAGAACCGCCGGGAGAACCTGCACCGGCAGATCCGCGACATCGGGGCCCTCGCTGGGGAAGGCATCCACAAGGTGCGCCTCTTCAACAAGGAAGGTCAGATCATGTTCTCCTCCGCCAAGGAGGAGATCGGCACCACCCTGGGGATGAAGGCCGAAGCCTGCTTCGCCTGCCATGCGGAAGGCCGTCCCCTGGAAAAGCCCGGTCTCACCGCCCGGGCCCGGGTGTTCCGGGGCGCCGATGGCAACCGCATCCTGGGCATCATCAGCCCCATTCCCAACGAGCCCAGCTGCTGGACGGCGGCCTGCCACGCCCATAAGCCCGAAGCCAAGTTGCTCGGCGTGCTGGATGTGAACGTCTCCATGGTGGAAGCCGATGCGGAGATGGCCCGGAGCCGCGGCCTCATGACGGGGCTCGCGGCCCTGGCGATCTTCTGCAGCAGCCTCATCCTCTGGTGGCTCAACCGGCGCCTGGTCGTGCGCCCCGTGGCGGCCCTGCTGGAAGGCACCCGCCGGGTGGCGGCAGGGGATTTGAACACCGTCATCCAGGTGGAGGATCACCACGAACTGGGGGAACTCGCCAAGGCCTTCAACACCATGACCCATCAACTGGGGGAGACCCAGCGCCAGTTGGCCCAGGCCGACAAGCTCGCCTCCGTGGGGCGCCTGGCCGCGGGCATCGCCCACGAGATCAACAACCCCCTCACCGGCGTCCTCACCTACGCGTCCCTGCTGAAGAAGCGCATCGCCCCCGAAGGTGCCGACGCGGAGGACGTGGACGTGATCATCCGGGAGACCATCCGCTGCCGGGGCATCATCCGCGAGCTGCTGGACTTCGCCCGGCCCACGCCGCCCAGTCGCAAGCCCGCGGACCTGAATGAAGTGATCCGCCACTCCATGGCCGTGGTGATGACCCAGCTCCGCTTGAACCACGTGAGCATCGCCCTGGACCTGGCTGCGGACCTGCCCTTGGCCTACGCCGATGCCAACCAGATCCAGCAGGTGATCGTGAACCTCCTGCTCAACGCCGCCGACGCCAACGGCCCTGAGGGCGGCGAGATCCGCCTCCTGTCCCGGGCCGCCCTGCCGGGCTTCGTGGAGCTCATCGTGGAGGATCAGGGGGAGGGCATTCCCCTGGAGAACCAGCCGCACCTCTTCGAACCCTTCTTCACCACCAAAGGCAACAAAGGCACCGGCCTCGGCCTCGCCGTGACCTGGGGCATCGTCCAGAGCCACGGTGGCGCCATCACCGTCCACAGCGAGCCCGGGCACGGGGCCCGCTTTACCGTCCGCATTCCCTTGGCGCCGGCCGCGCCGAATTCCGCAACCCCTTCGCATGAGGAGCCCACGCCATGACCGCCCTGTTGATCCTTCTGATGTTCGCCGCCTTCGTCGGCCTCGATTACCTGGTGCGTCACACGGCCCGGCAGCTCCGCGAGAAGCGGGAGCGGCAGGCCCGTGCCGCCGTGCTGGAGTCCGCCGTCCGCCTGGATTTCACCCATGAGGCCAAATCCCTCAAGCGGGTGGATGTGCCCCATCCCAAGGCCCGCATCCTCGCCGTGGATGATGAGCCGGTGATCCTGGATTCCTTCCGTCGCATCCTCGTGCTGGAGGGCTTCAGCGTCGACACCGTGGAGACCGGCCAGGAGGCCCTGGGCCTCGTGCAGCGCAACAACTACGACTTCGTGTTCACGGATTTGAAGATGCCG
Source organism: uncultured Solibacteraceae bacterium (assembly GCA_964617215.1). Classification (GTDB taxonomy): domain Bacteria; phylum Acidobacteriota; class Holophagae; order Holophagales; family Holophagaceae; genus JAFDVN01. The sequence continues at coordinate 464,054 of CAZTVL010000001.1, read as the reverse complement.
AACATGAGCGGTGTGGAGGTGGTTAAGGGCGTCAAGCACCTGCGCCCCGACGTGGACGTGGTCGTCATCACGGGCTACGGCAGCATCGATACCGCCGTGGAAACCCTGCAGCAGGGGGCCTGCGAATACGTGCAGAAACCCTTCACCGCCGATGAGCTGGGCGAGTTCGCCCGCAAGCTCCTCATCAAGCGGGAGGCCCGGCTCGACGCCCAGCGCAAGCCCGTGGTGCGGGTCGTGAATCCAGACCTCGCGGAGATCGTGCCCGCCCATGAATACTGCGTGCCCGGCGGAGCCTTCATCGCCCCGGGTCACACCTGGGCCCGCATCGAAACCGGCGGTCAGGTCTCCGTGGGCCTCGATGATTTCGCCCGCAAGGCCCTGGGCGCCATCACCGAGGTGATCACCCCCGAGCACGGCCGCAGCGTCAAACAGGGCGAGACCCTGTTCACCCTGAAGCAGGGCAAGGAGACCCTTCACTTCGCCGCCCCCCTCAGCGGCCGCGTCGTGAAGGAAAACGTCGAACTGAAGCATGACGCCAGCCCCCTGAACCGCAGCCCCTACGACCGGGGTTGGGTGTGCCAGCTGCAGCCGTCGAACCTCGCCGGGGAACTGGACAAGCTGAAGATCGGCAAGCCCGTCATCGAGTGGTACCAGGAGGAGATCGCCCGCCTTCGCAAGAGCCAGGCGGAACCCTCCCCTGCGCCCGGCATGTTGGACATGAGCGCCTTCGAGGCCCAGTTTCTGGAGCCCACGGCCAAGGCCTGAACTCCTGTCGAACGCCAAAACGCCCCCCGCTTCGGGGGGCGTTCCCGTCTCAGAGCGGACATTCCCAGATGCGATCCGTTTGGGGATCCGTGCCCACCACGAACACGTGGCCGCCCACGTCCCGGAAGGGCCAGTGGCGGTAGAAGGCCTGGGCTTTGAGGTTGTGCTCCCAAACCCCCAGCCAGAGCGTCTGGAAGCCTTCGGCCCGGGCGCGGTCCATGACGGTGGCCATAAGGGCCTTCCCCAGCCCCTGGCCCTTGGCGGCAGCGAGCACATAGAGGCGGTTCAGTTCCACGGGGTCGTGGCCCGCCACGCAGGGTTCGGCGGGGCCGCGCTTCAGCTGGGCGAAGGCTAGGGGCACGCCGTCCACGGAGGCGAGCCAGGTGGTCCAGGCGGGATTCCGGAGCTCGGCGCCCTGCTGGGCCTCGCCATAGGCGCTGTCCAGGAAGAGGGCCAGGTCCTCAGGGGTGTTGGAATCGGCGAAGGTCTCGGTGAAGCTCTGTCGGGCCAGGGCGGCAATGGTGGCGGCGTCGGCGGGGGTGGCTTCGCGGATCTCGAGGGTCATGGGGCCAGGATCCCAGGAACGGGCAGGGTAAAAAAGGCGAAAGTCCGGTAACCTCATTCCAGTTATCCAGCGCTCCTCAGGAGCGCTGTCCCATTCAGGCGCGGTGCGCCCTCATGGAACTGGAACCTTCATGCTCTCCAGCCTGCGCATCAAGAATTTGGCCCTGGTGGAGGACCTGACCCTCGAGGTGGGGGCGGGCTTCACGGTGCTCACGGGTGAAACCGGGGCGGGCAAGAGCCTGCTCGTGGATGCCCTGGGTCTCCTGGTGGGAGCCCGGGCCGATGCGGAACTGGTGCGTCGCGGCGAGGAGCGGGCCACGGTGGAGGCCGTGGTCGAAGGCCGCGGCGGCGTCTGGCTGGCCTTCCTGGCGGATCGCGGCCTGCCCGAGGAAGTGCCCGTGGTGCTCCGCCGGGAGATCGGCCTCAGCGGCCGCAGCCGCGCCTGGATCAACGGGGCCCTTTGCACCGCCGCCGATCTGAGGGAGGCGGGGCGGCTCTGGATGCGCCTCACGAGCCAGCACGATCATCAGGAACTGCTCAGCGAGGACCGCCATCAGGCCCTGCTCGACGAGGTGCTCGGCATCGAGCCGGACCTGGGCGCCCAGGTGTCGGCCCTGCGGGAGGCCGAGGGCGCCCTGCGGGCCCGGCGTCAGAGCGAGGCCGATCGCGAGCGCCGCCTGGAGCAGCTGGAGGAGGCCCTCGAGGACCTTGCCAAACTCGCCCCCAAGCATGGCGAAGCGGCCCAGCTCCGCGCCGAGCGGGAGCCCTTGCGTCATGCCGTCCACCTGGAAGCTGCCTACGCCGAAGCCGCCGGGGCCCTGGGAGAGGCCGTGCCCCTGGTGGAAGCGGCCCACCGCGCCTTCACCCGCGCCATCGCGCACTTTCCCGATGGCACCCCCGAGCGGGATCGCCTCCGCAGCGCCCTGCTGGAACTGGAGGATCTCTCGGGCAGCGCCCAGGATCAGGCCCGGCATTGGGCCAAGGCGGGCACCGAAAAGCTGGATGCCATGGAGGCCCGCCTCGCCCTCTTCGAGCGCTTGGCCCGCCGCCACCGCTGCGAGCCCGATGAACTCTCCGACGTGTGGAAGGCGCTGCAGACGGAGCAGAAGGAACTGCTGGGTGGGGGCGAGAGCGCCGAGGCCCTGGAAAAGAAGGTCCTGGTGGCGGCCAAGGCCTACGCCGAGGTCGCCGAAAAGCTGCATCGCGTCCGCGAAGCGGCCCTGCCCAAGCTCGAAAAGGAAGTGCACGCCCGCCTCGCCACGCTCGGCATGAAGGGGGCCCGCCTCCAACTGCGCGTGGAGTTGGCCGAGGATGCCCAGAGCCCCGCCCACATCGCGGGCAAGGCCGTGCGCGTCACACCCCAGGGTGCGTCCAAGGTGGGCATCTTGCTGGAGAGCAACTCGGGCGAGGGCTTCCGCCCCCTGGCGAAGATCGCCAGCGGCGGTGAGCTGAGCCGCATGATGCTCTCCCTGATGGGCGCGGGCGCCAAGCTCGGCGGGGCTGGGGATCCGCTCACCCTCGTGCTGGACGAAGTGGATTCGGGCCTCGGCGGCGAGACGGCCCTCTCCGTGGGTACCGCCGTCTCGGAGCTGGGTAAGCGCCATCAGGTGCTGGCCGTCACCCACCTCGCGCAGGTGGCCTCCAAGGCCGATCGGCATTTGGCCATCACCAAGGAGACCGAGGACGGCCGCACCCGCAGCCGCCACCGCCTGTTGGAAGGCGAGACCCGCCTCCGGGAACTGGCGCGGCTGCTGAGTGGGCACCCAGATCGCCCCGAGGCCCTGGAACACGCCAAGGTGTTGTTGGAGGCCTAAAGGGCCTTCGCCATGACGTAGTCGTCCATCACGTAGCCGTTCCCAATGTCGAACACGGCCTCTTCGCGAACCGTGAAACCCCGCTTGCGATAGACGGCGATGGAGCCTTCATTGCGCTTGTTCACGGTGAGCATGAGGGTGGTGCAGCCCCGGGCCCGGGCCGCCGCTTCCACGTGCGCCATCATGAAGCCGCCGAGGCCCCGCCCGTGGTGTTCGGGGAGCAGGTAGAGCTGTTCCAGCTTCATTTCGCAGGGCGTCTCGGTGAGGGCATAGCTGCAATAGCCGAGGGGTTCGTCCCCTTGGCGCAGCACCTTCATCCACCGGCGGTCGGAATCCACATAGGCCTGGAGTTTCTCGGGGGTGTAGCGACCCGCGAGCATGTAGTCCACCTGGGCGAGGCTGATGATGTGCACGTAGTGGGCCCGCCAGATCCGCTCCCCGAGGGAGGCGATGAGGGCGAAATCCGCAGGGGTGAGGTCATCGAGGCGGGGAGATCCGGGATCCGTCATGGCGCCCAGACTAGCTTGGCCGCGCGCCGGGGTGACATGAAAAGGGCCGCCCGAAGGCGGCCCTTTTGGCGATCAAGGTGCTTAGCGGGTGATGGCCACGGTGTAGGGCGTGGTGGTGCTGGAGCCCGCGTAGCGCTTCACGGCGACGATCACGGAGACGGTGCTGGCACCGGAATTCGTCCAGCTCACATTCTCGGTGGTGGTGCTGCCGGTGCCGCTGGCCAGGGTGGTGGCGCCGGTGGCGTCATACACGTACAGGTCGTAGTCGTAGCCCGTGCCCGTGGGGCCCGTCATGGCCAAGGCCAGGGTGCGACCCGCGCCGACATTCACCTTGTAGTAGTCGTTGTCCGTGGTGGTGCCGATGTAGCCCACGAGTTTGGTGGCCGTGTCGGGCACGACGTTGGCGGCGGCCACGCCGTCATTGGGCTCCACCTCGTTGAAGGTGACGCTGGGCGGGGGCGTGACGCGGCTGAGGGCCAAGGTGTAGGGCGTGGCGCTCGTGCCGCTGTAGGCGAGGACTTTGATGTACACCGTGACGCTGGCGGTGCCGCTGTTGGTGTAGGTCATGGATTCGGTGGTGGTGCTCCCCGTGCTGCTGGTGAGGGTCGCGCCCGCGCTGTTCACCAGGTAGAGATCCCAATCGGGGCCCGAGGGGCCTGTCATGTTGACGGTGATCTTCTCCCCGGCGGCCAGGGTGAGGGCGTAGTAATCCACGTCCGTGGCCACGGTGAGGTTGCCCGTGATGGAGGTGATGGTGTTCGCGACGACGTTCGCGGTGGCAATGGTGTCGTTGGCTTCCGTTTCGTTGATCGTGGTCGCGCCGCCGTTCACGGTGAGGGTGGCGTTGTTGGACGTGGCGCTGCCGGCGCTGTTGGTGACCACCACGGAGAAGGTGGAGCCGCTGTCCGAGGTGGTGGTGGCGGGGGTAGTGTAGGCGCTGGCGGTAGCCCCGGAAATGGCGACCCCGTTCTTGCGCCACTGGTAGGTGAGGGGGGCCGTCCCGGTGGCCGTCACGCTGAAGGTGGCCGTGGCCCCGGCGTTCACGGTGACATTGGCGGGTTGGCTCGTGATGCTCGGGGCCGTGGCGGCGGCGTTCACGGTGAGGGTGGCCGTGGCGGAGGTAGCGGTGCCGGCGCTGTTGGTGACCGTGACATAGAAGGTGGCGCCGTTATCCCCAGAGACGGTGGCCGGGGTGGTGTAGGTGGTGGCGGTGGCGCCGCTGATGGAGGCGCTGTTCTTGAACCACTGGTAGCTGAGGGGGGCGGTGCCACCGGCGGTGACGGAGAAGGAGGCCGTCTGGCCCACGGTCACGGTCATGCTGGCGGGTTGGCTCGTGATGCTGGGGGCCGTGGGGGAGACGGAGCCCTGCAGTTCCCAGAAACCGCGGCCGAAGGTGGAAACGCGCACCTTGGAGCTGTCCGGGGCGACCCAGACGTCGGTGACGTTCACGAGGGGCAGGCCGGATCCCCAGCGGGTCCAGGTGGCGCCTGAATCCCCGGAGCGGTAGAGGCCCAGGTGGGTGGCGGCGTACACGACGGTGCGATCGCCGGGATCCACGGTGACGACGTTCACCGGCACGCCCGCGGGCAGGCCGTTGCCATCGATGGCCGTCCAGCTGGTGCCGAAGTTCGTGGACTTCCAGAGGTGGTTCTTGGTGCCGTCGGGGGCCACTGAAGCGGTATAGACGACGTTGTAATCCGTGGGGTCGAAGGCCACGGAACTCATGTAGGACCCGTTGTTGGTGGGGGCCGTGGCGGCGGTCCAGGAGGAGCCCCCGTTGGCGGTGAGGTACACGCGACCGGCGCTGGCCACGAGGCCCACCACGGAGCTGTTGCTCTTGGCGGCGCCCACCTGACGGATGACGAAACTGGTCGTGGGCAGGCCCGTGGCGCCCATGGCCGTCCAGGAACCGGCGAAGTTCGTGGACTTGTAGACCTTCAGGTTGGAGAAGGTGTACACCGTGTTGCCGGTGGCATCCGCAGGGCTGGTGGTGATGCGGGTGATGAAGGGGGCAGTGGAGCTGTTGTTGGACTCCGTGATGCCCGTGGAGGCCAGGGACCAGGTGCCGCCGCTGTTGGTGCTCTTGTAGATGCGGGCGTAGTAGAGGGTGCCGAGCTGCGTGGCACCATTGGTGGCGTTCATGGCGGTGCCGAAGCCATCGCCGCCCAAGGTCTGGTTGAAGGTGCTGGTGGTGCCGCTGCGGACGCGGGTGCCGTTGTCCTGGAAGCCGCCGAGCACCGCATTGGGGGTGTTGAGGCTAGAACTCACGGAATAGATGAGGTGGCTGGTGACGCCCACGTTGAGGGTGGAGGTCCAGGTGGAACCGCCATCCGTGGACTTGAAGAGACCACCGTCGGTGCCCACCAGGACGGTTTGGCCATTGGCGGAGATCCAGCCGGCGTGGAAGTCGGCATGGACGTAGGGCAGGGAGAACTGGGCGAGCCAGTTGGTCTTCTGGGCCCAGGTGGAGCCCCCGTCCGTAGTCTTGGCGAGCAGGAGCTGACCGCCGAAATACGCCACGTTGGGATTGGTGGGATCCACCAGGATCATGTGGTTGTAGAAGCCCTGGCCACCCAGGAGGCTGATGGGGCCGGAGGATTCAGAATTGGAATTGGTGTAGGTCTTGGACGGGGCATTCAGGGCCGTCCAGGTGGCGCCGCCATCGCTGGACTTGTAGATGTCCAGGAGGTCGTTGGACGCCGTAGCCGGCGGGGCCTGGGCGGCCATGGCGTAGAGGATGGAGCGGTTGCTGGGGGCCGCGGCCACGGAGATGCGCTGCGCGGTGGCGCCGATGCCCGTGGTGGCAGCCCAGGTGGCACCGTGGTCCGTGGAGCGGTAAACCACGCCGGCGGTGGTGCTATCGCCCGTGGAGAGGACGAAGTTGGAGCTGCCCGCCCACGCCAGATCCCAGCAGGGGACGGTGCTGGCGATGCTGGCCACGGCGCTGTAGCTGGCGCCCGCATCCGTGGACCGGAAGAGGCCCGCGTTGGTGGCCACGAGGATCACGCTGGTGTTGGCCGGATCGACCATCACGCCGCGGATGCTGCGGGAGGTACCCAGCGTCTGCACGGCGCCCCAGGTGGCGCCGCCATCCGTGGACTTCACGATGCCGATGCCGGTGCCATCGAAGGCGTCGCCCAGGCCCAGGTAGAGGGTGGAGCTGTTGGAGGGATCCATGGTGAGGAAGCCCATGGAGAGCGTGCCCAGGGATTCCGTGATGGGGTTCCAGGTGGCGCCGCCATCGGTGGTCTTCCAGATGCCGCCGCCGGAGGTGGTGAGGTAGATGATGCTGGTGTTGTTGGGATCCACCACGATGGAGACGGGGCGCCCGCTATCCACCTGGTTGAGGGTGGTGCCGCCGTTGATGATCTGATCGGCGCGGGTGGGGCCGAGGCTCAACCAGGTGCCCGTGGTGGGGGCCGCCACGTTGAGTTCGGGACCGCCCGCCTTGGGCATCAGCTGCAGGTGGCGTAGACGCTCGCCGCCAGCGGCATCCAGCAGGAACTTCCGGAACTCGGGGCTCCAATCCCCCCACCACTGGCGCATGGCCTGGGCGCGGAGGTCGGCGCGGTCGGTGATGGGGCGGCCATTGGGTCCCACGGGGTGCCAATGGCGGGTCTCATCTTCGGGCATGAGGGACGTGGTCGAACTGAGCTCGTCCAGGTGGTGCGTATGAGGGGCCTCCTGGGCGCCGAGGAACAGGGCACCGCCGGCGATGAGCCAGGTCAGGGGTCGGAATCGTTGCATGGAAGGGCCTCCAGGGCACGGACCCGCCCTCCGGGGGCTGAGCCTCCGGAGGGCGGGAAGGGAATGGAAAGAGCGGGAGCAACCTTCACTCTCTCGAAGGCCCTCCAGCGGTCCCTAATGAATTCCCTGCCAGGGTTGCTAATCCTTTTTCAGGTGACGTGGACCTGTGAAGCGGAGGGTGGCCGCCGTGCCGCCTTCGGGGCGCTCTTCCAGGGTGAAGGTTCCGCCGTGCAAGGCGAGGATGCTCCGGACGATGGCGAGGCCGAGCCCATGGCCCCGGCTGCCGGCACCCCGATTCCACCTTGCGCCCAAAGCTTCGCGGACGGCGGGAGGCAGGCCCGGGCCATCGTCGAGGATGCGCAGGACGAGGCCATGGCCTTCCAGCGCCGCCTCCAGCCGCACCTGCCCCCCGGGGGCGACGGCCGCCAGGGCGTTGCTCACGACGTTGTGCAGGGCGCGGGTGACGAGGGCGGGATCCGCGGAGAACCGGAGGCCCGGAGGTGCCGCCACGGACAGCGAGATGCCGCCCTCCTCGGCCACACCCTCGAAGAAATCCCGGGTCTCCTCCAGAAGATCCGCCGCCTCCAGCTCCTGCCACTGCACGGAGGCGGTGGGGTCCGCGCTGCGGGCCAGGAAGAGGATGCCTTCAATGAGGGATTGGAGCCGCTCGCAGGCTTCAAGGGAGGGGCCCAGGGCCTGAGGCGGGACGGATTCCCGCCGCAGCACCAGATCCTCCAGGGAGGAGCGGAGGTGCTGCAGCGGCGTGCGCAGTTCATGGGCCAGCTCGGAGCCCATTTCATCCAGGCGGTGGATGGCCTCCTGGAGGCGCGCGAGGGCATCGTTGAGGGTGCGGACGAGCTGCCCCAATTCTTCGGGGAAGCGCTCGGCATCGAGGGGATGGAAGGAATCCCCGGGGCGCACCGAGGCGGTTTCCTCCGCGATGAGCCGCAGGGGGCGCAGGCTGCGCACGGCCACGAGGCGCCCCAGGAGGGCCGCGACGAAGGCCGCCAGCAGGGTGCCGAACCAGAGCATCCGGCGGAAGGAGGCCACGAGGGCGGCTTCGTGGCCCCGGTCCATGAGCAGCCTCAGCTCGCCTCCGGGAAGGGCCATGCGCAGGGCGCTCTCCTCGCTCCCACCCACGGCTTCCGCTTCGTGGGCGCGCCCATCCAGGGGGATCGACGTCCAGGGCACCTGGGGGAGCCGGGCGAAGCCCGCGCTCCGCTGCTCCGGGCGGCCGGCGAGGAGGAGGCTCCATTCGGCCTTCTCGGGGCGTACCCCGGGTTCGGAGGGGAGGGGTTGGCCGGCGATGAAGGCGTGTGAGAGGTAGGCTGCCTGGGCCTCCAGCACGAGGGAATCCTCCCGCTCCAGGCTGTGGTGCAGGGCGGTGTCCATCAGGGCCGCGAAAGTTCCCAGCACCAGGAGCGCGGTGAGGGCGAAGCCGATCTGCAGTTGGCGGATGAGGGAGGGGGCCCTGCTATTCATGGACGCCCAGCACCACGCCGAGGCCCCGCACCGTGTGGATCAGCTTCAGGGGGAAGGGGTCGTCCAATTTTCGGCGCAACCGGCGGATCTGCACATCCACCGCGTTGGGATCCGTCACCGTGGGCATGCCCCACACAGCCCGGACGATCTGGGAGCGGGAGACCACGGCGCCCCGATGCTCCAGCAGCAGCACGGCGAGGGCGTATTCCTTGGGTGTGAGTTCCACCTTCTGGCCCGAGCGGGAGATGCGGCGCAGGGCGGGCTCCCAGACCAGATCCCCCACCTCCACCAACCGGGTGTAGGCCTCCAGGGGCTTGGTGCGGCGGATGATGGCACGGAGGCGGGCCACCACTTCCGGCAGGGAATAGGGTTTGACGACGTAATCGTCGCCCCCCTCCTCCAGGCCGAGGATGCGATCTTCCATGCGATCCCGGGCGGTGAGGAAGAGCACCGGGGTCTGCCGCCCCACTTCCCGGAGCCGCCGCACCACGTCGAGGCCCGAGAGGCCGGGCACGTGCACATCCACCACGAGGGCTTCGAAGGGAGCGGTCAGGGCCAGGGCCAGGGCTTGGTCCCCGGCCCCACAGGACACCACCTGGAACCCGGCCTCGGTGAGTCCGGTTTCCAGGTGGGCCGCGATCACAGGATCATCTTCCAGAACGAGCAAGGGCATGGCCTGAATGTACACCCCGGGATGGGGATTTCGGGGCAGTTCCGGTCCCTGCTATCTGACGTTCACGGCCGTCCAGGCGGTGGCCACGGTGCCATACCCCGGGCTCTTGCCGGTGCCCTTGGCTCGGAGGCTGTGGACGTGATCCAGTGCCCTCATGGCCTTGAGGCGGGGATGGCCAACTACGCCACACCTAGCCTGGGCAGGCGCACGGACATGGGGGCGCCTGGAGAGGTTGATCTCAGGTCAAGCGGTTCTGAACGTGGTGCAAAGGATAAGGCCGCCCCTTCGAGCGGCCTTATCCGGAACCTCCTGCGCTTAGAACGTGAGCTTGAGGGTGTAGGGGTTCACGGTGCTGGCGCCAGCGTAGTACCTCACGCGGGCATAGTAGACCTTCGCGGTGGAGCTGGTGTTGGTGACGCTGGCCGTATCCACGGCGCCGGTGCCCAGGATGGAGCTGGCCACCTGGCTGCCGTTGCTGCTGTAGAGGTAGAGGTCGAAGTCGCTCGTGGCAGGAGGCGTGAGGATCGCCTGGAAGGTGTGGCCGGCGGGCACGGTGACCTTGAAGTAATCCGTGTCGCTGGAAGTGGAGATGTAGCCCTTCACCGTGGTGCCGCTGGTGGCCACCACGTTGGCGCTGCTGCGGCTGTTGTTGGATTCCACCTCGTTCTGGTAGCCGCTGGTGCCATTGCTGGTGTTGAAGGCCACGGCGCTGGAGCTGCCGACGTTGCCGGCGGCATCGTAGGCCTTGGCCACGAGGGAGTGGCTGCCATCGGCCAGGGTGGCGGAGTTGAAGGTCACGCTGTAGGGCGAGGTGGTATCCGTGCCCACGAGGCTGCCATCGATGTAGAACTCCACCTTGGTGACGGCCACGTTGTCGGAGGCCGTGGCGTTCAGGGTGATGGTGCCGGTGCTCCCGGCTTCACTGGCGGAACAGGTGGGGGCGGTGGTGTCGCCGTTGTTCCAGACGGAGCCCACGTTGATGGCCGCGTAGGCGTTCCACACTGCGGCTTCCTCGGCCCCACCGGCGCCATAGAGATCCTTGGCGGAGCTGATGCAGGCCGTGCGGGCTGCGGCGTAATTGGAGGTGGAGGTGAGGTACACGGTCAGGGCGCGGTACCAGATCTGGGCGGCCTTGGCGGGGCCGATGCCGGTGAAGCCGCTGGGGGTGTAGGAGCTGTAGTAATCACCGGCGGTGGCGGAGGCGCCCTGGCTCAGGAAAAAGAACATGCGGTTGTTGGGGCCGCTGCTGTAGTGCACGTCGAGGCTGCCCAGGCCGCTGTACCAGGCATCCTTGGAGCCACCATCCTTGCTGGGCTTCGTCATGTAGCGCAGGGGGGTGGAGGCGAGCTGTTCACCCACGAGCCAGCAGTTGTTGGTGTTCGCCACGGAGCTGGGCAGCGTGTTTCCGCTGTTGGAGTAGAGCTCCACCATGTTGCCGAGGATGTCGGAATTGGATTCGTTGAGGCCGCCGGATTCGCCGGAGTAGTTGAGGTTGGCGCTGTTGGAGCAGACGCCGTGGCTCATCTCATGGCCGGCCACATCCAGGGAGGTGAGCGTCGTGAAGGAGCTGCCATCGCCGTAGGTCATGCAGAAGCAGGTGTCATCCCAGAAGGCGTTGTCGTAGGAATTGGAATAGTGGACCCGGCTGTAGGTGGCGCGGTTGGCGTTATCGATGCCGTTACGGCCCATGACGTTCTTGAAGAAGTCGTAGGTGACTTCGATGCCGTAGTGGGCATCGGCCCCGGCGGTCTGCCCGTTGGCGGCGGTGGTGGAGGAGCCCTCCACGTAATTGGCGCCGTCACCCCAGGTGTTGTCGGCATCGGTGTAAAGGGTGCCGGTGCCGCTGCCCGTGCCGTGGTTGAGGTTATAGGTGCTGATGTTCATCGGGCGGAAGATGTCCCTCAGCTCGTAGGAGGCACCATTCAGGTTGGTGTGGATGGAGCGCACGCCGCTGTACTGGGTGTTGGCGGTGCCCACGGCGTCGGTGGTGCGGAGGCTGTTCCAGGTCTTGAGCACGGCGCCGGTGTTCGCGTCGATGATGAAGTCGGTGTGGCGCGTCTCCTCCGTACCGTTCTCCAGCTGCGTGTGGACGTGATAGGCCAGGTGATAGCGCAGGACCGTTTCGGCGATGGGGAGCTCGTGGTGATCGCGGGGCATCCGGGCCACGGGGGTGGTCACGGGGTAGATCACCAATTCGGCGGTGGGCTTCGCGGTGTAATCGCCCTTGGGGGCGAGCACCCGGTGGGCCACGGCCAGGGCCTCCTCTTCGGCGAGGCTCGGGGTCGTGTTGATCTGGATGCCCGTGCGAAGGGCTCGCGTGTGGGGTGCGAAGGTACCTTCCGCATCCTGGTGCGTGATGATCTCCCCGTCCCAGACGCGCACGCCCTGGAAGGTCTGGTTGAAGCGGGCGTGGGCCTGGCCGAAATCGTCGGTGAGCACGCGGGTGAAGCGGAAACCGTGGCGGGCATCGAGCCCGAGTTCGGGTCGCAGGGATTCCAGTTGGCGTGCGGCCGTGGCGACGCGGGCGGGCTCCTGGGACCGCAGGGAATCGATGGCCTGGGGGGAGAATCGCGCCTGCTGGGCCGCGAGGGGGGCGGCGGCCAAGGCGAGGGCAAGGAGGGTCAGGCGAGCACAGCGGGGGGTTGTGGCCATGGTGTTCTCCAGGGGAGTGGGGCGGGAAAGATGGCGAAGCCCAGGCGTGCTTTGGGCAACCCCAAAACACGGGCAGGGATTCACCGGTTGAAAGAGCGGAATGCAGGTCCCACTCTGTGCCCCCAGCAAGGTCGCACAAGTAATTCATGTGTGAATTGTTGTTAAGACGATCTATGTATGAAAAAAGCTGGTGTTACTTCTTTATATATTTAATAAATACAGGATGTTTGAACGTCGATCCCCGGCCCTCGGGGCATGAAAAAGGGCCGCCCGAAGGCGGCCCTTGCTTCAACCCCGTCGCTCCTAGAAGGTGAGCTTCAGGGTGTACCCGTTCACCGTGCTGGCGCCGGCGTAGTACTTCACGCGGACGTAGTAGGTGGCGGAGGCGCCGCTGTTGGTGACGCTGGCGGCATCCACCAGGCCCGTGCCCTTGATGGAGCTGGCCACCTGGGTGCCGGCGCTGTTGTAGATGTAGAGGTCGAAATCGCTGGCGCTGGGGGGCGTCAGGGTGGCGGCCAGGGTGCGGCCGGTGCCCAGGGTGACCTTGAAGTAGTCGGTGTCCGTGCTGGAGCTGATGAAGCCGGCGACGGTGGTGCCCGAAGTGGCCACGGCGTTGGCTGTGCCCGTGGTGTTGTTGCTCTCGACCTCGTTCTGAGTGCCGCCCGTGGTGTTGTTCACAGTGAAGGCCACGGCGGTGGAGGTGGCCACGTTGCCGGCGGCGTCATAGGCCTTGGCGGTGAGGCTGTGGCTGGCGTTGGAGAGCGTGGTGCTGTCCAGGGTCATGGAATAGGGGGAGGTGGTGTCGGTGCCCTTGAGCACGCCATCCACGTAGAACTCCACCTTGGTGACACCGACGTTGTCGGAGGCGGTGGCGGAGAAGATGATGGTGCCGCTGGTGCCGGATTCCGTGGAGGAGACGACGGGGGCGGTGGTGTCGCCACCGGTGCCCGTCCACTTGGCGCCCACGTTGATGGCGGCGAAGGCGTTCCACACGGCCTGTTCCTCGGCGGACCCGGCGCCGTAGAGATCCTTGGCCGACGAAATGGCGGCGGTGCGGGCGGCGGCGTAGTTGGAGGAGGCGGTCAGGTAAGTGGTGAGGGCGCGGAACCAGATGCGGGCCGCGTGATCGTTGCCCACGCCCGTCATGCCCCCGGGCAGGTAGGAGCTGTAGAAGTCGCTGGTGGAGGTGCTGCTGGAGCCCTTGGCCATGAAGTACCAGGCGCGGTTCATGGGGCCGCTGCTGTAGTGCACGTCGATGCTGCCGATGCCGCTGTACCAGGCATCCTTGGAGCCGCCGTCCTTGCTGGGCTTGTACATGTAGCGAAGGGCCGTGCCGGGGTGGCCCCAGCTGTTCTCGAACATGGTGTAGTTGGCGGTGATGGTGCCGGTGCCGGGGCTGTCGGGCACCACGGAGCCGGTGCCGTTGGCGCCGAGCACGTAGAACTCCACGCAGGTGCCGAAGATGTCGGAGGTGGATTCGTTGAGGCCACCGCTCTCGCCAGAGTAGGTGAGGTTGGCGGTCTTGGAAGTCACGCCGTGGGTCATCTCGTGGCCCGCGGTGTCGAGGTCGGCCTCGCCCACGGAGCCGCCGGTGGCGCCGTCGCCGTAGGTCATGCAGAAGCAGGTGTCATCCCAGAAGGCGTTGTCGTACTGGGTGCTGTAGTGCATGCGGCTGTAGGTGGCCTTGCCGGTGTTGTCGATGCCGTTGCGACCGAAGACGTTTTTGTAGAAGTCCCAGGTGGACTGGAGGCCGCGGTGGGCATCCACGGCGGCGGTCTGGGCGTTGGCGCTCATGCCGGCGGTGCCGTTGTACTGGAGGCCATCGCCCCAGGCGTTGTCCGCATCGGTGAAGATGCTGCCGTTGCCGGAGGTGCCGTTATTGAGGTTGGTGGTGATGTTATTGCCGAAGGTGCCGCCGGTGCCGCGGGTCATGTCGCGCAGCTCGTAGCCGGTGGCGGTGCTGTTGGTGTTGAGGTTCACCGTGCCGTACCACTGGGACTTGCCGGTGCCCACGGCGGCGCTGGTGCGCAGGCCGTCCCAGGCCTTGAGGATGGCGCCGCTGTGGGCATCCACCAGGTATTCCATGTGGCGGGTTTCGCCGGTGCCGTTCTCCAGCTGGGTGCGCACGTGGTAGGCCAGGTGGGTGCGCACGACTTCGCTGCGCTCCAGGGTGGCGTCGACCTCATCGGTGACCTTCTGACCCCGGGGGCGGACGATGCGGGACGTGGTGACGGGGTAGACCACCAGCTCCACGGTGGGCTGGTAGGCATACTCGCCCTTGGGTGCGAGCACGCGGTGGGCGGCGGCCAGGGCTTCCGCCTCGGTGAGGTTGGGCGTGACGTTGACCTGGAGACCTGTCTTCAAGGCGTTGGTGTGGGGCGCGAAGCTGCCTTCAGCCTCCTGGTGGGTGATGATCTCACCGCCGAAGACGCGCAGGCCCTGGTAGGTCTGCTGGAAGCGGCCGTGGGCCTGCCCGAATTCATCGGTATGCACGCCGCTCAGGCGGAAGCCGTGCAGGGCGTTGAGGCCAAGCACCTGACGGGCGGCAAGGAGGTGGCCCTCTGCGGCGGCGACGCGTCGGCCTTCCTGGGCTCGGAGGGATTCGATGGCCGCAGCGGCGAAGGGCGCCTTCTGGGCGACGAGGGGCGCGGCCGCGAGGCTGAGCGCAAGAAGCGAAAGGGCAGGACGGGCCATGGGCCACTCCAAAGCGGGGACCGGGCCTGGGCGCGGGGCCGAGGCCTGAAGTCGGGTGGATGAAAGAGCGGGAAGCTGACTTCAGCTTCCATCAGGCATCGGGCCGCGGGGTATGAAGTGATGTGAATTTTCGGGGGAACCGAATCCATGAAAAAGGGCCGCCCGAGGGCGGCCCTTTTCTGCGATCTCCCCGGGACTACTTGAGGGAGACGGCATCCACGGCGAAGGAGGTCTGCAGGCTGCTGTCCTCGGTCATCTTGAAGTAGATCTGAACGGTCTGGCCCTTATAGGCGCTCAGGTTGAAGCTGCGGATCTGGTAGCCCGTGGCCTTGTTCAGGTTGGAGTAGGTGGCCAGCGTGGAGAGCACGGTGCCGGCGCTGTTGAGCACCTGCACGGTGAGCTTGTCGTAGGCGGTGGTGGTCGTCGTCTCAGCGGTGTCGATGTGCAACGCGAAGGTCAGCGTGCCCGTGGCGGTGCTGGGGATGGCGATGGTCTGCTTGAGGGTCTCGGTGGCGGTGGTGCCGTTGCCGCCGAGCCAGGCGTTCATGGTGCCAGCGTAGGCGGGCTGACCCGTCCAGGTGCCGATGGCACCGGTGGTGCCGGTCCAGCCGGTGGCGCCGCTCTCGAAGCCGCCATTGACGACGAGCTCCGTGCCGGAGGTGGTGTTGCTCACGGAGAAGGCGACGGAGGTGGAGGTGCCGATGTTGCCGGCGGCGTCATAGGCCTTGGCGACGAGGGTGTGGCTGCCGTTGGCCAGGGTGGTGCTGTCGAAGGTGGTGCTGTAGGGGGAGGTGGTGTCGGTGGCCTTGAGGACGCCGTCCACGTAGAACTCCACCTTGGTGACGCCGACGTTGTCGGAGGCGGTGGCGGAGAAGGTGATGCTGCCGCTGGTGCCGGACTCGGAGGCGGAGCAGGTGGGGGCGGTGGTGTCACCACCGGTGCTGGTCCAGGCGGCGCCCACGTTGATGCCGTGGAAGGCGTTCCACACGGCTTGCTCTTCGGCGGAGCCGGCACCGTAGAGGTCCTTGGCGGCGTTGATGTAGGCGGTGCGGGCGCCGGCGTAGTTGGTGCTGGCGGTCATGTAGGTGGCCAGCGCGCGGTAGGAAATGCGGGCGGCGTGATCGTTGCCGATGCCCGTCATGCCGCTGGGCAGCAGGGTGGTGCTGGTGTTGCCGGAGGTGGTGGCGCCCTGGCTCAGGAAGTAGAACATCCGGTTGCTGGGGCCGCTGCTGTAGTGCACGTCCAGGTTGCCGACGGTGGAGGACCAGGCGTCGGGGCTGGAGCCGTCGAGGCTGGGCTTGTACATGATGCGGAGGGGGGTGCTGGAGAGCTGCTCACCGATGGTGAAGTTGCCGCCCGTGGCAGGCACGGTGGTGGCTCCGGCGGCGCCACGGCTGTAGTACTCGATCATGGTGCCGTGGATGTCGGAGTTGGACTCGTTCAGGCCGCCCGACTCACCGGAGTAGGTGAGGTTCGCGGTGCGGGCGCAGACGCCGTGGCTCATCTCGTGGCCGGCCACGTCGATGGCGGTCAGCGTGGTGAAGGAGGAACCGTCGCCGTAAGTCATGCAGAAGCAGCTGTCGGACCAGAAGGCGTTGTCGTAGCTGTTGCTGACGTGCACGCGGCTGTAGGTGGCGGTGCCGGAACCATCGATGCCGTTCCGACCGAGGACGTTCTTGTAGTAGTCCCAGGACTTGGCCATTCCGAACATGGCGTCGACCGCGGCGGTCTGGCCGTTGGCGGCGGTGGTGGAGGAACCTTCCACGTAGTTGGCGCCGTCACCCCAGGTGTTGTCGGTGTCGGTGTAGATGGAGCCCGTGGCCGTGGAGGTGGTGGTGGCGTGGTTGGAGTTCGTCACCACGTTGTTGCCGAAGGTGCCGCCGGAGCCGCGCGTCATGTCGCGCATTTCGTAGCCGGTGGAGGTGCTGTTGGTGTTCAGCGTGACGGTGCCATTGTACTGGCTGTTGCCGGTGCCGGTGGCGGCGGTGGTGTGCAGGCTGTTCCAGGACTTCAGGATGGCGCCGGTGTGGGCATCGACGATGTAGTCGTTCTGCTTGATGCCATCGAGGTCGTTCTCGAGCTCGGTGTGGATGTGGTAGGCCAGCGCGTAGCGCACGACGTCCTGGCGGACCATGGTGGCGTCGAGCTCATCGATGGACTTGCCGCGGGGGCGCACGATGCGGGTGGTGGTGATGGGGAAGACCACCAGTTCGGCGGAGGGCTCGATGGCGTAGCCGCCCTTGGGGGCGAGCACGCGGTGGACGGCGGCGAGGGCCTCGCCATCGGTCAAGCTGGGGGCGGTGTTGAGGTTGATGCCGGTGCGGAGGTCGTTGGTGGGAGCGGCGAAGGAGCCTTCCACGTTCTGGTGGGTGATGACCTCGGCGCCGAACACCTTCACGCCATTGAACACCTGCTGGAAGCGGGCGTGAGCCTGGCCGAATTCATCGGTGTTCACCTTGCTGAAGCGGAACCCGTGCTGGCCATCGAGGCCCAGTACCTGGCGAGCGGCCATCAGGTGGTCCGCAGCGGCGGCGGCACGGGTGCCTTCCTGGGCGCGGAGGGCGGCGACGGCCTGCGCGGGGAGCCGATCACCGGCGAAAACGGGCATCGCGGCCAGAGTGAGGGCGAGGACGGACAGGCGGGTAGAACCCTTCAGTGCTGCCATTGGCAACTCCATCGGAAAGGAGGGGGGGATGGGATGTGGCACAGCCAGCTCCCGGAGGGCGCACACAGAAGAGGGACGCCTTGCCAGGGTTGGATCTGCACGTAAAAAGAGCGGGAAGCTAAAGAGGATGTTCCAACGTCCTGGGGTGAACCGGGTGTTAAGTGATGTGAAGTGTTGTGAAGAAGCTGGGACAGTTATCAGAAATGCACCCCGGGCCGGCTTGGGGCCGACGGTGCAGGGCCGATTCCTGGGGGCTTGAGGGCGCTACGGCTCTTTCAGCGTGACCACGGGGTGGGCACCGGAGGCCCGGCGCCGAGTGCGGCCAGTGGGATCCGGGGGGAAGCGCAGGCGGGCGGTGGTGCCATCCCCCAGGTGGCTTTCCAGTTCGAGCGCGCCGCCGTGGAGGTGCATGATCCCCTTCACGATGGCGAGGCCCAGGCCCGTTCCGCCATGGCTGCGGCTGCGGCTGTGCTCCACCCGGGTGAAGCGGGTGCCCAGGGCCCGGAGCATCTCGGCGGGGATGCCTTCACCGGTATCCCGGACTTCGAGGCTCACCTCGCCCTTGGCGTTGATGGCGGAGGAGAGGGTGATGGCTCCACCAGCGGGCGTATGGCGCAGGGCGTTGGACACGAGGTTGCTCAGGGCCCGCTGGATGAGGGCGCGGTCGGCCATGACTGCCAGATCATCGTTGGCTTCCACGGCCAGCCCCACTTCCAGGGCTTCGGCGCTGACTTCGAAGTAGTCGGCGATGCTCCGAAGCAGCTCGCCCACGGGCAGGGGTCCCAGCCTCAGCTCGGAGCTGGGTTCCTCGCAGCGGGCGAGGAAGAGCATCTGCTCGATCATCTGGCTCAGGCGATCCAGCTCCTCCAGGCAGGAGCCGAGGGTGTCCTGCTGGCCGCGCGCATCGCGGGGGCGGAGCAACAGGCCTTCGAGTTCGGAACGCAGGTTCTGGATGGGGCTCCGCAGTTCGTGGGCAAGGTCCGTTCCCAGGTGCTCCAGGCGCTGGAAGGCCTCTTGAAGGCGCTCCATGCCGATGTTCATGGAAGCGACGAGGTCCCGCAGCTCCAGGGGGAAGGATTCCACCGGGATCCTGCGGCCCAGATCCTTGGGGCGGATGAGCGCGGCCTGGATGGCCAGCCTGCCCAGGGGCCGGATGGAGAGACGAACGATCAGCTCACCTACGCCGTAGGCCGCGAGGAGGGTGAAGACCACCATGAAGAGCCGGAGCCGGGTATTGCGGCCCGCGATGAATTGCTGGGTTTGCAGATCCAGCATGATCTGGAGGGAGCCGGCATTCGCGGGCTCCAGAGGGAGGTGGGCCCGTAGATATCGGCCCGAGGCATCCACTTCCGGGGGGGCACCGAGGAGCGGGGCCTCTTGTAGGAAGGGCGGCTGAAAGCCCTCACTCTGAGCCAGGGTTTCCCCCGTCGGCCCGAGCATTCGCCACTGGAGTTCACCCAAGGCCGGCACGACGCTCCCGCGGGGGATCGTGGGGCGGAGGCGAGAGGCTTCTTTGACCGTGGCCTGAAGCACATCCTGGCGCGCCTGATTCTGTGAAGCTCTGAAGCCCAGCTCGATGGAACTGAAGGCGACCACGGACAGGATCACGGCTCCCCCCAGGAGGGTGCCGAGGATCTTGCGGCGGAGGCTGGTGGTGGGGCCGGTCATGGGAGCGGGTGGCGGCCGCCGCTAGGGAGCGGGGCTCCTAACCGCGGTCCTCTAGGACGATGCCCACGCCACGCAGGGTGTGCACGAGCTTCTTCTCGTAGGGGTCGTCCAGCTTCGCGCGGAGCCGGCGCACTTGCACGTCCACGGCATTGGGATCCACGTGGGCGCTGAGGCCCCACACGGTTTCCACCACGGTGCTGCGCGGCACCACCTGGCCGACGTTCTCCAGCAGGAGGGCGGCGAGGAGGTATTCCTTGGGGGTGAGGTCCACGCGCTTGCCCAGGCGGGTGATGCGGCGCTTGTCGGGCTCCCAGGTGAGGTCGGCCACTTCCAATTTCGGAGGCAGGGGGGAACCGGGGCGCACGCGGCGGAGAATGGCCTGGAGGCGCGCGAGCACTTCGGGGAACGCGTAGGGCTTCACGATGTAATCGTCCCCGCCGGACTTCAGGCCCTTGAGGCGATCCTCGAGGGTGCCCTTGGCGGAGAGGAAGAGCACGGGGGTGTCGATGTCCTCGGCGCGGAGCTGCTCGACGATCTGCAGGCCGGAAACGCCCGGCAGCATCACGTCCACCACGAGCGCGTCATAAGCGCCCGAGGAGGCGAGGCGATGGCCCTGGGTGCCATCGGCGGCCAGCTCCACCTGGAAGTGGGCCAGCTCGAGTCCCGCCTTGAGCTGCTTGGCGGCTTTGGCTTCGTCTTCGATCACCAGAATTCGCATGGGCCGAGTGTAGCGCTTTCGTCACCGCTTGTAAGGTAGAAAAAGGGGCCCGGTCAGCTTGGACTCGAATTGCAAAAAACCGGACCCGGCGAGCCGGGTCCGGTTTGGGACTCCAGTCCGCTGGATTAGCGGTTGATGGCCTTGAAGGCGTTGGTGACGGCGGCGTACTGGGCGCTGGAGGAACCGTAGAGGTCCGTGGCGGCCTTCTGGCAGGCCGTCTTCGCGCCAGCGTAGTTGGTGGAGCTGGTCATGTAGACCGTGAGGGCGCGATACACGATCTTGGCGGCGGCGGTGTTGCCGATGCCGGTCATGCCCCCGGGCAGATAGGCGCTGTAATAGTTGCTCGTGGAGCTGGAGCTTGCGCCCTGGCTCAGGAAGTAGAAGCAGCGGTTCATGGGGCCGCTGGAGTAGTGCACGTCCAGGCTGCCGAGGCTGCTGGACCAGGCGTCCTTGGAGGCGCCATCCAGGCTGGGCTTGTACATGTAGCGCAGGGGGGTGGAGCGGAGCTGCTCACCGATGGTCCAGTTCCCGCCGGAGGTGGGGATGGAGGTGGAGCCGCCGCCCTTGGCGTAGAACTCGGCCATGGTGCCGAAGATGTCGGACATGGACTCGTTGAGGCCACCGCTCTCACCGCTGTAGGTGAGGCCGGCGCTGTTGGCCGTGACACCGTGGGTCATCTCGTGGCCGGCCACATCCAGGGCCGTGAGGGTCTTGAAGACGTTGCCATCGCCGTAGGTCATGCAGAAGCAGCTGTCGGACCAGAAGGCGTTGTCATAGCTGTTGCTGTAGTGCACGCGGTTGTAGGTGGCCTTGCCCGCGCCGTTGATGCCGTTGCGGCCGAAGACGTTCTTGTACATGTCGAAGGTCTTCATGGAGCCGTAGTGGGCATCCACGCCGGCAGTCTGGCCGTTGGCGGCGGTGGTGGAGGAGCCCTCCACGTAGTTGGCGCTATCGCCCCAGATGTTGTCGGCGTCGGTGTAGATGGTGCCGGTGCCGCTGGTGGCGTGGTTCAGGTTGCGGGTGGTGAACTGCATGCTGCGCACGTTGTCGCGCATCTCGTAGCCACCGCTGATGGTGTTGGTGGAGATGCTCACGGTGCCGTTGTACTGGCTCTTGCCGGTGCCCGTGGCGGCGGTGGTGTGGAGGGTGGACCACTTGCGGAGGATGCCGCCGGTGTGGGCGTTGATGAGGAAGTCGGTGTGGGCCGTTTCCTCGGTGCCGTTCTCGAGCTCGGTGTGAACGTGGTAGGCCAAGGTGAAGCGGACCACGCGCTCGGCGACGGAGTTGGTCCGGTCTTGATCCAGGCTGCGGGGTCCCTTCACCACGGCTACCATCTCGGTCTCGGGAACGACCACCAGTTCCACGGTGGGGGCGAAGGCGTATTCACCCTTGGGGGCGAGATCCCGGTGGGCCACAGCGAGGGCTTCGCTGGAGGCCATGGAGGGCTCGGGGTTGAGGCGGATGCCCCTGAGGTGGGCGGCCGTGTGGGGCTGGAGGCTCCCCTCGGCGTCCATGTGGGTGATGATCTCGCCGCCGAACACCTTCACGCCCTGGTAGGTCTGCTGAAAACGGGTGTGGGTGAAGCCCAGCTCATCCGTGTGGGCGCGCAGGGGGGAGAGATCGTTGAGGGCGTCCAGGCCCAGGGCGGCGCGGTCGGCGCGGAGCAGGGCGTGGGAGGCCTCGATGCGCGAGGTCTCCTGGGCGCGGAGCTGCTCGACGAGTTCCGGGGCGCGCAAGGGAGCCTGGGCGGCGAGGGGGCCGGCCGCAAGGGCCAGGGCGAGGGAGGGGAGGGACAGGCGGAGGTTGGCCATGGGCAACTCCTGAGGGCAAGGACGTCGGAGCCCGGAGGCCCCCTTGCCGAAAGGGCCACCAGATCAAGTTGGGGGAGAGCGGGGAAGCTGGATCACGTTGGACCACAAAGCAGGAATGACCCTGTGAAGGTTTGCAAACTTGTGTGAAGAATTGTTAAGGGACCCAAGCAAAACGCCCGGCCGAAGCCGGGCGTCTCGTTGGGGCGGAAGGCGTGATCAGTTGACGTTGATCGCCTTGAAGGCATTGGCCACGGCCGCGTACTCGGCGCTGCCCGCACCGTAGAGGTCGGTGGCGGCGCTGAGGCAGGCGGTGCGAGCACCGGCATAGACGGTGGAGCTGGTCATGTAAGTGGTCAGCGCACGGAAGACGATGCGGGCGGCCTTATCGTTGCCGATGCCGGTCATGCCACCGGGGAGGTAGGAGCTGTAGAAGTTGGAGGTGCTGGTGGAGCTGGCACCCTGGCTCAGGAAGTAGAAGCAGCGGTTCATGGGGCCGCTGGAATAGTGCACGTCCAGACGCTTCAGGCTGGTGCTCCAGGCATCCTTGGAAGATCCATCCAGGCTGGGCTTGTACATGTAGCGCAGGGGATGGTTGAAGGCGGGGGTCTGCAGCTGCTCGCCGATGGTGAAATTGCCACCGGTGGCGGGGATCGTGGTGCCGGTGCTGCCACGGTAGAACTCGGCCATGGTGCCGAAGATGTCGGACATGGACTCGTTCAAGCCACCGCTCTCGCCGCGGTAGGTGAGGTTGGCGGTGCGGCTGGTCACGCCGTGGGTCATTTCGTGGCCGGCCACATCCAAGGCGGTGAGGGTGAGGAAGCTGCTGCCATCGCCGTAGGTCATGCAGAAGCAGCTGTCGGACCAGAAGGCGTTGTCGTAGCTGTTGCTGTAGTGCACACGGCTGTAGGTGGTGGTACCGACGCCATCGATGCCGTTGCGGCCGAAGACGTTCTTGTACATGTCCCAGGTGACGCCGAGGCCGTAGTGGGCGTCCACCGCGGCGGTCTGACCGTTGGCGGCGGTGGTGGAGGAGCCCTCCACGTAGTTGGCGCCATCGCCCCAGGCGTTGTCGGTGTCGGTGTAGATGGTGCCGACGCCGGAGGTGGCGTGATTCAGGTTCGTGGTGTAGTTGCCGGCGGAGCCGCGGGTCATGTCGCGCATCTCATAGCCGCTGGCGGTGCTGTTGGTCTGCAGCGAGACATTGCCGGAGAACTGGCTGTTGCCCGTGCCGTTGACGCCGGCGGTGTGGAGGGTGCTCCAGCGATCGATCACGGCACCGGTGTGGGCGTTGATCAGGAAATCGGTGTGGGCCGTCTCTTCGGTGCCGTTCTCAAGCTCCGTGTGGACGTGGTAGGCCAGCGTGTAGCGGACCACCTGCTCGCGGGACGTGGTGGTGTCGAAGGTCATGTCCAGCGCGCGACGGGTGGGACGTACCACCACGGTCTCGGTTTCGGGCACGATCACCAGTTCGACATTGGGGGCGTAGGCGTAGCCTCCCTTGGGAGCCAGGATCTGGTGGGCCAGGGCCAGGGCCTCGCTGGGCTGAATGCTGGGGGTGGTGTTCAGGGCGGCCACGGGCTGATGGGCGAGGGTCATGGCGCGCTGGGAGCCAGCGGCGTCCATGTGGGTGATGACTTCACCCCCGAAGACCTTCACGCCTTGGAAGGTCTGCTGGAAGCGGGCGTGGGTCATGCCC
Organism: uncultured Solibacteraceae bacterium; assembly: GCA_964617215.1. Classification (GTDB taxonomy): domain Bacteria; phylum Acidobacteriota; class Holophagae; order Holophagales; family Holophagaceae; genus JAFDVN01. Next base: position 440,596 of record CAZTVL010000001.1, on the reverse strand, counting down.
AGCTCATCCGTGCTGGCGTTGACCATCCGGAAGTCGTGGAGGCCATTCAGGCCCAAGGCCTGGCGCTGGGCCAGGACGTGGCTGGCGGCAGCCTGGGCACGGTCGGCCTGGGCGGGGGCGCCGGCGAGGACGGCCGTGGCGGTGAGGGCCAGGGCGAGGGCGGTGAGGGGAAGGCGGTGGGCCATGGTGGTGGACTCCGGGTAGGGTGAACCCCGGCATGGGGGGCACCCAGGCCGCGGTTGTGAGGGGATGGGAAAGACGGAAAGCTTCCCTACTCTCCACTCACCCTCGGGAGGTGATGTGTGAAGTTTTGTGAATATTTGTAGAAATTGGTTTCAATTAATTTCATATATAAAATGAAATTAATATTTACGATTGTCACGATTATGTATGCGTAATGAAGTGGGGAGGGGCCTCCGGCCGTGGGGTAGCCCCTTGGCGCGCTCCGTCGGGGGCTCAGCTCCGCTTGGTGGATTTCTGGCGGGTGCGCTTGGGCGGGGCGTTGGGGCCCTTGCGAGGCGCCTGCTTGGCGGCGGGCTTGGGGCCTTCCTTCTTCTTGGGGCGGGGTCGGGCCTTGGCCTTCTCTTCCCGCTGGGCCATGAAGGCTTCGTTGCTGCGGGAGGGTTTGAGGCCTTCGCCGGGATCGAGGATGCGGCGCACGGGGGCCACATCGGGTTCCTCGCCCTCGCCCTTGCCCTTCTTCTGGATGCTGAGGCGGATGGGCGTGCCCGTGAACCCGAAGCGCTCGCGGAGCTTGTTCTCCAGGTATCGCATGTAGCTGAAGTGCAGCTCGGCGGTGTTGGCCTTGATGACGAAGGTGGGGGGACGCACGCCCACCTGGGTCATGAAGTAGAGCTTGGGCACCTTGCCGTCGCGGGAGTGGGGGCTCATGGCCTGCACGGTGTCCCGGAGGTAGCGGTTCAGCTCGCCCGTGGGCACGCGCCGGGAGTGGGCATCGGCCACTTCGTTGATGACAGCGAAGAGCTTGGAGACGCGCTGACCCGTGAGGGCGCTAATGAACACCATGGGTGCGTGCTGAAGGAAACCCAGGTCGTGGCGAATCTTGTCCTCGAAGGCGAGGGACGTGAAGGTGTCCTTCTCCACGAGGTCCCACTTGTTCACCACGAGGATCACGGCGGCGCCGGCATCCTGCGCGTAGCCAGCAACGACGGCATCCTGGTGGGTGACGCCTTCGACGGCGTCGATGAGCAGGAGGCTCACATCGGCCCGGGCCATGGCCTGGAGGGCTTTGAGGATGGAGAGCTTCTCGGCGCCTTCGTGGGTCTTGCCCTTCTTGCGGATGCCCGCCGTGTCGATGAGGCGGAAGACGCGATCGTCCCGGTGAAAGATGGTGTCCACGGTGTCGCGGGTGGTACCGGCCACTTCGCTCACGAGGCTGCGCTCATAGCCCAGCAGGCGGTTCGTGAGGGAACTCTTGCCCACGTTGGGGCGGCCGATCATGGCGAAGCGCAGCTCGTCGCCGGGCTCGTGGGTTTCGGCCTCCTCCGGCGTGCGGTGGAAGGGCAGGCGGGCGCGCACGGCGGCCAGGAGCTGGTTGATGTTGCGGCCGTGGGAGGCGCTGATGCCCACGATTTCATCGAAGCCCAGCTGGAAGAACGCGCCTTCGGGTTCGCCGCCCTTCACGCCGTCCATCTTGTTCACGGCGAGGATCATGGGCTTGTTGAGCTTGCGGAGGCGCTTGGCGATCTCTTCGTCGCCGCCCGTGAGGCCACCCTGGCCATCCACGAGGAGGATGATGACGTGGGCCTCCGCGAGGGCGGATTCGGCCATGCGGGTGATGCCGGAGGTGATGACGTCCTGGCCCTCGAAGTCGAGGCCGCCGGTGTCCACCAGGTCGAAGACTTCGCCGGGGCCGGTGATTTCCTCTTCCAGTTCCCGATCGCGATCCTCGACGGTGACCTTGCCGTAGGACCGATCCCGGGTCATGCCCGGCAGGTCATGGACCAAGGCCGCCCGGGAGCGGGTGAGCCGGTTGAAGAGGGTGGACTTGCCCACGTTGGGGCGTCCGCAGAGGGCGACGAGGGGCAGTTTCATGGTTTGTCCAAGCTGATCAGTCTATCGGAATGGGCAGGAAAAGCTTGGGAAACATGGGGATTGGGCCTCAGGGCTAGAGGAGAAGTCGTACTCATGCCAGGGAAAGGCCTTGCCTTTCCCTGGCATGAGCCTCGGGACGACCCACCGGGCAAGGCTCGAACGCAGCCCGTCGCCCGCGGTGCGGGCTAGGTCTGCTGCGAAGTCGCTGGCTACTCCGGGCCTCCGCAGGAGGCCCTCCGCTTGACGCCAGCGGCTTCGCACTCGCGGGTCCGAGCCCCGTCAGCCCCGCCGCCAAATGAAAACGCGCCCGATTGGGCGCGTTTTTTTGGCGGGGCTGACGGGGCTCGAACCCGCGACCTACGGCGTGACAGGCCGTCACTCTAACCGACTGAGCTACAACCCCGTGCTGTCACTGTTTCACCAGCGAGCTGGTGGGCGATGACGGATTCGAACCGCCGACAGGCTGCGTGTAAAGCAGCTGCTCTACCGACTGAGCTAATCGCCCTCATCGCCAGAACATCAATCGTGCCATTGGATCGGGGGAGAGTCAACTCAAAAAGCTTCCGTTGAGGGTGCCTGACTGGACTGGTAGGGTTATAGGGTTTCCGTGCCCGAGGGGATCTTCCGCCCCCGAAGGCGAGTGCCTCGGACCCATTGTCGTTGAGTGGGATCGGGGACCCTGAGTGAGCTTCTTGGAGCGTCCGTGGCGACCATGCTGGCGAAGTTGATGATCCTGGATGGAGTTGGGGACCTCCTCAAGTCCCTGCCCGACCCCATGCGGCCCTACCCGGGCCAGATCGCGATTGTGATCGTGTTGGTGGGCGTGCTCACCCTGATCCTCCGCGGCAGCTTCTTCACGCCGATGATGGAGATCGTGGATGAGCGGGATCGCCAGCTCACCGCCGGTTCCGACACCAAGGCCAACGCCGCGGCCCTCGTGGAGTCCAAGCAGAAGGACTACGAGGCTCGCCTGAAGGACCTCCGGGCCCAGGCCGCCGCCCACCGCAAGTCCCTGGCCGAAGCCGCCGCCAAGGAGCGCCAGACCACCGTGGAAACCGCCCGCGCCCAGGCCACCGCCCAGCGCAAGGAGGCCCTGGCCAAGCTCGACATCCAGCGTGAGGCCGCGAAGGCGGACCTCATGACGCAGGTGGATCAGCTCGCCGATGGCATGGTCCAGCACCTTCTGAAGCAGGCCTAGACGCGATGAACCGATTCCGCTTGATCTCCTCCCTCCTCCTCGGTGCCGCCCTCGCGGTGGCGCCCCTCTCCCTCCGCGCCCAGGGCCACGAGGCTCCCAAGCAGGAGTCCCACGAAGCCCCCAAGCATGATGCCCCCGCCGCTGGCCATGACGCGCCTGCCGCTCACGGTGAAGCTGCGGCGCCCGCCGCCCATGGCGAGGCCCATGCCGCTCCCGCCGAAGGGCATGGCGAGGCGCACGCTACTTCCGGCGAAGGCCACGGCGAGGCCCATGGGGCCGCCGCCCATCACGGCATCAACTGGAAGGAACTGATCTTCAAGCTCATCAACTTCGGCCTCTTCATCGGCATCATCTGGATGGCCGCCGCCGCCAAGGCGAAGATGGGCTTCAAGGCCCGCGCCGAGGAGCTGGAGCACGCCCTGCAGCAGGCTGCCCGCGACAAGGCCGAAGGCGAGGCGCAGATCGCCTCCCTGGAATCCAAGATGAGCGGCCTCCAGGCCGAGCTCGACGGGATCCTGGCCAAGGCCGAGAAGGATGCGGAAGCCGAGAAGGCCCGCGTCATCGAGGCTGCCCGGGCCGAGGCTCAGACGATCCTGGCCCAGACCCAGTCGGAAATCGCCTTCCAGCAGAAGCAGGCCGAGCAGGAGCTCAAGGCCCTGGTCGCCCAGCTGGCCGTGGAGGGCGCCACCGCCCGCATCCAGGCCAAGCTTCAGGGCGCCACCGCCGCCTCCGCCATCGACAAGGCCATCACCCAGATCGGCAACCAGGGAGCCAACCAGTGAGCAGCCGCCTCATCGCCCGCCGCTACGCCAAGGCCCTGATCGAGATCGGGACCAAGGCCGGCGACCTCACCCAGCTCCAGAACGAACTGGATGCCGTGGCCAAGCTCGTGGCCGGCAACGCCGACCTCAAGCGCTTCGTGGATAGCCCCCTGGTGCTTCCCAAGAAGAAGGCAGAGGTCATGGATCTCGTGCTGGGCCAGGCCAAGGCCAGCCAGAACCTGCGCAACTTCTTCAAGGTGGTGGCCGAGGCCGGGCGCCTGAACCTGCTGGGCACCCTCTCCGTGGTCTTCCACGAACTGGTGGATGAGCGCGCCGGCGTGGTGGTGGCCCAGGTGGCCTCCGCCCAGGAGCTCACCGAGGCCCAGAAGAAGGCCCTCGAGGCCTCCCTCGCCAAGCGCACCGGCAAGACCGTGCGCCTGAAGCTCAGCCAGGATCCCACGCTGCTCGGCGGCGTGAAGGTTCAGCTGGGTTCCACCGTCCTGGATGCTTCGCTCCAGGGCCAGCTCCGCCTTCTCAAGAACCAGCTGCTTTCCGCTTAATCACCCTTTTCGCTTCTCACTCGCAGGTTGGAGGAATTCATGGACATTCGTGCGGAAGAGATTTCCCGCATCATCCGGAGCCAGATCGAGGGCTTCGACGCGCAGGTCGACGTGGCCGAAGTCGGCACCGTCATCAGCGTGGGTGACGGCATCGCCCGCGCCCACGGCCTGGAGCGCTGCATGGCCGGTGAGCTCCTCGAGCTCCCCCACCAGGTGATGGGCATGGCCTTCAACCTGGAAGAGGACAACGTCGGCATCATCATCCTGGGCGACGCCAACCTCATCAAGGAAGGCGACACCGTCAAGCGCACGGGCCGCGTCATGAACATCCCCGTGGGCCCCCAGTTCGTGGGTCGCGTGGTGAACGCCCTGGGCCTGCCCATCGACGGCAAGGGACCCATCCCCTCCACGGGCTTCAACCCCATCGAGCGCATCGCCCCCGGCATCGTGGACCGTAAGAGCGTGCACGAGCCCATGCAGACGGGCCTCAAGGCCATCGACGCCCTGATCCCCGTGGGCCGCGGCCAGCGTGAGCTGATCATCGGCGACCGCCAGACGGGCAAGACCGCCGTCGCCGTGGACACGATCATCAACCAGAAGGGCACCGGCGTCATCTGCATCTACGTCGCCATCGGCCAGAAGCGCTCCACGGTGGCCCAGGTCGTGAAGACCCTGGAAGAGAACGACGCCATGGCCCACACCATCGTCGTCTCCGCCACGGCCTCCGAGCCCGCGCCCCTGCTCTTCCTCGCCCCCATGACCGGCGCCGCCCTCGGCGAGTACTTCATGTGGCACGGCAAGGACGGCAAGCCCTCCGATGCCTCCAACCCCGGCCAGCACGTCCTCTGCGTCTACGACGATCTCTCCAAGCAGGCCGCCGCCTACCGTGAGATCTCCCTGCTCGTGCGCCGTCCTCCCGGACGTGAGGCGTACCCCGGCGACGTGTTCTACCTCCACTCCCGCCTCCTGGAGCGCGCGTGCAAGCTGAGCGACGCCCGTGGCGCCGGTTCCATGACGGCCCTGCCGATCATCGAAACCCAGGCCGGTGACGTGTCCGCCTACATCCCAACCAACGTCATCTCCATCACCGACGGCCAGATCTTCCTGGAATCCGACCTGTTCAACGCGGGCGTCCGCCCTGCCGTGAACGTCGGCATCTCCGTGAGCCGCGTGGGTGGTTCCGCCCAGATCAAGGCCATGAAGAGCGTGGCCGGCACCATCAAGCTCGAACTCGCCCAGTACCGCGAGCTCGCCGCCTTCTCCCAGTTCGGTTCCGACCTGGACAAGGCGACTCTGGCCCAGCTGAACCGCGGCCAGCGCCTGGTGGAGATCCTCAAGCAGGGCCAGTACGCCCCCTTGAGCGTGGAGAAGCAGGTCGCCGTGATCTGGGCCGCCACCAGCGGCTACATCGACGACGTGCCCGTGCCCGCCGTGCGCCGCTTCGAGAAGGAGATGCTCGAGTACCTCGAGGTCAACGCCCCTGAGCTGCTCCGCGGCGTCAAGGACACCAAGAACATCTCCGACGATGCCAAGGCCCAGCTGAAGTCCCTCGTGACCGCCTTCAAGGAGGCCTTCATGGCTTCCCTGGGCGCCAACGCCGGAGCCTAAGCCATGGCGAGTCTCCAGGACATCCGACGGCGCATCCGCTCGGTCAAGAACACCCAGCAGGTCACCAAGGCCATGAAGATGATTTCCGCCGTCAAGCTGCGGAAGTCTCAGGAACGCCTGGTGAGCCTGCGACCCTACGCCTCCAAGATGAAGGAAGTGGTGTTTCACGTGGTGGCCAGCGTCAAGGGTCGCCCTGAGATCCAGCTCGGCGCCTCGGCGACGGCCCTCATCTCCCCCCGGGAGGAGAAGACCATCCGCGTGGTCGTCGTCGCCAGCGACAAGGGCCTCTGCGGTGGCTTCAACGCCAACATCCTGAAGCGCGCGGCCCTCTTCCTCCAGGAGAACGGCCACAAGCAGCTGAAGGTGGACGTGGTCGGCAAGCGTGCCTTCGATTGGGCCCGCCGCCGTGGCCTCACGCTGGAATCCGAGTACCTTGGCGTGCCCCTCACGGGCCTGCAGAAGGTCACCCGGGAGATCGCCGATGCCGCCGCCAAGCAGTACGAGGCCGGTGAGATCGACGCGCTCTACGTGGTCTACAACCACTTCCAGTCCGCCGTCGCGCAGGAACCCACCGTGGTGAAGGTCTTCCCGGTCGAACTTCCCGTCCAGCCCCTGGATGCGAAGACCGAGATCCCCCAGCTGCTCGAGCCCGATCCGAACACGATCCTCGAGACGCTGCTCCCCCGCTTCGTGGAGACGGAGGTGCTTCGTGCCCTCCTCGAGTCCAGCGCCTCCGAGCACGGCGCCCGCATGGCGGCCATGGACAAGGCCAGCGGCAATGCCGGCGAGATGATCGCCAAGCTGACCCTGACCATGAACAAGATCCGCCAGGCCGCGATCACGAACCAGATCATCGAGATCGTTTCCGGCGCCAACGCCTAAGCCCCTGACTTTTCATTCGCCGAGGTAACCCATGTCAAGCAACGCAAAAGGACGCGTGATCGCCATTGTCGGTCCCGCCGTGGACGTCGAATTCGACAGCCACCTGCCCGAGATCATGAACGCCCTCCTGACGGACATCACCGATCCCGTCACGAAGACCACCGCCAGCGTGACCCTCGAGGTGCAGCAGCACCTCGGCGAGAACCGCGTGCGCTGCGTCTCCATGCAGCCCACCGAGGGCATGATCCGCGGCCAGGTGGTGACCGATACCGGCGCCCCCATCAACGTGCCCGTGGGCCCCGAGACCCTGGGCCGCATCATGAACGTCGTGGGTCAGCCCATCGACGAGCGCGGTCCCGTGGGCCACAAGATGACCCTCCCCATCCACCGCGAAGCCCCCAAGTACGACGAGCTCAACACCTCCTCCGAGATGTTCGAGACGGGCATCAAGGTCATCGACCTCCTCGAGCCCTACGCCAAGGGCGGTAAGACCGGCCTCTTCGGCGGCGCCGGCGTGGGCAAGACGGTGCTCATCATGGAGCTCATCAACAACATCGCCAAGGGCCACGGCGGCTACTCCGTGTTCGCGGGCGTGGGCGAGCGTACCCGTGAGGGCAACGACCTCTGGCACGAGATGATGGACAGCGGCGTCATCAATAAGGACGACATCTCCAAGAGCAAGGTGGCCCTGATTTACGGCCAGATGACCGAGCCCCCCGGAGCCCGTGCCCGTGTGGCCCTCACCGGCCTCACCGTCGCCGAGTACTTCCGCGATCAGGAAGGCAAGGACGTGTTGCTCTTCGTGGACAACATCTTCCGCTTCACCCAGGCCGGCGCCGAAGTGAGCGCGCTGCTGGGCCGCATGCCCTCCGCCGTGGGTTACCAGCCCACGCTGGCCACCGAAATGGGCGGCCTGCAGGAGCGCATCACCTCCACCAAGAAGGGCTCCATCACCTCTGTGCAGGCCGTGTACGTGCCCGCGGACGACTACACCGATCCCGCGCCCGCCACCACCTTCGCCCACTTGGACGCCACCACCAACCTCAGCCGTGAGATCGCGGCCTTGGGCATCTACCCCGCGGTGGATCCTTTGGCCTCCACCTCCCGCCTGCTGGATCCCCGCATCCTGGGCGACCACCACTACAACACCGCGATGCGCGTGAAGTCCATCCTCCAGAAGTACAAGGAGCTCCAGGACATCATCGCCATCCTGGGCATGGACGAACTCTCCGAGGACGACAAGCTGGTCGTGGCCCGCGCCCGCAAGATCCAGCGCTTCCTCTCCCAGCCCTTCCACGTGGCCGAGCAGTTCACGGGCATGTCGGGCAAGTACGTGAAGCTCGAGGACAGCATCAAGGGCTTCGCCGAGATCTGCGACGGCAAGTGGGATCACCTGCCCGAGCAGGCCTTCTACCTCGTCGGCACCATCGAGGAAGCGGTCGAAAAGGCCGAGAAGATGAAGGCCTAAGCCATGGCTGGCCAATTGCTTCTCGAAGTCGTCACCCCTGAACGCCGGGTCTTCTCCGCCCAGGTTCAGGAGGTCATGTTCCCCACGGCCCACCGCGGGTACTACGGCATCAAGCCGGAGCACACCCCCGTGTTGACCCCCGTGGGCAACGGCCTCATCTACTTCACCCAGGAAGGCCAGCGCCACTGGCTCACCGTGTTCGGCGGCTTCGCCGAGGTGGGTCCGGATCACGTCACCATCCTGGCCCGGGAATCCGAGACCGTGGACATGATCGACCTGCCCCAGGCCGAGGCCGACAAACAGCACGCCCTCAAGCTGCTCAAGGAAGCCCACACCGAGCACGACATGGACGAAGCCCAGGCCACCCTGGAAGCGAGCATCATCCGCATCCAGGCCGCCAGCCACCCCGGTGGCCACGGCTTCTAGTCACTTTTCCTCATGCGACAATGGAGGGCCCCCGATGAAGGTCGGGGGCCTTCCCCTTTTTTCGGAGCGCGTGTGAGTGAGTTGCCCATCATCGATCCCAAGCAACTGGACATGCTCCGGGAGCTGGATCCCGAGGGCGCCTCGGAATTGATCCGGGAACTCATCGGCATCTTCGAGGAGGATGCCCCCCTGCGCGTGGCCGATCTCAAGGCCGCCCTGGCCGCGGGGTCCGCCACCGATGCCGGCCATGCGGCCCACGCCCTCAAGGGTGGGGTGGCCAACCTGGGCCTCGCCCGCCTGGCCGAGCTGGCCCGGCTCGCCGAAAACGCCGCCCGGGAAGGCAACCTGGCCCCGGTGGCCGCCTTGGTGGAACCCATCGAAGCGGGCATCCAGGAAGGGCTGGAGGCCCTGAAGGCGGGGCTTTAAGCCCTACCAGGCGAACTGCTCGTTCTGTTCCAGCATCCGCAGCCTGGGATCGCCCAGGGCGCGCAGCTGGGGCAGCATCTGGGGCTTATCGCCGGGGGTGAGGTGGTAGATGGCCACCGGCACATTGCGGGTGAGCTTCTTCAGCTCCTGGCCCAGCATCTTCGGGGTGAGGTGCTTACTAGCCTCCGCGAGCCAATCCTGCTCGTTGGGGAAGGAGGCTTCGGTGATGAGCAGGCGCAGGTTGGGCGTGGCGTTGGCCACTTCCCAAATGCGGTCCGTGTGGCAGGTGTCGCTGGTGAAGATGAAGGCGTCCTTCCCATCGTCCACCTTGTAGCCCACGCAGGGCACCAGGTGGTTCACGCGGATGGGCGTGAAAGTCACGCCACAGACTGTGGTGCCCTCCTCGGGAACGACTTCCGTGTAGCGGATGGTGGGGTCGTTGGGATTGGGGATCACGCTGAAGTCGGGCCAGAGCTCGTCGTTGAAGAGGTGGCGGCGCAGCACGTCCAACGTTTCCGGCAGCGCGTGGATCACCACGGGCTCGGCGTTGTGGCCGAAGATGTTCTTCGTAAAGAAGGGCAGCGTGCAGATGTGATCGAGGTGACTGTGGCTCAGGAAGACGTGGCGGATCCGCTTCTGCTCCTCCACCGTGAGGGCGCCCGTGAGGCTGCCCGCATCGATAGCCACCTCCTCGTTGATGAGCAGCCCCGTGAGGCGCTCACCATCCGCCTCACCGCCGCTGCATCCCAGAATGCGCAGTTCCATGGTCTCCCTTGGGTTGAGCCACGATAACAAGAGTGCAAAAAAAAGGCACCCGATGAACCGGGTGCCCTTTCCTGAGTAGAGGTGCCTAGAAGCGGAAACCAGCCTGGAGGCTGAGTTCGGTCTTGGGCATGGCGACGCTGTAGGCCTTGTTGGCGTCCGTGTTACCGGAGCTGTAGGTGTAATCGCCCTGGCTGGCGAGGTCCATGGCCACTTCGAAGCGAACGAAGGGCTTCACGACCGGCGCGGGGAAGGTGTAGCCCACCTGGGCGCGGAGCCAGGGGCTGAAGTGGTTCACGCCGATGCGCTGCTCGGAGCCTGGGGACTGCTGGATCAAAGTGGATTGGACGGACCTCAGATCCAGGCCCACCCCGAGATCGAGGGGCACGTGCCAGGTGGCCATGGCGCCGACGCCGAGGTAGCTCCACTCGTATTGCCCAATCTTGGTGCCGTTGAGCTTCAGATCAGACTTGCTGGACATGCGCCAGCTGGCGTCCATGCTGAGGTCCGCGGGTCCAAGCTTGGCGAGGGTGGTGCCGAAGCGGAGGCCGAGGCCGGAGAACTTGTCGGTCTCCAGGCTCTGGGCGGGGCTACCGGTCTGGTTGAAGTTGCCAGAGCGGCCCGAGGCCGAGCTGTAGAACAAGGAAACTTCCTTATCGCCCGCAAGGCCGGGGAGGGACACGAGGCCAGCGAGGAGGAGGGGGGCGATGCGCTTCATTCATGCTCCTGTGGGAAGTGCCTGAGTGGCACATCCAAACAGTACATGACTGGTTAAAAAAATGCATTTAAAAACGGACTAGATGTTTTAATCCTCAAACAACGAGGGCACCGATCAAGGTGCCCTCGTTGGAGTTAGAAGGTGGCTGTTTAGAAACGGAGTCCAGCGTAGATGCCCAACTGCAGCTTAGGTGCGATGGCTTTGAGGTTTTCAGCGTCGGTGGCGCCCGCGTCATAGGACTTGGAGGTCAGCGGCGCAGCCACTTCAAGGCCGAAAAAGGGCTTCACGAGCGGGGAAGGGATCGCGTAGCCGATGTTGGCACGGGCCCAAGGCCGACCGTAGGTGGTGCTTTCCGTCGAAGTGCTGAGCTTTTCGCTGCGGTATTCGATGCCCGCACCGATGGCGACACCTGCCTTGAAGTTGAACATCGCGCCCAGGGACCAGTGGCTCTGCTTGAGATCCTCGCCGGTGCTGGTGCCATCGACCTTCACCTCGGCCTTGGATTCAGGCTGATATCCCGCAGTCAGCTGGAACAGCGCAGGACCGAGGTCCACCACGCTGTAACCGAAACGAGCGCCGGAAACGATTTTGTTGTCCACCTTAACGGTGCCGCTACCGGGAACATCAGAAGACTTGTAGGACTGTGCACCCACGAACACACCCACTTCAAAGCTCTGGGCGGCCAAGGGGGCCGTGGCCACGAGCAATAGGGGAAGGATCAGCTTTTTCATAGGATCTCCATGGGAAGGAACGGGCGTGGTGGACCCATCGTGACGCCAAGGGTGGGGGTCGTCAACGCCTACGTGCCATTCAAGGTGAGGGTGTAGGTGCCGATTCCCCGTGCGACTTGGGCTAGCCTTGTCTTAATGCGCGCCGCCCTGGGATTCCTGCTCCTCGATGCCTTCGACCCCGACACGGGGGAGCTGACGCTGCGGGTGGGATTGGATTCGGAGGTGGGCGATCACCCGGTATTGAGGGTGAAACTCCATCTGGGCCGCTCCGGTGATCCCCTGGATCTCCTCAAGCGGGAGCTGCGCACCCACGCCCAGATGCCCCTGCCGTCCCTGTGGGAACACGGCCTGCGCACCATCATCCACGCCTTGGAATCGGAGCTGGAGGGCCCCGAGGGGCGCAACGCGGTGCGTTACCTCTGGGTGGGCACCCAGGTGCTGCATCCTTCGGATCCCCACCAGGGCACGCCCAATCACCCGGTGGCGCAGCAGGTGGAGATCCTGCGCACCTGGTCCCACCGCCTGGAAGAGGCGGGAGAGCGGGTTCGGGCCGCGGAGTTCATGGAGCGGCTGCTCCTGCTGGCGCCCCGGGATCTGGGGGCCCTGGCCCGACTGGCGGCCTTTTTCCGGGATCAGGGCCTGCCCGAGGAGCTGTCCTCGGTCACCGCCCGCTGGGTGGCCGCGGATCCCCGGAGCTTGGAGGCCCGGCTGCGGCACGGGGAGGCCCTGCTGGCCCTGGGGCGTTGCGAGGAAGCCAAGCGGGCCTTCGAGGCCGTGCTGAAGTCCCAGCCCCTGCATCTCCTGGCCCACCTGGGCATGGCTCAGGCCGTGGGCCTGCTGGGAGGCAACCCCTTTCCCCACTTGGATGCCGCCCAGGAACTGGATGCCCCGGCCGTGGCTTCGGCCCTGCGGGAGACCTTTGATTTCCGCCTCCTGAACCCCCCGCCCGGGGATCGAATCTATCCCTTCGAGGAACTGGCCGGCCTGTTGGGCGTCAGCGGCGCCGAAGTGCGGGGCTTCCAGACGGAGCGGGCCCTGCCCGTGGCCGATGCAGACGGCGCCGTGCGCGAAGCCGAACTGAGCCGCTGGGTGGGGGTCATGAACCGCTACCACCTGCTGCCGAACCCCCTGAACTGGAGCGCGCCCACCCCGAGGCGGCTGCCGGAACTGGCGTAGGGAAGGGCCGAACGCGAACTCCCCTTTCAGCCCCTTTCCCGAACTGGCCGAACGCCCCCCTTCACGGGACAATGGAAGGCTATGACCGCCCTCCTCCGAACCGACCTCCCGTTCCCCATCTTCCGGCGTGGCAAGGTGCGCGATGTCTACGAGCTGGGGGATCGCCTCCTCATCGTGGCCACGGATCGCATCAGCGCCTTCGATTGCGTGATGCCCGAGGGGATCCCCGACAAGGGCCGCATCCTCACGGCGGTGGCGAGCTTCTGGTTCAAGGCCAGCGAAGACCTGCTGCCCAACCACTTCCGCAAGGCCCACGAGTGGCCCGCGGACCTGGAGCCCTTCCGCGCCGAACTGGCGGGCCGGGCCGTGGTGGTGGAGAAGACGAATCCCCTGCCCGTGGAGTGCGTGGTGCGCGGCTACCTGGCCGGCTCCGGCCTCAAGGAATACAACGCCACGGGCGAAGTGTGCGGCGTGAAGCTGCCCGCGGGCCTGCAGCTGGCGGACCGCCTGCCCGAGCCCATCTTCACCCCGGCCACGAAGGCCGAGAGTGGGCACGACGAGAACATCTCCTTTGAACGCATGGCGCAGATTGTCGGGGCCGACCTCGCGGAGCAGCTCCGCACCCTGAGCTTCGCCCTCTATGAGCGTGGTTCCAAACTCGCCGCCGAACGGGGCATCCTGCTCGCCGATACCAAGTTCGAATTCGGCGTTGCCGCCGATGGCACCTTGTTGCTCATCGATGAAGCCCTCACGCCCGACAGCAGCCGCTACTGGCTGGCGGACCAGTGGAAGCCGGGCATCACGCCCCCCAGCCTCGACAAGCAGTTCCTCCGGGATTACCTGGAGACGCTGCACGATTGGAACAAGCAGGAGCCCGCGCCGCACCTGCCGGAAGCCATCGTCACGGGCATCCGCGACCGCTACCTGGATCTGGCCAAGCGCTTCGGCATCGCGATCTGATCACGGAGGAAGCCGCCTGGCTCAGGGCACGGCCTTGAGCCAGGTGGCCTCGCCGCGCCACATCCGCTGACCGCGGGCGAGAAGCCCCTTCAGGGCGGCCTCCACGTCAGGGCGCGTCAGCCGGTCCACCGCGCTCAGTGCGGGAAGCCCCCGCAGCCGGGCCCGAAGGGCCTGGGCGGGGTTCAGGGGCAGCAGGGTCTGGCGGCCCCGCCAGAAGGCCTTGGCGGCGGTGAGTTCCGCGTCCGTGAGGGTGAGGCTGGCCAGCCGGGTCTGAAGGGCCGTGAGCGCGGCCTGGGGGGTATCGCCCAGGGCCCGGAGTCGCCAGGGATCGCCGGGCTCGCCATGGCCCTCCAGGCGGGAGGCCAGGAGCACCTCCAGCAGGGCGCTGGCGGCGTCCTCCGGGGGCAGGGGCGGGAAGGCCATCAGCAGTTCACCGGGGCCCGCGCGCTCCGACTTGAGGTCCGCAGGCATAGGGTGGGCTTCCAGCGGCGCCTCCACCTCGGCGGGATTCCAGGCGCCGAGGTCCAGCAGGAGGCGCTGGGTGGCCTGGGAGGGGCTGAGGTCGCCCTGGATGCAGAGGCGCAAGCGCCCGGGCCTGCGAACGCGCTGGAGCAGCGTCTCCAGATCCTTGAGGGTGACCTTGGCCAAGGTGGATTCCGGGGGCGGGATCTGGAGGCTGCCCGAGACGTGGTGGAGGAAGGTCGAGACCGCGGCCTCGGGGTGGGGATGGTGGTAGAGGCGTTGGCGCTGCACCTCGAAACTCTCGGGATCCAGGGGCGCGCGGCCCAGCAGATCTCCCAGCAGGCCGAAGGCCAACTCCTGATCCCGGCTGCGGAAGGCCAGGGTGAGCCGCAGGCCGCGGGGATCCAGCGCCAGCCCCATTTGGATGCCGCTGCGATCCAGGAGGGCCTGGAACTCCGCCGCGCTGCGGTTGCCCTTGGAGCTGCCTTCCAACGTGGCCACCAGGAGGGCCGGCAGGCCGGGCAGGTGCGGCGGCACTTCCTCGGGTCGGATGGGCAGGAGCCCTTCGATCCGGATGATGGCGGCATCGTGCTCTTCCCACAGCAGGGCCGTGAGCCCGCTGGGAAGCTGGATCCGCGCGGGGCTGGTCTCCTGGGCGAGCAGGGCGCCGGCTACGAGGGCGGGAACGAGGAGGAGGGCGGCCTTCATCGGAGGTTCACCTGTTCCTTCAACTGATCCTGGAGCAACTTGAGGGAGCGCTCACGGTCCTCCCGGGGGAGCATGCGCAACTGCCGGAGGGTTTCGCTCACCAGGGTTTCGATTTGCGCGGGATCTTCGATGCGGCGGCGGGCCAGGGTGCGCAGCACCTGGGCGGCGGCGGCTTCCAGGGGATCCGTGGCGGCGAGTTCGGGGGCCAGGAAGGCCTCCGTGAGGCGGCTGGTTTGCAGGTGCTTGCGGGCCACGGCCTGCAGGGTTTCCGGCGCCAGCTTGGCCATGCGCTCCATGGTGGTGAGGGGCAGGCGCCAATCGCCGCCCTCGGCCCAGCCCAGGGCCAGGGCGCGGGCCAGGCCCGGTGCGGATTGGAAATCCAGGGCCTGGGCCAGCTCACCCTGCTGCAGAAGCCGCTGCCATTCCTGGGGGCCCATGGGCTCCTGCTGGAGGCGCAGGATCTCCGCTTGGAGTCCACCTTCCAGGGACGCGAGGCCCACGCCGTCGGCGGGCTCCAGATCCAATTGGAAAAGGGCCGTCTGTCGGGAGCCGTTGGCGCCCAAGGTGCCGGAAGCGGATTTGGCGAGGCCGCGCTCCACGAGCCGCTGATGGAGGCGGCTCGTGGGGCCTTCCACGAGGCAGACCATCAGGGCCCGCAGGGGCAGAAAGTCGGGGTGGCTGCGGGGGGGCACGCGCCAGGCGGCGAGGAGGCGATCGCGGCTGCCGCTCTGGGCTTGAAGGCGGCGGTTGCCCAGATCGCCATCCTGATCGAAGAGGGCCGGTTCCGGCGCTTCCTGGGCCTTGAGGGTGCCGAGGGTCTTCTCCAGCAGGGGCAGCAGGGGAGCGGTGCCCACGTCACCCACGATGACCATGAGCAGGCGTTCTGGCACCAGGTGACCCCGGGCGTAGGCGCGCAGCTCCGACCACCGCAGCCCCTCGAGGCTGCCGGGGGAGCCCTGCAGATCCCGACCGTAGGGATGGCCGGGCAGGGCGGAGGCAGCCAGCAGGGCCGTGCCCCGATCCCGGGTGGGATCCTTCAGCTCGGCGAGGAGGGAGGCGCGGGCTTCGGGGAAGCGCGCCAGGCGCATGGCTTGGAGCCGCTTGGACTCCGTGTGGAGGAAGGAGTCCAGCTGGTTCAGGGGCAGATCCACGGAGTAGATCAGGGCATCCTGGCTGACCCGGGCTTGGGCCATGCCGCCGCACGCCAGGTAGAGGTCGTGGCTGGGGCCGGGCAGGATCGCGCCCCGGCGCCGCGCTTCCAGGGTTTTGAGGGTGGATTCCAATTCCTCCACGGTGGTCTCGGAGCCGGAGCCCCGCTCCAACCGCCGCCGCTCCACCCGCAGGGATTCCCGCAGGCCGTCCTCCTGGGCGAGCTGCTCCTCCAGGGCCTTGGTGGGCGGCTCCAGATCTTCGGGGCGCGTCTCCGCATACAGCGCCCGGGCGAGCAGGGTGGATGCGCCTTGCATCTCCGGCGGCTCTTCCGCGGCACCGCCCCGGAAACATAGCGAGGCGTGGAAGGCCCCGAGGCCGGGCCGCTCCACCAGCAACACCCGCGCCCCGTTTTGGAGCCTGATCTCCTTGGCATCCACGCGGAGCGGGGCCTGGCAGAAGAGGGGGGCGGCGGCGAGCAGGAGGGCGAAACGCATGGGTACAGGCTACTACCGAGCCTCACCAACGGCACGGGCGCCCTGGGGCGCCCGCGCGGGTTCTGCTGGGAGGGTGCCTACTTCAGATGGATGCTGCCGTTGCTGCTGCGAAGGCGGATGGCCTGAGTGGAGCCGGGGACTCGCAGGCGGGCCCAGGACTTGCCCATCTCCACCAGCTCCACGCCGGGGCGATCCACGTGCACGGAACCGTTGGAGGTCTTGGCGTCGATCTCGCCCTTGGCGGCGCCCAAGCCGAGGTGGATGGAGCCGTTGCTGGTGCTGAGGTCGATGCCCTGGTTGCGGCCATCGAGGTCATTGGCGGTGATGGAGGCGTTGCTGGTGCTGAAGTCCACGCCGCCCTTCACGGCTTCCAAGGTGAGGCTGCCGTTGCTGGAGCCGCCCTTCACGCGGCCATCGATGGCGCGAAGGGTCACGGCGCCATTGGAGGTGTGGGCGTCCACGTCACCCTTCACGTTCTCGATCACCATGCTGCCGTTGCTGGTGCTGACTTCCAGGGAACCCACGGCATCGCGGACTTCCACGCGGCCATTGCTTGTGCGGTAGTGGCCTTCCAGGCGCTTGGGTACGCGGAGGGTGAAGTTCACGCCATCGGATCCGCCCCAGTTCCAGCCCGAGTGGTTGGGGAGGATGGCCTCCACGTCCAGACCATTGCCGGTGCGGCGGATTTCGAGCTTCACGGAGTTATCGGTGCGCTCCTTGATGTCGGCCCGGATCTCCACTTCCTCCTTGTCCCAGGTGGTGACGCGGATGGCGCCGTTGGCGCTCTTCACCTGGAGGACGGAACCGGCCTTGAGGGCCTCGGTCTTGGTTTCGGTGCGCTCGCCGGCGGCGAGGGCCAGGACAGGCAGAAGCAAAGCGGCGGCTAGGGTCCGCATGGGAGCCTCCTTCAGGTGGGGAATGGCTGGAATACGGGGGGCCGAGGCCGGGGTTTATCGGATCTTGATGGACCCGTTGGTGGTCTCGATGCGGATCTTCTGATCCCGGCCCGGAATCTTCAAGTGCAGGCGGTGCTTGCTGATCTCGCCCTGCACCGTGGCCCCCTTCACATTGGCCTCGATGCTGCCGTTGCTGTTCTCGGCAAGGAGATCTCCGGTGGCCTTGCCCAGCTCCACCTGCACGCTACCGTTGGTGGTTTCGATGCTGATGCCTTCACCCCAGCCATCCAGGCCGCTGGCGATCACGGAGCCGTTGGTGGTGCCCACTTGCACGCCCCCCTCCACGTCCTCCAGGATCACCTTCCCGTTGGTGGTCTCGGCTTTGATCCGGGCCTTGAGGCGGCGGGCCTCGATGGTGCCGTTGGTGGTATCCGCATGCACCTCGCCCGTCACGTCCTCCACCCGCACGCCACCATTGGTGGTTTCGCAGCGGGCGTAGCCCTCCAGGTTCGTCACGGTAACGGCGCCGTTCATGGTGCGGGCGTGGAGCAGGAGGCGGTGGGGCACCTGCAGCGTCATTTCGCAGCGGGGGCTCATGTGGACGAAGCCGAAGGTGAAGCCGGGCTTGGCGAACTGGGCCTCGATGTCGAGGTCCCCGTCCTTGCGGGTGAGGATGAGCTGCACCTTGCGGTTGTCCGTATCCCGGATCTCCGCCGTGAGGGCCACCTTGTCCTGGTTCCAGCCGGTTACGCGGATGGCCCCGTTGCGATTGCGGATCCAGAGCTTGGAACCGGCCACCAGGGGCTCCTCGCGCTTTTCCACCCGAGCTTCGCCCCCCGTGAAGGGCTCAGGCGGGGCGGGGGGGGCCGGCGGCGCCGGGGGAGCGGGAGGGGGGGGCGGCGGAGGCGCTTGGGCAGCGAGGACGAAGGCGCTGCAGGCGATGAGGGCCAAGCTCTTGAGACGGCTCATGGGCGACTCCGGTCAGTCAAGGATCCAGGGCGGGCCTGGTGAAATGCCATACGGGGGAGGGTATCGAAAGGTTAGCAGGTCCCTTGTTTTCCAAGGTTATCTGCGCTCCGGGCCCCCCGGTCAGTCCTCCCCGGGGGAGGGGGAAAGCGGTCTGCGCAAGGAGGCCCCGGGGAAAAACCTGCGATCGGGGTCCCAGGTCCCTCCTGATAGCCTCAGGGGTTGTCTTGGAGCGTCCCATGTCGGCCATCTACATCCTTTCCGCCACCCGCAGCGCCGTTGGTTCCTTCGGGGGCGGCCTCAAGCCTCTGACCAGCGTCGAACTGGGGGCCCTGGCCGTGAAGGAGGCCCTGGTCCGGGCAGGCGTCGAGGCCGCCGAGGTAGGCGACGTGGTGCTGGGCAACGTGCTCCAAGCGGGTAGCGGCCAGAACGTGGCCCGCCTGGCCGCCCTCAAGGCGGGCATCCCCTTCTCAACCCCGGCCCACACCCCCAACCAGGTCTGCGGCAGCGGCTTGAAGGCCGTGGCCCTGGCCGCCCAGTCCTTGCGGGAAGGCGATGCCGACGTGGCCATCGGCGGCGGCACCGAGAGCATGAGCAACGCCGCCTACCTGCTGCCCGCCGCCCGCTGGGGCGCCCGCATGGGCCACGCCCAACTCATCGACTCCATGATCCAGGACGGCCTCTGGTGCGGCCACGGCAACACCCACATGGGTATCACCGCCGAGGAGATCGCCGCCCGCCACGGCCTCAGCCGTGAAGCCCAGGATGCCTTCGCCCTGGCCAGCCAGCAGAAGGCCGCCGCGGCTCAGGCTGCGGGGCACTTCGACCGCGAGATCTTCACCGTCACCATCCCCGGCAAGAAGGGCGACGTGGCCTTCAACCGCGACGAGTACATCAAGACGGATGCCTCCGCCGAGGGCCTCGCGAAGCTGAAGCCCGCCTTCAAGAAGGACGGCACCGTCACCGCCGGCAACGCCTCCGGCATCAACGACGGCAGCGCCGCCTTCGTGCTCTGCACCGAGGCCGGCCTCAAGGGCCGCACGCCCCTGGCCCGCATCGTGGGCTTCGCCCAGGCCGGGGTGGATCCCGCCGTCATGGGCCTGGGCCCCGTGGCCGCCATCCCCAAGCTGCTGGCCAAGACGGGCGTGAAGCTGTCCGACATCGATCGCTTCGAGCTGAATGAAGCCTTCGCCGCCCAGAGCCTGGGCGTGATGAAGGGCCTCCCCGAGATCGATGGCACGAAGGTGAACGTCCGTGGCGGTGCCATCGCCCTGGGCCACCCCATCGGCGCCAGTGGCACCCGCATCCTCGTCACCCTCCTGCACATCCTCCAGGACGAGCAGAAGAAGCTGGGCCTCGCCTCCCTCTGCGTGGGCGGCGGTCAGGGCGTGGCGATGCTCATCGAGCGGCTCTAGCGTGATCGCTTGGCTCCAGGGCCTCTCCTCAGGAGGGGCCCTGATTGTTTGCCTGCTGGAAAATGGGCTGGTCTTCCTGTTGGCGGTGGCGCTGGGCAACCTGTTGGCCACCCGGAAGGGGCCCCGCATCGCGCCCCAAGCTCCCGCGGTCACCGCAGTGGAGCGCCGCCTGGCCCTGAGCACCGTGGCCTTGAATGCCCTGGTGACCTGGGCCGGTTGGCACCTCTGGAAGCTCGGGTGGATCCGGGTCAGATCCGCCGGGATCGGCGAGTCGATCCTGGATGCAGCCCTGCTGCTGGTGGCCATGGACCTGGCCATGTACGTCCTGCATCGGGCGGCGCACCTCCCTTGGTTCTACCAAGCGGTGCACGGACTGCACCACCGCTATGAATCGCCCCGGCCGCTCACACTCTTCGTGATGCACCCCCTCGAAGGGCTCGGATTCGGGGGGCTCTGGCTTGCGCTGATCACCCTGCATGCACCCACCTGGGGCGGCATGGCGATCTATCTGAGCTTGAACGTGCTCTTCGGGGTGGTGGGCCACCTGGGCGTGGAGCCCCTGGCCCTGCCCAAGGTCCTGGAGTCATGGGTGGGCACCGCCCATTTCCATGGAAGACACCACCTGGATCCCGTGGGTAATTACGGCTTCTACACGCGGGTTTGGGACCGGCTCCTGGGCTCCCACCTCGAGAGCACACCCGGGGGCTGAACCCCGGGTTCACTCATCCCTGCGGTTGCCCACCTTTGAGGATCGCGGAGACGGCCTTGAAGGCGGGGTGGTCCTTGTGGCGCGCCCACTCGAAGGCCACGGACTCGTGATTCGTAATCACGGCGCCGGCCTGGGCCATGCGCTCCAAGGCGTGGCGGCGGTACTCCTCGCCGCGGCCGCTCACGGCGTCCCAGCAGACGTGCACTTCGTGTTTGCCGGCCAGCAGGGCGAGCACCGTCTGCATCACGCAGACGTGGGTTTCGATGCCGGCCACCACCACCTGGCGTTGCTCCGGCGGGAGCCCCGGGCGGGCCAGGGCCAGCAGCTCCGCGAAGGCGGGCTCCCCGGCGCAGCCAAAGGCCGTCTTCTCCAGGGTGAAGGTCGGCGTCTTCAGGGCGTCGAAGGCGGACCGGATTCCGGGCTCCGTGGGGCCCAAGCCCTTGGGGTACTGCTCCGTGAGCACCACGGGCACCTCGAAGAGGTCGGCGAAGGCCAACAGGCGCCGGGTGCATTCCAACACCATCTCGGAACGGTGCACCTGGTGCACGAGTTTGCCCTGGAGATCGATGACGACGAGGGTGCTACGAGAGGCATCGAGGAGGGCCATGGGGGCTCCGGGCGAGACTCCGAGCGTAGCGCGGCCGGGCGAGGCTTCGGGACCTACTTCCTCGGCTGACCCGGCTCCAGCCCCATGCGCGTAGCCCGGCGGGGCAGGGCCGCGTTGAGCCGGGCGAGGAAAGCCACCTCGTGGCACTTCCGGCAGGTGGCGTCCCGATTGACTTTGGAGACCGGTGAGTCCGCCCGCTTGGGGCTGACGATGTCGTGGGCCTTGCCGTGGCAGGACTGGCAGGTGGGGGCATCCTTGCGGCCCTCGGAGGCGGCCTTGCCGTGCACGCTCTGATGGAAGCTCTCCTGCTCGTGGTGGTGGCAGCGGGCGCAGACCACGGGCGCCACCTCATCGTGGGGTAGGGCCCTGATGGAGCGGTGGCACTGCACGCACTGGAGCCCGCCGTGGATTTTCGTGCGGAAGACCTCCAGGTTCACGGTGTCATGGCACTCGAGGCAGGCCGTGGCCTGGGGCGGTCGTTCCAAGGGGGACAGGGTCAGGTAGGCGGCCAGCAGCATCCACATGGGGCCCTCCGGGTCGACCTACCATGGGGCTGCTGACCGGTGATGATCGTCACGGGGGGGTAAAGCCCCGATACACTGAGGGCCGATGATCACCCTCACCCACGTCGGCAAGCAGTACGACCGCATCCATACCGCCCTCAGCGATGTGAACTTCCACATCGAATCGGGCGAGTACTGCTTCCTCACGGGGCCCAGCGGTGCGGGCAAGAGCACGCTGCTGAAATTGCTCTTCCGGGAGCAGCTGCCGAGCACTGGCGAGATCCAGATGGCGGGCCACAAGCTGGCCTCCATGAAGGATGGTGAAGTGCCCTACCTGCGCCGCAAGCTGGGCGTGGTGTTCCAGGATTTCAAACTCATCCGCACCCACACCGTGTTCGAGAACGTGGCCTTCGTGCTCAAGGTGCTGGGCGTCAGCGCCAGCGAGCAGAAGCAGCGCACTTTCCGCGCCCTCAAGCTGGTGGGCCTCCAACACAAACTCAGCAGCTACCCCCTGCAACTCTCCGGCGGTGAACAGCAGCGCGTGGCCATCGCCCGGGCCCTGGTGAATGATCCCTTGGTGCTCCTCGCTGACGAGCCCACGGGCAACCTGGACCCCGACCTCGCCCACGAAATCATGGCGCTCTTCGAACGCATCAATCAGGCGGGGACCACCGTAGTGGTCGCCACCCACGACCGCAGCCTCATCCAGCGCATGCGCAAGCGCGTCATCGGCCTGGATCACGGCCGCATCGCCTTCGACCAGCCGGCGCCCGCCAGCACCGTGGTGGTCTGACCTCGCCCGGAGGTATCCCCATGCATCGATCCCTGCTCGTCGTCGCGTGCCTGGCCGGGGCTCCAGCCCTGCAGGCCGGCACCCCCGCTCAGGATCGCCAGGAGGTGCTGCAGGTGGTGCAGAGGTTTTTCGATGCCCTGGCGACGAAGGATGCGGAGGCCTTGAAGGCGTTGGTCCTGCCCGGCACGCCCATCACCGTCCTGCGACCCACCCCGGAAGGCCCCGCGCTCCGCCGGCGCGTGGTGGAGGACGATCTCAAGACCCTGCCCGCCACCCCGGAACGCCTGCTCGAACGGATGTGGAACCCCACGGTCCTCGTGCAAGGCCGCATCGCCACCGTGTGGACGCCCTACGACTTCCACCGGGATGGCAAGTTCTCCCACAGCGGCATTGATGTGTTCACCCTCCTCTTCACCGAAGGACGCTGGCGCATCGCGACCATGGCCTACACCGTGGAACCCGAGGTGCCGTCGGCCCATCCGGCGGGGGCACCAGGGAAGGGCCAGCCTTGAAGGCGAAGCTGCTTGTCGTTGCCTTGGTCTTCTCGGCTGGCTGTGCCCTGTTCGATTCGGGCACCCCTTGGGAATCGGGTCCGTACAAACTCCATTGGATCGATGATCCCAGTTCGGTGGCCTTGTTGCAGGCCCATGATGATCGCCGCTACACCGAAGTCATCCCTGCTCAGGTCTTCGCCGTCGGTCTCGATTCCAGGTACCTCGTGGCTCAACAACATCCGGGCGGGGACCAGCAGAAGGTTAACTATTTCATCCTGGATCGATCCTTCGAAAACGCGCCGCACCCCGACCCCTCTCGGATCACTGGGCCTTTGAATGCCGCGGAGTTTCACCTTCGCTCGAAGCAATTGGGCCTTCCCCCCTTTTCGAAGGAATTGGCTTCTCTTAAGTGAGCTGCGTATCTGGTTTGACCCCCTTTGAAGCAGGATGGGAAGTGATGACCTCTCCGCTCGCGATCAACGACCTCCGTACCGAAGATTCCCAGGACCTCGGCCAGCTCATGGTTGAGGTGTATTCGAACCTGGAGGGCTTCCCCACGCCGGAGGAACAGCCGGCCTATTACGAGCTGCTGGCGAACCTCGGGCGCTTCGCGGAGAAGCCGGCGGCCCGGGTGTTGGTGGCCCATTCCCCCGAGGGCGAGCTGGTGGGCGGGGTGGTCTACTTCGGGGACATGGCCCAGTACGGTTCCGGGGGTACGGCCACCCAGGAGCGGAACGCCTCGGGCATCCGGCTGCTGGGCATCCATCCCCGATTCCGCGGGCTCGGGGCGGGTCGGGCGTTGACGGAGGCCTGCATCCGATTGGCGCGGGAGGCGGGGCATGCCCAAGTGATCCTCCATACGACTCAAGCCATGCGGAATGCCTGGGGACTCTATGAGCGCATGGGGTTCCAGCGCTCAGAGGATCTGGACTTCCTTCAGCAGGGCTTTCCCGTGTTCGGATTCCGGCTACGCCTCTAGGGAACCTGTGAAGTCACATCCCAGCGGTACAGCCGCTGGGCGTTCCCGCGCAGCACATCGCGGCCCATGTGGAGGGCTTGAGCCTCGTCCACGATGCCCGCCTCCACCAGGGAGGCCAGGGCTTCGGTGAGGGCCTGCCGCAGGATCGGGCTGAAGGCAAGCAGGACCACCTCGGGCCCCACGGGGATCTGGTAGCAGCCGTAGGCATCCGTGCCGAAGAGGGTGCGTTCCGGTGCGGCCAGAAGGCAGGTGCGCATGGCGGTGGCGAGCTCATCGGGGGGCAGGTGGAAGGCCAGGGCCGAGAGGTCCAGCCAGACGTTCCGCCGGAAGGCGGCCATGGCCGCGGCGGGGCGGGGATCGGGCGTGCCGGCGTGGATGAGTACGAAAGCGGTGGATTCGAAGGTTGGATCCGCGAGGATGGCTTCGAGGTTCCGGGGATCCGCGTCCTGCAACCGCAGTCGCGGGCTGCCCCCGAGGCCCGTGTGAAGGTGGATCGGCAGGTGCAGCGTTCCGGCTATCAGGAAGAGGTGGCGGGCGAGGAAATCCTGCAGGGCTAGGTACTCCTCTCGCTGGAGCGGCCGCGCGCGTCCGGTGCGCCACAGGGCCTCGGCGCGGAGGGGGCTCACCGCCTCGAAGCGCAGCGAGCGGTGGTAGGCCTCCACGAATTTGATGGCCACGGCGCCCTGGCCTTGCCAGGTCCGGAGCTGGCGATTCAGGAAGCGGAGGTAGGCCGCCAGGGTGGGCGGTGGCCCAGCGTGGCCGTCGGCCTTCAGCCACCGGAGCAACGCGACCCGGAACCGTGGCAATTCCTCGGCGGACAGGGGACTTCGGGCCTCCAGGGACGGGGCGGGGAAGGGGAGCAGCAGGGGGCTGGCGGTGGGCACCCAGCGGAGGGTGTTTCGGTTGGTGCCTGTGGGGTCAAGTTGGTTCACCAAGGCCGTTTCCGTTCGGGCCAGCCTCAGCTGCTCCGCCCAGTAGGCTGCCTCCCCGCCCAGGTGCGCCACCTGCCTTTGCCGGGCGGCCCTGCCGGCGGCGTGGAGGACCTGCCCCTGGCTGGGATCCCAGTCCACCCCGAACCGCTCCCGCAGCACCTTCACCACGGCGGGGTGGGTGGAGCGCATGAGCAGGGGGCCTTCCCCATCCTGGGCGGTGCCGTAGGGGGCCGATTCCAACAGGTGGGTGTGATGGTCGATGGCGGGCACGGCCTCCAGGGCGGTGGCCAGGCGGCTTCGAAGGCTGGGAGTCTGGGCGCCCAGGCCCAGGGCCAAGGTCAACAGGAGCAGGGCCGATCGCGGGCCGCGGGCTGAGTGGGCCATGGAAACTCCAGGCCTACCCATCATGGGCCGGTGGGGCTGGGAGGGGAGGCCTGATAGCCTCAATCCATGGCCCAGCCGCTGCACGACGCCCGTTTCCTGACTTCCGCCTCCACGGTGAACACCCTTGGCATCTGCCACGCCGAGGTGGCCTTCATCGGCCGCTCCAACGTGGGCAAGAGTACGTTGCTCAACGCCCTCACCCACCAGAAGTCCCTGGCCCGCACCTCCAAGACGCCGGGGCGCACACGGCTCATCAACGTCTTCCTCACGGGCCAGGATCGTTGGCTGGTGGATCTGCCCGGCTACGGTTTCGCCGTGGGGCCGGTGAAGGAGAAGGCCACCTGGCAGGCCATGATCGAGGGTTACCTCACGGGCCGCCCCTCCCTGAAGATGATCTACGTGCTGGTGGACGCGGAAATCGGCCCCACGAAGTTGGACATCCAGGTGGTGGAGTGGCTGGGCGACATGCAGCTGCCTTACCGCATCGTGGCCACCAAGGGGGATCAGGTGAAGCCCAGCCGGGCCCTCACCCGCCGCAAGGAGCTGAGCGGCGCCCTGGGGCTGCACCCCAATGACATCGCTTGGGTGAGCGCCGACAAGGGCACGGGCATCGCCGACCTGCGCATGGAAGTGGCCGGGATGCTGAATCTCATCTGAAATTCGGTCATCCTGGGGCATGCGATCCCTCTGGATTTTCCCACTTGTCGTGATGCTGGCCTGCGCCCCCCTGGGCACGGAGCTCACCCGGACCCGGCCCGAGGCCGATGGCTGGTCCCTGAGCCTCCACGGGGGTGAACCCGGGAAATGGACCCTGGCGCTGTGGCACCCGGAGGCCTTCCAGGCGTGCAGCGACGATCCCGTGCGGGCCTTCCTGCTCGGCGAAAAGACGACCGCCTCGGTGTCCTCCAGCCGCACCCAGCGGATGGACGGTCCGGTGCACGTGACCACCACCACCCGGTGGACGGTGGATGAGGCCCGGTGGCGCACCGGCGAGCCCTTTCAGATCCGCATCAAGCACGGCGTAGTGGACATGGAACCCCTGTCCCAATACCGGGAGATCACTTTGGAAGTCCGCCTCGGGCCTACCCCTGGGAGCAGCGACGGGTTGCAGGTGAAGGTCATGGAATTCTGAGGCGCTGAACCCCGGGGACCGGTCTAGGGTGGTCTGGGGAAGGGGGGCTTTCCCGCCGAGGGCTCGGATTGGTCTGCATCGGTCGCTGAATTTACCCCCTTTTGACTCGAATCTCGCCCTTCCAGGCCGATGATGAAGGGGTCATGACCCCCGCCGTGCTCAATCCCGGGGCTTCCAGCCCCCTGTACCTCCAGCTGCAGCGCCAGCTGCGGGGGCTCATTCAGGCCGGCGAGTGGCGCCCGGGCATGCGGTTGCCCGCCGTGCCTCAACTGGCGGGCCGTTTCCAGGTGCACCGATTGACCGTGCTCAAGGCCCTGGCGGGTCTCAAGCGCACGGGCTGGGTGCAGACGGTCCAGGGTCGCGGCAGCTTCGTGGCGGATCGCCTGCCGGAGGCCCCGGGGCTGCGCCCCGACAGCGCCTTCCCCTTCGAGGGCAGCGCGCGCCTCGCCTCCGAGGGCGAACTGGGCTCCTGGCTCGGGGAGACCCTGGAGAAGGCTCAGGACACGCACCTCGTCAGCTTTTCCGCGGGCTTCATCCCCACGGACCTCCTGCCCCTGGAGCCCCTGCGCAAGCTCACCACCCAGGTGATGCGGGATCTGGGGAGCGAGGCCTTCATGTACGCTGCGCCCGCGGGCCACGCGCCCTACCTGCAGGCCGTGGCGCGGTGGCTGGAATCCGAAGGCGAGCCCATCCCCGAAGGCTGGGGCGTGCGCGCCATTCCGGGTGCCCAGGCGGGCCTGGCCCTGGTGGTGGAAGCCCTCACGGTGCCCGGCGATCGCATCCTCGTGGAGAGCCCCTGCTACGTGGGCGCCCTGGCCCTCATCCACGCGCTCGGCCGCGAGGCCGTGCCCATTCAGGTGGACCGCGCGGGCCTGGATCCCGATCGTCTCGCCTCCGCCCTGCAGCGCGCCGAGGCCAAGCTGCTCTTCACGGTGCCCAGCTTCCAGAATCCGACCGGAATGACGCTCAGCACCCAGCGGCGCGAGCGCATCCTCGCGCTGACCCGGGCCCACGGTGTCACCGTCGTCACCGATAGTGCGTACGGCGACCTGCGCTTCACGGGCAAGAGCCTGCCGCCCTTCCGCAACTTGGAAGACGCGGAGCACGTGATTCACCTGGGCACCTTCTCCAAGAGCCTCGCGGCGGGATTGCGGCTGGGCTACCTGGTGGCCACGGACGAAATGCTGCGCCGCCTCGCGCCGGTGCAGGAAGTCCATCAGATCGCCATGAACCCCCTCACCCAGGCCGTGGTGGCCCGCTTCCTGGATGGCGGCGGCTTCAAGCGGCACCTGGTGCGCCTGCGCCGCGCCCTCAAGGAGCGCCGGGACGCCATGGTGGAGGCGCTGCAGGAGCACTTCCCCCAGGGCACGGAGTTCACGGAACCCAAGGGCGGCATGCACCTGTGGGTGGTGCTGCCCGAAGGGCTCTCCGCCATGGATTTGCACCGCGAGGCGCTGGCCGAGGGCCTCGGTTTCGCGCCGGGTCCCCTCTTCTTCGCCGACCGCCGGGGCACCAACTGCCTTCGCCTGAACTTCAGCACCCACACCCCCGAAGTGACCCGGGATGCCATCGCGCGCCTGGGCCGTCTCGTGCACCGCCTCCAAAACCCCGCCAAGTCCCGCTAAGGAGCGCACCATGAGCACCGCCACCACCGCCTTGACCATCACCCCCTCCACCCACCCGGCCTCCGAGGCCGAGCGCACGGCCCGCATGACGAACCCCGGTTTCGGCCGCGTGTTCACGGACCACATGGTGGTGATCACCTACAAGAACGGCACATGGCAGCAGGGCGAGCTCAAGGCCTACGGCCCCCTGGCCCTGGATCCCGCGTCTTCGGTGCTCCACTACGGGCAGGCTATCTTCGAGGGCTTCAAGGCCTACCACCAGCAGAACGGCGGCATCGCGACTTTCCGCCCCGAGGCCAACGGCGAGCGCTTCAACCAGTCCGCCGCCCGCCTCGCCATGCCCGCCATCCCCGTGGACCTCTTCGTGCAGGCCGCCGATGAGCTCATCCGCATGGAGCAGAACTGGGTGCCCAAGGCCATCGGCGAGAGCCTCTACCTGCGGCCCCTGATGATCGCCACGGAAGCCGCCCTGGGTGTGCGTCCCTCCAACGAGTACCAGTTCATCCTCTTCGCCTCCCCCAGCGGCGCCTACTTCCCCAAGGGCGTGAAGCCCGTGACCGTGTGGATCAGCGAGGATTACGTCCGCGCGGCCCCCGGCGGCACCGGCTTCGCCAAGTGCGCGGGCAACTATGCCGCCAGCCTCGTGGCCCAGGCTCAGGCTTCGGAGCAGGGTTGTGATCAGGTGGTGTGGCTCGACGCCGTCACCCGCAACTGCATCGAGGAGATGGGAGGCATGAACATGTTCTTCGTCTACCAGGAGGGCGGGAAGACCACCCTCGTCACCCCCAAGCTCACGGGTACCCTGCTGCCCGGCGTCACCCGCCGCAGCCTGCTGGAGCTGGCCAAGGATCTGGGCTTCGAAGCCGAAGAGCGGACCATCACCGTGGACGAGTGGAAGGATGCCGTGGCCACCGGCCGCATGACCGAAGCCTTCGCCTGCGGCACCGCGGCCGTTATCACCCCCATCGGCCAGGTGAAGAGCAAGCGCGGCGATTGGACCATCCACCACAACGAGAGCGGTCCCATCACCATGAAGCTCCGCGAAGCCATGCTGAACCTGCAGCACGGCGTCAGCGCCGACACGCACGGCTGGATGCACAAGGTTCTGTAGGGCGATCTGGTTCCATTCAACACATTCCCCAAAAGGGCCTGGATCGGGTTGATCCGGGCCCTTTTGTTTTAGGAAAGGTCTGGGAAGCGCGTGGCCGGGTCCAGCCTACAGAGGGGGTGATAAAGGTAGGTCATGCCTACGCCAAAGGCGAGGGCCCCGGCGTAGGCGGGAAGCAGGTGCACGAAGCTCGTATAGCCCACTATGGGGTGCACTCCGATGGCGGTGGCGAAGCCCACGAGGCCGGAGCAGAGGAGGGCCCACCAAAGTTTGCGGTCCCCAGGCCGAGCTCCGCACCAGAGGGCCGCCATGATGGCTACGCCGCCCGAGAAGAGGCCACCCCCGAAGCCGGCTCGGTCGTGGGCAATGAGGGGGATGAGCTTGGGGTTCAGGGCATGCAGGGCTTCTCGGGTGGTGCCCATGTATTCGAGGTCCGTGGGCACGAAGACGCGGGTCATCCCAACGGCCATGATGGTCAGGCCACCGGCGAGCATGCCGAAGGCCGCAAAGCTCACGTATAGACGGCCGAGGTGGGCTGGACTCCAGCGCCAGGCGCGGGCTCCCGGCAGAAACAAGGCCCGGAGCCCTCGGGGGTGTTCCAGACGGCGCCAGCTTAGGGCCATTCCGATCAGGAAGAAGGGCAGCAAAGCCAACGTGGCAAGCCCGTGCCAAACGTCGAGGTATCCGTAGCCCAAGTAGGTGAGGAAACTGCCGAAGCCGGCAAGGCCGGAGAGGAGCAGGGCCCACCAGGCCCAGGCCTTGCCCTGACGTAGCGGAGTCCCGCCGAGGTAATCGTAGATCAGGCCGATGGAGATGATGCTGCCCCCGAAGCTTACGCGGTCGTGAGCCATGAAATGCACGACCCGGCAGGCGTTCTGAGCGCAGAGGTCCTGCATGCTCATGCCGAGGTAGTGAATGTCAGGCGGAAGCAGCTTGGTGGTGCCCGCGAGGATGAGGGCAAAGAGGCCCGATGCGATCAGAACCCAGCCTGTGAATCGGATCATTAGGGCGCCGAGAAGGAAACCCGTCTGGGGGAGGGGTGCTTCGGCAGGGCCCGCCTGAATTTGCGGTGCGCCACTCCAAACCTCGTTGATCCGACAGGGAAGGCCCGGGCCTGCGAAAACGAATCCGCTGGTCACCCGCACGGCATCCGCACCGGCCCTTTGAAAGGCGAGTGCGGACTCAGGGGAGCTGATGCCGCCTCCCCCCAAGATCAATGGGCCTTGCCCAAAGGCTTCGCGCAGCTTCCTGATGAGTGCCAGGGCGGTGGGTTCCAATGCGGGGCTCTCAATCAGGCCCTCAGCTCGCGCGAGAACACGTTCACCTTCAACTGCCACAAAGCCCTGGAGGCCATTTTCAATCAACTTGCTTAGGAGGCCATGGTGAATCCCAAGGTCGAAATCCGAGGGAAGGCGAAGCAGGAGGGGCTTCGAGGTGAGGGCCCGGAGGCTTGACCATTGAAGGGAGAGGTCGGAATGCCAAGGGAGGGTGAAGAATTCCGCCTCGGATTCAACGAGGGGAAGGGCTAAGGCTGCGTCGTCCCCCAGGGCCAGTCCGATGGGAATGCTGTGGGGCACCGAGGCGAGGACATTGCGCCATTCTGCTGCGCCCAAAGGATCCACTGCTTCGCTCGTAATCAGCCCGA
Source organism: uncultured Solibacteraceae bacterium (assembly GCA_964617215.1). Classification (GTDB taxonomy): domain Bacteria; phylum Acidobacteriota; class Holophagae; order Holophagales; family Holophagaceae; genus JAFDVN01. The sequence continues at coordinate 409,861 of CAZTVL010000001.1, read as the reverse complement.
GGGCTTCAGGGAGGAGAAGCGGCTCCCTATCCGGAGATTCTTTACAGGCAGCGGCATGCACAGGCCCCAGTTCCAGAAATCCGAACTGGAAGTGATCCTGTAGGAAGGCCAGGGCCCTGGCTTCCGGATTGATGGAAGGACCCAGCCCGACAGGTCCTCTGAAGGCCACCCCCGCCTTCTCAAAGGCTGCCTCTGCAGTCAAAGGCTCGGGGCTCATCTGCTTGAAGAGCCACTGGCCCAGGGCCGATTTGCCTTGAAGGTGGAGGGCCATCCATGTCGCATCGCGTGCCAGGGCGGGTCTCATCCGTCGGAGCAACGGTTTGAAAATGGGATGGTAGGACCAGTCGGGCACGAGTATCTCGGGGGAGGAAGTTCAGTGTATCGGCGGAGGTGGATTCTCTGCCGACTCGAACCGCCCGGGCCGCCATGCGAATATGGGGCACTTGGTGAGGTCCATGTCCCGTTCCCTATTGAAAGACGAAGTCTTCATGAACATGGCCCTGGAGCTGAGCCGCCTGGGGACCTGCTGCCGCCTCAAGGTGGGCTCCGTGCTGCTGCGGCCCGATGGGGGCATCGCCTCGGCGGGTTACAACGGGGCGCTGCCGGGCATGCCCCACTGCACGCCGGAGACCTGCAAGCCGGGGCAGCGCTGCCTGCACACGAGCCACGCGGAGGAGAACGCGCTGAGCTTCTGCGATGGACACATCGCCACGGCCTACGTCACCCACGAGCCCTGCCTCACCTGCGCGCGCTCCCTCATCCGCCGCGGCGTGCGCCGCGTGGTCTTCCAGCACCCCTACACGAGCATCGCGGAGCAGGAGCGGGCCGAGCGCCAGGCCATCCTCGAGCACTTCGGCGTGGCGTGGGAGCAGCTGGTGCGGGAGACCGAGGTCCAGTGATGGGCAAGGGGCGGCTTGAGGCCTTCAGCGATGGCGTGATCGCCATCCTCATCACCATCATGGTGCTGGAGCTGAAGGTGCCCCAGGGGGCCGAACTCGCGGCCCTGCGTCCCCTGGTGCCCGTATTCCTGAGCTACCTGCTGAGCTTCATCTACCTGGGCATCTACTGGAACAACCACCATCACCTGCTCCACGCCGCCAAGCACGTGAGCGGACCCATCCTCTGGGCGAACCTCCACCTGCTCTTCTGGCTGTCCCTCGTGCCCTTCGCCACCGCGTGGATGGGCGAGAACCACTTCGCCCCCATCCCCGTGGCGCTTTACGGCGGGTCGCTGTTGATGCCGGCCATCGCCTACTACCTGCTGACCTTGGCGCTGATCCAACGGCATGGACCGGAATCCCACTTGGCCGTGGCCCTGGGCCGGGACTTCAAGGGCAAGGTCTCCATCCTCGCCTACGCCCTGGGCATCGTGGCGGCCTGCCGCCTGCCCTGGCTCGCCATGAGCCTCTACGTGCTGGTGGCCCTCATGTGGCTGGTGCCGGACCGGCGCATCGAGCGGGTGGTGGAGGGGTAGCGTTCTTCGAAATTTCGAAAAACGAATGAAAATTTTCGCTTTCGTCTTGACAAGACGAAAATGAAGCGAAAACTAGGGTGCGGAGATCATCATGCGCACCTTCGGCTACCAGCTTCCCGGCTACTTCATGGAATACGGCCCCGTGGCGGCCGACAGCATCGAATCCGCCAAGGCCGAGATTCGGCGGCGGCTCCGTTCGCCCCGCCTTCCCCGAGGTGTTCGCGTGTGGGACCTCTCGGAGCGGCCCCTGAAACGCTGGGTGGTGAATGAGGGCCTATTGGGTCAATAGGGCGTTCACGAAGGCGGGCACCAAGTCCGTGGCCTTGCCCTGGCGGTGCTCGGCAAAGGCGCTGATGACGGCGCTGGGCTCCAGATTCAGCTCCAGCGTGTGGCAGGCGGATCCCACGGCCTCCACGAACCCCGCGGCCGGATAGACCACCCCGGAGGTGCCGATGGCCACGAAGAGGTCCGCCCCTTCCAGGGCCTCGAAAATGCGGGGCATCTCCAGGGGCATCTCCCCGAACCAGACGATGTGGGGGCGCAGGCGGGCCTTCCGTTCGCAGCGAGGGCAGGGGGTGGCCTCCGTGAGCGCACCTTCCCACGGGTGGATGGTGTGGCAGTTCATGCAGCGGGCCTTTCGCAGTTCCCCGTGCATGTGGATCAGGTTCCGGCTGCCGGCCCGGTCATGGAGGTCATCCACGTTCTGGGTCACCAACAGCACCCGTCCGGGCCATTCCGCCTCCAGGCGGGCCAGGGCCACGTGGGCGGCGTTGGGCTGCACCTCCTTCAGCTGCGCCCTGCGGGCGTTGTAGAAGGTCTGCACCAGGTCGGGATAGGCCGCATAGCCTTCGGGGGTGGCCACCTCCTCAACCCGGTGCCCCTCCCAGAGGCCGCCGGCGTCCCGGAATGTGCGCACGCCGCTTTCGGCGCTGATGCCCGCGCCCGTGAGGATGACGATGGAGCCGGTCCGTGGGATTCCCATGGGGCCATCCTAGCCGGGGGGAGGCGGGCCCTCAGGTACACTCCCTGGATGCGTTTTCTCCCGGAAGGATCCCTGGAGCTCCGCCTGGGTCGCTTCCTGGACCAGGGGAAGGCCACCGTCTTGGTGGACGACCAGGGATGGGTCTGGGCTCCGGCCAAGGTGAAATTCGTAGTGCCCGATGATGAGTTGATGGCGCACAAGGCCCGGTCCCTAGGCTTTGCGATCCATACGCCGCTCAGTGTCCACCTCATGGATTGAGGGAGATCCAATCGCAAGTTGGGACACCTACCCGGGATTCCACCTGTCAGACCTGCCTTGTTTCATAGGCGAATTTGGCTTCTTAACATTTTTTAACATCCAGGGGAAACTGGTCCTCCGCTGTTCCCACCCGGAGGTCCCATTGTCCGTTCACACCGAACCCGCCATTCGCCTGAATCCGGACTTTTCCGTGGCCCAGGTGGATCTCGATCGTCGGACCGTGGTGATGCTGTACGACGCACCCCAGACCGAATCCAGTGAATCCAGTTTCATGGAATCCCTGCCCTGGGTTGAGGAATAGCTATAACCAAGCTTCCCGTTCTGGGTTGAGAAGGCCGCCTCCGGGCGGCCTTCTGCGTGGATGGGGTCCTTAAATGGGCCTAGCGGTGCGAGGTTCGCCCATGGGTGGGGATTCCCCATTGGGGCTTCGCAATTGTGGATATCGTTTTAAGTTCTCCACTGGGTCCGTTTTCTCCAACCCCTTTCATTGGTTTCCGCAAATGCCTTGGTCTTTGACGCGCAGGCGCGCGATGGTTCTGGCCCTCGGCCTGTCGGTGGCGGGGCTCGGCATCGCAGCTTACGTGAAGCTCCGTCATGAAGTGGGCCGCGCTCTGGATGGACCGCTGCAAAGCTCGGCGCCCCTTCAGTTCGCGCCACTGGCCCGGGTGGATCATCCCCTGGAGCGCTGGGGCGGGGGCGAGGTCGAAGGCTTGGTTCTCACCTCGAATGCGTTCATCACCGTGGGGGCCTTCGGCATCGCCGACGAGAAGGGCGACTTCGGCCAGAGCCTCCCCACGCTGCGGGCCACGGCCGTGGCCGCCTGGCGGGATCACGCCGTGGTGGGGCTCGCGTCCGGAGGGTTATTCCTCTTTCGCGAAGGACAGTGGGAGGAGCTGCGTTCGGGCTTCGGCAGCCTCCATGTGCGGGCCTTGCGGGAAGGTGCTGGAGGCGAACTTTGGATCGGTGCGCGGGAGGGCCTCTATCGCGCGGCCTGGGGCGCCACCGCGTTGGATCGCGTGGATGCGGCGCCTGTGAAATCCATCGCCTTTGGAGAAGGCGGCGCGGTGTTCGCAGGCGGCGAATCGGGTTTGCGCCGCGTGGAGGGCCTCCGCGCGGTGGCCGTGGCCACACCGGATCCCTGGATCGAATGGGTGGGCGTGTCGGGCTCCGAGCTGGCGGTGGTCACGCCCTTGGGCCTCGCCAAAGGGCCCGTGGAGGGCACACTCACGCCGGTGGCCGGGGCGGAGGACGCCAGCGACGCGGCGATGCTCGGCGCTCAGATCTTCACGGTGTCGCAAGGGCGCCTGCTGCGCCTGGAAGGGGATGGTCGCGCGTCGGAGGAATTGCTGCCCGCCGCCGTCCGTCGCGTGTTCGCGAGCCAGGGTGCGCTGTTCGTGGATACGCCTCGCGGGCTCTATCGACGTTCCGCTTCGGGCTGGGCCATGGCTCGCCCCCGCCCGGAATCCCTGCCCCCGGGATCCTGCCACATCAACGCCCTGGCGATGCTGGAGTCCCGCCTCGTGGTGGGTCTCTTCAACGGTGGCCTTGCCGTGGGTGAGCCAACGGAGCAAGGGAAGACTCACCTCATCAAATGGTCTGCCGTTCCCGGCAGCGGCGCCTGGGGCGTGAACGCCCTGCTCAACGGCGGAGGCAGCCTCTACGTGGCGAGTTTGCGCGGGGCTTCCCGCTTCGACGGCCAGAAGCTGCGACCCCTCGAAGGCGGTGAATCCGGCGCGGCCTTTTCGCTGGCGCCCACTCAAGGCGGCGTGGCGGTGGGCTTCGGCCAGGGTGTCTCCCTGCCCAATGGCCGCTTCCTCTCCGCCTTCCACGGCCTGCCCGGCAATCAGGCGTTGGCCCTGGCCGCGGGCGAGCAGCTCTTCGTGGGCACGCCCACGGGGCTCGGCGCCATCGCGGGCACCCGTGTGGCCTGGCGCGTGACGGCCGGCGAAGGCAAGCTGCCCCATCCCTGGATCACGGCCCTCCACCTGCGGGGGGAGGAACTCTTCATCGGCACCTACGGCGGCGGCGTGGCGCGCCGCATGGCTTCCAAAGCCAATCCCAGCGGGCCCGGCCAGTTCGACACTTTCCCTGAAACCGAAGGGCTCAAGGTCAACACTGGTTGCCTCCTGGAAGCGGAGGGCCGCCTCTACCTGGGCACCGACGGCAAGGGCCTCTACCGCCTCAGCCTGGATGGCCATCGCTTCCTGCCCGTCCGCACCCCGCTTCCCTCGCCTCGAATCACCGCGATCCTGCCTGGCAAGGGCGCACTCTACGTCGGCACCGACGAAGGGCTCGCCCGCCTCAACCTCCCCCTTCCGGATGAGGGAAATTAATATGCGTCCATTCCTGGGCCTCCTGCTTTCCCTGGTCGTTCCCGCGGCGCTGCCCCTGCGCGCCCAGGCCGGTCTCCTCGTGCCCACCAGCACGGGCCGTCCCGATGCCCGCGTGCTCTCCCTGCGCGAGATGAGCATCGACATCGGCCTCGCCCGGGGCTACGCCCGCGTCAACGTGCGGCAGGTCTTCGAGAACCACACGGGCGATATCCAGGAGGGCACCTACCGCTTCGCGCTGCCCGCGTCGGCGGCGGTGGGAGACTTCGCCATCTGGGATGGCCTCCAGCGCATCCCCGGCGTGATCCTCGAGAAGAAGCGGGCCCGCTCCATCTATCAGGAGCTCACCCGCCAACGCATCGATCCCGGCCTGTTGCAGCAGGGCGAGGAGGAGGATGGCGAAGCGGGCGATGGCCGCTCCACGCGCCCCTCCGGCGGCGCGCTCTTCTCCGTCACCGTGGCCCCCATCCCGGCCCATGCTACGAAGCGACTGGAATTGCAGTTCCAGGAGGAAGTGCCCTTCATCGGCGGCGCCGGGGAGTTCCGGCTCGTCCTGCGGCCCCCGGATGGCGAAGCCCCCGTGGCGCGTCACCTCACCGTGAAGATCACCCTGGCCGATGGCGCCTTCGAAGCCGTGCCCGCGGGCCTGCCCCTCACCGCCAGCGCCGAGGGTGCCGCCTTCACCGGCGACAACGTGCGCCTCGATCGCGACCTCGTGTTGCGCATCCGGCCCAAGGGCGGCGAGCCCCTGCGCCTCACGGCCTTCCGCAATCCCGAGGGTGTGCTGCCCGAGGGCCTCGCGCTGGCACCCTGGGAACGCCCCTCGGAAATCCCGCCCGAAAAGGATGGCTTCTTCCTGCTGGAGGCCCTGCCCGCCGTTGGCGCCAAGGTGAAGCTGGGGCCCGCGGCCAAGGCCGGGCCCGCGGATCTGAAGCGCCCTTCCCAGACCCTGGCCATCCTCTTCGACACCTCGCTCAGCCATCGCTGGGCAGGCCTCGAAACGGCCTACGCACACCTGGTGCGCGTGCTGCAGTCGTTGAACGGCGGCGACCGGTTCGCGCTCATCCCCTATGACCGCACCCCCGGGGAAGGCGCGCGCCTCCGCCCGGCCACGGCTCAGGACATCGAAGCCGAACTCACGGCCCTGCGCGCCCGTGCCCTGGGTCCCGGTGCCAACCTCGGCGCGGCCGTGGGCGTGGCTCGCAAGCTCGTGGGAGACCAGGGCCGCATCCTGCTGCTCACCAGTGGGCAGGGCATCCCCTCCTCCAAGTCCCTGAAGTCCGGTCTGGGTGCCACGCCCCTCTTTGCCGCGGTCACCGTGGGCGAGGCGGGTGAATCCCTGCGAGCGGCCTCCGTGCAGGTGCTTTCGAACACGGCCACGGAGCTCGAGGGCGATCTCTTCTTCAAGCGGTTGCTGGCTCCGGCGCAAGCCGCCGACACCGCCGTCGCCAAAGCCCCCGACGGCGACCCCGTGCCCTTCACCGTCACCGGTGGGGATCCGAAGCTACGCCACATCTACTCCGTGCTCGTGCAGCCCCTGGAGCCCGGTAGCCTCTCCGCCTGGGTGGGCCGCTACGCGGTGCCCCAGCCCAAGGTGCGCGTGGAGCTGGCTTCTCCCCTCTTCACGGGTGGCAAGGTGGGGCTCGAGGGGGCCTTCCCCGAGAAGGCCCTGGAGGCTCGGGATCTGCCCCGCCGTTGGGCCCGCGCCCGGGTGGACGACCTCCTGGCCCGCATTGAAGCCGAGGGCGAGCGCCGCGAATGGGTGGACGAGATCATCGAGCTTTCCAAGCGCTACAAATTCATCACGCCCTACACCGCCTTCCTGGCGGCGCCCCGGTCGCTGCTGCGCCCCCGCCGCATCCAGCCCGGTGATCCCGTGCTGCGCGTCGAGTGCGATGAAGGCACCGTCTTCGCCACGGCCCTCTTCCCCTTCGGCCTGAAGCTGGACCTCGTGCGCCGCCCTGCCTCCAACGTGTGGGAGGGTCGCTTCCTGGTGCCCGAGGGCCTGAAGGATGGCCGCTACCCCGTGCGCATCCTCATGCGCGATCGCAGTGGCGCCCGTCTCAGCGAGACCAAGCACTACGTGCTCGATGGCAAGGCCCCGGAAATCCAACCCCAGCTGCCCGCCACGGCCCAGGCTGGCGAGGTGCTGCGCGTGGAAGTGAAGACCGATGAGGATGTGGTGCTGCTCACGGCCCGCCTGGGTGATGGCCCGCCGGTGCCCCTGCGCTGGGATCCCGCCACCCATCGGAGCGCGGGCCTCCTGCGCATCCCCGCGGAGTTGAGGGGTAACCAGGAACTTCTCTTCGAAGCCGTGGATGCCGCCAAGAATCGTGGATTTGCCCGTGCCACCGTGGAGGTGAAGCCGTGAACCCCTCCCTTCTCACTGCTCCCCTCCGCCGCTGGATTTCCCGGAAATCGTTCCGCGCCGCCGCCGTGGCGGGCCTCGCCGTGGTGGGCATCGCCGCCACCGTGCCCTGGACGGAACTCACCGAAGCCGATTGGATCTATTCCCTCGCCACCCGGTTCTCGCTGGTGGATGGCCATCGGGTGCACTACCCCACGCCCGCCGCGGAGTTGGCCAAGCTCCTGGAGGGCCGCACCGAGACGTCGGCCCTGCGCCACCTCGCCGATGCCCGCATGAACCTGGGCGATCGCAAAGGTGCGCTCGCGGCCATGGAGAAGTGGGCCGCCGCCGAAGGTGCCCAGGCCTGGGATGAGACGGCCCGCTGGGCCGCCGGCCACCGGGAACTGGAAGCGGCCTTCCACGCCGCGGAGAAGGCGCTGCCCGGCCTGCCCGAAGAAGCCAAGCACGACCTCGCCAATCAGCGCATCCAATGGGCGGAGCTCCATCCCGAAGCCGCCGATGCCCTCGCCCTGCGCAAGGCCCGGGTCGCCCTCTTCCCCGAGGATGCCCGCGCCCTGGAGGACTACGTCCGCGCCCTGGAGAAGGCCAACCGCCTTCCCGAGGCGGATGCGGCCCTGGCCGCCGGCAAGGCCCTCAGCCCCGAGCGGCGCCTGCTCCTGCGGGCCGACCTGCTCACCTCCCACGGCGATCACCGAGGTGCCTTCCAGGTGCTCGATGGCGCCGTGACCGAACCCTGGAGCATGGATTTCCGCCGGGCTTACGTGGCCCGGGTGGACAAGGGATCGCCCACGGCACCCGCCGGATGGCGCACCACACTGGAGACCCGCTTCGATGCGGGGGCCCTCGCGCGCCTCGCCCAATACTTCCAAGGGCAGGGGCGCGGCGATTCGCTGGCGGATCTGCTCCGCCAGGTGGACCGGCGCTACGGCAAGGATCTGACCCGCAAGGATCAACTGCTCCTGGCCCGGCTCCATGGTGAGATCGACGCCACGCCCGAGGCCTTCCGCGCCCGCCTCGCCGCCGCGCAGCTCGGTACGCCCGAGGAACAGAATGGCGATCTCGCTTCGCTGGCCCTCCTCGCCCTCAGCACGGGGGGACGCCCCCTGGCTTGGGGCACCTACAACGACGAATCCTACAAGTGGGTGGCGAACCTCGATCGCACCCCGGGCTTCTGGACCGGAGGCCTCTCCTTCCTGCTCACGGGGGAGGATTGGAAGGGCGCCCTGGAGCGCCTGGAGAACGAGAGCCTCTCGGATCGCACCTTCGCCACCGCGCGCCTGCTCACAGACGAGCTGGTGCGCCGGGCCCCCCACCATGGGGATCTGCCCGCCCTGCGCGTGGCCCTCATGCGTAAGCATGTGGAGCGCGGCGAAGGGAAGGCGGCCTTGGCCCTCCTGCCCTTGGTGGAATCCGGTCCGGCGGCCATCGCCGATGAGGCCCGCCAGGTGGCCCTGATGGCCGTTCGCCAGGCAGGCGTTCCCCTGGCAGAGGAGGTGCGCCTCTTCAAGGCCCGCCTCAAGCACCTCGCCCCCGATGGCTCCCGCCCGCTGTCCCAGCGCGGCGCCACCACATCCAACTACGGAGGTGACGAAGGCGCCCAGGAAGATGCCTACGGCGAGTCCAATGGCGAATCCCGCCCCTGGGCCCGGCAGCAGGGCGAGCAGCCCTCCCAGAGCTACTCGACGCTGCTGGAGGAGGGGCTCTCCCGCCTGGATCACCTCAACCCCGATCACCGCGCGTCCCTGGATCTGATCCTCACGGAGATGGATCGCCTGCCCAACGATGAGCAGCTCTGGCTGCGCCTCGCCTCGCGCCTGGCGAACTGGAATTTGGATGATGAGCTGGGTCCCCGCTTCGAGCGGGCCCTCAAGGGCTTCCAGGGCCCCGGCATCTGGGACAAGGCCGCCCGCTGGTATGCGCGGCGCAATCAGCATCAGGCTCTGCGCACCCTGGCCCAATCCGTGGCGGATCGGTTCCGCGGCGCGGAGATCTTCCGCAAGGTGAGTGGTGCTGGGGACATCCGCGTGGAAGTGCCCGAGCAACCCACCGTGGGCGGCCGCGTGCGCATGGTGCTCTGGGCGGATTGGATCCGCCTCAAGGCTCTGGAGCGCTTCCCCCACAGCCCCGCCGTGGTGCGCGAAGCCCAGAGCCTCGTGGCCATGAGTGGCTGGTTGAAGCACTACGATCCCGTGAAGGAGGCGAAGCGCCCCCACACCGTCACCGTGGCGCCGGATGCCCTCCTGGAGGAGCGCCGCTGGGCCATCCTCTTCGTGGACGCGGCCCAACGGGGAACCTATTTCGTGGAGGCCATGCGCAAGGGCACCCTGGAGGCTCGCCTCGGAGCCCTGGAAGCCAAGCCGGATCGCACCCCCGTGGAGGATCTCCTCCTCTTCGAGGGTTGGTCCCGCCTCTCCCGCTTCGAGAGGGCCATGGCGCCGGGCGATCGCCTGGCGGCCAGCTACCCCGGCGATGGCGACCTCGCCCACCGCGTGCTCTCGCTGCATCGCTCCCTCAATGGCCTGGAAACCTCCCATGCCGGGCCGGCCCTGGCCCTCGTGGCCCGCACGGCCCCGGCCCTGGAAGATCCCAGTGGCCTTTGGACGGAACTGGGCGAACTGGAGGAGGACCGCGGCCGTCCCCAGGCGGCCATGGAGATCTGGAAGCACCTCGCCGATGGGGAGGCGCGGAACCCCCAACGCATCTCTGAGTGGTCCACGTTGCTCTGGGATTACCACCACGACAAGGAGGCCCTCGCCGTCGTGGAGGAAGGCCGTCAGCGCCTGAACCGGCCCAAGTTCTTCGCCTTCGAAACCGGCGTGCTGCGTGAGAACCTGAAGGATCTCGACGGTGCCGTGCGGGAGTACCTCAATGCCCTGCGGCCCGAGGAGGCCAACGGCTTCGAATGGTTCGAGCAGGATCAGCGTTCCCTGCGCCGACTGGCGCAGTTGCTGGCCCGGGAGCGGGTGTACCGCCTCGTGGAGGCCCGCATCAAGGGCCTCAAACCCGGCGTTGCGGAGGATGAGCGGGCCCTGGCGGGGTATTACCCGCTGGCGGGCATCGAGCCTCCGGTGCCCGGCTTCGATTTCGATGCCGATGCCTGGATCGATGGCATGGACTTGCCCAACGATCCCGTGGGTCGCGCCCAGCGCGCGGATCGCAAGGTCGCCGAGCGGCCCAAGGAATACGACGCCGTGAAACGCATCGGCGATCTGCTGTTGGAGAAGACCCGGGACATGGCCCCCAAGGCCACGGTGGTGGAGTTCGTAAACGCCGCCGATACCTGGAGCCAACGCCTCATCGAAGCCCGCTGGACGCCGGATCAGGTGATCACCTTCCAAAGCGGCCTCATGGCCCGCCGGGCCGCTCTGTCGCCCTCGGATGAAGATCGCATCCAAAAGGAAATGGCCCGCGCCGACTTCCTCTCCGGGAAGGGCCGCGCCGCCGAGGCCGACGCCGTGTGGGCCTCCCTGGACGCCCGCATCGGCGCCCTGCCGGAAGGCACCGTGCGCCTGAAGGCCGAAGCCGGTCGCGCCGGATATCTGGAGCGCGCCAAGGGCGTGGAGGCCGCCGCCGCCGAGTGGCGTCGTGTGACCAGCCGCTTCCCTTGGAGCCTCGGGCTCCTGGAGGATCGCCTGGCCTTCCTGCAGCGCAACGCCAAGGGTGAAGAGGGCCGGGCCGCGCTGGAAAGCGTGCTGCCCAAGGCCGCCGCGGGCCACCGCGAACCCCTGTTGGAGCGCCTCACCCAGGAATGCCTGGCCGCCAACGATCTGCCCCGGGCCCGTCGTGCCGTGCAGATGCTCCTAGCCGCGGAAGGCCTGGAGGAATCCCGCCGCCTCGGCGCCATCCACCTCATGGCCCGCCTCTCCCTCAAGGAGAACCCCGCCTGGGATCCCTACGCCTTTGCCAAGGTGGAGGCCGCGAAGTTGAAGCCCGAGCTCCATGCGGAGCTCTACCACGGCCTCGCCCGGGCCGTGGATCTGGAAGGTGGCACCGCGCCCGTGCCGGGCCTGTGGATCGAAGCCCTCAACCGCCGCACCGAGCGGGAGTGGGTGGAAGCCGCGTCCCGATCCGCGAAACGCGCGGGCAAAGGCCCCGAGCTTCTCACCTTCTACGAGAAACAGTTGCAACGCAGCCCCCGCGATGTGCGGTGGGCCGTGGCCGTGCGGGACATCCGCAAGGTCTACCACGATGTGGAGGGCGCCCTCGCCGCGGCCAAGGCCGCCGTGGCCGTGCGCCCCGAAAAGGAACTCCTCTGGCGTGAAGCCTCGGACCTGATGGTGCGGGCGGATCGCCCCGCCGAGGCCGCCGACTTCCTCGAAGGTTGGAACAAGCCCCGCCTCGCCGATGAAAGCGTGGCCCGCTGGCGCGGCCAGCTCTACGCCCAGGCCGGGGATGGTGCCAAGGCCCTCGCCACCGAGCAGGCGGCCCTCGCCGCCTACCGCCGCGAGAACGCCGAAGATGTCAGTGGGCTTCAGGAGCGGACGGCCCGGGCCGCCGAGCGCCTGCTGGATTACGGCTTCCCGGATCTGGCCCTGCGTTTTTACTCCTCCAAGAACGATGCCCGGGACCTGGTGAACACCCGCCTCTCCCTGGAGCGCCAGGCCCAGATCGCCCTGCTGAACAATCAGTTCGTGCGATTGCTCTCCGCCACGCCGGAACAGGATCGCCGGGGCTATCTCGCCAGCGCCCTGGCCCGCCATGGTCGGGGGGATCAGCGCGAGGAAGTGCTCGCCCACATCCTACGCAGCGTCTACCCCATCGCCGGCAAGCCTTCGGATACCGCCCTCACCACCTGGTGGCCCGTCGTCCAGCGGGCGGATCTGGAAGAGCCGCTTCGCATGGCCATCGCCCAGCGGATCCTCGCGAGCCGCCCCGGCTCCTGGCAGGCGGGGGCCCCCGTGGCCTTCGTCCAAGCCGTGAGCGCCTCCGTGATCCTCAACCGAACGCTCAATGGCAACCAGTGGTGGGAATTCCAGACCCCCGATGTGGAAGGGATTTGGGCCCGGGACCTCGCCCGCCGCGATCGCGGCGATGAGCTGCTCAATTTCGTGGAACCCCGCTGGCAGGAGCTGACCCGTGAGGTGCGCGATCCGCAGCGCAAGGGCTTGTCCGCGGACACCTCGCGCCAGCCCTGGTCCCTGTGGTTGGATGATCCCCGCGTGCTCGCCGTCTGGGCTCGCGCCGTGGCCACCCACCCCGAGAAGGTGAAGGATCTCTCCGATCTCATGGCCAACCGCGCCCACTGGGATCGCTTCTGGGTGCTGGCGGCCCGCCATTGGAAGCCCGAGCCCATGCTCGCGGCCGTGACGCCGGAAACGCGCCTCGCCTGGTTCCGCTTTTGGGAGCCCGCGCTGCAAGCCCAGGATCCCGTGCTCGTGGCCCGCCACCGCGTCGTAGAAGAGGTCACCACCGCCCTGGGCCGCCTCGTGCAGGGCGCGCCCGATGCGGTGAAGGACCCCCTCATCGCCAAGCTGCGCGGTCCCCAGACCGTGGGCGAGGTGTTGGGCAAGGGCAGCCAGTGGACCTGGCCCGAGTTCAACCCGCGCCGCGATGCCAAGGGCGAACTCAAGGAAGAGGGCGATGACCGCGTGATCGGCTCCGGCGTGGATCAGGGCCGCGTGCCCGGCGCCCTCTGGGGCGATCGCCCGGGCGAAGCTTGGTACGTGCTGGAAGCCCTGGCCCGCCATCGGCAGGGGGATGCCTCGGCACCCTACCTGCCCTTGGATGCGCCGGTGCGTGGCGGTGAAACCAACCGCACGTTGCTGGCCATGCGCATGGCCCGCGCGGAAAAGAACCTGCCCCTCGCCCTGGAGATCCTGGGCCGCCGCTCCGGCGCCGCCCACGATCGCGCCTGGTTGGAAGGCAAGGTCACGCTCCTGGTGGCCGCCAATCAACGGGAGAAGGCCGTGGAGGCTTTCGGCGCTTACGTGCTGGCGGCCCAGGCCAAGCTCACGGAAGAGGAGTTCCGCAGCCTCTCGGCCCTGGCCGAGGATGCGGGCCTGCCCGCGACCCTGGACCTGCTGGATCCCAGCCGGCCCGTGGGCCCCGCCTTCCTGGCCTACCTGCGGGATGTGCGCCCCACGGAAGCCGCGCGGTTCACCACTGCGGATCCCAGCGGCTACCGGGCGGCGCTCGCCTACCGGTGGCGCCAGCGGGAGCCTCAGTTGAACGCCGAACAGATCAAGTACTGGCTGAAGGAACTCTGGGCCCAGGACAGCGCCTCCCTGCCGCGCCGTGGTCTGGCGAAGCTGGGCGGGCCCTGGCCCCATGCCGCGGCCTGGATGGAACGGCAGCCCGTCTCCGAGCGGCTGTCGGTGATCAGAGCCATGGAGGAGGCCCTCAAGCCCGCCACGGCCCACCCCGAACTCTTCGCCCGCCTGGCCCACTCGGGCAGCGACGACGTGGCCGATCTCCTGGCGGTGCGGGTGCACCTGGCCCGGGGTGAAGCCGCCGCCGCGCTGACCCTGGCGGAGGGAATGCTCGCGGAATTGCGCCGCGGGGAATCCCTCAGCTACGCCGTGTCTGACCACCTCATGGAAAGCCCCGAGGGCGGTGATGAAGGGGATGACTACCAAGCCCCCGAGCGCACCAGTGCGGGCGATGCCACCGTGGATCGCCTGCGCATCTGGCTCGCGCCCTTCCGGGAGGCCAAGGCTTCCGCTCCCGTGGAGGCCCGCTTCCGCACCTTCCTCACGGCCAAACGCCAGGAGGGCACCACCTCGTTGCCCGCCTGGAAACTGGCCTTCGAACTGGCTCCCGCCACCGAAGCCGCCGGCCTCGGACAGGAGTTGGAGGAGGCCTGGTTCCGCGGCGAAGTGCAGGCCGAGGAGCTGGGTTCCCTCACGGAAACCCTGGCCACGAGCCTGCCCGAGCAGGCGCCCCGTTGGCTCGCCCGCTGGCCCCGCCGCCATGCCTTCGGCACCACGGCCCAGCGTGCCGCCATCCTCGTGGCGCTCAAGCGCCCCGCGGATGGGGCGAAGGCCCTCTTCGACGGCCGCCGCCGCGCCGCCTGGGAGGCCCGTGAAGAAGTGCAGGCTTTCGACACCTGGCGCCGCATGGGCGCTCCCGTACCCGTCGACGAGAAGGCCCCCTCGGTCTGGTCCGAAGCCCTTCCCGCCTGGGAAGGCAAGGCCGAAGCCGTGGTGGTTCCCCTGGGAGCCCGCCTGAAGGCCCATCCGCTAGACGTGCTCTCCGCCCGGGCCGCCCTGCGCAGCCCCGCGGCCGGAGATGAGGATGCGCTGCTGCGGGCAGGCCAGGCGCTGGGCAGCATGTCTCGCCGCGATGGCGAGGGGGATCAGCTCCTCCTCCGCGTCCGCGTGGCGCGGGGCCTGCTCTCGCGCTCTGCCGAAGCCGCGAATTGGGCCCTGGAGGGTGCTTCACCCGAGGGCATCGGCCGACTGCTCGTGCAACGCCGCTTCCGCACCGCGGAGATCAACGGCGCCCTGGCCGATGCGGCCCGCATCGCCCGCAAGGTGAACAGTGAACGGGGAGTGCAGGAGGCGCTGAAGGTCCTCTCGGATCGCAACGCCCCGAACGTGAAGGCCCTGCGCGCGGAACTACAAGTGCCCGAAGCACCTCCCAGTGCCTACCACCTGGTGGATGGCCGCCCCGCGCCCATCCGTCCCCGGGACCTCACCTGGTCCCTTCTCGCCAACGTGATTAAGGCGGAGGGCGTCCGATGATCCGCGCCATGTTGCTTTCCACGCTGACCACGCTCGTGCTCTTTGGGCAGGCGCCCTTGCCCCTGCCGGACGGGCCCGTGCGCGTCGTGATTCCGGAGGCCTCGGCCTTCGATGCGGCGCTGAAGGGGGGCTACCGGGAATTCCTCACGGGCGAACCCCGGGAGGGTGATCCGCTCATGGCCGCCTGGCGACGCACGCAGGTGGGCACCAAGCTCGAGGACCAGTGGGGCCGCCTCTCCGGCGACCTGCCCTGGACCTGGGAGATGATCCGCAAGCTGCAGCCCAAGGCCGTGGGGCTCGCCCTGCTGGAGGTGGGCCACCTTGAAGCGGTGCTCGTCATCGAAACGCCCCTCGCGCAATTGCCCGTGGCCCTGCCCCAGGGCCGCACTCGCACCCACGGCGGGCAGTCCTACGTCCTCGTGACGCCGGGCGCCGCCGATGGCAGCGAAGACAAGGATCGCCGCATGGGCCTCGCCTGGGCCCGCATGGGCGGCCGCCTCATCCTCGCCACCAGCGAACGGGCCCTCAAGCTTGCGCTGGATGAGGCCCTGGCGGGCCGGGGCTTGAAAGCGCCGCTGTCCGGCCTCGTGTCCATGGAGTTGAACCTGGACGTGCTGCGCAAGGATCGTTATTTCCGCCGCGAATTCCCCTTCCCCGAGGGCCCCGAAACGGGCCGTATCCGCGCCGCGCTCCGCCTGGAGAACGGCCACCTCCTCGAAGTGCGCGAAGGTGCGAATGAACCGAGGAAGGGCGTCTACACCTTCTCCACCGCCAACCTCGCCGCCGCCGGGTGGCAGGCCGAAGGGGAAGCCTTCTGGCCCACCTTCCGCCGCGCCTGCCTGGAGCCCATCCCCACTCTGTCGGAGGAGCCCGTCACCGCGCCGGGGCCCTTTCCCCAGGCGGGTCCGCAGGCGGGCGATGACCGCTACGCCGTGGACTTCACCAAGCCCAAGGTGAGCGCCGGGGCCGCGAAATTCGAGGAGGGCGACCTGGCCCCCTGGAAGGCGCTGCTCGCCCGCCAGCCCGTGACGAACTGGGGCTATGCACTCACCGCCGACGGCGGTCGCCGCATGGTCTTCCCCTGGCCGGCGAACCTCGATGCGGAGTTCCTGGAAGCCTGCCGCGCCACCGTGGCGCGTCGCGCCAGCAAGGCCACCGTGCAGAAGGTGGGCGAGGTGCAGGAAATCCGCGTGGGGCCGGGCCTGCCGGCCCTGGCGCTGCGCCGCACGGGCGACCTGCTGTGGGTGGGCGCCTCCGCCCGGGATCTGCAGGCCATGCCCCAACCCAAGGCCGAAGCAGATCTCATCCGCTGGGCGCAGGTGGACCTCGGCGCCGTGCGGTCGGAATCCGCGCGCTGGGCCAAGGTCGAAGGCCCCGCGCGGCCGGAGCAGGTGCGCCCCCTCTCGGATCGCGTGCTGGGCCTGCTCGGTTGGATGCCCGCCACCCGCTCCCTGCGGGTGGAGCGGCACCGCACCGCGGCGGGTTGGACGGAGACGGTGACCTTCGGCGGAGGGCAGTGATCCTCCGGGGCGGTCGCGCCCTCGTCGCGCTGCTCGCGGCGGGGGTGGTCTCCGCCCAGGAGCCCACGCTCCACACCTGGCGCATGGACCACGGCCGCCTGGAGTGCTCGGAAGGCGCTTCCGACGCACCGCTGGCGGTGGGCTCCCTGCAGAAGCCCTTCGTGGCCCGGGCCTGGGCCCAGGCCCACCCTGACGCCCCCACGCCACGCTTCACCTGCGCGGGCGGCCACGCTTGCTGGTTGAAGCAGGGGCACGGCGAACTGGGGCTCGCCACGGCCCTGGCCCGCTCCTGCAACGCCTACTTCCGTCAGTTGGCGGCGGCCACGCCCACGCAAGGGCTGGCCGAGAGCCTGGGCACCGCGGGCTTCGCGCCCGCGCCCACGAATCCCGATGAGGCCATCGGCCTCGCGGCGCCCACCTTGCTTCGCATCCGCCCCTCGCGGCTGTTGGACGCCTACCGCGAACTGCTGCGGGAGCCCTGGCCCCTGGGCGAAGGGGTGCGACAGGAAGTGCTCCGGGGCCTGCGCGAAAGCGCCCGCACCGGCACCGCGGGAGGGCTCGGGGCCTGGGGGACTTGGGCGAAGACGGGCACCGTGCCGCTGGATGCACACCGCACCGTGGGCTTTGCCCTGGCCTTGGAGGAAAGCGGCGCTGCGGTGCTCGCCCGCCTCCGCCCCGGGACGGGATCCCAGGCGGCCACGGCCCTGGCGGCTCCCCTGGCGCAGCATCGGCCGGGCACACCCGTACCCGTGCCCGCCCGGGACAGCGTGACCGTGCGCCTCTTCGACTTGCTGTCCGCCACCGCCTTCACGGTGCGGAACACCGGCGCCACCCCCATCCCCGATGGCCGCGGGTTCCTGGGCCCCGGTGCCTCTCGCGCCCTCCGTCCGGGGGACCGAGTGGGGCCTGGCCCCTTGGAACTCCGCGCCGAAGCCCGGGGCCTGCGCCGCCGCTTCACGGGCCGGCTCCAGGTGACGGGTGGCCGCTTGCTCGCCACCCTCTCGCGACGGTCCTACACCGAAGGGGTGCTGGCCGCGGAACTGCCCCAGGGATCCCCCGGGTTGCGGCTGGAACTGGGGGCCGCCGTGCAGCGCTTCCTCGGCCGGGGCCGCCGGCACGTGGACGCCGACGTCTGCGACAGCACCCACTGCGCCTGGTTCGTGGGCCAGGGGCCTCGCCTCGACTGGACGGATCCCGCGCGAGCCCGGGAAACCCGCGAGCCGGATCCCGCGCCCCTCACCGATGCCGAATGGGATCGCATGGTGCGTCTGGCGCAATCGCCTGGCCCCGCGCTGTGGTCCGCCCACTGCGGTGGCGCGCCCCTCTCCCCCCAGCGCGTGTGGGGATGGGGGGAAGCCACGGCAGCTCCCTGTGCGAGGCACAGAAGTCCTTCGGCCACCTGGGTCCGAAGCTGGCGCCGAGTCGAGCTGGAGCAGGCCTTCGGGCCGGGCCTCGAATCCATCACCCTGGTGCCGGCTCCCGGGGTTTGGGGATTGGTGATCACCCGCCACGGGGTGCGGAAGACCCTTGGCTTCGACGAGGCGCACCGCCGCATCGCGGGCGTGCTGGGGTGGGATGCCCTGCCGAGCCCCGCGGATGGGCTCGAGGTGACTTCGGAGGGGGTACGCCTCCGCGGGGTCGGTTCGGGGCACCGCGTGGGGCTTTGCCTGGCGGAGTGAACCCTTCAGTACCGGGCCAAAGCGGCCTTCAGCACGCTCCGGACGTGACCCTTCAATTCGGCAGGGCCCTCCACTACCGCATCGGCGCCGAACTGAAGGATGAATCGCGTGGGGGCGTTGAATTCCGTGGCTTTGAAGCGGAGCATCACGCCGGGCTGGCCCTTGCGGGCCTCCACGAGCACCTCGGGCAGGGCGGGGGGCGTTTCGCGGAGGAAGGTGGGCCAGCTTTCGCCGGTAATGCGCACGGTCACTTCGAAGGGCGCCTCCGCCGACACCCAGCCGCCGATCTGATACTCCCGGGCCTGCTCTAGGAGCTTGCGATCCGTGAGGATGCCCGCGCGGCCCGTGAGGCGGATGGCCTCGATGCGATTGAGGCGGAAGTGCCGGGGCTCGGCTTTCTTGGGATCCCAAGCGAGTAAGAAAGCCCCGCCGGAAAACACGTCGTGGGTGAGGGTGTAGGGCACCACCGTGCGGGTGCTCTGGCGGCCGTTGGCGGCGGTGTACTCCAACTCGATCTCTCGAGGCCCCGCGGCGTCGCCCAGGGCCGTGAAGAGGCGCAGCAGTACCTCCCGATCCAGGGGCGCCGCATCGTCCGCCGCGGCCCGCACGTTGATGTGATCCCGCAGCTGTTCGAAGAGCTGCTTGTCGCGGGTGCTGAGGTGCTGCTCCGCCAATTCCCGCAAGGACTGCAGCGGCGAACTCCACGCGTCGCTGCCCGTGCCCTCCAGGGCCAGCATCGCCACCTCCAAGGCCAGCCGGGCATGGGGCGTCACCTTGCTATCCCAAGCCGGGGCCTTCTCCAGCGAGAAGTGAATCACGGGCGTGCCCCCCATGGGCCGATGGCGCTCCTTCCCGAAGCGCGCGCCCTGCTTCTCCAGCACGCCGATGGCCCGATCGATGGTGCGGGGCGTCTTGTCCAGGGCCTCTGCCAGCGCCGCCTTGGCAATGCCCCTGGGGCCCGCGTCCCGGATGCGATCCAGGATCTCCTGCAGCACCTCGGCGGCCACGAGGTTTTCGGTGTCGGGGCGGGCGGGTTTGAGGGGGCGAGGCATCGGGGCTCTGGAAGGTGGTTTCAATATGTCTTCAATGGACATCTGATGTCCAATTAATTCATCGAAAGCAAGTACGACCTTGTCATCGCCTAAGGGGCTTCTTGCAACGCGCAACGCAAGAAGCTGGACACAGAGGACACGGAGCGAGCACAGAGGACACAGAGGGCCCGCCGACCCAGGCAATGCCAGCGATCTATGGCATCACCCGCGCCTTGAGTTCGGCAACACGGTCAGGCCCGGCGCAAAGCGCCCTTGGGCCGCGCGCGGTCCAAGATCCAGGCGCGGGCCAAGGCGACCCCTGAAGGTCGCCCGGGCCCGCACCTGGATGGGGCCTGACCGTGAGGATGGGTCGGCGGCCCTCTGCGTTCTCTGTGGGGCGCGCAGCGCCTTCTGTGTCCTCTGTGTCCCGCTTTTGATCAGAATCCTCAGGGCTTGGGCATCTGGAACACGGCGTCGTCCACCGGTTCGCCCTGCTTGATCTCGGAGAAGGTGGTCACGCTGGCGCTGTGGGGGCCGCGGGCGATGACTTTGAAGGGCACCTGCACACCCTCTACGGCGCGGTAATCCTGCCAGGTGGTTTCGTGGGACAGGCGGCCCAGCGGGGTCGACGTGAAGGTGAGGCGCCGCATCAGGAGGCCCGTCGTTGCGTCGAAGTAGAACGTGGTGGCAGCCCCATCCTTGGCCTTGGCGACCAGGACCACGGTGTCTTTGCCGTCCAGGGGTTCACGACCCGCCACCATCAGCGTGGGGAAGTGATCCTTCAGGTGGAGGGGCAGGGCGAGGTCCGCCTCGAAGCGGGCCTGGGCGGCCTGGTGGGCATCCATGGGCGAGGCCTTGCCGCTGCGGGCGCTCCAGCCGGCGCTGCCATCGAAGCTCTGCTTGAAGACGCCCCGAGGCGAATTCAGGCTGCTCACCATCTTGCCGGGCGCCTTGTGCGTGACTTCCAAGGCCATGGTGCGGCCGCCACCCATGTCCATGCTGCCCTTGGCGGTGCGGGTTGCGACCTTCTCCAGGGCCTCCTTGCCGCCGGCGCCCTGAACCCACTGGGCCAGCAGGGCCTCCACGGTCGGAAGGTCCTTCGCCTTCGCGTCCGCCGGAGCGGGCGTGGGGCGGGCGGCGCCGGGCACGGGCAGGGGCGGAATCGTGTCGGGCTTCACGTGGCCGTTGTGGCAGCTGGCGCAGGTGATCACGTCCTCGCCCTTGAAGTGGGCCTTGTTGAGGGCGCGGGTCATGAGCACCATCTTGCGCGCGGTCTCCTTGGCCGGTTTGTCATCGCGGTCGAAGGCCCAGGTCTGCTTGGCTTCATCCTTCACGTGGCAGTGGGCGCAGGCCACGCCCAGGGCGGCACCCATGTAGTCCATGGCGCCATCCAAGCTTTCTTCATCCAGACCCTGGCCCTTGAAGACCTTCAGATTCTTCCCGGGCTCCTCCACCTTGGGGGCGGGCTTCGCGGGGGCCTTTGCCTTCTGCTGGGGAGCCGCGTGGAGCAGCACGCCCGCACTGAGCACAAGCGCGCCCAGGGGCCTCAGGTGGCGAAGGGTGGACGGCAAGAAGGAAGGTCGCATGGGGGCCTCGGGGGGAGATGGATTCGGCTGGAAAAGCACCACGCTAGCACGCAGGTCGGGCGTCGGGATCGGGGAGGCCGTGAAGGGCTCCCGAGGTGGGGCGAAGGTCGGGGCCAGAGGATGGACACGGAATGTCCGGACGTCTCGGGGATGATGGAGGCTGGCCGGGCTCTTACCCGGCGCCTTTCTGGAGCCCCATGAGCCACGATCCCTTCGACGGCGTGCTGCTGGACGATCCCCGTCCTCCGGTGCCGGGGGCCGTGAGCCTGATGCTCCACCTGCGCGTGGCACGGCGGCTGGCCAAGGCTCAGGGGCGACCGGCGCCGGGCCTCCAGGCGCTGCGGGCCCGGGCCCAGGCCTGCCGCGAACTCATGGCCCACGGGCTCCTGCCGGGGACCCTGCACCGACTGACCGATTTCGGGTTGGACCTGGGTTCCCCCCGGGCGGCGCACAGCCTCGCGAACGTACGCATGCATCTGGAGGCCTACCTGGCGGAGGTGGATGCCGCGGGCTACTTGGAGCCGGAGGTGGCCCTGGGGGCCGCGGTTGACCGCGAACTGGCGGGGGAGCGGGGCCTCTGGATCGAGCGCACGGCGGCCGATGGGCCCCTGCGCCTAGGCCTGAAAGATCTGGCCCCGGTGCGCCTCCGGGCCGTGGCCTGCCTGCCGGCCCTGGAAGGCACCACCTTCGTGCTGGCCACGGATCGCGGGGACGCGGGCCTCTTTGGCAGCGGGCAACCCCTGGTGGAATGGTTCCTGAGTGGCCTGGAAGACCACGGGGGCCGCCTGCCCAACACCCTGAACCTGGAAGCCCCCGCGGGCTGGGGCGATGCCCCTTGGGCCCCAGCCCTGGGCGCCCTCTTCGAAGGGCCGTTGGACCTGGAGGATCACCGCGACACCTTCCAGCGGGGCCTCATGGAGGGGCCGCTGGACCTGCTGCGCCATGCGGTGGAACAGGTTTGCGCGTGGCTCGATGCGGGGATCGCGCCCCGGGAAATCACCCTTATCCATCCCGAGCCCGCCGCCATCGCGCCCCTGCTCTTGCCCCTGCTGGCGGAGGAGGGCGTGGCCGTGCAGGTGCGCGGCGGCCTCACGCCCCTGCGGGAAAGCCCCAGCTGGAGCCCCCTCTGGAGCCTCCTCACGGGGCTGCGGCGCCTGGATCCCTGCACCGTGTCGGCGGGGCTGCGGGCCTCCCGGCAGAAGGACCTCCGCGCCTGGGCCGAGGCCTTGGCGGGCGCGGATCAGAACGGTACCCCGGCCTTCGAGGGCTCCCTCATCCATCTGGGCGAGCGCACCCGCGCCCGGGCGGAAGGGATCCTGGGCACCTTGCTGGCGTTGCGGGAGCTGGTGGATTCCGCCGCGGGCTGGGCGGATCGGCTGGAGGCCCTGGCCGCGGACCTCAGCCTGCCCTCGGATTCGGAGGCCTTCTACGGGCCCCTCAACCTGTTGAAGGCGGCCTGGGGAACGGAGCGGTGGCGCTTCCAGGAGATGCTCCAGGCCTTGGAAGTCTTCCTCGAAGCCGCCCGCAGCGACGAGGGCCCCCGGGCGCTCGAGGGCCTGCGCCTGCTGGCTCCGGAGGCCCTGTTCGAGGGCTGGTCCGGCGCCCGGGCCACCCTGATCCTGGATCTTTCGGAAGGGGCCTGGCCCGCACGGCCCGCGGAGAACCCCGACCTGGGGGGCGACGTGAAAGCCGCCGTGAACCAAGCGCTGCTCGCTTGGAGCCACGCCGAGGCGATGGCCTTCCCGCCGGCGCTGCAGCGCTTCTGGCTGCCCCGCAGCGAGCAGGGCGATCAGATCCCGCGGGCCTTCCAACGGGAGGCCTACGCCTTCACCAAGGCCCTGGCCCTGACCACGGAGCGGCTGGTGGTGCTGAGCCCCGGGCAGGACGAGGAGGGCCGCGTGAAGGCCCAGGGGCCCTTCTGGAACGCGCTGGAGGGCGCCGGGCCCTGGGCTCCGGATCTTCTTCAGATGCACAGCCGCCTGCGGGCCCGATGGGAAGCCCCCGGGGCCACGCCCCTGCGGGCGGCGCGGGCCGAAGCGGCCCAGGCCCGCTCCGCGCCGGAAGCGCTCCAGGTGGAAGCCCCGGCCTTCGATCGAAGCCCCGGGCTGCGGGAACGGTGGATGAAGGGGAGGGCCAGCGTGAGTCCCACGGCCCTGGAAGGGTTGGCAACCTGCCCCTTCCGCTCCGTGGCCGAACGGGTGTGGGGCCTCCAGACCTTCGATGCCCGCAGCCGACTCCGCATGGCCGTGGGTACCCTCGTGCATTCGGTTCTGGAAGCTGCGCTGATGCCCTTCGTGGGCGTGGCGGATTGGCCCGCGGCCTTCCGGGAAGCCCGGGGCCTCACCGCCACGGCGGGACCGGAGGACCTGCTGCCCCACCTGGAGGCGCACTGGCGGGAAGGCGCCCCCGGCTGGTTTGCGGCCCTTCTGGATCTCCCCGAAGAGCAGCACCCGGTGGCCGCCCTGGAGGTGGAGGCCCTGCTGCCGAACCTCGCCGCCCACCTCGACCACGACCTGAAATCGGGCACGCCCACGAAGGATGAAGCCGCCTTCCTCGATCCGGCCGCCGCGCCTCCCGCCAAGGGAGCGCCCGCGGAAGATTGGACGCGAACCCTCCTGGCCCTGGAGGGCACCTTGGGCCCCGTGGCCCTGACGCTGGGCGAGGGCCGCACCTCGGAGGTGGATGGCAAGGTGGATCGGTTGGAGCGCTGGGACCACGCCGATGGGCGCTGTTTCTTGCGGGTGGTGGACTACAAAACGTCCAAGGAAGCTTCGCTCTCGGCTTACGCGGAGGAGGAGGCGCCCTTCGGCGGCCACCTGCAGTTGCCCCTCTACATGCTCCTGGCTGAGGCCCTGCATCCGGGCCTGCCCGTCACCGCCGCCCTGGTGCCGTTGCGGGAAGAGGTGCCGAAGCCCTACACGAAGCCCCTCCGCGTGCTGTTGGAGGCGGGGCCCGAGGGCGCCTGGCGCGAGAAACTGCGGATCAACCTGACCCGGCTGGACGCGCGCCTTGAGGGCGGGGACTTCCCCCCCACGCCGGGAGAGCGCTGCGCGCAGTGTGAGCTTGCGGCCCTCTGCGGGCGGCCCGTGGATGTGGATGCCGATCGGGAGGAGGACTGATGCGCAGCCTCGACCTCCGGGATCCCGCCCTGCTCGATCACTCTCTGGTGGTGAGTGCCAGCGCGGGCTCCGGGAAGACCTTCACCCTCACGGTGCTGGTGACCGCCGCCCTGGGCCGGGGCGACCTCCATCCCTGGGAAGGGGTGGCCACCACCTTCAGCGAAGCCTCTGCCGCAGATTTGCGAGAGCGCCTGCTGCGCCCCCTGGACCTGCTCGCCGGCTTCGACCTCGCGGCCTGGACCCACCTCCTCCCCGTGCTCGGAGCCGCGGAAGCTTCCACCTTGGAGGCGGCCTTGAAAGCGCACGCGGCCTCTCCGCGCCTGGCCAAGGCTGCAGGCGAAGTGGCCCAGGCGGCGGCCCATTGGAATGCCGCGCCTTGGCGCACGGGCCCTGCCGCCGCCCGGGCCTTCTGGCGTCGCCTGCGTCGTGAGGCGGAGCTGCTGCAGGTGGCCACCCTCCACAGCCTTGCGTTGAAGGTGCTCGGGCAAGCGGAAGGCGCCGACGACGACCTGCGCGACGTGGCCCATCCCGCCCTGCTTCGGCTGCTGCGGCAGACGGTGCGAGCCGCGCTCACCCTGCCGCCCGGGCATCCGGATCACCTGCTCGCGCGGCGCGTGCTCGGCTGGGCTGAGCGGAATTGGGAGGAGCTTTCCGCCGCCCACGATGGGCACCGGGATGCCCTGGGCCACCTCGCGCCGGAGGATCCCGCGCCCCACCGGAAGGCGCTGACCCAGGCCCTGGCCACCGCGCGGGAGGCCCTCGCGCCCTTTGCGGCGGATCCGATGTCGGCGAAGGACGAGGCGAGCAGGACGAGAAATTTCTTCAAAGCCGAGCAGGTGCTCCCGCTGCCCTCCGCCGATGCGGATCTCTCCGCCCTGTTGCGCTGGGCGGAAGCCCAGAGCTCTCGCGCGGACGCTTCGAAGACCTACTTCACCGCCGCCTTTCGCTCGGCCCTGAGTGCCTTCCAGCCCGTGGCCGATGCGCTGGAGGCCTGGATGCGGAGCCTCCTCGTGGAAGCCCTCCGACGGTTCGAGGTGCGCAAAGCGGAAGAGGGGCTGGCGACCTTCGGCGACCTGGTGCGCCGCGCCCTCGACGTACTCGAACACCACCCCGAGGCTCGCCTGGCGCCGAAGCTTCTGCTGGTGGATGAGTATCAGGACACCAGCCGGGCTCAGGATGCCTTCCTCGAAGCCCTGGGCGCCGCGCGCATCGTGCGGGTGGGCGATGTGAAGCAGGCCATCTACGGCTTTCGCGGCGGCGATCCCACGCTGCTGCGTCGGCACCTGAAGGCTGCCGGGGATCGGGCCTTCCGCCTGCCCGCCAACTTCCGTTCCACGCCGGAGGTGGTGGCCTTGGCCAATCGCTTCGTGGATGAGGTGTGGCCCACCTTGGATTCCGAGGCCACCGATTTGGACGGCCACCAGGTTGCCGCCGCTGCGCCAGGGCGGCCCGTGGGCCTAGTGCGCACGCCGGCGCCGGATTCGCGCGCGGACCTTCCGGCCCTCGCCGATTGGATCGCGGGTCTCTCCCGCGCCGAGGGCTGGGATGGGGCCTTGGGCGCCACCGAAGGCACCGGCCCCCGGCGCCGCGCCCTGCTGCTCAAGCAGCGCACGAAGCTGCCTCAGCTCCTTCGACGGCTGAAGGCGCGGGGCATCCAGCCCTACGTGGTGGCCCGGTCCGGTTTCTGGGACAGCCCCGGCATCCGCCTCCTGATGGCGGCCCTGGAGGCGGTGGCGCACCCGGAACTCCCGCGCCCCTGCGCCGTGCTTCTACGGCAGGTGGTGGGACTCCGGGATGCGGAGCTCGCGGCGTTGGCGGGGCAGGGCGAGGGCCGGCCGGGCCTTCCGGGCCTGGGCACCCTGGATCCGGACACCCTGCCGGAGGCCCATCGCGCTGCGGCCTGGGAGGTGAAGGGCTGGCTGGGCTGCACCACCCTGGACCTGGCGGGGCGACTGCTCCGCCACGGCGCCCTGCTCGACGCGCTGGCGGCGCTGCACGTGCACGGCGCCCTGGAGCCACGCCGCGCCCGCCGCAACCTCGCTGCATTCCTCGCGCACTTGCTCACCCTGCCCGCCAGTCCCGCCGTGGCCTATGCCCAGCTGGTGGACGAGCGGGGGGGCAGCGAGCGGGGCGATCTCCCCGCCTCCGCCGACGACGCGGACCTCCTCATCCAAACCGCCCACGCTAGCAAGGGCCTCGAGTACGAAGACGTGATCCTGCCGCTGCTGCATGGCCATCCCCGCACGCTCAAGCGGGGGGACCTCCGCTCGGATCCGGCCAGCGGCGAGTTGCGCTTGGCCTGGAAGCTGGGCAACCACGCGGGCGCCGCCTACACCGATCTGAAGCCGCAGGTGGATCGCCGCCAGCGCCAGGACGACCTCAACCTCCTCTACGTGGCCCTCACCCGCGCCCAGTCCCGCCTCTGCGTCCTGCTGCAGGAACCCAAGGAGGCGAAGGCGCCAACTGAATCCAAGACCTGGGCCCAGTGGGGCCAGCACCTCGCGGCAGCTCACCCGGCGCTGCAGGTGCTTGAGGAACCGCCGACCTTCGCGATCTCGGAACCTGCCGCGCCGAGCCTTCCAGCCCCGCCCCCGCTGCGTCAGCCGCTGAAGGCAGCGCCCGACTCCGACGTCAGCCCAGCCGGGGAAGGTGGAACCCGGAGCCGTGCGCGCGAAGAGGGTGAGGTCATGCACGCCTACTTGCGGGACCTCCTGGTGCGCTGGGAGGATCCGGCGGCCTTCCAGCGCTGCCTGGAGGCTGCGCCGTCCATCGCGCGGGCGCGGGAGCATGCCCTCCGCTTCCTGCATGCCTTCGAGGCCCGGGGCTGGCGGCCCCTCCGGCGACGCACGGAGCTGCCCTTGGAGGGCGCCGCGGCCAGCGGCGGTCTGGGCCGCGCCGACCTGGTGGTGTGGGCCGAGGGCCGCATCCACCTCCTGGACTTCAAGCACAGCAAGGGATTCGGGCCCGAGGAACTGGAGGGCTACCGCGCCCAGCTCGCCCGCTACGCGGAGGCGCTCACCCGCACGTGGGGCCTGCCCGTGTCCAGTTGGCTGGTGCCGCTCCGCGCCCCGGAAGGCCAACCGCTGTTCGTGGCCGTGGCGGACTAAGCCGAGGGGGCCCGGAATGTCTTTGCGAAAGGGTCTGAAAAGATCACCACGAAGGCACGAACGGGCGCTTCGCGCCTGCACGAAGGCCACGAAGAACATCAGATGAGTCCAGCTCTGCTGGACCTCCCTTCGGCGGCGGCGCCGAGCGGGCTCTTAAAGGCCTGCCTGGCGCCGCCGCCGGAGGGAATGGCCGGTGAGGGGTCGGCGCCCGTTCGTGGCCTTCGTGCGCCCGCCGGGCGGCTTCGTGCCTTCGTGGTTTTCTTTTAACCCGCCGATGGGATGCGTCTCTTTAAGCCGCCGAAGTGGCTACCGCGGCCGCACCGTCCCATCCCGGCACCACGAGGATGGGCAGGCCATGGGCCAGGGCCACTTCGCGTTCCCGCCGGATGCCTTCGGTCACGGTCTCGCCGTTCTGCAGCAGCGCGTCGCAGAGGCGCACGAGCTTTTCGCAGCTGGCGAGCACCTGGCTGCGCACCTGATGGCCGTGGGGACCGCTTTCATCCACGTAGGCGAAATTGCCGTGGGGCACCACGAGGGTGGCCTTGGGCAGTACCGCCTGCACCCAGCGGGCCCGTTGCAGCATGGCGGCCTGGTTGGCACGGATGGCGTCGGTGCTGCCATCGCCTCGCAGGGGGCCCGCGAGGTAGAGCACGGGGGCCTGCCCATGGAAGCGCATTTGGAGGGCCTCCCAGGCCCGGAGGGCTTCGTCCAGCCGCTGGGTGAGCGCCGCATCCGGGCCTGCCCGATGCAAGGTGGTGGGCGCCCAGCCCAGGGCCTGAGCCAGTTCGCCCAAGGCGTGGCCTATGGACGCTTCCCCGAGCAGCTGCCGGGACCGCACGAAGGTGCACTCCCACTGGATGGAGGGCAGGGCCAGCCCCTCCCGCTGGGCCCAGGCCTCCAGGAAATCCCGCTCGAACACCGCTTGATGGGCGAGGATGCGCACGGGGGCGGAGCCCAGGGCGTGGAGCAACCCCAGCAGCACCTCGCGGCCGGGGCGGCCTTGGGCCTTCAGCCGTTCCGGCGAAAGCCCGTGCACCCGCTGGGCTGCCGCCTTGGAGGGTGGCGCGTCGGACACCAGCGCCTCGAAATTGGCCGCGCCGCGCAGGCCCACTTCCACCACCGCATCGCGGAAGGCATCGAGGCCCGTCGTTTCAAAATCCAGGTAGAAGGTGGGCAGCGGCATGGATCCTCCAAGGGGTGGATCCCTACCTTCGGAGAAGGCGTTGGACAACGGGTGTCCAATGCTCGAATCCCCCGATCCCTGAGGCTATTTTCCTTGCTGCTTGCGCCGGTCCAGCTCCAGGGAGATCTCCGTGCGGAGGGCCATGAGCACCTTCGTGGTGAGCCCTTCGACCACCTCGCGATTGACGAGGTGGGGGCGGGGTTCCAAACCGGAATCCACAGGCGGCTTCGGAGCTTTCGATTCCTTGCGCATGCCCCCAGGGTAGTCCAGGTGGGAAGGGGCGTGGGGAATCGAAGGTCGCTGCCTGTCATCCGCCGATTGCGCCTCCCGGAGTGGTGCTTTGGTCGCTGGCTGCATGTTCGCGGGTGCTCCACCTGCATCTCGCCGCCAAGTCGCTGCCGATTCGAACCCCGTCGGCCGGGGAGGGGGTACGAAAACAACGAAGCCACCCTTGCGGGTGGCTTGAACCTGGTAGGGCCAGCGGGGTCCCTCCACGTCACCCGCTGCGGCTGCGCCTCCGGGGTGACGTTCCGGCCGCGGGGCGACTAGGCGCGTGGCTGCCCTTTGGGCACCGGTTGCGCACGCTCGCGCGTGCTCCACCTGCTCCTAACCGTCAAGTCGCTGCCGATTCGAACCCCGTCGGCCGGGGAGGGGGTACGAAAACAACGAAGCCACCCTTGCGGGTGGCTTGAACCTGGTAGGGCCCACGGGGTTCCCTCCACGTCACCCGCTGCGGCTGCGCCTCCGCGCCTGACGTTCCGGCCGCGGGGCGACTAGGCGCGGGGCTGCGCTGCGCGCACCGGTTCGCACGCTCGCGCGTGCTCGCCTGCCCCTAGCCGCCAAGTCGCTGCCGATTCGAACCCCGTTGGCCCGCGGCAGTCCGAAAACAACGAAGCCACCCTTGCGGGTGGCTTGAACCTGGTAGGGCCAACGGGGTTCGAACCCGTGCTGCCGCCGTGAAAGGGCGGTGTCCTAACCACTAGACGATGGCCCCAGGGTGTTGCTGTGGTGGGCCCAGCGGGATTCGAACCCGCGACCAACGGCTTAAAAGGCCGCTGCTCTACCGCTGAGCTATAGGCCCGTGCCAATAACGCACGGTCCCAGTATTTTGCCATGGTTCCGGGCGCTGGACAAGGACGGATCCTGGAACGGCTGAGGCCGGAACCAATGGCGGGCTAATCAAGGATCTCGGCGAGGAAGGTGCCGGGCCAGGAGAAGCCTTCGACGCGATCGGGGCCGGTGCTGAGGTAGGCGATGGGCACTTCCACGGCTTCGGTGAGGGCTTCGAGGTAGACCTTGGCCTCTTCGGGGAGCTGGGCCATGTCGGTGATGCCGCGGGTGCTGTTCCAGCCCTTGAACCTCTTGATCTCGGGCGTGAGGCCTTCCCACTCGGAGATGCAGCCGGGGAGCTTGGTGGTGAGGGTGCCGTTGCTGTCGCGATAGCCCACGACGAGGCCCACTTCCGGCAGGCCATCCAGGACGTCCAGCTTCATGATGGCGAGGCCATCCACGCCGTTGGTGCGGCAGGCGTGGGCGGTGACGGGGGCATCGAACCAGCCGCAGCGGCGGGGGCGGCCCGTGGTGGTGCCGAATTCGCGGCCCACCTGGCGGATCTTCTCGCCGGTTTCATCCAGCAGCTCGCTGGGGAAGGGGCCGGCGCCCACGCGGGTGGTGTAAGCCTTGGCCACGCCCACCACGTGCTTGAGGGCCTTGGGGGGCAGGCCGGTGCCCGTGAAGAGGCCGCCCAGGCTGCAGTTGGAGCTGGTAACGAAGGGGTAGGTGCCGTGGTCGATGTCGAGCAGGGTGGCCTGGGCCCCCTCGAAGAGGATGCTTTCGCCTTGCTCCCAGGCGCTCATGAGGTTGCCTTGGGCATCGCCGATGTAGCGGAGCAGGGGCGCAGCGGTCTGGATGAGGCCTTCCACGATGGCTTCGAGGCTGGGCAGGTCGCCCACCTCGGAACCCAGGCGCAGGCGGACTTCGTCGTAGCCCTGCCGGATGCGGTCGGCCAGGAGTTCAGGGTGGCGCAGGTCGCCCATGCGCACGCCCATGCGGGCGGCCTTCATCTCATAGGCGGGACCGATGCCGCGGCCCGTGGTGCCGATCTTGGTGCCCTTGTTGGTGGCACCTTCGCGCCACTTATCCAGGGCGATGTGGTGAGGCAGGATGATGTGGGCCTTCTCGGAGATGAGGAGGCGGTTGGAGAGGTCGAATCCGCGATTCTGGAGCCGGGCCAGTTCCTGGTTGAACACTTCCAGGTTGAGGACGACGCCGCCGCCCACGGTCAGGAAGCAGCTGGCGTGCAGGGCCCCGCTGGGAACCTGGTGCAGGGCGATGCTCTGGCCATTCACCACCACGGTGTGGCCGGCGTTGTTGCCGCCCTGGAAGCGGACGACGTGGCGATAGCGGGCCGCCAGGATGTCCACCAGCTTGCCCTTGCCCTCGTCTCCCCACTGAAGACCGAGGATGGCCAGGTTTTCCTTGCGTTGGCTCATGATCCGCTCCGAACCGTCCATTCTACCCCGAGGGAAGTTGCTTGCGGTCATACAAATGCCGATAGTGGGGGCAAGGCAAAGGGTTGCCATCAGCGCTAACCTTTAGATGACGCGGCCGGAACCCATCGGGAACCGACCGCATCCAGCCCCTGAAAGGGTGTCCCGTGTTCGAAAAATTCACTGAAAAAGCCCGCCGGGTCATGTTCTTCGCCCGTTACGAGGCCAGCCAGTTCGGTTCCGAGAGCATCCAGAGCGGGCACCTTCTGCTCGGATTGCTTCGGGAGTCGGAGAAGACCAGCACCCAGCTCCTGGAGCGCATGGGCGTGCAGGTCGGCTCCCTGCGGGAGCGGCTCGTGGCCGCCCTCACCCCCAAGGACCGGAAAGTGGTGCCCAGCTCCACCTCCATCGACATCCCCATGGAGGAGGAGGTCAAGCGCATCCTTCAGCACGCCACCAGTGAGAGCGGCAAGCTCAACCACAAGCACGTGGGGGCCGAGCACCTGCTCCTGGGCATGCTGAAAGAAGAGGGAAGCCTGGCCGGGCGCCTGCTGCGCGAAGCCGGCGCCGACCTCATCGCCGCCAAGGAGATCCTCCTGGAGAGCACCAAGGAGGAGAAGATCGCCAAGAAGAAGAAGGAGCATCCGCTCCTGTCCGAGTTCGCCCGCAACCTCAGCGAGATGGCGGAACGGGGCATCTTCGACAACCTCATCGGCCGGGACACGGAGATCGAGCGCATCATCCAGATCCTCAGCCGCCGCCGCAAGAACAACCCCATCCTCTTGGGCGAGGCGGGCGTGGGCAAGACGGCCATCGTGGAGGGCCTGGCCCAGAAGATCTACGAAGGCGCCGTGCCCCCCACCCTGGCGGACAAGCGCATCTACGCCCTGGATTTGAGCCTCGTGGTGGCCGGCACCAAGTACCGGGGCCAGTTCGAGGAGCGCCTCAAGAGCATCATCGCCGAGGCCTCCAAGGACCCCAGCGTCGTCCTCTTCATCGATGAGATCCACAGCCTCATCGGCACCGGCGCTGCCGAAGGCAGCCTGGACGCCGCCAACATCCTGAAGCCGGCCCTGAGCCGCGGCGAAATCCAGTGCATCGGTGCCACGACGCACAAGGAATACGTGAAGTACATCGACAAGGACCGCAGCCTGGTCCGCCGCTTCCAGCCCGTGACGGTGAACCCTCCGGACGAGGCGGAGAGCATGCGGATCCTGGAGGGCATCCGGAACCGCTACGAGCTGTTCCACCGGGTCAAGTACCCCCAAAAGACCATGGAGGCCTCGGTCTACCTGTCCAACCGCTACATCACGGACCGCTTCCTCCCCGACAAGGCCATCGACCTTCTGGACGAGGCCGGGGCCCGGGTGAAGCTGCGGGTCGGCGCCGGCGGGAGCCAGGGCACCAAGGTGGAAGATGAGCTCCACCGGGTCATCAATGAGATGAACGAGGCCGTGCTGAGCCGGGACTTCGAAAAGGCCGTGCT
Source organism: uncultured Solibacteraceae bacterium (assembly GCA_964617215.1). GTDB lineage: Bacteria > Acidobacteriota > Holophagae > Holophagales > Holophagaceae > JAFDVN01. The sequence continues at coordinate 377,567 of CAZTVL010000001.1, read as the reverse complement.
GCTTCGCCAGAAGGAGCTTCAACTCCGGGAACAGCTGACCCAGACCCGCTCCGAGCTGACCGAGGAGGACTACGCCCGGTTCCCCGAAGTGCTGGAATCCGACATCGAGGACGTGGTGGCCTCCTGGACGGGCATCCCGGTGAAGGCCCTGAAGAATGAGGAAAAACAGAACCTCATCAAGATGGAAGCCCACATCAACACCCGGGTCATCGGCCAGGAAGCGGCCGTATCCGCCGTGAGCCGGGCCGTGCGCCGGGCCCGGACGGGCCTCAAGAACCCCAACCGGCCCATGGGCTCCTTCCTTTTCCTGGGCCCCACGGGCGTGGGCAAGACGGAGTTGGCCAAGACCCTGGCGGCCTTCCTCTTCGGCGACCCCAAGAAGATGATCCGCTTCGACATGAGCGAATTCATGGAGAAGCACGAAGTGAGCAAGCTGCTCGGGGCCCCTCCGGGGTATGTGGGCTATGAAGAAGGCGGCATGCTGACGGACCGTGTTCGCCGTAACCCCTATTGTGTGCTGCTTTTCGATGAAATCGAAAAGGCCCACCCGGACATGATCAACATCCTGCTCTCCATCTTCGACGATGGGCAGGCCACCGATGCCTTCGGGAACCAGGTGGACTTCAAGAACACCATCATCATCATGACCTCCAACGTTGGCAGCCGGGAGCTGCTCTCCGACAAGAGCCTGGGTTTCGTGGAAGCGGACCCCAAGGCGGACTCCAAGTCTGGCGATGCCATGAAGGTGCTCAAGCGGACCTTCCCCCCGGAATTCCTCAACCGCATCGATGAGATCGTGGTGTTCAACCGGCTCGGGGACGAGGAAATTCGCGGGATTGTCCGGCTGCTCGTGGAGGATGTGAACCAGACCCTCCTCAAGCACAAGCTCCATGTGACCCTCACGGATGCCGCGGTGGACCATTTGGTGAAGACCACGGTCCGGGATCGGGCCTATGGGGCCCGCCCCCTGCGCCGGGCCATCCAGAAGCATGTGGAAGATCCCCTGGCCGAATTGATGGTCGGGCAGGAAGAAGTGCCCTCGGGTGAGGTACGATTTGATCTGGAGGGCGACAAACTCGTCCCCACCCTGGTGGAAGGCTCCAACCAGGAATCGCAGTTGGTTGGGGTCCACGAATGAAGCAAAGACAGGGATGGGGAAGCCGGGTACCGGCCCCGGTTAAGGAAGGCCTGCGGGCGGCTGTGCTGCTCTCTGGCCTGGGGCTCGCGGCTCCACTCTGGGCGCAAACGCCGCCGGAGGCCACTGGCGGGGAGATGGAAACCATCTCCGAGATCAAGGTGAAGGGCACCCAGAAACTGTCCGCAGAGACGGTGGCCTTCAAGGCCGGGGTCAAGGTCGGGGATGACATCCGCAACGTGGATTTTACGGCGCTTCTGGAGCGCCTGTGGGCCAGCAACGCCTTCGATGACGTGAAGCTGGATGTGGAGGAGACCGACAAGGGCTCCATCCTCCTCATCACGGTCAAGGAACGCCCCATCATCAAGGAAATCGATTACCGCGGCGGGACCGAGATCGGTCTCACCACGCTGAAGGACAAGATCAAGGAGAAGAAGCTCGAAGCCAAGGCCGATAGCGTCTACGACCCCGAGATCGCCCGGAAGATCAAGAACCAGATCGTGGAGATCGCCGCCGAGAAGGGGTTCCGCAACCCCGTGGTGGACGTGATCGTCGAGCCCATGGGGCCCGGTGTGGCCCGCCTCGTCTTCGACGTGAAGGAAGGCGGCAAGGTCCACATCTACAAGGTGAAGTTCCGCGGCACCAAGAAAATCAAGGACGCCAAACTCCGGGCGGCCATGGAGAAGACCCGCCAGCATTGGATGTTCTCCTGGCTGACCTCCCATGACCTGCTGGTGGACAAGAACCTCGAAGAGGATCTCGAGAACCTCAAGAAGGCCTACTGGCGCTTGGGCTACAAGGACGTCTTCATCGGCAAGCCCACCATCACCGTGGAAGACAAGACCTCCGCCCGGCAGAAGCGCAAGAACGAGAAGCGCATCAAGGAAGCTCGGAGCCCCAAGTACGACCTCCGTGCCAGCCTTGAAATCCCCATCCTCGAAGGCGATCAATTCTTCGAAGGCACCTTCAAGGTGGAAGACGGCAAGCTCTTCAACGAAAAGTTCTATAAGCAGAAGTACGCCGAGGCCAAGCGGGATAACAATTCGATGCTGAAGAAGTTCTTCGGCATCAAGCCCTCCTTGGATGCGCCGGCCGCCACCAAGAACGTTCCCTTCGATCTCGATGCCGTGGCCGAGGCTCAGAAGAAGATCAAGGAAGCCTACGGCGACAACGCCTACATCCGCGCGAATTCCGATCGCACCCTCGCCATCCGCGAGGAAGGCGGCGTCAAAAAGGTCGATGTGACCCTCAAGGTCAAGGAGGGGGAGCGCCACACCCTTCGCCGCATCGAGTTCGAAGGCAACTCCACCACGAAGGACAAGGTGCTGCGCCGCAGCCTGCTCATGCGGGAAGGCGATGATTTCAGCCTGGCGGGGTTCAAGGACTCCATGCTCCGCATCAGCCAGCTGAGCTACTTCGACGTGAAGAACTCCGAACCCGACATCCAGCCGATCGCGGATAAGCCCGAGGTCGACGTCAAGATCAAGGGCGAGGAATCCGGCGTCAATGAAGTCCTGTTCCAGGGCGGCTACGGATCGGTGTTCGGCTTCTCGCTGGGCGCATCCTTCAGCACCCGCAACCTGGGTGGCGGCGGCGAGACGCTGGCCGTGAGCTACAACGGCGGCAAATTCCAGCGGAGCATGAGCGTTTCCTTCTCGGAACCGTACGTCTTCGATCTGCCCTACAGCCTCAGCGTCAGCCTGTTCAACTCGAGCACGGACTACGACGCTTCGCGCGTGGGCATCGAGAACGCCTATCGCCAGACGACCAAGGGCCTCGGCGTCAGCCTCGGAAGCCGTTTCTCGAACTGGTTCCAATCCCAGCGTTGGGCGGCCTTCACGACCCTCAGCGTCGGCTACAACTACCGGATCATCGATATCGAAGGTGGCCGGAACTACTACTACCGCGATATCAAATCCCAGCTCACCTCCAGCGTGACGCCGAGCATCGCGTACGACACGGTCAACCACCCCTTCAAGCCCACCCGCGGCACCAAGCTGGCCTTCAGCCTGGAATACGGTGGCTGGCAGTTCGGTGGCGACCGTCCCTTCCTGCGCTCCAGTTGGGAATTCACCAAGTTCGGCAACATCGACGAGCGCCACATCTTCGCGGTGAATGCTTCCTACGGCTACATGCGGCGCCTGGGCAACGATCCCCTGCTTCCCTATGAACTCTTCCGCCCCGGCGGCGAGAACACGATCCGTGGGTACCGCTACGGCTATGTGGGCAGCATCAACAAGGATCCCAACGATCGAGACGTGGTGGTCGGCGGCAACAAGCAGTTCATCAGCAACCTGGAATACCAATTCAAGATCGCCGATCAGTTCCGCTTCGTCGTCTTCTACGACATGGGCAACGCCTGGGCCCCGGGCTCCAAGGTATTCTCCGAGTCCCTCCGCCGAAGCGCGGGCCTGGAGTTCCGGTTCTTCCTGCCCATCAGCCCCGCGCCCATGCGGTTGATCTGGTCGCGCAAGCTGAACCCCTACGCCTTCGATACCGAAGGCAAGAACGACTTCCAGTTCAGCATGGGAACGACCTTCTGATCCGTTTTCCCCCGATATACAATGGTTTCTAGATCCCTGGAGATGTCATGCGTCGTTTTCTGACCCCCCTCATTGTCTGCGCGAGCCTTGCCCTTTCGGCCCAGGTGCCTGAACCCACCCGCATGGCCCTGTTCTCCATGCGCGAATTCATTGGCAACAGCGTGAAGGCCCGCAAGGTCTACGCAGAGCTGGAAGTTCTCCAGAAGCAGCTCATGGACAAGCTGCAGGCCAAGCAGGCCGAAGGCCAGAAGCTGAACCAGCAGCTCCAGAGCACCAGCATCAGCGATGAAGGCAAGGTCCAGATCCAGAAGCAGCTTCGGGACCTCGAATTCGAGTTCAAGAAGATGCAGGAAGATGCCCAGACCGATTCCCAGAAGGTGCAGCAGAAGGTCATGAAGGCCCTCAACGACTTGGCCGATCCCGTCGTGAAGGCCCTCGCCAACGAGCAGAAGCTCCAGGTGATCCTCTCCGCCGAGAACAGCCCCATCGTCTGGGCGGAAGAGAAGTGGGCCTCGGCCTTCACCCTGGAAGTGGCCAAGCGGCTGGATGCGGCGGATGGCGCCGCTGCTCCCGCTGCCCCTGCGGCCAAGAAGCCTGCGGCCGCGCCTGCGAAGAAGCCCTGAGCTTTTGAGATCCGTGAAAAGGGCGCCCTATGGGCGCCCTTTTCCGTTCAAGCGGGTCAGCTCCGTCCGGTGCTGCCGTAGCCGCCGGTGCTGCGAAGGGTGGCTCCCAATGCCTCGCGATCCGTTTCCGGCGCCCAGGCCCAGGTCACCACGGGGGCCACGAGCATCTGGGCGATGCGTTCACCGCGGGAGAGCTCGAAGGGGGCTTGCCCCAAGTTGATGAGGAGCACCTGCACCTCGCCGCGGTAGTCGGCGTCGATGGTGCCGGGGCTGTTGAGCACGGTGATCCCGTGCTTGAGGGAGAGGCCGGAGCGGGGGCGGATCTGGGCCTCGAAGCCCTCCGGAAGGGCCATCACGAGCCCCGTGGGGACCAGCTTTCGTTCACCGGGGGCCAGGGACCAGGTTTCACCCTCGGGCAGCGCCGCGCGCAGGTCCATGCCGGCGCTGTGGGGCGTGGCGAAGGCGGGGAGGTCGAGGCCCTGGGCGTGGGGCAGTTGATGGATGGGGATCGGAATGTGCATCTGATCAGGATAAGGGGAGGCGGGACGGTTACGCCTTTTCCTTCACCAGCTGCCCACAGGCGGCCCGCACGTCGCGGCCCCGGCTGCGGCGGACGGTGACGAAGCAGCCCTGGGCCTTGAGGCGGTCGCTGAAGGCCTGGATGCGGTCTTCGGCGGGCTCATGGAAGGTGGAGTGGTCGTGCTCGTTCATGGGGATGAGGTTCACGTTGTGGCCGCGCCGAAGGTCGCCCAGCCAGTCGCCCAGGCGCTGGGCGTCCTCGGGGGTGTCGTTCACGCCCGCGAGCAGCACGTACTCGAAGGTGAATTTCTCGCCGCGCTGGAGGCCCCACGCATCCAGCGCCTGCCGGAGCCGCGCCAGGTTCCACACCTTGTTCACGGGCATGGTGGCGCTGCGGGCCTCGTCGTGGGTGGCGTTGAGGCTGAGGGCGAGCAGGGGGCGGGGCTTGAGCTTGGCCAACTTCTCGATGCCGCTCACGAGGCCTGAGGTGGACACGGTGATGCGCTTGGACGAGAGGCCGAGCCCTTCGAGCTCGCCCAGCACGCGGATGGCGCGGTGCACGTGGTCGAGGTTGTGCAGCGGCTCGCCCATGCCCATGAAAACGAGCGTGACCTGCTCGCCGCGGTCGGGGCCCAGGTCGCGCATGAGGGCGATGACCTGGCCCACGATCTCGCCGGCGGTGAGGTTGCGCAGGATGCCCATGGCGCCCGTGGCGCAGAAGGTGCAGCCCATGGCGCAGCCCACTTGGCTGGAGATGCAGTAGGTCACCCGGGGGCTCTTCACCTTGCGGGGCATGTGCACGGCCTCGATTCGGTGGCCATCGCTGAGGCGCAGCACGAGCTTGGTGGAACCATCCGTGGAGGGATGCCGCTCCAGGATCTCCGGCAGGCTGGCGTCGGTCTCCGTGGCCACCCACTCCCGCAGGGCCCTGCTGATCCAGGGCGCGCCCTCTTTCCAGAGGTGGACGCGGTGGAGGCGGTTGAAGAGGTGCACGGCGCGGCCCGGGGCGCCCATGGCCTCGAAATCCTCGGGCAGCAGCGACCACACCGAGGGCTTCCCGGCCTTTTCAGGGGCGGGGCGATCCCAGGGCATCAGGGCGGGTTCAGCCATCCAGCTAGTTTATCGGCCGGAGGGCCGTTTCCATTCGGCCTATTTCCCCGCGGGCGGCTTCATCCAGGCCCGCAGATGGGCCTCGAGAACCGCCAAGGGCAGGGCGCCTTCCCGGAGGATCTCGTCGTGGAAGGCCCGCAGGGGGAACTTGGCACCCTGGGCCTTCTCGCCCAGGGTGCGCAGTTCGCGGATCTTGAGCTGGCCCATCTTGTAGCCCAGGGCCTGGCCGGGGTTGGCCATGTAGCGCTCGATCTCGGGGATCTGATCCTCGGGGCTGCCGCCCTCCTGCTCGGCGGCGAAGGCCAGGGCCTGCTCCCGGGTCCAGCCCTTGGCGTGGAGGCCCGTGTCCACCACGAGGCGGATGGCGCGGTGCATGTCGCCCAGCAGCATGCCGAGGTACTGGTAGGGATCGTCGTAGATGCCGAGGTCCTTGCCCAGGCTTTCGCAGTAGAGGGCCCAGCCTTCCACGAAGGCGTTGCTGGCGTCGTAGCGGCGGAAGCGGGGCAAGGTCTTGCTCTCCATGGCCAGGGAGAGCTGGAAGTGGTGGCCGGGGATGGCTTCGTGGAGGAAGAGCTCGCCCATGTTAGGGGTGCGCATCTTCGTGGCGTCTACGATGGGCACGAAGAAGGTGCCGGGACGCTGGCCATCGGCGGAGCCGGAGATGTATTCCACCGAGGCCGTGGCGGCGCGGAAGGCCTCCGTGGCCCGGATCTCGAAGCGGGTGCGGGGCACCTGGCCGAAGAGCTTGGGAATCTGCGCCATCACGCGGCTTTCCAGGGCGCGGTAGCCGTTGAGGACGTCCGCCTCGGACTTGAAGGGGGCGAATTCCGGCGCCGTGGCCACGTGGTTGAGGAAGGCCGCCAGGGTGCCCTTGAAGCCCACCTTGGCTTTCACCTTCTCCATCTCGCCGCGGATGCGAGCCACCTCCGACAGGCCCAGCGCGTGGATGCGCTCGGGGCTCAGATCCGTGGTGGTCTGCAGCTTCACGAGATAGGCGTAGGCGGCGGGGCCGCCGGGCAGCGCGCCAAGCCCGCTGTGGGTGCCGCACTTGGGGAGGTACTCGTCGCGGATGAAGGCGTGAAGCCGCGCGTAGGCGGGCAGGGCGATCGCGCGAAGGCCTGCCCGGTATTCGGCGGCGAGCTGGGCCTTGGCCGCGTCATCCAACCCCGAGGGCAGGGACTTCAGCGGGTCGAAGAGGATGTTGCCGGCGGCCTCGTCCTTCGTCATGGCTTCGAGCTGGGGCAACACGCGCTCCATGAGGATGCGGGGCTGCACGATGCCCTTGGCCATGCCCTCGCGTATGTTGGCGATGGCCGTGTCTACCCAGGCGCTGAAGCCCTGGGCGCGGCTCAGGAAATGGCGGTAGTCCTGGGCCGTTTTGAAGGGGTGGATGAAGGCGCCGGAGCCCATCTGCGCGAAGGTGAGCGTGGCGCAGCTGAACTGGTTCACGGGGAGCAGGTGCAGGTTCTGGTGGGTGCCCTCCTCCCGGAGTCGCAGGTTCCAGAGCAAACTGTCGTAGCTCAGGCGGTCCGTGGTGGAGAGCTTTTTGCGATCAATGCGGGCGAGCTCGGCGGTGTATTTCCGGGCCATGGCCGCCACCTGCGTGCGGAACGCCGGCGTGAGGTCGTTGGGCCAGAGGGCTTCGACGCTGGGATCGTTGTCGCCGTTGATGGCGGCTTCGATGGGAAAGAGGCGGAGGTAGTCCGCGTAGTAGCGCTCCAACACCTCGTGGAAGGCCGAGGGCTTGGGGGCCGCCTGCAGGCAGACGCCCGCGACCAGGATCAGGGGAAGGCAAAGGCGCTTGGACATGGTGCTTCCAGGGTAGCGGCATTCCCCTGGGGATCCGGGCATTCAGGCCTTCGCGGCGAGCGCCGCGAATTGGGCCTGGAAGGCTTCGTAGGTGGGCGTCTCGGGCCGATCCGGGTGGGACTGCACCCAGGCGTTCTCCAGGGGCTTCCACCCCACGTGGCCGTAATAGCCCTCCGCCAGGGGCGAGGCCAGCAGCACCCAGCGCACCTGGGGGAACTCCGGGAAGAGCAGGGCCATGAGGGCCCTGCCCACCCCGGCCTTCTGGTAGTCGGGATGCACGGCGAGATCGCAGACGTAGCCGTCGAAGGCGCCGTCCGTCCAGCCACGGAGGAGACCCACCAGGCGGGGGCCCTCCCAGGCGCTGTGGATGACGTTGGCGGCATCGAACATCTGCTTCAGTCGGGGCGCATCCTCGATGGGGCGTCGCAGCGGGGAGGCGGCGTAGAGGGCCTGGATGGCTTCCAGGGCAGGGCGCTCGTGGGCGGCGATGCGAAGGGAAGGGGAAGTCATGCGCGTACCTCAAAGGCGGGCAGGGCGGGGAGGAAGGCGACCCCCAGGCGGTTCCAGGTGTTCATCAGGGTAATGACGTGGGTGAGATTCACCAGGGCCTTCTCGTCGAACTGCTGACGAGTGGCGGCCACGAGTTCCGGGGAGATCTCGTGATCGCCCACCACCGTGAGGGCCTCGGCCCAGGCGAAGGCGGCACGCTCCCGGGCGGAGAAGCAGGGCGCATCCCGCCAGGCGGCCACCAGACCCAAGCGGCGGGGATCCTCGCCGTCCTTCAGGGCTTCGGTGCCATGCATGTCGAGGCAGAAGGCGCAGCCGTTGAGCTGCGACACGCGCATCTCCACCAGGTGCACCAACCCTGGCTCCAGGCCGCAGGCCCGGGTGTAGCGGTACATCTGCAGGAGGATCTGATAGGGCTCGGGGGCGAGTTCGGGATGGGGCTTCGAAAGACGCACGGGGGCTCCGGAGGGGAAGGGTCAGGCGGGGCGGGCCCGAAAGCCCAGGAGAAGGGCGGCGGAGGCCGCGCTGAAGACGGAGTAGTCCAGGGGGGATTTGGGGCCCTGGGAGAGGGCCATGGCCAGGCCGAACAGGGTAAGCAGCACGGCGCTCCCGAAGGCCGCCCAGCGAAGGCGCAAGTTAGCGATGAGGGCGAGCCCCAGGCCGAGCTCCGCCCCGGTGGCCGCGATGGCGAGGAACGGATGGAGGGCGGCGGGCAGGAAGGCGTTCACTTCGCCCGTGTATCGGATGAAGGCCGTGAACCGGGTGGGATCCAGTCGACCCTGCCAAAGCCCGAAGCGGGAGGCCACGGCCGACAGGAAGGCGGCCCCGAGGGCCAGGCGGGCGAGGTGGGGGGCGGCCCGGTCCAGGCGATCGGAGAGGGACGGTGCGGGGGCAACGATCATGCGATTTCCTGGAAGGCGGGGTGGACCGGAAGGCCCTGGGCCGCGCACCAGTCGAGGTAGCTGCGCCGGGAGGATTGGGCGTCCACAATGTGCAGCAGGTGCCCTTCGGCGTCCAGGTACTCGTTCCGGCCCCGCACTTCGATGTGGATGATGCAGGGTTCCTCGCCATGGGCCTGCCAGGAATCCACGTTGCCCGCGGGCTCGTGGACATACATGCCCGGCCCCACCACTTCGCCGGTGTCGAGCATCCGGGCGCCCGCCAGGTTGAACGCATGGACTTCCCCCGTGTGCCGGTGGAGGGGAATCTTCGTGCCCGGCTCCAGGCGCAGCAGGAGCTGCCAGCCGGCGTTGTCGGGAAAGTAGGCGAGGGGCTTGAAGGCAAGGCCGGGCTTCAGGGGTACCCAGGGCAGCTGGGTGGTGTCGACGGTGCTCGGGGAAAAGGACATGGGGGGCTCCAGGGGAGATCTCAGGATCCGGCGTCGATGGTCTACCCAAAAGATCCATTTTTGAAATAATGAATGGACCATGCGCCCTTGGACCTTTCCCCTCGCCCTGGAGGCGGATGCCACCGAACCCCTCTTCCTCCAGATCGCCCGGGGGATCTCGGGGGATGTGCGGCGGGGACGGCTGAAGCCCGGGGATTCGCTGCCGGGCTCCCGCACGCTGGCCACGGAGCTGGGCGTGCACCGCAACACGGTGCTGGCGGCCCTGAGGGAACTGGAGGCTGAGGGCTGGATTGAAGCCGAAGCGCGCATCACCCGGGTGGCCCGGAATCTTCCGGCGGTGCCGAAGTCGGAGCCCCTGCCCAAGTCGGGGCTGGGCTTCGATTTGGTGGCCCCTCCACCGCTGGCAGATCTGGCGCCGCCGGGATGGAAGGGCTTGGACCTCGCGGGAGGCCTGCCCGATCCGCGGCTGATCCCCGTGGAGGAGTTGGGGCGGGCCCTGCGCCGGGCGTTGAAGGCGCGGCCCACGTTGTTGGATTACGGATCCTCCCTGGGGGAACCTCGCCTGCGCGCGGCCCTGGCGTCGCTGCTGGGGGAGGTGCGGGGGCTGGCCTGCCCTCCGGAACAATTGATGATCACGGCGGGCAGCTTGCAGGCTGTGGACCTGGCGGCCCGCCTCCTGATCCGGCCCGGGGATCGCGTGGGTGTGGAGGATCCCGGGTACCCGCCGGTATGGCAGACGTTGCGAGCCGCCGGCGCGGAGCTGGTGCCCTTGCCCGTGGATCGCGAAGGGCTCTGCGTGGAGCACCTGGACACGCTCCTGCCCTTGCGGGCCATCTACCTCACGCCGCATCACCAGTTCCCCACCACCGTGACCTTGAGTGCAGCCCGGCGTCTCCGGCTGCTCGATCTGGCGAGGCGCCACCGCATCGCGCTGCTGGAGGATGATTACGATTTCGAATTCCACTTCGAGGGACGCCCGGTCCTGCCCTTGGCCAGCGGGGATTCGGGGGGCGTGGTGGTCTACATGGGGACGCTCTCGAAGATCCTGGCCCCGGGGCTGCGGCTGGGCTGGGTGGCAGGGCCCAAGGCGCTGGTGGAGGCCTTGGGCGGCCAGCGCCGCATGGGAGACTTGCACGGCAATCGCGTGATGGAGGGGGCAGTGGCGGAGTTCATCGAGGATGGTCTGCTGCAGCGCCATGCCCGCAAGATGCGCCGCGTGTACGCCGAGCGTCGGGAGGCCCTGCTGGAGGCGCTGGATCGCCACCTGGCGCAGGCGCTGGAGGTGGTGCCCACCGGCGGCGGCCTGAGCCTCTGGGCCCACACGGCGCCGGGCGTGGATCCGGGCGCCTGGGCAGCCCGGGCCCAGGCCGCCGGTGTGCTCGTGATGCCCGGTCGCCGCTTCGATTTTCTGGGCCGAAAGATCCCCTTCCTCCGCCTGGGCTTCGCGGCCCTGGCCCCGAAGGAAATCCGCGAAGCCGTGCGCCGTCTCAAGGCGGCCCTGTGAGCCCGCTGACCGAGGTGGGGCTGCTCTTCCTGCGCCTGGGCTTCACGGCCTTCGGCGGGCCCGTGGCACACCTGGCGCTCATGGAGCGGGAAGTCGTGCAGAAGCGCGGCTGGCTCACGCGGGAGGCCTTCCTGGATCTCATCGGCCTCACGCAGCTCATCCCCGGTCCCAACTCCACGGAGATGGCCATCCACCTGGGGAAGCTGCGGGCGGGCACGCCGGGGCTCATCCTCGCCGGCCTCGCCTTCATCCTCCCGGCCGCGGGGATGGTGGGCGGCCTGGCCTGGGCCTACGTGCGCTTCGGCACCCGGCCGGCCGCCGTGGGCTGGCTCTATGGACTGAAGCCCGCCCTGCTTATGGTAGTGGCGCAGGCGCTGGTGCTCTTCGGCAAGGCCCTGCTCAAGGATCGCCTGCGGTGGGGCGTGGCCCTGCTGGCACTGGCGGCGGTGGCGCTGGGAGCCCCGGAGCTGGGGATCTTGCTGGGCGCGGGGCTGCTCATGATGGGCGTGAAGGAGGGCTGGCCGACGGCGCTGCCCGCGGTGGCTTGGTTCCCAGCTTTGGGGTCCACGGGCAGCCTCTTCCTGAGTTTCCTGAAAATCGGCTCCGTGCTCTACGGCAGTGGCTATGTGCTGCTGGCCTTCCTGCGGGCGGAGTTCGTGATCCGCCATCCCCTGATCAGCGAGCGGCAATTGCTCGATGCAGTGGCCGTGGGCCAGTTCACCCCGGGCCCCGTGTTCACCACGGCCACCTTCGTGGGCTACCTCATCCAGGGCTGGCGGGGCGCCGTGGTGGCCACCGTGGGCATCTTCCTGCCCTCCTTCATTTTCGTGGCCCTGTCGGGGAAGGTGCTGCAGCGCCTCCAGGCCTCGCCCCGGGCCCGGGCCTTCCTGGATGGGGTGAATTCGGCCAGCCTCGCCCTCATGGCCGCGGTGCTGGTGCCCCTGGGCCGGGCGGCCCTGGTGGATGGGTGGGCCCTCCTGTTGGCCTTGGCGAGCGCCGGGCTGCTGTGGCGTACCAAGGTAAACCCCACGTGGATCTTGCTGGGATCGGGCCTGCTGGGCTGGGCCCTGCATTCCACCTGAGGTCAAACCCCCGGGGTTTAAAAATCTCCAACAAACTACTAAACGGTTAGTAGAAGGCTTCCGTAGGTCCTCGCAGATCCCGTTCTGTCCCGAGGAGGCCCATGCGCGCCCTGCTCCTGGTATTTGTCTGCCTGTTCATCAACGCCTCGGAAATCCCGTCGCCACCGCACTTGGTCATTCCCCGCACCTCATCGGCCCCCTCCATGGCACGGGGCACGGATCTTTCCACCTGGGAAGGGGCGCTGCTCATCACGGATTTCGGCATGATCATGCCCGATGACAAGGGCGTGAACCGATGGCGCACCACGGCCCACGTGCTCTTCGGGCCCGATGCCTTCTACGTGGCGGTGGAGGCGGAGGATCCGGAACCGGGGCTCGTGCGTGGCTTCCTGCACAAGCGCGATGACTTCAGCGGCGATCAGGATTTCGTGGGCATCGATCTGGATTCCACGGGCAAGGGGCAGAGCTCCATCCGCCTCTTCGTGACGCCCCTGGGCGGCCAGTTTGATGGCCTGGTGAACGACACCACGGGAGAGGATTACAGCTACGACCTGCTCTGGGATTCCGTAGGCCTCAAGACCCCCACGGGCTACCTCATCAAGATGCGCGTGCCCTATTCCAGCCTGCGCCGGGATCCCGGCGATTGGGGCTTCCGCATGCTGCGCATCATCCCCCGGGAACGGCGTTACGGCGTGGTGTGGCCCAAGATGAGCCGCGACATCCAATGCGACCTCTGCCAGATGGCCCGGTTGGCCGGCGCCCCCCAGGATCAAGCGGGAAGCCCCTTCCTGGTGATCCCCACGGCCTCCGCCAGCCGCACCCGGACCCTGGATCCCAATCCCCAGGAGCCGGTGAAAACCGATCGGCGCCTGGGGGTGGACCTGCGCTACGCCGGTCGGGCCGTGACCCTGGAGGGCACCTACCGCCCCGACTTCAACAACGTGGATGCGGACGTGGATCCCCTGCAGGTGAACAGCCGCTTCAAGGTGTACTTCCCGGAGAAGCGCCCCTTCTTCCTGGAGGGTATGGATCTGCTGGGCGTTCAGGGGGCCCAGCGGCAGTTCTTCAGCCGCTCCATCATGGATCCCCTCTACGGCGTGAAGGCCTCCGGAACCAACGCCGTGGGCAGCTGGACGGTGCTGCACGCCAAGGACGAGGGCGGTGGCAGGGTCCTCGGCGCCAACGGCGCGGAGGGCGTGGATGGTTTCTCCTCGCGCGACACGGCGGCCGCCATGCGCTTCCGCCTGGATGATCATGGCTCCGGCTTCTCGGTGGTGGGCACCGACAAGGTGCTCCAGGGCGGCCCCGGCGCTTCGGGCGGGCAGAGCGGTGGCCTGTACGTCGACAAGGTGATCGGAAGTCAGTGGCGCTTCATCGGCAGCGGCATCCGCTCCGTGGCCCACCTGCCCCAGGCGGATGGATCCGTGCGCTCCACAGATGGAACGGCGACCTCCCTGGAGCTGGATTGGAATACGCGTCGGTGGGGCGCCTGGGTGGTGAGCCAGGCCACGAGCCCCGGCCTTCAACTGGCGTCGGGCTTCACGGATCTCGCGGGCTATCGGCGGCAGATGGGGGCCCTCCAATGGCACGAGAACTGGAACGAGGGGTGGTTGGCGCGGGCCAACGTGAGCCTCCGGGGGCGGCAGCTCACCTGGTGGGAGGGGCGGAACCTGGAGCGCGCTGAAGGCGTGGAGGCCAATTTCGAAACCGCGGGTCGGTGGAGCCTCAACCTCTCCAGCGATGTGGTGGGGCGGATCTGGAGCGATGACGGAAGCCGTTCCGTGGCCGCCCGGAACCTCACGCTCAACCTGGGGTGGCGGCGCCTCTCCTGGGCCCAGTTGGGGGCTGGCGCGGGATGGGGCCGGACCCTGGATCTCACGTCCGGCGAGCCCGCCCGCTTCCATACGGCGAACCTTGCTTCCGAAGGCAGCGTCGCCTCCATCGCCTACAGCCTCTCGGCCAAAAGCTACGAGCTGAACCGGGAATCCACCGGGGAGCGGCTCATCCGGGCCCGGCAGCTGGTGGCCGGGGGAACCTGGCAGTTGCCCCGGCACATCTATGTGAAGGTGCAGAGCTTCGTCGTCCGCTACGACGGGTCCGAAGCCGAAGGCGTGGACAAGTTCCTGAAGGCCCTCCTGGGCTGGCAGCCCAACGCCTTCACGGGCGCCTACCTGGGGTGGTCCGGCCAGCGGCGGCGGGATCTCGCCTCGGTGTTGCCCCAGGAACGCATGGTGGAGCGGGGTCTCTTCGCCAAGGTGGCCTACGCCCTGCAGTTCTGAGGTGGGGCGGCCCGCCGTCCAATTTTTGGAACGGCGGGCCGGGCTGCGGCATCCCATCCTAGGAATGGGAGGTGCACCATGGGAAACATGAGCCGCTGGGGTTGGGCTGTGTTGCTGATCGCGGGTACGGGGCTCTTCGCCTTCGTGAACGTGACCCACCGGGCCATCTCCCAGGGATCTCCACGAAAGGACGCCGCGACCATGACCCAAGCCAAGAAACCCACCCCCGAATCCCTGGCCAAGCTCACGCCCATGCAGCGCCACGTCACTCAAGATGCGGGCACGGAGCCGCCCTTCCAGAACGAGTACTGGAACAACCACGAAGAGGGCCTCTACGTCGACGTGGTGAGTGGCGTGCCGCTCTTCTCCTCCAAGGACAAGTTCGATTCCGGCTGCGGCTGGCCCAGCTTCACCAAGCCCCTGGAGGCCAAGGAGGTGGTGGAGCACCGCGACCTCACCCATGGCATGGTGCGCACGGAGGTGCGCAGCGCCGACGCCAACAGCCACCTGGGCCACGTTTTCGACGACGGTCCCAAGGACAAGGGCGGCCTGCGCTATTGCATCAACAGCGCCTCGCTGCGGTTCATCCCAGTGGCGGATCTGGAGAAGGCGGGCTTCGCCTCCTTCCTGCCCCTGTTCGGGAAGAAGGCGCCTGAACACAAGGAGGAGCTGGCCACGCTGGCGGGCGGGTGCTTCTGGGGCATGCAGGACCTTCTGCGCAAGGAACCCGGCGTCCTCCGCACGGAAGTGGGCTACACGGGTGGCCGCGTGGACCACGCCACCTATCGCAACCACGAGGGCCACGCCGAGGCCGTGAACATCTGGTTCGATCCCACGAAGACCAGCTATGAAGCCATCCTGCGCTTCTTCTTCCGACTTCACGATCCCACCACCCTGAACCGCCAGGGCAACGACATGGGCAGCTCCTATCGCAGCGCCATCTTCTTCCATTCCCCCGCGCAAAAAGCCACCGCCGAAAAGGTGAAGGCCGACGTGGACGCCAGCGGCAAATGGCCCAAACCCCTCGTCACCGAGATCACCGCTGCTGGCCCTTGGTGGAAGGCGGAGGAAGAACATCAGGACTACCTGGTGAAGCATCCCGGCGGGTACACCTGCCACTGGGTGCGGCCTTAAGATCCCTCGGCCTTCGGTCGTCGGTCGTCGGTCGTCGCACCGCGACCCAGCCGGCCTTCCCTTCCCATGGCTCCGGCCATGGGAGCCTGGGAATCAGCCACCGGAAACCGACGACCGACGACCGGAGACAGACGACCGCTCAGGCCACCAGATCCTTGTCCCGGATATCGCAGCCGCGCCGGGTGCCCAGAGCCGCGAGGCCGATCTGGGTGGGGTCGAGGCATGACTTGGCCACGCGCATGACGTCGGCTTCGGTGACGGCGTTGAGTTCGGCCACCTGTTCATCGAGGCTCTTGAGTTCGCCCCAGTGGATGGTCTGGTGGGCGAGGCTGAACTGGCGGCTGCTGGCGCTTTCCTGGCCGAACACGAGTTGGGTGCGGGCCTGCAGTTTGGCGCGCTCCAACTCCTCAGCGGTGACGCCCTGTTCGCGCAGGCGCAGGCATTCGGCGAGGCTGCGACTCACGAGTTCGCGGGCATGCTTGGGGGCGCAGGAGGCGCTGACCTGCAGGGAGCCGCTGTCGAGGTAGGGGGTGTGGTAGCTGCCCACCTGGTAGCAGAGGCCGCGGCGCTCGCGCAGCTCCATGAAGAGGCGCGAGGCCATGCCACCGCCCAGCACGTGGCTGAGGATGCCCACGGCGGCGCGGTCCGCGTGGCGATGGCCCACGGAAGGGAAGCCCAGGACCAGGTTTACCTGCTGCAGATCCCGGCGGTTCACGTTGAGCAGGAAGGGGCTCGTGCGGTTGGGGGCCACGAGCTGCTGGGGGCGCCCCGGCGCCAGGCGGGCGAGGATGGGCTCTAGCAGAGGCATGAGCACCTCGGGGCTCACCTGGCCCGCGGCGCTGATGACCACCTGATCGGCGCGGTAGGTATTCTGGAAGAAGGCGGCGGCTTCATCGGAACTGTAGGCGGCCACTTGATCGGGTCGCCCGAGGATGGGGTGGGCCAGGGGGCCGCCCTGCCAGAAGGAGCCGTAGAAAAGTTCGCTCACCCAGTCATCGGGCGTGTCTTCGCTCTGGGCGATCTCTTCGAGGATCACGCCGCGCTCGCGCTCCAGCTCCGTGCGATCGAAGGTGGGCGTGGTGACGAGGTCCCCCAGCAGCTTCACCATCTCCGGCAGCTGCTCCGCCAGCACGCGGCCGTAAAAGCAGGCCACTTCCTTGCCCGTGAAGGCATCCACGTGGCCCCCCAGGCGCTCGGTGGCCTCGGCCACGGCATCAGGGGTGGGGTAGGACGCGGTGCCCTTGAAGACCGTGTGCTCCAGGAAGTGGGCGAGGCCCTCCTCCTGGGCCGTCTCATGGCAGGAGCCCCGGCGCACCCAAAAGCCGATCGAGACGCTTCGCAGGTGCGGCAGCGTCTCGATGAGGATTTCAGTGCCCTGGGGCGTGAGGTGACGGGTGGGTACGGCCATCCCGCCAGTTTAGCGCGGGAGCCCCGGGGCCACCCGAACCCTGATGGGGCGGGTTGCCAGGTGGATGCCGGCGCCCAGGACCGCCACGACGGTGCCGAAGACCGTGGGGATGATGGCCCCGAAGGTGAAGGCCATGCCCAGCACGAACCCGAGCACGCATTCGGCGCGGTGGATGGGCAGGGCCAGGGCCAGCAAGAACGGTAGGAACACGAGGGAGGAGAGGATGGCTTCCTGACCGGCGGTGAACAGCGCGGCGAGCGTCATTCCGAAGAGAAGTCCCCCCACCAGGCCGATCCAGCCCGGGGAGGGCACGCGCGGGCGGGCCCGGCCCAGCAGGCCCCAGGCGAGGGCCGGGAGCACCAGGGCATCCCAAGCGGTGGAGATGGAGGGCATATCGGCCCGGTGCAGCAGGTGGTGCCGGGGAATGCCGCCATGGGTGAAGCGCCAGGCCAGCAGGGCCGCGGCGGCGAGGGCGACGAGCCCCGTGCAGCGCCACCGCAGTTTGGTAAACGAGGTTGGGCTCACGGGGGCCTAACCTTCCCCTTCCGCACCCGCCAACCCGATGGGCATGCGGTGCAGCTTCCAGCCTGCCCAGGCCCAGCAGGCGGCCCCGAAGGCGATGAGGATCAAGAAGGCGAGCAAGGCGGGGGTATCCACCTGGGTTTGAGCCAGCAGGTCCTGGGTCGTGGATTCGGTGTACCGGCTGCCCGCGAGGCTGTTGGCGTAGTGGGTGAAGGTGAAGCGCTGGAGGGTGGCGGGGAAGACCTCCAGCAATCCCTCCCAGATGAAGAGCCAGAGGGCGGCCCAGAGGGTGCCCTTCTTGAAGGCGAGGCCGAAGCAGGTGACGAAGGCCAGCTCCGCCCACCAGGTGCCCACCAGGCCCCCCATGCGGCCGAGCAGGGTGCTGAGGTCGCCGCCCAGGATCTGGAGGAGCGCGGCGCCGATCACGAGCCAGATGGCTCCCCAGATGAACCAGGGGAGCCCCTTGCCCAGGGGCAAGGCCGTGGCGGCGGAGGGGCGGGTGAGCATCAGGGGCAGGGTGCGCTGCTCCATGTCTTCGCGGATGCCGGCGCCCGCGGCGACGAGGGCCATGATGGGCACCATGTATTTCACGAGGACGCTGTGGTAGATCACGAGGCCGATGCGGGACGTGACCGGGCCCTGGCCTTCGCCCTTGGCGATGATGATGGCGAGGACGGCAAGGGCTCCGAGCACGGGCACCAACACCAGGCTGGCGAGCACCCAGCCGCGCACCTTGAGCACGAGGGGGGCCGTGCCCTTGGCCACGGCCTTGACGGTGGCGAGGACGTTCGGTGGGTTCGGCATCACGCGTGATCCTTGGTGAGGTATTGGAAGACGGCGTCCAGGTTCAGATCGAGGGGATCGAGGCTCGCGACCGGCAGGCGGCCGGCGGCCACCTCGGCCTGGAAGCGGGGCAGGAAATCATGGGGGCTGCGCACGGAGAGCACGAGGGCTTCCTCCTCCTTCCTCAAGCCGGCCAGTTCCGGTTGGGCCACGGACCAGTGGGCCACCTTGTCGAGATCGGCGCCCTTGATGCGGAGCTCCACGGGGTGGCGATCCAGCAGGGCGCGGATCTCGCCCACGGTGCCCTCGGCCAGGAGCCGTCCGCGGAAGAGCAGGAGGATGTGGTCCGTGAGCATGGCCACTTCGCCCAGGATGTGGCTGGACACGAGGATGCGGGTGCCGGAATCCGCGAGGTCCCGCAGCAGGGCCATGAGGGTGAGGCGGCCCTGGGGATCCAGGCCATTGAAGGGCTCATCGAGGATGAGCACCTTGGGATCGATGAGCAGGGCCTGGGCGAGGCGCATGCGCTGGCGCATGCCCTTGCTCATGGATTGGAAGGGCAGGTCCGCCCGTTCCGTCATGTCCACCCGCTGCAGGGTGCGGATAATGGCCGCTTCGAGCTCGGGGCCGGACAGGCCGGAGAGCTCGCCCATCATGCGCAGCCAGCCCCGGCCCTTGAGGCCCACGGGCAGGCGATCGCCTTCGGGCACGAGGCCGATGTGCCGCAGCACCTCGGGGTTGCGGAAGGGGGCGCCACCCATCACTTTGACGTCGCCGCCGCTGGGCGGGAGCAGGCCGGAGATCATCTGGATGAGGGTGGATTTACCGGCGCCGTTGGGGCCAAGCAGGCCCGTGATGCCACCGCCCGAAGGCAGGTGGAAGGAGGTGGGGGAGAGGCCGAGGATGTCGCCGTAGCGAAGGGAGGCGCGGATGAGTTCGATCACAGCACGGCCTCCGAAGGCAGGGTGCGGCGGCGGGCCACTTCGATCCAAAGCACCACATGGGCGGTGGTGCCGAGGAGGGTGGGCACCCAGCCGAGGATGGGATGGTCCACGCCGCAGAAGAGTTCGGGCCAGGCGAGGCAGAGGACGACGGGATTGAGGGCCTGGAATTGGCTGCTGCCCAGGAGGCCATGGAGCATGCCGCCCAGCGCCGAAGCGCCCAGCACCACGCCCAGTACCCAGGCGATGCCGCTGCGGGGCGTGCCGGCGAGGCTGCTGGCGCCCATGGCCAAGGCGCCCATGAGCAAGCTGATGGGGAGGATGGCGGGAATCAGGTGGAGGGGCAGTGAGACCCACACGGGGCCCTTGGCGCCGGCGATGAGCAGGCTCAGCAGCCAGGGGCCGAGCACGTAGGGAAGGAGGATGACGAAGGGCAGGGTCGTGGCGAACCCGAGCTTGGCCAGGAGGTAGTCCTTGGGCCGCACGGGGTGGGCGTAGATGAGGGGGCGCACGCGGTGCAGCGTGTCCCGGGCGATGAGGCCGCCACCCACGATGGCCACGAGGAACCAGAGGAGGTAGGAGGCGGGATGCAGCAGGCCCGCTTGGAACTCGGCGCCCTGGGCGAGGAGCTTGTTGGCGAAGCCCTGGGCCTCCTTGAGGGCGGCCTGGGTCTCGAGCAGGTAACGGAGGTAGATGTAGGTGAGCTTCACGAGGAACATGCCCACGAAGATGAAGCCGAAGAAGCGGCCCAGCTTCGTGCGCTGCAGGCGCTGCCACTCGAAGCGGAAGAGCACGAGCAGGGGTCGCACCTGGACCTCGGATTCGGGCCGGGGGGGCAGGGTGGGGGCGTAGATGGGCATCAGTTCACTCCCGACAGGGCAGGGGTGGCGGGCTGGAGGGCGCGGATGAGCACCTCGTCCAGTCGGTCATGGCGGGGGGTGAGCTGGATGAGGGTGGCGCCCCGTTGCACGGCCCAGGCGAAGGGCCGGGCGAGGTCCAGATCCGCCAGTTCGAGGTCATAGCGGCCCTGGCGGGCTTCGAGGATGGTGCCCAGTTCGCCGAGGGCGGCCTCCTGATCCGGGGTGAGGGGCTCCAGGAAGCGCAGCTCGTAGCGGTGGGCCAGCAGCTTGCGCAGATTCTCCACCGTGCCCGCGGCCTTGAGTTCGCCCTTGTCGAGGATGACGAGCTGATCCGCCACGCGCTCCACGTCCGTGAGCAGGTGGCTGGCGAGAATGACGGTGGCATCGAGTTCGCGGCGCACGCGCAGCACGAGGTCCAGCATGCGCTGGCGCCCCTCGGGGTCGAGGCCGTTGGTGGGTTCGTCCAGGAAGAGCAACTCGGGGCTGTGCACGATGGCCTGGGCCAGCTTCACCCGCTGGCGCATGCCGGTGGAGAAGCCGCTCACGGGGCGGTAGCGGGATTCATCGAGCCCCACGAAGTGCAGCACCTCATGGGCGCGATCCCGGGCGCTCTGGGAGCTGAGGCCGCTGAGTTCGCCCCAGAAGGCCACCTGGTGGTAGGCACTCGTGTCCTCGATGAGGGCGTCGTACTCGGGCATGTAGCCGATGCGGGCCCGGAGGCGGGCGGCGGCCTCGGTGCCCAACGCCACGCCCAGCACTTCCCCCCGGCCAGCGCTGGGGGTCAGGAGGCCCAGCAGGGCCTTCAGCAGGGTGGATTTGCCGGCGCCGTTGGGGCCCAGCAGGCCCACGACGCCGGCCTGCAGATCCAGGGTGAGATCCCGGAGGGCGGGACGGGGCGCGCCCGGATAGCGCACCTCCAGATGTTCGAAGCGGATCACGGAATCTCCAGAGTTCCAGGGCTACGGGTCTTGGCCAGGGGGGATTAGCTGTACGATCGTACAACCCCAATGAGTCCCGTCCTCTGGCCCCTTCTGAATGCGCTCCAGTGCGGGGCGTTGTTGGCCCTGACGCTGAGCTTCGGCGCGGATGGCTTCGCCCGGAGGGACAAGGTCATGCAGCGCCTGGCCATCAGCTGCGCCCTCGTGGCGCTGCGGCACGGGCTCATCGCCGCGGGCGAGGTGGGCATGCTCCACCCCGAGCTGGTGCTCCGAGCCCAGAGCCTGCTCGTCTCCCTGGGGTTCGTGGCCCTGCTGGGAGCCTTCACCTCCCTGTTCCCAGCCCACCTTCCGGCGGGGCTGGCGGGCTGGGTGGCCCTGGCCTTCATCCCCAACTACCTCCGCAACCTGTTCCTGGGCCCGACCCATTTCCTGGATCGCCCCTTCCACAACGTGGCGAACCTCGTTTACGTGGGCTTCAGCATCTACATCGTGACCCGGGTGATCCGGGCCCGGAAGGATGGCGAGCCCATGGCCCAGCGCCTCCTCTGGGGCCTGATCGGGGTGACCATTCCCGTGCTCGTGGAGACCTTCCTGGATTCGGCCTTCGATCTGAAGGTGCGCCTCTCGGGGTTCAGCCTGCTCTTCCTCGCCGCCTTCCTGGGGGCCTCCTGGCACTGGGGCGTGGCGACGGGTCTGGAGGCCCGGGTGGACAAAGCGGAAGTGGAAGCACTGGCCTGGCGCCGCCTGGCCCCCGGCCCGACTTTCCGAGTCGGTTCCGAGAGCCCCCTCATGGAGGACCTCTTCGGGAAGGAGTGGCCCTCCATGATCGGCAGCATCACGCTCCGGGATCGCCACGGCGTGGCCTATGCGGTGCATGGCGCGCCGGAGCAGGGCGTGGGCTGGCTGGAACCCCTGCGCTTGGAATCAGCCCCTGAAGGCTTCCTCCGGGGGTGGAGCATCGCCCTGGGCATGCAGGAAGGTCCCGAGGCCCAGAAGGTGTTGGGGTGGCTGGAGGCCTGGGGCGGCCAGGTGGACGATTGGGGCACCCTGCCGCCCCGGGAGGGCCCCTACCCGAGCATCCTCATTTGGGGCCGTGAGCCTTCCATCCTCAGCGTATGGCGCGAGGATGACCTCGCACGCCGGCGCTGCCGCTGGATCCAAGTGGGCGGCCCCCGCACCGAAGGCCCCCATGCCTGGGTGGATCGGCCCGTGGATGAGGCGGCCCTGGAGCAGGCCCTGCGGGGGCTGCTGGTCGTTTAGACCTGGAGCAGTGCCAGCATGGTTTGATGGGCTTCGGCCATGAGCTGGGCGGGATCCCGGCCCTCGGTGGCGAGGGGCTGACCCACCACCATTCGGTAAGGGCCGCCCTGCACACGCCAATCCCCTTTGGGAAGGATGCCATTGCCGCCGTGGATGGCGATGGGCACGAGGGGCACGCCCGCCTCCACGGCGATGCGGAAGCTCCCGGCCTTGAAGGGCAGCAGCTCCCCATCGGGACTCCGGGTGCCCTCGGGGAACACCACCACGCTCTGGCCGTCGTGGATGCGCTTCGTGGCGGCCCGCAGGGAGGCCGCCGCATGGGCCCGATCGCCGCGATCGATGAAGATGAAGCCCGCGAGCCAGATCACCCAACCCAGGAAGGGCACGCGGCCCAGCTCCCGCTTGGCGATGAAGACGGGGTGGCTGGGCAGGGTGCTGATGAGCAGGGGCGGATCGAAGTGGGAGGCGTGGTTGGCGATGAAGATCACCGGGCGGCGTCCGCTGCGGATGTCCTCGGGCAGGGCCTCCCAGCCCTCCAGCTGGCGATGGATGCCGAAGAGCGTGGCCACCATCCGGATGTAGCGGGGCGCGACGGTCCAGAAGCCCTTGGGGCCGCTCCGGTGCAGCGCGGCGGCGAGGAAGGCCAACACCACGGCCACGGTCAGGGCTGGGCCCGCGAAGGCCCAAACCAGGAGCGGGCGTAGCCAGGGGCGCGCCATGGATGCGATGGGCTCAGGGATTCGGAAGGAGTTCCACGTTCCGGATGCGAACGGGGTAATCGGGCACGGAGGCCTGGCCCTTGCTCCAGCTTGTCTTCACCTTGGCGATCTTGTCGACGTTGTCGAGGCCTTCCACCACCCGACCGAAGACGGCATAGCCGGCGCCATCGGGGGTATCGTTCTTCCAGTTCAGGGCCTCGTTGTCGGCCACGTTGATGTAGAACTGGGCGGCGGCGCTGTCGGGATCGCTGGTGCGGGCCATGGCGAGGGTGCCCCGGGTGTTCTTGAGGCCGGCCTTGAAGGCCAGGCCCGCCTCGTTCTTCAAGGTGCCGGTGGTGGGTTTTTCCTTCATGTCTTCGGTGTTGCCGCCGCCCTGGATCATGAAGCCATCGATGACCCGGTGGAAGATCGTGCCCTTGTAGTGGCCCGACTTCACGTAGGCGAGGAAATTGGCGCAGGTGAGGGGGGCGATCCCGGGTTCCAGCTCCACCACGATGGGGCCGTAGTTGGTGGAGATCTTCACCCGGGGCTTGGTGGAGGGGGCGGGGGCGGCCGCCGGAGCCGACGTCGTCGCAGGGGCGGCCTGGGAGGCCACGGGGGCCTGGGCTTGCAGGGCGGCAGAGAGGAGGAGGGCGAGGGGTAGGATTCGGCGCATGAATCCATTGTGCCATCCTGGCTCCTAAGGTTCGCCCCCTCAGGGCGCGCGCATGGAGTTTCGATGTCGATCCTGCTGGATTTCCCCCCCTGGGTGCACAGCTTCTTCCTGCTGTGCTTCGGCGTCCTGGTGGGCTCCTTCGGCAACGTGCTCATCCATCGCCTGCCCCAGGAAGCGCCGGAGGATCGGGATGTGGTGCTCAAGGGCAGCCACTGTCCCGCTTGCAAGACGCCCATCAAGCCCTGGCACAACGTGCCCTTGCTGGGCTGGCTCTGGCTCCGGGGCAAGTGCGCGGCCTGCGGCTGGCGCATCCCCTTCCGCTATCCCCTGGTGGAGGGACTCACGGGGCTGTTGTTCTTCGTGAGCCCCCTGTTGTTTCCCGTGGGATCCCTCATGTGGTTCAAGGGGTTGGTGGCGGGCTTCGCGCTCATCGTGCTCTTCTTCACGGATTTCACGGAGTTCATGCTGCCGGATGCGATCCAACTGCCGCTCATCGCACTGGGGCTATTGCTCACCCTGCCGCAGATGGGCTGGCCCGACGCCACGCTGCTGGTGCGGGGCATGGAGGATTCGATCCTCAAGGCGGAGCTCTGGCACAACGGCCTGCAACCCGCCCCGATGTGGCACCTCTATGGTGGGCCCGTGACGTGGCGGGAGGCCCTGGCGGGCGCGGTGCTCGGATACGGCGTGCCCGCGGGGATGAACGCGATCTACAAGGCGCTGCGCAAAACCGATGGCATCGGCATGGGCGACTTCAAGATGCTCGCCTGGCTCGGGGCCTTCTGGGGCTGGCAGGCCATGCTCGGGATCCTCTTCCTGAGCACGGTGCCGATGATCGTGTTCGGGATCCCCTTCGCGCTGATCCGCTCCGCCCGGGATCCCAAGCGGGAGGGCTCCGTGTGGGAGGGCCTGGGCCAGCACATGCTGCCCTGGGGCTGCGGCATGGCCGTGGTCACGCCCTTGGTGGTGTTCTTCGGTCCCGGGCTCTGGGAGGCCTACATGGCCTTCCTCGGCGCCCGGTAGGCCGCATCAGCGGGGCAGCAGTCCGGGCAGATCCGCCACCTTCCAACCCACCCAGGCCATGACGACGGCGCATTGCTGGAGTTCGGCGGGATCCACCTTGTCCAAAGTATCGGCTTCGGAGTGATGATCCCGGGCGTAGGTATGCTGCTTCTGCTCCATGCAGAAGGCGGGCACTCCTGCGGTGTGGAAGGGGATGTGATCGGTGCCCGATTCCATCCGCAGGTCCGTGTCGACGACGCCCAGGGGGCGCAGGGGTGCCACGATCTTCAACATCGTCGACGCCACCTTGCGGCGGCCCTGCAGGGCCACGCCATCCACGGCGCCGCCCCCGGTATCCATGACGAACACGCCGCTGACCTTGCCGAGCTCCTTGCGGATGCTGGCCACGTAGGCGGCCGAGCCCAGGTAGCCCTGCTCCTCGGCGCCAAACAACACGAAGCGCACCGTGCGCCGGGGGGGGCGCTTCAGCTCGACGAGCAAGCGGGCGGCTTCCATCACGGAGGCCACGCCTGCGCCGTTGTCCATGGCGCCGGTGGCGAGGTCCCAGGAATCCAGGTGGGCGCCGAGGATCACGCATTCCTCCGGCCTCCCGCTCCCCCGCAGCTCCGCCACGGTGTTGAAGGTGTGGCCGGCGGGCCCGAAGGCGCCGCCCAGGAACAGCTCCAGTTCCGCGCCGGAGGCGGCGGCTTCGGCGAGGCGGACGTATTCGCCGTGGGACACGAAGGCGATGGGCAGCAGGGGCTCGGTGGTGTTGACGGCGCTGCCATCCATGGTCAACAGCTCGCCGCTCTTGCCAGAATCCATCAGCACAGCCTGCGCTCCCGCCCGGATGAGGGCAGGCAGGGCCTTGCTCAAGGGAAAGTCGGCGTGGGGTTTCTGGACGGGTCGGGTGCGGAGGGGGGCCTGCATCTGAGGGGGATCCAGCTCAAGCAGGGGTTCCCCGGCCAGCACGATCCGGCCCTTGAACTCGGCGAGTTCCCCGCGGGCCTTGGCGGCGGTCAGCAGGGCCAGGGGCGCCTTCACCTTGGCTGGGGTGCCCGGGGTCCAACCCATCTGTGCCACGCGGAGGGCGCGATCGCCCAGGCGGGCTTCTTCCCGGCCTCGGATCCAGGTGCGACCCATGGGCACTTCCTCGGTGCGCACGGCGGAGAGGCCCATGGCCTTGAAGCGGGCGGCGGCCCAGGCGTGGGCCGCCGCATCCTGGGGGCTGCCGGCCAATCGGGGGCCCACGTCCCGGGTGAGGGATTGAAGCATTTCGAAGGCGCCTCGCTGATCGGTGGCCCTCAGCAGCTCCTTGGGATTCCCGGCGCCCAGCAGGGCGCTGGCGATCAGAAGGGCGTGCAGGAGGCGGAACCTACGCATGGTGGTTGGCGCCCTGGTGGGCTTCGGCGATTTCAAGGTCGGATTCGTGGCCGCTCTGGCTCAGTTCCACCAGCATGCCCCCCGTCTCCGTGGGGTGGATGAAGGCCACGCGGCAACCGTGGGCGCCCCGGCGGGGCTGGGTATCCACCATGCGCACTCCCTTGGCCATGAGTTCGGCCACGGCGCCATCGATGTCATCCACCTCGAAGCAGACATGGTGGATCCCCGGGCCCTTCTTCGCGAGGAACTTGCCGATGGGGCCTTCGGGATCCGTGGTCTCCAGCCACTCCAGGCGGCTCTCCCCCACGGGATAGAAGGCAGTGTTCACCTTCTGCTCGGGCACGGCCTCCCGATGTTCGGCCTCCATGCCAAAGAGGCGGCGCATGCGATCCATGGCCTCCTCGAGTCCGGGGGCGGCGATGCCGAGATGGTTGATGCGCAGGAGCTTCATGGCGGTCTCCGGGACCTTTCAGTTTAGACGGGGGAGCCGCTCAGAACCGCCAGGTGAAATCGAGGGTCACCCGCCGATCATGGGCGGGCAGGGGTGCGTGGTATCCGTAATACGGCTGGAGGATGGGGTAGTTCGTGTTGGTGAGGTTGGTGGCCGAGAGGCGCAGATCCTGACCGAGGCCGAAGATCGCGTGCCACGTGACCGCCAGATTGAGCAACAGTCGCGCGGGATAGCGGTCCGTCGCCACGAGGGAGGGCGCGAAGGAGCCCGGTGCGTAAGGGGAGCGGGCGGAGGCCGCGTTCTGGTTCTCGCGGCTGGAGGCGTAGAGCAGGCTCGGCGCGACTTCGAAGGAGCCGAAGCGCCGGTGCACGGCGAGGTTGGCCTTGAGGGGCGACACGCCCAGGGGCTTCGTGCGGTCCGGGGTGAGGAAGTAGGGATCGGAGCCGCCCCCGGGTTTGTCGTAGCTGAAATTGAAGAACCCGCCCCAGGCCTCCTGGTGCCACTCCAGCGTGCCCTCCAGGCCTCTGCTCCGGTCGGCGCCGAAGTTGAGGATGTAGGCGTTGGTGCCATCGAAGCCGAAGGAGAGGGCCCGCGTGACATCCGCTTTGAAGAGGTTCACCCGGCCCACGATGGAGGGGGTGAAATGCCAGCCCAGCTCCAGCTCCCAGCTCTTGGTGACCTCGGGTTTCAGGTAGCCCCGGAACTCGAAAAAGCTGCTGTAGGTTTGGAACAGCGTGGGGGTTCGATAGGCCTGACCGTAGAGCAGTTTCGCGTTGAAGGCGCCCTCGGTCCAAGTGAGGCCCAGGCGTGGCGCGAACACGTTCCCCAGCTCGGCGGCTTCATAGCGTCCCCCCGCGGTGAGGCCCAGGGCGCCCAGCTGCTGCGTGTACTGGAGGTATCCGAAGCGGGTCGTCCAGGTGACTTCGGCCAAGCGATGACTGGCATCGAGGGGATCCCGCATGCCGCCCTGACCCTGCAGGTTCACGCTCCGCTCCCAATCCTGGTAGGCCCCCGCGCCGGCCAACAGGGTGGCCTTCCAGGGGAGGTCCCACCGGAGGTTCAGATCGAACTGGTAACGCTCCCGCTCCGTGCCGGAGTGGTTCACGCCGCTGCTGGCGCGGGCCTGGGGGAAGATGGAACCGCCCGTGTTCTTGGTGAGTTCCACCTTGGGGTCCAAGGTGATCCCCTCGGCCAGTTCGAAGGGGTGGTTCACCCGCACGGCCTGAATGATGCGGGAGCCGGTGCCGAGAGCGCCCGCGGGCAGGCCCAGAGGCACGGGATCCACGACCCCGGTGCCATCGCTGTCCACCTGGGCGCCGCGGAAATCGTGGCGGACGAAATGGATGGCCGTGCCCAGGGCCTGCAGATCCCCCACGAGGTACTGGGTTTCCCGCCGGGTATTGCCCTTCTCCTGGGGGTTCACGGACCCGGTAAAGAAGGTGTCCACATAGGGCTGCCGACTGAAGGGGCTCGTCTGAAACCCTGCGCTGAGGGACAGGCTGCCCCCCTGGGGAAATCGGGAGGCGGCGGAAAGGTAGCCGCCCCCAGCGTTCGTGCCCGCGCCGAGGGTGTCGCCCCGCAGAGTGAAGCGGCCGCCTTCGCCATCATCCACCTGCCGGGTGATCACGTTGATCACGGCCATGTCCGCGAACTGGCCGTACATGGCGGAGCCGGGCCCCCGGATCACCTCCACCCGCTCGATCATCTCCGAGGGATAGCTGCCGTAGTAGTTCACGTTGGCGTTGTGGAGCGGGCTCACGCAGATGCCATCCACCATCACCAGGGCCTTGCCCTCATGGGCCCAGACGCCGCGGACGCTGACGCCGATGAGCGTCGTGCCGTCGTTGGCGAAATCGAAGCCGGGAAGGGCCCGGAGAATATCCGCCAGCTCTCGCCAACCGTAGCGCTCGATCTCCGTGCGGGTGATCACCGAGACCACCGAGGGCGCCTCCTCCTGGCTCTGCTCCAACCGGGTGGCAATGCTGACTTTCGTGGCACGGAGGGCCTGGAGATCAGGGATCTCTTGGGCAGCCAGCGTGAGGCCGAGGAGGGAGAGGAGGGCCGGTCGATTGGGCATAACTAGGCAAGGATGACAGCGTCTCTTCGGAGACGCGGCTCACGAAGGTGAATCTGAGTCGAGGCCTGTCAGGCTTGTGGCATGGACCCGCGCACTCCCGACTACTGGCAGCAGGTGTACGACACGGAGCCCCGGCCGGGGTGGGATATGGATGCGCCCACGCCGCTGGTGGAGGAGCTGCTGGCGTTGGGCCTGCCCCCGGCCGGGGGGGCGGTGGCGGTGCCGGGCTGCGGGTTCGGCCATGACGCGGCGGAGCTGAGCCGCCGGGGATTCCAAGTGACGGCCTTCGATTTCGCGCCGGCGGCGCTGGAGGGGGCCCGGGCCCGGTACGGGACCGCCGTGGCGTGGCGGCAGGAGGATTGGTTCACCACGGAGGCGGGGCCCTTCGAGGCGGTGTTCGATCACACCTGCTTCGTGGCCATGGAGCCCGATCGCCGTGCCGCCTATGTGGATCGCACCGCGGATTTGATCCGGCCCGGCGGACTTTGGCTGCTGGCGGCCTTCCACGATGTGCAGGGCCGCCCGGGGCCGCCCTTCTCCCTGCCCATGACGGATCTGAGGCGCCTGGCGGAGGGGCGGTTCGAGATCCTCCACCTGGGGGAGGCCACCCGCAGTCACTTGCGTCGGCGAGGCCGCGAGATGCTGCTGTTGGGTCGGCGGCGCTGATCTAGGCCTTCAGCTCCGGCCGCGGCGCCCGGGTCACCCAGGCCACGGCCAGGGTCCACGTGGGCGCGAGGTCCACGAAGGGCACGAGCTTCGTGATGAACGAGGGCAGGAAGTGCCAATGCCACCCGAGCACCAGGCTGAAGGTGGCGAAGGCAATCAGATCGAGGCCATCGTTCACGAAGGAAAATCCCCCCTCCACGGTGACGGGGAAGAGCACCCACTGGATGGCATCGAAGGCGATGGCCAGACCCCAGGCGAGGCGGCGGCGGGTGGGGGTCAGGGGCGTCTTCACTCCGCCGATGCTAGCGGACTTCCTTCTGCTTGGCTGCGAGCCAGTTGAGCGCGTCCAGAGGCGTCATGCGGGCCAGGTCCAACCCCTCCAGCTCTTCCCGGATGGGATCCGCCACGGGCTCAAAGAGGGGGAGCAGGGGCTGGGCCACTTCCTGTCGGGGCCTCGCCGGCGGCGGCACGGGGGCTTCGGGCAGATCCTGGAGGAGGCGCCGAGCCTGTTGGATCACGGGGCGGGGCAGGCCCGCAAGCTTGGCGACCTGGATGCCGTAACTGCGATCCGCGGGGCCTTCCTGGATGCGGTGGAGGAAGAGGAGCTGGTCCTCCCACTCCTGCACTTCCACGTGGAGGTTGGCGATGCGGGTGTCATCGGCCAGCTTGGTGAGCTCGAAATAGTGGGTGGCGAAGAGGGTTCGGGGCGCGCCGCCCTTGAGATCCCGCAGGAAGCAGGCGATGGCTTCAGCCAGGGCGAGGCCGTCCCGGGTGCTGGTGCCGCGACCGATCTCATCGAGGATTACGAGGCTGGCGGGCGTGACCTGATTGAGGATGCGGGCGGTCTCCGTCATCTCCACCATGAAGGTTGACTGCCCCTTCGATAGGAAATCGCTGGCGCCGATGCGGGTGAAGATGCGATCCACGAGGCCGAAGCGCAGAAGCTCCGCGGGCACGAAGGAACCCACCTGGGCCAGCACCACCAGCAGGGCGGCCGTGCGCAGGAAGGTGCTCTTGCCGCCCATGTTGGGGCCCGTGACCACGGCCATGGGTTGCTCGGCGCCGAAGCGCAGATCGTTGGGGATGCACTCGCGGCCCATGCGGGCTTCCAGCATGGGGTGGCGGGCACCGGCCATCACGAGCTCACGGGTGTCGCTCAGCTCCGGGCGCGTCCAACCTGAGAGCCGCGCCCGTTCAGCGAAGGCGCAGAGGAGATCCAGCTTGGCGAGGGCTTGGCTGAGGGCCGTGAGCCCGGATCGCTCGGCAAGCACGAGGCCGAGGAGCCGCTTGAAGCCGG
Source organism: uncultured Solibacteraceae bacterium (assembly GCA_964617215.1). Lineage (GTDB taxonomy): Bacteria > Acidobacteriota > Holophagae > Holophagales > Holophagaceae > JAFDVN01. Next base: position 347,012 of record CAZTVL010000001.1, on the reverse strand, counting down.
CCTCTTCGAGGCGTGTTTGGTCGCTCTCGGCGGAGAGCAAGCGCTGCTCGAAGGCCATGAGCTTTTCGGTAGTGAAGCGCTCGGCGTTGGCCAGGGTCTGCTTGCGGATGAAGTGGGCGGGCGCAGCGGCGAGGTTGGCCTTGGTGATCTCGAAGTAGTAGCCGAACACTCGGTTGTACTTGATCTTCAGGCTCTGGATGCCTGCGGCGGCGCGCTCTTCCTCCTCCAGCTCCAACATTACATGCTTCGCATCGCGAGCCAGGCGGCGCACCGCGTCCAGCTCCGGGTCCACGCCCTCGGCAATGACGTTGCCCTTGTCGAGGTCCAGGGGCGGCTGCTCCGCGAGGCAGCGCTTCAGCTCCTCGCGTAGCCGGTCACAGAGGGGGGTGTCCTCTTCCCACAGGCCCAAGGAGAAGGCCTCCTCCAAGAAGCCCATGTCGCGCAGCTGGCCGGGCAGGCGGGCCGCCTGGATGAGCCCCTCGCGCAGGTTCGCTAGCTCTGGTGGGGTGGCAAGGTTCAAGGCCACGCGGCCCAGTAGGCGATCCAGATCGGGGATCCCCTTGAGGATGGACTGCAGCGGATCGCGGCGGCTGTCGGCGGTGAGCCAGGCCACCTGCTGCCAGCGGCACTCCAGCGCTTCGCGCTCGCGCAGGGGCTGGTCCAGCCACGTGCGCAGGAGGCGGCTGCCCATGCGGGTGCGGCCCAAGTCCAGCAGCTGGAAGAGGCTGCCGTGCTTCGAGCCGTCGAGGCTGTTGCCGTGGATCTCCAGGTGGCGGGCACTGGTGGCATCCAGCAGCGGGCCCGTGGCGCCCAATTCCAGCGTGACACCTTGCAGGTGCGCGGGTTTGCCTCGTTGTGTCGTTTCCACTTGATCGAGCAAAGCCGCCAACGCGCCCAGGGCGGCAGGGTAGGCTTCGAGGCCCACCCCTTCCAAATGCTTCCACCCGAAGAAGGCCTTCACGGTTTCGGCGGCGCGGCTGGCTTCAAAGCGCCAGAGCGGTTGCCGGGCGATGGGGAGGTCCAGGGCGGGTGCCTCGGCCCCTTCGGCGAGCACCAACTCGTGGGGGGCCAGGCGATCCAGGGTGGATTCCAGCAGCTCGGGGCCCTCGCCGGGGATGACGCGGATCTGCCCCGAGGCCAGTTGCAGCAGCGCCAGGCCCCAAGCGGAGCCCGAGCGGTGAAGCGCGCCGAGCCAGCGGCCGTCGTCATCCAACCACGTGCCCGGCGTGATGATCCGCGAGATGGCCCGGGGCAGGAGGCCCTTCACTTCGTCGGCCTTGGCGGTGGGCTCCGCGATGGCTGCGGAGAAGCCCGCTGCCAACAGCTTGGGCAGGTAACTCTCCAACGCGAAGTGCGGCACGCCGCACATGGGCGTCTCGGATTCCGAACCCTTGCCGCGCAGCGTGAGCGCGATCTCCATCACGGGCGCCGCCTTGATGGCGTCTTCGCCCAGCAACTCGTAAAAATCCCCCATCCGAGTGAGCAAGATGGCATCGCCGGCCTCGCGCTTGAGGCCGGCGATCTGCTGCATCATCGGGGTGGACATTGCTTCTAACCGCGAATGTCGCGAATGAACGCGAATGGGATTTGGGGAGCGTTTGGCATTTTAATTCGCGAGCATTCGCGCCATTCGCGGTTCACATCTTTTCGCAGACCCGACGCAGCGCTTCCACCAGCGGGGCGATGGCATCGTCGTGCAGCGAGCAGAAGGCGAGGCGGAGGTAGCGGCTGCCCTGGCTGACGACGCCGACGCTTTCATCGTGGATGAGGGCCTGGCGCACGGCTTCGGCATCCAGACCTTCGCGCAGTTCGAGGAGGCAGAAGCAGCCGGCGTTGAAGGGGAACACGGTCCAATGGGGCGTGGGCTTGGAGAGGAGATCCTTGAGCTTGCGGTAGCGGGCGGCGAGGATCTGGCGGAGGCGATCGAACTCGGCTTCGTGGCGGGGATCCAGCAGCTCCTCTTCCATGAGGTACTGGCTGAGGCCCACGGGGCTGCCGATGCCGGCGCGCACGAGGCTCATGGCCTTGTCGCTGAGGATGGCGGCGGCGTCCTTGGCCACACCGAAGGTGATGAAGCCCACGCGGCCGCCGAAGAAACTCAGTTCCTTGGTGACGCCATCGCACTTCACGGGGATGAGGTTGGGAGCGCGGCCGGAGGTGGCGGCTTCCGCGAGGTCGAAGAAGAGGCTCTTGGAGGTGGCGGTCTCCTCGAAGACGAGGCCGTGGTAGGCGTCATCGCAATACACGACCACCACGCGATCCTTCGACGCTTCGATGAGCACCTCGGCGATGGCCTTCAACTCCACGGGGGTGGGGCTGTAGCCGCTGGGGTTCGAGGGGAAGTTCAGCAGCACGTGGGCCTTGGCGCCCTGGGTGGCGATGGTGGCTCGCAGGCCCTCGAGGTTGAAGCCTCCCTGGGCGTTGTAGAAGGGGTAGGTCTGGTAGTCCCCCTCGAGGCGCATGAGGAAGACCTGTTCGTAGTTGTCCCAATAGAGGTCGGGGATGATGAGCGTTTCGCCGGCGGCGAAGAACATGTCCGCGGCCATGGAAAGGGCGTGGCAGATGCCGCTGCTCACGTTGGGCAGCGCCACCTGGGCCATGCGGGCGTCTTCTTTCAGGAGCTTGGCGTGCCAGGTCTCCCGGGCCCGGGCCCGGCCCTGGATGGGGCTGTAGAGGAAGGCGTCCTTGGCGGGAAAGCTGGCGAGCTTCTCCTTGAGGGGGGCGAGGGGGATGGGGTTGCCGGCGCCGTCGGTGATCTGGCCGATGGTCGCGTTGATCTTGCAGCCGCCCGCCTGGCCCGCCTGGAAGGGGATGCCCTTGGGGAAGAAGGCGCGCTGGCCCAAGGGGCTCAGGGCCTTGGCCACGGCGGGGGCCAGGGTGGCCAGCCGGGTGTTGCGTTCCTGGGCTTCGGGGTGGATGCGCATGGGGCCTCGCAAGGGGAAACGTCAAGGGTACCAAGGGTTCCGCAGGCCCGAAGGCGATTTGACGAAGCGGCAGGAATGCGGACTTGTTGTGTTGTATTTATAAAACCTTAGTTGACAACACGCATATTTGAATGACACTGAAATCCTGGAGGTTCTCCATGCTTCCCTTTACCCAGAAAGCCAATGACGCCTTGGTGGCCGCCCGAGAACGGGCCGTTCGCGAACAGCACCCGGAATTGCTGCCGGTGCACCTCTTCCAGGTCCTGCTCCTGCCGGACATGGGCCTTCGTCCCGTGCTCGAAGCCGCAGGCCTCGGCCCCGAGGGAATGAAGGGGTTGCAGGACAAGGCCGAGGCCTTCGTGGACAAGCTGCCCAAGGCCGTGGGCGGCGCCGAGCCCCAGGCGGGGCCCGCCCTGCGCCACTTCCTGGAAGTGGGCATGGATACGGCCCGGGGCCTGGGCGACCGCTACATGGCCACGGACGCGCTGCTGCTCACCTTCGCCAATGCCGCCACGGATGCCAAGAAGGCCCTGGAGGGCTTCGGCCTGGACCGCAAGAAGTTGGAGGCGGCCATCAAGAGCCTGCGGGGCGGCAGCAAAGTGGAGGATGAACGCGCTGAAGAAAAGCAGGGCGCGCTGAAGAAGTACGCCAAGGACGTCACCGAGCTGGCGGAGGCCGGCAAGTTGGATCCCGTCATCGGCCGCGATGAGGAGATCCGCCGCGTGCTGCAGGTGTTGAGCCGCCGCACCAAGAACAATCCCGTGCTCATCGGCGAACCCGGCGTGGGCAAGACGGCCATCGTGGAGGGCCTCGCCCAGCGCGTGGCCAAGGGCGACGTACCCGAGAGTCTGAAGGGCATCCGCCTCGTGAGCCTGGACATGGGCGCGCTGGTGGCGGGCACCCAGTACCGCGGTCAGTTCGAGGAGCGCCTGAAGGGCGTGATCACCGAGGTGGAGCAGGCCGAGGGCAAGGTGGTGCTCTTCATCGACGAGCTGCACCTCCTCGTGGGCGCCGGCGCCGTGGGCGGCAGCATGGACGCCGCCAACCTTTTGAAGCCGGCCCTGGCCCGGGGCGAGCTGCGCTGCATCGGCGCCACCACCCTGAACGAATTCCAGAAGCACATCGAGAAGGACGCGGCCCTGGAGCGCCGCTTCCAGCCCGTCTTCGTGGATGAACCCACCGTGGAGGACGCCATCTCCATCCTGCGCGGTCTGAAGGAGCGCTACGAGCTGCACCACGGCGTGCGCATCAAGGACGCGGCCCTGGTGGAGGCTGTGCAGCTGAGCCACCGCTACATCTCCGACCGCTTCCTGCCCGACAAGGCCGTGGACCTCATGGATGAAGCCGCCTCCATGGTGCGCATCCAGATCGACAGCCGGCCCATCGAGATCGACGTGCGGGAGCGCCGGGAGATGCAGCTGCGCATCGAGCAGGCCTCCCTCAAGAAGGAGAAGGACGCCCTCTCCAAGGCCCGGCTCAAGGAGCTGGAAGCGGAGCTGGGCGAGTTGAGTGAGGAGCTCACCCGCCTGCGGGGCCAGTGGGAAAAGGCCAAGAAGGCCATCGAGGCCACGCGCACCTTGCAGAAGCGGCTGGATGACCTGCGCCTGGAACTGGATCACGCCAAATCCAAGGGCGACTACGACCGCGCCTCCCGCTTGGAGTACGGCGAGATCCCCACCCTGGAAAAGGAGATCGCGGCGGCCTCGGATCAGGATGTGGATTCCATGCTCCGCCAGGAGGTGAGCGAGGCCGATGTGGCCACGGTGGTGAGCCGCTGGACGGGCATCCCCGTGGACAAGCTCATGGAGGGCGAGATCCAGAAGCTCCTCCACATGGAGGAGAAGCTGACCCAGCGGGTGGTAGGCCAGGAGCCTGCTCTCGTGGCCATCAGCGATGCCCTGCGCCGCAACCGCGCGGGCCTGTCGGACGCCAAACGGCCCATCGGGTCCTTCCTCTTCCTGGGCCCCACGGGCGTGGGCAAGACGGAGGTGGCCCGGGCCCTGGCGGAGTTCCTTTTCGACGATGAGAACGCCATGGTCCGCATCGACATGAGCGAGTTCACCCACGAGGCCGACGCCACCCGGCTCATCGGCGCGGCCCCGGGCTACATCGGCTACGAAGAGGGCGGTCGCCTCACGGAGGCCGTGCGCCGCCGACCTTACTGCGTCCTCCTCCTGGACGAGATGGAGAAGGCCCACCCGCGGGTCTTCGACCTCTTCCTGCAGGTGCTAGAGGATGGCCGCCTCACGGATGGCAAGGGCCGTACCGTGAACTTCCGCAACGCGGTGATCATCATGACCTCCAACCTGGGCAGCCAGGCCATCTACGCGGCCGGGGGCGACACCCGGAAGGCCGATGCCGCCGTGCAGCTGGCGCTCCATGGGGCCTTCCGCCCCGAGTTCCTGAACCGCATCGATGACGTGGTCACGTTCCGGTCCCTGGCGCCCGCCGACATGGAGGCCGTGGCCACCATCCAGCTCAAGCGGGTGGAGACCCTTCTGGAGGAGAAGCGCATCTCCCTGGACATCCCCGCCGAGGCCCTGACGTGGCTTTCCAAGGAGGGCTTCGATGCGGCCCTGGGGGCCCGTCCCCTCAAACGGCTCATCCAGCAGGTGGTGGTGAACCCGCTCAGCCGCATGGTGCTGAGGGGGGAATTGCAGACCGGTGGTGTAGCCCGCCTGGAGGTGGAAGCCGGTGAGCTGGTGGTTCGGGTGGGGGCCGTTCAATAAAACGGCCTCGGAACTCCTTAATCGCCTGCAGGATGTGCCCAGGCTTCGAAGGTCAAATTTCGTTGCCCAGATTTGAGGCTCCGGTCCTCCCAGCCGAAGGGTAGGAGGTCACACGGAGTGCCATTGCCCCTGCAACGCCCGATCCCCATCCTCGTCGTGGACGATGAGGCCGATCTCAGGCTCCTCCTCATGGAGGCCCTGGAGGACATGGGCTACGCCCCCGAGGGGGCGGAGGGCGGCGACCAGGCCCTGGCCCGCATCCGGGAGCGGCACTTCCCCCTCATCTGCACCGACCTGAACATGCCCGGCGGCCTGACGGGGCTCGAGCTCATCAAGGCCATCCACGAGGTGGATCCCAAGGCGTTGACCATCCTAATGACGGGCTACGCCACCACGGAATCCGCCATCCAGGCCCTCAAGCACGGCGCCTACGACTTCATTCAGAAGCCCTTCAAGCTGGCGGAGTTCGAAGCCAGCATCAAACGGGCCCTGGATCACTACGGCCTGCTGCGCCAGAACGAGGACTACCAGCACAACCTCGAACAGATGGTGGAAGAGCGCACCCGCGAAATCCTGGGCCTCAAGGATGAGATCGAGAACCTCTTCGAAGGCTTCGTGAACGCTTCCATCACCGCCATCGAGGCCCGCGATCCCAGCACCAGCGGCCATAGCTCTCGGGTGGCCACCCTCACCGTGGGTCTGGCCGAGGCCGTGAACCGCACCGAGGGCAGCGGCTACGGCGAGCTCTTCTATGACGACCGCCAGCTCCGCGAGATTCGCTACGCGAGCCTGCTGCACGACTTCGGCAAGGTGGGCGTGCGCGAGCACCTGCTGGTGAAAGCCAAGAAGATCGAAGGCGAGCGCCTGGAACTCATCTTCCAGCGGCTGCATCAGCGGGCCGTTCAGCGGGTGATGAGCGAGATGGAGCGGGCCTGGCGCAACGGCGAGACTTTCACCGAAGGGCGCGTGGCCTACCTCCAGGAGCAGGTGGTGCTGGAGACTCAGCGCCTCGTGGCCCTGCTGATGCGGGCCAACGAACCCTCCGTGCTGCCCCAGGATGTGAGCGAAGGGCTCGTGGATGTTCGACCCCTCACCTACAAGCACTGGAGCGGTGAAGAGCGCACCCTGCTGACGGAAGCAGACTTCGAGATGCTCCAGATCCGCAAGGGCAGCCTCAGCCACGACGAGCGCCGGGCCGTGGAGAGCCACGTCACCCACAGCTACAAGTTCCTCGTGCAGATTCCCTGGACGGAGGAGCTGCGCAAGGTGCCCGAGATCGCCTACGCCCACCACGAGCGGCTCAACGGCAAGGGCTACCCCCGGGGCCTCATGGCCGACGAGATCCCCCTGCCCAGCAAGATGATGGCCATCTCCGACGTCTTCGATGCCCTGGCCGCCCACGATCGCCCCTACAAAGTGGCGGTGAGCGTGGAGCGCAGCCTTCAAATCCTCGAGGAGGAGGCCAAGAGCGGGCTGCTGGATGCCAACCTGCTGCGCCTCTTCATCGATGCCCGCGTGTTCCAGCTCACCAACCTCGGCAAGGCCGCGTCATGAGCGTGCTCCAGGACCCCATCCTCATCGTGGATGACGATCCCGAGGTGCGGGACAGCTTGGTGGAGGCCCTGCTGGAGCGCAACTTCACGGCGGAGGCAGTGGATGGCGCCCGCAGCGCCCTGGAGCGCATCCGCATCCGCCACTACGCCCTCGTCGTCACCGACCTCAACATGCCCGGAGGGCCTTCGGGCCTGGAGCTGCTGGGGGCCATCAAGGGCCTGGATCCCCAGGCCGTCTGCATCGTGCTCACGGGCTACGCCACCATGGAAGGCGCCATCAAGAGCCTGCAGCACGGCGCCTACGATTTCATCCAAAAGCCCTTCACCCTCAATCAGATCGAAATGGTGGTGAGCCGGGGGCTGGAACATGCCCGGCTCCAGCGCCAGGTGCGGGAATACCAGGCGGAGCTGGAGCGGAAAGTCATGGGCCGCACCCAGGATCTCAAGAGCCTCTACCAGGAGGCCCTGGCCCTCTGCGATCTCACCGCCGCGAGCCAGCGCATGCCCGGGCAGGGAAGCCTCGCCCTCTTCATGGAACACCTGCAGGCCCGGTGGCGCCCTGATGGTCTGGGCTGCTACCTGCCCGGCCCCACGGGCTGGCGCCTGGCCTACGAACACGGTCCCCGGAAGCTGCCCTCCAACATGGGCACCCTGGAGGTGGGTTGGGAAGGCTGCCTCGGCTACCCCGAGGCCCACGGCGTGATGCTGTCCGGCGCGGGCCCTCGGCCCTTCGGCGTGCTGGCCATGGGCTACGAAGGCCGCAGCGCCTTCAGCCCCATGGATCCCGACTTCGTGCTCTTCCTCCGTCACCTGGAATTGGCCCTTGGGGGAGCGGGAGGGCCCGTCCCGGATAAAGTGGCTTCATGAGAACGCAGCAGGAGCGAAGATCCATCGAACGAAGTTCGACCCCGAAGGGGCGATGCACAGGGAGGCTCCGGCTCGCGGAGCAACGCGACGCGGAGCAGGCGCAGCCTGCGATAGCGGGAGGTGCATCGTGAGCAACGCGCAGGAAATCCTCTGGATGGGTTTTACGGGTCGTCGCCCCGAGGAGGTCCGTACGGATCTGACCCCGGGGGGCGTCATCCTCTTCGCCCGGAACCTGGATCCCGATCCGGCCATGGGCCCCGCGGCCTGCAAGGCCCTCAACGACGGGCTGCAGGCCAGATGGGGGGATCCTACCTTGGCCATCGCCCTGGATCAGGAGGGTGGCGCTGTGAGCCGGCTGCGCCCCTGGGTCGGAGAGACCCCCAACCTCCGCATCATCTGGAAGGAAGGCGGCGCCGCGGCCTGCGAAGCCTGGGGACGCCTCTGGGGCGAGGGCCTCGGCCTGCTCGGCTTCAACGTGGACTTCGCCCCGGTGGCGGACCTGTGGGATGGCCATCCGGGCACGGGCATGGGCGATCGCTGCGCCAGCCGCAATCCCATCGAGGTCGCCGCGGCCGCCGGAGCCTTCCTGCACGGCCTGGAAGCCACGGGTGTGAAGGGCTGCCTCAAACACTTCCCGGGCCTGGGCGGCACCCTGTTGGACAGCCACAAGGGCCTGCCCGAGCTCACCCAGCAGGATCAGATCGCCGAGAACGCCCGGCCCTTCATCGCCCTGGCCCACGAAGACCGCCTCATCATGGTGGCCCACCTGAAGCTGCCCGCCACGGATGGCCTGCCCGCCAGCCTCCACCGCGGGTCCGTGGCCGATAACCCATGGAACGTGCGGGGCCGCTTCCTGCCCGACGATCTGGAAATGGGCGGCTGCACCGATTGGGACTGGGATGCCCGCGTGCGGCTCTCCCTGGCCGCTGGCCACGAATGGCTCCTCGTCTGCCAGACGGAAGCGGGTGTCTCCGCTTGCGCGGCGGCCCTGGAACGGCTGCCCTCCTCCGCCTGGGCACAGGCCCTTGAGCGCTCCCGCATCCTGCGCATGAACCTGCGCGAATCCCGCCCTGGCGCCCTGGATGGCGCTGCTTGGTCCGATTGGGTCACCAAGATCCGCACCGCATCCGCCGCTTTGGCAAAGGTTTGATATGGCCGCGAGCCGCGTCCTCATCGTCGACGACAACGCCATGATCCGGCAGGAGATCAAGGCGGTGCTCATGAAGGATGATTCCTTCGGCTCCTTCCTGGAGGCTGGAGATGGGCTGAGCGCCTTCAAGATCCTCATGGAGCAGCAGCCTGACGTGGTGCTTTGCGATCTGGTGATGCCTGGCTTCGACGGGCTCAAGCTCCTGGGGCTCAAGGCCAGCCGCCCCGAACTGGCGCAGATCCCCGTGATCATGCTGACGGCGGAGGATGACCTCGATCGCAAGGCGGAAATCCTTGAGCGCGGCGCCTCCGACTACGTGCTCAAGCCCTTCCACGAGAAGGAGCTGCTGGCGCGTGTCCGCATCCACCACAAGCTCAAGAAGCTGCAGGATGAACTGCGCGAGAAGAATGCCCAGCTGGAGGCACTGTCCGTCACCGACGCCCTCACGAGCCTGCCCAACCGCCGCCACCTCATGAAGCGATTGGAGGAGGAGGTGGCCCGCGTGAAGCGCTTCGATCAGCCCCTCTCCCTCCTGATGATGGACGTGGACCACTTCAAGATGGTGAACGACACTTACGGCCACGCCATGGGCGACGAGGTGCTCCGCAACATGGGGGCGCTGCTCAAGAACGGCATCCGCTCCACGGATCTCGCGGCCCGCTATGGTGGCGAAGAGTTCACGGTGCTCCTGCCCAACACGGACCTCGAAGGCGCCGTGCTCGCCGCGGATGGCCTGCGCCTCAAGTTCGAGGCCAGTTCGCACACCCTGGAAGGTCAAACCATCCAGAAGACCATGAGTCTCGGCGCCGCCTGTTTCACGCCCGATTCAGATCGCACCCCCGAGGATCTGCTCAAAGCCGCGGACGAGGCCCTATACCGCGCCAAGCACGGCGGGCGGAACCGCGTGGAGCGGGAAACGGTGGCCGCAGCCGCCGTGGTCGCGGATTCCGGGGAGCGCCGCCAGGCGGATCGCCGGAAGAAGTAAGGCGTACCTCCCTGAATGAGACCGGCCCCTCGCGGGGCCGGTCTCATTTCGATCCGAGTCGAAGGCTTACTTGGCGGCAGCCTTGAGGGCCTCGGCCTTGTCCGTCTTCTCCCAAGAGAACTCGGGGCGGCCGAAGTGGCCATAGGCGGCGGTGGGGCGGTAGATGGGGCGGCGCAGGTCGAGGGTTTCGATCATGGCCTTGGGCGTGGCACTGAAGACGCTGCGTACGGCCTTCACGATGGCCTCGTCAGAGACGTGGCCCGTACCGAAGGTGTCCACGCTGATGGAGACGGGCTCCGCCACGCCGATGGCGTAGGCGAGCTGGATCTCACAGCGGTCGGCGAGGCCGGCGGCCACGATGTTCTTGGCGATGTAGCGGCCGAAGTAGGCGGCGGAGCGATCCACCTTGCTGGGATCCTTGCCGCTGAAGGCACCACCGCCGTGATGGCCGGCGCCGCCGTAGGTGTCCACGATGATCTTGCGGCCCGTGAGGCCGGCATCGCCCATGGGACCACCGATGACGAAGCGGCCCGTGGGGTTGATGTAGAACTTCGTGTCCTTGTCCAGGAACTCGGCGGGCAGGGCCGCGCGGATCACCTGACGCTCGATCTCGGCGCGGATGATTTCGTTGGTCACGACCTCATCGTGCTGGGTGCTGATGACCACGGCGTCGATGCGGCGCACCTTATCGCCGTCGTACTCCACCGTCACCTGGCTCTTGCCGTCGGGGCGGAGCCAAGGGAGGCTGCCGTCCTTGCGGACCTTGGAGAGCTGCCGGGTGAGGGCGTGGGCGTACTGGATGGGGGCGGGCATGAGCTCCGGGGTTTCCCGGGTGGCGTAGCCGAACATGAGGCCCTGGTCGCCGGCGCCGCCGGTATCCACGCCCATGGCGATGTCGGGGCTCTGCTGGTCGAGGGTGACCATGACGGCGCAGGTGTTGCCGTCGAAGCCCTTTCGGCCGTCGTCATAGCCGATGGCGTTCACGGTCTCGCGCACGAGCTTGGCCACGGGAATGTAGGTCTTAGTCGTGATCTCACCCGCCACGACCACCAGGCCGGTGGTGACGAGGGTTTCACACGCCACGCGGCTGGTGGGATCGTCGGTCAAAGCGGCGTCGAGCACCGCATCGCTGATCTGATCCGCGATCTTGTCCGGGTGGCCTTCGGTGACGCTTTCGGACGTGAAGAGGTGCCGGCCGGTTTTGGCCATGTGAACTCCAAACGGATGCGGGGGAAGGGCGGGGGTCCTTGGAACTGACCATCTTATCAGCCCTCTTGGTAGGTTGAGCCACCGGCTCCTTGCCCGGGGGAGTCCCGCCCCGGTATCGTGGGGGACCACCCCATCGGCCCGAAGACCCCCAGTTGCGGAGGATCCCTATGAAGCGTGCCCTGCGTACCACCCTCTTGGCTGCCGTGGCCTCGATGGCCCTCGTCTTCACCGCCTGCAAGCGCGAAGACCCCCAGATCCGTGAGCTCACCCAGAAAGCCGCCGAAGCCGACAAGGCCGGGCAGCAGCTGGGCCAGGCTGGCAGCGAACAGCAGAAGAAGCTGGCTCAGGCCGGTGTGTCCGATGTCCGCGTGAACGCCGAGACCATGCAGCTTTCCGAGGAGCAGAAGAAGGCCCTCGAAGAGCGAATCAAGAACGAGAAGAACAGCTCCTACCAGGCCCTCCTCCAGGAAGTTCTGGACAAGGACAAGGAGATCAAGGACCTGAACGGCAAGATCGCCAAGCTGAAGCAGGACCTGCCCACCCCTGATCGGGCCCGGGAAGGGGACAGCCACTACGGCATGGCCATCAAGTTCCTGAAAAAGAAGGGCGTTTCCGACGCCGAGGCCCGAAAGCTCGTCTCCAACGTGAACATCATGGAGAAGCTGGCGCCCGGCTTCGAGGTCTACCACTTCTACGCCAACGGCGTGTACGGCACCTGGGTGGCCAAGGGCCGCGCCAAGATCACCCCTTCCGAACTCCAGAAGCAGGAACGCGAGAAGATCGAGGGTGAGCGCGATGCCGCCGTGGCCGAGAACGACAAGCTTCAGGAGGACGTGCTGGATCTGGAGAGCCAGAAGAAGAAGCTCTCCGAGGACATCGAAGGCCTGCGCACCGAGCGCTCCACCCTCATCGAGGAGCGCGCCAAGCTCCAGGGCGAGAATGCCGAGCAGCTGGGCAAGCTGAACAGCCTCCACTACATCGTGGGCAACCGGGATTCGCTGAAGAAGGAAGGGATCATCGAGATCCCCGTCTTCGCCAAGGACCGGGCTGGCAAGAACTGGCGTGATGACCTCTTCACCCTGAGCCTGGACCTCCGCTCCAGCGAGGTGATCACGATCAAGGCGGCCGACATGAACCTGAAGAAGATCGGCAAGGTCAACGTGGTGCCTGGCTCCTACGTGAAGGATGAGCACTACAAGCTCGTCATCTCCGAGGACAAGCAGACGGCCACCGTCACCCTGCTGAAGAAGGAGCGCTTCAAGAACGACAAGGTGGTTTTCGCCGTCGCGGAATAAGCCTCTCGTTTCTAGGTTGAAAAGGCCCACTTCGGTGGGCCTTTCCTTTTGGCCCGGAAGGCCGCGCCGTTGTTGACTCCGGGTAGGTTCCACCGTCCCTCATTTGAGGCTGGAAATCCGCTCGGGGAGTGCCTATCGTCAGGTCCACACCCCCTTGTCACCACCCTGTTTCACCCATGAGGTCTCCCATGTCACGTCTTCAACGCGGCGCTCTTCTCGGGCTTCCACTTCTCCTCCTGCTGGGCTGCGGCGGGAGCACCGATGTGCGGAGCGTTCCGCCCCCGAATTCCGGCGATGCCGGCACTTACACCACGGCTGAGAACACCCCGACCTTCGATCCGGCCAACGGCGTGCTGCCCCTGCCGAACGTCCTCGCCACGGCGGCCACCCCGGCCTTCAACCTGGCCACGGAGGCCCCCACCTCCACCACGCCCCTGAACCCCCTGAACTCGCTCCGCTTCGTCAATACGATCGAAGTGGCGGGCAAGCACGCGGTGGCCGGCATCAACGCCCCGATCTTCATGGAGTTCACCCGGGCCGTGGACGCCACCACCCTGGCGGCCGGGTTCAAGATCTACGAGATCACCCCGGATTCCAACGGCGTCACTGAGAACAATCCCCTTACCTTCACGGACATCACCCCCCTCTTCACCTTCAAGGTTCTGGGCGCGGATACGGCGACGGAGGGCACCAACCAGGTGCTGGCCTTCCCCAAGCTCCCCCTGAAGCCCGGCACCCGCTACGTGTACGTGGTCACCAGCGCCCTGAAGGACTCCGTCACCCACCTGGGTGTCGGCCGCCCCCTGGCCTTCGGCTTCGCGGCCCAGGCCACGCCCCTGGTCGACTTCAACACCCTGGTGAGCCCCGGCGTATACAAGAGCCTCGTTCCCGGCTTCCTCACCGATGCCAGCGCCACGGCCCTGGAAGGCATCCGCGGCAACGTGACCTCCAGCGGCCAGATCGCCCTCTCCGGCTATGGCAAGACCGTGGGTGACCTCGTCACCGCCGGCAAGGCCCTGAGCCGGGAGGACGTGAAGGTCATTGGTCGCTTCATCACCACCGGCGCCGTGGGGACCTACACCGATCCCGCCAACCCGGCCACCCTCAAGCCCATCGACGCCCTGCTCAAGGCCTTCGCCACGGCCGGTGCCGCGGGCAACCCCTTCACGGCCGCCGCGAAGAACTGGAACAACACGGTGACCGCCAACGCCCCCATCCCCGGCGCCACGTACTACGCCGCGGCGGGTGCCAGTGCCGTGCCCCATGGCAGCGTGAAGAACGTGGTCAGCGGCTCCTTCAACAGCGGTGACCTGGCCGTGGATCCCTACCGGGCCCTGGCCGTCAATGACTTGGCCGGCACCGATGCCTCCACCATGAACAACACGGGCACCAACAGCACCTACAACGTGGCGTTCACGGGTGCCACCGGCCCGGTGGCCTTCGGCATGCTGGTTCAGAAGCGCAGCAGCGCTGGCACCGGCAGCCTACTCCAGGGCTTCTACAACGTGCCCCGCACGGTGAACTTCCTTTACTTCGAACCCCTCACCCCTGCAGGCGCCACGGTTCCCATGGTGATCTTCCAGCACGGCATCACCCGCCAGAAGGAGGATGCCTTGGCCATGGCCAACACCGCCTGCGCCCTGGGCTACGGTGTGATCGCCATCGACCAGCCGATGCACGGCACCCTCGCCCGCCCCAACCTCACGGGGAACGGCACCGATCCCCTGGCGCCCGGCGTGACCAAAGGCATGATCTGGGGTCAGGACTTCATGAGCCTGTCCTCGCCGCTCACGGGTCGCACCAACATCCAGCAGGCCGCCTTCAATTTGTTCCGCATGGAATACCTCATGCGGACCGGTGCCATGGCCACGGCCCTCGGCGGCCAGGGCGTCGTGGGCCCCACCCCCGGGGCCACGGGCAACATCACTTACGTCAGCCAGAGCCTGGGCTCCATCGTGGGCTGCTACTTCCTGGCCGGCACCACGAACGTCAACCCCGGCACGGGCGTTTACGATGCCGCCTCCATCGCTTCCAGCCCCAAGGGCTTCCTCAGCGTCCCCGGGGGCCGCATCGCCTACCTGCTCAAGGACAGCGGCTCCTTCGGCGGCTCGGTGAAGGCGGGTGTCACGGCGGGCGTCAACGCCCTGCTGACCAACCCCCCCTACAGCCTCACGCCTGGCACCCCTGCCTACATCGCGGCGTTCAATCGCAACTACCAGAGCACCTTCGTGCTGCTGCAGGCGGTGGTGGACCCGGTGGATTCCGCCACCATGGGTCACCCCGCGCTCACCGGCATCGCCGGGGCTGGGGCCTTGAGCCGACTCTCCGGCCGCCTTGCCATTCATGAAGCCAGTTCCACCACTTTCGACGCGAATGGTGTGCCCACCAATGGCGATCTCACCATTCCCAATGCCGCCACTCGCTACCTGGCCACCTCCTTCGCGGGTTGGAATGGCATCAGCCCCGTGGATTTCGCCCCGGGCTTCAAGCAGATCCAGTACGCCACCACCCACACCGCCACCAATGGCGTGGTGACGCCCTTCATGACCAAGTTCGGGGCCCCCGCGGCGGCCCCCTCTTCCAGCACTCCGACGGAGGGCTATTTCCAGTTCGACCTGCCCAACATCACCCATGGCTTCTTGCTGGATTGGGCCAACCAACCCGCCAACACCGCCTTGGCCCAGAAGCAGTTGGGTTACTTCTTGGGAGCCGGTGGTGGGGGCAGCATCGTGGTGGATCCCACCGCGGCCGGCTTCTAACCTGAAGCCACCGCATCACCTGAAAAGGGGCGCCTCGGCGCCCCTTTCCTTTTCCGGAATCCCCCGGGCTCAGATGGCCTTGAGGCCTGGGCAGGCTTCCAGCAACTGGGCCTTGGCGTCCAACAGCGCGGCCACCTTCGGATGGCGCCGGGCCTGGAAGCCGCGCACGGCCTGGACATCCTCGGCCACCCGCTCCGTCAGGGGCAGGCTGAACCAGGCGGCGAGGAGCCCCAAGGGCAGCCAGGCCCAGGAGCCGAGGTGGAAGGTGCGATAGCCCAGCCAGGCCAGCCCTGCGGCCCAGAGGGGCAACAGCAGCAGCCCGCCCAGGAGCTTCACGGTGGCGGTGACATCCACTTCGTCCGTGAGGCGGCCCGCCAGCCAGCCGATGAGGCGGTAGGGGGGCCAGAAGAGGAGGCCGAAGGGCATGCAGGGCAGGAGGCAGGCCAGGCGCAGCAGGGCCTTGGGCAGCCACCGCGCGGCTTCCTCGAACCCGTAGGGATGGCCCACCTGATCCGCCCGCAGGCCGTGGCGCCGGAGCCAGGCCTGGATGCGATCCACCTCGGCGCGGAGCTGGAGTTGGATCTCCGTGGGCTGGGTGGTCAAGAAGGCCTCCAGAGCCTGCACGCGGCCGCGCAGCGCCTCCAGATCCGCCGTGGTCTCGGGGCCCTCGGCCAGGAGCCAGGCGAGGTCCTGGGCCAGCTTCAGGCGCTCGGCCTCAGCGCCGTGGAGGGTGAGGGGCCGCAGGGCATCGCGAATGCGCGCCGTGAGGATCTGCACGCTCTCGGGATCCGAGCCCGGCAGGTCCCCGTGGGGAATGGGTTCTCCCACCCGCAGCAGGGCGTTGTGGCGGAACAGCTCTCGATCGCCGTAGACGAGGCCCGCGGGCACCAGGGTGGGGCGCACGGGGCTGCCCAGGGTCATGCGCGCCGCCCCCGTCTTCAGGGGCGCGAGGTCATGGCCCCCGTGGCTGATGCCCTCGGGATAGATGCCCACCACTTCGCCGGCCTGGAAGGCGCGGTGTACGGCGCTGAAGGTGGCCTGGATGGCGGCTTGGCGATCCGCCTCGGAGGCGCCTTCGGGCAGATCCTGGGTGCGCTGCACGGGAATGGGCCGGAAGAGGGCGATGAAGGGGCGCAGGGGCAGCAGCTTCCACAGCGTGGCCTTGGCGACGAAGCGCGGCGGGCGTTGCAGCAGCGCCGTCACCACCAGCGGGTCCAATAGTCCATTGGGATGGTTCAGCACCAGCAGTACCGGGCCCTCGGGCAGGGCGGGCCCCTCGCGGCGCAGTTGACGGAACCAGAGGCGCCCCGTGGCCTGGGCGAAGGATTTCAGGGCGGTGCTCAAACGGTGGCCTCCTGCTTCCGGGCCCACCAGAGCGCGGCACCGGAGAGGAGGATCGCGGGGACGGCGATGAGCATGGCCCGACCCAGGGCATCGCCGGTGCTGAGGCCCAGGCCGTGCAGGGCTTCACTTCGGTGGCCCACCCACTCGGGGCTGATGGCGTCGCCCAGCAAGTGGATGAGGAGCACGTTGATGGCCACGCCCGTGGCGCGCACGGAGGCGGGCAGGCTGCTCACGGTGAGGGCGTTCACGGGGCTCGTATTGATGAAGAGCAGCAGCATGCCCGCGAAGAAGAGGGCGTAGACCGTGTTCAGATGCCCAGCGCCCAGCGCGAGGGCCACCACGGGGCCCGCGGCCAACAGCGTGAGGCCACTGATCCATACGCCCGCATCGGGGAAGCGCTTCTGCATCCGATCGGTGAGGGAGCCGCCGAGGAAGGTGCCCACGATGCCGGTGATCACGGCGATGCCGCCGAACACCGTGCCCGCCTGGCCCGTGCTCACGGCGAACTTGCGCTGCAGCAGCGTGGGGCCCCAGTGGGAGAGGGCGCCCATGGCGAAGGTGTAGGCCACGTAGCTGCCCGTGCAGGCGAGCCACACGCGATTGCGGAAGATGGCGCCGAGTCGTTCGCCGAAGGTGAGGTTCGCCGCCAGATCCTTCGTCTGATCCATGCCGCCCCGCACGGGATCCGGCAGCAGCATCATGCGCACGGCGAAGAACAACCCCGGCAGGCCCGCCACCATGAAGGCCGCGCGCCAGCCCCAGTGCTGGGCCACGAGGCCGCCCAATCCGTAGCCGAAGGCGCTGCCCACGGGGATGGCCAGGTAGAACCACGTGAACTTGGCGGCCCGCTCATCCTCGGGCACCACGTCCGCCAGGATGGCGGGGCCCAGGGTCGCATAGGCGGCCTCGCCCACGCCCACCAGGGAGCGCGTGAAGAGCAGGGCGGGGTAGGAATGGACGAAGGCCGCGCCCACGGTGGCCAGGCTCCACAGCGCCACGCCCAGGGCCACGAGCTTGGGCCGATGGTAGCGATCCGCCAGCCATCCGAAGATGGGGGCCGAGAGCATGTAGACCACCACGAACACGAAGGGCAGGCGCCCCAACTGCACGTCCGTGAGGTGCAGATCTCGGCCCAGGGGCTCAAGCACCGCCGCCACCACGTAGCGGTCCAGGTAGTTGAGCAGGTTGATGCCTGTGAGGAGGATCAGGAGTCGGGTGCTGGTGCGCATGGGGGTCTCATTCCAGCGTAGCCGGAAGGTTCGGCCCCAGTCCTCTTTCAGGCTTGGACAGGGGGCGAGCGGGACTCGCCTTCAGAGGCTCAACGGCGCCGGAAGCGCGTGTATTGGAAGGCCTGCTCCTTGCCCCAAGGGGTGAGGTGCACTTCCCGCGTGTGGGCTTCCAGGGTGAAGTCGGGCCCCAGGGTGGCGGCCAGATCCGCTGCGTCGGCCCGGCACACGTTGAGGCCGCTGCACTTCTCGGGGCCGTCTGGCGCGAAGCCAGCTATGACCGCGAGGCCGCCGGGTTTCAGGGCCCGGGCCACGGTGGCCGCATAGGCGGCGCGGTCCGCGGGCTCCCGCAGAAAGTGGAGCACGGCGCGATCATGCCACGCGTCGAGGGAGGCCGCGGCCACGGGCAGGGTGCGCACGTCGCCCTGGAGGTAGCTGAGGCGGGGCGAATCCCCGAGCCGCGCCTTCGCCTTGGCCAGGGCTTCGGCGCTGAGATCGGCCAGGGTGATGTGCCAGTCAGTGTCCCGCAGCAACGCGGCCGCCAGGGTGCCGAGGCCCGCGCCCGCATCCAGCACCCGCGCACCGGCCGGAAGGTGGCCCTCCCGCAGGAAGCGCAGGCTGGTGGCGGGATCCTCCTGGGTCCAGCTGAGCTGGTCCGGAGTCTTGGCGGCGTAGATGGTGTCCCAGTGGGATTGGCTCATGGTTCTACCCTACAGATATTTGGTGAGCCAGGCCTTCACCTCTTCGTACCACTGGAGGTGGTTTTCACCCTTCAGGATCCAGTGGTTCTCGTCGGGGAAGACCACGAGGCGGCTGGGCACCTGTAGGCGCTGCTGCAGGGCGAAGTTCATGAGCGCGTTGTTCACGGGCACCCGGTAGTCCAGCTCGCCCACGGTGATGAGGATGGGCGTTTTGAAGCCCGTGCCCTTGGCGTGGTTGCCAGCCTGCATCAGGGGGCTCTGCTCGCGCCACACTTTGGAGTTGCCCCAGGCAGGGCCGCCGTTGGTGAGCTCGCGGTGGAAGATGCCATCGCTGGTGCCCCACTGCATCGTGAGGTCCATTTCCCCCGCGTGGCTAATGATGGCTTTGTAGCGGGTGGTGGTGGCCTGCAGCCAGTTGGCCAGGTGGCCGCCATAGCTGGCGCCCCCCGCGGCTTGGCGCGTGGCGTCCAAGAAGGGGAAGCGGGCCAAGGCATCGTCGGCGGCGGTGTTCACGTCGTCGGCGGGGCCCTTCAGGGGGTCCAGGAAGATGGACTGCCCGAAGGCCTCCCCGTAGCCCGAGGAGCCGCGGTAGTCCGTGAGAAGCACCGCCTGGTTCGGCTGGGTGAGCAGGTCGTAGTTCCAACGGATGGAGAACGCATCGCGCCACATGTTGGCGGCCCCGCCATGGATGACCACGAAGAGGGGCACCTTCTTGCCCTCGTCCAGGAGGCGGGGCTTCACGAGCATGGAGTGGAGCTTCTGGCCGTGCTTGGTCGTCGTCCAGAAATGCTCCACGGGGGCCCAGCCGAGGCCGGCCACGGCATCGGCATTGAAGCGGGTGAGGGGCGTTGCGCCCCGGTCGCCGAAGACATAGATCTCCGGCGGGTGGGAGGTGGCCTCCCAGGTGCCGAAGAGGCGGCCGCCGCCCGTGGCCAGGGCGCCAATGCAGCCGCGGGTCGGGCAGGGCTCCTCGCGCACTTCGCCGCCCGTCAGGGGCAGGGAGTGGAGCTTTTCCAGGCCCGCGTATTCGAAGGTGAAGACCACGCGATTGCTTCCTTCGGGCACCACGAAGCGCGAGATGGCGCGGTCGAGGTTGGCGGTGAGCACCTTGGGCTGATCCGCGAAGGGCCAGGGATAGGCCACCAGGCGGCTCACGTGGAAAACCTTCCCATCGTTGGGGGCCGAGGTGCAGAGCAGCGTCTTGCCATCGGGCGTGAAGGCCGGCTGGCCCACATCGCGATGACCCGACGTGAGCTGCACGGGCTCGCCGCCTTGGGCGCTCACTTGGAAGAGGTGGCTGTCCACTTCACTGTGGGCCGATTGATCCAGGTGCGGCACGGCCACGAACACCACCGCGCGGCCATCGGGCGCCCACACCGCTTCGAGATTCCCGCCGTCGTTGCCCTGGGTGCCGTTGAATCCGGGGCTGGCCATGGCCTGGGTGCCCGCCAGCAGGTTCTTCGGAGGGGCGCCCGCTTCGAGGGGCTGCACCCAGAGGCTGGGCTTGCGGTCGTCGGTCCAGTGATCCCAGCGGCGCACGGGGAAGGTGCTGTAGGTGCGGGCCGTACCCTTGCGATCCTTGCGGGCCTTGGCTTCCTTGGCGATGGCCGCCACGTCCTCCGCGCCGGGATAGACGTCGCTCACGATCAGCAACCGCGTGCCGTCCGGGCTCCACTTGGGGGCCTTCGCGCCCAGGGGCAACTCCGTGACGCGGCGGGCCTCGCCGCCCGCCAGATCGAGCACATACACCTGGGACTGTTCATCGCCTTCGCGCTTGGCGGTGAAGGCGAGGCGGCGGCTGTCCGGGGCCCAGGCGAGGCCGCCTTCGCCGGGCTTCGTGAAGGTGATCTGCCGGGGCGGCGCGTCGCTGTTCAGATCCTTCAGCCAGAGGTCCGAGCGTTGCTCCTTGGGGTCGTAGGCGGGCTCCGTCACGGAGAACACGGCCCACTTCCCATCGGGGCTCACGGCGGGGCTGCCCACGCGCTTGAGCAGGAAGATGTCCCGGTGCGTGGGCAGGCGCAGGGCCTGAGCGGTCACGGGCGGGCCCACCAGGGCGAACAACGCGGTGGCGACCAGGGGACGGAGGAAGCGCATGGGAACTCCGGGAAACCCCGCGAGTTTAGCGCGAGGGTTCAGCCCCGCCTTCGATATCCATGACGATGGCGGGGAGGTGGGCCAGGGGGGCGAACCAGCCGAACTCGCCCTGGTTGATGCGGAGGCCCACCACGCCCTCCCGCTGCAAGCCCATCACCCAGCCCACGGCTTCGAGTTTGGGAAGCTCAATGAAGAGCAGGTGCCCCTCGGCGTTCCGGAAGCGGGGGTCCGTTCCGGCGAAGGCCGCGGCCTTCAGGGGATCGGTGAACACGAGGGCCCAGGGCTGCTCGTCGATGATCCCGATGAAGGGGCTGGCCTGGGACAGGTCGCGCCCGCCCGTGGTGAGGAAGATCCACGTCTCGAGATCCAGGAAGGCGGTCCACAGGCCCCGAAAGGCGCGGATCAGTTCCTCCTCGGAATCCGCCTGTTTCGCGGCGGTCATGAGCTGGTCGAAGGGATGGGGGGTCGGGTGATCCGCGTTCATCGTGCGCTTCCAGAGTGGGGGGCGGTCAGGGAATGGGAGGTTCAGGCCCGGTCGGGTTCACCCATCAAGAGCCGGTTCTTGGGGGTGATGTCCCCGGGGATCACTTGCGTAAACACGCGGTAGCCCCGGGACCGCAACCGGGCCGCCCGGGTGGCATCCATGGCGAGGGGGCCATCCAGCCACCCTTCCAATCCCCCGAGATCGCCGCTGCGAAGGTCGTGGCAGCAGGGCAGCACCGCGACGCAGGCCCCGGTCGCTGCCGCCCGCTCCAGGATGAGGTCGGTCAGGCCCCCACAGGCGTGGGCGGATACGACGAGGTCATCCCGATGCAGGGGAACCTCCGCCAGATCGGTTTCGAGGTAGCGGACGCGGCCCTGGATGCGGGGCCAGGCTTCGCCCAGCGCGGCCTCCAGCCCCGCAGCGCTTTTGGGAATGCGCCGATCCACGGCCAGGGCCTCGGGGGAGGTGTCGTCGAGGAGCAGGAGGATCTGCGCCAGCAGCCCGTGGCCGCACGCCAGATCCACGATGCGCCGCCCCCGGAAGCGCCGCCGCACCCGCCGGGCCACTTCCCAGGCTTCATACAGTTCTTTGCGCGGCAGACAGCCCGCCCGGCACACCGCCCGGGCGATCGCATCAAAGAGGGTCTCCCCCGCGAACTGGGGCAGCAGGGTCTCGGTCAGGCGGTTGCGGGAGGAACGGTCCATGGGGTCAGCGAATCCAAGAAGGGCCTGCGGCGTCAATGGCCCGGCTTCACCGGCGGAAGATGCCCGTCCCCTGGCACGTTTTGCATTCGGACTCTGAGGTGAGGCTGCCGCGACATTTTTTGCAGGGAAGGCTCACGGAGCCACTGCCGGCGCACTTGGCGCAGGTCGAGGTGAAGGCCGTTTGAGCCTTGGTGCCCCGGCAGCGGGGGCACTTCGTGCCATCCGCCAGCACGCCCTTGGCGTCGCACCGGGAACAGGGGCCCGCCTGCTGGGAATAGGTTCCCGTTCCCGAGCATTTCCGGCAGCCCAGCACCAGCACACCCTTGCCGTTGCAGATGTCGCAGGCCGTGGTCATTCGACCGGTTCCCTCGCAGCGCAGGCACTTCACTCCAGCGGCATCGTTCAATGGATTCTCCCCAGGGGATCTCGGATGGAAGGTGGGACCTGCGGGAGGTACGGGACCGTCAGCGGCGGGTGGTTCAGGGGTTCACGATCTTGATGGGGCGGGGTCCCTCATCCTGCGCCCTCGGCCCAGGCCGCCCGGGTCCCTGCTTCTTGGGCAGGAAGATCCAGCCCAGCAGGCCCGCCACGGCGGAGGAGATGAGGGCGCCCCAGAAGGCGGGCCAGAAGCCATCCACGGAGAACTGGAGGCCCAGCACGCGGCTGAGGGAACCGGCCCACCAGAAGATGAGGCCGTTGATCACCAGGTTGAAGCAGCCAAAGGAACAGGCCACGGGCACCAACGCGAGGAAGCGCAGGATCTGGCCCACGGTGGCGTTGAGGGCGCCCAGGAGCACGGCCACGATGAGCAGATCCACGAAGGGCCCGTGGTGGATGCCGGAGACGACGCTGGAGGCCACGAGGAGGCCCACGGCGGAGAAGAGGAAGCGGAGCACGGTGTTCATCGGATTCATTTTCCCATGGATGGGCGCCCTCGAAGACCGCAAGAATCGGATTGAGGGGGGCCTGCCCGGAGCTGAGTCTGGATTCGGGAGCACACCATGTCGCAGAGTGACTACGCCCGCATCGAACAGGCCATCCGCCTGCTGCAGTCCCGGGCCCGGGAGCAGCCGAGCCTCGCCGAGGTGGCGGAGGCCGCGGGGCTCAGCGAATTCCATTTCCAGCGCCTCTTCCAGCGGTGGGCGGGCCTCAGCCCCAAACGCTTCCTCCAGGTGCTCACCCTGGCCGAGGCCAAACGCATGTTGGCGGAGTCCCGCAGCCTGCTGGACACCACCTTCGAAGTGGGTCTCTCCAGCCCCAGCCGCCTCCACGACCTCTTCCTCAGCCTGGAGTGCATGACGCCCGGCGAGTACAAGGCCCAGGCCGCCGGGCTGACGATCCGCTGGGGGGTGGAGGAAACGCCCTTCGGCCCTGCCCTCTTCGCGGCCATGGACCGGGGCCTCTGCGGGCTCTCCTTCCTCGCGGAGGATGATCCCGAGACCGCCTTCGCCCAGCTGCGGGAGCGCTGGCCCGAGGCCACGCTGGAGGCGTCGCCTGCGGCGATCCGACCCCTGGCCGACGCCTTTTCGGCGCGCATGGCGGGGCGCGTGGATCAACCGCTGGCCCTGGTGTTGAAGGGCACGCCCTTCCAGCTCCGCACCTGGGAGGCCCTGCTGCGCATTCCCGCCGGTCATGCCCTGGCCTATGCGGACGTGGCCAAACTCACGGGCTCGCCTGGCGCCTCCCGGGCCGTGGGCAGCGCCGTGGGTGCCAATCCCATCGCCGGCCTCATCCCCTGCCACCGGGTGATCCAGGGGACCGGGGCCCTGGGCGACTACCGCTGGGGCGCGCCACGCAAGCAGGCCCTGCTGGGGCTGGAGCGGGCCCGGGTGCTGGAAGCCGGGGCATGATGGGAGGGATGGACCCCCACCTCGTCCTTCCCCTCCCACCCTCGGCCCGCTTCGCCGACATCCTGGCCTTCCACGGCCGGGATCCCGAGAGCCCGTCGGAGCGCGTGGCGGGCGACACCCTGCACAAGGCTTCGCGCCTGGGTGGACGGCCCGTGCGGTTGGAGCTGCGGTTGACGCCGGGCCAAGCCGAAGTGCGGGTGGCAGGCGCGAAGCTGCGCAAAGCGGAAGAAGCGGACCTGCTTCGCCAAGCCACCCGGCTCCTGGCGCTCGACGGCGATGCCGCGACCTTTGAGGCGAAGCACCGCACGCACCCGCAGTTGGGCCCGCTCCTGCGCCACCGCCCGGGCCTGCGCATCCCGCAAACGGCCACGGTGTTCGAAGCCCTCGTGTGGGCCATCCTCGGGCAGCAGGTGAACCTGCCCTTCGCCTTCAAGCTGCGTCAGCGCGTGATCCGGTTGGCGGGGGAGGATGCGGGCGATGGCCTCACGGCCCATCCCACGGCGGAAGCCCTGGCGGCGCTGGAGCCTGACGCGTTTACGCCGCTGCAGCTCTCTCGGGCCAAATCGGCCTGCCTAGTGCGCACGGCCCAGGCCGTGGCCTCGGGGGAGCTGCCCGTGGAACAGCTTCCGCAGTTGGAAGCGGCCGACGTGGTGGCCCGTCTCACCTCCCTGAAGGGCATCGGCCCTTGGACGGCGCAATACGTGCTCCTGCGCGGCTGCGGCCACCTGGATGGCTTGCCCCTGGGCGACAGCGCCCTGGCCACCGCCGCCCAGCGCGTGTGGGGCCTGGACGCCCGACCCACAAACCCGGAGCTGGAGCGGCTCATGGAACCCTTCCGCCCCTGGCGCAGCCTCGCCACCTACCACCTGTGGGCGAGCCTGAAGGACGCGCCCGCTTAGCCAGGACGAGGGGCCGTGGGGAACGCGAAGGGCGCGAATACGCCTGCGGCGCGCGAAGAGCGCGAAGGGATGTTCGCGCGGCGTGCTCGAACCTCCCTTCGCGGGCCTCGTGCGCCGGAATGATCAGTCCTTGGTGGATCCTCGCCGCTTTCCAAGCCAAGGGCCGAAGGTCCCCGACCCAGCCCGGGCCCTCCCTTCCCGAGGCGGGTGGATGCGGAGCTTCGGGGCGCCGCCACCACCCGCCCCGGGAAGCGCACCGACGCAGTCGGTGCGGGCCTTCGGCCAGAGGGTCCCTCTGCGAGGGAGCCTTCGCGCGCTTCGCGTTTCCCAGGCCACGCGCCTAACGACGACCCCTGCCCAGGTTGGCGCGATGGCGGTGGAGCAGGTGGAAGTGCAGGGCACCCTTCTCCAGGTGGCGCAGGGGGTGCAGCTTGGCGTGGAGGGCATGGAAGGCAGCCAGCATGGTGTCGCACACGGCCACATGGCCCTCCTTCGCGACGACGCCCGCCTTGGCGAAGGCCGCCTTCACGGGGGGCTGGAGGCCCACCAGGATCACCTTCACGCGCTGGCGCGCCAGCTCCTCCAGCACGCCCTCCAGGGCCACGATGCCGGTCACGTCGGCGGCGGGCACCTGCTCCATGCGGAAGATCACGGCCCGCACCTCTCCGCCGATGGCGCGGATGGCACCCATGGCCCGTTCGGTGGCGCCGAAGAAAAGGGGGCCCGACAGGTCGTAGATCACCACCCCCTCGGGCAGCGGGCCCGGCAGCTCCGAGTGGTCGGGCTCGGCGATGCGGCCTTCGGTCACGGCGGCCATGCGGCGCATGAAGAGGAGGCTCGCCAGCATCACGCCCACGGTGACGGCGATGACCATATCGAAGATGACCGTGAGTGCGAAGCAGATGAGCAGCACGGCCACGTCGCTGCGGGGGGCCACGCGCAGGGTGTGGGCGAAGTGCTCCACCTCGGACATGTTCCACGCCACCAGCAGCAGCAGGGCCGCGAGGCTCGCCATGGGGAGGTAGCGGAGCAGGGGCGCCAACAGCAGCATGGCCGCCAGGATCGTGAGGGCGTGAGTCATGGCCGCCACGGGCGTGCGACCGCCGAAGCGGAAGTTGGTGGCCGTGCGGGCGATGGCCCCCGTGGCGGGGATGCCGCCGAAGAAGGGCGTGAGCACGTTGCCCACACCCAGGGCCAGGAGTTCTGCGTCGGGATCGTGGCGGGTGCGGGCCATGCCATCGGCCACCACGGCGGAGAGCAGGGATTCGATGGCGCCGAGCATGGCCACGGCGAAGGCGCTGGGCAGGAGCAGGCGCAGGGTGGCCAAGTTGAAGACGAAGGGCTGCCCCTCGGGCCCCACGGCGTTCCAGGGCCACTGGAGGCTGAGGCCCGTGCGGGGGATGCCGTCCACCATCTGACCATCCACCAGCGTGTGGAAGCGGGTGCCCAGGGTTTCCAGGTGGAAGCCGGGCACGGTGCGCATGAGGAGCCACCCCGCGAGGCCCGCCAGGGGCAGCGCCAACAGCGGGGCGGGGATCTTGCGAATCATGCGGGGCAGCCTGGCCAGCCAGCGTTTGGGCAGGCGGGGCATGAGCAGGATGAACAGGGTGCCCGCGCCCACGGCGAATTCCGAAGGCGAGGCGCTGGGCGCGGCGAGGAGGAGGGCCCGGGTGCGCTCCAGGAAGTGATCCGGGAAGTGGGGCACCTGCAGGCCGAAGAAATCCTTCAGCTGGAGCACCGCGATCACCACGGCGATGCCGCTGGTGAAGCCCGTGGTGACGGGGAAGGGAATGAACTGGATGAAGCGCCCCAGGCGCAGCAGCCCCATGCCGATGAGGATGAGGCCCGCCATGAGCCCCGAGAGCAGCAGGCCCGCCATGCCGAAGCGGATGTAGAGGGGGGCGAGCACCACGATGAAGGCGGCGGTGGGGCCCACCACTTGGATGCGGGAGCCGCCCAGCAGCGCCGTGATGAAGCCCGCCACGATGGCCGTGGTCAGGCCAGCCTGGGGGGGCACCCCCACGGCGATGGCCAGGGCCATGGCCAGGGGCAGCGCCACGATGCCCACGAGGAATCCCGCCGCGAGATCTTTCCGGAGCTGAGTCCCGTGGTAGCCCTCCCGCAACACGGCGCGCAGGGCAGCCGCAGGCAGGGTCCTGAGGGGGATCCCTTCGCCGGTGTCGTGGAAGCGGGTGCGGGCCATGGGGTTAGGGGGAAGATACTGCCAATGGGCCGGGACCGGGGTTCCAATCGAGCCTCGCAGGCGCCGAAGGGCCAGCCGCTATGCTGGAGAACGGGCCCTCTGCCCTAGGAACCGCTGCCATGACCACCCTGCCGAACTGCCCCAAATGCGACTCCCCCTATACCTATGAGCGGGATGGGCTGTTCGTGTGCCCGGAATGCGCCGAGGAATGGACCGCCGCGGGTACTGCCGAGGCCGCCGAGGAGACCCTGGTCGTCCGCGATGCCAACGGGAACCTCCTGCAGGATGGCGATGCGGTCGTCCTCATCAAGGACCTCAAGGTCAAGGGCAGCCCCTCGCCGCTGAAGATGGGCACGAAGGTGAAGAACGTGCGGTTGGTGGACGGGGACCACAACCTCGACTGCAAGATCGACGGCTTCGGGGCCATGCGCTTGAAGTCGGAGTTCGTGAAGAAGGCCTGAGCCGGGGGATTCAATCGCCCGGCGCGGGGAACGCGAATAGCGCGAATGCGCCTGCGGCGCGCGAATGGCGCGAATGAGATGTCGGGCTGATCGGCCCGCAGGGGCATTCGCGGGCCTCGTGCACCGGAATGTCTCCTCCGAGCCCGACCCATGCCCCCCTCCCAACCGGGGAGTCCGGCTCCACGGCGACGCCCGGGCCCTCCCTCCCGGGGCGGGTGTCTGCGGCGCTTGGGGGCGTCGCCACCACCCGCCCCGGGAAGCGCACCGACACCGTCGGTGCGGGCCTCCGGCCGGAGGGCCCTGAATCAAGGGGCCCATTCGCGCTATTCGCGTTCCCCAGGAGCTTCGACCGCTACTCCGCCCCGGGGAAGGCCTCGCCGAGCTTCACCGTCCCCTCCTCCCCGCCATGTTTCCCGAGGATGAAGGTGCAGGCCTTGTCGATGCCCAACGCGGTGTAGGCGTGGATGTCGGTGCGGGCGTTGCCGTAGGCGGCGCGGAAGGTGAGGCCCAGGGCCTTCAAGGCCTGGAGGCGTTCCGTCTTGGCGCGGCCGACGCGTCCATCCGTGGGCAGGATGTCCCTGGCTTCGGGCATGAGGATGAGGATGCCCTCGGGCAGCTGATGGAAGGCGAGCCATTCCCGGGTGGGGCGGCCCAGCCAGGGCGCGCGGCCCGAGAGGTAGACCACGGGCCCCTGCGCGGCGGCCCGCCGCACCGCCGCCACGGCACCGGGGCGCAGCTTCGGGCCCTCGGCCTTCGCGTTCCGCAGCAGGCGGCGGGCGTAGTCCTTGAAGTTCTCAGAGTCGGAAGTGGTGAGCGTGCCGTCGATGTCGAAGACCGTGACGGGCACATCCATGGCCAGCACGTGCAGCGTGGCCTCGGCGGATTGACCTTGGGCCGTCCAGCGCAGGGGATAGCGGCCCGCCGTGGCAGGCGCGTTGAAGGCCACGGCCACGCGGCCTTCGCCATCCGTGCGACCCACGCCCACGGTTTCCCAGGTGTCGCCCCGCTTCATCTCAATGGTGACGGAGGCATGCTCCAGCGCCTTCTGCAGCCCGGCGCTGTTGCTGAACCAGGCCTCGGCGAGGACGGCCCCATTGGGCTTGGCCACGAGGTCCGAGGCGCCGTGGTAGGGGGTGCGGGTGGTGAGGCTGCCGGCGAGGACACAGCATGCGGAGGTGGTTAGGAAACAACGAAGAATGGGATTGAGGAATACGTAGGTCATGGATTAGGCCTTTACCGATTTGCCAAAGACCGACAGGGCGAACACAACGACGATGAGAACAAACCAAAGGATGTTCCAGACGGACAATCTGGAATTCCTTTGAACGTCGGGGTGTGTAGATTCCAAATATCCATTCACGGTGGACTGCACCATGGCGGTTGGGATGACTTGCAGCAAGGCCGCATAACTCAACAGGGGCACATCGAACCAGGAGCTGACTTGGTTCAGGAGGTTCAGGATAAAAATGGCGATGCTGATGGCGACGGGTCCCCAGCTCGGCGTGATCCCCACCCCTAAGGCGGATCGATGAAATCGGGGATACAGATCAAATCCCGTCAGGGGGTAGAAGATGGCTCGCGGGATCGGCCATAACTTCTCATCCTGATCTTGCTTGATCGCTTTCCAATGCCTGTAGTGCCAATACAGGAGGTAAATCCCCACGGTCGAAATCGACATGAGGATTAGCTTCCAAATCGCCACATGGAAATAAGGGCTGGCCGTCAGCGCCTGGGAATCAGGGGCATCTGAGACCGGGGCGGAAGGGGGGCTGTAGGGGTTGTCGGTGAAGGTTGCGTCGGGCATGGGGAACTCTCGAGCGTGAGGTTGCCTAATAGGTCCAGCTCAACGCACACCCACATTCCTTCGCCAGCCGCTCGGCCAGATTTGGATCGTGCTTGATGCGGATCTCGTGGCCGGCCTTCACCTTCGCGTGGAGGCCTTCGCGGCTGCGGTAGTCGAAGGTGACGGGGAGGTTGCCTTTGAGTTCGCCGAGCACTTTGAAGAGGCGGGGCGGGCATTCGCCCACGGGGAGGCGGATCACGGCGCCGGTGAAGCCCTGGCTTTGGAACCCGGCGAGGGGTTCGATCTTGGTGATGAAGAGCTTGAGCTGATCCTGCTCCTCTTCTTCGCCGTCCTCGGCGGTGGGGTTGTTGCGTTGGATCTTCTCGACCTTGAGTTCGCCGGTGACGCGCAGCAGGGCGTCCTGCTGGATGTGGTGGCTGAACTCCTCGAAGGGGCGGCTGCGCTTCTTCGTGTTCCGGTTGAAGAGGTTGGGGAGGAGCAGCATCTCCATCTTGGCGGTGGCGTCTTCCGCCACGAGGATGGCCATC
The DNA here is from genome assembly GCA_964617215.1 of uncultured Solibacteraceae bacterium. Lineage (GTDB taxonomy): Bacteria > Acidobacteriota > Holophagae > Holophagales > Holophagaceae > JAFDVN01. The sequence goes on along the minus strand of CAZTVL010000001.1, from coordinate 317,244 downwards.
TGATCGCCCTTGGCGGTGGTCTTGAACTGGGCGCCGCTCACCATGATGCCCAGCGTGATCTCGTCGCCATCGCCCCGCAGGCCGCTGGCCACGTTCTCCTGCAGGCGGCCGATGCCGCCCTCGGTGTGCACCTTGAGGGCATCCACGTAGTCATCCAGGGGGTGGCCGGAGACGTACATGCCCAGCGTTTCCTTTTCGGCGGCCAGGCGCTCCATGCGGCCCCAGGGCTCCACGTCCTCGGGCAGGCGCCACTCGGCAGCGAGGCTGCTGAGTTCGGCTTCATCGAAGAGGCTCGTCATGCCGAGGTCGGGGCCCCCGCCCGTGGCGGCGGCGCTGATGGCTTCGGGCAGGCCGTGCAGCAGGGCGGCGCGGTTGGGCTCGAGGCTGTCGAAGGCACCGGCCTTGATGAGGCACTCCCACACCTTGCGGTTGGCCTTCTGGAGGTCCGTGGCTTTCAGGGCGTGGAAGAAGTCCTGGAAACCGCCTTCCTGCTCGCGGGCTTCGAGGATGGCCTCCAGGGCGGCATCGCCCAGGCCCTTGATGGCGCTGAGTCCGAAGCGGATCTGGCTTTCGCCGGTGATGGTGAAGTCGAGGCCCGACTTGTTGATGTCGGGGTTCAGCACGTCGATGCCCGTGGCGCGGCAATCCTGGATGTACTTCACCACGTCATCGGTGCGCTGGCTCTTGGTGGAGAGGATGCCCGCCATGAATTCCGTGCGGTAGTTGGCCTTCAGGTAGCCCGTTTCGTAGGCCACCATGGCGTAGGCGGCGGAGTGGCTCTTGTTGAAGCCGTAGCCCGCGAAATACTCGATGGTGTCGAAGAGGTCCGAGGCCTTCTTCTCGTCGTAGCCCCGGGCGGCACCCTTCTCGACGAATTTGGATTTCTCCTTCTTCATCTTCTCGAGATCCTTCTTGCCCATGGCGCGGCGCAGCATGTCGGCTTCACCCAGGGTGTAGCCCGCCACCTCCTGGGCGATCTGCATCACCTGCTCCTGGTAGAGGATCACGCCGTAGGTGGGCGACAGGATCGGCTCCAGCTGGGGGAAGGGATAGACCACGGGCTTGCGGCCGTGGCGGCGCTCCACATATTCCTCGCCCATGCCCGCGCCCAAGGGGCCGGGGCGGAAGAGGGCGTTGAGGGCGATGAGGTCGTCGAAGCGGTCGGGCTGGAGCTTGCGCAGCAGCTGCTTCATGCCGCCGGATTCGAACTGGAACACGCCATCGGTTTCGCCGTTGGCAAAGAGCTGGAGGGTCTTCTTATCGTCGAAACCCCGGATGGTGAGCATGTCGATGGGTTTGCCGTGCTTTTGCGCGATGTAGCCCTGGGTCTTGGCGATCTGGGTGAGCGTTTCGAGGCCCAGGAAGTCCATCTTCAGCAGGCCCGCGCGCTCCGCATCGATCATGGTGTACTGCACCATGACCTTCTTATCCTTATCCATGCTGAGGGGGGCGAACTGGGTCAGCTCCTCGGGGGCGATGATGACGCCCGCCGCATGGACGCCGGTGTTGCGGGCCAGACCCTCCAGCCGCGCCGAGATGTCGAGGATGTTGCGCACCTCGGGATCCGTCTCGTAGCGCTGGCGCAGCTCGTCGGACTTCTCCAGGGCCTCGCCCACGGTGATGGGCTTGCCAGGCTCCTGGGGCACCAACTTGGTGAGCACGTTGGCGAAGGCGAAGTCCTTTTCGAAGACGCGGCTCACGTCCTTGATCACGGCCTTGGTCTTGAGCTGGTTGATGGTGACGATGTTGGAGACGCGGTCCTGGCCGTACTTGTCGGTGACGTAGTCGATGACCTTCTGGCGGCCATCCCGGCAGAAGTCGATGTCCACGTCGGGCATGCTGATGCGCTCGGGATTGAGGAAGCGCTCAAAGAGCAGGTCGTACTGCATGGGGTCGATGTCCGTGATCATCAGCGACCAGGCCACGATGCTGCCGGCGGCGGAGCCACGGCCGGGGCCCACGGGGATGCCCATCTCCCGGGACTTGGCGATGAAATCCCACACCAGCAGGAAATAGCCGGGGAAGCCCATCTTGAGGATGGTGTCGAGTTCGAACTCCAGGCGCTTCCGGTAGACCTCTTCGGGGTGCTTGAGGCGGCCCGTGGCCCAGCCTTCGCGGTTCTCCACCATGCGCTTCTCGAACCACTCGCGGGTGACGTGGACGAAATAGCTCTCCAGGGTGTGATCCGAGGGCACGGGGAAGGTGGGCGTGGCGGGCTTGCGCGTGATGGGGTAGAGGTCCACCTTGGCGGCGATCTCGAGCGTGCGGGCCAGGTATTCGGGATTGTCAGGGAAGACCCGGGCCATCTCCTCGGGAGTCTTCACAAAGAACTGATCCGTGGAGAAGCGCATGCGGCGCTCACTCTTCTTCAGGGCCTTGGTGCCGATGCAGAGCAGGGTGTCGTGCAGGTCGGCGTCGTCGTGGTTCAGGTAGTGGGCATCGTTGGTGGCCACGAGGGGGATGCCCGTTTTGGCCGAGAGCTGCTTCTGGTAGGGGATGATCTCCTGTTCCTTCTCGAAGCCCTGGTCCTGCATCTCCATGTAGAAGTCTTCGCCGAAGAGTTCCTTGAACTCCAGGGCCACGCGCTCGGCCTGATCCAGGCGGTTCTGGAGGATGCGGGCCTGCACTTCGCCGCCCAGGCAAGCCGACAGGGCGATGAGGCCTTCGCTGTGCTCCCGGAGGATGTCCTTGTCGATGCGCGGCTTGTAGTAGAAGCCCTCGGTAAAGCCCTTGGAGACGAGCTTGGAGAGGTTGGCGAAGCCTTTCGGATTCTTGGCCAGCAGCACCAGGTGGTATCCCGCATCCCGGCTACCGCTGGGATCCACGCAATCCTCGAGGCCTTCCTCGCCCGTGAGGTTGCGGGCCTCCAGCTTGCGATCGAAGCGGGTGCGGGGCGCCACGTACACTTCGCAACCGAGGATGGGCTTCACGGCCAGATTGCCCTCGGCGTCCCGCGTTTTCTCGCAGGCGTCGAAGAGCTTCATCATGCCGAACATGTTGCCGTGATCCGTGACGGCCACCGCGGGCATGCCCTCGGCCTTGCACTTCTTCACCAGATCCGGGATGCGCGTGAGGCCGTCCAGCAGGGAAAACTCGGAATGCAGGTGGAGGTGCGCGAAGGACATGGATCATTGTCCCAAGGGTTGAGGGACTTCGGGTAAGTGCCCAAGGCTCAGTGTTCGGTGTCGCGACCATGGTGCAATTCAAGGAGAATGGGCCGCATTGGACGCGTTGGGGCTCGGTCGAAAAACCGGGCTGCCTGGCTGGGGGCGATCTCCAAGGTCACACCGAGATGCACAACCTCGCGACCCGTGGGCGAATTGTCAGGTGTTTGAAAAATCCGATTGCTGCAGGATGACTTCCGTCATTCATCCATAGCCTTTGGAGATCGCGATGAACTCGGATCGTCCTGCCAAGCAATCAACGCCGTTGCCTTGGTGGCAAGTTCTTGAGGAGGAACTAAAGTCTCAGGGCTTGGGTGAGGGACTCCAGGGGAAAAGGGAATCCCTCTGGAAGAAGCACGTACTGGATCTCTGGCCGTCGGCTTTGGCCTTGGAAGCGAAGGCAAGGGTCCTCATGGATCAAGATGGCCCAACCGCTCAACGGCTGAAGCGCGCCCTGCGAAACAAGGTCTTGCCTCCCCTGCCGGAGAAGCCCGAATTCGAGTTCCATGACTACCACCAGGAGGCCAGGGCTTTCGTCGCGATGGTGGATGGTGCCCTTGGGCCCCTGACTCCCAGATCGCAGGGCGGCCCTGCTGGTCTCGTGGATCCGGAGAATGAAGGGGAACACCTGCGTCGAGCCGTTCAGGCGTTGAAGGAGGCCGACGACATTGAGCGTCGGTGGTTGGATTCGCTCATCGCCCATTGCCATGGAGAAGCTGGGGGGCGCAGCGCGCTCTGCCTCTCCGGTGGTGGGATTCGAAGCGCGACCTTTGGCCTGGGGGTGATCCAAGGGCTGGCGGAGCATCAGCTCCTTTCCAAATTCCACTACCTCAGCACGGTGAGCGGAGGAGGGTATCTGGGGAGCTGGCTGAGTGCCTGGATCCACCGATCCGATGGAGGGGTCGGAGAGGTTGAAAAGGCCTTGAAGGATCACCAGCCGAAATGGACGCTCGGGACACCGCCTTATGCCCATGGCCCAGAGCCCCAACCGGAGCCGCTGAAGGTTTGGCGGCTCCGGGCCAACAGCAGCTACCTCTCACCCCAGATGGGCTTGCTCAGCGCCGATATGTGGACGTTGGTCGCCCTCATGATTCGGAATCTACTCGTGCACTGGGCCGTTCTGGTGCCGCTGCTCGCCGCGCTCCTGCTCCTTCCCTTCCTGGCCCTCGCGTCCGCCTATGCGGCGAAGGGATGGGAGATCGCATTTGGTCTTGGCTTTCCCCTCGTAGCCTATGCCTTTGCCCTGGGCCAAACCGCGTGTTCAGAAGCCGATTCTCGGAATCAGAAACCAACTGATTCCGGGGCGCCCAAATGGTTTCTGGCTCTGGGCATCCTGTTGCTCGCGTGGGCTTGGGTTTCGGCTGGGGCTCGCCTCGGGCCTGGAGATTCGTTTTCATTGAATTCAATGCGGCCGTGGGTCGTTCTCCCCCTCCTGGTGTTGGTCCCCGCGCTGGCGGGGCTGTTCACCCGGGGATACGGCCAGATGAACCGTTTAGATTGGGTGTGGGTGGCCGCGCTGATCGCGGGCGCTTTGGTGGGCGGATTGTATTTGGGGCGGCAGGATCCTACCGCGGGAGGGAGCGGACTACCCGGGGTTGTCTTGTATGCCTTATATGGGCTGGCGGTCATCTATTTCATGGTGCCGTTCTCGAAGCTAAGCCGCGCATCGGGCTGGAAGGCGCTCATGTTCGAACTTGGCATCGGAGCAGCCCTCGCAGGGGGGCTGTGGAGCGTCATTCGTTTCGGCTCGCCCAAATTCCCGGAATGGTCGCGGTGGTTGATCACCTGTGGCCCGGCTCTGATCGCCCTTCTCGTCTTCTTTCTGACGAGCGTGCCCGTGGCCCTCTTGAGTGCTCACCCCAAAAAACAGCACAAGGTTTGGGGTGCGCTGCTCCTGCTAGGGGCCTTCATTTGGCTGTTCATGGGGAAGGGATTATCCCCAAGCCTGGTCTTATTCGTTGGGGGCGCGCTCTTGCTCATCCCCAAAGAACGCCCCCTCGTGGGGAACATCGATCGGGAGTGGTATGCCCGACTTGGGGCATGGTCGCTCATTGTCGGGTTCGGCTGGTTGGTGTTGGCCGGGATTTCCCTTTACGGGGTGGGCTTGTTGCTCAAGCTTCCAAAGGTATTCACGGCCCTCACTGCCGGTGGCGTTGCGGCAGCGACCTGGGGTGTCTTCTCGTCAGCGGGGCGAGGGGGTGAGGGTAAGAGTGGCCTCAAAGATTTGCTGTTGGCCAAGGCCGCGCCTTTAGGCGGATTGGTCGGAGCGCTGCTGATTGCGATCCTGGTGGTCGTGGGATTAGAGAGGGGCCTCCATGAGGTGATCAAGCCCGTCTCCCTGGAGTATCAGGTTGCTATGCCTCCGAAGGAATCGCCGGTGGCCCTTACGTTAAGGGTTACTCAACCACCGAATGCCAAGGAGGCGAAGGTGGAAGCTCACTTACAGTCGTCAGAGGCGCAGGCTGATCGGGGCCTCTTGAAGACCATTAGGGATGTGAACTATTGGCTGGTCAACGCCTGCAAACGATTGTCGATTCCAGGGGATTGCGTACTCAAAGTCCAACTGAATGACCCGAGTCATCAAGGTCCCATCCACATCTTGCTGGCTGGTTGCGTCGGGGGTCTATTGCTACTGGGACTGGCCCTCAGCTGGCTGTTCCCGCTAGGCGAATATTCTTTGCATTCACTCTATCGGAATCGATTGGTGCGGGCTTACCTGGGGGCCTCCCGGGATTCACGACATCCGGATATGGCCACGGGCTTTTCCAGCCTGGATGATTTTCAGCTCAGCCACCTGGCCAAGAATGGGAATGCGCAAAAGCCCCTGCTGGTGATCAACACTGCTTTGAATCAGACCTTCGGAGAACAACTGGGCTGGCAGGAGCGCAAGGCCATGAGCTTCACGATGAGTCCACTTCATTGCGGAAATTTTTTAAAAGTGGGGTATCAGCGCACTGAAGGTTACGGGGGACCCGTCAGCCTGGGTACGGCCATGACCATTTCGGGCGCCGCCGCGAGTCCGAACATGGGGTATCACAGTTCGCCGCTCCTTGCCTTCGTGATGACTTTTTTCAGCATCCGGCTTGGGAGTTGGTTGCCGAATCCTGGAATGGCGGACAGCAAGAGCTGGATAAAAGAATATCCATCCCTTGAGATATTCCCCCTCGTTTCAGAATTGTTTGGATTCTCCACCTCGAAGCGTCGCTACGTGAACCTCTCGGATGGGGGTCACTTCGAAAACCTCGGGCTATATGAAATGGTGGCTCGTAGGTGCAAATTCATCGTCGTGGTGGATGGGGGGGAGGATCCCAAATTTGAGTACGAAGATTTGGGGAATGCCCTTAGGAAGATTCGGATCGACCTGGGCATTCCCATCACCTTCCCCTATCCCTTGATTCCCCCTGGGGAAGGGGATGGGCCTTGGTTCCAGGAACATCCCCATGTGGCCGTAGCAAAGATCGAATACGGGAAGGTGGATGGGGAGAAGGTTTCTTGCGGGACACTGATCTACCTCAAGCCGCACTTATGGAAGCGCATTCCCGCGGATATCCTCACCTACGCCCGCTGGAACTCAGCTTTTCCCCACCAATCCACGGGTGATCAATTTTTCACCGAATCCCAGTTCGAGAGCTACAGGGCCTTGGGACACGAGCTAGCTCTGAGTGCACTCAACCATTTTAATTTTCCGGAACCGATCGAGGTAAATCGATGAAACCACTGATCCTGATCTGCGCACTTCTAGGGGTACTTTCCGCCCAGGATGCTCAGCGGGGCGGCTCCCTGGACCAGCGGTTGCTGAACCGCTTGCGGGATCCCAAGTGGGGGGCTGCCCTGGATCGATTGGAGGCCAACGCGAAAAAGGCCGAGGCCCTGGCCCTGAAGCTGCAGATCCTCGCGGCGAAGGCCCGGGCCAAGCGGGATAAGCTCCTGATGGCCTCAGGGGCGGACCCCGCCGCGCGGGCCAAGGCGGAGGCGGCCACCGCGGAGGCGGCGGCGGCGGAGGTGCGGGCCCACGAGGCCGAGGACGACGCCAACGAGAAGCGGGGGCTGGCCGGGGAGGCCCGTAAGCAGTTGGCAGCGGCGCGGAAGGCGGGAGCCCTTGTCCAAACGACGCAGCGGGACCTCGACGGGGCCAAGGCCCAGGGGGATACGGTGAAGGTTGAGAGCCTCACCACGGATCTGAAGGCCCGGCAGGGGGCGGCCGCGGTGGCGGATGCCCAGGCGAACAGGGTGTTCACGGAAGAGAATGGCGCCCTTCCGGCCAAGCATTTGATCCCGGGCCTCGAATCGGCGGGCGTGTCCATCCACACCTACTTCGGAACTCGCTGGTCCAACCTCTACCGGGATCCCCAGGCGACCGACACCTACTTCCGGCCCAAGGGGTTCTTCGCCCTGGAGCATGAGCAGTATTTCTGGCTGACCGCCTACCCCCAGCTGCTGTCGAAGTGGGGCGGCGGGGCCATGATTCAGGGGAGCAAGGAATCGGACTTCCAGGGCGCGGCCACGGCCTCGGGGTTCCGCAAGGCGGTGACGGCCACCGATACGGCCTCGGCCCACGCCTACTTTTGGCTTGGGGGCTTCATCACCGACACCACCACCCTCGGCCTCTTCCTCCAACACCAGTTCTCCAACTACAGCCTGCAGCCCTCCGACGATCCCAACGCCCCCAAGACCTTCGGGTTCACGGACGTCATCAAGTCCCAGCGCCGACTGGGCTTCCTGCTCCAGCAGCATGACGCCGTGTGGCGGGGCTCCCTGCTGGAGTATTCAAACTGCAGCGATCCCCTCTTCACGGATTCCCGGAACCGGCAGTTCCTCAGGGGTCGGGCCATGTACAACTTCGACGCCATCCAATCCCTGGGCTTCTACCTGGAGGGCAGCATCAACCGGGGACGGCGGTCGGATCGGGATCGGGATGACGCCACCATCACCCTGGGATTCCGGGTGGACCTGCGGGTGTGGTCGTCGCCGGACTGAGGGCCTTCCCAATCGGTTGGGGGGGCCCTCCTAGTCCTCCCCTGCGCCTCAGTGGATGTAGCGGATGGAATCCACGATGCGGTCCATCTGGGCCCGCAGGTAGGCCTCGGAGCCCTGCCCGTGCATGACGAGCACGAGGCCCTGGGTGGGGTTCTCGGCGTCGCCGGGGAAGGCGAGCACGACGCTGCGCATGAGGGTGGTGCCCCGGGGCGTGGGGGTGGTGAATTCGAAGCTCTGGCCTCGGCCGGCGTCATAGCGCACGGGCTGGGTGGGCCGGACGTTTTCCGCGGTGACCTTGGGGTTGGCGAGGAGGTTGTCCTTCTGGCTCTTGATGGCGTTCTCGGGGATCACCCGGAAGCCCGGAGCCATCTCCATGAGTTGCAGCTCCACCTGGAAATCGCCCTCGGTGGCCACGGCCTTCTGCGTCACGGCGATCATGTGGTTCGGCGAGGTGGCCGGAATTTCGGTGTAACGGCCGGGCAGTTGAATGGAGAGCCACGGGGCGGGCGAGTGGACCGTCAGCGTCATGGGCACGTTGGCCTTCTCGCGGGCGCGCTGGCGTTGGCCCAGGAGGGCCGGCAGGGCGATGGCGGCGAGGATGCCGAGGATCATCCAGAAGCCGAAGCAGCCCAGCACGCTCACCAGGCGGCCCCACCAGCGGCGGAGCAGCAGGAAGAGGGCGGGGAAGAGGAAGGCGCCGATGAACGTCCCGCAGGTCTGCCCGGCCTCGTAGGCGGAGTTGCCCGGAACGGCCGCCGACTTGCTCGGACTCATGAAGTTCGCCACCAGCAGGACCACGGCGGTGCCGAGGAAGATGATCCAATCCCAGTGATCGAGCCTTTTGCCATCCGAACTTGATTCGGAGTAACGGATGCTGGCCGGGGGCGGGGCCCAGGGCGAGGGTGCGGTGGGGGTCCGGGGAGGTGCGGGCGGCAGGCTTTGGGGGGCTGCCACGGGGATGGGGGCGGGCTCGGGGTTCAGCTCCGGAATGGGCGCCAGATCGCCATAGGCACGCCACTGCCCCGTGCCCAAATCGAAGACCGGGGTGTCGTGGCTGATGCGGCCGCTCTGGTGGAGCCCCCGCAGGGCGCTCTCGGAGATGGGGCCGTGTTCCTGCCCGTCGGCATCGCGAAATTTGTAGAAGGTGATCATGGGGGCTCGGGGGTGCGCGGGTGGACGCGGGAGGGGGCGGTCAGCCCAATCGGGGGAGGAGGATGGCGGCGGTATCCCGGGCCAAGCGCGCGGCTTCCACCGCGTTCATCATGGCTTCCTCGGCGCCCTGCTCGGGCGTGAGCAAGGCCTCGAGCTGCGCGCGGAGGCGGTGGACTTCCCCCTGAGGATCCGGAAGCGACCGTTGGGCGGAGGCTTCCAAGATCACCATGAAACAGCGGATGGCATCGCAGGCGGCGGTGACGGTGGCGGGACCACTGCGGTGATCTTCGTGCAGCGCCAGGGCTGTGGCGAGGAAGCGAAGGCCCCGCTCGAAGGCCTCCTGGAGTTCGCCCTGAGGTCCGGTGGTCAAGCTTTGGTCGCCGGGAAGGGCACCAGCCCGCTGGCCTTGGGCTCGGGCCCCTGGGGCTGCACGGCGTATTCGCCGTTGAAGCAGGCGTAGCAGAAGGTGTCGCCGGGATCCTGCATGGCGGCGCTGAGGTCCGCCAGGGTGAGGTAGCCCAGGGTGTCGGCCTTCACGAATGCGCGGATGGCTTCGATGGAGTTGTGGCTGGCGATGAGCTGATCCCGGGTGGGGGTGTCGATGCCGTAGAAGCAGCTGTGGGTGGTGGGGGGCGAGGAGATGCGCAGGTGCACCTCGGCGGCACCCGCGGCGCGCACCATCTCCACGATCTTCTTGGAGGTGGTGCCGCGCACGATGCTGTCATCCACGAGGACGACACGCTTGCCCTTCAGCAGCTCGCGCACGGGGTTCAGCTTCACCTTCACGCCGAAGCTGCGGATGCTCTGCTTGGGTTCGATGAAGGTGCGGCCCACGTAGTGGTTGCGGATCATGCCGAACTCGAAGGGGATGCCGCTGGCTTCCGCATAGCCCAGGGCCGCGCTCACGCCGCTGTCGGGCACGGGCACCACGAGGTCGGCCGCCACGGGGTGCTGGCGGGCGAGGATGCGGCCCATTTCGCGGCGGGTGGCCATGACGGAGCGGGAGAAGACGAAGCTGTCGGGGCGGGCGAAGTAGACGTGCTCGAAAACGCAGGGACGGGGCGCCACCTTGGCCACGGGGAAGCGGCGCTCGAGGGTGTTGTCGGCCTTCACGATGAGCAGCTCACCGGGTTCCACTTCGCGCTCGTAGTTGGCGCCCACCAGATCGAAGGCGCAGGTCTCGCTGGAGAAGACGTGGGCCTGCACCCCATTCTCCTGGGGCATGCGGCCGTAGGCCAGGGGGCGGAAGCCGTGGGGATCCCGGGCGGCCATGAGGAGGTGTTCCGATAGGATGAGCAGGCTGAAGGCGCCTTCGCACTGGCGCAGGGCCTCTTCCACCGCCTCGATGAGGGTGCCGGCTTCGGCCCGGCTGATGAGGCCGAGGATCACTTCCGAATCGCTGGGCGAGTTGAAGGTGTGGCCCTGCTGGATGAGCTTCTCGCGCAGGAGCTCGGTGTTGGTGAGGTTCCCGTTGTGGCAGAGGGCCAGGGCGCCGAAGCGACCATGCACGAGGAAGGGATGTGCCGCGGAGGCCACGTTGCCGCCGGTGGTGCTGTAGCGGGTGTGGCCGATGGAGGCGTGGCCGGGCAGATCGTTGAGTACGGATTCGCTGAAGATGTCGGCCACGTAGCCCTGGGCCTTGTGGAGGTGGATCTGGTTCAGGTCCGAGCCCAGGCTCCGGCTCGCGATGCCCGCGGCTTCCTGTCCGCGGTGCTGCAGCGCGTAGAGGCCCAGGTAGGTCTGCCGCGAGGCTTCCGCCTGCGGCACGATGCCAAAGACGCCGCATTCGTCCTTGAAAGGCATGGAACCCCCAAAAAGCCATTGTATCGGCTCATCCGGCTGGCTCCGAGCGCTAAGCCTGGCGCTCCCATGCCCGTAGCCGGAATTCCCGAGGAATCCCCATGAAATCCTTCTGCATCCTGGTTCTGGCCCTGCTTCCCCTCCGGGCCGATGGCCTCTCCGACCTCAAGGCGGCCCTGCAGCGGCTGAAGAACCGGGGACCCTTGGCGGCCCAGGCCGAAGTCCACACTTGGAGCCGGGACGGGAAGAAGGGGGCCGAACCCGTGCAGGGTAGTGCCACCGTGCGCTTGGAGGACGGCCCCCAGGGCCTGAAACTGGGGTGGACGCAGGCCCAACTGGAACGCGTGGCGCAGCTGAAGGGGAAGAAATCCAAGGACGGCGAGGGTTCGGCCATGAAGTCCCTGGGCCTGGAAGAGGCCATGCGCCTCATGCGCGCCGCGGATGAACTCCTCAGCGACCTCGAAGAGGCGACCCTGGTGAGCGAGGGCGCCGAGGCCTGGGAGGGGCGGCCCGCCCGGAAGCTGGTGCTGAACCTTTCCATGGGCATGGATAAGGAGGATATGGGCCCCATCAAGGAAGCCCGCTCCCAGGCCACCCTGTGGATCAGCCCTGAGGGCGTGCCCTTCGCCATGAACCACCAGCTGGACCTCAAGGGCCGCGTGCTGCTCATCAGCTTCGAAGTGCACCACCGCTCCCAGCGGCGCTTCCAAGTTCACCAAGGGCGCCTGCTGCTGATGCATGAGGATCGCGAGGATTCGGGCTCCGGGGCCGGGCAAAAGGGCGAAGGCCGCACCATCTACAAGCTCACGCCCGATGCGTAGGCAGGAACCGAGCGCCCCTTGGCCCCATCATGACCTTATGAAGCCCCTTCTTCTCCTTCCCCTCTTCGCCCTGTCCCTCTGTGCGGATGCCCCCGCGGAACTCAAGGCCCGCCTGGCCCAACTCCAGGGCCATGAGGCCGTGAAAGGACAGCTGGATCGCCAGGTCTGGCAGCAGGACAAGGACGGCAAGGACCCCGCGAAGGTGGTTTCCGGCAGCATCCAGGTGACCCTGGAGGATGGCCCCCTGGGCATCCAGATGCAGGTGAGCCAGGCCCTGCTGGCCCAGGCGCGCAAGGAGCAGGAGGCGGCGCTCAAGGACCCCGAAAAGGAGAGCGGCACCTCGAAGGGCCTGAAGGGGATGAATCCCGTGGACCTCGCGGACGGGCTCAGCGCCGCCCAAGGCATCCTCCGGGACCTCGCCCAGAGCACCTTTCTGGAAGAAAAGGCCGACACCTTCGAGGGGCAGCCCGCACGGCTGCTCGTGTTCAAGCCCGAACCCAAGCTCAACGCCCAGGCCAAAAAGGCCGTGAAATCCATGGAGGCCAGCCTCAAGGTGTGGATCGCGGCCGATGGCACCCCCCTGGCGATGGAGGAACAGGTGGCCTTCAAGGCGAGCCGCTTCTTCATCAGCTTCGAAGGAACGACCAAGACGTCCCAGCGCTTCCGCCGCATCGGCAACCGGCTGGTGGTGCTGATGAAGACCGAGGAGAGTTCCAACAGCGGCCTGGGCAACGTCTCCCAGCGCAAGGTGGTGACGAGGTTCCAGCCGGCCTGAGGCGGAAGGTCAGTCCTCGCCTTCGCGCCGCCACCGCTGCAGGGTGCCCAGCAGGGCGGTGCCCTCGGCGGCGGGGAGTTCGGCGGTGAGGTGGCCGGCCTCTTCCAGGTGCAGCTCGATGCGGGCCACGTCGCCCTGGGTGAAGCGGGCGCTGAGATCGCAGAGGGCGAGGAGCTTCGGCGCCACTTCCACGAGGATGGCGGTGGCTTGGAGCCCGGCGGGCACTTCCATGCCCCACACAGCCAGGCTGCGACCGTGGAAGCCGATGCGCAGGGGCTGCAAGTGGGCTTCCGCCACGGGGGAGCTGAGGAAGAGGAGCTTCTGGGCGCGATTCAGGAGGGTGGCCTGCTGGTAGGGCGTGCCCTGATCCCGGTCGGCCCGCAGCTCCCAGGTGCCGAAGCGGGGCTTCTGCACATGATTGGCCGTGTGCGTCGCGGCCTGGGTCTGCAGGGTGAACACGGTCTCCCGGGGCGCGGCCTCATCCCGCATCCACATCTGCATCCGGTACCGGAGCCCTTCGCCAGGCTTGGCCTGGGCGGAGAGGGCGAGGGTCATCAGGATGGGAAGGAAGGCGAGGCGCATGACCTCCCAGAATGCCATCCGGGTTCCAAGAGGGATAGCTCTTGGAACCCGGATGCCCTGTTTACCTGGATCCGCGGCTAGTTGACGCGGACTCCGAACCAGATGGTGCGGGGGTCGGTACGGTAATCGAAGGGGTAGGCGGAACTCTTGGCGTAATACCCCTTCTGATCGAAGGCGTTGGTGGCCCCGACCTCCAGTTCGATGCCCTTGGTGGGCTTGTAGGCGATGCGGAGGTTGGCGGAGGTGAATGATTTCACGGCCTTGGGCCGGTAGGCGAGATAGCCGGCGTCACTCTCCCGGCGCAGGGCCTCGCCCTGGTGATGAAGGCCGAGGCTGAAGGTGAAGGGATTGGCCTTGAAGGTTACGCCCGCATTGGCCGTGAGGCTGGGCATCCAGGTGACGTCGCTGCTGGGCAGGATGGTGTAGTCCTGGATCTCCTCATCCACGCGCTTGGATTTGCTGGCGTTGAAAAAGCCGCTCCAGGGGCCCACGCTCCACAGCAATTCCGTTTCCACGCCCCGGGTCTTGAGGGTGTACAGGTTCGTGCTCAGGTTGGCGTTGGCGACGCTGTACGCGATGAGGTTCTTCAACTTGGCTTGGTAGACGTTGATGCGCCAGTTGAAGTTGCGGCTGATGATCCAATCCGAGGCCAGTTCAATGGTGTCGGCGATCTCGGGCTGCAGCCCCCGGATGTTGGAGGCGAGGTCGTAGGTGTTGGCCCCGAACGTTTCGGCGGGGGCCGGGGTGCGGAAGGCCCTGCCGATGAGGAGTTTGGCCGTGTAGTTCTTTCCGGCGTGCAGCAAGAGGCCCAGGCGGGGGCTGGTCTGGCTGTAGGAGAGCTTCTCGGTCGTGTAGGGTCCACCCGGGTTGAGGTTGAGGGAGTTGAAATCAGAAGTCTGCTTGTCGTACCGCAAGCCGGCCGTTACGGACAGCCAATCGCCAGCGAATTTGCCCGAAGCGTATTGGGCGAAGAGGGCCGTGCGGAGAACGGGGTGGTCCTGGGTCCACTCCAGGAAGCCGCGGAGGGGGACGAAATGCCCATCCGCCGTGGGAACGTAGCTGCCGCCCGGGTTGTTGATGTCCGTGTTGCTCATGTGGCTCTTGTCGCCACCGTAGGTGAAGCGGTTCCCCTCGAACCCGGCGATGAGGCTGCCGTCCTTCCCCAATTTCCAGGTAAGTTGGGCGCGGCCGAACAGCTCGTCGGAGGAGGTGTTCAAGTATTCGGAGAGGCCGGAGGGATAGGTGGTCGCGTAGGCATCCGTGTACCCGGTGGGATAGAAGCGCTGATTCCAATCGATGCCATGCCACTGGTACCGGAGCACGTATTCCTGGGTGAGGCCGTCGGTTTCCTTCGCGTACTTGAGCACCGCGATGCGCCGCTCCTCCTTCATGCTCTCGGCCTGATCGGGAATCACATAGAGCCAGCCGTGGCCGGTGTCGAAATCCCACTTCTGCTGGTGGAATTGGAGGCTCCAGCCATCCAGGGCGAGCAGGCCATCGAGCTTGGCGAACACGTAGCTGTTGGACCGGTGATCCCGCGTGCGGAAGGCCTGGTAGGCGCCGGAGCCATCGGTGCGGAAGCTGCCATCGACGCTCTCGTACTCGTTGCCCTGCGTCGTGGAGGTGTTGAAGGCCGCGACGAAGCTCACGAGCTCGCCACTGCCGCCGGTCACCATGTCCACCACCTGGGTGCCATGCTCGCCCAGCCGGAAGCGGCCTTCACCGCCGCCCTGGATGTCATCGGCTTTGAGGGTGTTGAGGGAGGCCACGCCATTCACGGCGTTGGAGCCATAGAGGGCGGAGCCGGGGCCGCGCATGATCTCCAGGCTCTTGGCCATGAAGAGGGGTGTGATCTCCGAGGTGTAGGCGGAGCCATAGAGGTTGTCGTTGAAGGGCACCCCATCCACGAGCACGAGGATGTGGTTGTTGTTCCAGCCCTCGAACACGCCGCGGGCGCTGAGGGTGCGCCGGTCGTAATCCTGGCTGGGCACGAAGCCCGGCTGGTTGCCCATGACTTCGTTGAGGCTCAGCCATCCGAAATCGCGCAGTTGTTCCCGGGGGATGGCCGCCACCACGCCCGGAGCATCGATGGGTCGCTGGGCGACCTTGGAGACGCTCACGATCTCAAGGTTGAGGAGGGCATCCAGCTCCGCGGCGACCGCCGTGTCCTTGGCGGGGGGCTTGGCTTCCTGTCCCGCGAGGCCGTGGGACGCGAGCAAGAGGGTGAGGGACGAAAAAGCACGGATCAATCGCATCGGACCTCCGGGGCTATGGAGGGCTTGTCGACGCTGGGGAAGGAACCTGAAAAATCGTGCAAGTGCTGTCAGTCTTCAGATAGGAACCTTCATGCCCCTCTGCTTCGATCTCGATGGAACTCTGGGCCACTTCAGCGGCGGATATGTGCTGCTGCGGGAGGTGCTGGGGGAGCTGTGGGGAAAGGCGCCCACCGAGGACGAGCTGCGTGCCTGCCAGGGCAGCACGGACTGGGAGATCGTGGACGAATTGCACCTGGGCCGCTTCGGCGAAGGCCTGCCCCTGGCGGGCTATGAGGCCTTCGAAGCGGCCTGCCTGCTCCGTTTCGAACGGGAGTTTGCGCCGGGTGCCCGAGCCGCGGTGATCTATGAAGGCTTGGTGGAAGGGCTGAATAGCCTGCACCGCCAAGGCCGATCCGTGGCCCTGGTCAGCGGCAACGCGCCCCGCCTGCTCACCTTCAAGGCCCGCGTCCTGGGCGTGGATCCGGGGATCCGGCTCTGGGGCAGCCGCCCCGGCCACTCCCGCGCCGATCTGATCCGCCTCGCCCTGACGAACTGCACAGGGCCGCACCTCTATGCCGGGGATCGGCCCCACGACTTGCACGCGGCCCGAGAAACGGGACTGCCCTTCCTGGGGGTGGGGCCTTACGTGCCCGGGGAGCACCCGATTCTGGAGCCGGAGACTCACGTTCACGTGTTCCTGGCCACCGTTGAGCAGCTGCTGAAGCGGGCTTGACCACCATTCGTTGACATCTCGCGGAGGGCCTCGGACTCTGGGACCGACCTTCCCCCTGGAGTGCCCATGCGTCTCGCCCTAGCCCTCGCCCTCTGCGTTCTGTCCCCGGCCTTGGCGGCCCAGGAGAAGGCGCCTGATCATCCCCGCCCCGCCACGGCCAAGCCCTCGGCCGCCCCGGATCCCGCCGTAGTCGAAGCCAGGGAGGCGGTGGCCAAGGCCACCCAATCGCTGAAATCCGCGAAGGCCGCCGAGAAGACCGCAGAAAAGCAGGTGCGGGATGCCAAGGCCCACCTGGCGAAGGCGGAGAAGGCCTCGGTGAAGGCGCGCCGGGCCGAGGCTCAGGCCCTCGCCGCGGAGGCCAAGGCGAAGCGGGCTCACAAGGAAGCCAAGGTGGCCCATGCCGAAGCCAAGCAGGCTTCGGAAGCCGCCCGCAAGAGCGTGGGAGGCAAGGTGAAGGCCGCGGTGGCCGCCCCCAAGGCCGCTGTGGCCGAGGTGAAGGCTGAAGCGAAGCCCGAAGTGAAGCCGACCGAAGTCGCCCCCGAGAAGGCCCCCGAAAAGAAGGACTAGCTACCGCCGGGTTGCTAAGCCATCCAGAAGAACACCGCCGCCATCCGCCGCTCCTTCAGCTCCCGGCCGAAGTAGCGGCTGGCGCTGTGCACGAGGTCTGCGCGGTAGAGGATGAGGCGGTTGAAGACGTTGGGCACCGCCAGTTCCTCGTGCCAGGCCTGCAGGGGCAGGGCTCGCACGCCGATGGCCTCGTGGATGTAGGTGCATTGGGAGGGGCAGAGGTTGCCGCTCAGCTGCCCGGTGGGGGTCTTCAGGCGGTAGAAGCTCGTGCCCGCGTCGGGGCGGGGTTTGGGATGCAGGTAGAGCACGCCCGCGTACTTCGCCAGCTTGCGGCTGTCCGTGTGGGGTCGGGGGCCGCTCTCCTGGGCGCCCACCACCTGGATGCAGTTGTGATTGAGGGTGGCGCCCTCCGGGGAGGATTCCACCCACAGCTTTTTGGCGCCGGTGACGGATCTCACCCAGGCTTCCACGGGTTCCAGTTCCGCAGGCGTGAGCCCGGGCATCACGCGCATGCCCGGCCAGCGCTCCTGGCGGTGGGGGAAACCCAGCTCCCAATCCTCCCGGGCCAAGGCTCGTTCCACCACGGCCATGGGATCGGCGAGGACGTTGTCCTTGATCCAGTAGTCCCGCCCCTCCTGGGGCTTGCGATAGGGAAGGACGAGGTTGGCCATGGGACTAAAAAAACAGGAAGAAACCATTGGCGAAGTACACGAGCCCGATCACGCCCACGCCAAGGCCCGCGAAGTAGATGGGCTTCTTCTTCAGCAGGGCGGCGATGGAGGAGAGGAGGATGGCGATCTGCAGGAAGATCACGGCGAGGCCGAAGGGTTGGCCTTGACGCATGGCACCGTCCCGTTCCTTCTCGAGGCCCTCGGCCTGCTCCTTGATCGCAGCCATCTCCTTCTCATAGCGGGCGACGCGGCCCTTGGCGTCTTCCAAGGCTTTGCGGTGGTCTTCCAAGGCGACTTGGGCGCCCTTCGTGGCCTCTAGGACTTTGATCTCCCGTGCGAGCCGGGCCTGCTCCATCTCGTAGAGGTTCCCTTTGATGCTTTTGGCCTGGTAATGCTCCCACCTGTTCGAGGCCTGGCTCTGGCGCAGCACGGAGCGCGTGCTGAATCCGCCGCCCTTGAAGGTGGAGAGGGTGGCCGCCACCGCCAGGATCACCGTGGTGAGCGCGAGCAAGTTGAGCCAGGGTTCCTTCTTTTCGTCAGCCATGGGGGGTCCTCGAATGGATCCCCCATGCTCTCACGGGGCCACTTCGAACCCATCGATGAAGGCTCGCAGTCGGCCATCGTTGGCCTTCCGCACCGTGGCCTGGGCGTGGTGGATGCGGCCCCGGCGGAGCACCACCACGCCCTCGATGGTGTGACCCGAGGGGTGCTTGGCTTCGTAGCGGAAGCCGGGCCCCTGGGCGGCGGGCAGGTCGATGCGGGTGATGGCCGAGAGGCGGTACTTCAACCAGCCCTCCATGGTCGCCAGGATCTCCGTGGGGGTGGTGCCGCCCTGCTTCCCCTTGGGCAGGTTGCCCACGCTGATGTGGAAGCTTTCATCCATGCGGCCCCCGGGGGCGCAGGTGATGTCGAACCACTCGATGCTGCCGAAGGGGGTGTCCTCCGTGGCCCGGCTGAGGTGGGTCTCGCCGGGGAAGGTGGCCGCCACGCCCAGATTGGGGTTGTCCACGCGCCGGGGGGGCTCGGAACCGCAGCCCAGGAGGACCGTCATGAGAAGGGGGCAAAATCGGCGCAGGCTCATGTCCGCTCCTATCGGCCATTTCCGGCCGGACTTTCCGATAGAGTAGATGATCCCTACATTCAGGTGACATCCATGAACTATCAGAACCCCTACCAGGCCCCTTCCTCGGCCGTGGCCGACATGGCCTATGACGGTCAGCTGGAGGCCGCGGATCGCGGGACCCGGCTGGTGGCCGTGATCCTGGACGCGCTCATCGGGGGCGGTGTCGTGGGCATCCTCGCCGCCATCGCCATCCCCGCGCTGCTGAGCACGCGCAGGGGGTCGACCGATGGTGCCGCGGTGGGCCTGGTCCTGGTCTTCGTGATGCTCGCGGCCTTCCTCGGCATCTTCATCTGGAACCTGGTCTGGATTCACAAATATGGCCAGACCATCGGCAAGCGGATCATGAACGTGCGGATCGTGCGCAACGACGCCACGCGCGCGGGACTGGCCCGCATCTTCTTCCTGCGGATGATGGTGCCGGGCATCATCGGCGCGATCCCCATCGTCGGGCCGCTCTTCACCTTGGTGGACATCTGCTTCATCTTTCGAGATGACCGCCGCTGTATCCACGACCTCATCGCCGATACGGTGGTCGTGAAGGCCTGATGCAAGCAGTCGACACCGTGCGCACCGTGGAGACACCCGAAGGGGTGGAGCTCCACCTGCGCCCGGCGGGGCCCGTGGCCCGGGCGGCGGCCTTGGTGGTGGATCAGATCGTGATCTGGGCGGGGCTCGTCGCCACGCTGATCCCCCTGAGTTTCCTGGGCCAGGCGGGCTTCGGCATCTGGATCATCATCCTGTTCTTCGCGCAGTGGCTCTATCCGGTGTGCTTCGAGGTGCTGGGCTCAGGGCGCACCCTGGGCAAGCGAATGCTCAAGTTGCGCGTGCTGAAGGTGGATGGCGTGCCCGTGGATTGGGGGGCCTCGCTGCTGCGCAACCTCCTGCGCTTCGTGGATGGTCTGCCCTTCGCGTACACCGTGGGGCTCATCTCCGTGCTGCTCACCCGGGATTTCCAGCGGGTGGGGGATCTGGTGGCCGGAACGCTCGTGGTGCATGACCCGGAGCCGGTCCGGCCGCGGCCCCTGCCGGACGTGCCACCGGTCGCGCCCCCCCTGGCACTGAGCGTGGAGGAGCAGGCCTGCCTGCTGGCCTTCGGCGAGCGCAGCGCGGGGCTCACGGCGGCGCGGGCCCAGGAGCTGGGCGATCTGCTGTCCGGCGTCACCGGGGCCGAGGGCGAGGCCGGGGTGCAGGTGCTCCAGGGCATGGCCCGCCACATCCGAGGATTGCGGTGAACCCTTGAACCAGGACCAATTCGAAGCCGAGCAGGGCCCCCTCTGGCAGGCGCTGGAGGGCTGGTTGCGTGGCGAGCCCACCCTGGCCCCGGAAGAGGTGCCCGCGGCCTTCCGCCGCCTCTGCCACCACCTGGCGCTGGCAAAGGAGCGGCGCTACAGCGTGCCCCTCAACGATCGCCTCCAGGCCCTGGTCCTGGAACTCCACCAGCGCCTCTACGGCGAAGGGGAGGGGGGCCTGGGCTTCTGGGCCTACGTGAGCCGGGACTTCCCCCGGGCGGTGCGGGCCGAGTGGAAGCTGGTGCTGCTCAGCTGCATTCTCCTGTTCGGATCCTGGGCCGCGGCCTTCCTCCTCATCCGGCGCAACCCGGAGTTGATCCACCTCGTGCTCTCCCCCGCGGAAGCCGCGAAGTTCGCCGAGATGTACGATCCCGCCTCGAAGACCGCCTTCGGCCAGTCCGGCCCCATGCGGGACGTGGCCATGTTCGGCTTCTACATCTACAACAACATCGGCATCGACTTTCAGATCTTCGGCTCGGGCCTCGTGCTGGGCATCGGGCCCATCTTCAGCATGCTCTTCAATGGCGTGCATGGCGGCGCCGTGATGGCGCACCTCACCAACGTCGGCCACATTTCCACCTTCTACGGGTTCGTCAGCGGGCACAGCTCCTTTGAGCTCATCGGCGCAGCGATCAGCGGGGCCGCGGGCCTGCGCCTAGGCCTGGGGCTCATCCACCCGGGCCAGCGACGGCGGTTGGAAGCCCTGAAGGACGCGGGCCGGCGCGGGGCGAAGCTGCTCATCGGCGCGGCGCTCCTCACCTTCATCGCGGCGGGATTCGAGGGATTCTGGTCCGCCAATTCGGTGGTGCCCTGGAAAGCGAAGGTGGTGCTGGGCCTCTGCTTCTGGATGATGCTGCTGCTGTACTTCACCTTCGCGGGTCGCAGGGGGGATGCGTGAGCCAGCCCCTGCGCTTCGTGCCCCGGGCCCGGCGCCCCATGGAGGCCCTGGACCTGGGCCTCGGGTTGCTGCAGGTCCACAAGGGACCCGTCTACGCGGTGTTCTTCCTGCAGCTGGGCATCCTGCTGGCCTTCATCCTGCCCTTCACCTGGCACCAGCCCGCCTGGGTGCTGCTGTGGATCCTCTGGCTCACGCCGGTACTGAACCGGGGCACGCTGCACGTGCTGAGCCGTCGCGTCTTCGGTCAGGATGCGGGCCTCTACACCTTCGCCTCGCAGCTCTGGCCCATCCACCGCCGGGGCCTGCTGGCCTCGCTGCTGTGGCGGCGCCTGAGCCCCGCCCGCAGCTTTCTGCTGCCGGTGTGGCAGCTGGAAGATCAGCGCGGCGCTGCCTACACCGCCCGTGCCCGGGGGCTCCTGCGGCAGGGGGGCGGCACGGCCTTCATCCTCGCCCTGGGCACGCTCGTGTTCGAGGGCTTGACCCTCCTGGGCATCCTCGGGTTGCTGCAGATGCTGCTGCCCAAGGGCGTGGCGCTGGACCTCTGGGAAACCCTCGGGCAGGGATTCGACAAACCCTGGTTCAGCTGGCTCTTCACGGGCTTCGGCCTCCTGGCCTTCATCCTCCTGGAGCCCTTCTATGCGGCGGCAGGCTTCGCGCTCTACCTCAACCGTCGCACGCAATTGGAAGGCTGGGATCTGGAGCAGGCCTTCCGGAGCCTGATGGATCGCCTCCGCACCTCGGGGCGCGCAGTTCTGCTGTTGGTGAGTCTGGGCCTTTCGCTGTCGGCTCAGGAACCCGAGTCGCCCGGAGAGGCTCCGCCCATCACCGCGCCCGAGCCCCAGACGAAGAAACCCCTCGAACCCCTCCAGCGCGACCATCCAGGCCGGAAGACCCTGGAGGAGCTGCTGGCGAAGGACCCCGACCTCCGGCGTTCGCGCACGGAGAAGGTGCTGCGCTATCGCCCCACGGGGAAGGAACCGGGCTGGCTGCATCGATTGCTGGAGGCCCTGTTCGGGGAGTCGAAACCCAAGGATCCCAAACACCCTTCGAAGCCCCTGGATCCGGCCTGGTGGCGCGTCGCCGCCTGGGTGATGAAGATCCTCCTGGTGCTGGCCCTGGTGGGGCTGGTGATCTACCTCATCGTGCGCTTCCACGCCGCGCGCCTGGGGCGCCTGCGGGAGGGGGCGGAGTATGAAGCGCCAGACGCGGTGGCGGGCCTCGACGTGCGCCCCGAGAGCCTGCCGCCCGATGTGCCCGCCGAGGCCCTGGCCCGCTACCGGGCCGGCGATGCCCGGGGCGCCCTGGCCCTGCTCTACCGCGGCGCCCTGGCCACGCTCATCCACCGGCACCGGCTCAGCATCCCCGCTTCTGCCACGGAGGGGGACTGCCTGCGGGCCTCCCTGCCCGTGCTGGGAGAGGGACCGGGCCAGGATTTCCGCCGCCTCACCGGGGCCTGGGTGCGCATGGCCTACCGGGGCGAAGCGCCCGCCGAAGCGGACATGGTGGACCTCTGCGCGGCTTGGCGCAGCGCCTTCGGGGGGCCCATCCCATGATGCGTCGCCTGGTGATCGCCCTGCTGGTCGCGCTGGGGTTGGGCACCCTCACGGTGGTCTTTCTGGCGCGGAACAGTTTTCAACGGGAGCCCGTGGAGGTCCCCACCGGCTGGTCCGCCAAGGCCCTGGAGGATGACACCCTGGTGCTGGAGCGCTGGCTGGCCCGCCGGGGCTGGACCGTCCAGCGCGGGGGCGGGGCCATCCGGGCGGAGGACCTGCCGCCCGGCGGCCTGCTGATCCTCCTGCGCACGGGGCCCGCGGGCCTCCGCGATCCCGAGGTGGATGCGCTCCTGGCCTGGGTGAAGGCGGGCGGTCACTTGCTGGTGGATGGCAGCGCGGCCCCATTCAACGATGGCAAGGGCACGGCGGCCCTCTTCAAACGCCTGGGCGCGGAACTCATCTCCCTGCCGGAGAAGGAGCGGCCCACCTCCCGCGATCACACGGACCGCTTCGATGAGGAAGGCGACAGCACCTTCGCCATGCGGCGGAACCCGGAATGGCGCATCCAGGCAGACCTCCAGGCCTGGGCTTGGCGCCTGGGCACCAAGGAAGGGCAGGTGGTGGTGCTGCGGCCGGAGGGGCAGGGGCGGGTGATCCTCACCTCGGATTTGAGCTACCTCTACAACGCCAGTTTCACGGAACTGGATCACGCGGCCTGGCTCGCCCGGATCCTGGGCGAACCCGCGCCGGGCCAGGCGGCCGTCGTGTGGTCGAAAACGGTGGATCCCTCCCTGCTGGCCTGGCTGTGGCAGCGGGGCTGGGCCGTTCTCATCGCCTGCGGAGTCCTGCTGCTCGTGTGGCTGTGGGCGGGGTTCTGGCGCTTCGGTCCCTGGCTGCCGGAGGTGCCCCCGGGGCGCCGTTCCCTGCTGGAGCACTTGGTCGCCAGCGGCCGCTTCCTCTGGCGCCATGGGGGTGGCCCCGAGGCCCTCGTGGCGGTGACCCGGGCCGCGGTGCTGCGCCGCGCCACGCGGCTGTACCCTGCCTTCCCCTCCCTGTCCGAGGGAGAACGCTGGGCCTACCTCGCCAGCCGGGGTGGTCTGCCGGAACCCGAGATTGCCGAAGCCCTCGATGATCGACCCGAATCGGATCCCGAGCGCCTGGGCCGGCGCCTTCAGATCCTGCTCCATCTCCATCACCGACTCACCCAAAAAGCCTGAGGACCCCATGGACCAGCCGACCCCCTCCGTTCCCAATGAACTCACCGAGGCCGAACTCGCGGCGGCCTCGGCCTCGGTGCAATCCCTCCGCTTCGAGATCGGCAAGGCCCTCGTGGGGCAGGCCGTGGTGGTGGATCAGGTGCTCGCGGCCTTCCTCGCCGGGGGCCACGTGCTGCTGGAAGGCGTGCCCGGCCTGGGCAAGACGCTGCTCGTGCGGGCCCTGGCCGGGGCCATCCAGGGTGCCTTCAAGCGCATCCAGTTCACGCCGGACCTCATGCCCTCCGACGTCATGGGCCACGCGGTGTGGGATCCCAAGAGCGAGCGTTTCCACCTCCGCAAAGGCCCCGTGTTCACCAACCTGCTGCTGGCCGACGAGGTGAACCGCGCCCCGGCCAAGACCCAGGCGGCCCTGCTGGAGGTCATGCAGGAATTGCAGGTGAGCCTCGAGGGCCAGAGCCTGAAGGTGGAGGCTCCCTTCCTCGTGCTCGCCACGCAGAACCCCGTGGAGCAGGAGGGCACCTACCCCCTGCCCGAAGCCCAGTTGGATCGCTTCCTCCTCAAGGTGCAGATCGGTTACCCCGGCGAAGCCGAGGAAGCGCGCCTCGTGCGGCAGGTCACCGAGGGCGCCGTGGGCGACAGCCTTCGGGTGGACGCGGTGCAGGCCGTCATGGATCCCGCGGGTGTGTTGGCCCTCCAGGGCTGCGCCTCGCGGGTGCACGTGGATGAGTCCGTGCTGGGCTACGCCGTGAACCTCGTTCGGGCCACCCGCACCTGGCCGGGCATCAGCCTCGGCGCGGGCCCCCGTGGTGCCATCGCCCTCGTGCGCGCGGCCCGGGCCCAGGCCCTGCTCGAAGGCCGCGGCTTCGCCACCCCGGATGATGTGAAGGCCATGGCACTGCCCGCCCTGCGGCACCGCATCCAGCGCGCACCCGAAACCGAGATCGAAGGCCTCGGCCACGACGACCTCATCTCCGCCGTGATCGCCAAGGTCCCCGCGCCCCGCCGATGATCCCCATTCCCTCCAAGCGGCTCCTGCGCCTGCTGCTCACCTGGACCCTCCTGGGCCTCGCGGCCTCGGTGGCGCCTCGCCTCACGCCGGTATGGCGCTGGGCGGGCCGGGGGCTGGGTGCGGCGGCGCTGCTGGATGCCCTGTTCGCGCTCTGGCCGAAGCCCTTCGAGGCGGTGCGGGAACTGAGCCCCAGCCTGGCCCTGGGCGCCTGGAAGGCCGTGAAGCTCCGGCTCACCAGCACCTCGGGCCTGGCCTGGAACCTCACCGTCATGGATCACCACCCCGTGGATTTCGAAGCCCGGGGGCAGGGGCAGCGCCATGCGATTCCCGCAGGCGGCTTCCTGGAACTCACCTACCAGGTGCGCCCCACGGCCCGGGGGCGCCGTACCTTCGAGCCCGCCCAGGTTCGGGTGGAGGGGCCGCTGGGCCTCGTGGCCCGGGATCTGCGATTGGCGGGTTCCGCGGAGGTGAAGATCTTCCCGGATTTTGCGGCCGTGGCGCGCTACGCCCTGCTGGCCATCGACAACCGCCTCTCGGCCTTGGGCATCCTGCGGCGGCCCCGCAGGGGCGAGGGCATGGATTTCATGCAGCTCCGCGAGTACCGCACCGGCGACAGCCTCCGCCGCATCGATTGGAAAGCCACGGCCCGCAGCCAGAAACTCATCTCCCGGGAATACCAGGACGAGCGCGATCAGCAGGTCTTCTTCCTCCTGGATTGCGGCCGACGCATGCGCGCTCTGGATGCCCTGGAGGGTGGTTCCATCGGCCATTTCGATCAGGCCCTCAACGCCCTCTTCCTCCTCAGCTTCGTGGCCCTCAAGCAGGGCGATGCGGTGGGCGTAGGTACCTTCGGCGAAGCGCAGCCCCGACTCCTGGCGCCGCGCAAGGGCCTGGTGGCGCTGGATCACCTCTTTCAGAGCCTCTTCGATTTGGAACCCTCCACCCAGGCCACGGACTACCTCGCGGCGGCGCAATCCCTGCGCACCCGCCTGCGCAAGCGCAGCCTCATCGTGGTGCTCACGAACCTGCGGGATGAGGAGGACGACACCCTGGCGCCGGCCCTCCAGCTGCTGCGCCACAAGCACCTCGTCCTCGTGGCGAACCTGAGGGAAGCCGCCGTGGATCGCCTGCTGGCGACGCCCCCCGTGGCCTTCTCCGAGGCACTCACCCAGGCCGCGGCCCTGGAGTGGCAGGCCCGCCGGGAGGCCGCCCTGCGTGCCATCACCCACCAGGGCGCCCAAGTGCTGGACGTGAAGCCCGAGGCCCTGCCCACGGCGCTGGTGAACCGCTACCTGGAGATGAAGGCCTCAGGGGTCTTCTGAGGGCTGGGCTTCCGCGAGGCGCTGGGCGGCGATGGGGTGCCCCGCCTCGGCGGCCTGTCGCAGCCAGGTGAGGGCCTGAGGCCGTTCCTTCATCCCGCCGATCCCGTGGAGCAGCATCTCGCCCAACCGGAAGGCCGCTTCGGCATGGCCCTGTTCCGCGGCGGCGCGGTACCAGCGGCGGGCTTCGGAGCGATCCTGGGCCGCATGGTGGGCCCCTTGATCGTAGGCCTCGCCCAGGGCGAAGCAGGCGTCGGCGTCCCCGGCCTCGGCCCTGGCCCGCAGGCGCTGGGCCGCGCCGCCCATGCGGGTGGAGCGCCACTGTTCTAGCCCCACGAACCCCACCACCAACAATGCGGGCGCCGCCACCACCGCCATGGCGAACAGGATGAGGCGAGTCGCGGCGCCCACGGCGCCCCCCAAGGCGAGGTTGGAGAGAAGGAAGGTGAGGGGAATGGCCAGGAGGAACAGGAACACGCCCCCGGCGCAGATCCAGAGCCCCGCCCGGGCGGGGGCACTGCGGCTGAGGAGGCCCCGGGTGGCTTCGCCGGCGCGCTCGAGCCCGGCGGCGAGGCGGGACTCCGTGGGGCTGTCGGGTCGGGCTGCGACTTGCCGGAGCAGGCCGGGGCGGGGGGCCGGGATGGGTTCTTCTGACCGTCCGCCCAGGCGGATCCATAGCGTGCGTGCGGCGACCGCATCTAGCGCCGTGCCCTGCCCCCAGGCCATGCACCCCGCGAGTGCCTCCAGGGCGTCGCGGTGGCCCAGGGCGGCGAGGGGTTTCAGGCGGGCCACGCCGCCCTGCTGAAGGCCCTGCACGCCGCTGGACAGGCGGTTGAGAGCGATCTCGAAGGCCGCTTCATCGCTGCCCCAGGCCTCCCCCCGATCCAGGGCGCCTTCGATGAGCCGCGTATCCTCGCTGCGGCGGGCCAGGTCCGTCCACCAGCGGCCGGGATTGGGAGAGGCCCAGGCCACAGGGGCCAGGCAGGTGAAGAGTACGGTCCAGGCGAGATCTTCCTGAAGCCCCGCGGCGGGCAGGAGGATCAGCAACACCACCAGCAATCCAAGGGCGGCCAGCACCGCGAACCGGAGCAGAGGCAGGGGCGCGAAGATCAGCCCCGCGGGCAGGGCCAGGCAGAGCAGTCCCAGCAGGCGCCGGAGGGCCGCCGGAAGGGCGGTCACGACCCGAGGACCTTCTTGAGCTCCACTTCCGCGCGGCCGGGGTAGTAGCCGCTCCACTGGGCGGCGACCTTGCCCTGGCGGTCGATGATGAAGGTGGTGGGGATGCCGCGGATGCTGCCGAAGGGGGCGAGGCCATCGGGGCCATCGGGCACATGCGCGGTGAGTTGAAGGCTGGGGTTCAAGGCGAAGAAGGGGAGCACCGCGCCAAAGCCATCGTCATCCACGCTGAGGGCCACCACGGCGAAGCGATCATCGGCGGAGCGCTGCAGTTGGGCGACTTCCGGAAGGCTGGCCCGGCAGGGCGGGCACCAGGTGGCCCACACATCCACCACCACGGCCCGGCCCCGGTAGTCGGCGAGGGTGGAGACCCGTCCCTTGGCATCGCGCATGCGGACCGCGGCCACCTTCCCTCCGACCGCGGAGCTGTCGCCCCCGCCGCCCAGGGCCCGCCAGGCCAGGAAGCCCAGGCCCAGCACGCAGGCCCCGATCAGGGCCAGGGCTCCGAAGGCGCGCCAGCGGCCTTCCCGTTCGATGCTCGCCAGATCCTGTCCCTCGTCCATGGCTGCCTCCATCCCCAGTATGGAGGTGGGACCTGTCCCGATGCGATCATGGACGATGGCCAGTCCCCTCATCGCTCCCGAAGACCTCCTCCCCGTGATCGGGGAGGCCATCCTGCTGGACTGCCGGCCCCGCGCCGCCTACGACGAAGGCCATCTGCCCGGTGCCCTGCACGTGAACACGGAGCAGCACCTGAGCCGCGCCGCCGAGGACGGGTTCGATCCCGCCCAGGGGGGCCGCCACCCCCTGCCGGACCTCAAGGCCTTCTGTGCCCAGGTGGGCCGTTGGGGCATCGCCCCCGACAGCTGGGTGGTGGTCTACGACGGCCATGGTGGGGCCAATGCGGCGGCCCGCTGCTGGTGGATGTTGCGCGCCCTGGGCCACGAAAAGCTGCAGGTGCTGGATGGCGGCCTGCAGGCCCTGGTGGAGCTGGGCGCGAAGCTCACCTCCGAAGTGCCGAGCCCCGTCGCGGCACCCATCTACCCTTCCAATTTCTGGCGCCTCACCACCGTGGACATCGATGTGGTGGAGAAGCTGGCCCACCACGCCGACTGGAAGGTGATCGATGTGCGGGCGGGCGTGCGCTACCGCGGTGAGCAGGAGACCCTGGACCCCGTGCCGGGCCACATCCCCGGCGCCCTCAACCTGCCCTACGAGCAGAACCTCGATCACCGGGGCCGCTTCAAGCCCCAGGAGGAACTGCGCCAGCTCTATGAGGACCTGCTGGATGGGACCCGTGCGGATCACGCGGTGTTCAGCTGCGGCAGCGGCGTCACCGCCTGCCATGGCCTGCTGGCCCTCCTGCACGCGGGGTTCGGGGACGGTGTGCTCTACGTGGGTTCCTGGAGCGAGTGGTGCCGAAGTGGAAAGCCCCAGGCACAGGGGGCGTGAGGTCGGAGGCTCCAGCCGCTTCCGACACTCCGTAAACGGGGACTTGCCGCCCCATCCCCTCGTGGTTTGATGGGGGATGCATCCCTGGAAGGGCCTCAAGGGCCTCCCCCGAGCCGTCTGGCTCATTTCCTTCTCCACCCTGGTGAACCGCCTCGGCACCATGGCGTTGCCCTTCCTCGTGCTCTACCTCACGGAAGCGCGGAAGTGGACGCCGGGCGAGGCGGGCACCGCGATGATGGTCTATGGCCTGGGGGCCCTCACCGCCGCCCCCTTCGCGGGCAAGCTGGCGGATCGCCTGGGCCACGCCCGGGTGCTGCGCGCCAGCCTTTGGCTCAGCGGCGCGGCCCTGCTGCTGATGCCCCTCGTGAGCCACCGGACGCTGCTCTATCCCCTGATCTTCCTCTGGGCCGGCTTCACGCAGGCCTTCTGGCCCTCGGCCATGGCCCTCATCACCAGCCTGGTGGAACCGGAGCAGCGCAAGGCGGCCTTCGCCCTCCACCGCGCGGCGGTGAACCTGGGCATGGCCGTGGGCCCCGCCATGGGCGGACTCATCGCCCATTTCAGCTACCGCTGGGTGTTCTGGACCGACGGCATCTCCACCCTGCTCTCGGGCGTGCTGCTCACCTGGTTGCTGGGCACGGCGGCGGCACCCACCCCGGCCCAACCCGGCGTGCGGGCGCAATCTCCCTGGAGGGACAAACGCCTGCTGGGCCTGCTGCTGGGCATCATCCCGGCCTTCCTCGTCTTCTTCCAGATTGAAGGAATTTATCCCCTCTGGGTGGTGCGGGATCTGGGGCACAGCACGCGATTCTTCGGCTTGATCTTCACGTTGAACACGGTGCTCATCGTGTTTTTGGAGGTGAGCCTGAACATGGCCATGCTGCGCTGGCCCCACGGGCGGGCCCTGGCCCTGGGCTGCTTCTGCTACGCCCTGGGCTTCGGGCTCACGGGCCTGGCCTCGACCAAGGGGGCCCTGCTGGGCCTCACGGTGATCTGGACCCTGGGCGAGATGATCCTGTTGCCCACGGCCAGCGATGCCGTAGCCGGGCTCGCCCCGCCGGAGCGGCGCGGCGAATACATGGGCCTATACGCCCTGGCCTTCGCCACGGCGCTGGCCCTGGGACCCTGGCTGGGCGTGAAGGGCTACGCGCTGCTGGGCCCGGCCTGGGTGTGGGCGGGATGCTTCGTATCGGCCAGCCTCAGCGCCCTGGTGCTCTGGCGCTTCCGCGTGCCGGTGGCTCAGACCCGCTGATCACTCCCAGAGGTCCAGCTGCTCCGTGGCCTCCCAGTGGGCCGTGCGCGGCGAGGGATGGTGCTCCCGGACGGGGACCCGATGATGCTTCAGGGCCGCCCAGATCCGGGCGCCCTGGGGCTCGGCCCCGATGGCCGGCCGCTGCCGCCGGTCGGGCCCGGTATAAGGGGTCAAAGATTGCCTGCGCTCAAATGGCCCTTCCCACATGCGGCACCCCCGGAAGGCTCCCAATGTAGGTCGCGGGCCGGGGGCGTGCCATGAACGGTCTGTGAAGAATGAAAAGAGGCTGTGGCCGGGGTCACGTCGGGGCGCTTGGGAGGCGAGTAGGATTCGCCTGGGTGACCCCGGAGGAACCATGTCCCTTGCCACGCGTAGTGCCGAATCCTTCATTGAGCTTGAGTCCCGCTATGGAGCCCACAACTACCACCCCTTGGACGTGGTGGCCGAACGGGGCGAAGGCGTTCACCTCTGGGATGTGAACGGCAAAAAGTACATGGATTTCCTGGCGGCCTATTCCGCCGTGAACCAGGGCCACAACCACCCCCGCATCGTGAAGGCCATGATCGAGCAGGCCCAACGTCTGGCCCTCACCAGCCGCGCCTTCCGCAACGACCAGTTCCCGCCCCTGCTCGAAAAGCTCTGCAAGCTCACGGGCTTCGACAAGGCCCTCCTCATGAACAGCGGTGCTGAGGCCGTGGAGACGGCCCTCAAGGCCATGCGCAAGTGGGCCTACGACGTGAAGGGCATCGAGTATCCCAAGGCCGAGATCATCGTGGCCGATGGCAACTTCCACGGCCGCACGACGACCATCGTGGGATTCAGCACGGATCCTGATAGCACCAGCCGTTTCGGCCCCTTCACGCCCGGCTTCAAGATCGTGCCCTACGGGGATCTGAAGGCCGTGGAAGCTGCCATCACCCCCAACACCGCCGCCATCTTCATGGAGCCCATCCAGGGCGAGGCGGGCGTGCTCATCCCGCCCGTGGGATTCCTGCGCGGCCTGCGCGAAATCGCGGACAGGCACGGCATCCTGCTGGTGCTGGACGAGATCCAGTCGGGCCTCGGCCGCACGGGCAAGCTCTTCGCCTTCGAGCACGAGGGCATCCGCCCCGATGGCGTCACCATCGGCAAGGCCCTCAGCGGCGGGCTCTACCCCGTGAGCGCCTTCCTCTCCAGCAACGCGGTGATGGACGTGTTCACCCCCGGCATCCACGGTTCCACCTACGGCGGCAATCCCCTGGCCTGCGCCGTGGCCAGCGCCGCCTTGGATGTCCTCGTGGATGAAAAGCTGGTGGAGCGCACCGCCGAGCTGGGCTCCCACCTGGACAAGCGCCTGCGCGCCCTGAAATCCCCCCTCGTGAAGGGCGTTCGCGTGCGGGGCCTCTGGGCTGGCGTGGACCTGGTTCCCGAAGCCGGGGGCGCCCGGAAGTTCTGCTACAAGCTGAAAGATCGCGGGATGCTCTGCAAAGACACCCACGTGAACACCATCCGCCTCGCGCCGCCCCTCGTGATCACCCGGGAGGAGCTGGATTGGGCGGTGGATCAGCTGGAAGCCGTGCTGGCGGAGGGCTGACCTCCGCCTCACTCCAGGAATTCGATGGCCTCGGGATACTCGGTCCGGGGGGATCGCTGATCTCGGATCCGGGCGAGCATCTGCTCGTCCTTCATCTGGGCGATGTTGGCCGGGAGCCCCCGCTCCCGCCTGCGCTCCGACCCCTGAAAGGCCAACTCGCGGATCCGGCGTTCCGTACCGTCCCAGGCCATGATCCACCTCCTCCCGGCCAAGGTAGGCGCCGGGGGGCGGGGCGCCATCTGGCGCATTGGTAAGATTCCGGCTTCGGGCCTAAACTAGGCGATTACCTGCCCGCAGGAGCCCCCGATGAGCTATCGCCACCCCGATTTCAAGGCCATGGGCCTGGAGCATGCCCCGGAGTGCCGCTTCGTGCCCGCACCCAAGGACACGACCCTGCCCGATGGCTTCATGAGCACCACCAACTTCCCCACCTACGTGCACGTGGGCGGCAAGTGGCGCATGCCCGAGAAGCCCCGCATGGACAGCCACCTGGTGTGGGATCCCAAGGCCGAGCGCCTCCTCATCAAGGAATTCCGCCTCGTCCAGAAGGGCGACCTGGTGGCCGTGGCCACCAAGGAAGATGGCAGCGAGGGCGTGCTCGTGTGGGATAAGGGCTTCCAGGATGAAGTGGACGAGACCCACGACGAGGCCTTCAGCTTCATGAGCTCCGAAGTGAGCCGCGAAAAGCCCGTGAACTACGAGGCCATCTTCAAGGCCTTCCAAGACAACCGTGGCGACAAGGGCAACATCCTCTGGGTCATCGGACCCGCGCTCGTGCACAGCCGCGGCCGTGAAGCCATGGAGTGGCTCATCAACCACGGCTTCGCGCACTGCGTGTTCACGGGCAACGCCGTGGGCGTGCACGACGTGGAAGCGGCCCTCTTCGGGTCCACCCTCGGCATGAAGAAGGACGGCACTCCCGAGACCGGCGGCCACGCCTACCACATGCGCGCCATCAACGAAGTGAAGAAGGCCGGCTCCATCAAGGCCCTCGTCGACAATGGCCAGGTGAAGGACGGCATCATGTGCGCCCTCACCAAGACCAACACCCCCTACGTGCTCGCCGGTTCCATCCGCGATGACGGGCCCCTGCCCGAGACCATCACCGATGCCCTGGCCGCCCAGGCGGAGATGCGCGAGCACACCTCCAAGGCCACGATGGTCGTCATGGTGGCCACGGCCCTGCACAGCATCGCCGCGGGCAACATGCTCCCCACCTTCTGCCTCAAACCCGATGGCCAGTACCACGAGATCACCACCATCTGTGTGGATCAGACCGAGTTCCTCGTGAGCAAGCTGAAGGATCGCGGCACCCACCAGGCCTTCGGGGTGGTGACGAACGCGCAGGATTTTATGCGGTTGATCCAGCTGGAGCTGATGACCCGGATCTAGGGTCGGCCTGCGGTTTGAAATGAGGGGCCTTCGGGCCCCTTTTTCATTCAATTCGATGACCCCCGCATTTTGTTGCAAGCCCGCCAGCCCCTGCTAGGCTCCGAATCAAGTCTCAATCACAGACAGGTCGGAGGGCCCATGGGCAATGACACCAAAGCGGCGCGCCTTGGCGTGGACCGGCGCTTCTACACCTTCATGGGCTTCCTGGTGGCGGCCATCATTCTGCTGGGGTTCGGGAAGACCTACTACCTGAAGCTCATGTACGGCACCCCGGCCCTGCCGACCCTCGTCCACATCCATGGGCTGGTGATGACCACCTGGTTCCTGCTCTTCATCGTGCAGGCGAAACTGGTCTCCGCCCGACGCGTGGACCTGCACAAAAAACTGGGGATCTTCGGCGCCCTGGTGGCCCTGGCGGTCCTCATCGTGGGGCCCATGACGGCCATCCATGCGGCCCGGCTGGGGCACACGCCGGGGCCGCCGCCCCTCGTGTTCCTCGTGGTGCCCATCGGCGACATGATCGTGTTCGCGGGGTTGGTGGGCACGGGCCTCTGGTATCGCCGTCGCCCCGAGACGCATCGTCGGCTCATGCTCCTCTCCTGCATCGGCATGGCCACTGCGGCCATCGCCCGCATCCCCTTGGACGTGATCCACAACGCGGGCCTGCCGCTCTACCTGGGGCTCACGGATCTGCTCGTATTGGGCTGCCTCTTCTACGACCGCGCGAAAACGGGAAAATTCCACCCCGCCTTCGTCTGGGGCGCCGCCTTTGTCATCCTTTCGCATCCCGCCCGCCTGATGTTCTCCGGCACTGCGCTATGGATGAAGATGGCGCAGTGGATGGTGAGCTAAGGCCCTAGGGCTGGTCTTTCCTTCGTGCCATCCGAGGGCTCCCTTATCCTGAAATAATGCGCCGTCTCCTCGCCCTCCTGGCCCTGCTGGCCGTCCCCTTCACGTTCTGGCTCCTGCGACGCAAGCAGGCCAAGGCCCTCGTGCCCCAACCCAGGGGCATCGTCTTGGGGATGTACACCGGGGATCCCGATTACCTCTACACCAATGAACTGCGGAGGATCCGGGATACCGGGGCCACCTGCGTCACGCTGCAGGCCATCTACCGCATGGACACGGGCCACAGCAACCGCGTGCACCGCCACCCCACCAGCAGCCCCACCGAGGCGGCCCTGCTGGAGAACTTCCGCATCGCTCGGGGCTTCGGGTTGCGGGTGATGTTCTTCCCCACCATCAACCTCAAGGACGAGAAGGAGAACGTCACCTTCTGGCGCGGGAACATCGAGCCTTCGGATTGGGAGGAATGGTGGCGCAGCTACACCGAGTTCAACGTGCGCCTGGCTACGCTCGCCCAGCAGGGGGACGTGGAGTGGTTTTCGTTGGGCACGGAACAGGCGAGCAGCCACCGCTTTCCCGACCACTGGCGCGCCCTCGCTCGGGAGGTGCGCAAGGTCTACCGGGGCAAGCTCACCTACAGCGTGAACTTCGACAGCCACGACACCTTCACCTTCGGTGACGCGCTGGATGTGATCGGCATGAACACCTACGATCCCATCGCCAAGTACGACGACTATCCCAGCGAGGATCAGATCCGGGACAGCTGGTGGTGGATCGTGGCCAAGGCCCGCACTTTGAAGGCCCGCTTCAACCGGCCCGTGATGATCACGGAAGTGGGCTACCCCAGCGTGGCCCACGCTCACGTAGGCCCCTGGGATTTCCGCACGGACAAGCCCACGGACATCCCGCTCCAGGACCACCTGCTGAAGGGCACTTTCAAGGTGCTGCGGCATTGGTCCGATGGCGATGCGGTTTTCTACTACCTCTACGGCGAGAACCTGGGGGACCGGAATCCCGATGGAACCCGCAAGGAACCGGGTGGCATGGACGACCGCACCTACGCCGTGTGGGGCAAACCCGCGGAGCGGACCCTGCGCGAGTACTTCGCCCAGCCCATCTGGGAAGGCCACATCCCGCCGAAACAGGACGACATCGATGAGGCCGTGCTCCAGACCCTGGTGAGCCATGCCCGGAAGCAACGGGATTTCGAGGACTACTCGGAACCGGAATGGGTGGCCGCCTGGCGCCGGGACCATCCCGCCGATTGGGTCAAGGCCCAGGCCCGCCTGAAGCTGGAACCCCCGCCCGTGAAGCGGGTGCCCAAGGGGCGGGAGCGTTAACGAACTTCCTCCGGATCTGCCTGCAAAGGCGGGAATTGGACCGAGGATGGGGGCGTCCCCGGCGCCATCGCGCCGGAACTCGCTAAGACCGGGCTCCGTACCGAAGAGATCCTCTGCACACTCGGGAACTTCCACCATGTCCACCCCCATCCAGCACGGTCGCCCCCACATTGAAGAGCCCACCAAGACGGTGCTGCTCGTGGAGGACGACCGCGCTACCCAGAGCTTCTTGAACCGGGGGCTGAAGGGCCTCAACGGCTTCCGCGTGCTGCTGGCGGGGCATGGCCAGGAAGCCCTGGACATCCTCACCCGGGAGGAGGTGAACGTTCTGGTGACGGACCTCCAGATGCCCGTGTTGGATGGCTACCAGCTCATCGGCGAGGTGAGCGCCCGCTATCCGCACATCCCCATCATCGTCGTCACCAGCACGCCTCCGGAGGAGCACGGCTACGCGCCCTTCCGCCTGGGGGCCATGAGCCTCTTTGCCAAGCCGCCCAGGCTCTCGGCACTCATGGATGAGATCCGCAACGCCGCCGCCCTCCCCGCGGACGCCGCCATCCGGGGGCTCTCCCTGGCCAGCCTCCTGCAGCTGCTGCAGTGGGAGCGGAAGAGCTGCACCCTGGTGGTGCGCGCCCAGCAGGGACTTGGCCTGCTCTACATCCAGGAGGGCGCCCTCATCCACGGGGCCTTCCGGGATATGGAGGGCCTCAAGGCCGTGTTCGAAATCCTGGGCTGGGAGGACATCCACGTGGAGATGGTGAGCACCTGCCGGGTGGAGGCCACGGTCTCGGACCCCCTGGAAGAGCTCCTCATGGATGCCGCCGTGGCGCGGGACCACAAGAAGGCCCAGGCGCTGGCCGAAGAGGGCGGCCTCCCCTGATCCGCCGTCGTCCAGGGTTGGAGGCCGAGGCAAAGGCTTTCTCCGGGCAGGGACCCTGCTATTCTCGAACGATGTTTCCTGTCTGGCTTCTGTCACACCCCGTGACTCCATTCGAGGTGGGGTGGTGAAGACGATCCTGGTGGTGGACGATGACCGGGCGACCCTCCAAATCGCCAGCCGTACCCTGCTCGCGCTGAAGGACCTCGCTGTGGTCACGGCGGAGAACGGCGCCCTCGCCACGAAGATCCTCGCGGAGCAGCCGGTGGACCTCCTGGTCACGGATCTGCAGATGCCCGTCATGGGCGGCTATCAATTGCTGGCCTACGTCAGCGAAAGGCACCCGAGCCTGCCCGCCATCGTCATTACGAGCTTCCTGGACCTCGACACCTGGGGCCTCGCCATGGAACTGGGCGCGCTGCGTGTGCTGCCCAAGCCGGTGATTCCGAACATGCTCCAGCAGGAAGTGAAAACGCTGTTGGAACGCGAACCCGAAGGCCTCACCAAGGGCGTCAGCGTGGGCAGCCTGCTCATGCTCATGCACTGGGAGAAGAAGCACTGCACCATGACCGTCACGAGCCGCGGCAAGGTGGGCATGCTCTACGTGAGCCAAGGGGATCTCATCCACGCCAGCTATCGCGACCGCGAAGGCGAAAAGGCGGCGCTGGACATCCTCGGCTGGGACCGCCCCGCCATCACGTTCGTGGAGGCCTGCCGCGTGGAGCGCAGCATCTCCCTCGATACGCCGGGCCTGCTCATGAAGGCGAGCCTGCACAAGGACGAGAAGAAGGCCGAGGATCAGGCCGCGGGCTGATCGATCCTCGCAGACGCAGGCGTACCAACCCTTCGCACGTTTTTGCTTGCGCAGGTTTTGGGCGCTGTCGTAGCCTTTGGATTCGACAATTTGGTTTTCGCGTCAGGAGCGCCCATGCTGAATAAGCCCCGCCTCTTGACCCCCGGCCCCACTCCACTCCTGCCGGAGGGTCTTTCCGCCCAATCGCTTGCGACGGTGCATCACCGTACGCCGGCCTTCAAGGCCCTGTTCCGACAGGCCCTCGATGGATTGCGCCGCTTCTACCGCCTGGAGGCGGGTGAGGAGGTCGTGATCCTGTCCGGCAGCGGCACCGCCGCGCTGGAAGCGGCCTTCGTGAACGGCGTCGCCCCGGGGGACACGGTGCTCGTGGCCCACGCCGGCAAGTTCGGCGAGCGCTGGGTGAAGATCGCCAAGGGCCATGGCGTGAAGGTGCTCGAGCTGAAGGCGCCCTACGGCGAGACCTTCACCCCCGAGGCCCTTGCCGAAGTCCTCAAGACCGCGCCGAAGCTGGCCGCCTTCTGCATCCAGGAGCACGAGAGCAGCACCGGTGTGCGCCACGACGTGAAGGCCCTGGCCGCCGTCGTGAAGGCCGCCCAGCCCGACGCTCTGATCCTCGTGGATGCCATCACTGGCGTCGGCGTGCACGACATCCGCCTTTCGGACGGCTGCGACGCTCTCATCTGCGGCAGCCAGAAGGCCCTGGGCATCCAGCCCGGCCTCGCCTTCGTCGCCTTGTCCCCCCGTTACCTGGCCCAGTTGGATCAGCCCCACCTCGGCCGCTTCTACCTCGACCTCCGCGCCGAACTGAAGGCCCACGCCGACAGCGGCACCGCCTGGACGCCCGCCATCGGTCTCGTGGCCGCCCTCAAGGCCGCCACCGATTGGGTGGATGGCATGGGCGGCGTGGAAGCCCTCATCGCCAACGCCGACCTCCAGGCTCGCGCCTTCCGCGCCGCCCTCGCCCAGTGGGGCCTGCCCGGCTTCGCCAAGGCCCCGGGCAATGCCCTCACCGGCGTTACGGTGGACGGCAGCAACGCCATCCTCAAAACGCTGCGCGACAAGTTCGGCCTCTCCCTCGCCAACGGCCAGGGTGAACTCGAGAACCACATGGTGCGCGTCGCCCACCTCGGCTACACCGACAGCCTCGACACCCTCATGGTAATCCAGGCCCTCGAACTCGCCTTCCGCATCCACGGCGTCCAGATCCAGGCCCCCGGCGGCGAAGCCGCCCAGGCCGTACTCGCAGCAGCCACCTCAAATAAGTAACCGCGAATTTCGCGAATTGACGCGAATGAAAGCGTTCTCCTTCGCGCCTATTTGCGTCATTCGCGGTTCCAGATCATTTGGAGCATTTCCATGCGCATTCTTGCCTGTGATGGCATTCATGAAGACGGCCTCGCACTCTTCCGCGCGGAAGGGTGGGAGGTCATTCCCTCGGAGCCCATCAAGGATCCGAAGTCCCTGGGCCAAGCGCTCGATCACGCGGATGTGTTGCTCGTCCGCAGCGCCACGAAGGTGCCCGCGGAGGTCATCCACGGGGCTTCGCACTTGCGCGTCATCGGCCGCGCCGGCGCGGGCGTCGACACCATCGACGTGGATGCCGCCACCGAATCTGGCATCGCGGTGATGAACGCACCGGACGGCAACACACTGGCCGCCGCCGAGCAGGCGTTGGCGCTGCTCTTTTCGCTGGCGCGCCACGTGCCCGCGGCGGATGCGGGGATGAAGGCCGGGGATTGGCCCAAGACGGGGCTCACGGGCTTCGAACTGGAGGGCAAGAACCTCGGCGTCATCGGCCTCGGCCGCATCGGCGCCACCGTGGCCCGCAAGGCCAAGGGCATCGGCATGGAAGTGGCTGCATTCGATCCCTTCCTGCCCGAAGCCGCGGCGGGCCGCCTGGGCATTCCCATGATGGATTTGGATTCGCTCCTGGCCTGGGCCGATGTCATCACGCTGCACATCCCCCGCACCAAGGAGACGACGAACCTCCTGGACGAGGCTCGGTTGAAGAAGATGAAGAAGGGCGCCTGCCTCATCAACGCCGCCCGAGGCGGCCTCGTGGATGAGACGGCGCTCCTGAAGATGTTGGACAAGGGGCACCTCCGGGGGGCGGCCCTGGATACCTT
The DNA here is from genome assembly GCA_964617215.1 of uncultured Solibacteraceae bacterium. GTDB lineage: Bacteria > Acidobacteriota > Holophagae > Holophagales > Holophagaceae > JAFDVN01. Next base: position 278,551 of record CAZTVL010000001.1, on the reverse strand, counting down.
CGTCACGGAGCCGCTGCCGGCGGACTCGCCCCTGCGCAGCCACCCGCGCCTCATCCTCACGCCCCACCTCGGCGCGAGCACGGGGGAGGCGCAAAAGGCCGTGAGCGTCATCCTCGCCCGCCAGATCATCGACTTCATCAAGACCGGCGCCGTGGCGGGCTGCGTCAACCTTCCCCCGCTCTCGCCCGAAGCCGCCGTGGAAGTGGGTCCCTGGATGCCGCTCATGACCGCCCTTGGCAAGCTCGCCGCCCGCCTGGTGCCTGCGCCCACGAAGCTGCAAGTCACCTACGCCGGGCGCACGGACAAGCTGGACCCCCGGCCCCTCACGCGCCTGCTGGTGGCGGGGCTCCTGGGCAACGTCTCCGGTCGCGTGACCCCCGTGAATGCCTTGGCGGAAGCCACCGCGCGTGGCCTGGAAGTGGCCGAGACCCACGGTGGGGATGGCGATGGTTTCGATCGCCTGGTGCGCTTGCGCATCGAAGGCGCGGGCGGCGTCCGCGAAGTGGAAGCCACCCTGCACCGGGGCCCCCGCGTCGTCCGCCTGGATGGCGTGGAGTTGGACTTCGATCCCCGCGCCCACATCCTGCTCATGCGCAATGAGGATCGTCCCGGCGTCATCGGCCTTGTGGGCAGCCACCTCGGCGCCGCCGGCATCAACATCGTCAACTTCGCCCTGGGCTCCACGGGCCATGGCCAGGCCCTCGCCGCCATCACCGTGGATCGCACCGTGCCGGACAAGCAGGTGGTTGGCCTGCGCTCCATTCCGGGAATCCTCGGTTTGGAGATGGTTTAACCGCGAATTGCGCGAATGGACGCGAATCTGCCGTCTTCATTCGCGTCCATTCGCGTCATTCGTGGTTTCCACTTTTTGGTTAGGTTCCGATGCGCATTCTCCTCTGCCGGCACGGTGAAACCCCTTGGAACGCCGAAGGGCGCTACCAGGGTCAGATCGACATCCCCCTAGCGCCCACGGGCGAAGCGCAGGCCCGGGCCTTGGGCCTGCGCTTGGAAGATCAACCCATCACGCGCGCCGTAGCCTCCCCGCTGTCCCGGGCGCGCCGCACGGCGGAGCTTGCATTGGGCGAGGCGCGCGTGGCCATGCTCACCTTCGACGACGGGCTCAAGGAAATCGCCCATGGAGAGTGGGAGGGCCTGCTTGCCACGGAGATCCGGGAGCGGGATCCCGAGCGCCTCCGGGCCTGGCGTGAAACCCCGGATCAAGTGCTCATGCCTGGGGGCGAGAGCCTGCCCCTGGTGCTGGAGCGCGCCTGGCACGCCTTCGCCCGGGCATGTGAGGGACTCGGTCCCCAGGACACCCTGCTGCTCGTGGCCCACGATGCCGTGAACCGCGTGCTCCTCTGCCACATCTTGGGGCTCCCGTTGCCCCGAGTCTGGAGCTTCCGCCAGGCCCCCGCGACGCTCAATCTGCTGGAAGGCCCCGATGTGGATCACCTGGAAGTGGTGCGGCTCAACGACTGCGCCCACCACCTGCCGGGCCTCTTCGGTGAAGCGGTTCACCGGGCGCTTTAGGGGCCCTTGGATCCCCCACTGGGGGCCTTAGGGCCCCTGATGCCGGGGGGATGGGTCGGCGTGCTCCGCTTCCAGCGCCGTGACGGCGATAGCCGCTTCACCGATTGAATCCACGGGAGGGGTCCCCCGGGCGTAGGCTGGGGATCCCCTCCCGGAGGTTCCATGTCTCGACCGCCCCTCGGCCTTCCATTCCTGCTGGGTGCTGCTCTGGCGCTGCCCGCGCTGGCGGCCGCGCCTCCGAAGGCGCCCAAGCGCTATGCGATCCAGCAGTTCATGGCCACGACGTCTTATTCCGGGGCCAGCTTCAGCGCGGATGAATCCCGGCTGCTGCTGACCTCCAATCAGACGGGGGTTCCCAACGCTTACTCGCTGGCCGTGAAGGGCGGGGCGCTGCAGCCCCTCACCGATTCCGCCAAGGACAGTACCTACGGCGTGAGCTACTTCCCCAAGGACGATCGCATCCTCGTCACCCGGGATGGCGGCGGCAATGAACTGAACCACCTCTACGTGCGCGAGAAGGATGGGAACCTCCGGGACCTCACCCCCGGCGACAAGTTGAAGGCGGGCTTCATGGGGTGGACCAAGGATCACACCGCCTTTTACGTGAGCACCAATGAACGGGATCCCCGCTTCATGGACGTCTACCGCTACGCCACGGAAGGCTACGCGCGCACGATGATCTACAAGAACGAGGGAACCTTTCCGGGCGAGGTAAGCCCGGATGGTCGCTGGCTGTCCCTCTCCAAAACGAACACCACCACGGACACCGAATGCCACGTGGTGGATCTGAGGACGGGCGAGGTGAAGCAGCTCCTGGCCCACGCGGGCCGGGTGGCCCAGGTGGGGCCCAGCGATTTCACACCGGATTCCAAGGGGCTCATCGTGTCCAGCAACGATGGCTCCGAGTTCAGCCGGATGCTGATGGTGGATCTCGATACGGGCGTGGCCAAGGAACTGGAGAAGGCGGACTGGGACATCAGCGCCTGCTATCACTCCGAGGAGGGTCGCTACCGCGTCACCGCCATCAACCAGGATGCCTCTACCCGAATCCGCGTCCTGGACCTGAAGACGGGCAAGGCCCTTACGCTGCCCAAGGTGCCCGTGGGGGAGGTGCGCGGCCTTACCTTCAGCCGCAGCGGCGCCAAGGCGGCCTTCTACGTGAACGGAGATCGCAGTCCCTCCAACCTCTGGATCTGGGATTTGAAGACGGGCCAGGCCAAGCCCCTCACGACCTCCCTGAGCCCTGAAATCAACGCGGCGGATCTGGTGGACAGCCGCATCGTGCGCTTCAAGAGCTTCGATGGTTTGACGGTGCCCTCCGTTTTCTACCTGCCCAAGGGGGCTTCGGCCAAGGCCAAGGTGCCCGCGGTGGTCTACGTGCACGGCGGCCCCGGCGGGCAGACCCGCACGGGCTACAGTGCCCAGATCCAATACCTGGTGAACCACGGCTACGCGGTGCTCGGCATCAACAACCGGGGATCGAGCGGCTACGGGAAGACCTTCTACGCGGCGGACGATGGCAAGCACGGTCGCGAGCCCCTGTGGGATTGCGTGGAAGCGAAGACCTACCTCGCCTCCATGCCCGAGATCGACGCCCAGCGCATCGGCATCATGGGCGGCAGCTACGGCGGCTACATGACGCTCGCGGCCCTCGCCTACCGCCCCGAGGCCTTCAAGTGCGGCGTCGACATCTTCGGGGTGAGCAACTGGATCCGCACGCTGGAAAGCATTCCTGCCTGGTGGGAGGCCCAGCGCCAGGCCCTGTACGTGGAGATCGGCGACCCCGTGAAGGACCGCGACAACCTCAAAGCCACCTCCCCCCTCTTCGCGGCGGATCAGATCCGCATGCCGCTCATGGTCATCCAAGGCGCCAACGATCCCCGGGTCATCAAGCCCGAGAGCGATGACGTGGTGGCCGCGGTGAAGAAGCGCAACGTGCCCGTGGAGTACGTGGTGTTCGAGGACGAAGGCCATGGCTTCTCGAAGAAGAAGAACCAGGAAGTGGCCTATGAACGGGTGCTCGCCTTCCTGGATCGCTACTTGAAAGCCAATTAATCCGATCTGTCTGAAATACAGAACGCCCCCGATTTCGGGGGCGATCTTTTATCTACATGAAAACAAATGAAATGAATTTAAAAATCGATACGTTCGTAATTTTAAAATGACATGTCGAAAATCATAAAATTAATTAAATCATTTTAAATTAATAGATAGATCTTTGGCATTCCTATGGCCCTACCTCCTACGCCTATTCACCCAAGGAGGAACCATGAACAAGGCCCGAATTCACGCTTTCCTGCTCGGCCTGCTGGCCCTGCCCCTGGCGGCCACGGCCGGGGGCGGCAAACCCAAATCCAAGGGGCCCGTGCACCCCGTGAACCTGAATGCGGCCACCGTCACGGAGCTGATGCAGCTGCCCAAGGTGGGCGCCAAGACGGCCGAACGCATCGTCGCCTGGCGGAAGGAGCATGGGGGCTTTCGCCGCCCCGAGGAGGTGATGCACGTGAAGGGCATCGGGGAAAAGGGCTACCAACGCATCAAGGCCTACCTCCGCGTGGCCAATGCGGGCGGGGCGGAGCAGGCGGCGGTGGTGATTCCCGCCGCGCACAAACCGGCCATCCACTCCGTCGCCGCCAAGTCTGGCGCGAAGCGGTAGGGGGGCGATCATGCTGCGCATCCCCGGGACGCCGTCCCATCGTCAGAAGGGCTACACCTTGGCCGAGATCATGGCGGTCACCGGCATCCTCGGGGTGCTCGTGGCCGCGGGAGTCTCCACCTCCCGGCTGGACGGTTGCGATCTCGCCGTCGCCCAGCTGGAACTGAAGGGGAGCCTCGATCAGGCCTTCAGCGAGGCCCGGGCCCGAGGCCGCAACATCAAGGTCTCCATGTCCAACGAAAAGTCCACGGACGTGCTGCCCGTGCGCCTGCCCCGGAGCATCCAGTTCGGAAAGCCGGCGCACATTCCCCTTCCGCCAGGCGTGGCGGCGCCCAAGGTGGCGGCCACCACGGGCGAGGCCCACCCCACCATCACCGTGACCCCCAATCGCACGGCCACTGCGGCCCTGTGGTTCCTCAACAACGGGAACGAAGCCCTCTGCATGCGCCTGAATGGCCGCGGCAGCGTGCTGATGTACCGCTGGCGCAGCCAGCTCAACCGCTGGGTGAGGGTCTGATGCGCATGCTCGATCTCTCTCCGGAGCAACGGCCCCGGGAGCGCCTGATGGCGGGGCAGGGGGAATCCCTCTCCGATGCGGAACTCCTCGCGCTGCTCATCGGCAGCGGCACCCGCGGGGCCAACGCCGTGGAAACGGGACAGGAACTGCTCGGCGCCTGCGGCGGCCTTTCCGGGCTCTTCGCCCTGGCCTTCCCCGAGTGGACCTCCCTCCCGGGGCTGGGCCCCGCCCGGGCCGCCAAACTGTGGGCCGCGCTGGAGCTGGCCCGCCGGGCCACGCGGACGCAGGTCCGGCCCCGCATCACCAGCCCCCGGGCCGCCGGGGACTACCTCCTGCCCAAGGTGCAGGGCTGGACGGAGGAGCGCTTCGGCCTGCTGGCCCTCAACGCCAAGGGCGACCTCCTGGCCGAGCGCGTGCTCAGCCAGGGCACGGCCACCGCCACCCTCATCAGTCCGCGGGAGTTCTTCCGGGAGGCCCTGCGCTATGGGGCCACCTCCGCCCTCGCTTGGCACAACCACCCTTCGGGCGACCCCACGCCCTCCCGGGAGGACATCCAACTCACCCGGCGGCTGCAGGCCGCTGGCGAGAGCCTGGGGGTGCCCCTGGCGGATCACCTGATCCTGGGGGCCGAGCGATATCACAGCTTCCGGGCGGCGGAGGGATGGGATCAGCGGGGGATCGGGGCGTGAGGTCGGCCCGCCGTGGGGTATGCTTCCGGAATCAATCTCAATCAGCGATTTGTTCCTAGCAGCGGCCTGCAAAGCCCATGGAGAGAGCCATGTCGACCTACTTCACCGCAAAGGAACTGCTGGCGCCGCCCACGGAGCGCGCAGCGTTCAGTGACCGCCAGGCTTACGTCTGCGCGGAACTCTCCAAGCTCGCCTACTTTCGTTTCGAAGGCGGACATTCCCTCGATCAGGCAATGGAGGTGGCCCGGGCGCTGTTCAAGGACGACAACCGATTGAAGGCCTTTGAAGAACAGCTGAAGCTCATCCTCACGGGGGCTCCGGGCTCGGAGCCCGATGGGGAGAGGGTGCTGCGGGCCATCCTCGAGGGGGCCGGATTCGAGTTCGTGGCGGCTTTCTCGAAGGAGGGAACCCAGGGCTTCATCTGCACCCGGGACACGCCCCTGGGCTCGGGAACGCAGAAGAAGATCGCCTTTCTCGTGTTCCGGGGAACGGAGCCCTCGGAGTTCGCCGATATCAAGGCGGATCTACGGGCCCGGCTGCGGGCCATCACCCTGGGCCAGGAAACCCTGGAGATCCACTCCGGGTTCCTGGAGGCCTTCCAGCTCGTGCAGGAGGACATCGAATCCACCCTGAAGGCGACCAAGTACGACCAGCTGATCCTCACGGGTCATTCTTTGGGGGGGGCCCTGGCCATGGTGGCCACCCGCATCCTCGCTTCGGATTGCACCGGGGCCTGCTACACCTTTGGAGCCCCGCCCATCGGCCCCATCGAACTTCAAAACACCCTGAAGACGCCCGTGTACGAGATCGTCAACGAAGTGGACATCGTGCCTCGGCTTCCCAATCCCTGGATGATGACGGCCTTCGTCATCCTCCTGCGGCTCCTGAGGTTGCTCGCGAAGTCGGTGACGGTTCTGAACTCGCTCCTGGCCAAGGGGAGCTGGGATGAAAAGCTGGAGGCCTTCATCGAGGCCATGACCCGGTACCGCCACCCGGGTTACGTCAGTTACCTGGTGGGTTCCGGCGCCGAAGCCCGCCTCCGGTTCAACGTGGATGGCTTCGACCGCTTGAAGTGGTGGACGCGGATGATGTGGAAGCGCGGGTTCACCGGCTTCCCGGACATGGTCCATGACCATTCCATCGATCTCTACATCGCCAAGCTCACGGTCCACGCCCGAAACCGCTGCTAAGCGGGGCCCGCCGAAGGATGGGGCCCCGCCATGGGGCCAGATCCGTGTTGTGACGCTGCACACCCCCAGGGGGGGGGATATTCCAGTTCGCCCAGTCCGGAATTTGGGAGGACCGCATGGACCCCGCTCATACCCAAGATGTGCACCATCCCTTGTTCCTGCATTGGGTTCAGGAGCACGACGAAGGCCTGCAACGGCTCCAGGCCCTGCGAGAAGCCTTCCTGAAGGGGGATGTGGCCTTGGCCCGCAGTCAGGCCCAGCATTTTGGCATCGAACTGAACGCCCACCATGCCCATGAGGAGGCCCACCTCTTCCCGCGTCTGGAAACCCTGTTCAAGGATGGGGGCCCCATCCCCCATATGCGCGCCGAGCACAAGCGATTGGCGGAACTGGTGGCTCTGGCCGCAGAAGCGATGCTGGCCCCCTTGCGCGCCGAAGAGGCCCGCGCCTGGCTCGAGGCCCTGGAACTCCTCCTCAAGTCCCACCTGGATGCCGAAACCCGGCTCCTCTACCCCCTGGCCGAACAGGCCCTCACCGCCACGGATCAGGAGCAGCTCTCCCGCTTCTTCGAGCCCGTTGAAGGATTCAATTCATGACCTACCCCCTCCAGGACTGCGCCTCCCTCCTGCCCATCCCCAAAGGGGGGCTGGATTCCATGACCCTCATGGACCTGCCGGATTCCACCTTCATCCACCTGCTCTCCCTGGATAAGGGCGCCGCCTATGGGCCCGTCTCGTTCCCGGAACCCAGCCAGATCATCCCCTTGGGCAAGGGCTTCGCCGTGTCCGGGGGTGGCCCCTTGAGTGCCCTCACGGCCCACGAACCCATTCTCATTCCGGGCCACAAGGCCTTCACCTTGGAGGCCACCGCGCCCGGCCATGTGCTGCTGCTCCGGTTCCGAGGCCTGGTCACCGAAGAGGAGGAAGGCTGCTCCTTCCGGTGTTCCGAGACCGCCGCGGCGGGCCCCACGGGCCCCGTGGCGCACCCCCTGCTGCAGCGCTGGATGGCCGAGCATGTGGAAGCCCTGGCCTGCTTGGACCGCCTGGAAATGGCCCTGGCCGCCCCCACCTGGGAGGCCGACGCCGTGGGCAAGGAAGCCGCTTGGCTGGCCTGCGATGTGAAGGCCCACAACGAAGCCGAGGAAGCCCACCTCTTCGCCCTCATGGATCCCCACTTCGGCGATCACAGCCCCGTCTCCTGCATGCGGGATGAACATCGGGCCCTTTGGGAGCATGTCCTGCAGCTGCAGGAGGCCCTGCGCCAGGGCGATCGCCCCTCCGCGGTGCGGGCCGGCACCGCCGCCGTGAACCTCCTGCGGAACCACATCGCCAAGGAGAACAACGTGCTCTATCCCATGGCCGAGCGCATGCTCTCGCCCGAGGATTTCGCCAAGCTGAGCCAGGCCTTCCAAGAGGCATGAACCCCCCAAATCTGGCAAACTGACCTCCGCCCGGAAGGTTGGCCGAGTGGTTGATGGCGCCAGTCTTGAAAACTGGAGACGTGCAAGCGTTCGGGGGTTCGAATCCCTCACCTTCCGCCATCAGCGCCCGCCTCAGGCGGGCGCACTTCATATTTGAAGGTGAGGGATTCGAATGCGGAGCCGCGTCCAGGTAGCCGCAGGTGAGGCCGCGAGGAGCGGCCGAACCGGTTCGTCGGAGACGAAGCGGCGTGGGCAGCGGCCAGCCGGCCGGAAGGGACGCCCCCGCAGGGGTGGCCCTGGAGGGAATCCCTTACCTTCCGCCATCAGCGCCCGCCTCAGGCGGGCGCGACCTTTAGGGGGGATCCCCTCAGAAACCCCAGCTTGTCCGGAAACCCCGCCCAGGCTAGTCTGGAGGCAAGCCACGGAGAGATGCCGGAGTGGCCGAACGGGTTTGACTGCTAATCAAAAGTACTGGTAATAACTGGTACCGGGGGTTCGAATCCCCCTCTCTCCGCCACTTAAGCGCCCACCTTCGGTGGGCGTTTTCGTGCAGCCCCAAGAGGGGGATTCGAATGCGCACGGTCGCGCAGGTAGACCCAGGTGAGGGCGCGGGGAGCGCGACCGAGCCGGTTCGCCAACGGCGAAGGGTCATGCGCAGACCGCCGCCGGCCGGAAGGGACGCCCCTCAGGGGTGGCCCTGAAGGGAATCCCCCTCTCTCCGCCACGAAAGCGCCCACCTCTGGTGGGCGTTTTCGTGCTGTCCCAAGGGGAGGAATCGAATGCGGGGCCACGGAAATGCCGACTCCAATCACCGGAATTTCCCCCAGAATCCTCCTGCAATCTCTGGCATGAAAGGCTTTCCTGCCCCACAATCCCCAGATGGGTGACGGGGTCCAGCCAAGCGCGCCGGCCTCCCCAAGGGGGGAAGGTGTCCCTGCGTCCCTGGATCCCCTGGAGCAATTCGACCCCGGGCGGGACGACGTGGCCTGTGGCCCGGAGGAGTGTCTGACCCTGGAGGGGGCCTTCGACCGGGTCCGGAAGGCCTTCCTGGAACATCACCCCCAAGGGGATGTGGAAATGCTCGAGCGGGCCTTCCGCATCGGGCGGGACATGCACGCCACCCAGCGTCGGAAGAGCGGGGAGCCTTACTTCTTCCACCCCCTGGCCGTGGCCGAGAGCCTGGCCCACTGGCGGCTGGATGCCGTGAGCGTGGCCTGCGGCATGCTCCACGACACCGTGGAGGACACCCTCATGACCCAGGCCCAGGTGCGGGCCGAGTTTGGGGAGGAGATCGCGGAGATCGTGGACGGCCTCACGAAGATGAGCAAGCTGGCCTTCACGGACAAGCACCTGCTCAACGCCGAGAACGTGCGCAAGCTCCTGGTGGCCATGGGCAAGGACGTGCGCGTACTGCTCGTGAAGCTGGCGGATCGCCTCCACAACATGAAGACCCTGGGCGTGATGCGCGAGGATAAGCGGCGCCGCATCGCCCGGGAGACGTTGGAACTCTACGCACCCCTGGCCAACCGCCTGGGCATGGGCTCCGTGCGCATGCAGCTGGAGGATCTGGCGTTCCGGCAACTGGAGCCCGTGTCCTACGCGAAGCTCGACACCATCATCCAGGCCAAGCAGGAGAAACTCTCCGACACCGTGGAAGAGACCCGCCTGCTCATGGAGGCGGTGCTTTCGCAGAACGGCATCAAGGCCCAGGTGGATTGCCGCGTGAAGCACCTCTTCGGCCTTTGGAAGAAGATGGATCTGCAGGGCAAGGCCGTGGAGGACATCCACGACTGGTTGGCCTACCGCATCATCTGCCCCGATCGCCCCAGCTGCTACACGGCGCTCGGCCTCGTGCACAGTCTCTTCAAGCCCATTCCCGGCCGCTTCAAAGACTACATCAGCCTGCCCAAGGACAACGGCTACCAAAGCATCCACACGAGCGTGCTGCTGGATTCCGGCGACGCCTTCGAGGTGCAGATCCGCACCCGGGCCATGCACGAGGCCGCCGAAAACGGCATCGCTTCGCACTGGACCTACAAGGACGGCCGCATCGCCAACCGCAGCGAGATCAACCAGGTGGCCTTCCTGCGCCGCATGGTGGAGCTGCACCAGGATTCCCGCGACAGCCGCGACCTCGTGGCCAACCTCAAGGGCGAGCTCTCCTTCGGCCGCATCCAAGTCTTCACCCCCAAGGGCGATCTCAAGAGCCTGCCCGAAGGTTCCACCGCCATCGACTTCGCCTACGCCATCCACACGGAGGTGGGGCATCGCTGCTACGGCGCCAAGGTGAACGGCCGCATGATGCCGCTGCGGCAGGCACTGCAGAGTGGCGATCGCGTGGAGATCCTCACCCGCCCCGATCACAAGCCCAGCCGTGATTGGCTGAGCATCGCCAAGAGCGCCGGGGCCAAATCCAAGATCCAGGCCTTCATCCGTGAAGAAGAGCGGGTGCACGCCATCCAGATGGGGCGTGAGCGCTTCGAACGTGAACTCCGCGCTGCGGGCCTGCGCTTCGACGATCCGGAATTGAAGCCCCGCTTCGAACAGCGCCTCCGGGACATCAAGCAGGCCAGCTGGGATTCCTTCTTTGCCGGCGTCGGGTTCGGCCGCATCTCCATTCCCAAGTTCATCGATCCCTTGCTGCCGGAACCCGATCGGATCCGCTTCAAGGGCGAGGCCAAGAAGGCCGTGGCCGACGCCATCGTGGTGGAGGATACCGAAGGCGTCCTCTACTACCTGGGTCTTTGCTGCAAGCCCGTGTGGGGCGACGACGTCATCGGCTACATCACCCGCACCCGGGGCGTGGCCATCCATCGGGAGAACTGCCCCCAGATGCAATCCGAAAGCCTGCATCCCGAACGGCGCATCAACGTGAGCTGGGGGAGCACCCCCAAGGGCAACTACGACACGGAACTGGCCCTGGCCACGGAGGATCGCCCAGGCATGGTGGCGTCCATCAGCGAGGCCGTGCAGAAGCTCGGCATCAACATGCAGCGTTTCCACGCTGCCGCCTCGGAAGAGGGCGGGGGGCTCTTCCACATCGCCCTTCGGGTGCGCAATCGCGAGCACCTCCTGGAACTCACCCACGCCTTGCGCCGGGTGAAGGGCGTCTACTCCGTGGAGCGGGTGCGGGGGTCCGTGTTCGGGAAGATCAAGTGAGCGCGCCCATTTGGATTCCCCCGGCGGAAGCTCCGCCGGTGCCCTGGACCGCCATCGAAGGAACCCTCCGCGCCGCCTACCGGGGCCCGAGCCCTTTCAAGATCAGCCAGCGCATCCCGGAGGACAGCCGCCGCGCGGCGGTGGCCCTGGTCCTCCATGGCGATGCCGAAGGCGCGCGCCGGATCGTGCTGGTGCAGCGGGGCCAAACGGCGCCCCACCACCCGGGTGAATTGGCCCTGCCCGGCGGGATGGTGGAGCCCGGAGATCGCGACCTCCCCCACACCGCCCGTCGCGAGTTGCGTGAGGAGTTGGGCATCCACGAGGGGCTGTGGGAGCTGGGTTGCTACCCCGATGGGGTGGCCAAGGCCCGCACGCGGTTTACGCCGGTACTGTTCCGATGGGAGGCGGAAGCGCCGGCTTTCACCGTGGACGCCGAACTGGAACGGGCCCTGATGATCCCCCTGCTTCCGCTGTTGGAAGCACCTTGGACCATCGAGCGGCTCACCCGTCAGGAGATCACCTTGGAGGTGCCGCGCCTGGAGTTGGCGGAAGCCCCCCTCTGGGGCGCCACGGCCTTCGTACTGAAAGCCTGGCTGGACGCGCTGGCCTCCGAACTCAGGGCTTGAAAGCGCGGCCCAGCGGGTAGACCCGCGCCCGGGCCTCACCCGCCAAGGCCACCTGGTGTTCCCGGGAAGCTGAATCCCCGTAGCGCCCCCACATCTCCCGGAGCCGTTGCTTCAATAGGGCCACGCTCTCCTGAAAGGCCATGTCCTGGAGTTCGGCCTCGGTGAACGTGGAGACCACTTCCACCACCGCCCCAGGGATGGCGTCGTTCAGGTAGTTGCGCCAGGAGTCCATGGGATCCCGGCTCATCAGGCTCTTCGCCTGCGCGCGGAGGGCTGGGACCACGCCGGGTTCGGGCAGTTCCTGGGCCGCCAGGGGGGCGGCCAGGAGCACCAGATTCAACAGGGCGGGGATCTTCATGGAGGTGAAGTGCCCTCGGGAAGACTCAGGTTCCGGGGCCCTGGGAGGGCCGGTTCATACGGTGAATTATTTTCCCAGCTAATTGCTGACGATTCAAAATTTACATCTCGTGAAGCGAGGGCCGATTCAACCCTCTGTACTTGGTGTTGGAGCCTTAGATGCGAATTCGTTCTGCCGTATCGGCCATGATGGCCGTCTGTCTGCTGGTATTGGGTACTTCAGGGTGCACGAACTCGAAGTGGTGCGCGGATTGTGAGACCACGGCTCCCATCCTGGGGCTCCACTACCAGAGCAACGTCACCTACACGGCGGGCACACCCATCCCCACCAATCCGCCCAACCCGGCGGGGGGCGTCCCCGTCCGGTACGTCCAGATCGGCGGCACGCTGCCCCCAGGGCTCGCGGTGGATCCGGCCACTGGCCACATCACGGGCACTCCGACCACGCCAGGGCTCTACACCGTCACCATCCAGGCCAACAACGCCTCCAATGCGGCGACCCAGACCATCACCATTACGGTGCTTCCCAACGTCCCCCTGTCCCTGGGGTACAACACGCCCATGGCCTTTGCGGCCAATGCGGGCATTCCCGTGCAATCGGCCACGCTGGGTTTCGCCACGCCCGGCATCCCCACCACCTTCGCGGTGACCACGGGCAGCCTGCCCGCAGGTCTTGCCCTCGACAACGCCACCGGTGACATCTCCGGCTCGCCCACCACGCCCGGCATCGTTCCCTTCACGGTGACGGCCACCAACGGCACCCGCTCGGCGACCTCGGCCCTGAACTACACCATCACGCCGGCGGGCAGCCTCACCATCTCCTACCCCACGCCCGTCACCTTCGTGGCCGGCTCCGCCATCGCCACCCAGGTGGCCACCCTCTCACCGCTGACGCCCGGCATCCCGGGAACCCTGGCCATCACCTCGGGTTCCTTGCCTCCGGGGCTGGCCTTCAATGCCACTACCGGCGACATTACAGGCACCCCCACCACCCCTGGCGTTTATTCCTTCATCGTGACCGTCACCAACGGCACCCGCAGCGCCATCGCCGTGCCCACCTACACGGTGACCCCCGCCAGCGCCCTCACGGTGGGATACACCACCCCGCTGCAATTCACCCAGGGCACCGCCATTGCCAGCCAGTCCGCCACGGTGGGCAATGCCACTCCGGGCGTCAGCACCACCTTCGCCGTCACGGGCGGAACCCTGCCCGCAGGGCTCGGCCTCAACGCCGCCACGGGCGCCATCACCGGGAATCCCACCACGCCCGGCGTCTACCCCTTCACCGTGGCCGCCACCAACGGCGCGCGGAACGCCACCTCGACACCCACCTACACCGTGGTGCCCAGCGCAGCGCTGACCGTGAGCTATGCCTCACCCCAGTACTTCCCCGTGGGTTCGGCCATCACCAGCCAGCTGCCGACCCTTTCGAACGGGACGCCCGGCGTGGCCACCACCTACGCCGTGACTTCTGGGTCCCTGCCCACGGGCCTCAGCCTCAACACCTCCGATGGCAGCATCTTGGGTACGCCCTCGGTCACGGGGGTGAGCACCTTCACCATCACGGCCACCAACGGCACCCGCTCGGCCACCGCTTCTCCCACCTACGTGGTGGAGCCCACGGCGACCCTGTCCCTCGCCTACACCACGCCGAGGACCTTCCCGCCCAGCGTGGCCATCGCCACCCAGGCAGGCACGGTGACCAACGCGACGCCCGGTCTCGCCTCCACGTTCAGCCTGACCTCGGGGTCCCTGCCCACGGGGCTCAGCCTCAACGCCAGCTCCGGTGACATCACGGGCACCCCCACGGTGCCTGCGACGTACCCCTTCAGCGTGACGGTCACGAATGGTTCGCGCACCGCGGTGGCCAACGTGAGCTACACCATCCAACTGGCGGCGCCCACGGCCTTGAACTACACCACGCCCGTGAGCTACCTCCAGAACAGCGCCATCACCGCCAACGAGCCGAACCCCACGGGGGGAACCCCCACGTCCTACACCGTGACCCTGGGGACCCTGCCTGCGGGCTTGGTGCTCGATGGCACCACGGGCTTCATCAGTGGCACCCCCACCACGGCCACAGCGGGCTCGGTGAATGTCACGATCCGCGGGACCAACGGGGCGGGCAATGCCAGCCAGGTGGTGAACATCACCGTCGTTCCCATCGCGCCCACGGCGCTGAACTACACCACGCCCGTCACCTACACCAACGGCACCGCCATCACCGCGAACCTGCCCAATCCTTCGGGCGGAACGCCCACGTCCTATGCCATCACGGCGGGCATCCTCCCCGCGGGGCTGAGCATCGATCCCACCACGGGCATCATCTCCGGGACCCCCACGGCGGGAACTTCCGGGGCGGTTTCGATCACCATCACCGGGACCAACGCGAGCGGCTCCATCAGTCAGACGCTGAGCATCACCGTGAACGATGTGGCGCCCACGGCCCTGAATTACGGCACCCCGAAGACCTACACCAACGGCACGCCCATCCAGGTGAACAACCCGAATCCCACGGGCGGTACGCCGAGCAGCTACACCATTACCTCGGGCACCCTGCCCGCCGGTCTCACCTTGGATCCCGCCACGGGCGTCATCTCCGGGAAGCCCACCGCGGCTACCGGCGGCGCGGTGAGCATCACCATCCAGGGCACCAACGGCGTGGGCAACGTTAGCCAGACCATCAGCATCACGGTCAACAACACGGCGCCCACGGCTCTGAACTACACCACGCCCGTGGTCTACATCTTGGGCACGGCCATCGCCCCCAACTACCCGAATCCCGTGGGTGGCACACCCACCAGCTACGCCGTCACCCTGGGTACCCTGCCCGCGGGGCTCGCCCTCGATCCCAGCACCGGGATCATCACCGGCACCCCCACGGCCCTCAGCGGCGGCCCCGTGAACGTGACCATCACGGGCACCAACGGCAGCGGCAGCACCAGCCAAGTTGTGAACATCAACGTGCCCGCGCCCATCGTGGCCTCCTTCTCCGGGAACCCCCTCACCCTCCCCGTGGGCCAGAAGGCGGAACTCTCGGCCCTCTTCTCCGGCGGCACCGGCACCGTGGACCAGGGCATCGGCACCATCCAGTCCGGAGCCAGCCTATACACCCCGGTCGTCGCAACGCCCCAATCCATCACCTACACCCTGACCGTCACCAACGGGGTGCAGACCGTGACGTCCAGCGCCACCATCACTTGGGTGACCGCTGGCTCGATCCTCACCGTGCCCATCTCTCTGACGAATGGGGGCGGGGTGGATCTCACGGATCCCAGCCACGCCAGCGACCCCTTCTACGGGTTCAAGGTGGTCGTCCCGACCCAGGGATCGGTGTGCAACGACACGACCATGACGGTCATCCGATCCGCCTCGGCGCCCTCCTCGATTCCGTCCCCCGCCATTCAGGTGTCGGATGCCTTCAGCCTCTCCACGGACATCGGCTATCCCTTCAAGAAGCCCGTGACCGTCACGCTGCCCTATGACCCCACCAACATGGTGGCGGGCGATGTCCCCGTGTCCTTCTACTGGGACCCCGTCTATTCCAAGTGGGTGGCCAACGGCGTGAAGTCCTTCGATGCCGTGAACCATCGGGTGACCTTCACCACCCTGTTGCCCGGCGATTACGTGGTGATGACCATTCCCAACCTGGCCGCCACCCTGAGCACCAGCAACACCGGCTTCGTCTACAACACGGATGGTTGGTTCCAGCCGAACCAGGGCGTCTTCGATCTGCCGGGCGGTTCCAGCTTCGGCATGAGCTCCTTCGCCTCTTGGTATTTCAGCCAGCGCAAGGCCTCCAACAACAACGCGGGCCTCTACAGCCTCTTCCGGCAGGGCCCCATCGCCTCGGATGACGTGTCCGCCAAGGCCCTCATCAGCCGCCTTGCCAACGGCACCATGGACAGCTGGTCCCAGGTGGTCGACCAGGCCAACTACCAGCTGACGGATGACCAGACCGGCCTGGCGCTCATCACGGCCCTGAAGGTCACGAACCAGCCCCAGATCTTCATGATGGGCGAGGCCCGCCCCGTGGTGGACAACGCCCTGGCCACCATCGTTTACAGCTACGACAACACCACCAAGAAGTTCACCTTGATGGATCCCAACTACCCCGGCGTGGCCCTCACCATCACCTGGAATCCCGCCGCCACCACCGGTGGCTGGACGGCCTACGACCGGGCGGCCGGTTACTTCCCCACCTTCACCCAGTACGCCTTCGAAGGGCACACCAGCATCCATCGCCTGGTGGACTACGAGCGGGCCTTCCAGGGCGCGAACAGTTCCTGGCCCAACCCGCCCTTCGCCCAGATCACCCTCACCCAGGTGGGCAACCTCACCAACCCCACCTATACGGGCTCGCCTCTGCAGGTGCAGGGTTCCTCGAACATCACCATCGCCGGCACCGTGACCAACGGTGACGAGACCGTCTCCCACGTCTTCATGAGCGAGAACGGCGGCCCCCGCACCCAGGTGGCCCTCGTGGGGAACACGTTCACCTTCACGATCCCCGCGCTCGCCGATCCCTACGTCGATCGCATCATGCTGGAAACCACGAGCAATCCCTGCGATCCCACCTTCGCTCACTCCGGGTTCCTGGAGTTCAAAGTGAAGGATCAGGCCCTCCAGCCTTGGTTCAGCAACAGCTGCTTCGAGGCGGGCTACAAGGCCGACGGCGTGACGCCCGTGGGCTGGACCACCGAAGTGGGCAGCAATGCGGGTGTGCTCTATCCCGGTACGCCCACCTTCAACAACCTGGGGGCGATGAACTACACCATCGGGTGGTCGGCCCCCGGCACGGACAGTGCGCTCGTGAGCGTGGCGAACGATCCCATCGCGACCTCCACCCCGCTGCCGCAGGTGCTGGATGGAACGGCGGCCCTCCGGGTCAACAACTCCGCCACGGGTGCTCGGATCAGCCGGGCCTACAAGACGATCACGGTGCCGACCTCCATCGCGCACCCCCAGCTCAGCTTCTACTGGGCGGCGGTGCTCCAGAGCGCCGGTCACGGCCCCACGGATCAGCCCTTCGCGGATGTGCTGATCCAGGACGTCACCGATCCCAACAACGTCACCACGATCTACTTCAAGCACTTCGCCGCCCAGGATCCCACCTATCCCGGCTGGCAGATCACCGGCGGCTGGGGTGCGATCCCCTGGCAGAAGGTGAGCCTCCCCAACCTGACCTCCCTCAAGGGCCATCAGCTGAAGATCACCCTCATGGCGGCCGACTGCAATCAGGGTGGCCACGGCGGCTACATGTACATGGACAACGTGACCTGTGATTAATCCCCTGCAACTCCTTCCCCCGGAAGGTCCCTCGATGGGATCGTCCCGCTGGAATCCCGGAGTCTCCATGCGAACTTTGCTCTACAGCACCTGCCTGATCGCCGCCTCCACCCTGCATGCCCAGGCGCCTCCCTTCTCCTGGGTGCGCGGGGAGGTGGGGCTGTTGGTCCAGCACAACTCCGATTGCGTGAAGAACGCGCCAGGTTTCGGGCTGGGCGTGGGCCACTGGTACGACACCCGCTGGGGGGCCGAAGCCAACTACGTCCACGGCCGTATCGAAAACAAGAACGGCGGGTGGAAGGCCGGCGAGGATCACCTCGATGCCTCGGTGCTCTATCGGCCGGTTCAAGGTTGGGGCAATTGGATCCCCTTCCTGCGCCTCGGGGTGGGCATCTCCAAATTGCAGAGCCCGCTCTCGCTCAGCACCTCCGATGCGAACCGCGCGAACGTCATGACGGGCGCCGGAGCCCAGCTGATCCTTGGGCCTCAGAGCCTCGCCACGGCGGAGCTGAGGTCTGTCACCGTGGACAGTTCCACCCGCCGGCAGGAAACCCAAGTGATGGTGGGCTATGGCTGGCGCTGGGGCGTGTCTTCGGCTCCGAAGCCCGCAGCCGTGCCGCCTCCGCCACCGCCGAAGCCGGAACCGGTGGCACCGCCTCCGCCGCCCCCTCCCGCTCCGGAACCGCCTCCCGCACCCGTGGCCGCGCCTGAACCCGCGCCCGCGCCGGTGGCTGTTGCGGCGCCCGCACCGGCCCCCCTGCCGAAGAAGATCGTGCTGGGAGAAGCCGTGCTGCATTTCCCCAACAACGGGGATGCGCTGGGCGAGGATGCCATCAAGGCCATCCAGTCCGTGGCGGAGCAGCTCAAGGCCTACCCTGGGGACTACAGCCTGGTGGTGAGCGGCCACACGTCCAGCCTCGGGCCCAAGGCCCACAACAAGGCGCTGTCCCTGCGCCGCGCCCAATCGGTGGAGAAGGTGCTCGTGGGTGCCGGCATCCCGGCGGCCCGCGTCAGTTCCGTGGGGCTCGGCCCGGATCAGCCCGTGGCGGAAAATAAAACCCGCGAGGGGCAGAGCAAGAATCGGCGCGTGGAAATCGACGTGAAGACTGCCGAAACCGTCGAGAAGACCCGCACGGATACCAGCACCGTGGATGCCGCGGCGCCCAAGCCTGCGAAACCCGCGAAGAAAGCCAAGAAGGGGAATTAATCCCCTGCGCTTCCAAGGGCCCCGCGAGGGGCCCTTCGTGTTTCCAGTACCTTAGTTCCATGCCCATCGCGATCCTCGGCCCCACCGCTTCCGGCAAATCGGCCCTCGCCGTGGCTGTGGCGGCGCGCATCCAGGGCACGGTGGTGAACGGCGATCCCTTCCAGGCCCTCCAGGGGCTCCCCATTGGCACGGGCCAGCCCGATGAAGTCGAGCGGAGCGGTGTACCTCACGTGGGCTATGGCGTGCTGCCATTGTCGGCGCGGCCCAATCCCAAGGAGTTCGGCCTGCTTGTCCGCGAATGGCTGGCCGCGGCGGTGCGGCCGGTGCTCGTCACGGGGTCGGGGCTCTACCTGCGGGGCATCTGGGATCAGCTTTCGGAATTGCCAGACGTGCCCCCGGCCACGGTGGCGAAGGTGCGGGCCTGGGGTGAATCCTTGGGCATGCCGGCGCTCCATCGCTACCTCTCGGCGGTGGACCCTGCGCGGGCCGAGGAACTCCACCCCAACGACAGTGCCCGGGTGCAGCGCGCCCTGGCCCTGCACCTGGCCACGGGGCGCCGACCTTCGGACCTCTTCGCGGGCGTCGCGGCGGGCCTGCCCGAGGGCTGGCGGGCCCTGGTGGTGCAACCCACCCGGGAATCCCAGCGGGCCCGGGTGGCCCGCCGCATCCGGGGGCAGGTGGAGGCCGGATGGCCTCGGGAAGTCGCGGACCTGGTGGCGACAGGCCACGGTCCCGATCTGGAGGCCCTGCGCCCCCTGGGGTATCGGGAATGGGTGGATGGGGGTGCCCCCGCGCGCATCGAAGCGGAGATCGTCACGGCCACCCAGCAATACGCCAAACGCCAGGCCACCTTCTTTCGCAATCAATGGCCGGAGGTGCCCGCCTGGGATCCCGATGCGGAGCCGCTGGACGCGGCCTTCCAGCGCCTGGAGCTCCCATGAAGGTGGACCTCTTCTACGATGGGCGCACCCGGGTGGAAGTGGGCCGGGGCCCCGGCTGGGTCTGGATCGGCTTGCGCAGTGGGGATGGGTTCCATCGCCTCCATGGGGATACCTTGAAGGCCTTGGACCGGCTCTTCATTGAGCTGCGCTGGTGCGGCGTGCGCCGCATCGCACTGTCCGGCGCGGCCTGGATGGAGGGCTCCGGCCATCACTTCTGCGCGGGCGCCGATCTGAATGAGGTGGGCAGCCTGGATCCCGTGGCGGCGGAGCCCTTCGCCCGCCTGGGCCAGCGGGTGATGCTCCACCTCCTCTGGCCGGGCTGGCGCACCCTCACCCTGGGCAGCGGCGTCGCCATGGGCGGCGGGTGCGACCTGCTGCTCCATGGCCAGGAACGATGGGCCGTGCAGGGCCTACGCCTCGCGCACCCGGCCGCCAAGCACGGCATCCTCACGGGCTTTGGCGGCACGGTGCGCCTCCTGGAGCTGCTGGGGGAGGCGGGCGCAGACCGGCTCTTCGCGAACCTGGAGCACTGGGACGCGGCTCAAGCCCTGGAGGCTGGGGCGGTGCAGCGGGTGCTGGGGCCGGAGGTGGCCACCGAAGCGGTGCTCGGCTGGCTCAGTGGCGAGCCGCAGCCGCCGCGGAGATCATGAACATGATCAACGGCACCAGACAACAGCAGCAGAGCAGGATCGGCGTGAAGATGGCGCAGATGCCGCGCCAGGTTTCGGTGCGGTGCATCCGGGCCAATCCCATGCCCATCCAGATCAGGCCCGCCAGCTGCACGAGGATCCCCAGGTAGGGAACCATGCCCCCCAGGGAGATGAAGGCGTTGGCATAGCCGTGGGCGCGGATGGTCTGCTCCATGGGCTGGCCGGGCTTCAGCCCGCCCCAGATCCATAGGAAGAAGTGGGAGAAGGCCCCGCCGATGATCATGCCGAGGAAGACGAAGGCGGGCATGAGCAGGAGGAACACGGGGATGAGGGCCGTGAAGAGCCAGGCCGGCGGCGCGCCCTTGCCCGCAGTGCTGGCGGCGGCCAGGGTGCCGACGAGTCCGAACACGCTGAGGATGATGGTCAGGATGAGGAAGGCCGGCGTGAGCAGGAGCAGTTGAAACTGCCAGGGCTTCGAGAGCCCTTCGCTCCGGGGGACCCGTTCGAAATAGCCCAGGGGATCGTTGAAGAGCAGGCTGAACATCTCGCCCACACGCTTCCAGAAGCTGGGGAAACGCGCCTTGTCCTCCCACGGGAGCAGGGGCGGGGCCTCCCCGATGGGGGCCGTGGGATCCAAGTCCCCGGTCATCGGGGGCTGGTAGGGATTGAAGTCGGGGGCGTCTTGGGTCATATCCCAGGGTAACAAGCCCTATACTTTGGGATTCACGGCCCAACCCTTTGACCCACGATCCCACCTCCTTCGGTTCCTACCGACTCATCCAGGCCCTTGGCGAGGGGGCCATGGGCACCGTGTGGCGGGCGCTGGATCTGAGGCTCGAACGCCAGGTGGCCCTGAAAATCTTGAAGGATGTGGATGAGCACCGCCGCCGCGCCCTGCTGGCCGAGGCCAAGCTCGCCTGCCAGCTGAACCACCCCAACATCGCCCACATCTACGACGCGGGCGAAGTGGAAGACGTTCCCTACATCGCCATGGAGCTGGTGGAGGGCGAAGGCCTGCGGCAGCTGGTGGGGCGCCCCATGCCCGTGGCCCGGCTGCTCTCCATCGCCAAACAGGCCGCATCGGCCTTGGCGCACGCCCACCTCAAGGGCATCGTGCACCGGGATATCAAACCCGAGAACCTCGTCATCACGGACGATGGCACCCTCAAGATCCTCGACTTCGGCATCGCGCGGCGCGAGGCGGAGCAGCAGGCCGCCAGCGCCACCAGCCATCACATGACCCTCATCGAGCGCACGGCCCCGGGCTACAGCCAGGGCACGCCCGCCTACATGAGCCCCGAGCAGGCCAATGGCCTGGCCCTCACGGGGGCTTCGGATCAGTTCTCCCTGGGCGTGGTGCTCTTCGAGCTGGCCTCCGGGATCCGCCCCTTCCAACGGGAAACGCTGGTGGAGACTCTCTTCGCCGTGGTGAAGGATGATCCGCCCTCCCTGGCGGGCCTGCGCCCGGATCTGCCGCCGGGGGTGGTGAAGGCCATCCAGCGGATGCTCGCCAAACGGGCCGAAGATCGGTTCCCCGCCATGCAATCGGCGGTGACGGCCCTGGAGGATGAAGTCCCCACGGCCGCCGTGCCCCATGTGAATGTGCCGCTTTCCCGACCGGCGCCCCGCCTCTGGGTGCTGGCGGGCGCCGCCCTGCTCATGGCGGGCGCCGGTGCCGCGGGGACCTGGTTCCTCAAGGGCCGTGACCACTCCGGCTTAGCGGAAGCCCGGGCGGCCGCCGGCGTGGATTCCCGCAAAGGGCGTCGCGTCATCGCCGTGCTGCCCCTGGAGCAGATGCGGCCCGATCCCGATCACGCTTGGCTGGGCAGCAGTTTCGCGGATGCCATGACCATGGGCCTCGTGCAGCGGGAGGATCTCCTCATCTTGGATCGCCTGCGCGTGGTGGAGGTGATGCAGCGCCTGGGCGAAGTCCCCGGGCAGGCGCCCAAGGCCTTGGGCGAGCTGGGCAAGGCCCTCAACGCGGAGGAGCTGGTCCTCGGGAGCTATCAGGTGGTGGGCGACCACGCGCGCCTCACGGTGCGGGTCATCGATGCCAAACTCGGCGCCACCCACAAGCAGTTCCAGCTGGACCGCCCCATGGCGGACCTCCTGAAGTTGGAGGATGAACTGCAGGCCCGCCTGGCGAAGGAACTGGGCTCCACGGAGGGCGGCGGTCCCCTGCATCAGGCCCGGGATCCCCGCACCCGCGAGCTGCTGGCCCGAGCTGAGTCCATCCTCACCGAGGGCAATCAGGACAGCCTCCAGGTGGCCCGGAACTTCTTCCGTTCGGCCTTGGAGATCGAGCCGGATTACGCGCCCGCGCAGGCGGGCATGGCCTGGGTGCTCGCGGAGACGGGCTCCGTCCTCGCCCTCAACCAGGCCCGGTTCAAGGACGCCCAAGTGGTGCTGGAAGAGGCTCGCGTCCATGCGGAGAAGGGCATCGCCCTGGATCCCAGCGTGGGCCGCGCCTACCGGGCCCTGGCGGCCATCCGCGTGCGGCAGGGCGATCTCGATGGCGCGGCTCGGGCGGCCCTGCAGGCCTCCCACTTGGATCCCGGCGACTACCGTGCCTACGACATGCTGGCCGATGTCTTCGCCTCCCTGGAAGGCGAAGAGAACCACGCCACGGCCCGCCGCTACTTCGAAAAGAGCCTCGCCCTCTACCCCCAGAGCTGGAATGCCTACCACCGCTTGGGCGTGTTGCTCCAGAACACGGGCCAGTGCGCCGAGGCCGTCAAATATTCCGAGAAGGCTGTTCAGCTGCGGCCCACGGCGGAGTTCGCCTACGTCACCGCGGCCGATAGCCTTTTCTGGCTGGGGCGTGCGACCGAAGCGGAGACGTGGGTTCGCAAGGGCCTCACCCAGAGCCCCAGCAGCCCCATCCTCAAGGGCCTCGCCGCCTATTCCGCCGCGGAGCGGAAGGACCTCGCCGAAGTGGAGAAGTGGCAGCAGGAACTGCGGGGCGTCTGGCCCGAAACCAGCGCCACCGCCGTCTTCGTGCGGGGCCTGGGCCCCTTGGCCCGCCGGGATCTGCCCGCGCTCCAGGCGGAGTGGGTGCCCTACCTACAGAAGGTCCAGGCGGAGGATCTGGCGCAGAAGGGCTACAACGAAAAGCGGGCCACGTCCGTGAACGCCTACTTCATGGCCCGGGTGCTGAGCGGCCTGGGGGATCGGGCCAACGCCCAAGCCTTGTTGGAGCTCGCGGAGCGCCTGCACCCGGGCAAGAAGCTCGTGGCCGCCAAGGATCCCGCCTTCAGGAGCTAGCTCCGGGAAAGCTCCAGGATGCGACGCCGGGTCTCGTCCATGAGCCGTTCCCGGTCCTTGAAATCGGCGGGATCCAGGGGCGCACCTATCCGCAGGCGGTAGTGCCCCGGGGAGATCCGCCGGGCGCCGGGGGCCAGCACCTGATAGGCGCCGTTGAGGCCCATGGGGACCACGGGAACCCCGGCCTCCCGAGCCAGATTGAAGGAGCCCTTCTTGAGCGTGAGCAGTTCTCCCGTGCGGGTGCGGGTGCCCTCGGGAAACACCACCACGCTCTTGCCCGAGCGGATGCCCTCCGCGGCCTGGGAGAGGCTCCCGATGGCCCGCTCCCGGTGGCCCCGGTCGATGAAGATCACGCCGGCGCACATGGCCGCCCAGCCCACGAAGGGGATATACTTCACTTCCTTCTTGGCAATGAACACGGGGTGGGCGGGCAGGATGCCGACCAAGAAGGGGGGATCCAGCTGGCTTTCGTGATTGCACATGAAGATGCAGGGCTGGGTGCCGTTCCGGATGTCCTCAGGCAGGTCTTCCCACCCCTCGATGGACCAGCGGATGCCGCACACGGCGAACACGCTCTTGTAGAACATGGGCGCGATGGTGAAGAACGCCTTGCGGGGGCCGAGGAAGGGGGCCGCGATCAGGATGCTCATCACGGTGACGATCACCATGATGACCCCCCAGACCATGGTCACAATCCCGAACGCCCAATTGTCCCTCCAGCTGGTCACCCGAAGCTCCTTGTGCTATTTCAAACGTAGCAGGGCAAGGAGTTTCCCGTGGGCATCACCGACAAAGTTCTCACCGACCATCAGTCCCGGAAGGGCCATGGCGACACCACCTGGTTCACCCAGGGGGATCTGCAGCGCCTGGGCATCGATCTGCCCGTCATGAGCGCCATGCAGACGGTGCAGCACACCCTCCGCCTCCGCCGCGCCGCCACGGTGGTGGAGACCGCGGGCAGCGTGGATCGCTTCAGCCTGCGGGACGCGAGCTAAGGGCCCTTCAGGGCACCGGATCCTCACCGCCGTGCGTCAGCGGTGAGCAGCGGATCAATCGCCAGGTGGTGAGCAATCCGCCGCGCAGCGTGCCGTATTTGCGCACGCACCCAAGGCCGTAGTGGCTGCAGGTGGGGTGGAACTTGCACTGGGTGGGCAGGTTCTTGGAGAGCACGATCTGATAGGCCCGGATGGCCCCCCGGGCGGCCCAGGCCGTGGGCTGAAGCCACACGGGGAACAGGGCTTCAAGTACGAGGAGGAGGGCGAGGGTCCAGAGCGGGTGGATCGAAATCCAGATCACCAACTGGGCCATTCGCTTCATGCCCCGGCCTTGGACATCTCTTCTTTATAGGCGCGGGCCTCGTCGAGGAAGGCGGGGACGAGGTCCTCCTCCTTGACCTTCCGAACGAGCACGCCGCGGCGGTAGATGAGGCCTTCGCCAGCGCCGCCGGCCACGCCCAGATCCGCGTCCATGGCTTCGCCGGGACCGTTCACCACGCAGCCCATGACGGCGTAAGTGATGCCTGTGTGATCGATCTCCTTGAGGCCCGCTTCGATTTCATTGGCCACGCGATTGAGGTCGATCTGCACGCGGCCGCAGGAGGGGCAACTCACCATGCGGAAGCCACCCTCGCGCAGGCCCAGGGCCCGCAGCATCTCGTGGCCCACGCGGCACTCCTCGGTGCCTTCGCCCGTGAGGGACACGCGGATGGTGTCGCCAATGCCCTCGGCCATGAGGATGCCCAGGCCCAACGAGCTGCGGATGGTGCCGCCGAAGGGGGTGCCCGCTTCCGTGACGCCCAGGTGGAAGGGGTAGTCCACCTGCTTGGCCAGCAGGCGGTAGGCCTGCACGGTGCGGATCACGTCGGAGGCTTTGAGGGAGATCTTCGTGTTGTAGAAGCCCTCCTTCTCCAGGAGTTCAAGATGGCGAAGGGCGCTCTCCACCATGGCTTCGGGCGTGGCGGTGCCGTACTTCTCCAGCAGTTCCTTTTCCAGGGAGCCGCCGTTCACGCCGATGCGAATGGGGATCCCCTTCTCGCCGGCCTTGTCCACGACGGCGCGCACGCGATCCTGGCCACCGATGTTGCCGGGATTGATGCGGAGGCAGGCGGCGCCGCCATCGGCGGCTACGAGGGCGAGGCGGTAATCAAAGTGGATGTCGGCCACCACGGGGATGGGGCTGCGGGCCGTAATCTCGTGGAAGACCTCGCCGGCCTTCTTGGTGGGCACGGACACGCGCACGATCTCGCATCCGGCGTTGGCGTAGCTGTAGATCTGGGCGACCGTCGCCTCCACGTCCCGGGAGTCGGTCTTGGTCATGCTCTGCACGGAAATGGGGGCATCGCCACCCACGGGCACCTTGCCCACCATGATCTGGCGGGTCTTGCGGCGGGGGGACAGGGGCTGCAGCTCGGACATTGAATCCTCGAATCCCCAGTTTACCCGGGCTTTCAGCGGGCGCCGGGGGGCCACCTTACAAGGTGGATCCCGGGCTTGTCCCGGTCAGGGTTCCTACCGATACCCTGGTCATGCCCGAACCTTCTGGTTCCTTGCCGTCGCCTCGGTGGAAGCACGCCATTGCGCCTGCGGCGGCCCTGCTGATCGTTCTTCTCGGCGGGTGGGTTGTTGGGGAGTGGCAGCTGGGATCCTTGCATTTGGCCCGGATGGATAATCGCTTTATTCCAATGGCTCCCACCACAGGGCTCGCCTTCGTCGCGGCGGGGATTTCACTGTGGGGAGCCCCCCGCCTCCGGGAGCCCGGTGCCTCCCTCGCCTGGGGGGGCTTGGCCGCAGCCACCGGGCTCGGCTGCCTGGGATTGCTGGCCTGGCGAGCCTTCGGCCCGCACAGCCAGCCGACGCTGGCCGCTCCTGTCCCGGGGGCAGGATGGCGCCCCTTCTTCGGCAGGATGTCGCCCTGGTCGGCGTGGCTCTTCATCGCGGCCTCCAGCGCCAAGTTGCTGAGGTTCCGAGAAAGGGCGGGGCCGTCGAAGCGAACGGCGGTTTCGCAAGGGCTCACCGTGGGGGTGCTGCTGATTTCGGGGTTCGTGCTCGCGGGGATGGGGTTCCGGTCGCCCCTGCTCCAGGAGGGGGGCTTGATCCCCATCGCGCCCCCGGCCGCCCTGGGGTTCCATCTGTTGGCCCTCGGGCAGCTCTGCGAGGGGGATCAGAGTTGGGGGTGGCAATGGCTGCACAGCCCCACCCTCTTCGCCCGGCTCACCCGGAAAACCATTCCCGCCATGCTCGCCCTCGTCGTCATTGGCGGATGGATGATCGGTGCCGTGCTCATCCGCTTCGCGGGGGAGGGGCGGTTGGTGGGTGCGGCCCTGGTGACGGCGCTGATTGCATCCTTGATGGCCCTGCTCACCGGAGCCGTGGCCGCGGGAATCCAGCGGGAAGTGGACCTTGGACAGCGGGCTCTGCAAGAGCGGGAAGAACGCCTGCGGACGACGTTGGATTCCATCGGGGACGGGGTGCTCACGACGGATCTTGAAGGCCGCATCATCAGCATGAATCCCGTGGCGGAAGCCCTTACCGGCTGGAGCCGTGACCAGGCCCTGGGGCGTGATCACGCGGAAATTCTGCGATTGCTGGATTCGAAGGACCGCCAACCTTTGCCGGATCTGACCGAGCGGGTGCTGCAGCTGGGGGAAACGTACACGACCCTCAACCCCAACTTCTTGCTGGCAAGGGATGGAACCGAGCTGCGGGTGTCCGAGAATGCCGCCCCGATCCGGGATGGTTCGGGACAGGTGATGGGAATGGTCATCGCCCTGAGGGACATGACCCGGTACATCGAGCTGGAAGAGAAGCTCCGCCAATCCCAGAAAATGGACGCCATCGGCCAGCTCTCCGGCGGCGTGGCCCACGACTTCAACAACATGCTCCTGGGCATCCAAGGGGGGGCTGAATTGCTGGCGCTGCGTCTGCCCAAAGACCCCCAGCTCGCCGGGTATGTCCGGATGATCAAGGATGGCGCGCTTCGGGCCACGGATCTCACGGCGAAGCTGCTGGCCTTCGCGCGGAAGGGGAAGGTCATCTCCACCGGGGTGGACATCCACGAGATCTTGAAGGCTGCCTTCCTCCTTCTGGAGCGGAGCATCGATCCCAGGATCCGCCTGGATCTGGCGCTCAATGCCCGGCATTCCACGGCGGTCGGGGATCCCACGATGCTGCAGAACGTGTTCCTCAACCTGGGCATCAACGCGCGGGATGCCATGCCGGAGGGCGGCACCCTGCGGTTCTCCACCCGCGACGTGCGGATCGAGGAATCCGAGGCGGGCCTGCCTCCCTTCAACCTGGAGCCGGGTCCCTACCTGGAGATCACGGTGGCGGATACGGGATCGGGAATCGCCCCTGAGGTGCTGGACAAAGTGTTCGAGCCGTTTTTCACCACCAAGTCCGTGGGGCACGGAACCGGGCTGGGTTTGGCCGCCGTCTACGGCGGCATGAAGGAACATCACGGTGCCGTCACGGTGACCAGCGAACTGGGCCGCGGCACGACCTTCCGCCTATTGATCCCATCCACGGCGGCCGAAGTCTCCCCGCTCGCGTCGCGGGAAGAGGAGGCCATCGCCGGGGAAGGCTGCGTGCTGGTCATCGAAGACGAAGCGATCGTGCGCAGCGTGGCCACCAGCCTGCTGGAATCCCTTGGCTACACCGTGATCCTTGCGGAGGATGGCCTTGCAGGCGTGGAAGTCTTCCAACGGGAGCGCCACCGGATCGACCTGGTGCTGTTGGACCTCGTGATGCCGCGGCTGGGTGGGAAAGAGACCTTGTTGAGACTCCGGGAGCTGCAACCCGAGGTGAAGGTGCTGCTCTGCTCGGGGTTCGATCATGAAGGCCACCTGGGAGAGCTCATCCGGTATGGGGCCAATGGCTTCATCCAAAAGCCTTACCGACGAGTGGCGTTGGGCGAAGCCCTCGCTCGGATCCGAACCGCTTCGGGCCCTTGAACCCTGGGCCTCAGATGCACGAATGCAGCGCAGCGGCCCCAGGGGAGGGGCCGCTGCCGATTCAAACCACGTGGGTCTTCGTTACTGCTTGAGGTTGAGGGTTTCCTGCAGCAGCTGATCCGTGGTGGTGACGATCTTGCCGTTGGCCTGGTAACCGCGCTGGCTGAGGATCAGCTTGGTGAACTCACTGGCGATGTCCACGTTGGCCAGCTCGAGGTTGGCGCCCAGCACGCCGCCGCGGCCGCCGGCATTGGCCAGGCCGATGGTGGGGCTGCCGGAGGCGAGGCTCTGGCTCCACTGATTATTGCCCTGCTGCACGAGGCCATTGTTGTTGTTGAAGGTGGCGAGGGCCACCTGGCCCAGGGGGATCACCTGACCATTGGTGAAGGAGCCGGTGATGATGCCGTTCTGATCCACGGTGAGATCGCGCAGGGTGCCGGCGCCGTAGCCGTCCTGGAAACTGCTGCTGGTGCTGCTGGGGGCGCTGTACTGGGTGAAGTTGGAGCTGCCGTCGGGGTTCACGATGTCGAAGGTGACGGGGATCGTGTTGTTGGTGCCATTGCCCCAGTCCGGCGTGAACACGGGGTTGTTGCCTACGGTGGCAGGCAGGCCATTGATGGTGGCGAGGGTGCCCGAGGGCGAGAAGGTGAGCGTGCCCGCTGACATGGGCGTGGGCGAAGAGCCCGCTGGTCCCGTCACGCTATAGGACCAGGCATTGGCGCCCGTCTTGGTGTAGGTGACGATGAGGTTCTGGGCGTTGCCCTGGGAATCGTAGACCTGGATGGGCGTCGTGAGCACAGAAGGGGCGCCCACGGCGGAGGCCGCGTTGAGGTTCACGCCCAGGCGGAAGTTCTGGGTGGCGAAGGCGCTGGAGGTGGCGCCGTTGGAGATCTGGATGGGGGCGATGGCGGTGCTCGTGTTGATGAGGCCCGTCAGGGGATCGCGGCCCCAGCCCATGACGTTGGCGCCGTTGGCGGAAACGAGGAACCCATTGTTATTGCGGTTGAAGTTGCCGGCCCGGGTGAAGGTCTGGCCCCCGCCCAGGGGCTGCAGCACGAAGAAGCCCGCGCCCTGCACGGCCATGTCCAGGGAGTTGCCCGTGGATTGGAAGCTGCTCTGGCTGAAATCCTGGGCCACGCTGTTGATCTGCACGCCGAGGCCGAACTGGATGGGGTTGCCGTTGCCCTGGGTGCTCACACCGCCGAGGCTCGTGCTGAAGATGTCTCGGAACGTGGTGGAACTGCCCTTGTACCCCACGGTGTTGAGGTTCGAGAGGTTGTTGCCGATCACGTTCAGCGCGTTGGCGTTGGTGGCGAGGCCGCTGAGGCCGGAGTAAAAGGCGGAGAAGAGGGACATGGCAGGCTCCTTCGGAAGGCGGGAGAAAAGGGATTAGGCGGCTACTTCGAGGACATCGGAGAGGAGGAAGCTGGCGGATCCGGACTGGAGCATGATTTGGCCGTTGAGGAAGCTCACGGAGCTCACCTTCATGAGGAAGGCGGTGCTGTAGTCCACGGCCTTGTCGGTGCTGGGATCTTTGGCGGACACGGACACGCTGTAGGTGCCATCGGCCACCTTCACGCCATTGCTGTCGGTGCCATCCCAGGCGAGGTTGTGCACGCCCTTGTTGAGCTGGCCCTGATCGAGGGTGGTGATGACCTTGCCGTTGGCGTCCTTCACCGTGAGCACCACCTTGGCGTCGGCGGCCAGGTTGAAGGCCATGGTGGCCTTGCCATCCTGCAGGGAGAAGCCGGAGCCCACGACCTTCACGGTGCGGCCCACGAGGGAGGCGGCCTGGAACTGCGCCAGCCCGTTGTTCTGCCCCTGGATGGCGGACAGGAGGGTGTTGGTCTTGGTGGCCTGTTCGAGGCTGCTGTAGGAGGTGAGCTGCTGCACCATCTGATTGGGATCCTGGCCCTCGCCGGTGGGATCCTGGTTCTGCAACTGCGCCACGAGGAGCTTCAGGAAGGCATCCTGGCCCATCTCGTTCTTGGCGGTGGTCTTCTGCGAGCCGGGCAGCTGGGTGGTGGGGTCTGTGGCACTGAGGGTGGTGACACTCATGGGTTACTCCTGCGAGGAAGACGGTTCACAGCGCGTGCCAATCAGGCGTAAAGCTCGATGCGACGCGGGTTCGCGGGGCGAGTGCCGCCCACTGCGGGCGCTTCCTGCCGAGCCGAACGGAGGATCCCCTCCGCTTTGGGCCCAGAGGCCGACTGAGCATGGGGTTCCGGAGCATGGCGGGAGGCATCTCCGCCCTGCTGCAGATCGAAGCTGCCCAGCTGGAGGCCCGATTGCTTGAGCGCCAGTTCCAATGAGGCACGGCCATCCTGAAGGGCTTGAAGGGCGGCGGGATCCTGCACCCACACCTTTGCGTGGACCTGGCCATCCTGCACCTTCAGCTCGATGGAGACCTTGCCGAGGCTTTCGGGATGCAGCTGCAGCCTGGCCTCGGGCACCGGCCCCTTGATCATCCAGCGGAGCGTGCCCTCCACCTGATTCACCACGGGCGAGTT
The DNA here is from genome assembly GCA_964617215.1 of uncultured Solibacteraceae bacterium. GTDB lineage: Bacteria > Acidobacteriota > Holophagae > Holophagales > Holophagaceae > JAFDVN01. The sequence continues at coordinate 247,598 of CAZTVL010000001.1, read as the reverse complement.
GGCCGCCTTGGCGACTTCGGTGGGGGCACTCACGGGCGCCACCTGAGGCAGGGCCGCGGTGAGCTCCCGCACAAAGGTGGGTGCGGGGGCCTTGGTGAGCTCGGCTTTCGGGGCCTCGATGCGAAGGGGATCGGCCTTGGCCGCGCTGAGGTCCGGGCCAAAAGATCTGCGGTCCTGGGCTGCCTTCGCGGCTTCGCCGCTGGCGGGCTCCTCCACCGGCACCGCCAACCGGGCGCGATCGAGCCGGGTTTGGGGCGGAACCTGCGCTTCCCCCGGTTGGGCGTTCGGATCGGAATCCGTGGCCGCGCTCGCGGTGGCAAGGGCGGAGGCCTGAGCTGCACCCGGCAGGGAGGGGCTGGCCGCAGCGGCCTTGGGGGCGGGAGCCACTTTGGGCGCCGGCGCATCGAGGGCCGAGGCTTGGGTGGTGTGGAGGGGCGTGGGGTCCACTGAGGGGAGGGCCGTAGGCTGGGGCGTGGCTTCGAGCGCCGGGGCCGCCTCGGGCCGGGAGGCTTCAAGCGCTGGGGCGAGGGACATGGGCGTTTGAATCGCCGTCCCTTCGGCCTTCGGGGCGGCATCGGCGGACAGGGGCTGGCTGGAGGCCGCGACCTGGGCCAAGGCGGGGGCCAGGGTGGGGCCCGTCGCCGCGTCCCCCTTCGGGGCCGGCAAGGGGTTTTCAGATTCGATGGCGACCTTTGGTGCGGGCAGGCCGGGAAGGGTGGGTGCTTCCTGGATGGATTGAGGGCTCACCGCCGGAGCAGGGGCCGAGGCCAGGGGGGGCATCGGGGGCAGGGGGGCGGCCTCTGGGGCGGGCGCAGCCTGGGTAGGCCCCTGGGCCGATTCAGGGGGCAGGGCTGGTGGGGCGGCCGCTTGCTCGGGGGCCGCTGGAACCTTGGGCTCCATCCCCTCCCGGGGAGGCTGCACCGAGGGAGCTTCCGATGCCTTGGGGGCGGCCTGCTTGGGCGGATCCGCCGGTCGGGTCGCCCGTGCGGAGGTCTGTCCGCTGTCCGTGCGGCGGGTGGCCTCCGGTCGGGAGCCCGAGTCGACGGGGTCTGGGGCCTTGGGGGTCTCCCGGGCCACGGGGGGGGGCTGGGGCGCCGGGGCCAACTGCATGGGGAGCAGGGAAGCCAGGGCGGCGCCGAAGCGGCCGTCCTGGGGGTCTGGCCCCTCGTCACGGCGGGGGGCGGAGCTGCTCTGGGATGTCACGGGCAAGGCTTGCATGGGTACCTCGGCTTGACCCTTCACTGGGCCAGCCTCGTGCCGATGCAGCGGGCTAAATTGGCCGGGTCACCCCGGGCGGGCGCTTAGGGGGTCGCCGGGGCGGCCTGATCCTTCTTGCTGAGGCCCACCTTTTCGCTCACCCGACCTGCCAGGGGGGCGTCCAGGATGGCCAGGGCGTCCATGAGCTTGGCGGCCTTCTTGGGGTTCATGCCGCCCAGCAGGGCCACGGCCACGTCGAGGTTCCGGTTGGCCAGTTCCTTGAGCGCGGCAGCGCCGGGGGTGGGATCCATGGCCGCATAGGTGTTGATGAGCTGGGGGTCGATGGGCTTGCGGGTGCGGAGGTCCTCGAGCTTCTTGATCTCATCGAGGATGGTCTTTTCCTTGGCCAGCACCTCATTGCGCTGCTGATCCAACGTGGCCTGCAGGGTGTTCAGGCGCTGTTCCAGTTCCCGGAGCTCCTGCTCCTTTTGGGCCAGCTGCTTTTCCTTGGCCTGGAGGTTCTGGGCGAGATCGGCCACCTTCACGCCGGTGGCGGCGGGGGCCTTGGCGCCTTCCTGGGCATCCTGGGCGGAGAGCCAGATCACGCCGGCGCTGAGGATGATGGGGAGGGCCACCCAGGCGAGCATTTTGGGGTTCATGGTGCGACCTCGTCACAGACAAACATGCGTCAAGGAAGCGACGCCGCTGGAGAGGGAGCAAAAGAGGGGCCGGAACGGCCTGGAGCGTGAATGGCGCACCATTCACCCCCCGGCATTCCACCCGCACTGCGAGATGATCGAAGCAATGGACGAACTCCTCCCCCTCCCGCCCCAGGCCCTGCGCGATTTGAGTTTCTCGGTGATCGATCTGGAGACGACGGGCATGACGCCCCAGTCGGGCTGGACGAAGACGGGGGCCTTCCGGGCCGCAGCGGAAATCACGGAGTTCGGCGTGGTGAAGCTTCAGGGTCTCGTCTTGCAGGCTCGCTTCCAGCGCCTCTGCGCCATCGAAGGCTACGTGAGCCCCATCATCACGAAAATCACCGGGATCACCGGGGCGATGCTGGCGGATGCGCCCTCCCTCGAACAGGTGGCCCTGGAGCTGGCGCCCTTCGTGGAAGGCACCGTGTGGGTGGCGCACCACGCGGCCTTCGACGGCGCTTTCCTCAAGGCCTACCTGCCCACGGGAATGTGGTCGCGGCACCGCCTCATCTGCACCAAGAAATTGGCCCAAGCCCTGGTGCCCGAGGCCAAGGGCTACAGCCTGCAGAAGCTCTGCGAGCACTTCGGCATCGTGAACACCCGCGCCCACCGCGCCCTCCAGGACGCGGAGGCCACGACGGAGCTGCTGCAGCACTTGGTGGGGCGGGCCGAAGCGCAGGGCCTCAGCGCGGAGGATTTCCTGGTGCGGGGCGAGCTGGCGTGGAAGCAGCTGTAGGCGCCGCGGGCGGATTGCGCCGGCCACCCCCGCCTCCACTCAGCCGCTGACCGAGGCCGGGCTGGATCGCTTCCAGGGCGGCGATCACCGCATCGGCTTCCGCCCCCTGGCGCGTGGCGCGGAGGGCCTCCACCCAGGGGCGCAGCAGGTTCACGGAAGCGCGGATTTGCATCAGGGCCGCCTGAGCCTGCATCAGCCGGTTCATCTCCTCAGGGGTGGGGGCCTTGCCACCGCCCGCGGTCAGGGTGCCTCCTCCGGAGGTGGCATTCCGGTTGAATCCGGGCAGCCCCGCGGACCGGGCACCGGCCTCCACGTGGGCCGCCTGCACGAGGCGGGGCTTCATGGCGTCCCAGAAGGGGCGGCCGAAGGCGGCCAGCTCCTTCAACCGATCCTGGTCCTGGAGGCGGTTGGCGATGGCGCTTCCGAGGGAGGTGGGCAGCGGCCCTTCCTCGCCAGGCTCCAGGGGGGGGATGGGCAGGCGCTTGAGCAGGGCGGCGGCATCCCCCTGGTTGGCCACCAGGCTCCAGTCCAGCCAGGCGAGCCAATGCGCGAGGTTTTGAGGCCAGGATGCGAGGAGGCCTTCCAGTTCGGTCACCTTGCGCCGGGCGGGGCTCTGCCAGAGATCGGGCAGGGGCTTGAAATGGTCCGGGAGGAAGGCGGTGTTCAGCTTTTGCGCGTCCTCGAGGAGCAGCGCCTCCAGCCGGGGGTGGGGCATGCGCTCCTTCACGTAGGACAACCGCAGCCCCCTGGCGGCCAGGAGGTCCGGGTGTTCCTTCAGGGCCTTCCGGAGCTGGCCCAGTCGGGGTTCTCCCTGCTGGCGGGTCGTCTCCGCCAGGGCTTGGGCCGTGGGCGCCTCCGTACCGGTGGCGAAGACATCGTCGCCCTTGCGCAGGATCCAGCGGGCCTCGGGCCCCCAACCCTTTCGCTCCCGCAGGGCCTGCCATGATTTGCCCTCCAAGGTGCCGAAGGCCAACTCCGAAGGGCCCCAGTCATCGAAGGCGGGGTGCTTGGCCAGGCTGGCCCAATCCTTGGCCCAGGTGGGTGCGCCAGCGGCTTCCAGGCGGAACACCGGCGTTTCCTCCTCCTCATCCTGGCGCTTCGCCTTGGCTTTGGCCTGCGCGGCCTGACGGCCCTCCTGGAGGATGGAGAAGAGCCGCGTGCGGTCCTCCTGGGTGAGGTAGGGATCCTCTCCCTCGACGGGCTGTAGCAGGGGGAAGAGGGCCTGCGCCCCCATGAAGCCCACGTCGGGCAGGGTTTCTAGATCGTTTTGCAGGGTGCGGAAGGCCTCTTCCTTCCGACGCTGCCCGAAGAGCGCCGCCACCCGGGCTGAACGCCAGCTGGCGTCGGCACTCCAAGTGGTGGTCTCGGGGATGACGCGGCTGGCGAGCGCCTCCAGGGCCGCGAAGCCGCCGCTGCGCAGGTGGAATTCCACGAGGGGCTGGGCGGCAGTGAGGGGCAGGAGGGGCTGGCCGGGCAGCTTCGGCAGGCGCGCCACGAGCGCATCGGCTTCGCCGGGCCCCGTGGCCAATAGGCCCCAGAGGGACCAGAGGGAGCCGTTGGCGGGGTTGTGGAGGATTTCCGCCTCCACATCCTCCTTGAGGCGACGGCGGAGGTCCCCGCTCACGACCGGTGGGGTTCGATTGAGGAGGTCCCGGAGGAGGACGTTCCACATTTGCCCCGGGGCCTGGAGGGGCCATTCGGGCAAATCCCGCAGGCGGGCGAAGGCCTCTTCCAGGGCGGTGCCAGTGGCGAGGCTGAGGGTGGCATCCGCCTCGGGATCCAACCGGCCCGCCCGGGCGGCGAGCAGCTGGATGAGGGCGAGGCGCGCCTGCCCCTGGTCCGGGTGTTCCCGCAGGAACGCCTGCAGGCGCTCCAAGCGCGAGGTCCACCCGCTGTCCTTCAGGGCGGAGAGCACTTCCTCGGGGCGGGGTTCCCCGGGCCAGGAGGCGATGACGCGATCTTCAGCGCCCACCAGCACCACCCGGGGGTCGTCCAGGTTCCACCCCTGCTTCTCCCAAAGGGCCTGCATTTGGGCCTCGGTGGGGGTGTCCACCCGCAGTTCCTCATTCCAGATCAGCCGCAGATCGGGAGCCGTGCGGGACCAGCTGGGGGAGAGTTCCAGATTCCGAGTCCAGAGCCGGTGCACGGAGGTGCCCAGCTCAAACCCCCTCCGGAAGCCGCCCCCGCCGCGTCCCATGCCGCCGCCGGGTGCGCCCTGGGTGGGGCGGCCAGTGGCCTGGGCCCCCGGCCGGGGCGCGCCTTGGGCCAGCAGGGGCAGGGTGAGGAGGAGCAGGGGGAATCGCACGAGGAAAGGATCCTCCCAATTCCGCTAGGGTTGAACCGCTTTGGGACTTCACTCACCCCTAGTCCACCCCACGCCCTTCCGCAGGCGGGGAGGAGGAATAGGTGCGATCGCAGGGGCGGATGCGGCATCCTATCCCCTATGGATCTCGGCAAATTCCTCGACCTCGTGCGTGGCTATGGCTGGCAGGGGACGGCCCTGTGGCTGGTGCTGCTGGCCCAGGCCCTGCTCTGGGTTGGGCTCGTGCGGCTGCACCTGACCTTGCGTCGCGAGGAAGCTCCCTGGGAAGAGGCTGTGGGGAAGATCCGCAGTGCGCTGCTGCGCAAACTCAACGGCGCCGAGGAGGTCGAAGAGCTGAAGGTGCATCGCTACGCGCCCAGCGTGGATCGCCTCATCGCCCTGCACTTCTCCGAGGAGAAGAGCGACCTCATGACGCGCTTCCTTCTCTTCCGATGGAAGGTGAAGGAGTGCCTTCGGCCCCATTGGATCCGCTGGGGCCACCTCATCATCGGCTACGGTGGCGTGGTGTGGTTCCTTTATGGGCTGCGGCTGGACATCGGCACCGACGTGCTCAAGCGCACGCCCGTGGACCCGCGCCTGCTCTGGGTGTGGCTCGGGTACGCCATGGTGTTGGCCTGGAAGCTGGTGCGCCTGCAGGGCAACCTGGAGCGTGTGCAGCGCAGCCTTCTGATGCCGCGCCGGGACGAGTAGCGTAGACCTTCGCAAGGCCCCCCTTTCATGGCGACCAGGTGATCCATGCGCGAATCGGAACAGAACCTTCAGTGGGCCCTGCAGGCGTTGGCGCAGCCCGCCTCCGTGCAACCCCGGCTCTATCCGGACATGGACGTCGTCACCGACGAATTGATCCTCGAATTCGGCGAGGCCTTCCGCCGGGCCAACGCCGAGAGCGAAGTGAACTGGTCCGAATCCCAGCGCCACGCGCTGCGCCTGCTGAACCGGGAAATCGAAACCCTGAGTGCCGCGGATCATCCGGAACTCTGGGAGGACAACTCGGGGCTCTTCCTCCCGGCCTGGGATGCCGTCCGCCAGTTGGCGGCGGGGGCCCTCACCGCCTTCTACTGGCTCAACCAGCCGCCCCCGGCGAATCGGGCGAGGTAGCCCATGAACGTCGCGGTGCTTCTCCTGTGCGTGGCCGCCCAACCTGCGGGGCAACCGGTTCCGGCCTTGGCCACCATCTCCGCCACCACGGGCGGCATCAAGGCGGCGATCCAGGACGGGAAGCATGCGCCGGTGGTGGCCGTGGAGGTTCGGCTCAAGCACCGCGATGGCCGCCGCTGGGTGGCCACGACGGATGCCCGAGGCCAGTTCCAAGCGGGGGGGCTGCCGCCGGGAGACTATGAACTCTCCTTCCACCGCAAGGGGTACACAGGCGCCGTTCACACCATTCAGATCCGGGCGAATGCCTGGCTGTTGGGCGTGCTCCGGACCTCCGCTGAGGGGCGCGCCACGGGGGCCCGGGTGCTGAACCTCGTGGGGCCACCGCTGTACGAAGGTGTGGTGTCGGGGCTCAAGGGGGCGCCCAAGGCGGGGCTTGAAAAGATCCCCATGCATTAGGCGCGCAAGGGCGGCGGTCCGCGAGGGGGAGATTCCAAACCGCGATCCGTGATTAGCTGGTGGCTCCATGGCTTCCCCATCCTCCCCTTCGAGCCGTCGCGGCGAAGCCGCCCGCCGCTATGGCCAATGGACGGAGCGGCTGACGTTCTGGCTGCTCTGGGTGCGAGGCTTCGAGGCCGTGGCCTGGCGTGAAAAGGTGGGCCGCCTGGAGCTCGATCTGCTCCTCGCCCGAGGGGCCGAGTTGCGGGTGGTGGAAGTGAAGGCCCGGGCCCGAGGCGCGTGGGTGGGCGGGGACCTCGCGTTGGGGGCGGAACAGCGGGTCCGGCTGCAGCGGGCGCTGAGGGCGTGGCTGGATCGCAGGCCCTGGCCGGGAGAGATCACCTTCCAACGGGTGAGTTGGGCGGGCTGGCGTTGCCGCTTCCATCCCGTGGAGCGATGGGAAGGTTTGGGGCTGCCGCGGTAGACCGAGCTCCAGCCGACCTCAGCTCACAACTGGCCGCCCCCGAACGAACGCCCCGTCTGGGGCGTCCTCCCACACTCCGCCAATGCGGATCGTGGAGTGGGCCCCCCCTGGGCCGGCTGGCGTTGCCGCTTCCATCCCGTGGCGCGATGGGAAGGATTGGGGCTGCCGCGCGGACGGTGAAAACCGATGCAGTGTGCCCATCCTGTACCTTCTCCCAGGCGGGCCGATAAGCGGGGGATGCCCTTCCGCCACCTCATCCTGAGGATCCTGATGACCTGCTTTGCGGGTCAGGTGGTCATGGCCCAGCAGCCCTCCGAAGCGCTGAATCTGTTGGAGGCGGGACGGCCACGGTTCCGCGCGTTTGGCGTGAAGGAGGGGCTGCCCAACAGCAGCATCATGGCGGTGACGCTGGATCAGGATGGGCTCCTGTGGGTGGGCACCCAGGATGGGGCGGCCTGCTACGACGGCCGGAGCTGGTCCCGGGTGGACATGCCGGATCATCGGATCGGGAATTACGTGCACGCGGTGCTCCCGGCCTCGGATGGCGGGCTGTGGTTCGCCCGCCAGGAGGGCGGCGTGGCCCGCTTGCTCCACGGGCAGTGGACACTCTGGTCCCAGGCGGAAGGCCTGCCGGCGGATCGGGTCCACTCCCTACTGGAAACCCGGGACCCCAAGGGGGGAACCAGCATCTGGGCGGCCACCTATGGCGGCGGCGTGGCCCGGTGGGATGGCACGCGCTGGAGCGCGGTGAACCTGCCCCTCAAGAGCCGGAAGCTATGGAAGCTGGCGCCGGCCCTGGGCCGCCCAGATGCCTTCTGGGTGGCGGGGGAGGAGGGCACCGTGGTGCGGGTTGCGCCCGAGGGGGTGGAAGCCCTCCCCGGATTGCCCAACGTCAGCGTCAATCAGGTGCTGGAGCGCCGGGGGGATGATGGTTCCCCCGAGGTCTGGGCAAGCACCTATGGCGTCGGCGTGGCCCGCCATGCCCAAGGGCGTTGGCACCTCTTCGGGCAAAAGGACGGGTTGCCGGATTCCTTTTGTACCGATTTGGCGGAAACCGTGTCCCGGAAAGGGGAGCGACTGCTCTGGGTGACCACCCACGGCGGCCTCGCGTATTTGGAAGCGAACGCTTCGCGGTTCCAGGCCTACACCTTCCGCTCGGGGCTGCCCACGGAAACCCTCTATCGCCTGTTCGTGGAGCAACCCGCGGATGGGCCCTTCACGCTGTGGATCGGCAGCTCCGGAGCGGGCTTGCTCGCCCTGCGGGAAGGCGGATGGCGCACCCACGATGCCTTCTCCGGCTTGGCGGGCAGCGTGGCCTGGTGCCTGGCCGAAGTGCAGGATCGAGGGCGTACGCAACTCCTGGCGGCGTCCGGCCGGGGGCTCAGCGCCTTCAACGGCCAATCCTGGGTGACCTGGCCCACGCCCAAGGCGCTGCAGGGGGTGCGGATCAATGCCCTGCTCACGCGGGCCCTTCCCAGCGGGGATTCCGAGCTCTGGGTGGGCGCCCTGGGAGGGCTCGCCCGCTACCGCCAGGGAACCTGGCGAATCTACGGCCCCCGCGATGGCCTCACCACCCTCGCCGTGAGTGCGCTGGCCTTCACGGAGGATCGGGAGGGCTCGAAGGTCTGGGCGGGCACCACGAAAGGGCTCATGGCGCTCCGGGGTGAGCGGTGGGAGCAGGTGAGGGCCCCCGGCGGCTTTGATGACGTGGTGGTGGATTCCCTGGTGGATGGGGGGGTGCGTGACGGCAGCAGCGTGCTGTGGGTCGGCAGCCGCACCAGCGGCCTCTGGCGGCTCCACAAAGGGCAGGCCACCCGCTTCGGTCGGGAGGGTGGGGTGCTGCCGAGCAACCTGGTGGCGCACCTGCTCCTGGTCCCGGGCCCCAAGGGCGGCAAGGAATTGTGGGTGGCCACCAACGGCGGGGGCGTGTGCATCCTCGATCCGGACCATCCGGAGACGGGGGGCACGGTGATTTCCACCCACTCCAATGGTGCGCTGCCCTCGGATTCCGTGTCGGCCTTGGCCACCACCCGGGATGGCGCCATCTGGCTGGCCACGAACCTGGGCATGGTGCGGGTGGCCCCCCGGGAGGCTTCGGAACCGCTCTCCCTCCGGGTGTTCACCGAAGACGATGGACTGCCCTCCGCCAATGCGAATCCCCACGCGATCCTCGTGGATCGCGGAGGACGCATTTGGGTGGGGACTCGGGGGGGCCTGGGCATGGTGGATCCGGCCGGTCTGCCGGAGGACACCTCCCGTCCGCCCCTCCGGCTTCGCCGGGTGAGCGTGAACGGCCAGGCGGTCATCGATGGGGAGCGCTCCCAGGCCCTGCAGTTGAAACCCTCGGACCAGCGCATCGCCTTCGCGTATGCCCTGCTGGCCTACCACGGCGAACAGAGCTTCCGGTATCAGACGCAGCTGGAGGGCCTGGAGGATCACCCCACGGGCTGGGTGGCGTCGGGAGAGCGGGAATTCGTGGGCCTGCGGCCGGGGAGCTATCGACTGAGGGTGTGGGCCCGGGATGGCCGGGGGCCCGTCCCCGGTGAGCTGGCGTACACCTTCCAGGTCCTGCCTTCCTTCTGGCAACGGCCCGCGGTGCAGGTGGGGTTGGGCCTTCTGCTGGTGGGGCTCCTCATCGCGGGCCTCCGGACCCGGGAACGCCTCCACCTGGCCCGCAATGCCCGGTTGGAAGCGGAGGTGGCGGAGCGCACCTCGGCGTTGACGGACCTCAATGAGGATCTGCAGCGGGAGGTCCAGGAACGGCGCGCCGCGGAGCGCGTGAAGGATGAGTTCATCTCCGTAGTGAGCCATGAGCTGAGGACCCCCCTCACGGCCATCCGGGGCTCCCTGGGCTTGCTGGGGGCCGACTCCGTGAGCCTGCCCGAGGGCCAGCGCCGGAACCTCATGGAAATGGCCCGGCGCAATACCGAGCGCCTGCTCCACCTCGTCAACGACCTCCTGGATATGAAACGCATCGAATCCGGCAACATGGAACTGGCGATCCAGTCCCTCAGCCTGCCTGCCCTACTGGCCGAGGCTTCGGCGGTGAACGGCCCCTACGCCCAGGCCATGGGGGTGTTCATCGAGCTGGAACGGGAAGGGATCCCGCCGCGGGTCCTGGGAGATGGGATGAGGGTGGCGCAGGTGCTGGCCAACCTGCTGTCCAACGCCACCAAGTTCTCCCGGAAAGAGGGCGTGGTGAAGCTGGGGGCCACCCAGGAGGGGGCCTTCGTGCGGATCTGGGTCCGGAATCTCGGAGAGCCGATCCCGGAGACCTTCCGGGAGCGGATCTTCCAAAAATTCGCCCAGGCCGAGAGTGGGAGCACCCGGGATGTGAAGGGCACGGGCCTGGGCCTGGCCATCTCCCGGGCCCTCGTGGAAGCCATGGGCGGCACCATCGGATTTGACAGCGGCGGGGAGGAGACGACCTTCTGGTTCACCCTGCCCCGAAGCGACTCTAAATAGCCCCCGCCAAGCTTCAGGACGGCATCGGCATGACCCTCGCCCCCGGCCCAGCCGGTGTCGTTATGTTGACCTTCCTGGATCGTCTACTGCCTTTTGTGGGTCGCCTCGCGAAGCGGGCGGACCTGGCTGTGCCTGTCTTCATCCTGATCGTCATGGTGGTGATGGTGGTGCCGTTGCCCGCCTTCATGCTCGATCTGCTCATCACCCTGAACATCACCCTGAGCCTGATGATCCTGTTGGTGGGCATGTACGTGGCCCGGCCCAAGGAGTTCAGCGCCTACCCCTCCATCCTCCTGGTGGTGACGCTTTTCCGGCTCGGCATCAACGTGGCCACCACCCGCCGCATCCTGCTCCATGGGCAGGAGGGCACCGCGGCCGCCGGGCACATGGTGCAGTCCTTCGGCCAGTTCGTGGTGGGGGGCAGCTACGTCATCGGCCTCGTGGTCTTCCTGATCCTCCTGGCCATCCAGTTCCTCGTGATCAACCACGGCGCCGGGCGAATCGCGGAAGTGACGGCCCGCTTCACCCTGGATGCCCTGCCGGGCAAGCAGATGGCCATCGACGCCGACTTGAACGCCGGCTACATCGATGAACACGAGGCCCGGGCCCGCCGCAAGGACCTGCAAGAAGAGGCCAACTTCTACGGGGCCATGGATGGCGCCGTGAAGTTCACCCAGCGGGATGCCGTGGCCGCCCTCATCGTGCTGGCCGTGAACATCATCGCGGGCATCATCATCGGGGTCGTTCAGTTCAACATGCCCGTGGCCGTCGCGGCCCAGACCTACACCCTCCTGACCGTGGGTGATGGCCTCGTCACTGTGATCCCCTCCCTGCTCATCAGCGTGGGCGGCGCCATCCTCACCACCCGCAGTGGCACCGGCGATACCCTGGGCGGGGAAGTGCTGGGCCAGCTGGGTGCGGATCCGCGCCCCTTGGGCATCGCCGCCGTGGTGCTGTTCTTCTTCGGCATCGTGCCGGGCCTGCCCCTGGTGCCCTTCTGGTTCATGGGCTTCGTCTTCGGCGTGCTCGGCTACGCGGCCCACAAGGCCCCCAAGCCCGCCGAGCTGGCCGAGCGGGCCGCCGCAGAGAAGGCCACCAAGGCCGCCGCCTCCGAACCCGAACGGGTGGAGGGGCTGCTCAAGGTGGATCCCCTGGGCCTGGAAGTGGGCTACAACCTCATTCCCCTGCTCGATGTGCACCAAGGCGGTACCGTGCTGGAGCGCATCAAGGGCATTCGCCGCCAGCTGGCCCAGGAACTGGGCCTCGTGGTGCCCCCCGTGCGCATCCGCGACAACCTCCAGATGCCTCCCAACGGGTACCGCGTATTGCTCCGGGGCGAGGAAGTGGCCAAGGGCGAACTCATGCCCGGCCAATGGATGGCCATGAACCCGGGCACCGCCACCGAGGACATCGCCGGCCTGCCCACCACCGAACCCGCCTTCGGGCTGCCCGCCTTCTGGATCCAGGAGAACCTCAAGGACCGGGCCCAGCTGCTTGGCTACACCGTGGTGGAGTCGGGCACCGTGCTCACCACCCACCTGTCGGAACTCATCAAGCAGCACGCGCCCGAGCTGCTGGGCCGGGCCGACGTGCAGCACCTGCTGGACACCCTCAAGGAGAACTCACCCAAGCTGGTGGAGGACCTCGTGCCCTCCCTGGTCAGCCCCGGCCTCCTGCAGAAGGTGCTCCACAACCTCCTGCGCGAACGGGTCAGCGTACGCGACCTCTCCCGCATCCTCGAAGCCACGGCGGATGCCGCCGGGGCCACCAAGGATCCCACCCTCATCACCGAGTACGTGCGCCAGCACCTGGGCCGCAGCCTCTCCGCCCCCCACCTCAACGATGGCGGCGAACTGGGTGTGCTGGTGCTGGATCCCCAGATCGAACAGACCCTCCAGGGCGGCATCGAGGCCAGCGACCGGGGCTCCTTCCTGGCCCTGGAACCGGGCCGCACCCAGGAACTGCTCACCCGCATCGCCAACGGCATTACGAGCCTCTTGCCCGGGGCCCAGCCGGTGCTGCTCACCTCCCCCGTGATCCGCCCCCACCTGCGGCGCCTCCTGGAGCGCGCCCTGCCGCACCTGGTGGTGCTCTCCCACGCCGAAGTCCCCATGGACATCCGCGTGGTGAACCTCGGCACGGTGTCCTGATGACCTTTGTTCGTTCCCATGATCGCCCTTGGACTGTTGGCACCACCACCCAACGCCCCCCCTGCGCTCGCCTGAGCTCGGGGCCCCGCGCCTGGAGCCCGTTATGCGCGTAAAGACGTTTGAAGCCGCCTCCATGCAGGAAGCCCTGGACACCATCAAGAAGGAGATGGGGGAAGAGGCCTTCATCCTCTCCACCAAGACCAAGAAGAAGGCCGGAGGTTTCGGGCTGCGGGAGGAGACGCTCATCGAGGTCACCGCCGCCACCGATGACGCCGCCGCCCCCGCCAAGGCCGCCGGCGCCGAGGAGATGAAGGGGGCCGCCCCCCTCACCTACGGCCTGCGCCCGGCGCTGGAATCCAATCCCTCCAAGGCCGCCACCGCTCAGCCCGCCAAGCCCGCGCTGAAGGCCGCCCAGCCGGTCCCTCCCCCGCCTCCCATGGACCTCCAGCCCATCCGCCGGGAGCTCCTGGAGATCAAGGGCGCCGTGGCCGCGTTGAAAGATCAGGAGACCAAGAACACCACCATCCTCCGCGAGTTGGATGAGCTCAAAGGGATGATGGGTCGGCTCCAAAAGCAGGGCATGCCCCCCAGCCAGCTGGCCCTGCCGCCCGCCATGCTCTCCCTCTACGGGGATCTGGTCTCCAACGACCTGGAGCCCATGCTGGCCCTGCGCCTTTGCGAGTTCGCCCAGCGCAGCCTCATGGAACAGGAGGGCCACGATGATGCCGACGTCATCGACCCCGAGAAGGCCCGCCTCTTCCTTCGCCGCGTTATCGCCGACTACATCCCCGTGGCGAGCCCCATCCAGTTGGAGCCCGGCAAGACCCAGGTGGCCGTGCTCGTGGGCCCCACCGGCGTGGGCAAGACCACCACGCTGGCCAAGCTGGCGGCCTATGCCCAACTGCACCTCAAGCAGAAGGTGGCCCTCGTCACCCTGGACACCTACCGCCTCGCCGCCGTGGATCAGCTCCAGGAGTACGCCCGCATCCTCCAGGTGCCCCTCCACGTGGCCCTCACGGTGGAGGACCTCCGCTCCGCCATGCGCTTCTACCAGGACCGCAGCCTCGTGTTGGTGGATACCCCCGGCCACAGCCCCAAGGATGAAACCATGCTGGCCCAGCTCCGCACCTTCCTGGATGAGTTGCCCAACTGCGAGACGCACCTGGTGCTCTCCGCCACCACCAAGCCCCGGGACCTCGCTGAGATCGCCCAGCGCTACGAAGCCCTGAAGCCCACCCGCATGATCTTCACCAAGCTCGATGAGACCTCCACCTACGGTCCCCTCCTGGGCACCCTGGTGCGGGTGAAGCGCCCCCTCAGCTACCTGGCCACGGGCCAGGAAGTGCCCGAGGCCCTGGAGATGGCCACCAGCCGCCGGGTCGCGGATCTGATCTTGCCGAACGCGGGGGCGAACTGATGAGCGACCAGGCTTCCCGCCTCCGCGCCATGACCCAGGGCCAGCAGGCCCCGAAGACCTATTTCCATGGCCGCGTGGTGGCCATCACCTCGGGCAAGGGCGGCGTCGGCAAGACCAACGTGGTGGCCGGCCTCGCCATCTCCCTGGCCCGCATGGGTCAGCGGGTGGTGGTCATGGACGCCGACTTCGGCCTCGCCAACCTGGACATCCTGCTGGGCCTCTCCCCGCAGTACACCCTGGAGCACGTGCTCCGGGGCGAGAAGCTCCTGGAGGAGATCCTCTTGGATGGCCCCATGGGCATCCGCATCATCCCCGCCTCCAGCGGCATCCAGGAGCTCACGCGCCTGGACACCATGTCGGAGCTGCGCCTCGTGCAGGGCCTACAACGGGTGGCGGAGACCTCCGATTGGCTGCTCATCGATACGGCCGCGGGCATCCACGATTCCGTGGTGAAACTGCTCATGGCCTCCCAGGAAGTCATCCTCGTCACCACGCCGGAACCCACGAGCCTCGTGGATGCCTACGCCATGGTGAAGGTGCTGCACCTCCGGGATCCCGAGAAGGAGGTCTGGCTGCTCATCAACAACGGCCAGAACCTGGACGAAGCGGAAGAGACCATCAACCAGCTCCAGGCCGCCACCCAGCGGTTCCTGGGCAAGCAGCTCAAGGTGCTGGGCGTGATCCCCTCGGATCCCCACATCCTCCAATCCGTGCGCCAGCAGCACAGCGTGGCGGATCTGTATCCGACGAGCCCCTCCGGGCAGGCCTTCCAGGCGCTGGCCAAGCAGATCAAGGCACAGGTGCCCTTGCAAGCGGATGGCATCCCGTCATTCTGGAGAAACCTGACCACCGAGGAATCCTAGCGCTCATGTCGACGCCACCGGACGAAACCACCCCGAAGGGGCCCTCGGCCCTTCTGCCCTGGGTGCGCCTCATGGCCTCCAAGGCCTACGGCAAGCCCGCCCTGGGCGCTCCATCCACACCTCCGGCGGAGCCGGCCCTCGGAGCCCCCGAGGAGGATGAAGAAGATCCCGACTTCGACGTCCCCGTGGGCGAAGCCTTGCCCCTGGTGGAGCCGGAAGCCTTCGATCGCGCCAACCGCGAAGAGATCATCAAGGACTACGTGCCCCTGGTGAAGTTCGTGGCCCACCGCATCAGCAATCGCCTGCCCAGCCACGTGGAGTTGGACGATCTCATCCACAGCGGCATCCTCGGGTTGATGGATGCGGTAGAGAAGTTCGATCCGGCCCGTGGCATCAAGTTCAAGACCTACGCGGAACTCCGGGTGAAGGGCGCCATCCTGGATGGCCTCCGGGATCTGGATTGGGTGCCCCGCTCCCTGCGCCGGAAGAAGAAGGACATCGAAGGCGCCTACCACGCCATCGAGCAGCGCCTGGGCCGGGCGGCCACGGATGAGGAAGTGGCCACCCAGCTGGGCGTGCCCCTGGAGGAACTCCACAAGAACCTCGACGAGCTCAAGGGTGTCACCCTGGGCGCTTTTGCCGAGGCGGGGGAGGATGGGGAGGGGGAGAGCCTCATCAGCTTCGTGCCCGACCCGGATGCCGAGGATCCCAGCCAGGTATTTCAGGCCTCCGAGCTCAAGGAGATCCTCAAGGCCTCGGTGGAACTGCTCCCCAAGAAAGAAAAATTTGTCGTTCAACTCTACTATTTCGACGAATTGACGATGAAAGAGATCGGTACCCTGCTGAACATCACCGAGTCGCGGGTATCACAATTGCATACCAAGGCCATGCTGCGTCTCCGGGGCAAGCTCCTGGAACGCCAAATCGAAGGCTGAGGGGCTCCCTCAGTCCCCTTTCCCCGGTTTTCCGTAGGTCCCTCCCGTGGCCAAGATCCTCAGCCAAGACGAAGTCGATGCCCTCCTCCGGTCCCACACGACCGGAGTGTCGAAGGCGCAGATGGCCTCCCTCAGCCCCACCGCCGCGGTGGCGGAGCGGGCCGCGCCCACCGGGGCAAAAAAGGCCCAGGCCCAGAAGAAGGTCACCCTCTACAACTTCCGCCGGCCCGATCGCGTCAGCCGCGAACAGATGCGCTCGCTGCATTTCATGCACGATCGCTTCGCCCGGAACTTTAGCTCCAGCCTCAGCGCCTACCTCCGCTCCATCACCGAGGTGAACCTCGTCTCCGTG
The DNA here is from genome assembly GCA_964617215.1 of uncultured Solibacteraceae bacterium. GTDB lineage: Bacteria > Acidobacteriota > Holophagae > Holophagales > Holophagaceae > JAFDVN01. The sequence goes on along the minus strand of CAZTVL010000001.1, from coordinate 231,442 downwards.
GAGCAGCTCAGCTACCAGGAATTCCTGCTCTCAGTGCCCGAGCCCACCTGCTTCAACGCCATCTCCATCAAGCCCCTGGAAGGTGCCCTGGCCTTGGAGGTGAACCCCACCCTGGTGTTCCCCATCATCGACAAGATGCTGGGTGGCCCTGGCGAGCCCCTCAAGAACCTGCGGACGATGACGGACATCGAGCAGAGCATCTTCGACGGCATCCTGAAGCTGATCCTGGAGGATCTGCGGGAGGCCTGGCACAGCATCATCGACCTGGACTTCAAGATCCAGGCGAAGGAAACGAGCCCCCAGCTCATCCAGATCGTGGCCCCCAACGAGGTCGTGCTGCTCGTGGTCTTCGAGGTGAAGATGGGCGGCGTGAACGGCATGATCAACCTGGCCATTCCCAGCATCATCCTGGAGCCCGTGGCGGCGCGCTTCGATCAGGAGATGTTCACGGGCTACAAGAAGAGCGGCACCTTCGACGAGGCGCGCCTCCTCATGGAGAGTCTCAAGAAGCTGGACATGACCGTCGCCGCGGAAATCATGGGCACACCCATGTCCGTGAGCGAGGTGCTGAAGCTCAAGGCCGGCGATCTGATCCCCCTGCGCAAGCGCTTCGATGCGGAACTGGATCTCACCGTGGATGGCCTGCCCCGCTACAAGGGCTTCATGGCCCTGGACGCGAACAACAACCGCGTCTTCCAGGTCACGCAACCGCTTCAGGATCGGTAGGAGGAACTCATGGATCCCAAGGAACAAGAGTTCTATCAGAAGGTCGGTGGCGTATTCACCGAGGCCATGGGCAGTGTCTTCGGCATGCTTACGGGCCGCGATTTCCAACTCACTGGCGAACCCGCCAAGACCGTGGATGCCGCGCCCGCCGTGGCTGGGCTCCTTTCGGGGCAGGCCGTGTACGTGAAGGCCCACTATCAGAAGGGGGCCACGGGCACCCTTTACTTCGCCCTCCCCCTCAAGGAAGGCACCATGCTGGTGGACCTCATGCTGGGTGGGGATGGCGCGCCCGCGGACAGCATCGAGGGCGATAGCAAGGATGCCCTGGCGGAGACCTTCAACCAGGCCATGGGCAGCGCCAACCAGAGCTTCTCGGATCAGGCCGGAGAGACCTTCTCCATCAGCAACGTGGAGATCGGCGCCTTCGCCTCAGAGGCCGGTCCTGTGGGTGATTGGATCGGCAGTGGCCCCTTCCAGGTCATTCCCATCGACACCAAGCAGGATTCCATCCAGGCCAAGATCTTCATCTTGATGCCGGACCTGCTCGCCCAGCAGTTCCAGAGGAAGCTGGGCTTCGCGGCCTCGGCGCCCGCGCCCGCCGCGGAGGCGCCCGCCGCCGCAGCCCCCCGCGCCGCCGCGGCTCCGGCCATGGCTTCCGCGCCGTTGGCCGCGGGCCCCGCCGTGGATCCCGGCAACCTGGATCTCCTGCTGGACATCGAACTCCAGCTCGTGGTGCGCATGGGACAGACGGAGATGCAGATGGGCGAGCTGCTCAAGCTCACCCCCGGCTCCATCTTGGAAATGAACCGCAGCGCGGATGCTCCCGTGGAATTGCTCGTGAACGGCAAGCTCATCGCCAAGGGCGAAGTGGTGGTGGTGGAGGGCAACTTTGCCTTCCGCATCACGGAGATCGAAAGCAAGGCCGCGCGCATCCGCAGCTTGGGTTGATCGCCTTCTGTTTCCAATGAAAAGGCCCCGCGCTCGCGGGGCCTTTTGGTGTTCGTGCGCGGGCTACTTGAGGCGGCGCTCGGTGGCACCCGTGTAGATCTGGCGGGGGCGGTTGATGCGGGTCTTCGGATCGTCCCGCAGTTCCTTCCACTGGGCGATCCAGCCGGGCATGCGGCCCAGGGCGAACATCACCGTGAACATCTCTGTGGGGATGCCCATGGCGCGGTAGATGATGCCGCTGTAGAAGTCGACGTTGGGGTACAGCTTCCGCTCCACGAAGTAGGGATCGGACAGCGCGGCTTCCTCGAGGTGCTTGGCGATGTCGAGGAGGGGATCTTTGACACCCAGCTCAGTCAGGACGCGGTCGGCGGCCTTCTTGAGGATGCGGGCGCGGGGATCGAAGTTCTTGTACACGCGGTGGCCGAAGCCCATGAGCTTGAAGCCGGAGTTCTTATCCTTGGCCTGTTCGATGGCCTTGCGGGCGTCGCCGCCGGCGGCCTGGATGCCTTCGAGCATTTCGATGACTTCCTGGTTGGCACCACCGTGCAACGGGCCCCAGAGGGCGGAGACGCCTGCGGCCATGGAGGCGAAGATGTTGGCGTTGGAGCTGCCCACCATGCGCACCGTGGAGGTGGAGCAATTCTGCTCGTGATCCGCGTGGAGGATGAGGAGCAGGTTCAGGGCGTCGTGCACCGCCGGGGACACTTCGTATTTCTGAGCCGGCACTGCGAACATCATGTGCAGGAAGTTGGAGGCGTAGCTGAGGTCGTTGCGGGGGTAGATGAAGGGCTGGCCGATGCTCTTCTTGTGGCTGAAAGCCGCAATGGTGGGGGCCTTGGCGAGCAGACGCACGATGTCGAGGTCAATGTCCTTCTTCTTGGGGTAGAAGGTGGACATGGAGTTGAGCATGGCGCCCAGGATGGCCATGGGGTGCGCGGTGCTCGGATAGCCCTCGAAGAACTTCTTCATGTCCTCGTGTAGGAGGGTGTGCATGGTCACCTCCTGTTCGAAGGCGGCCTTTTTCTGAGCGTCCGGAAGTTCACCGTAAATGAGAAGGTGGGCCACTTCCAGGAAGCTGGATTTTTCGGCTAGGTCCTCAATGGGATAGCCGCGATAGCGCAGGATGCCTTGATCCCCATCAATGAAGGTTACGGAGGATTGGCAGGATCCGGTGTTGCCGTAGCCCGGGTCCAAGGTCACATAGCCCGTCAGCTCCCGGAGCCGGGTGATGTCGATGGCCTTCTCACCCTCAGAGCCGGTGATGACGGGGAGTTCGATCTCTTTCCCGTCCAAAATGATCTTTGCAGTGCTCATGGATCCTCCCGACCCTCGCGTCGATATTCCTACCAGTCAACCAGATTAGAGTTGGAACACCACATGGGAAATTGCTGTGACCAAATACCGTTCCTCTTCAAGGGAGGGATCGGAGGCCGGCAACCAGGGGTCAAATCCTGATCCCGAAGGAACCGGCCCTGGAGCCGGGGCTTCCGCGCCACACCCTGAGGTGAGGTTGCCACCTACATCATGCGGCTTTTCTACCACCTGGGTCCTGTTCTAGACTGGGAGCAGACTGTCCTGGTTGCTTGTGAGGTTGATCCATGTGTGGAATCGTCGGATATATCGGGGCCCAGCCTGCCGTCCAGATCCTGGTGGATGGCCTTCGCACCTTGGAATACCGGGGCTATGACAGCGCCGGCGTGGCCCTCGTCCCCGGAGACGGCACCCTGCGGGTGACCCGGGCCAGCGGCAAGCTCATCAACCTGGCGGGCAAGGTGGATATGAACGATCCCACCCCCCAGGGCATCGGCCACACCCGATGGGCCACCCACGGACGGCCCACGGAAGAGAACGCCCACCCCCACCGCAGCCAGGACGGCAAGGTGGTGACTGTGCACAACGGGATCTTCGAGAACTTCCTGGAGCTGCGCCAGGAGCTGCAGGCCGCGGGCAACGTCTTCAAGAGCGAAACAGACACCGAGTGCTTCCCCGTGATGGTGAGCCACTTGATGTCCAAAGGTGCCACCTTCCCTGAGGCCTTCCGCCAGGCCGTGGGCCGCATGCACGGAATCTACGCCCTCGCCTGCATGCACGCCGACGACACCAACCGCATTCTGGCCGCCCGCAGCGGCCCCCCGCTCGTCATCGGCATCGGTGAAGGAGAGAACTTCCTGGCCTCGGACGTCGTGCCCCTGCTGCGGCACACCCGCCAGGTGATCTTCCTGGAAGATGGCGATCTGGCCGAGCTCACCCGGGACGGCGTGCGCATCTTCGACATGAACGGGAAGACGGTGGATCGCGTCGTCCACAACATCCCCTACGATCCCGTGGCGGCGGAGAAGGGCGGCTTCAAGCATTTCATGCAGAAGGAGATCTTCGAGCAGCCCCAGGCCCTCTCGAACACCCTCATGAACCGCCTGCCGCTGGACGGTGGACCCATCCCCCTCGATCTGCCCTTCTCCGATGAGGAGCTGAAGAACCTGCAGCGCATCCACATCGTGGCCTGCGGCACTTCCTGGCATTCGGGCCTCGTGGGCAAGTTCCTCATCGAGCAGCTGGCTCGCGTGGCCGTGGAAGTGGACTATGGTTCCGAGTACCGCTACCGCGAACCCGTGATCCCCGAGGGCACGCTGATCATCGGCATCACCCAGAGCGGCGAGACTGCCGACACCCTGGCCGCCATGAAGGAAGCCGCCGCCAAGGGGGCGCGCACCCTGGCCATCTGCAACGTCATGGGCAGCACCGCCACGCGCACCGCCGAAGCGACGATCCTCACCCACGCGGGCCCCGAGATCGGCGTGGCCTCCACCAAGGCCTTCACCACGCAGCTGGCTGTGCTCACCCTGCTCGCCCTGAAGCTGGGTGAAGCCAAGGGCACCGTGGATCCCAAGCTCAGGGCCGAACTTGTGCAGGGCCTCCGCGAACTGCCCGCGCACCTGGAGCGCCTCAGCGCCCTGGAACCTCAGCTCAAGGAGTGGGCCCAGGATTGGGTGGATGCCTCCGACTTCCTCTACCTCGGTCGCGGCCCGCTGTACCCCATCGCCCTGGAAGGCGCCCTGAAGCTGAAGGAGATCTCCTACATCCACGCCGAGGGCTACCCCGCCGGTGAGATGAAGCACGGCCCCATCGCCCTCATCGATCGCAACCTACCCGTGGTGGCCCTGATGCCCCAGGACGCGCACCGGGAGAAGACGCTCTCCAACCTGCAGGAGGCCGCGGCCCGGGAAGGCCGGATCCTCGGCCTGGTGACGGAAGGGGACACGGGCCTGGATGGCATCGCCGCCGACGTGCTGCACCTGCCCAAGGTGCACCCCTGGTTGGCGCCCATCCTCTACGTGGTGCCGCTGCAGCTGCTGGCCTATCACATCGCCGTGCTGCGCGGATGCGACGTGGATCAGCCGCGGAATCTGGCGAAGTCGGTGACGGTGGAATAGCGTTAATCCGTCAGATCAGCGCGTTAGAGCACAAGGGGTGGCGAAGCCACCCCTCGCTCGTTTGACGCGGGACGGTCTCGAACCGCCGACCCCCACCGTGTCAACAATGAGAAATGAAATTATCAACACTTACGTGCACATGAGTGGACGTCCATGGACGTTGATGGATTTTGTAAAATTATGAAAAATATAGAACTTCTTGATTTTCGATCCTCTGGTGTCCACACTCATCCAAAACGAGTTTTTGACGCCATTTTGACACGGCGAGGAGGAAAAAACAGTGGCCAGGACGAAGCGCAGTGTGAGCTTAGATAGCAGAAACAAGCGGCTTGTCCTTCCGCTGGGAACCCTCCACCTCGATCAGATTCGGGCCGGAGCCTACCTCATGTATCGCCGTCCTAAGAATGGTGCGGCTGGGGTTTGGTTGGCTCGTTGGTACGACAAGGACACCCGGAAGCAGCGCCAGGAGCGCATCGGAAACGCGGATGACCACGCCGAAGCCGATGGCATGGGCGTCTATTCCTATGAGCAGGCCTTCGCCAAAGCTGATCTATGGTTCAAGACCCGCAACCGGTTCGCACTCCTCGCGGCCGAAGGCGAAGTGGTGCCTGAAGGCCCCTACACAGTCGCGGACGCGATGAAGGACTACCTCCATGACGCCAAGCGGCGGGGCATGAAGGGGCACCTCAATACGGAGCAAGCCGCAAACGCCCAGATTCTTCCCGTCCTGGGGGCCGTTGCCGTCGCAAAGCTCACGCGTCGGAAAATCGAGGATTGGCACTTGGCCCTGTCTGAGACCCCTCGGAAGACCACTGGAAAGCCAAAGGAAAAGCATTCAGCTGAGGAGGGTTCACAGGATGGCGAAGGCTCCAAAGCCGAAGCCGAACCACTGGCGCCGATGTCCGACGAGGCCAAGAGGAAGCGCAAGAACACCGCAAACCGCGTTCTCACCATCCTCAAGGCAGCTCTCAATCACGCATTGGCCTGCAACAAGGTGATGGAGCCCGCGCCTTGGCGCATGGTGAAGCCCTTCAAATCCGTGAATGCCGCGCGGGTGAGGTTCCTCTCTCTGGGTGAGCAACGGAAGCTCGTTGAGGCCTGTGAGGGAGAATTCAGGACGCTCGTCCAGGCGGCCCTCTACAGCGGAGCCCGCTACGGCGAACTGACCCGCCTGCGGGTGCAGGATTTCAACCCGCGAAGTGGAACCCTTTTCATCGAGGTCAGCAAGTCCGGGAAGTCGCGCCATATCTACCTCACCGAAGAGGCCCAGGACTGGTTCAAGGAACTCACGGATCAACGGGATTCCTGCGAACTGATGCTCACTCGGGGTGAAGTGGTTCGCACCAAACGGGAAGGCATCTCCGAAGGCACCGGCTGGGCTCCGTACGATCAGGTCTACTGTATGCACCAAGCCTGTGAAGCCGCAAAGCTTCCGCCCCTTACCTTCCATGAGCTTCGGCATACCTATGCCAGTGCCCTCGTGAATCACGGGATCCCCCTCGTCTATGTCGCGGCCCAACTCGGCCATACCGATACCCGCATGGTGGAACGCTTTTACGGCCACCTCAGCCCCAACGCTCAGGGCGAGGCTATCCGGAGCCTCGCGCCGAAACTGGGAATCGGAATCCCAAAGGTTCAATTCTTGAAATTGACGGGTGCCTAATCGTCTTTCATTTGGTTAGGCGCCTTTGGATAACTCAATCACGGCCATGCCAATTGGCAATTGGGTTCTGTTGGCCGCGTAAGGATGGACCTTCAAAGCTTTGGAATCATATTAAGAGGTCTGATTTGTAAGGTGATTCCATCCGAAGTGCGTGAGAGGCTCGAAGCTCCCATCGCTTACGAGGTTGATTGTGGCCCTTCGTCGCCTGCTTTTTGCGTGCCTATCGCTCCTACCGCTTTCGGCGCAGAGCTACCAATCGTCCTTCTCGGATGTAAAGTTTGATCGGGCGAAGGGTCCGGCCACGTTCCACTCAGGCGTTGAAGTGGACGCGGCATCTGGCGCCGCGAGCATGACAATCCCATTTGGACCGGGGATTGGGGAGCGCGGGTTGAAATTCCGGCCGGTGCTTTCCATGCGAATTGCACCTCAATTGGGAATCAGTACGACTGACGAAAACTTCCTCATGTATACGAGCCAGAACGGGATGCAGTTCTGGGGAACCTCTACGGTCGATACGATGTACCAAAAGGGATTTGGGAGCGCTAGCTTTTCTCCTGGCTCCTTGGAACTTGGAACAATGGTCAGCACGTTGGACCGAAAGAGGACTTCTTACAGCCTGCCTGGAGGGGGCGGTGGTCGAGCATTGGGGAAAGTCCCCGCAGGCATCACGCCTGTTTCAGTCCAGGCCCTGCTCGGGAAGTTCGGATTCACCTCAAACGATACGGTGGGCTACGTGGCCAGTTCCACCTTATCGGCCATCGGAAGCAGAACACCTTTCATCCAGATGGGATCATCCGGGCACCTCATCGTTGGGCTACGGGCGGGTGGAACTGCAGATCCGGTTACAGGAACTACCGATGAAGTCATGGCCGATATTCAACAAAGTCCATCTTCTATTTATCGCTGGCACTTCCCCAGAAGGGTGGCCGTTATTCAGGCCGATGTCGCTTACGAATTCCGGTATTCCAGTCACGGGTATGCAACGCGCACGATTCCATACCTAAGCATCAGTCAAAAGACCCAACTTTATAGCGCCCACTACCTGATTTCTAAAATTCGTAATCGATTCGGAGAGTCCATTGACTTCACCTACGACGGGGATGGAGTCGGGTATACAGCGACCTGGAGCACCAATCCTTCCGTCAAAATTCGCGTTCAGGCTGTAGGTCAGGCTTCAGTTCCAGCCGGTCAGCGCGCACTTGCGGACAGTGCCACCCCATTGGTCAATGCAACTCAAATTCGGGTTAGCTATCTGGGTATCAGCCAGCCAGTGTCTAGTTATCTGCTGGAGGGCGCGGATCCACAGTCGGGCGGCGCCTTTTCACCTTCTCCCCTTAGTGCAACAAGCACGACCGGGCAAGTTGCGTCAGATATGGTCAACTTCGATGTTGCATTGCAATCCATCCAGCCAACCCGAATCGTACAAGAGGCGTCCAATGAACAGATGACCTTTTCCTACGGAATGGGCTCACCGACAACTTGGGGGTACAACTCAGTTACCCCGACGGTCTTAAAATCTGTGAAATTCCCCTCCCGTACAGTGGACCTCACCTGGCAGGCGTTCCCATTTCGGATGAATTACAACTCGGAAGCTTGGGGTGGCTATGCAGCCAGTAGCACTCCCTCACGCCCGTTCTACGCGTATGGAGTCGTCGATATTTGCGATTCCGATACCGTTCAAGCTCGGTCGACGGGCCACACGCGAGTTACTCCAATTTCGAATTGGAGTAATGCCCCGCTGACCAACGCTCCCCCAGACCAGTGGGTCAATACCGATTTCTACGATGTCATCTCACATCCTGATGGCTCGATAAGCGTGCACAGATTCGCCTCTCCTCCGAGCCTAGATGGAGTCTCTGGCTCGGATGGCATGCAGAATTTGGCCTTCATGAAAGCGGTGGAATTGGAGGTGCGCTATTACGCCCCAGGGACCTTTACCCAAGCCGACCTCAGTATCACGACACCTGCCTACAGCTCGGCCTACAAATGGGTGGTGAAAGATCGGTTCGACGTTCGATCCGTCAGCGCTCCAACAGGGGATCTCAACGATCAGGCCGTTCCATATCCAACTCGGGTTCGTACTTGGGATAAGGAAAGCCAAGTACTGACGACTGAAGAGAATTCGGATTGGGATGAAATCGCATTTGGATGGAAGACCTCACACAAAACTTCTTCCGTTACCCCAACCCCCAGCTTGACGGTGGACTACCTCAGCCTTGCGCAGCAGGGAGCTACCTACACGCTCTATCCGGCCACGCTCGGCGTTTACCGCCGTGTAGACAAGACATTTGAGCCGAATGTCCTAGATTGGCTTCTCACCCGGGAGAAAACAGAAAAGAGCACTACAGTGCAGGACAACACTGGCTTTTTGGCTCCGGGGACCATTCTTCCCGATGTTCAACCTCTACTGACCAAGACCTACAACGCGTCGATCAATCGTGTAGATTCCATTGAGATGAAGGGGTCCGATGGAACTGTAGTCTCGACAGGGTTCATGTTCCAAGGGACGGCGGGTCTTGCTTCGCAAGAATGGCTGAATGTCTACTTGACCTCAGCAGGGCTTGGTTTGAGTGGGCAGCTGGGCATCAGCAATTATGGGTACGATTCCAATGGATATCTCTCTTCGATTAGTCAGAAGCCCAATGCCACGACGACATTGACTGCTCAACAAACCTCGGATGAACTCGGCCGCCCGGTTACTCAGACCGATCTGAATGGAACGGTCCGCACCTTTTCATGGGATGCGGCGGGACGGTTGTCGGCGATCTCTTCGTCCGATGGAGATGTGGGTACGAGCATTGAATACAACGATGTCGATCACCGGGGCACAACTGTGACTCGTGGTGCTCAAGTGTCGGTTTACCGCTACAACGGGTTTGGAGAGCTGGTTCTCGACCGCAGGAAGGCGCCAGATGGATCTTGGTCCCATCGCATCCACGGCTATGACGCTGCAGGACGGAAGACCGGTGAAACGGTTTGGCAGCCATTGGATGGTTCGGCCCATGAAAATGATTGGAGCAAACCCTACTTGACCCGGGACGTCACGACGACGACAACAACTCCCGAGAGAATCATCTGCAAGAAGTGGGGATTGGATGCGGACGGTAATGCGGTGTGTAGCACCTGGCAGACCATTCCCAGTAGTACGACCACCACAACCAACCCGGCAGCTTATTCGGGGAGCGTCATCACCTACGATGGCCGGGGGCGCGTGATCTTCACCCAGGATCCAAATTTGGTGAAGACGACCACGGAATATTTCGGGCCCGCCAATCTGCCTCCTGGGGTCACTACCTATGTTGGCCCGATTCGCAAAGTATCGGTCGGGGGTGTTCAAACCAAATGGTTTGAATACGATGCTGCGGGGCGATTGGTCCGCGTGACGACTCCTGTCACCAAAAATCAGGTCATCACAAATCCCCGCTCGGAATACCGCTACGACGGCGGGGATCGCATCAGCGAAGTCAAACAATTCGATGAAGCTGGCCGGGTCCAAGTACGGTCCTGGGGTTACAACCGCCTGGGGTGGCTCACATCATTGGTTCAACCCGAGAATGGGACGACCACTTACAGCGGCTTTACAGTGGCCGGAAAGCCGACCATCACCAATTACAACGGCCGCATCGTTCGCATGGTCCCAGACTGGATGGGACGCCCTACTACGGTTGTCGCCGACGATGGCACAGTTTCCCAGTCCTTCAATTATGACTCGGCAATCAATGGGAAAGGGCGTCCTGCCACAACCTCCGATGGTGGAATTACGACAACTTACAGTTATGGCGGCCAAGGCAAGCGCCTGGACAGTCTGACGACATCTGCATTGATTGATGGCATCACTCAGTCCTTCTCTCAGTCCTTTGCCTATGACACGTATGGGAATCGGGTTGCAGGAACGACCAGCCATGGATCATGGGCTCAGTCCTTTCACCTGGCCACGGGAATGCCAAATCAACTCACCCTGGGTGGGGGCACGGTAGCCAGTACGCCATGGACTAGCTACGACCCAGTTTCTTGGGCTATCAAGACCATTTCCTATGGGAATGGCACCCACAGTGATTTTAGCTATGGCACGGATCAGATGAGGCTGGCCGGAGTGGCCCACAGCCTGGCCACGGGTGGCCCAGTTGCTCAGTGGACGTACACTTATGACTCCAACACCGGAAATCTCGTCCGGGAGAATGACCTGGTTACAGGTTCATTCGACCAATACGGGTATGACGAAATGAACCGGTTGATTTCGGCTTTAGTTCAGAGTTCTACCTATGGAGATCAACTTCAACAATTTGACTACGACGCATTCGGAAACCGTCTCTCCAGCAGCACCCAGCGGGTGATGAATTGGGTATCGGGCACGCGGGGCGCGGGAACAGCGACAGTCACGGCCACAACTGTTCCATCCACCGCAAACGTGACTCTGAACCAAGCGGATGCGGCACTTTGGCAAAGAAACCAGCTTCCGGGTACAACGGCCTCAGGAGCACCTACAGGGGCCATCTATGATGCTCAAGGCAACCTGAAGCAGATTTATGAGAAGCCGAGCGATTCTGCGCATCCAGTAACCATGATTTACGATGCCCTTGGCCGCGTGATGTCGGTCTGGAGCAGCAGAACCGGGGTCACCGAGAAATATCAATACACGGCTGAGGGCCTTAGGACCTTGATCGCCGAGTACAGTGGGACCACGCTGCAGAAAACACGGGTCAATCTCTACAATGACGCGCGTCAGATGGTGAGTCAGTACGAGAAGGTGCCTGCGGGGCCCCTTACCTGGAAACGGGACATCACGTATTTGGGGACCCGAGAAGCTGCGGAGTTTGATAGTGCGGGTATGCACGTCACGATGGTGGATCACCTGGGGAGCCCGAGATTGGTGACCGGCCCAACGGGGTCAGTCGAATCACGGCAGAAATTCCTGCCGTTTGGGGAACTGCTCGAACAGTCCGGATCGTTCAATACCTCGAAGGGATACACGAACCATGAGCAGACTGATGCCTCTGGGCTGATCTACATGCAAGCCAGGTTCTACGTGCCTTGGGCTGGTCGCTTCTCAGCGCCAGATCCGGGGAGGGACCAGCAATTTGAAGATACTCAAAGCTGGAATATTTATAGCTACGTGAGAAATAGCCCCGTGATGAGTTCTGATCCAACGGGGATGGAGCAGCTATTGGTTTACTCTGCTCAGAATGGGGTGGATGGGAATGAAATGGGATGCTACGACCTGATGAACGAGGCCGCTGCCCAACCTGCAGAAGCTGATCAGGAAAAGGCAAAAAATAATAAGGATGGTTCGGATGACTATAAGACGGCACCAGGAGTCCCCACTCCTCTTCCAGAAAAGCTGGATACTTTTGTCAAAGATTTAGTTCGGGAATCTGGTGATAACTTCCCGAAAGGCGTTACGGTAACGGGTACTACAAACGGGAAACATTCGAAAGGGAGTGCGCACTACACAGAGGAAGCGGTAGACATTCGGTACAACGCAAAAAACCCCAAAAAGGCGCTGGCCGCTGGGGCAAGAGCTGGGGCGCAATTTGCTCTTGATGAGAAAGAACATCCATCGAGTGAGACGAGCGGTCCTCATTTCCACTTTCAGCTCAGGCCCGGCAAGGGGGGAAGTAAGGGCGATTTGCCATTCCGTGGGGTCCCTGCTGGTTCAAAACCTCCCACCGAAAAACCAACAGGGTGGGTTTCTCGAATCGTAGAAGCAACTGTCTATATTCTTTCTACTTCGATTGCTTTTTGAAAAGGGTTCATTCGATGGTTCCTCACTTTCTGCTTTGTACCTTCGCTTTAATCACAACTAATCAGAGGGCAGGTTTTTTGAACCCAGTCCATGAGCAAATTGTGGATTCTTGGCGACGGGCTAACCCGGGGTACAGGATTGCTAACGAAATTGATTGCGGGGACTGCGCTGAGCAGATTCAAGCCATCCGGCGTGGGATGGGTGGCAAATGGAAGGCTGTTCCAAACTATCAGCCTTACTATGCTGTTGGCGATTTCAACGGCGATGGGCACAAGGATTTTGCTATCGCAATGCTTTCGAACGAAAGGGGGGCAAAGAAATTTGTGTTGCTAGTGTTTAATGGACCATTCAAATCTGGGATTTTCACCCATCCTGCCTTTGTCTCTGAACCCATGAATCTGGCGGAACAAGGTTTGTTTTTTGGCCCACCGCGGCCAAAGCCGTATCGCTTGGTCGTAGGTGGATTTGAGTCTGAAGGAATGCTACTGCTCCCTAAGGGCATGGGTTACACCTGGGATCACTGACGATCGGAGAATTGATCGGGTTCCGACAAGGAGCGGTAATCGCCGCATCTAGCCCCAGAAATGAGTACCAAATGAAAGGTCAGGGTTCATCCTGCTTTAGGAGAACCCGAATGAAACCGAGCAAGTTGAGCGACGAGCAGATCAGCGCTTTGCTAAGGGAAGGACGTGTAGGGCGATGCGATCAATGCCCTGCTCTTCGGTGCCGGGCATAATCTGAGGACGATCCATGCGGGATTCAGGCGTTATTGGCTCTGGCTTGAGGGACCACAAATGGGCTACCAGGAGCCGGAGGCGACGCCCTGCGTTTTGATGGATTTAATAGGCAAAAGTTCCGTGAATGCCAGTCAAATACGGATCTACGGATTTATCAGGCCGATTCGTTATTCGTTGGCTGCCATCGCGAAGACTCGACCCGCTTGAGTCCGGAAGTCGTCCAAGTTCGTGAACTGTTTGTCCATCACGCTAGTTGCTCGGGTCTGGTCCTTTCGGTTCAGAGACTCAAAGCTCTCGTGCACTAAGAATCCCTTGAAGGGGATTTGGTGCTTCTGGAACTCCAATGCCGAGATCGTCGCAAGGCGAACTTTCGAAGCATCCTTCGCCGCAAACAGATAAACGGGATGTCTTCCGATGGGAAATGCGAAATCAACTTCGAGGTCATCGCGCTCAGGGATTGGGAGTGCCCGTGGCTGAGGGCTGTACACCCCGAGGGAAGATTCTACAAATTCTCCGAACTCCTCATAGAAGAGGCTCCGAATCACATCTCGTCGGTAAAGGCGCATCGCAGAGACCTTGGAGATCACTTGGTGCAACTTCATGATGATCATGTACAGATGAGCTAGGTCACAGACGGCAAAGATCTGCCCCGAATCCTCCTGGACTTGTCCCTCCGCTAGGATTTGGTTGAAGATTTTTAACTTATTCTCAGTGTCGAGTTCATAGGTATAAGAGAGGCGCATCAAAGTCGATCCGAGGTCGGTGACCCTGAACCTATTTTGGTCGATATCAAGCGGCTCGACGTACAACTCCACTAGGTCCCCGTCTTCATGAAACAAGGGGAGAATCAACTGGTAGAGGTTTGGTTTGCGCTCGCGTACATCGACGTGGCTGTTGAACTGGGCTCTAAGTACTTCGAGGAACCTCATACAGCCTCTCCTGTACCTTCAAAGAGACCGGGCTGCTGAAGAAAAGGGAAAAAGGGCTCCATGCCGAGTATATTCGCCCGCTGGACAAAGACTCGAAAAGCATCCTCCCAAGCGAAGTACTCAGTTGTCGGCTCCGCGTAATTCTCTTCCTTGAGCCCCTGCCCCAGTGCTTCCTCCCTGGCGAAATGGATGTGGGGACCCGAGAACCGATTGCTATTCACTACTTTGTTGAGGTGCTCCCCGTGGTCTCCATTGCACCTCATGAGCACCACCTTGCCGCCTGTTTTCGGTTTATAGATTAAACCGATGGAGAAGTTCTCACGCAGCACGTCATTGATCCTAACGAACGCTTGGAAGTGCTCTTCACCATCTCGGCTTTGGAGATCGAAAGTTGTTCGCAAGTGCCCAGGTGAAACCTGGGGGAGCTGAGGTAGCGCAGACAGTAGCGGGAGCTTGGTCAAGCCTACCAGGCGGTCGATCTCGGCTTGGTCGAGCATGAACTCTCCCGGATGATGGCGATTACAGCGTTCAAGATGATCTGTATTTATCTTACGGGGGGCTGACTTGGGTCTTCAATGGTTGTTCCTTCTCCCTTGATGGAACTTTATTAGGATGCTGCATTGATGGCTCGGGTGGGCCACGGCGAGTGAATCGCCCGTCATCGGCAAATGCCGGTGCGGATAGCTTCAATATGGATGGTAGGGCAAGCCCAATACCCGGCATTCGGATTTTGTCGGAACGGAACGGCACGGATCGGAATCAGGCGGCATGAAGTCACGGGAGATTCATGGAAATCTCCCGGCACGCGCTCGGGTTCATTAGGAGTACGACATGCAAGCATCCAGCCCCGTCTTGACGAAAGCGGCCTACAGCCTCGCAGAGTTCGCCGAACTGGTGAGTTTGGGGCGATCCAAGGTGTATCAGGAGATCCGGGCAGGTCGGTTGCGGATCGTGAAGGCCGGGCGCCGGTCGCTGGTGACGGCAGTGGACCTGATGGCCTGGCTGAACGGACTAACTACCGTTGGGGCGCCAACGGGCGCCCAAGTCTAGTCAACCGATGTGCAGAGGGGGGCGCGAGCCCCCCTAGTCTAGATCAGGGCGCAACAATTTATGCGCTCTGGTTCTCACCGGAGAGAACCCTTGGTTTCAAAAGCGAATTCCAAAGATGTTCGCATCACGCCCCAGGATCTGGCCCAGGCTCTGAGAGAGTCGCTAGAGGGTGAAGCCCCGAAGGTCAGGGCGTCTGATCTGCTTGCCTGGAAGGGGTTCATCGGCCTGGAGGCGGACCTGCGCAAGGCGCTGAATCCGGCCTGGACCCAAGCTCGATATGGCCTGACGGGGGAAGTCCTGCGGGACAAGCCGCTGACGGCCGCCCAGGTGCGGCAGGCGATGGGGGTGTTGGTTTCGGACTACCCAGAGCTGCTGCGGGAGAAGGAGGAGGGCGTGGGGAAGTTCCAGGAGTTCTACTTGAAGCATCAGGCGAAGCGGTTGGAGGCCTGCGGAACGACCTGGCGGGGCCACGTCATGCGGGTGTTTTGGCGGGACGCGAAGGGCCGGGAGCGGCTGCGGCGCCAGGTAGGGATCCATCGTTGCAAGGGGGCGTGGTGCCCAAGCTGTGGGCGGACGCGCCAGGCGAAGATCGCGGGCGAGGTGGAAAAGCTCCTCGTCCTGGCGGAGGACTGGGGATTCCATGCAGGGCACGCCCGGTTGTTGACCCTAACGACGCCCAACGGCGAGCATCTGCCTGAGCTGAGGGATCAGGCCCACAAGGCGTTCCATCACCTGGAGAACTCCCGGTGGTGGAAGCGCCACGTTTTTGGGTTCGTCCGAGGCTCCGAGGTGAAGACGGGCGAGGATGGGAACTGGAACTTCCACATCCATTTCCTCGTGATCTTTTGGAGCCCGAAGATGGATTACGCGGCGTTGAACGACCATTGGACCCACGCTGTGGGTGGTCGGTCCAACGGCCGAAGGTGCGTGGTGGACGTGCAGGGGTTGGAGAAGCTGGCCTGGGCGCGGAAGGATGGGAAGGAGGGACAGCTAGCGCGGCGGAATCTGGTGCGGGCGGCGCGGTACATCTCGAAGTACCTCTGCAAGGGGGAGGAGCTGGCCAACCTCAAGGGTGGCCCTGGGGGATTGGCTCACCTCGTCAGCTCCACGAAGGGGATGCGCCGGGCGGGATTCGGGGGCGGGTGTTCGGTGCTGCGTCGGCTGGCGGCGGTGCTGATGCCGAAGCAGCTCCACGCGGCGGAGGAGGCCCTGGCGGAGGCACCCCTGCACGAGGGCCGGAAGCCGGTGCGGGTGGAGCGGATGGACCCCGAGACGGGGGAGGTGGTGGATATGCCGCTAACGCCCCAGGATGACTCGCATACGCGGGCGCTGAAGGCCTGGGGTGAGGCATTGGAGACGAACCCCGAGCCGAGGCCGGGCTGGAAACTCCCGGCCCGCGTGGTGGGTGTCCCGTGCGGACCGAAGGGCCGCCATCGGCGGATCGGGGGTGTGCCGCTGGCGAGCCATCAGCCGGGGGTGAAGGAGTTCGAGGCGTGGGAGCGGAACAAGGCCAAGGCCTGGCCGGTGACGGGGGTTCGGGCGGTGGTGTCGGAGGGCGCGTGGAAGGTGTTCCGTACGGAGCACCTCAGCGCCAAGACAGGCGAGGTGGTGAAGTTCGCGGCGGTTCTCCCGGCCCGGCGTTACACCTGGCGAGCGGTGTGGGCGGCCATCCGGGCTCAGCTCCCGGCAGGCGTTTGGGCTCCGATTCGAGCCAAGGCGAACGCAGACCATGCGCGGGAGGCCATCGGAAGTCGGGAACGTGAGGACGCTCGTCGGGCCATCGCGGCGGCCCTGAGGATCGCTCATGCCGAGGCCGATCTTCTCCAGGCTCGCTTGGGTTCCGAGCTTCGGGATGCCCGCTGGCAGGCGGACACGGGCGGCGGTGAGGCGGCCCGGTTGGAAGTTGCGCGGCTGGAATCGGCGCTCAGGAAGTTGGGGGTTGATCCGAAATCGGAGTATGCAAATCCCTTCTAAATCTAATGAAGGGGCCATCGTGGATCGAGTCCTCACCGGGGCAATTGGCGTCTGATTCAGGATGGATTCGGGCATGATTCGGATCTGATCCGGATTGGGTTCGAAGGTGGTTCATGCAATGGCCCGCATGCTTCGGCCCTGGTTCGCCCTGATTCAGACCCATGTTTGAAATTTGGCACCGCCGAATTCCTGAGCCTTGTCGAGGGCTCTGCGGCTTGAGTGAGGGTGATTCCCGCATAGGGTTTCATCGAGCGAGGGAGCCCGTTCGAGAGGGGGCGATTGCTCCCTGAGTGAAATGTGGAGAGGGCTATTCCATCCACGGGCGTCCACCTCCTTCCATGCAGATCCAGGGAGGAGTTTTTGACGCCGTTTTGACACGGCGGCCCAAAGAAAAGGGCCAGGATCTGTAAATCCTGGCCCTTCAATGGTTGTTGGTTGGCGCGGGCGGTCTCGAACCGCCGACCCCCACCGTGTCAAGGTGGTGCTCTACCGCTGAGCTACGCGCCAATAGAGAACCTTTATTCTACCGGGTTTGGGGGCCTTGTCCAGCCGGGGGTTGGCCGAAGGCGCCTCCGCCCAGGGCGCCGGGCCAGCGGCAGATCTCAGCGGCGCTGCGGTGGCAGCCCTTGCAGATGTGCTCGGCGTCCAACTCGCAGACGTGGATGCAGGGGGTGGGGGCGGGCCGGGGCGGCATCCTTTCATGGGACCTCGGGTCGGGAGGGGGGTCAAGGTCCGTAATTCAGGGTTCCCATCCGGGGGCCGATGGGCCAAGCAGAATCCGGAGGCTCCATGAAGAAATCGTGGATGTTGCCCTTGATCGCGACTGCCCTGGTGGCCCAGCAGGCCCCTGAAGGGAGCCCGAAACCCAAAGACGATTTGGCGGAGCTTCAGGCGCTGCTGAACGTCCAGGTCGTCACGGCCTCGCGGTTCAGTCAGGGCGCGGATGACGCGCCTGCGACCGTGCTCGTGGTGCGGGAGGATCAGATCAAGCGGCGGGGTTACCACTCGCTGGCGGACCTCCTCAAGGACCTCCCGGACTACAAAGTGGAGAACCGGGCGGATGTGGAGTGGTACACAGATGTCACCGTTCGAGGCGTGCCGGGCCACGACAAGTTCGTGATCCTCCTGGATGGGGTCAAGATCAGCTCCCCGGCCAACGAGCAGATTCCACTCCTCGAGAACTACCCCATTCACTTCGCCAAGCAGGTGGAAGTGGTGCTGGGACCGGCATCTGCCCTCTATGGGCCAGACGCCGTGTCAGGCGTCATCAACATCATCACGAGCGATCGGGAACGCGGGGTGGAAGCAGAGCTGCGGGGTGGCCAAGACGGCGCTCGGCTCGGGAACTTCTTCCTCATCACGCCGCTGGCTGCCGGCATGAAGCTATCCCTGGGAGGCCAGTGGTCCCAGGACGATCAAGCGGATCTCTCGAAGGATTACTCGGAGTTCGAGGGATTCGCGCCTCAGCGTACTGGATCTTTTAATACGATTTTCGGGCCCCGGACCGCGTCGGGCTACGATCCCAATCCCTCTTTCACCGTGAAGACCCAGGCATTGTTCGGCGCGATTTCGGGTGGAGGGCTTCGCTTCTCGTTTTTCACAAACAGCTCCCGCACGCCCTCCAGCGTCGATAACAAACCTGGCAGCGCCATCTACAGCGAGGATGTCTTCGTCGGCCACCGACTCACGGTGCTGGGGCTTTCCCATGTGGCCCAGGCTGGGGCCTTCGCGTTCCAGAGTTCGCTGCAATCCGGTGAATATCGGCTGAACCCAAATAGCAATTTCCGAAATGCCTTCACGGCGGACGGAGCGACCATCGGCACCGGCTACAAATACGCGGAGAGCGGCTCTCTGAAAGCCGAAGAGCAGGTGACCTGGTCTCCCCAGGAAAACCTGAACCTCATTGGTGGTTTAAGTTTGGAACGCACGCATGCCATTCCTTGGTCCACGGATCTCAATGACCCGGTGAACCTGAACGGGGCGGTAGCTGGCACCATCCGAGGCACGAACCTGCCTGCGGATTTCTTCCCGCTTAACTACAACAATCTGGGTGCCTACCTGCAGGGGCAATTCGTAGCGTCCAATGCCGTCATCCTCACGGCGGGACTTCGATACGACGACAACAGCCGGTATGGCAGCTCCACCAATCCCCGCTTGGGTATGGTCTGGCACATGAATCCCAGTCACACGCTGAAGGTGCTCTACGGAACCGCCTTCCTGGCACCGAGCCCCTATGCAGCCTTCGCCCACTTCGGAAGCTTCAACACCACCGTTAATGGCCCGGGCCCTGAGTCCTTCTTCTGGAGGCTCCCGAATCCGGGGCTGAAGCCCATCAAGGAGCGCAGTTTGGAGGTGGGGTACAAGGGCTACCTTTCCGGCACGCTCAGCCTCTCCGCTACGGTGTTCAGAACTGAACTCAATAATCTCTATTCCCTCCAAAACGACGCGACGACGACGCACCTGTATAACGGCGTGTACAAAGGCCTGGATGTCGCCTACATCGAAGTGCGCACGAACCTCGGCACGCAGACCAACACGGGTGGAACCGTCCGTCTGGACTACTTGAACTTCTTCGGCGATGGCATCCAGGTGAATCCGTACCTGTCGTGGAGCCACGTGGATGGGAAGGTGGATCCCAAGGAGGATGGCCACGAGATCGAGATCGGGCGCGTGGCGCCGGACATCATCCGGGCTGGCCTGGATGTGCAGGGCGCGATGCTGAGTGGGAGCCTTCGGGTCACCCGCGTAGGGGACAGCGCATGGAGGCCCTGGATGCCTCAGGCAATCGGCGGCTCCGCATTGGGCAATACACGGTGGTGGATTTGAATGTGAAAGCGGAATTCGGGAAGGGCTTTTACGGGGCGCTGGCGGTCTCCAACCTCACCAACAAGCGCTACTACAACATCAACCAGGCGGCCACGGATCAGGCCAGCAGCATCGAGTTCGTGGGCGCGCCCCAGGACCTCCGGCGGGCCTACCTGAGCGTGGGGTGGAAGTATTGACGGTCTAGAACTGGAACCCAGCTGAGATCAACAAGGTTCGCAGCTGGGTATCCCGATCGTTCTGGCTGCGGCTGCGCCCCATGATGCGGCGCCAGTCGGTGGCGTATTCAACCTTGATGGGGAAGCCGAGTTTGAGGATGAGGCCCAGGCCCGGGGTGACGCGCCAGGCGGGGAAGGGGGCGCCGTTGTCCACCACCCGGAAGCCGCCGGGGCTGCTGGGATCGGCGACGGTGGTGGTGCGGTCCGAGGGGCGGGCGTGGATCTGGGCGTAGACCTGGCCGCCATCCACGAAGATCTCGCCCCAGAGCGTGTTGCCGATCCAGGGCAGGGGGAAGCGGTATTCGAAGCTGGCCATGGCCAGCACCTGGCCCCCGAGGGGCGTGAGCTGGGTTTCGAAGACGCCGGGAGTGCCGGGCACGGGGATCTTGTTGCCGGAGGAATCGCGCTTAGGGAGCTCCTGCACGGGCCCCAGGAAGCCCGGCTCCACACCGCGCACGGAGAAGGGGCCGCCTCCGAAGAAGCGCTCAGTGAGGGGCAGATCTCGCGCCGTGCTGGCGGTGGGGCGGGCCAAGCCCAGGCGGAGGTTGGCGGTGATGACGCCAGCTTCGGCCCGGAAGCCCATGGGCCAATTCCATTGGTGCCGGACGTCGAGCTTCACGAAGCTGCTGTTGCTGCTCGTGCCCAGGGCTTGGGTCGCGAATTCCAGGTAGCTGTTGAAGAAGGTGCCGCTCGTGGGATCGCCCGCACGGTCGCGGCGATCGATGGTGATGGCCGCGTTGAGGCCGGAGATCACGCTGCGCTCCGGGGAACGGGCTAGGGCGAACAGTTCGTTGGAGTCGAAGAGGGGCTTGCCGTCCGCATCCTGGGCGCTGGCAACTTCTGCGCGCTCGAAGCGGTAACCGAGCTGCACCGTCTGGGCCTGGGTGATGCGCCATTCCAGGCTGCCGATGAAGCGGCGGCGCCGGGCGAAGAAGCCGGCGTTGGCCTCTTCCAGGTAGGCCCCTTCGAGGCGCATGCGGGTGCGGGTGTGGAGGAGGGTGTCCAGGGCGCCCGGCATGAACCAGGGATCGGTGTAGCCGAGGGAATAACTGTCGAGGCTGCGGTTCACGTCGCCCGTGGGGAAGGCCTCGCGCAGGGCCTTGGATCGCAGGGTCTGGTCTCCCGCCCGGATGCCGAGGTCCACGCTGCGGCCCATGCCGCCGAGGTTCGCCCGCTGGATGCCTCCGAGCACGCGATACCCCTGGGCCCGGTCGTAGCCGAAGCCCGAGCTGAAGGTCCAGGGATTGCGCTCCTCCGTGCGGAGTTCCACGTCGCCCCGCCGCCACCCGCGGTCCTCCTGGCCGGGCACGTCGCCCAGGCTCTGGAGATCCGTGCGGCCGAAGGCGCCGAGGTTGGAGAGCCCGGACAGGCCCGAATCCAGGGCGCTGGGGTCCAGGGCCGGAGCGGGCGTCTCGGGGAACTCCCGCAGCACGGCCTCGGCGCGGGTTCGATTCAGGCCGCGCACGACCAGACGCCGGAAGGGTTCGAGGGCCTGGGGGGGAATTTCGATGTAGGCCACTTCCTCCTCGAGATCCTCGCGGAAGTGGAGTTCGGGGCGGGGGCTCCCCAGGCCCGCCAGGCGCTGGCGAAGGTCGGCCAGCACGAGGCCCAGATCGCCTTTGACGAAGGGGACGCTGCGGCCCGTGGTCAGGCGATAGCGGCGCCCGCCCTCGGGTATGGCTTCCTCGGAGAGTTGACCGACGACGCCCTGGAGGTGGGGGCGATCCGCGGGCCAGCTGGTGAGGGTTCCCGCGGAGCCCTTTTTCAGGGGGCGGTCGGCGAGCCAGAGGGCGAGGGCCGGGGCCAGCCGACCTGGATCCAACCCGGCCTGCGGCGCCACATCCAGCTGGAGCATCTTCAGGTGGCGAGCTTTCCCCTCGCGGATCTCGAAGGTGAGGTCCATGCGCCCGGGGCCGGACGGCGAGAGATGCCCGCGCACGCGCACATCGGCGAAGCCCTTGGAGAGGTAGAGGTTCCGGATGCGCTCTTCCAGCCCCCGGGAGAGTTCCGGGGTGGCTGTGTTGAGGCGAAAGAGGCGCTGCAGGCCGGCTCGGGCGGCCTTGCGGAGTTCCTCTTCAGGCAGCTCGTGATTGCCGTTGAAGCGGATCGCCTCCAGACCGAAGGAGGGGCCGGCCTCGATGTGGTAGGTCACCCGCACCTTCTCCGGATGGTCGGCGGGGCCCGCCAGGACCTGGCGCTCGTGGCGCACCTTCACTTCCTGGTACCCCCGATCTCGGAAGTAGCGGATCAGGTGCCGTTCGCCTTCGGTGAGCAGCGAAGGGCTCCACTGCGCCGCACGGGTGAAGAGCACCAGCTCCGCGAGCTTGCGCTGGCCGCCCAGGAACCCGCCCACCCGGGCGCCCTCGGAGCGAAGGTCCACCTTGGGGCCGGGTTGCGCGTCCAGGCGCACGGCTCCAGTGGTGGGATCGAAGGTGAGCCGGGCGCTGCCCTCGTAGCGACGGTCCTTGAGGAAGCGTTCCCGCAGGGCGGCCGTGGCGTTGCGTTCGATGGCCTGGGACCAGAGCGTGGTGCCCGGCTTGAGGCCCGCGATCTTCAGGAGGCGGGATTCGGAGTAGCTGCCCACGGGCTGGACGAGTTCCACCGTCCGGATGAGCGATGCCGGGCCAGGTTCCACGCGAAGCTGGAGGCTCTCGCCCATCCCGGTGCGGGTGAGCTTCACCACGGCTTGGGGATAGCCGGAATCCTGGAGGCGCAGCTGGGCCCCCGTCTGCCATTCCTGGAGGCGGAGGTCTCCCACGCGGATGCCCAGCCTCAGGCCCGGGAAGAGCGCCTTCGCCTGCTTGGGGGGCAGGGAGGACTGCACGTCGTAGCTCGAAAGGGGCCGCAGGGGGACCAGTCGGATCAACAGGCGACCATCTTCAAGGCGCCGCCCTTCCACCTTCTGGAACCGGTCGATGCGCGAGAGGGCTTCCAGGCTCCGGGTGAGCGCGGCGTCATCCAGGGGTTCGCCGACTTTGAAGCCCACGGCGGCCCGCGCCAGGCGTTGGTCGTCCCCATCCCCCCCCTCGAGCACGAGGCCGGTGAGGGGGGGCATGGATGGAGCACCGGGGGCCTGGGACCAGAGCGGTCCCAGTACCCCCGGCATGAGGAGCAGGCTCGCGATGGGCCTGTTCACTGGAGGGCCTGGGAGGGAGTCATCTTGCCTTTTGCAAGGGGCGCCGGGCAAGCAAGACGAGGCGGCCGACTGAAACCGTACTGGCAGTACGGAGAAGGAGGCCAACGCGGTATTGCGCCGCCCGCCGCCCCTTGCCCTCCGAGTTGGCCCCTCTTCGCACCCCCAGCTGTGTCGAGTCGCTTGCTCGATGGACACCCATCGCGCCGCGCGTCTCTCCTTGCTGGATGGCGCGAATAGGGGCCAACAAAAGGCAAGATGACTCCCTCCCAGGCCCTCGAACTCAGAAGTTGGCCAGGGCCTCGGCCTCGCTGTCCAGCACCGAGAACACCGAATGGAGGCTGGTCATCTTGATGAGGCTGAAGATGCGGTTGTTCATGCCGCAGATGCGCAGCTCGCCCTGCTTGTTCTTGATGGAGGTGAAGCAGCCCACAAGCTCGCCCACGCCACTGGAATCCAGGTAGCTGACCTTCTCGAAGTTGATGATGATCTTCTTGGCGCCAGCGTTCAGCGTCTGGCGAACGGCTTCGCCCAGTTCCTGGTCGCCATCCCCCAGGGTGATCTTGCCTTCCGGATAGAGGAGGGTGACGTCTTTCTCGGTCCGGGACGTGATCTTCGCCATGGGTGACTCCTCAGGAATAGGGGCTCAGTGTAGCAACGAGCCGTGCGATGCCAAGGTTTAGCGTAAAGCTTCGGGGGTGGGTGCGGATGGGGATGGGCCGGCCGCCCAGGTTAGCCCCCTTTCGGGCCGAGGGGAGGGGTTCAGCGGCCCATGCGGGTGGCACAGACCCTGCACTCACAGTCGTCGGGCGCCCCCTTTCCGGGCCCCTTTTGCAGGGTGGACCGTGTTTGACCTGACGAAGAACAACGGCATGATCGGGCTCATGGATGCCAGTCTGGGCCTGGCTTCGCGCCGGCAGGCCCTCATCGCTTCGAACCTGGCGAACGTGGATACCCCCCAGTACCGCACCCGGGACTTCAGCTTCGAGGGGGCACTGAAGAACGCCCTGGCGGCTCAGGACGGGCAACATTCACCCAGCACTACCCTGCGGGTCACCCATTCCATGCACCTGGGGGCCTCCGCCTCCCTGAGCCTGCCTCCCACCGAGGATCCGATCCGGCCCAACTATGAACGCAACGATGGCAACGACGTGAGCCTTGACCGGGAGAACCTGCTCCTGGCCCGTACCCAGCAGAACTACCAGCTCTCCAGCCAGTTTCTGCAGTCCGAACTCCGCCGTCTCTATACGGCCATCCGGGAAGGGAGCAAGTAAATGAGCGTCCCGACCATCTTCGACATCGCCGCCAGCGGTCTCACGGCCCAGCGCCTCCGGGTGCAGCTCATTGCGGGCAACATTGCCAACAGCGAGACCACCCGTACCAAGGAAGGCGGGCCCTACCGCCGCAAGGATGCCGTGTTCATGGCCCAGGACCTGGGCTTCAAATCGGAATTGCGGAACGCGGGCGTCCGGGTGGCCGACATCCAGGTCTCCAAGGAGCCCTTCCTCACCCGTTACGAGCCCGGCCACCCCGATGCCAACGCCGAAGGGATCGTCTCCTACCCCAACGTGAACCCCGTGGAGGAGATGGTGAACCTCACCGAGGCCTCCCGGGCCTTTGAGGCCAACGTGGCCGTGATCCGGAGCGCCAAGACCATGGTGCAGAGCGCCATGGACATCCTCCGGGTGACCTAATTAAGGAAATGACGGATTTTCGACTGGCACTCCCTCACCCCTGAACCCATCCTGGAACCCATATGGACCCCCTGAAACTCCAAGGCCTCGGTTCCCTCCAGCCCACCCTGGATGGCGCCAAGCCCAGCCCCGAGGGAGGCCCCGATTTCGGGGATCTCCTGAAGCAGGCCCTCAACGAAGTGAACCAGGCTTCCCAGACGGCTGAAGGAGAGGCACGGAACTTGATGTTGGGTGAGAGTGCAGACATGCACTCGGCCATGCTGGCAGTCCAGAAGGCCGATTTGAGCTTCCAGATGATGATGGCCGTCCGATCCAAGTTGATCGATGCCTATCGCGAGGTCATGCGCACGCAGCTGTGATCCCCGTGAAAAGCCCGGCCTGAAAGGGATCCATGGCCGAGGGGAACAGTTTCAGCGACCAGTTGGTGAAGGCCTTCAGGGATATGACCTCCACGCAGAAGGCGGTGGTAGGGGCCATTTCCTTGACCGTGGTCCTCGCCCTGGCGGGTCTTATCTTCTGGGCCGGCCAGGAGCAGATGGACGTCCTGGCCTCCAATCTGGCGCCCACGGATGCCAACGCCATGGTGGAGAGCCTCAAAAAGCAGGGGGTCCCCTACGACCTCTCCAGCGATCAGCGCACCCTCTACGCCCCCAAGGACAAGGTGGGCGAACTCCGCCTCAAGTTCGCCGGGGATGGCATCCTCACCGGCGACAAGCTGGGCTGGGAAAAGCTCGAGAACGCGCCCCTTACCGCCGATGATTTCAGCCGCAAGGTCATGCACCGCCGCGCCTTGGAGGCCGATCTCGCCAAAACCATCAAGAGCCTGCAGCAGGTGCAGGACGCCGTCGTCCACATCAGCCCCGTGTCCGACAGCCCCTTCATCAGCGACAAGGAGGAGGCCAAGGCCTCCGTGGTGTTGAAGCTCCGGGGCAGCCGCGTGCTGCCTGAGGAAAATACCAGCGCCATCCAGAACCTCGTGGCCGCCTCCGTGGAGGGGCTGAAGTCCGAGCAGGTGGTGGTGGTCGACCAGCACAGCCGCATCCTCTCCCGCTCCGGGCGCGACCCCATGGTGGGCGCCTCGGATTCCCAGAAGAAGGTGGCCCGGGAGGAGGAGGAACACCTCGTCTCCCGCGTGAACGAACTCCTGGAACCCGTGGTGGGCCTTGGAAAGGTGCGCGCCACGGCCCACGTGGAACTGGACTTCGACAAGGTGAAGCTCAACGAGGAGCGCTTCAATCCCCAGGAGCAGGTGGAGCGCAGCATCAATACCAAAGAAGAGAAGGTCACCAAGCGGGATGGCAGCACCGGCGTACCAGGGACGCCCTCCAATGTGGCCCCGGCCACGGGCGGTGGCGCCCAGGCGGGAGTCCTGGAGCAGAGCGAAAAGAAGGAAAGCACCACCAACTTCGAAATCAGCAAGACCATCCGCGCCGTCGAGCAGGCCCCGGGTTCCATCAAGCGCCTCACCCTCTCCGTTATCGTGGATAGCGCCACAGTGTGGGAAAAAGATGCCAAGGGCGACCAGGTGGCCAAGGCCGTGGCCCGCACTCCTGATGAACTCAAGAAGATCCGGGATCAGGTTTCCAGCGCCGTGGGCATCAATCTCCAGCGGGGCGATCAGCTCACCGTGGAGAACATCGCCTTCGCTTCCACCAGCAATCCCATGGAGGAAGCCGAGGCCAAGCGCCAGTTCTGGATCGACCTCGCGAAACAGTTTGCGCCGACTTTCTTCTGGACCATCGTGGGAGGACTGGTTGTCTTCTTCGTGGTGATCCCGATGCTGAAGCGCCTCTCCGAAGCCATCAATAAGCCCGTGCCCCTCCGCATCGCCGGGGAGGATGGCGGCCTGCACCTGACCCCCCGCATGGCCCCTGTGAAGACCATGCAGGAGCTGGAGGCCGAAATCGAAGCCGAGCTGAACCTCGCCGGAGCCAGCCAGGCCCCCGAGGCCAAGCGCCGGGAAATGATGAAGCGACGCATCCAGGAAGTGGGCGTGGAGGATCCGGAGAGCATCGCCGCCCTGGTCCGCAGCTGGCTCCTTGAGGACGGGAGGTAACCATGGCCAAGCTGACCGGACTTCAGAAGACGGCCATCCTCATGGTCTCCCTGGGCGACGACACCGCCTCCAGCATCTTCAAGTACCTCGAAGAGGATGAGATCCAGCAGATCTCCCGTGAGATTGCGGTCACCAAGCACGTGCAGCCCGAACAGGCCGACGAGGTGATCGAGGAATTCCACACCATGGCCATGGCCAAGAGCTACATCAGCCAGGGTGGCATCGAGTACGCGAAGAAGCTGCTCATCAAGTCCGTGGGCCCGGAAGTGGCCCGCAAGATCATCGATCGCCTCGTGAAGGCCCTGGAGAGCAGCGCCGGATTCACCAGCCTGGAACGCGCCAACCCCCAGCAGCTCTCGAAGTTCATCCAGAGCGAGCACCCCCAGACCATCGCCCTCATCCTCGCCCACCTCAATGCCAGTCAGGCGGCGGAGCTCATCAGCTCCCTGCCCGAAGCGCTGCGCAGTGACGTGGCCATGCGCATGGCGAGCCTGCAGGAGATCAGCCCCGAGGTGGTGCGGCGCATCAGCCTCATCCTTGAACAGAAGCTGGAGGCCCTGGGTTCCTTCGCCACGGAAGCTTACGGCGGTGTCCGCGCCGTGGCGGAGCTCTTCAACCGCATGGAACGCAACGTGGGTCGCACGGTGCTCGAGAAGATCGAAACCGAGAATCCCCAACTGGCCGCCAGCATCCGCGACCTGATGTTCGTCTTCGACGACATCCTCCTGGTGGACGACAACGGCATCAACGAGATCCTCAAGCGGGCCGACAAGAAGACCCTCACCGTGGCCCTCAAGGGCACCAGCGAGGAACTCCAGAACCAGTTCTTCCGGAACATGTCCAGCCGCGCGGTGGAAATGATGAAGGAAGAGATGGAATTCATGGGCCCCGTGAAGCTCAAGGAAGTGGAAAAGGCCCAGCACGAGATCGTCGAGATCGTCCGCCAGCTCGAAGAGGAAGGCGTCATCTCCATCGGTGGTGGCGGTGGAGAGGACTATGTCTCCTAACCGGCCCCTCCCCCGGCCCAGTGCCCGGTTCATCCCCGCCGAAGAAGTCATGGACACCAAGGTGGCGGCTTTCGCCTATCGAGCCATCGATCCCGAGCTGGCCATGGCCGCCGAGGCCGGCGATGAGGACGATGAATCCATCGGCTCCAAGCTGAGCACCGCGGAGGAGGATGCGGCCCGCCTCATCTCCGTGGATCAGGTCATCTACGAGCGCATGCAGGAAGCCGAGCGCAAGGCCACGGAGATCGAGCAGTCCGCCTTCGAGCGGGGCTTCCAGGCCGGTGAGGCCGAAGGCCGCGCCTTCGGCGAGAGCCAGTACCGCACGTACATCCAGCGCCTGGAAGCCGAGCTGAAGGAATTGGCCGAAGCCACGGCCCTCGTGAGGGATCAGGCGGATGAACAGATGCTCGCCCTCTGCCTGGCCGTGGGCGAACACCTCGCCGCCCAGCAGATCGAGCAGGCCCCGGATGGCGTGCGCGCCCTGGTGGATCGCGTCCTTGAAAACCTGCCCTTCCCCGTGCCCCGCACCCGGGAAACCGGCGAGAAGCCCCTGGTGGTCCACCTGAACCCCCATGACATGGAAGCCCTGGGCGACCACTACGTCGGCCACCTGGGCTTGCGCCTCGTGGAGGATCCCTCCCTCTCCCGCGGCAGCCTCAGCTTGGAAGCCGAAGATGGGGTACTCGACGCCACCCTGGAGCGCCGCCGCCAGCGCCTGATGGAGCTCATGCACCGGCTCCTGGAGGGCTGAGCATGGCCGTTCCCGCCTACGATCACATCCGCGCCCGCATCGGCAAGCTCCCCGCCGCCGAGTGGATGGGGAAGGTGACGAAGGTGGTGGGTCTCGTGGTGGAGAGCGTGGGGCCCGATTGCAGCATCGGAGAACAGGTGCTCATCCATGCGGGCTGGGGCCGCATCATCCACGCCGAGGTGGTGGGCTTCCAGGACAAGCGCGTGCTGCTCATGCCCCTGGAGGACACCGAGGGCATTCGCCCCGGCATGAGCGTGGAGGCCGCGGGCCATCCCGCCATGATCCCTGTGGGCGAGGAGCTGTTGGGCCGCGTCATCGATCCATTGGGTCGGCCCTTGGATGGGGGCCCGGAATTGAACCTCGCCCATCACGCGCCCCTGCATGGCCAGCCCCGAAATCCCATGAAGCGGCGCCCCATCCGCGAACCCCTCAGCGTGGGCGTGCGCGTGGTGGACGGCATGCTCACCCTCGGGAAGGGCCAGCGCGTGGGCATCTTCGCGGGCTCCGGCGTGGGCAAGTCCACGCTGCTGGGCATGATGGCCCGCAACACCTCTGCCGACGTGAACGTCATCGCCCTGGTGGGTGAGCGTGGCCGTGAACTGCGCGAATTCATCGAACACGATCTGGGCCCCGAGGGCCTCAAGCGCAGCGTCGTGGTCGTCGCCACCAGCGACCTCTCACCGCTGCTGCGCCTTCGCTGCGCCTTGGCGGCCACCGCCGTGGCGGAGCACTTCATGAAGGATGGCCGTGACGTCCTCATGATGATGGACAGCGTCACCCGCTTCGCCATGGCCCAGCGCGAGGTTGGGCTCAGCGCTGGGGAGCCGCCCTCCAGCCGGGGCTACACGCCCTCGGTGTTCGCCCTGCTGCCGCGCCTCATGGAGCGAGCCGGTTCCTTCGAGGAGGCGGGCTCCATCACGGGCCTCTACACCGTACTGGTGGAGGGCGACGACCTCAACGAGCCCATCAGTGATACGGTGCGCGGCATCCTGGATGGCCACATCGTGCTAAGCCGCAAACTGGCGGCCCGAAACCACTATCCCGCCATCGATGTGCTGGCCAGCCTCAGCCGTCTCTTCAGCGCCCTGGCCATCCCCGAGCAGAAGCAGCTCAGCGCCAAGGTGCGGGATCTCATGGCCACCTACGCCGACGCGGAGGATCTCATCCAGATCGGGGCCTACACCAAGGGCTCCAGCCCCACCATCGATCAGGCCATCCAGTTCCAGCCGGGCATCCAGGCCTTCCTCCGCCAGGCCACCGCCGAAAACAGCCCCCTGCGGCAGACCATCCTGGAGATGGGCAAGATCTTCGGCATCGATCTGGGCCCCTTCCTGAAGGAGGCGTAGTCGGTGGCCAAGCGTTTCCACTTCCGCCTGGAATCTCTCCTCCACCTGCGGGCGTCGCTGGAGAAGGAGGCGGAGCGCAGCTTGGCCCGAGCGGTCCAGGAGGAGTACGTGCTGGAGCGCCAGATCGAGGCTATCGCCACGGCCCGCACCGAATCCTTCGAAAGCCGCCGCAGCGAGGCGGGCCGCTATGTGGACGTCCAGGCCTGGCGCGACGTCGAACGGCACCTCGTGTCTTTGGAGCGCAAGGAACACCAGGCCCGCGCCGATCTGAAGTTGGCCCAGGGCCGCACGGAAGCCTGCCGCGAAGCCCTGCGCCGCGCCCACCGAGACCGCCTCAGCCTCGAACGGCTCAAGGAGCGGCGGAAGCTGGAGCACGACACGGATCAGGATCGTCTGGAAGCCGCGCAGCTGGATGAGCTGGCGGTGATGCGCTACCGCCGGCGGCTCGCCTGAGCCCGCGGCATCCAGCCACTTGGCCGCTCCCCCTGGCCACGGCGCTGGTGCTGGCGGGGTTCTCGGCCAATTCCCTGCTCTGCCGCGCGGCCCTCGGGGGCGGCCAGGCCGACGCCGTGACCTTCACGACGCTGCGCCTGGTGAGCGGGGCGGGGGTGCTGCTGGCGCTCATGGGGCGGGATCGGTCGGAGCTTCGGAGCCGCTTGCACCCAGGGCGCGCCTTGGCGCTGGCGGCCTACGCCTTCGGGTTCTCCCTGGCCTACCGCGCGCTGAGCGCGGGAACGGGTGCCCTGCTGTTGTTCGGAGCCGTGCAGGCCACCTTGCTCACGCTGGCCCTCATGCGGGGCGATGCCCTCCCGGCCCGAAAGAAGGTCGGGGCCCTGCTGGCCTTCGCGGGCCTGCTGGTGCTCTGCCTTCCCACGGCCCAGCGGCCCAGCCTGGGTGCGGCCCTGGCCATGGTGGGTGCGGGGGCGGCCTGGGGGCTCTACACCTGGCTCGGCAAGGGTTCCACACGACCTCTGATGGATACCGGAGGCGCCTTCCTGGGCGCTGCGCTCCTGGCCTTGCCCATCCTGGGGCTGGCCACCAGCCGCCTGCTCACGCCCACGGGGGCCCTGCTGGCGGTGCTGTCTGGAGGGCTCGCCTCCGGGGCCACCTACGCCCTCTGGTACGCGGTGGTGCCGCGGCTGGGCGCCGTACGGGCGGCCGTGGTGCAACTGGCGGTGCCGCCTCTCACCGCGCTGGTGGCGGCAGCGTGGCTGGGAGAAGTGCCCGGGGCACCGTGGTTCGTGGCGGCGGCCCTCACCTTGGGAGGCATCGCGCTGGCGGTCCGCTAGGCCTTCCAGGCCTCGATGCGGACGCTGATGTGCTTGAAGGCCGGTGTCTTCGATCGCGGATCCAGATCCGAGGGCACCAGCACGTTGGCTTCGGGGCAGTACATGGCGCAGCTGCCGCGGGCGATGTCGGTGGTGTAGAGGGTCGCGGTCATGGAACCTACGGCGGAGCGCACCTTCACGCGGTCGCCCTCCTTCAGGCCCAGGGCCTGGGCATCGGCTTCGTGCACCAACACGGCATCGCGGCGGGGGATGCCGCGGTAGAGGTCCTCGTCCTCGTAGACGACGGTGTTGAACTGGCCTTCGCTGCGGATGGTCATGAGGCGGAGGGCCCCGGGGGCTTCCGCGAAGGTGGGCAGGGGGGTCACGGCGAAGTGGGCCTTGCCGTCCTGCGTGGCGAAGACCGGCTGGTGGAAGGTGCGGCCCGCCACCTGGAACTCCTGCGCTTTGGGGAGGGATTCATAGCCTTGCACCGTCCGGGCGATTTCCTCCCGCAGCGCGGCGTGGTTCGTGAAGCGGGACCAATCGAATCGGCCCGCGGGGAGGATGCGTTGGGCGAGGTCCGCCAGCAGGGCCACCTCACTGCGCATCTCGCCCTCCAGGCTGGGCTCGCCGCCATTGGAGTAGCGCACGTAATTGAACATGCTCTCTTGGCTGGTGACTTGAGGTTCCTCGTCGCGGGTGAGGGCGGGGAGGATCACGCAGGTCTGGCCGAGGCCATGGGCGTGGTTCGTATTGAGCTTGGTGCTCACGAGGGCCGTGAAGGGGATGGCTTGCAGGGCCTTGGCGGCGGCGGGCGCATCGGGGTTGGAGCCGTAGAGGTTACCGCCGAGCTGTAGGCTGGCTTGGATGTGGCCTTCGGCGGCGGCGCGCATGGAGGCCATGGTGTCCTGGCCCGCGGGCAGGAGGGGCAGATCGTAGAGGTCCTTCAGACGCTTCGCGAAGGCTTCCTTCAGCACGGGCGCCACGCCCATGGAGCCCACGCCCTGTACGTTGCTGTGGCCCCGGATGGGGAGCAGGCCTGCGCCCTCCTGGCCGAGCCAGCCCCGGCCCAACCAGAGGTTGCCCAGAGCCAGGATGTTGTCCACGCCGTGGGTGTGGTGGGTTAGGCCCATGGCCCAGAGGGCGATGCCTGCCTTGGCCTTGATCAGGGCCGCCACCACGGCGTCGATCTGCGCGCGGGGCACGCCGGATTCCGCCAGGAGGACATCCCAGGGTGTGGCTTCCACATCCGCGCGGACGGCCTCGAATCCGGTGGTGTGGGCGCCGACGAACGCCTCATCCACCCCACCCCGCTCCAGCACGCCCTTGAGCAGGGCCTTGAGCAGGGCGATGTCGCCGCCAATGTGGGGTTGCAGGTAGTGATCGCTGATCTGGGAACCGAAGACCATGCTCAGGGGCAGGCTCGGCACCCGGAACCGCACGAGGCCCAATTCTTTGAGCGGATTCACCACGATCACCGTGCCGCCGCGCTTGCGCAGTTCCACCAGCTGCGTGATGAGGCGGGGGTGGTTGGAGGCGGGGTTGGCGCCGATGACGAAGGCGAGGTCGGCCTTGCCGAGATCCTCCAGCACGAGGCTGGAGGTGCCGCTGCCGTAGATCTGCGACAGCGCCACGCCACTGGCCTGGTGGCAGTAGAAGGAGCAGTTGTGCACGTTGGAGGTGCCATAAGCCCGGGCCACCAGCCCCAGGAGGAAGGCTGCCTCATTGCTGGCGCGGCCCGAGGCGTAGACGAAGGTCTCCTCGGGTTTCGCGGCCTTGAAGGCCTCCGCCGTGCGGGCCAGGGCTTCCTCCCAGGTGCAGCGGCGCAAGTGAGTGTCGCCCGGTTCCTTGATCAGGGGGAAGGCGAGGCGGCCCAGGGATTCCAGTTCCCGGGGCGTCATCCACTGCATGCGCGCGATGGGGGTGTCCTGGAAGAAGGATTCCGGAATGGCGCCCATGAGGTCCGCCGCCATCCCCTGGATGCCCTTCTTGCACACCTCGGGGAAATGCCCGGCCTCGTTCACCATGCCGCCCTTGGCGCCGCCCATGCCCAACGCGCAGGTCTTGCAGGCATTCCGGGAGTGGAGTCGCTTCCATAGCCGAAGGAACCCTGCCTGGCGCCCCTTGGCGAAGACGTACTTCATGGCAGCAAGGCCACCAGCGGCTGAGACTCGGGATCGGGCCATCTCTCCATCTCACCACATCGGGAGGGAAAAGCAGAACGCGAATAGCGCGAATGAAAGGGCGAATGACGCGAATGAAAGATCTCAGAAATGGAAGCGCGAGACCTCCACTCAGCCAGACCTATCCAGATTTTCTATTGGCGCCATTCGCGCTTTTATTCGCGCTATTCGCGTTCCCTACGGCGCCCGAGGCCGCTCAGCCGCTGATGAGCGTCTTGAGTCCGTCGCGGAAGAGGACGTCGACCTTCTTCCCGAGGCGCTTCTGGACCTTGCCGAGGCCGAAGCTGGTGTGATCCATCCACTGCCCTTCCTCGAAGCGGGTGGCGGGGCTGTAGGGGCGGGCGGAAGCACCGCCCTGCTCTTCAGCGAGCACGCGCTGGAACATGGTGGCCAGGCTCTGCACCGGGCGCTGGGCCTGGAGGGTGTGCTTCGCGGAAGCCGTGGGGCGGGCCTTGGGCTCGGCCTTGGGCTTTTCAGCGCGGTACTTGTGCACGGAGCGGCAGTTCCCGCAGATGAGCTTCTCGGGCACGCCATCGGTGATGGTCAGCACCTGATGCCGGGTCTCCCCTTTGCACCGCCCACAGGGGGCATCCAGATCCATACCGGCGTAGAAGGACTTGATCATCCCTCCAGTCTGCCAGGGCTGGGATTCTTTGCCAGCGCAGATCCGGGGAGGCCCGCCCCGAGATTTCAGGTTGCCCATTCGGGCCCGGGGCCTATCCATGGCCCCTAGCATCCAGCTCAACGACGGAGGTTTCCTTGAATGACGAGGTTACGAAAGGACGTTTCATTTCGGAGAAGGTGATCATGCCGCTCGTGCTCCTGGGCATGACCACCATCTATTCCTTCACCAACGCCAAGGCGGCCCAGGACCAGGAGCGGCTCCGCTTCTCCAAGGACCTCATCAAGGACATCTCCTCGGATCCCGCGGATCGCAAGAAGGC
Source organism: uncultured Solibacteraceae bacterium (assembly GCA_964617215.1). Lineage (GTDB taxonomy): Bacteria > Acidobacteriota > Holophagae > Holophagales > Holophagaceae > JAFDVN01. Next base: position 196,818 of record CAZTVL010000001.1, on the reverse strand, counting down.
CATCGCCCTCTACTCGATCCTGAAACAGGGGAACCCGGAGGCGGCGAAGCCCCTGGAGGAACTCTCCGCCCAGATCACCCTCGATCACGTGGTGGACCTGGTGGGGCAGGGCCGGACCAAGGACGCCGAAACCTTCACGGACGGTTTGAAGAAGGAATCCCCCGAACTCCTGGTGACCAATGGCGCCTCCAATGCGGAAGCGATGGTGAAGAAGGCGGGGTCGATCTCCGCGGCCAAGGAGCAGGAGCGCATCGGCTGGGCCCAACTGGAAGCCGGCCACATCGACGAGGCCAGCCAGGCGTTCAAAAAATCAGAGCAGGCCTACCCCTCGTTCCGGCAGTCCTACGAGATCTCCAAATACATCGACGCCCACCGCGAATCGTTGGTGGATGGTGCCACCAAAGAGGTCACCCTCAAAGAGCTGGTGGGGCGCCATGCCTACAGCGCCCCCAAGAGCTTGAAAGCTAAGGTGGGGATCAAAGACTAGGCCAGCAGGGCCATCACCTGGGTGAGGCGGGCTTCCTTCTCGGCGGCGAGGGCGCGGGCCTTCTCCACTTCTTCGGGGGGGGCCTTCTCCAGGTAGCGGGGGTTGTCCACGCGGCCCTTGAGGGCGACGAGTTCCTTCTCCAGCTTTTCGCGTTCCTTCTCCAGCTTCGCCTTTTCGGCGACGGGATCCTTGAGGCCCGCCAGCTCCAGGGCCACGGCCCCTCCGCTCACCACGGCCACGGCGCGGGTGTCGGTGGGTGTGAGGTCGCCGTCGACGAAGGTGACGGATTCCAGCTTTGCGATGGTCTTGAGGGCCTCGGTGAAGGGCGTGAGGGCCTTCACACTGCAGAGGGCGGCCACGCGCTTGGCCGGGTCCACGCCGTTCTCGGCCTTGAGGCGCAGCAGGGTGCTAAGGGCCTCCTGGAAAGTGGGCACGAGGGTGGGGTCGCCACCCTTGCGGGCGAGCAGGGGGCTGTCCATGGGCCACCCGCGCTCGGCGATGAGGCGGGATTCACCGGCGGGCAGGCGGCCTTCGAACACGGCCTCGTGGATCTCCTCCGTGAGGAAGGGCACGAAGGGGTGGAGGGCCCGCAGCAGGATGTCCAGGAAGTGCAGGATGGTGGCCTTCTGGGCCGCGGTGCCGTTCTGCAACTGCACCTTGGCCAGCTCGATGTAGGTGGAGCAGAAATCGTCGTAGACCAGGTGGTAGAGGCGGTCGGCGGCGTCGTGGAAGCGGAAGGCCTCCAGGGACTCGGTGACGGCGGTGAGCTCGTCGCGCAGGCGGCCGGCCATCCAGAATTCGGCCTCGCCAAACGCCGGCTCCATGGCGAGCGTCACTTCGTCCGTGAGGTTCATCTGCACGAAGCGGGAGGCGTTCCAAAGCTTGTTGCAGAAGTTGCGGCTCACCTCGAGGCGCGTGGCGCTCATGGCGATGTCGGTGCCGGGCGCGGCGGCCATGGCCAGGCTGAAGCGCAGGGCGTCGGTGCCGTACTCGTCCATGACCTCCAGGGGGTCGATCACGTTGCCCTTGGTCTTGCTCATCTTCTGGCCGCTGGCATCGCGCACCAGGGAGTTGAAGTAGACCTTGCGGAAGGGCACCTCGCCCATCCAGGTGAGGCCCGCCATGGCCATGCGCGCCACCCAGAAGAAGAGGATGTCGTAGCCCGTGATGAGCACGCTGGTGGGGTAGTAGCGCTTGAGGTCCGCGGTCTGCTCGGGCCAGCCGAAGACGCTGAAGGGCCACAGGGCGGAGCTGAACCAGGTGTCGAGGGTGTCGGGATCTTGCTCGAGGTGAGTGGCGCCGCACTTGGCGCAGGCCGTCGGGGCTTCCAATTCGACATGCAGGTGCTGGCACTTGGTGCAGATCCAAGCGGGGATGCGGTGGCCCCACACGAGCTGGCGGCTGATGCACCAATCCTGGATGTTGGTGAGCCAGTGCTCCCACACGGAGGTGTGGTGCTCGGGGGTGAACTGGATGGCGCCGCTGCGGACGGCCTCCAGGCTCTTGGCGGCGGCCTCCTTCACGTCCATGAACCACTGGTCGCTGACGAGGGGTTCCAGCACGGCGCCGCTGCGGTCGCTGAGGGCGATCTTGTTGGTGTGATCCTCGATTTTCACGAGGAAGCCCTCTTCCTCGAGGCGGGCCACCACGGCCTTCCGGCACTCGAAGCGATCCAAGCCCGCGTAGGTGCCCGCGGCCGCCGTCATCTTGGCGTCAAAGCCGATGACGGTGATGGAGTCGAGCTTCAGGCGTTGGCCCGCGGCGAAATCGTTGGCGTCGTGGGCCGGGGTCAGCTTCACGCAGCCGGTGCCGAACTCGGGATCCACGAAGCTGTCCGCCACCACGGGAATCTGGCGGCCGGTGATGGGGTGGTTGAGCAGCTTGCCGATGACGGCGGTGTAGCGGGCATCGTCGGGATGCACGGCCACGGCGGTATCGCCGAGCATCGTTTCGGGGCGGGTGGTGGCGACGACGATGTCGCCGCTGCCGTCGGCCAGGGGGTAGCGCAGGTGCCAGAGCTTGCCCTTGCGCTCCTCGTGCTTCACCTCGAGGTCGCTGAGGGCCGTCTGGAGGGCGGGGTCCCACTGGATCATGCGGGGGCCGCGGTAGATGCGGCCCTGCTTGTAGGCCTCCACGAAGACGTGGCGCACGGCCTTGTTGAGGGCAGGGTCTAGGGTGAAGCGATTGCGGGTCCAATCCACGCCGGCGCCCATGCGCTTGAGCTGGTGTTCGATGGCGCCCTGGTTCTGTTCCTTCCAGGCCCAGATGCGCGCCTCGAACTCGGCGCGGGTGAGGTCGTGGCGGGTCTTGCCCTCGGCCTTGAGCTGGCGCTCCACCATCATCTGGGTGGCGATGCCCGCGTGGTCCGTTCCGGGCACCCAGAGGGCGTCGAAGCCCTGGGCCCGCTTGAAGCGCGTCAGCACGTCGTGGAGCGTGTTCACGAGGGCGTGGCCCATGTGCAGGTTGCCCGTGATGTTCGGGGGCGGGATCACGATGGACCAGGGCTCCTTGCCACTGTCGGGCTTGGCCTCGAAGACCTTGGCCTCTTCCCACACGGCGTACCACCGGGTTTGGGCGGTCTTGAAGTCGAAGGCCTTGTCCATCTCACGCATGGGTCACTCGCAGAAGCAGTCGATCCGGTCGGGCGCCGGGATCCAGCCTCGCGCGGCGGAGTCTCCTCAGGCCCAATGACCCAGTTTACACGCCGATCGGCCGCGCTCCTAGGCGGAGAGCATGCCCACGGCCCGCTCCCGATGGTGGGCCATGAGGCTGTAGAGGTGGGCTGCGCGGTCCCGGGGGATGCCCAGGGCTTGGAGGCTCTGGGCGGTCTCGGCCGCATGGCGCCCATTCCCCGGGTTCCGGACGAGGCGGAGCAATCCCGACGCCACGCGGATCACGTGGAGGTTCCCGAAGGCGGGCCCCGGGGGCAGCTGCGGTTCGTGGTGGCGCGTGCAGATCGCGCCGAGGTAGGCGGGGAGGCCCCATGCGGACACGGCCAGGGTGCCGACCTCCAGGTGCACCCGCTCCAGCACCTCATCCACCACCCGGGGATCCTGATGGGGGGGGATGCGGCCCTCCAGCATCAGGCCCGCGAGGGAGCGCAGGGCCAGGGAATGGCCGATGTCATGGAAGAGGCCGCCCAGGAAGGCCTGGTTGGGTTGGCCCGCCTGTTCGCGGAAGGAGATCTCACTGGCCCCGAACCCCACCGTGAGGGCGTCGTGGTAGAGGTCCATGAGGCGGAGCATGAACATCTCATACTCGGCCCGCAGCGCCATGTCGAAGAGGGATTGGCCCGCCACGGCCACGGCGATCTCGCCGGAGGCCCGCACCCCCAGGCGCATCACGGCGCTTCGCAGATCCTGGGCCTCCCGCTCCCGGGCGTAATAGGCGCTGTTGGCCAGCCGGAGGAGCTGTACGGCGATGGCCGGGTCACGGTCCACGAGGTTCAATAGTTCGTGCAGATCCGGATCCGGATGCTCCAGGAGGTCGATCACCTCCACGGCCACGGAAGGGAAGGAGGCCGGCTCTGGCAGGTGGCCATGGAAGTGTTCCATGAGTTGGAATTCGATTCGGTCGGCGGCTGCCCTCAGTTCAGGCGGGAGGCCTTGGGCCTCCTCGGGGGACCCAACCTCGGGGTGGAGCAGCGCCCAGGCGGAGGCGAAGCCTTCCGGCTCCGGGGCCCGCTTGGGAGGGGGGGCGGTTTGGAAAGGCGTTTCTAGGAGGGTGGAATTTCCCAGGGATCCCGAGCCGGCCCCGGGCCTCCACCAACCGCGCAACCATCCAAACATCCCGCCTCCGGGCCGTGCCGACCTTGGGCTCTGGATCGGTACCTTCCCTTCCGCCGCTGAGTTTCGGCGGCCCGAGGGAGCTTTTGGACGGCCCTGTTTCGCCTAAAAAGGCTTTTGAAGGTTGATCCATGGGTTGAAAGAATCGACCATCGATGTCACGATCATCGTGATTCTATTTCGAGGAATTTTCCGGCGGTTCGAGTTCGGGCATTCGCGCGAACCTGTTCCCGTCGGGCCGATGCCCGGGATCCGCCGGGAGCATCCCCTCGGGCTCCATGCCCCCCACGCAAGGATTAATTCATGGTTGTCGATCAAGTCCGAGAGATCGTTTTGCAGCACGCCCGCCTGGCGTCCACCCCGGAGGACCTGACTCCCACCAGCGATCTGTACGCGGCGGGGCTCACCTCCCTCACCACCGTGCATCTGATGCTGGCGCTGGAGGATCACTTCGGCGTGGAGTTCCCCGACAAGATGCTCAGCCGCAAGACCTTCGAGAGCGTTCAGTCCATCTCCGAGGCGATTTCGGAACTGAAGTCCTGAGTCGTTTCCCCGGAGCCACCATGAGCGCGCCCACCATGCCCCAGACCCACGATCAACTCGCCTCCATCCTGGAGCAGGTGCACCTCATCGGCCGGGAGTCCATCGCGCCCCACGCCGAGGCAGTGGATCGCGACGCCCGCTTCCCGAAAGAGGCCTTCGACGCCCTGAAGGCGGCGAAGCTTCTCAGCTGCTACGTGCCCGAGGAGTTCGGCGGCATGGGGCTGTCCATCGCCGACCTCTCCAAGGTGTGCGAGGCCCTGGCCTTCCACTGCGGCTCCACGGCCATGATTTTCGCCATGCACCAGATCCAGGTGGCCTGCATCACCCACCACGCCCTGGGCTCCGAGTACTTCCGGAACTACATCCGGGAGCTGGTGGAGAAGCAGTACCTCCTGGCCTCCGCCACCACGGAGCTGGGCATCGGCGGCGACGTGCGCTCCAGCCTATGCGCGGTGGAAGTGGAAGGCGGTCGCTTCAAGGTGGAGAAGCAGGCGCCGGTGATCTCCTACGGTGAGGCCGCCGACGCCATCCTCGTGACGTGTCGCCGGGCCCCGGATGCGGGCCGCAACGACCAGTCCCACATCCTCGTGCACAAGGCCGACTGCACGCTTAAACCCCTTTCGGGCTGGGACACCCTGGGCTTCCGGGGCACCTGCAGCTCGGGCTTCACCCTCACGGCCTCGGGGAATGCCGAACAGATCCTCCCGGTGCCCTACGCGGAGATCCACGCCAAGACCATGCATCCCTTTTCCCATGGTGTGTGGAGTGCCCTCTGGCTGGGCATCGCCATGGACGCCATGAACAAGGCCCGCGCCTTCGTGCGCGCCGAGGCCCGCAAAACGCCTGGCACCATGCCCCCCTCGGCCCTGCGGCTGGCAGAGCTGGATACGGTGCTGTTCTCCATGCGAGGCGGGGTGTATCAATCCATCGCCGAATACCATCAGCTGCTGCGCGAAGGCGCGCCGGATGCCTTTACCTCCAACTACGGCTTCGCGCTGCGCACCAACAACCTCAAGATCGCCACTTCCCAGTTCCTCGTGGAAGTGGTGGGCAAGGCCATGATCATCTGCGGCATTTCCGGGTATCGGAATGATTCCAAGTTCTCGTTGGGCCGGCACCTCCGGGATGCCTATGGGGCCCAGCTCATGGTCAACAACGATCGGATCCTGGGGCAGAGCTCCACGATCCAGGTCGCGATGCGGGAGAGCTAGGCTTATGTGCGGAGCCATCGAACTCGATCCCTACAAGCTCTACCAGGATGACCTCGTCAAAGCGGGTCTCCTGATCCCCAGCGGCGTGCGTGGCGTCTACGGGCGCAGCGGCCGCTTCGAGGAAATCATCACCCGCTTCGAGGCCCTGGTGACGCGCCAAGCGGCGCCTTTGAAGGCCGAAGTAGTGTGTTTCCCGCCCATCTTCAACCGGGCCCACTACTGCGAGATCAACCACATCCACAACTTCCCCGATCTCATGGGCTCCGTGCACAGCTTCATGGGCAAGGACAAGGAACACGCGGAGATGGTCCGCAAGTTCCAGGAGGGCGAGGACTGGACCCGGGACCTCGAGCCCAGCGAAGTGATGATGATCCCCGCGGCCTGCTATCCGCTCTATCCCGCGTCCACGGGCACCCTGCCCGAGGGCGGCCGGCTGGTGGATCTGCAGGGCTATGTCTTCCGTCACGAGCCCTCCGAGGATCCCGCCCGCATGCAGATCTTCCGCCAGCGCGAGTTCGTGCGTCTGGGCACCGCCGAGCAGGCCCTGGCCCACCGCGACGAGTGGTTGGAGCGGGGCAAGGCCATCCTGGAATCCGTGGGCCTGCCCGTGGTGGCCGAGGTGGCCAACGATCCCTTCTTCGGTCGCGGCGGCCGCATGGCCAAGGCCACCCAGCGGGAGCAGGTGCTCAAGTACGAGCTGGTGATTCCCATCTGCTCCGAGGAGAAGCCAACGGCCATCACCTCCACCAACCTGCACCTGGACTACTTCGGCCACGCCTTCGACATCCACACCGCCGATGGCCAGACCGCCCACACCGCCTGCATCGGCTTCGGCCTGGAGCGCATCGCCCTGGCTCTCTTCAAGGTCCATGGCCTCGATTCCGCCGCCTGGCCTGCCGCGGTGCGGAAGGTCCTCGAGCTGGGCAACTGAGGGAATCCCGCATGAAGGCGATCGCTCCCCTGGATCCGACCACCTACCAGCGCCACCTCATCCACGGGGAGGATCGCACGTGGGTGGAGACCAACTGCTACACCGACGTGATCGTGGAGCTGCTCCACGGCCTGGGGCATGAGCCCCTCGCGGCCATGGCCTTCACCCTGGCCATCGACTTCGAAGGGGACCAGTGGACCTTCTTCAAGTTCGAGCATGCGGATCTCATGCGCCTCTACGGGTGGGACATCCATGAACTGGCCCCCTGGCGCCCCCTGGTGACCCACATCGAGGAGCAGGTGGCCCAGGGTCACCCCGTGTTGGTGGAGCTGGACAGCTACTTCCTGCCCGACACCGCTGGCACCGCTTACAAGCTGGCCCACGTGAAATCCACCGTGGCCGTGAATGCCATCGATCCCGCGCGGAATTGGATGGGCTACTTCCACAACCAGAGCTACCACGCCCTCGAGGGCCAGGACTTCCGGGACATCTTCCAGACCGAAGGCCTCGTGCACGAGCGGATGATGCCGCCCTACATCGAGTACGTAAAGTTCCTCCGCCATTTCCGGAAGCCCTCCGACCAGGAGCAGGTGGCCATCTCCCTGGAGCTGCTGAAAGATCAGCTCTCTCGGGCGCCGGAACGGAATCCCTTCGTGCCCTTCAAAGCCAGGTTGGAGGCAGATTCCGAGTGGCTGCTCAACGCGGATATCGAACTCTTCCACGCCTATTCCTTCGCCACCTTCCGGCAGTTCGGCGCCTGCTATGAGCTGGCCGCCACCTACCTGCAGTGGCTCGGGCAGCAGGGCGTTGAAGGCCTCGCGGAGGCCGAGGCGGCCTTCCGGGAGATCAGCACCACTACCAAGGCCTACCAATTCCAGTTGGCCCGTTCCATGGCGCGCAAGCGCCCCTTCGATGTGTCCGTCATCGATGCCCTGGGCGCGGCCTGGGAGCGCGGCATGACGAGCCTCCGGACCCGGTTCCCCGCATGAGCGCCGCCTTCGCGGATTGGCGGCTGTTGGCCACGGCGCCCGGCCTCCACGCGGAGCCCGGCGCATGGATGGAGGACGGCCCCTGGGCCCCGGCGCGGGTGCCGGGCACCGTGGCCCAAAGCCTGGGCCTCGCCGTGGATCAACCCGGCCCCTTCGACACCCAGGACTGGTGGTATCGCGGCACGCTGAACGCCGAGGGGCCCGGCTGCCTGCGGTTTGAAGGCCTCGCCACCCTCGCCGAAGTGTGGCTGGATGGCCGCTTTCTCCTGCAGTCCCGGAACATGTTCCGCGTCCACGACGTGGATATCCCGGAACTCGCCGCGGGTCCGCATGAGCTGGTGATCCGCTTCCGCGCCCTGGAGGCCGAATTGGCGGGCCGTCGCCCCAGGCCCCGCTGGAAGACGGCCCTTGTCCGGAATCAGAACCTGCGCTGGATCCGCACCACCTTGTTGGGTCGCATCCCTGGGTGGACGCCCCCCATCCAGGCGGTGGGTCCCTGGCGGCCCGTTACTTGGACCTCCTGGGATGCGCCCGCCCTGGGGCACTTGGACCTGCGCACTTGGGCCGTGGGCAGCACGGGCCGGGTGGAGCTGAAGGCCGAGGTGCACCTCCCCGCCCAGTGGGCGAAGTGTGCGGCCATGCTCCGCATCGGAAAACATCAGCTGGCCCTGCGGGCCTCCCGTGAAGGGGATCTCCTGCACTTGGAGGGGGCCTTCGACCTGCCGGAGGTACCCCTCTGGTGGCCCCACACCCATGGCACGCCCCACCTGCTGGACGCGACCCTGGAACTGGCCTCCGCGACCGGGCGCAGCGCCTTCCCCTGCGGCAAGGTGGGCTTCAAGGCCCTCCACTTGGATCGTGCGGAAGGGGCAGTGCGCCTGCGCGTGAACGGCGTGCCCATCTTCGCCCGAGGTGGCTGCTGGACCAGCGCGGACCTGGTGTCCCTGTCCGGGGATGAGCGCCAGGTGCGCGCCTCCCTGGTGGCCGCGCGGGACGCGGGCGCGAACATGCTGCGCGTGGGCGGCACCATGACCTATGAGACGGAGGCCTTCTACGCCCTCTGTGATGAGCTGGGCCTCCTGGTGTGGCAGGACTTCATGTTCGCGAACATGGACTACCCCTTCGCCGACGAAGCCTTCCGGGCCGACGTGGACGCCGAGATCACGGGCCAACTCACCCGCCTGCAAAAGCACCCCTGCCTCGCCATGTACTGCGGTAGCAGCGAGATCGAGCAGCAGGCGGCCATGCTGGGCCTGCCCCGCAGCGATTGGTCCTCGCCCTTCTTCGCCACGGAGCTGCCGGCCGTCTGCGCGAAGCTGCATCCCGGCATCCCCTACTTCCCCTCGACGCCCTGCGAAGGGGCGCTGCCCTTCCACACGGGCACGGGGCTCACGCACTACTACGGGGTGGGAGCCTACCGCCGCCCGCTCACCGATGCCCGCGTGGCCGCCGTGAAGTTCACGCCGGAATGCCTGGGCTTCTCCAACGTGCCCGATGCGGAAACCATGGATCACCTCTCTCCGGACTTCCCGCTGATGCCCCACCAGCCCCTCTGGAAGGCCCGGGTGCCCCGGGATTCCGGTGCCGGCTGGGACTTCGAGGATGTGCGGGACCACTACCTGCGGGAGTGCTTCGGGCTGGATGCCGTGGCCCTGCGCAGCGCGGATCCGGAGGGCTACTTCGCGCGCTCCCGTGTGGTCACCGGCGAACTCATGCGGCGGGTCTATGCGGATTGGCGTCGGGCGGGCAGCTCCTGCGGGGGCGCCCTCGTGTGGTTCTGGAACGACCTCTGGCCTGGCGCCGGTTGGGGCCTCATGGACAGCCTGGGCCGGCCCAAGGCCGCTTACTGGTATGCCCGCCGGGCCTGGGCACCGCGCAGCATCCACCTCAGCGACGAGGGCCTCGATGGCCTGGGGCTCCACGTGGTGAATGAATCTTCCGCGCCCCTGGAGGCGCTGGTGGAGCTGGAGTTGTGGCAGGGCTCGCGCACCTGCGTGGGCAAGGCCTCCCAGGCCCTGCGGGTGGAGCCCTTCGCCACGGAGATGCGCTCCGCCGACGCGCTACTCGGCACCTTTACCGACATCACCTATGCCTACCGCTTCGGCCCCGCCAAGCATCAGGCCACCGTGGCGCGGCTGCGGGACGTGGCCACGGGGGAGGTGCTCTCGGAGGATGTGCACTTTCCGGGCGGCCTGGCCCTGGTGCCCGCGGAGAACGTGGGGTGGCGGGCGGAGGCGCAGGTGGTGTCGCCCACGGAGCTCATCGTGGAGCTCTCCGGCAGCGCCTTCCTTCAGTCCGTGGCGTTGGAGGCCCCCGGCTGGCGGCCCGACGACGACTACTTCCACCTGGTGCCCGGGCAGGTGAAGCACGTGCGCTTCACGGCCCTGGAGGAGGCGCCCCGGCGCTTCAAAGCGCACCTCAGCGCGCTGAACACGGCGGAGACGTTGACCATTCGGGGCCCGGAGTAGCCTCCCCGAGCCGCGCGCCTCAGAGGATCAGGGCTGGGGATCGGCGATCTTCTTGAGCAGGTTCAAGAGGGCGGGGGAGGAGAACGGCTTGCGGAGGAAGTGCACGGCCGGATCCATGCGGAGACGCTCTTCGAGCTCATCGGGGGCATAGCCGGAGATGAGGATCGCCTTCTGCCCCGGCTGGAGGGCGCGGATTCGGTCTAGGAGGTCCAGGCCTGACAGTTCGGGCATCACTACATCCGTGATGAGCACATCGAAGCCCCCCTTCTCCCGCATGAAGTGCTCCAGGGCCTGCCGAGGCGATTCCAGGGCCAGGACCTGCTGTCCATGCATGCGGAGCCCCTCAGCCAGGGCGGTGCGGAGGATCTCGCTATCTTCCACGAGCAGAATGCGGAGGCTCCGAGAGAAGCCGGGGGCGGATTCGGCCTGGGCGGCCAGGGGCAGGGCGCCGAGTTCGGCGGGCAGGTAGATGCGGAATTCCGCGCCTTGACCCGGCTCGCTCTCCACCTCGAGGGCGCCCCCGGCCTGCTCGACGATGCCGAACACCGTGGAGAGCCCGAGCCCCGTGCCCTTGTTCAAGGGCTTGGTGGTGAAGAAGGGCTCGAAGATCCGCCCCTTCGTCGCTTCATCCATGCCGAGGCCGGTGTCCCGGCAGGTGATGCAAACATGCAGGCGTCCGCGTCCCTTTAGAGCGGGGGTCGTTGCGGAGTCCTGGGCACTGATGGTGCGGGTGGAGAGGTCGATTCGGCCGCCCTTGGGCATGGCATCGCGGGCATTGACGAGCAAGTTCATCACCACCTGGTCCAGGAGGTTGGGATCGAAGGTCACCTTGGGCAACTCGGGCTGAGGGGACCATTGGATGTGGATCTGCTCCCCGAGGAGGGGGGCCAGGGTCCGCAGGAACTGGCTGATCTGGTCGTTGAGATCCAGGAGGATGGGCGCCGTGGGGAGCTTGCGGGAAAAGGCCAGCAACTGATGGACGATGCCATGGGAGCGCTCCACGGCCTTCACGGTCTGCCGCACATGGTGTATCAGGGGGCTGTCGGTGGGGAGCTTGCGTTCCATGATTTCCGCGTGGGCGAGGATGGCCCCGAGGACGTTGTTGAGATCGTGGGCCACACCGCCCGCCAGCAGGCCGATGGCCTCCATCTTCTGGGACTGGTACAGCTCAGTGCGGAGGCGATCGCGCTCGGCCTCCACCTGGTGGGATCGGGTCACGTCCAGGAACTGGGAGAGCACGAACATCTCTCCGTGGATGTCGACGACCGCACTGGTATAGAGCGCCCGGACCTCATGGCCCGATCGGGTGCGGAGGACGGTCACCCACTCCTGGGCACCGGGGAGCTGCTTGAGGTTTTCAAGGTATCGCGAGCGTTGATCCGGCTCGGCCCAGAGGCCGAGTTCCTCCGCGGTGTGCCCGATTACTTCGCTCGCGGCGTACCCGAGGATCCGCTCGAAGGCGGCGTTTACCACCACGTAGGTGCCGTCGGATACCCGGGTGAGGGAGGTGGCGGCGGGGCTCGCGTCGAAGATCGTGGTGAAGCGTTCCTCCGCTCGGGCCCGCTCGGCCTGTTCCTCAAGGTGCTCCAAAGCGAAGGAAAGCTGGTTGGCCACCTTCTCCATGAGTCCCACTTCGGGCGTTCCGAAGAAGTGGGGCTCTCCGGAATAGAGGGACAGGTGGCCGATGGCCTTGCCTCCTTGGAAAATGGGGAACGTGGCATTGGCCGCGAGTCCCGCCCGTCGTGCGGCCTCGTGCCAAGGTTTGGCGCCCGTATCGTGCAGAAAGTCGTTCATCACCACGGGGCGGCCATGCCGGATGGCGAGCCCGCCGGGGCCTCGGCCTTCGGGGGTGTCATCGCTGCGCACCTTGATGTGCTGGAGGTAGCCGTCGGTATCCCCGAACTGGGCCACCACGGCCACTTCGTGGGTGGTGGGATTGTCCAGGCCGATCCAGACCATCTTGAAGCCGGCCAGGGAGACCAGGGCTTCACACACCCCTTCGAAGAGGGACTTTCGCGTGGCGCCCCGGCCGAGGAGCTGCCCCACCCGGCTCAAGGCTTCGTACAACCGCCCCAGCTTGGCCAGTTCCTCGGATTGCCGATGGGCCTGGGTGGCATCGCCACCGAAGGCGAGCAGCTCCCCGGGTAGGCGCGTCAGCACCATGTCCAGCCAGCGGCGGGAACCAGAGCTGGTAACCAAGGGCAGGGTGCCCCGCCAACTGCCCTCCGCCTTCAGGCTGGCGCGGATGGCCTCGCGGAGGGCGCGGGGAAGGGGCCCTCCGCAGAGGCGTTGGTAGGACCTTCCAAGCAGTTCAGGGGAGCCCCAACCCGCCAATTCGCAGAGGCTCGCGTTCGACTCCAGGATGCGGCCCCGCCGGTCCAGGCGCAGCACGAGGGCATGCCGCTCCAGGGCCTGCAGCAAGACCCCGGCCGGGGCCCGGGGGCCTGGGGGTGGCAGGGACACAGCGCACATGCGACCTCATCGGGGGCCGGAAGGCCCCCCATGAATCGCCGTCGCCTCACCCCCTAGGCGTGGGCGGCTTCCGCGCGCTCCACCTTCATGCCCAGGGCCTGCACGAGGGAGTGATCGTGGCTCTGGCCGGGGTTGGGAGCGGTGAGGAGTTTGTCACCCGTGAAGAGGCTGTTGGCGCCGGCGAAGAAGCAGAGGGCCTGCAGCTCATCCGTCATGGCGGTGCGGCCAGCGCTGAGGCGCACGCGGCTCTTGGGGAAGAGGATGCGGGCCGTGGCGATCATACGCACGAGATCGAAGGGGGGCAGGGGTTTGGCGTCGGCCAGGGGCGTGCCTTCCGTGGCCACCAGCTGGTTGATGGGCACGCTCTCGGGGGCGGGCTCCAGCTTGGTGAGCTCATGGAGGAAGTGGATGCGGTCGTCTCCGCTCTCGCCCATGCCGAGGATGCCGCCGCTGCAGACTTCCAGGCCCGCGTCGCGCACGGTCTTCAGGGTGTTGAGGCGATCGTCGTAGGTGCGGGTGGTGATGATCTTTTCGTAGAACTCGCGGCTGGAATCGATGTTGTGGTTGTACACGTCGCAGCCGGCGTCCTTGAGACGCAGGGCCTGATCCTTGTTCACCATGCCGAGGGTGACGCAGACCTCCATACCGAGGCCCTTCACGCCCTTCACCATGTCGATGACGGCGTCGAACTGCTCGCCCTCGCGCACCTCGCGCCAGGCGGCGCCCATGCAGTAGCGGGTGGAGCCGGCGGCCTGGGCGGCCTTGGCACCCTCCAGCACGCGCTGCACTTCCTTGAGCGGCTCCACCTTCACCTCGGTGGCGTAGCGGGCGCTCTGGGGGCAGTAGGAGCAATCTTCCGGACAGGCGCCCGTCTTGATGGAGTCCAAGGTGCAGAACTGGATGTCCTGCGCGTCCCAGTTCTCCCGGTGCACGGTGGCCGCCCGGTAGAGCAGCTCCGGGAACGGGAGGTCGTGGAGGGCGCGGATCTCATCAACGGTGCGCATGGCCTGGATCCCTTTGAACAAACGGAAATATTACCACGGGACGGCCTAGGGCCCCGAGCTCGAAGACTGCAGGGGGCAGGGTTTCAGCCCCTGGGCTCCTGAATATCCCAGGGGGCAAATATCAAAGATCTGGACAATTCCGGTCGAAGAACAAAGTTCAGCCCTGCTCCTTCGCCCCTCTCCCACCTTCGGAACCGATGGGGCCGAGATCGGACCAGGGCCCTGGGGGCAGGTCATGGCATCTTCCGAGCGCAAGCAGAGCATCCGACGGCGGCTGATCTTTCTGGTGGTCATCATGTCCCTCCTGACGCTCCTGGTGGGCGGCTTCGGCTTCTGGGGCATGCGCCAGTCCAACCAGGCCATGGCCTCGATCCAGGTGGATCGGGTGGTGCCCCTGGGGCAATTGAAGGCCGTTTCCGACCTCTACGCCGTGAACATCGTGGACACCTCCCACAAAGTTCGGAATGGAAACCTGGATTGGGCCGAAGGGGCCAAGGCCGTGAAGGAGGCCTCGGAGAAGATCAAGGCCCAATGGGGCGCCTATCTAGGCACGACCTTGGCTGAGGAGGAGAAGGGGCTCGTGGCCAAGGTGCAGCCCCTCATGGCCGCATCGGATTCGAAGGTCGCTCGCCTGCTGGGGATCCTGAATTCGAAAAACGCCGCCGACCTCGACACCTTCGTGAAAACGGAGCTTTACCAAACCTTCGACCCGCTCACCGGGGAGATCAGCAAGCTCGTGGATCTACAGATCCGGGTGGCGGATGGCGATGCCAAGGCTGCCCAGGATCGGTACCGCACGAGCCTGCTCTGGAACATGGGTCTGCTGATCGTCGGCTTCGCGGTGGCGGTGTGGATGGCCGCGGGGATCATCGGGGGGATCAACGGCAGCGTGAAGGGGCTGGTGGGGCTCTCGGAGCGCATGCACCAGAACGATCTCACTTACCGGGCCGAGGTGTTCAGCGAAGATGAACTGGGGGAAGTGACCCGGAGCTTGAACGGTTCCCTGGCCCATTTCCAGGAAGTGGTGAGGAGTCTCACGGGCATCTCCAACACCGTAGCCAGCAGTTCCCAGGAGCTGTCGGCGGGGGCGGTGGAGATGAGCCAGACCTCGGATCAGATCGCGAAGAACGGGGAATTCCAGCGCTCCCTCTCGGAGCAGATCGCCGCGGCCATGCATGAACTTTCGGCTTCCGTGGAGCAGGTGGCGGGCAATGCCCACAGTTCCCAGCTCCAGACCGATGAATCCCGCAAGGCCGCCCAGGCCGGCGCAGAGTCGGGCAAGGCCACCGCCGCCGCCATGGCGCGCCTGCACGAATCCATGGGCCAGATGGTGCGGGCCGTCCAGGTGATCCAGGACATCGCCCGGCAAACCAACCTGCTTTCCCTGAACGCCGCCATCGAGGCCGCCAAGGCCGGGGCCATGGGCAAGGGCTTCGCCGTGGTGGCCGAGGAAGTCCGCAAGCTGGCGGAGCGCTCCTCCGTGTCCGCCAAGGAGATCGCCGCCCTCATTAACGCCTGCGACACCTCAGTGAAGGAGACGGAGGAACTGGTCACCTCCACGGTGGTGGCCATCGATCGCATCCGCGAGCAATCCGAAGGCCTCACCCACATCGCCCTGGAAATCGGGCAGGCCACGGAAGAACAGGCCCGCACCGCGAACGAAGTGAACCACCAGTTGGAGAAGGCCCGGGATCAGAGCGCCGAGAACGCCGCGGCGTCCGAGGAGATGGCGGCCACCGTGCATGAAGTCAGCCGCACGGCCATGGACCTTTCCCAGGCGGCGGAGTTGCTGCACGAGAACATCCGAGCCTTCAAAATTGGCTGATGGTCCTCCGGTCTGTGCCCTTACCGGCTCGCAGACCGGAGGCGCCTTCCTTGAAAGTGGTCTGTGCCGGTAGGTGTCTTCAGGGTTTTTTAAAGGGGAATGGCCCTTAACCCTTGGTAAGGTCAAGGGTCCGGCATCCAGGTGCCTAGGAGGGTTCCCGTGTCCATTGCAACCTCGAGCCAGCCCGCCACCAACCTCACCCGGGAGCAGCGCATCGCGCTGTACCGCACCATCTACGCCGCCCGGCGGATCGACGACAAGGAGATCACGGGCAAGCGGCAGAACAAGGTGTACTTCCAGATCAACGGCGTGGGCCACGAGGCCGTGCAGGCCGCCGCGGCCATGGTCTTCAAGCCCGCCTACGACTGGTTCTTCTTCTACTACCGCGATCGCGCCCTCTGCTACGGCCTGGGCTACACGGCCAAGGAGATGTTCCTGGGCTCCGTGGGTTCCGTGGAGGATCCCGCCAGCGGCGGCCGCCAGATGCCCAGCCACTGGGGCCACCAGAAACTGAACATCTTCTCCACCTCCAGCCCCACGGGCTCCCAGTTCCTGCACGCCGTGGGCGCTGCCGAAGCCGTGCTCCGCGCCAAGCAGGCGGGCCGCATGGCGGAGTTCGGCTTCCGGGAAGATGAAGTGGTGCTCACCACCACCGGCGATGGCACCTGCTCCGAAGGCGAGTTCTGGGAAGCCATCTCCAATGCCGTGAACCTAAAGCTGCCCGTGGTCTTCCTCGTGCAGGACAACGGCTACGCCATCAGCACCCCCACTGAGGTGCAGTACCCAGGCGGGAACGTGGCAGCCCTGCTCAAGGGCTACGAGCCCCACGGCCTCCTGATCGTCGATGAGGTGGACGGCTGCGATCCGCTCGCCAGCTACGACGCCCTGAAGGCGGCCGTGGACCACTGCCGCGCCGGCAATGGACCCGCCCTCGTGCGCGCCAAGGTGATCCGCCCCTACAGCCACTCCCTCTCAGACGACGAGCAGCTCTACAAGCCCAAGGCCCAGCGCGAGGAGGAGGCCCTGCGGGATCCCGTCCTCACCTTCGCGAAGAGGCTCGTGGAGTGGGGCGACCTCACGGAAACCCAGCTGGAGGCCCTGAAGATGGGCGTGCAGCAGGAAGTGGACACGGCCTGGGAGGAGGCCTGCCTGGGCAAGCTCCCCGAGAGCGGCAGCTTCTACGAGCACCTCTACAGCGAGACCGTGGATCCCACTTCCAAGGCCTTCGACACCGAAGCCTCCGTCGAGAGCCGCGAGGGCGGCAAGACCATGATCGACGCCATCAACCAGGTGATGAAGCAGGAGATGGCCATCAACCCCAACATCCTCGTCTTCGGCGAGGACGTGGCCGATGCCACCCGCACTGAGATCCTGGACGAGTGCAAGGGCAAGGGCGGCGTGTTCAAGGGCACCCACGGCCTGCAGAAGGCCTACGGCGCGCACCGCGTCTACAACGCCCCCCTGGCGGAAGCCACCATCATCGGCCGCGCCCTGGGCCTGGCCTCCCGCGGCTTCAAGCCCGTGGTGGAGATCCAGTTCTTCGACTACATCTGGCCGGCCATGCAGCAGCTGCGCGACGAGCTGGCGACCCTGCGCTGGCGCTCCAACGGCGCCTTCAAGAGCCCCATGGTGGTCCGCGTGCCCATCGCCGGCTATCTCATGGGTGGCGCCACCTACCACTCCCAGTGCGGCGAGAGCATCTTCACCCACTGCCCCGGCCTGCGCGTGGTCTATCCCAGCAATGCCCTGGATGCCGCGGGCCTCCTGCGCACGGCCATCCGCTGCGACGATCCCGTGCTCTTCCTGGAGCCCAAGCACCTCTATCGCCAGACCCACAACAAGGGGCCCGAGGTGCCCGAGGACTTCCTGATCCCCTTCGGCAAGGCCCGCACCGTCCGCGAGGGCAGCGACCTCTCCGTGATCACCTACGGCTGCACCGTGCAGCGCGCCGTGCAGGCCGCCCGCGAGGCCGAGAAGGAAGGGATCAATGTCGAGATCATCGACCTCCGCACGTTGAACCCTTACGACTGGGCCGCCATCGAAGCCACCGTGAAGAAGACCCACCGCGTCATCGTGGCCCACGAGGACACCCAGTCCTGGGGCTACGGCGCCGAGATCGCCGCGCGCATCGCCGACGAGCTCTTCTTCCACCTGGATGCCCCGGTCCGCCGCGTCGCCGCCAAGGACACCTGGGTCGCCTACCAGCCTGCACTCGAAGATGAAATCCTTCCGCAGCCCGCGCACTTCCTCGAGGCTTACCGGAAGCTCATGAAGGTCTGAGGCTTTTCAGCTCTCAAGAAACAGGCCCCGCGGTGCGGGGCCTGTTTCTTGGTCGGAGGCGGATCGCCTCCCTCAGACGGGTTTGGATTCAAGCGCTTCGGCCACCGCGGCCAGGAACGCCACGTCGGTGATGGGCTTGTGGATGATGCCGCGCACGTGGTTCTTCCGCAGCAGGTCCATGGTCTCGGGATCGCGCAGGGAGGTGAGCACCAACACGGGCAGCTCGGGCTTGGCCTTGTGGGCCATCTTGGCCACGGTGGCGCCGTTGCAGCCGGGCATTTGGTAATCGCAGACGAGGAGGTCCATCTCGGTGCTGGCCACCTTCTCGTTCACCTCCATGGCACTCATGGGCTCCCAGGCCTCCGGCGTGTGACCGCCCACCTCCAGGAACTTGGTGAGCACGGTCCGCATGAGTCGGCTGTCGTCCATCACGACCACGTGGGCCAAAGGCACCTCCTGCCCCCTTATCGGGTGGTGGGCCGGTGGAGGTGATTCCTTGCCCGGCAGACCCGAAGAGAGGCCATCAACCCCGGGCGGAAGTACCCGTAGCCCCCCCATGCGACCCCGCCGCCTGGCCTCCCTGCTTCTGGCCACCTTCCTCTTCTGGCTCCTGGCCTCGGCCGTGGCAGGCTGGCTGCTCACCTCCCAATTGGTGAGGGCCCCGCTGCCCCGGCGCACGGATTCCGAGCGGGCGGCCCTGCGGGATCAGCTTCGGGGCCCGGGGGAGGCCTGGACCCGGCATGGGCTCACCGGCGCGCAGGGGGCGGAGCTGGAACTGTGGTGGCTCCACCGGCCGCGGTCCCGGGGATTGGCGCTGCTGCTTCACGGCTTCGGCGATGATGCCTGGGGCATGGCGCCCCTGGCCCGCAGCCTTCCGGAGTGGGATGTGGCCGTCTTCACCTTTCGGGGGCGGGATCGCCATCCGGAACGCTTCAGCACGTTGGGGGCCCACGAGCGAGGCGATGTGGCGGCCGTGGTGCGCTTCGCCGAGGCGACGGGGTTGCCCCGGAGCCGCATGATCCTGGTGGCCTCGAGCCAAGGCGCGGGCACAGCCCTGCTCGCGTTGGCGGATCTGGATGCCGACGGCCGCTTGGGGGGTGCGTTGTTGGAGGCGCCCTTCCGCGACCTCCGCGACGCCGCCCGGAACCACCTCCGCGGGGCCTTGGGCCGGGCGGAACCCCTGACTTTCCTGGCCCAGCGCATCGCCCTGGCCCGGGCGGGGCAGCTGGCGGGCTTCGATCCCGATGCGGTCTCCCCGCTTGATGCGGCTCCGAGGGTCCACACGCCGGTGGCCCTGCTCACGGGGGATGCGGATCCCGTCACGCCCCTGGCGGGAGTCCGGGCCATCGCCCGGTTCCAACCGGACCTGACGGTGGTGCCCGGCGCGGGCCACTGCGAGGCGGCCAGCCGCGTGGCCGGAGGCTGGCGGGCCTGGGCGGAGCTGCGCCTTGCCCAGTGGAAGTTGAAGGATCCCTGAGGGGGACCGATGAAGGGGCAACTCCGGAGGCTCCATGCGTCAGGCGCTCATCCCCCTCCTCGCGGCCACCGCCGCCTTCGCCCAGATGGGCCCCGGTCGCAGCGTTACCCTGGGGATCTCCTCCTTCGGCCCCACCTTCACGGGCCAGATCGAGGGCGTGCAAGATGGCCAGCCGATCCTGATGGACCTGGAAGGCGATCTGGGCCTTGCCAAGGACAAGGCGAACCTCGGCTTCCTCTTCGATTACCAGGGGCCCCGGTTCGGCTTCCTGGCCCAGACCGGCGGGACCGAGTACGCCGGCGACAAGACGATCACGCGCAACGTCACCGTCGATGGCACCACCTACGCCGCCGGTACGCGAGTCACGAGTCACTTGAAGTTGAAGACCCTCGAAGGCATCTGGACCATCCGCTTCGTGCCCCTGTCGGTGTTCTGGGTGGGCCTGGATCTCGGCGTGGAGAGCTGGAAACTGGATGTGGACGCCACGGGCGTGGCCATCACCCCGGTGCCCGGCACCACCACGGCCTCGGCGTCCGTGAACGCCCCCATTCCCCAAATCGGCCTCAGCGCGGGCAGCCGAATCCCCGGGGGGCTGTTCGAGATCAAGGGCTTCTACCACTACCTCGGAGCGAAGGGCGCCAAGTACACCCGGGGCGGCATCGATGCCCGCTTCTTCCCCATCCCCCACGTGGGGCTCCGGGCCTTCTTCGAAACGGAGACCTTCGATGTGCCCAAGGGCAGCCTTCAGGATGATCTGAAGCTGAAACTGGATCGCAAGGGCGCGGGATTCGGATTGGTGATGAAGTTCTAGGCCCAGGCAATGCCCCATGGGAGGGGGCCATTCCACGGAAGGCGCCCGGAAGGCCTTCCCGCTTCATGCGTTTTCTGAATTGGCCTATCATCATTGTTTATGCCCATTGGCACAGGGGTTCCCATGCAGTCCGAGCATCTGACGTCTGAGATCGAGCGCATCAAGAAGGGCGGCGCGGCCAAGGACCACGAGAAGAACGCCAAGTCGGGCAAGCTCTTCGCGCGCGAACGCATCCGCCTGCTCGTGGACGAGGGCTCCTTCGTGGAGGATGGCCTCTTCGCCAATGCCCTGCAGGGCAGCCTTCCCGCCGATGGCGTGGTGACGGGCACGGCCCTGGTGAACGGCCGCCCCGTGGCCCTCATGGCCAACGACAGCACCGTGAAGGCGGGCTCCTGGGGTGCCCGCACCGTGGAGAAGATCATCCGCATCCAGGAATTGGCCATGCGGATGAAGGTCCCCATGCTCTACCTGGTGGACAGCGCCGGTGCGCGCATCACCGATCAGATCGACATGTTCCCCGGCCGCCGCCACGCCGGCACCATCTTCCACAACGAGGTGGCGCTCAGCGGCCTCGTGCCCCAGGTGTGTCTCCTCTTCGGCCCCAGCGCCGCGGGCGGCGCCTACATCCCCGCCTTTTGCGACGTCGTGATGATGGTGGAGGGCAACGCCTCCATGTACCTCGGGAGCCCCCGCATGGCCGAAATGGTCATCGGCGAACAGATCAGCCTCGAGGACCTGGGCGGCGCCAAGATGCATTGCTCGGTTTCGGGATGCGGCGATTTCCTCTGCAAGACGGAGGAGGAAGCCATCGCCCTCTGCCGCCAGTACCTGGCCTACTTCCCCCAGCACGGCGAGGACGCCCTGCCCATGGCGGAAGCCAAGGCCGTGGCCGCCAAGGCCAAGGACATCACCACCCTGGTGCCCAAGGACATCAACAGCCCCTTCCAAATGAAGGACTTCATCGAAGCGCTCGTGGACGAAGGCACCTTCCTGGAGATCAAGAAGCTCTTCGCAGGAGAACTCATCACGGGCCTCGCTCGCATCGAGGGCCGCCCCGTGGGCATCGTGGCCAACCAGCCCCGGGTGAAGGGCGGCGTGCTCTTCGTGGACAGCGCCGACAAGGCCACCCGCTTCATGACGCTGTGCGACGCCTTCGGCATCCCCCTCATCTTCCTCAGCGACGTGCCCGGCTTCATGATCGGCTCCGCCGTGGAGAAGCAGGGCATCATCCGCCACGGCGCCAAGATGATCAGCGCCATGGCCAGCTGCTCCACGCCCCGCTTCTGCGTCGTTGTGCGCAAGGCCTACGGCGCCGGCCTCTACGCCATGAGCGGCCCCGGCTTCGATCCGGACGCCACCATCGCCCTGCCCACGGCGAGCATCGCCGTCATGGGCGCAGAGGCCGCCGTGAACGCCGTCTTCGCCAACAAGATCGCCGAGAAGCCCGAAGAAGAGCGCCGCGCCTACGTGCAGCAGCTCCGCGACGAATACAACGAGGACATCGACCTCGTGAAGCTCGCCGCCGACCTCCACGTGGACACCATCATCCAGCCCGGCGACCTCCGCCGCGAACTAGCCACCCGCCTCGCCCGGGCCAAGCGCCGCGACCAGTGGCCGGCCAAGCGCCGCAGCGTCACGCCGGTCTGATTCTGGAAATCCGCGTGGTCCATCCCGCGGGGATTTTGTAGGCTGGAAGGATGCTTCCCGTGCTGCCCCCCGCGATTCAAAGCCCTGCTCCGGCCAAGGCCTGGAAGCAGATGCCCGGCCCCTTCTCCCTGGCCTTCTCCGGGGTGGAGGGGTGGACGGAGGGAGACCGTAAAGGGCTGAATGAGGCACTGCGCGCGGCGATCCCTTCGCACTTTCCGTTGGTACCCGGCGGAGCCGCGATCGATCCCCGCAACCACCGGGTGATGTTCCGGATTCTCGCCACCCGCACCTACTCGCCCAAGCCGGGAGTCTCCGATGCCTGGATCCAGGAGGCTCTGGAGGGGGATAACGCCTACATCGGTCTGGACCACGTCCTGGAAGACGGGAAGGATCCCAAGCGTTCGGAGGATCGCGTCTCGCGGATCATTGATCGGAAGCTGGATGCGCAAACCTTGCGCGCAGCCCAGGCACGCCTTGGCTACCTTCCCGAATTGTTCTGGGGCCGGTGTTCGCTGCAGGATTCCGAGGAGGATGGGTTCGGTAAAGCCGTCTTTGGGAAGCTGCTCACGAAGGAATCCTTCATCCGCTGGCGGGTCACGGCCGTGAAGGATTTCACGGCCCAGGATGTGATCGAGTTGATGGAGCCCCTGCCCGTGGAAGCCCGTTCCCCGGCGCACATCCGGGCCGAGGCCATTCGGGCCCTGGGCCGATTCCTGGGGCGGTGGATCGCCCGCACCTATCCCCCTGATGCCAAGGTCTGCGTGGAGAATCGCCCCGCGCCTCCCGTGAAGGCACCGCTCACGCCTTGAGGTACCCCGAGATGGCATCCAGGAATGCCTGCTTGGGGATCCACCCCCCATGCCCATCCTGGTAGATCACCCCGTAGGCGTTGGGGTTGAGGGTGTCGCGGTATTCCCAATAGGTGTATCCGACCTGCTGGGTGTTCAGCAGCGAGAGCATGGCGTTGAGGTAGCTGAGGTCGGGATCATCGCCGGAGTTCACGCCGCACTGTTGCACGAAGATCGGCACCTGATGGGTGGTGCGCAGGTCGAGCAGGTTCTGGAGGCGGAGGCCCAGCTCGGCGATGTTCTCGTCGTGGGTGCCGCTGGTGCGGAGGAAGAGGTTGCCGGTGTAGACCACGTCCTTCCACTTGGCGGCATAGGCGGCTTCCACCGACTTCATGCCGTACACCCGGGGGCCCAGGAGGAAGGGCACGCCCGGGGCCACGGTGCGGATGGCCATCATGATTTCGTCGTAGAAGGCGGTGATGTCCGCATCCGTGCCCGAGGTGGGGTTGGGCTCGGGCAGGGGCTCGAACATGCCCAGGTAGGGGGTGGTGCGGTAGCGGGCCGCGATGAATTTCCACACGTTGATGAATCGAGCCCGGGCACCGAGATCCGTCCAGAAATTGTGGCCGTTGGGATAGAGCCCCCTGGGGTCGCAGTAGGCCACTTCGTGGGCATCCTGGGTACCGTTCTGGCCGCAATCGGAATCGATGAAGAGGATGATCCACAGTTTCGCGGCCGAAGCCTGGGCCACCATGGCATCGAGGATGGCCAGGTGGGCCGCGTCGATGCCGGCGGTGGCGGTCTGGGCGTCATCGCGGCTGTCGATGTCCGCGCCTTCGTAGAATCCCCACCATCGCAGGGGGATCCGGACGCAGGTGGCGCCCTGCGTGGCGTTGTCCGCGGCATCCGTGGGTTGCGCGAGGCCCCAGCGCCCCCAGTTCCATCCGCGCAGGTGGAGGGGCGTGCCTTCGGGGCTGAGGAGGTCGGGCCCGCTGAGGCGGAGGCGGGGCGGGTCCCCGGCTGCCGGCGGCCCGGCGGGCGCCGAGGCCGAGGAGCCCCCGCCACAGGCCGAGAGCACCAGCGTGCCCGCCAGGGTGGCCAGCATGTGGCGCCGGCCTTCGGAGAATGCGGGAACGGTTTTCCGAAGCGTCATGAGGTCTCCTACCTGGGCCTGGCGAGGCCTTCCAGGAACCCAATAGACCGGGGGCCCGGGCCAAGGTTGAGCCTGGGAGGGTACGGATCGATCCTCGGATCACGAGTGCGCCGTGGCCTCAGTACCGCCAGCTCATCTGCAGGCCCACTTCACGCCGGGTGTAGCGCAGGGCGAAGGCATTGGTGAGGGCCACGGGCGCTGAATCCGCCGTGGCGTGGGTGGCATTGATCCCATAGACCGAGAGGGACACCCGATCCAGGGGGCGCCACCCGAGGTTGAACTGCACCTGGGTGGTGGCGGGCACCTCGGAACTCGCATAGCTGGCCCCGAAGGGGGAGATGGCCGTGTAGGCGCCCTTGTGCTGGAACCCCAGGAAGCCGAACCAGGCTCGCCGCTGCCACCGCGTCCAGAGGTTGGCCATGAGCCGGGGCGCGTAATCGGCCTGTTGATCGAGGTCGTTGATGGGGTCCTTGAAATCCGCGGTGGCGAGGTTGAACCCCACGCGCCAGCCCTGGGCCAGCTGGCCTTGAAGGGAGACCTCCAGGCCCTGATCGGTGATGGTGTTGGGATTGTTCTGATAAGTCCGAATCTGCTTTCCGCCCGCGGTGGCGCCCGTGGGCCGAAGGGAGATGAGCCGCTTGAACTGGGTGTGGAATAGGGTGACGTCGAAGGACCACTGCTCGCCCAGCCAGCGGTAGCCCAGCTCCAGGCTGTCGGCCTCTTCGGCTTTGACGTTGGGATTCGGTTGTTGGATGTAGGCCAGAAGGGGGATGTCCCCGATCTCCGAATGCTTTTCCTGGATGTTGGGGCTGCGGGAGGACGTGAAATACCCCAGCCGGAGGCTGGAGGTGGCGTCGGGATGCCAATCGCCGGAAAGGCGCGGGCTGATGCGGGATCCGCCCAGGGAGTCGTGCTCCGCCCGGGCGCCGCCGGACAGGGTGATGGCGCCCACCTCCCAATCCACGGATCCGAAGCCCCCCAGGGCGCGCTCCGTCCGGGCTTCGGGGATGCCGAGCGTGCGGTTGGGGATCGAGGCAATGGTCGCGCCATCCAATCCAAGGACCACATGGACGTCGGGATCTGGCGTCCAGTTGGCCTGCAACGAGGCCTGGCGCACCCGGTCCGAGAAGAAATCCTGATCCGTGGCGAAGGTGGGATCGTTGGCCACGATCAGGGACCAGACCGCGAGGGAGCTGGGATCGCCGGGCAGGGCCAGAAGGGCTCGTTTGCGGTACCGGAAGACCTTCTGCTCGAGGCGTGCTTCCGTCTTCAGATCCGGATTCCAACTGCGAGCCCATCCAGCCTGCAGAATCTCCCGCCGCACGGATTGATCCGGCAGGATGGTGAGGGGCGCCAGCGTGGTGGCGCTGCGGTTGACCTCGTCGAAGTGCCCGGCATCTCCGTAGCCCGCCAGGGCCCAGAGACGATTTTCGCCGTCCGCCCACTCCGGCCTCACCAGGAAGGCCTGTTCCCGATTGGCGGTGTCCTGGGGGATGGTGGCTCCCGAGGGGCCCACCACCTTCATGGGGTGGCCCAGGTCCCGGCTGGAGCTGGCGGAACCGGAGACGGTCAGCGAAACATGGGGGCCTCCCTGGGCGGCGAACAGCTCGCCGTGGAAGGTCCCGTGATCGCCGAGGCCCAGGCGGGCGCTGGCCTCCAGGCCGGGCCGGGCCC
The DNA here is from genome assembly GCA_964617215.1 of uncultured Solibacteraceae bacterium. Taxonomy (GTDB): domain Bacteria; phylum Acidobacteriota; class Holophagae; order Holophagales; family Holophagaceae; genus JAFDVN01. The sequence goes on along the minus strand of CAZTVL010000001.1, from coordinate 171,273 downwards.
GCTTGGTGATGATGGAGATGACGCCGGTTTGGGCGTTGGCGCCGTAGAGGCTGGAGGAGGGACCCCGCACGATCTCCACGCGCTCAATGGCCTCCAGGGGCACGGGGAGGCCGTTGAAATCCAGCGGCGAGGCCATGTAGTTGAAGAGCGGCACCCCATCGATCAGCACCTGGAGGGTGCGGGGGTTGCCGATGGGGTTCACGCCCCGGACCGTGACGTTGGCCCGGGTGGGGAGCTCATCCCAGACCTGGACGCCCGTGGCCAGCTTGAGGATGTCGATGAGCCGGAACACGCCGGAAGCCCGGATCTGATCCGCGGTGATCACCTCGATGGCCTGGGGGCTGTCCAGGAGGTTCTGCTCTCGCTTCGAGGCGGCGATCACGGGTGTGTTCCGCAGTTCCAGAAGGGCCTTCAAATCTCCGAAGCCCGCCTGGGGGTCCTGGGCAGACAGGGACCCGGCACATAGCCAGAGCAGGATTTGGGAGGGGGAACGCAAAGGGGCCTCGGCCTGCCTTTTCGGCCCCGGGGCCTGACTGGTAAGTTTCGCCCCGGAATGTGGGACCCTTTCCAGGTGCGCTTCCTCCTCCCCCTCCTGCTGGCCACTCCCACCGTGGGGCTGGGCCAGGGGGCTGCACGTCTCGAGGTGTCACAACCCTCCATCCGCCCCGGTCAGACGTTGCTGCTGCGGTGGTCCGCCCCCGGCGTCGGCGTGGTGCGCCTGGAGCCCGGGGACATCCAGCTGGGCGAATCGGGGCAGTTGACCCTGCGCCCCTCCGCCACCACAACCTACGTGTTGCGGCGGGCCGACGATGGTCGCGAACTGGCGCGCACCGGGGTGAAGGTGGATCCGGGGTTGCCCCTGGGGGAGCCGGCTCGCGTGTGCAGCTTCGATGCGAGTTCCGCCAAGGTGCTGCCGGGGGATCCCGTGGTGCTCAGCTGGGAATGCACGGGCGCCGCCAAGGTGCGCCTGGAGCCGGGTGGATTGGAACTGGATGGCCGCAGCTTCGTGGTGGTGACGCCCCAGGAGAACACCCGCTACACCCTCATGGTTACCAACGAGGCCGGCGGCCAAACCCGCAGCTTGGATGTGAACGTGATGCCCACACCCCGGGATCAGGCTCCCGCGCGCATCTGCAGCTTCACCGCCAACCGGCTCGAAGTGGCCCCGGGCCAGCCCGTGGAATTGGCCTGGGAGTGCCAGGGCGAAGCCAAGGTGCGCCTGGAGCCGGGCGGTCTGGAACTCACGGGCCGGGAGAAGGTCACCGTCGTGCCCGATCGCACCACCGTCTACACCCTCAGCGTGAGCAACCTCGCGGGCGGCCTCAGCCGCAGCCTGGAGATCCGGGTGCTGCCCGCCCTGGAGACGCTGCCGGATCCCCTGACCGCCATGCGGAAGGGGAACCTGGAGGCCTGCCTCCGCGTGGGCGCCACCCGGGCGGGGAATCCCGCCAAACCCTGGACGCTCCGGATGCTCGTGGCCGTCACCGACGCGGGCCTTCCCCACCTCGCCGCCCAGGCGGGCCGCCGGGCGGATCGCATCACCGTGCTGCCCTGGCCCCGGCGGGATGGCGTGCGGGCATGGCAGGCCTGCTGGGGCTGGTACGCCACCCGCGACGAGGCGCTGAAGGCCTGGGCCAAGGCCCCGGAAAATCTGCGCCGGGTCTACACACCGGTGCCCCAGCGGGTGGAGCGAAAGGGCTGAGTCGACCTACTTCGCGGCCCGGTGGGCGGCCACGTACGCCTTTGCCGCGGCTTCGGTGACCGGGCTCTTCAAACCGGCCTTCTTCGCCAAGGCCAGGGCGGCCTCTTCGCTCTGCCCCTCATCCAGCACCCAGGCCGTGAAGAGGGCCCCCGCCACGCGGTTGCCGGAGGCGCAGTGGATGAGCACCCGGGCCCCCTTGGGCAGGGCGCGCAGCTTGGCGCGGAAAGCGTCGAGGGCCGCGGCGGAGGGTTCCCGATCCATGGGGCAGCGATCGTAAGCAGCGCCGGCCGCCCGGGTGGTGGCGCCGTCCGAGGTGAAATCCCCCTCGGCATCCGTGCGCAGGTTGATCACGTGGGTGATGCCCGCGGCCTTGAGCCCCGCGAAGGTCTCCGCCGTGGGAGTCCCCAACACCACGAAGAGGCCCGGGCGGGCTTCCACGGCGCCGGGGAGCGACGGCGATTGCAGGGCGACGAGGGCAGGCAGGATCAGGGGCAGCATGGGAACTCCGAGGTGCCCATTATCTCCAGGGCCTACCCTTCGAGCACCTCATCCCTTGCCGTGGCTGCTTAGGAATTTCTGGAGGGCCGCTTCCGTGTCCGGCCGACGGAGCCCCGCGTTGTGGGCGATCTTGGTGGCCTGCTCCGGTTTGAACCCGCGGTCCATGATGAGCCAGGCGCACACGAGCGCCGAGGCCCGGTTGCCATCGCCGCAGTGGACGAGCACCCGGGAGCCCGAAGGGAGGCCACGGAGGATGGTGCGGAAGTATTCGAAGTCCGCCTTGGGGGGCGCCACGGTGACCGTGTACCGAGAATAGAGGATGCCCAACCGGGCCAGCCCCTCCATTTCGATATCGGAGTTCATGCCGGGCTCCCCATCGCGGCGGACGTCGATGACGTGGGTGATGCGCGCCACCTTGAGGGCCTCATAGGTGCCCGGCCGGGGGGCGCTGCGGTGGATGAACAGCCCGGGTGTCACCTCGACGGCATCCAGCGCGGGCATTGGAGCTTGGATCATGAGCACGGGGAGGAGGAGGGAAAGGGGCATGGGAACCTCCATAAATGCGCCACCGCCCCGAAGCGGGGTGGGTAATCCGGATGATCCACACCGCATTTGCGGGGTAGGAAGAAACCCCACTCGGGGAGTTGTGAACCTTCCTTGATCCAAAAGCTAGGCTTCAAGGCATTGTCTCCCATCACAATTCCCAAGATTCGTGATCGGCTCGCCCCCAGGTGAGCCCAGACTGCATCGGAGCCGCATCGATGCCCGGAGGAATGGTTTCCCCATCAGGACTCTCCCCCGCGGAAGCCGCGACGCGGCTGGCGGCGGAAGGTCCCAACGCGCTGCCCACCGCGGCGCCGACCACGAACGTCGATCTGTTCATCGAAGTGGTCTCGGAGCCCATGCTCCTCCTCCTGCTCGGTGCCGGGGGCATCTACTTCCTGCTGGGGGATCCCGGCGAAGCGGTGACGATGCTCGCCTTCGTGGTGCTGATCATCGGCATCTCCTTCCTTCAATCGCGACGGACTCAGCGGGCCTTGGAGAAGTTGCGGGACCTCTCGGCGCCCCGAGCCCGCGTGCTGCGCGGAGGGGTGGCCCAGCGCATCCCCGGCGGCGAAGTGGTGCGCGGCGACCGGCTGCTGCTCGCGGAAGGCGACCGTGTTCCGGCGGACGCCACCGTGCGTGAAGGGTTGCTACAGGTGGACGCGAGCCTCCTCACGGGGGAATCGGGATTGATCCTCAAGCGCGCGGGGGCCGCGGGGGAGGAAGGCGAAGTCCACGCGGGCACCCTGGTGGCCAAGGGCACCGCGCAGGCGGAGGTGATCGCCATCGGCACGCGCACGCGCATGGGGGGGATCGGGCGCACCCTGGCCGAGGCGCAATCGCCGGATTCTCCCCTCCAGCGCTCATCCCGCCGCATGGTGCGAGCCTGGGCCACTGTGGGCATCCTTCTGGCGGTGGCCTCCGTCTTCCTCTCCTGGGGTTGGGCGGGGCAGGCCCTCCTGCCGAGCCTGCTGGCCGGATTGGCGTTGGCCATGTCCCTCCTTCCGGAGGAGATTCCCGTGGTGCTCACGGTGTTCACGGCCATGGGCGCATGGCGCATGAGCGCCCGGGGCGTCCTCACACGGCGAATCCCGGCGATCGAGGTCCTCGGCTCCATCACCCTGCTCGCCGTGGACAAGACCGGCACCCTCACCCAGAACCGCATGGAGATCGCGGAACTCTGGACCCCGCAGGGATCCCTTCCAGTGCTGGCCGCCGAGGCGCTTCCCGAAGAGGTCCACCGCCTGATCGAATACAGCGTGCTGGCCACGCCGGTGGATCCCTACGACCCCATGGAGCTGGCCCTGCGGGCCTTCGCCACGCGCACCCTCGGGGGCACCGAGCACCTGCATGGCGATTGGGTGCCGAAGAAGGCCTACGGACTCACCGCCGACATCCTCGCCATGACGCTCGTGTACCCCGATGGCGCCGGGCACCTGCTCGCCACCAAGGGGGCGCCCGAAGCCATCCTGGATCTCTGTCACCTGGAGCCCGCACCCCGGGAGGAACTGCTGGCGGTGGTCGGGGAGATGGCGGGGCGCGGGCTGCGGGTGCTGGGGGTGGCCAGGGGCCATCACCCAGGCCCGGAGCTGCCGGCGAGCCAGCATGACTTCACCTTCGAGCTGCTGGGCTTCGTGGCCCTGGAGGATCCCATCCGCGCCGAAGTACCCTCGGCCATCGCCGCCTGCCACAGCGCCGGGATCCGAGTGCTGATGATGACGGGGGATCATCCCGACACGGCCCTGGCCATCGCCCGCAAGGCGGGCCTCGCGGTGGAGGAGGCGCCCCTCACCGGCGAGGAGCTGGCCACCCTCGACGATGCCAGTCTGAAGGCCCGGCTGGCGAAGGCCTCGGTGTGCGCGCGGCTGCGCCCGGAACAGAAGCTGCGCCTTGTCACCACGCTTCAAGGGTTGGGTGAAGTGGTGGCCATGACCGGCGATGGCGTGAACGACGCGCCCTCCCTGAAGGCTGCGCAGGTTGGGGTGGCCATGGGGGCTCGGGGCACCGATGTGGCCCGCGAGACCGCCGATCTGGTGCTCACGGATGACAGCTTCGGCAGCCTCGTGGAGGGCGTGCGCATGGGCCGGCGCGTCTACGACAACCTGGCCCGTTCGGTGCATTTCCTGTACGCCGTGCACCTTCCCTTGGTCACGCTCACCCTGGTGCCGCTCCTGCTGCGGTGGCAGCCCATCCTGTTGCCGCCCCACATCATCCTCATCGAACTCCTCATCGCGCCCGCCTGTTCCCTCGTGCTGGAAGCGGAGGCGGAAGGACCTGGGCTCATGGCGAGGCCCCCGCGCCCCCGGGGCGAAACGCCCTTCGGAAAGGCCGCCCTGCTGCTGGGGTTGAGGCAGGGGCTGCTCGTGGCGGGGCTACTGATGGCCCTGGGAGGCCTGGGCCAAGGCCTCCATTGGCCGGAGCCCGTGCTCCGCGGGGCGGTCGTCGTGGCCCTGCTGCTCAGTTCCTTCTTCCTCGTGCTGGCCTCCCGGGGGCCTTCCCGCGAACCCAATCCCATGGTCAAGGCGCTGAGCCTGGGGGTCGGCGCGGCGCTTCTCCTGCTGCTGCTTCCGCCGGTGCGGAGGCTGTTGCAGTTGGGGGGGCTGGAAGCGGTACCTTTGGCCGCGGGGCTGGGCACCGCGCTGCTCTGCGGCGTTGCCCTGTGGCTCAACCACCGGAGCCAGCGGTTCGCCTCGGCGACTTGATCGGTCTGGGGAGGGCTTCCTACAGGCCGTTGAGGCGGCTCCAGGGCCCTGCGTTCACGGCTTCAAAGCCCTGGGCCTTGAGCAGGCTCGTGGCCATGGCGCTGCGGGAGCCGCTGGCGCAGCAGAGCAGCACGGGGCGGGACTTGTCCAGCTCCTGGGCGCGGCGGGTGAGCTGATCCAGGGGGATGTTCACGGACCCTGGCGCATGGGCGCTGGCAAATTCCGCCGGGGTGCGCACGTCCACGCGCTGGGCCTTGCGTTCGGCGAGGGCTTGAAGCTGGGCGGTGGAGGCGCCCCGACCCCGCCACCAGAGGAAGGCGAAGAGGGCGAGGGGCAGGAACCAGATGAGTTCGGGCATGGGGCCTCAGATGCGGTCAAGGGCCGCCTGGAGGCGGGCTTTGACGGTGGCGGCGTGGGAGGGGTCCACCTTGGCGGTAAGTCGGAATAGCACTTCCGGATCCACGGCGCTCACGGTGACGGCCCCGCCGGTGGCATGCACTGTTACATTGCAGGGCAATAGGGCGGCGATCTCCGGCTCCATCGCCAAGGCTTCGAAGGCCACGGCCGGGAGGCATGCCCCCAGGATGACGCGGGGATCGGATTCCCGGCCGAGCTTTGCCTGGAAGATGGCGCGGGTATCCATCTCCGCGGGGATTCCAAATCCCTCGGCCTGCAGGGCGGCGCGGGTGCGGGCCACCACGTCGGTGTAGTCGGCGCCGGGGAGGATTCGATCGAGGGTGTAGGTCATGGTCAGCTCCTCACGGCCTGCCAGGGGCCGGCATTGGTGGCGGCGTAGCCCAGGGATTGCAGAAAGCGGGCGGCCATCCCGCTGCGGCTTCCGGTGGCGCAGCAGAGAATGACGGGGCGGCTCTTGTCGAGGTCGCAGATGCGGGCTTCGAGCTGGTCCAGGGGGATGTTGAGGCTGCCGGGTGCGTGGCCCCCGGCGAATTCTCCCGGGGTGCGGACGTCGATGATCTGGGCGGGCATTAGGCCTCCGCCGCGGTGAGGGCCTTCACGAGGGCGGGGGCCTGCTGTAGGCCCACCATGCGCTGAACCAGCCGCTCGCCCTTTAATACGACGAGGGTGGGGATGCTTTGCACGCCGAAGGCGGCGGCCAGCTCGGGCTCCTCGTCCACATTGACCTTGGCGACGACGGCGCGGTCACCTACCTGGGCGGCCACCTCGTCGAGGATGGGGGACTGCATGCGGCAGGGGCCGCACCAGGGGGCCCAGAAATCGATAAGCACGGGTTGGGCGAGTGCCTTGACCTTGGGGAAGGCGGCGGTGGAGAGGTGGATCACGTTCGACATGGCAGCATCCTTGGTTTCAGCGATCTATGCTGAATAACCAAATGGTAATTTAGTTTAATAGTATATCAAGTCTGGAATCCCATCCGGGGAACCCTATCGCACCCGGCTGGGCCAAGTGGCCAGCAGGCCCATGAAGGCGCCGTACAGGATGGTTCGCAGGGGAGTCGCCGTGAGGGGGCAGGTCCCCGTGCGACAGCCGACGAGGCGATACCACCCATAGCCCAGGGCCGCCCCGGCGGCCACGCCCAGGATGGTGCGGAGGAGGGGGTTCATGGCTGCGCCCCGCCCGGAACTTCGACCCAGAACCACCCCCGGAGGTCCCCGGCCTTGAATCCGGTGGCCTGGTCAGCGGGGTAGTGCGTCCGAAGCGCCGCCCGGACCTCCGGGGGGAGGTTGGCTTCCTCTCCATGACAACGGAGGCAGCCCTCGGCCAGGCGGATGGGGAAGAAGGCCTGGAGGCCCCCCCCGGGGGTTGGCTGGAAGCTGGGCTCTGCTTGACGGGTGGCCACGGCGGCACGGGCCCAAGCAGGCGCGGCATTGTCGGGGTTCCGCAGTTTCCAGGAGGTGCGCCCGATGCGCAGGCCATGGGCCTCCCCCACGGCCCGGGCAATGCCCGGGGCTTCCGCGTGGCAGACCTCCAGGGCGGCGGCGGGCCCCTGGGCCTTCATCACCTCCTGGAGGCGACCGGAGAGGCGGGCGAAGAGGTCGCTGCGAGCCGCTTCGGCGCGGGCCTGGAGCGGGCCCGCCGGGGCTTGGCCCTGGAGGGCCAGCCCGGCGAGGAGCAGGAGGGGGAGGGGGCGCATGGGGGACCTCAGAGCCCGCAGGTGGCGCCGGTGTCCTGCACCCCGAGCTTGCGCAGGATGCGGCTCAGCAGGCACCAGTTCGTGATGCCGCTTTGGAGGAGGTTGGCGCCAACGAAGACCGTGAGCCACACGAAGTTGGGATGCACCCACTTGGTGAGGGCGAGGCTGGCGAGGATTATGGTGCCGGCGGCGGAATGGACGATGCGGTCGATGGACATGGATTACTCCTGGGAGAGGGTGGAGGAGGTGAGGGCGCGGCGCTGGAGGTCCGCGGCGCGGCCCCGGCGGGCAAGGAGGTAGTACAGGACGGGAACGGCCAGACGCGAGAGCAGCGTGGCGGCCACTTCACCGGCCATGAGGCTGATGGCGAGGCCCTGGAAGATGGGATCCGCCAGCATCACGGAGGAGCCCACGAGCACGGCGGCGGCGGTAAGGAGCATGGGGCGGAAGCGCACGACGCCCGCCTCTTCCACGGCGGCTTCCAGCGCCATGCCTTCGCTCAGCTTCAGCTCGATGAAATCCACGAGGATGATGCTGTTGCGCACGATGATGCCGGCGCCGGCGATGAAACCGATCATGCTCGTGGCCGTGAAGAAGGAACCCAGCAGTCCATGGGCGGGCAGGATGCCGATGAGCGACAACGGGATGGGTACGAGGATCACCAGGGGCACCGTGAAGCTCTCGAACCAGCCCACCACGAGCACGTAGATCAGCACGAGCACGGCCGCGAAGGCGAGGCCCAGGTCGCGGAACACTTCGAGGGTGATGTGCCATTCGCCGTCCCACTTCATCGCCAGCATCTCGGTGTTGTCGGGGTGCGACAGGCCCAAGCGGGGAACCACGGTGCCATCGGGGTTCTTGAGGGCGTCGAGCTTCTGGTTGAGGGCCGAGAGGGCGTAGACGGGGCTCTCGATGGCACCCGCCAGATCACCGAAGACGTAGGTGACGGGCATGAGGTTCTTGTGGTGGAGGGTGGGGGCCTCGAGGCCGTCCACCACCGTCACCAATTCCGAGAGGGGCACCGCGCCCCGCTGGCCGGGGACCGTGAGCTGCAGGAGTTGGTTGAGGCGGCTCCGCTGCTCCTTGGGAAGCTGGAGGATCACGGGCACCTGGGTGGCGCCGCGATCCACGTGGAAGGTTCCCAGGGGCATGCCCTGACCCGCCGCGAAGAGCGTCTGCATCACGTGGGCGGGGGCGACGCCATGGAGGGCGGCCTTCTCCCGATCCAGCTTCAGGCTGACCTTGGGGGTGGTGGGGTTCAGGGTGCTGTCCACGTCCACCACGCCTTCGACTTCGTTGAAGGCCTTGCGAACCTGTTCGGCGGTGGCGCGGCGGGCTTCGTCCGTGGGGCCGTAAACCTCGGCCACGAGGGTATCCATGACGGGAGGCCCCGGGGGGATCTCCACGATCTTAAAGCGAGCACCCGTGTTGGAGGTGAGCTTCAGCAGTTCCGGCCGGAGCCGGGTGGCGATGGTGTGGCTCTGTTCCTTGCGGTCACCCTTGGGTACCAGGTTCACCTGCACGTCCACCATTTCGGATTCCGCACGTAGGAAGGAGTGGCGCACCATGCCCACGAAGGTGAAGGGCGCGGCGTCCCCGGCGTAGACCTGCACATCCTTGACCACGGCCTCCTGCATGAGGCGCCGGGCCACGGACTGGCCCAGGGCGAGGCTGGCCTCCCGAGGCGTGCCCGCGGGGAGGTCCAGCTGCACCATGAACTCCGACTTGTTATCGAAGGGCAGCATCTTCACCTTCACGGCACCGATGCCCACCAGAGACATGGAGGCTCCCAGGAGGACGACGACTCCGATGAAGAAACCCCAGCGGACCTTGGCCTGGGTGAGCAGGGCGTGCATGACCTTGCGGTACACGCGGGTGGACCAACCCTCGGGCTCGTCGGCTTCGGTGTGGTCGGGAGCCTCAGGAATCGCCGTGCGGGTGGTGGCGGGGTGCAGGCCGCTCTCATCCACCTCGGGGAGGTTCGCTTCCTTCTTGAAGATGATGAGGGAGGCCCAGGGCGAGATCACGAATGCGATGACCAGGCTGAAGATCATGGCCAGGCTGGCGCCCACGGGGATGGGCCGCATGTAGGGGCCCATGAGGCCGCGCACGAAGGCCATGGGCAGGATGGCGGCGATGACGGCGAAGGTGGCGAGGATGGTGGGATTGCCCACCTCGTCCACGGCTTCCACCACCAGCTGGGCAAAGGGTTTGCGGGGGCCGGGCAGGTGGAGGTGGCGGTGGATGTTCTCCACCACCACGATGGCGTCGTCCACCAGGATGCCGATGGAGAAGATGAGGGCGAAGAGCGTCACCCGGTTCAGGGTGTAGCCGAAGAGGTAGGTGAGGAGCAGGGTGAGGGCGAGCGTCACAGGAACGGCGATGCCGACTACGGCGGCGCTGCGCCACCCCATGGCCAGGCCGATGAGGGCGATGACGCTGAGGGTGGCGATGAGCAGGTGCTCGATGAGTTCGTTGCTCTTCTCGCCCGCGGTCTCACCGTAGTTGCGGGTGACCGTGAGCTGCACGTCGCCGGGGATGAGGCCGCCCTTGAGGGCCTCGACCTTGGCGAGTACGACCTGCGAAAGGTGGGTGGCGTTGGTGCCCTTGCGCTTGGAGAGGGTGATAGTGACGGCGGGGGCGAAGGTGCCCTTCTCGCCGTAGACCACGTAGGAAGGTTCAGCTTCCGGCGCGTCGCTCACCTTGGCCACGTCGGCCAGGTAGAGGGGGCGGCCATTGCGCACGCCCACCACGAGGCGCTTCAGCTCGGAGGCCTCCAGCAGGAAGCCGCTGGCCTCCAGGCTGGTGCTGCGGTTGCCGGCCACGAGGGAGCCCGCGGGCAACTGGGCCTCGGCGCTCTGGAGGGCGGGCATGAGCTCGCCCAGGGACATGCCCAGGGAGCGCAGCTTGGCGGGATCGGGTTCGATGCGCACCTGGCGCTTGGCACCGCCCACCACCTTCACCTGGGCTGTGTCGGGAACGGTGGCGAGCTCGCGGCTCAGCGCTTCGCCCAGGGTTCGGAGTTGGCCGGGCGTCTCCTGCTCGCCGTGGAGCGTGAGGGTGAGGAAGGGCACGTCGTCGATGGTGAGGAGCTTGGCCACGGGCTTCATCGAACCCGAGGGAAGGAGGTCGGCGTTGGCCATGAGTTCCTGGTGTACCTTCACCAGGCTCTCCTCCTGGGGCTCATTCACCTTGAAGCGCACGGTGATGAGGGAGAGGCCGGGGCGGGAGACGCTGTAGAGGTACTCCACGCCGGGGATGCCCCAGAGGCGCTTCTCCATGGGGGTGGTGATCTGGCTCTCCACTTCCTTGGGCGAGGCGCCGGGGTAAGGGATGTAGAGGTCCACCATGGGGACGACGATTTGCGGTTCCTCTTCGCGGGGGGTGAGCACCACGGCGAGCACCCCCAGCAGGATGCTGGCGAAGACGAGGAGGGGGGTGAGCTTGCTGCGCAGGAAGCCCTTGGCGAGCCGGCCCGCGAGGCCGAGCTTGAGGTCACTGGCCACGGTTCACCTCGCCGGAGATGGAGATGGGCTGGCCATCCTTGAGGTGGGCGGGATCGGCGATGACCAGCTCGCCGGGGTTCAGGCCCGCGCGCACCTCCACGGCCGAGCTGCCGCGCTCGCCCAGGGAGAGCCAGCGCAGGTGGGCCTTGCCGCCCTCGGCCACGAACACGCCGGAGAGCTCGCCGCGCTGGAGGAGGGCCGTGAGGGGCACCCGTACGGCTTCGCCGCCCTTGGCGGTGGCACCGGGCACTTGGATGCGGGCGAAGGCACCGCCAGACAGGCCCGCGGGACTCAGCACCTTGGCGCGCAGCGCACGGCGGTGGGTGAGGGGATCGCCGCCCACGGCGAGCGCGGTGATCTGGGCTTCGCCCTTGCGCCCGTCCACCTCGAAGGGCACCTTGCGGCCCACCTTGAGCTGACTGGCCTCGCCTTCGGAGAGGCTGGCGGTGAGTTCCGCGGCCCCGCTGCCTTCCAGGGTGAGGAGGGGCTGGCCGGGGCCCACGAAGGCGCCCAGCTGGACATCCCGGCGCTGGACGGTACCAGCGAAGGGGGCTCGAATCTGGGCGAAGGCCAATTGGCCCTTCACGCCCGCCACGGCGCCCTCGGCCGCGGCCTTGTTGGAGGCGGCCATCTCCAGTTCGCTGGGGGTGGAGGCGCCCTTGGCCTGCAGGTTCTGGATGCGCGTGTAGTGGGCGGCGGCGGCGTCGCGGGCGCTCTCGGCGGCCCGGAGCTGGCCCAGGAGGTCACCGGCTTCCAGCTCCAGCAGCAACTGCCCGGCGGCCACGCGGGCGCCCTCGGAGACATGCACGGCCTTCACGGTGCCCGCGAGGCGCGTGCTGAGGGTGGCCTGGTTCGTCTGGTTCAGGCTGGCGGGCACCCACCCGTCCTGGCTGGCGCCGGTGGCGGCCACGAGGCGCACGGAGGCGGTGGGAAGCACGGGAGTCTGCTTGGGTTCGGCCTTGCTGCAGGCTAAGGCGCCGAGGAGAAGGGCCGTGGTGGGGATGAGGGTCTGGGCGTTCATTCGGTCACTCCTTCGATGGGCGTTCCAAGGGCCAGGGCGCGCTGGGCATGGGCGGTGCGCAATTCGAGCAAGGTGGCGAGGCGGAAGGCGCGGGCACCCGCAAGGGCGCTCTCGGCATCCAGCCATTCGGTGAGGGGCAGGAGGCCTTCGCGGTGCCGGGCTTGGCGCAGCTCGCGGGCTTCCTCGGCGGCGGCGAGGCCTTCGGTGGCGGCGCGCACCTTGGCTTCGGCGGTGGTGATGGAACCTTCGGCCTCGGTGGTCTCGCGGGCGGCCTGGGCCTGCTGCCAGCGCTGCGCGAGCTCGGCGGCACGGGCCCCGGCGCGGGCGGCCTGGGTCTTCTTGGTGTCGCCAAAAGCGAAGGTCCACTTCGCGCCGATGGAGGCCGTGGTCCAGCTGCCGCCGGGGGCGCCGAAGGTTTCTCGGGCGGTGCCCACGGTGAGGTTCAGGCCCACTTCCGGCTTCAAGCTGCCGCCCACGGCCTGGGCATAGGCGCGGGCGGCTTCGGTCTGGAGGCTCGCGGCGCGCAGGTCCGCGCGCTGGCCGGAAGCACCGCCCGCGGGGACGGGGGCTTCCAGAGCGGTGGTTAGGTGGGCGGGGGCGGCGGCGCCCATGAGGAGGGCGAGCCCAGAACGGGCGCTGGCTTCCTGACGGCGGGCCTCGGCCAGACCAGACTCGGCCTGGGCGCGCCAGGCCTTCACGCGGGCCAGGTCGGCCTTGAGCATGAGGCCCTGGTCCACGCGGGCGGCGACGAAAGCTTCGGTGCCCTGGGCGGATTTGAGGGTGTCCTCGGCGTAGGTGACCCCTGCGGCGGCGGCCTGGGCGCCGAAATAGGCCTGCACGACGGCCAGGGCCACCTGCTGCTTGCGGTGGGCCTGCTGGGCGGCTTCGGCCGAAGCCAGGGCGCTGGTCGCCTTGCGGGCGGCCGTGATCCGGCCGCCCGCGTAGAGGGGCTGCTGCAGCGTGAGGCTGCCGCCAAGCCCGCTCACGGCGTCGGGGTGGTTGAGGGAGGCGGGGTTGAAGTCCGAGGCCTGGATGCGCGCCTGGTTGAGCTTCATTCCGAAGGCCATCATGGGCTCGTCGGTGCGCATCCAGCCCGCCTGGGCCTGCAGCGTGGGCAAGCGCATCGCGGAGGCGGCTTCGGAATCGAGGCGGGCGCGGTCCACCAAGGCCTGGCCGGCCTGGAGGCCGGATTGATGGGACCAGGCGGACCGCAGGGCCTCGGGCAGGGAGAGGTCCTGGGCGCCCAATGGAGCCACCAGCATGGGCAGGGCTGAAAGGGGAGGGAGGAGTCGATGGGTCATCAGGGTCTCCGTTGGATCAGCGGATCTCGCGCCAGTGGGTTTCGGTGCGGTCGAGGATGAAAGTGCAGACCAGGCCACAGACGTTGCTGACCATGGGCTGAACGGCCTCGAACTGGGCTTGGTTGCCTTGGGCCATGCGCTTCACCAGGCCTTCCCGCTGGAGGAGGGCCAGGTGCTTCGAGGCGTTCGGAATGGAGAGGCCGGCCTGTCGGGCGAGTTCGCCCTGAGGCAGAGAGGCCCCCGCGGCCAGGAGCACCTGCAACAACCGCAGGCGGGAGGGGTCCCCCAGGGCCTTGAAGAGGCCTCCCGCCTGGTGGAGCAGGGGGTCCCCCGCGCCTTCCAGGCCGACGGTCTTGCAGAGTGGCTTGCGTTCGGAGGACATCGGTCGAACACCTCTGCTGATAATTGAATAACCAAATTCGAATATAGGCAAGCAAAAAAATGCGGCCCTATTTCAGGGCTTTGTAACTCGCCTTGACCCGATCGGAGACATGCCCGCAGACGAGGTCGCAAAGCTGCGACACGAGGGGAAGGATCGGGCTGAAAAAGACCGTGTTGCCCTCCTGTTCGCGGGTGACGAGGCCGACCCGGACGAGGCAAGCCAGGTGCTTGCTCGCGTTGGCCTGGCTGAGCTCGGCTTTCTCGGCCACGGCGCCTTGGCTCAGGGGTTTCTTGGCGTCGAGGAGGGTGCGGAGGATCCGAAGGCGGGATTGATCCCCGAGGGCCCCGAAGAGCCCGGAGACTTCGCCAATCATCGTGTCATTGAGGCCGTGCTTCATGAGAATCACCCACTTGCACAAACAGTAATATTCCATGTGGGTTAAGTCAAGGTGCCAGGGCGGATTTCCCGTCACAGAACGCGACCCAAGTCTTGTGCCCAACCCCTGGAAGCCTATGTCTGAAAGCGACCCGGCGCCATGGCGTAGCCAGGCTCCGTGGAGGCTTCGGACCCTGGCGTGGCTCCCGAGCCTTCGACCCGGTCTCAACTTCCCACCATGGAGGCGCGTATGCGTCAGCTCACTTCACGTTTCTTCGCTCTTTCCCTCGCCCTTCCCCTGCTTGCCCAGGGCGGACCTCCCACCCCGGGTCCGAGGGGTGCCGGGCAGGCGCGGATTTACCAGGCGAACAGGGAAGTCTCGCTCAAAGGGGTGGTGACAGCGGTGGATTCCGTTCCCATGGGGCGGTCGACGGGGGTTCATCTCAAGGTGAAGGTCGACGGGAAGGAGTGGCCGGTGCACCTGGGCCCATCCTGGTTCCTGGCCGAGGGGAAATGGACCTTCGCCAAGGGGGATGAAATCGCCTTCACCGGCGCGAAAAGCGGAGCTGGAGACGGGGAATTCATCATCGCCCGGGAAGTGACGATGAAGGACAGGACCCTCACCCTCCGCGATAAAGCCGGAGTCCCCGCGTGGAGCCGGCGGGGGCGGAAGCTCTGAGTGCTCACTTGGGCTGGTCGGTGAGATGGCCGCCTCCGGGCGGCCTTTTCACGGGTCGTGGGGTGATTGCGGGAGGTCCGGAATTGGATGTGCGCCCGGCGTGGAACGGCATGAGATCAGGAATTCGGATGTATTTAAATTCCAAATTGGTTATACAAACATATGATCTGAATCACGGACATGGCGGTGCGAGACGCGCATCTTGAACCTCGCAGGCCCAAAGGCTGCAGTCATTCCAACCCATCCCATGCACGCGCGGAATTCGAGCCGATCAAGGCCGGATCAGGTATGCCGCGCCCAGGAACCCTCTGGAAAGGAACCCCATGCGAAGCCTCCGTATCCTACCGCTGGGCCTCTCGGCCCTCCTCCTCGTGCTCGGGGCATCCGCGCAGGCCGGTGAGGGCAAGGGCAGCGACACCAAAGGCAAGTTCTACTTCAAGAAATCCTGCAAGGCTTGCCACGTGGATGGGGGCTCGGCCAAGGCCCTGACGCCTCTCTCGAAAACCCAAGGGCAGTGGAAGAAATTCTTCGAGGCCGGGAAGCACAAGGGGGAGGCGTTGACCCCCAAGCTCGGCACCCCGGAGCAGATCCTCGACATCAAGACCTTCCTCATCAATCACGCCTCCGATTCCCCCCAGCCCGAGACCTGCGGCGGCTGAGCCGTCCCGATCCGGAATCCCGTGAATTCACATCACCCCCGGCGGGGTGGCCCGTGGCCTACCCGTCTCCAGGAGAACCCATGTCCCTCACCCGCATCGCTCGTCTCACCCTCGCCGGCCTGACGCCCCTGGCCCTCTTGGCCCAGGAACCGCCCAAGGCCGAGGAACTCGCCCGGCAGCTTCAGGAATTGAAATCGCAGGTCGCCGCGCTGGAAACCAAAGCCAAAGAGCAGGAAGCCATCGTCACGAAGGTGGAGACGAAGGTGGCCCAGAACGGCATCAATTGGGGTGGGGATCTCCGCACCAAAGTGGAAAGCAGCACCTGGACCTTCAAGCCCTACCAGCAGTTCATGGGCTTCGTGCCCAATCCGGGGCCAGGTCCCATGACGGGTATGCCCATGCCCGTGGCTCAGCAAGTGGAGGGTCAGGATTGGAAGAACGATGCCCAGTGGTCCACCCGCCTGCGCCTGCGCATGAACATCCCTGTGTCGGAGCACGGCAAGATCATGGGGCGCCTCACCATGTACAAGGTGCATGGCGGCGCCGACGTACCGGTGTTCAACGGTTCCCCCAACACCGTGTCCAGCAGCTTCAACAGTGGGAAGGTGCCCACCAATGACGTGTTGCACGTGGAGCGGGCGAGTTTCGTCTATGACTGGACGAACTTCGGCGTGCTCTCCATCGGCCGCCAGAACACCTCCGACGGCCCGCCCTTTGAGGTGCGGGAAGGTACGGAACGGCAGGCCACACCTCAAGCCCTCGCCGTGAACGCGACGGTGGATGGCCTCGGCTTCAAGTTCCACCTGGACAAGCTGGGCTTGCCTGAGGGCTCGCTGCTGGGCCTCTGCTACGGCGTGGGCTACGAGAGCGGATTTGGCGGCGGTGGCCAGGTGAAGAGTAGCGCGGCGGTGGTGGGCATGAACTTCTCCACCGGCAACCTCCAGGTGAACACCATCGGTCCACTCAAGGACAGCACCGTGCTGGGCGCCATGCTCGACATTCCTTTCATGTTCGAGGGCCTGGGCACCGTTCACGCCGCCAATTTCTACCTGGGCTTCAACCGCTTCGGGAACATGACGGACATCCCTTACGGCAGCCTCAACAACTTCCCCGTCCCCGCCATGGCGGGCATGGGCGGCATGGCCAGCAGCCAGTACGTCACCGCCACGAACAACGTGGGCGATATGGATCAGTGGACGGCCACCTATAAGCACAAGGTGGGCGACACCTTCACCTGGTTCGCCAGCTTCGGCCACATCAAGAGCAACCCCAACGGGAAGGTCAGCCAGTACGGGGCCTATTGGGACATGCCTCCCGCCTACGGCGGCGCCGGCACCCAGCTCACCGGCTTCGGCGGCCTGTTGGGCGATCCCATCCACAGCAAGACGGGCAGCGCCTACTACCTCGGCTGGCGCTGGGATCCCACGGCCACCTTCGGCTTTGGGGTGGAGTTCAACCACGGTTCCCCGAACTGGTTCACCTACAGCCCCGCCACCGGCGAATCCACGGAGAAGCTCGGGACCCGGGGGGATGTGTGGGAGGGCTACCTCCATTGGCAGTTCGCCAAGAACACCTCGCTGAAGCTCGGTTACCTCGACACCAAATACTCCACCGCCTTCAGCGGCTGGCACATCGCGCCCATGCCCCTGGAGAACTTCAAGCTCGACCAAAACCCGATGATGCAGTACGCCTTCCCCGCCGCGATCAAGACCACCTATGTGGCGTTGGAAGTGAAGTTTTAGCTGAAACCGGCTGCAGGCCAGGAGCGCACCATGGAACGACGCACCTTCATTGAACTGCTGGGGGCCGGCTCGCTGCTGGTGCCGCCCCTGGCCTGCAAGCTCCGGGGTCCCATCGCGGTGGGGCCCACCAATCTCAATGGCATCCCTACCACCTGCGAGCTCTGCCCCAACAAGTGTTCGCTGTTGGCGGTGGTGAAGGAGGGCCGCCTCGCCAAGCTGAATCCCAATCCCGAAAACCCGAAATCGAGGGCCATGCTCTGCGCGCGCGGCAACGCGGCCATTCAGCAGGTCTACGACCCCGACAGGCTCAAACAGCCTCTCATTCGGGCCGGGGAGCGGGGCGAGGGCAAGTGGCGGGCCGTCTCCTGGGAAGAGGCCTTCGACTTCACCGCCCAGAAGCTGAAAGCGGTGAAAGAGAAGTACGGGCCCGAGGGCAGTCTGTGGTCCAGCACGGAGGGCTTTCAGGAGGTCTTCTTCAAGAACCTGGGCCAGGCCTTCGGCAGCCCCAACGTCATGCGGCATCCCACGCTGTGCCTGGCCTCCATGACGCTGGCCTACAGCACCACCTTCGGCACGGTGCCCAGCTTCGACCTGCTCAATGCCGACTACGTGATCATGGCGGGCGCCAACCGCTTCGAGAGCATCATCACGCCCGACACCATGGACCTCATCGGCGGCACCATGGAGCGCAAGGCCAAGCTCATCTACCTGGACCCGCGCTTCACAGTGACGGCCTCCAAGGCCGATGAGTGGCATCCCATCAAACCCGGCACCGACCTCGCCTTTATCCTGGCCATGCTGAACGTGATTCTCACCGAGGAGCGCCATGACAAGGCCTTCGTGGAGGCCTACACCGTGGGCTTCGAGCAGCTCCTGGAGCATGTGAAGCCCTACACGCCCGCCTGGGCCGAGCAGGAGACGGAGATCCCGGCGGCGGACATCACTCGCATCGCCCGGGCTTTCGCGGATGCCGCCCCCCGGGCCGTCTTCTACGCCGGTCGTCGCTCCAGCTGGTACACCAACGACTTCCAGATGCGCCGCGCCCAGGCGATCCTCAACGCCGTCGTTGGCAATTGGGATCGCGAGGGCGGCATGGTGCCCAACCGCAAGGTGGCCAAGGGCGAGTTCATGTTCATGCCCTGGGATGACCCCAAGGCCTCCCGCGTGGACGAAGTGGAAAAGGCATTTCCGCTCGCGAATGCGAAGGACGGCGTGTACCTCCCGCTCCGGGAGAACGTCCTCAAGGGCCAACCCTACCCGGTGAAGGCCTGGATGATCTACAAGCAGGACCCCATGCACGCCCTGCCGGATCAGGGGAAGACCCTGCAGATGATCAAGCAGATGGATTTCGTGGGCGTCGTCGACATCGCCATGAGCGATACGGCCTGGTATGCGGACGTGGTCTTCCCCGAGAGCCACTACCTGGAGCGCACGGACCCCATCGAGGTCATGCCTGGCATCTGGCCCGCGGCCGTGTACCGGCAGCAGGCGGTGAAGCCCCTGCACGACACCAAGCCCATGCTGGAGATCGCCCAGGGGCTCGCCAAGCGGCTGGGGCTCTCGGATTACTTCGATTACACCATCGAGCAGTGGGTGGAGGCGGAGGCCAAGGAACTGCCCGTGCCCAACGGCCTGGAGCACATGAAGAAGCACGGGGTGGTGGGCTTCGAGAAACCCAAGTACGGCACCACGCGCAATCCCGTGCACCGCTTCGTGACCAAGAGCGGCAAGATCGAGCTCTTTTCCGAGCGGCTCCAGGAGGCAGGCCACGATCCCCTCCCGGTCTACACCCCGCCCGCCCAGCCTCCTGCCAATCGCTTCCGCCTCATCCTGGGCCGCAAGGCCACCATCACCCACGCGGCCCTCACCAACCTGCCCTGGCTCAACGAGCACAACCGGGAGAACGACCTCTGGATCCACCCGGAACCCGCCGATCGGCTCGGCATCCAGACGGGGGACCTCCTGGAGGTGTCCAGCACCGCCGGCGCCGTGAAGATCAAGGCCCGTGTGACCCAGGAAATCCGACCTGATTGCGTGTTCATGCTTCACGGCTTCGGCAAGAAGTCCGCGTGGCTCCGGCGGGTCCACAACGTGGGCGCCGCGGACTCCGTGCTCCTGGAGACCGCCTGGGACAAGGTCAGCGGCAACGCGGCCCTGCACGAGACCTTCGTGAAAGTCGGAAAGGCCTAGCCATGAAGATCGGGAAGAAGACCAAGCGCTACGCGATGGTGATCGATTCGAAGAAGTGCATCGACTGCAAGGCCTGTGTCGTGGCCTGCAAGGCCGAGAACAAGGTGCCCGAGGGGGTGTTCCGCAACTGGATCGGCGTGGAACGATCCGGCGAGTACCCGAAGCTCCGCATGACCTTCGAGCCCGAGCAGTGCCATCACTGCACCGAGCCCAGCTGCGTCCGGGTGTGCCCCACCGGGGCTTCCTTCCAGCGGGAGGATGGCATCGTCCTCGTAAACTACGACGACTGCATCGGCTGCAAGTACTGCATCATCGCCTGCCCCTACGAGGCCCGGTACCACAACCCCGAAACCCACACCGTGGACAAGTGCACCTTCTGCGTCCATCGCGTGGACAAGGGCGACCTCCCGGCTTGCGTGGAGACCTGCCCCAGCAAGGTGCGCGTCTTCGGCGACCTGAACGACCCCAAGAGCCCGCTGCACCAACTGCTGGCCACCCGCCGCCATGAAGTGAAGAACCCCCAGACCGGCAACGGTCCCCAGCTCTACTACCTGCTCTGAGGCCGTCATGCGCGAACCCGTCTGGGAATTCCTCATCGTCAATTACCTCTTCCTCGGGGGCCTCTCCGCGGGATTGTTCTTCGTCTCGGGCCTCGCCACATGGCTTCAGGACAAGGATGGCCATCCGGCCCACCCGGCGCTGGCCCGCCTCGGCGCGATGGTAGCGCCCTGGCCTGTGAGCCTCGGCTCGGCCCTGCTCATCCTCGACCTGGGCAAACCCCTCCGCTTCTGGAAGCTCTTCCTCCACGTGCGATGGCGTAGCCCCATGTCCATCGGCAGCTGGCTGCTGGTGGCCTTCACGATCCTCAGCATGGCTTACCTCTGGTCCTGGCTGGAGCCGGGAACGCGCGCGCGCTATCTATCCAAGGTGCCCCGAAGGCTCTATCCCAAGTTGCCGGCCTTCCTGCGGGCGTGGCTGGAAGCCGATGGTACGCCCCGGCGCCGATTGATGGCCTTGGCGGGCATGCCCATGGCCGTGGGGGTGGGCATCTACACCGGTGTGCTCCTGGGCGCCGTGCAGAGTCGGCCCTTTTGGAACACGAACCTGGTGGCTCAGATGTTCCTCTTCAGCGCCCTCAGTTCCGGCGCCGCCACCCTCGTGATCCTGCGGCTGCTGGGCAAGGACAGGCCCGAGCTCAAAGAGCTGCGCTTCCTCTACTCCCTGGACATCGTCCTCATGGGGCTGGAGCTGTTCATCGTGTTGCCCTACCTCATCCACGGGAATCTCAGCACCCTGGCGGTGAAGCAGGCCCTGCAGCAGATCATGGGGGGCAGTTTTACCTGGGTGTTCTGGGGCCTCTTCCTGGGCCTGGGGCTCCTCGTTCCGCTGGCCATTGAACTTTGGGAGTATCGGCCCGTGCTCCTCGGGCGGGGCGAGTTCCATGTCAATCCCCGTTGGGCGTTGGCCGCGGGCGGGCTCGTGCTGATGGGGGGCTACACCCTGCGCTACGTCTTCGTCTTCGCCGGACAGGCCACGGGGTTTTGATGCGCGCCCCGCTCCCAGAACTCCTGGAGGCCCTGGGTGGCATCTTCGGCACGCCGGGATGTTTCCCCCGCGAGGTGTTCGCGGAGGCGTCGGCCGCAGCCTGGGCCAGCCCCCGCCTCGCGGCGGCCCTCCAGCGTTTGGCGCATTCCAGCAGGGCCGAATTGGAGGTGGCCTATGCGGATCACTTCCTCTACAGCTCCTGGCAACCGGTGCTTCACCTAGAGGCGTCCGTGTACCGCCATGGTCACCTCTGCGATCAGGACATCCTGGAGGACCTGAAGGAACTCCATCAGCAGATGGGGGTGGTGCTCCCGCCCGGGCGATGTCCGGATCACCTCGCCTCTGGCCTGGAAGCCATGTCCTCGGGCCTCCGGAACCTGGGTGGCCGGGGCTGGAACCCGGCGCGGGAGGAGGCCGTGAGAACCTTGGCCTCCCGCCACCTCCTGCCCCAGGTCGAAGGGCTCAGGCGGGTTGGAAATCAGCGCCCCTTGCACCCTGTCTTCGAGGGCGCCCTCGAAGGGGTGGAGATCCTACTGGAAGAAATTCTGGCGACGCCGAGCGAGGGCGTTCTGCCTACAGGCATGCCTTTTTGCATTTCATGATGGCTTGCACGCACTTGCTGGAGGCCTGGAAGAAGGGGCCATCCAGGGCCGCCGAGGCACCGGCCTTGTCGCCCGCTTTGGCCTTGGTCACCACCTCCCCCGCCGCTTGGTGAAACTGGGCGTGGGTGGCCTTCAGCTCCAGGAACTCAGGCTTTTGGCCCATCTGGGCTTGCCCTTCCCGGTGGATCCATTGGCCCAGGTCGCATTGGTTGTCCTTGCTGACCGCGGCGGGATCGAGGGTCTCCTTGCTGCTGCCGTCGATCTGGCTTCGGAGCCGGGTCTTCCATTTCTGGTGGGCGGAGATGGCGTCTTCGAAATTCATGGGAGCTCCTTGGAGGGCGGTCAGCCAACCGCTTCGGGTAAGGCCAGTGCATGGGGCCGAGTCCCGGCCGGGGGGGCCTCGGCGCAGGCTTCCTGGCACACGCGTAGGGCATCCAACACGTCGATGGAGGCGCGGTAGAAGGGGCCATCCAGGGCCAGGCAGGCCCCGTGAGGGTCCCCCGCCTTGGATTTAAGAAGGACCTCCCCGGCCACCTGATGGAAGCGGGCGTGGATCCGTTTCATGGCCTGGAATTCCGGTTTGGCGGACATCGTCGCCCCGCCTTCACCGTGGATCCAGCGGCCCAGCTCGCAGCGATCATCCCGCCCGATGACCTCGGGATCGAGCATCTCCGTGCTCGATCCATCGATGTGCAACCGCAGGTGGGATTTCCATTTCCGATGGGCGGCCACGGCTTCTTCGAAATCCATTCAGACCTCACGGCGGAGGGGGGCCCTCCTCTTGCCTCGCATCGTGGGGTTCACGGTGCACCTTAAGTCCATCCCAATCCGATGTGTCCGGGGTCATGAATCCCCGGCCAAGAGGGCGCTCCGGGGGGGTGTCAGCGTGCTTGCGCCCCTCAGCGGCGGCGGAGGTCGGGCAGGGTGGGAGGGGCCCAATCGGGCCGGGCCACCAGCCGCAGGATCACGGACCCATCCTTGGAGTTGAAGTCGATTTTCATGGCCCGGTTGCCGCCCACTTCCTTGGCCCGGATGGGGATGCCGTGGGCGGACAGCGTCTCTTCCGCGATCAAGATGTTCCGGGTTCCCACGGGGAAGAGGCCCGGCGAGTAGTTCACCACGTTGGCCCCTCCGAACACCTTCGCCACCAGATCGCTTTTCCGGCTGCCCAGGGCGCCCAGGTTCTTGATCAGCTTCTCGATGGCGATGTCCCCGTACATGGGCGTGGGCAGGCCACGGCCCTGCCAGAGGGGCAGCATGAAATGATTCATGCCACCCACCTGCAGGCGGGGGTCCCAGAGGCATACCGCAATGCAAGAGCCGAGCAGCGTGCTGATCACATGCTCCTCCCGATGCGCGAACACCATGCTCGGATTGAGCACGTGAGTGGGCACCTTGGAGGTCGGCGGCGGCACGCCTAGAGTTCCTTCGGCGAATCGAAGATGAACATGTTCCCTTCGAAGGACGAGGTGTTGGTCTCATCCATCACGGCGAATTCAGGGAAGGTGCAGGTGAACCGTGCCCCTTGGCCGAGGTTTGAATCGACCTCGATCGTTCCACCCAGGAGGTCCATGAGAGCCCGGGTGATGGCGAGGCCCAGGCCGGGGCCCTGATGATCCGACGTGGTTCCGGCCGCTACGGTGCGGAAGCGATCGAAGATGAGGGCCTGATCCTCCTCCCGGATGCCGATGCCCCCATCTTGGATCTCCACGGTGAGGGCGCCTTCGCGGAGGGAGGCGCCGATGCGGACCTCGCCGCCGCTGGGGCTGAAGGCAATGGCGTTGGCGACCAGATTCGCAAGGGCCGTCCTCATCAGATCGGCATCGGTTCCGAAGATGAGGGCCCCTTCCCGGGCCTCTCCGGAAAGGGTCAACCGGATGGATCGGGCTGCTGCGGTCTGGGCGAAGGCACTGGCGAGGTCCGCCAAAATCGAATCCACGTCGACATGCGCCACTTTGGGCGTGCAGGTGCCTGCTTCCAGATCCGCGGCGGCGAAGATGTTGCGGATCTGGAAATCCAGGTAGCTGGCCTCGCCGCTGATGAGCCCGGCGAGGGTGCGGGCCTGCTCCAGGGAAACCCCGCCTTCATGGATGTTCTCGGACAGGCCGATGATGGCCGTGAGGGGATTGTTGATGACGCTCCGCATCGTGGCCAGGAAGTGCCCGTGGAGTTCCTCTGAGACCCTGAGCCGGTCATTGATCTTCACCAACTCACGGTTCAGGAGCTTGGCCTCCTCCAGGGCCATCTGCAGGTTGCTGTTCTTCTCCCGCAGCTGGGCCTGGAGGGCGGCCAGGCCCAGCTGGTACTTGACGCGCAGGGCCAATTCATCGATCCGGAAGGGGCGTTGCAGGTAGTCCACGGCGCCCAGATCGAAGGCCCGGGTCTTGTCGATCACCTCGTCCCGGCCACTCATGAAGAGCACGGGCACGGCCGCGAGCCTGGGATCGGCCTTTAAGGCCCGGCACACCTCGAACCCATCCATCTCGGGCATGGTGATGTCCAGGAGCACGAGCCCCGGCGGGGCCTCCCGGGCGATGGCCAAGCCCTCGGGGCCGCTGGTGGCCACCTGGACTTGGTACCCGCGCCGCGTCAGGGTTTCGGCCACGAGGCTCAGGTTGTCGGCGGCGTCATCGATGACGAGGACCGTCTGACCTTCGGCGGAGGGTTCCATGGAAGCTCCTTCAAAGCGGTTGGGAATTCAGCTGCCAGCGGGAAGGGGGGGCCGCGGTGATCCGGAGGTATGCTGAGGGCCGCACCCCGGAGATCCCATGTATCGGCACATCGATGATTTCCTTTCCATCTGGCGCGAAGAAGCGGCCAAAACCTTGGCGTTCTTCGATGCGATCCCGGATTCGGCGGCGGGCGCGGCGGTGACCGAGGGGCACCGGGATCTTCGCCGCATGGCCTGGCACCTGTGCGAAACGCTCGTAGAGATGCCCGCCCACATGGGCTTCCAGGTGACGGGTTTCCCGGGCGAACCCATGCAGACGCCTGTACCGGCCACCATGAAGGCCATCCGCGACGTCTATGCGGCCCTGAACGAGAGCCTCCTCGGCCTGGTGGCCACCCGCAACGACATGGCGCTGGCCGCCACCTATCCCTTTTACGGGCAGACGTGGACGGGCGCCCTAGCGCTGCACATCCTCGTGAGCCACCAGACCCACCACCGGGGGCAGATGAGTGTGCTCATGCGGCAGGCGGGCCTGATGGTGCCGGGTGCCTATGGGCCCGTGAAGGAAGATTGGGCGGGCCTGGGCATGCCGGTGCCCGAGGTCTGACGCCTCAGGCCTGCTCCCCTTCGGTGAGGATCAGCCACTGGAGGTAAGCAAGGGCAATGTTGTAGAGCAGCCCTTCCATCACCGCCACGGCCACGGAGATTGAGAAGTCCCCTTCCGCGGGCAGGAAGAGGGCCACGCCGGTGCGGCCCAGGTAAAACAGAGCATGGGCGGTGATCACCGCCGTGGTCACTCCATTCAGATGTGGGGAAATCCGCCGTAGTCCGTGATAGGCCCAATAGGCGGTGGCGGCGTGGATCACGGCTTCCATCGCGGAGAAGAGGATCAACCGGGCGAGACCATCATGCTCCCCTCCCACGGCGAAGAAGAGGGTCAGGTAGGTCCCCACGGGGATCAGCACGATCCAGGCGGGCGCACCCTTCCATCGGATCCGCAGCCACCCGAGGGCCTGCAGGCCCGCGGCCAGAAAGAAGCCAGAGTTCAGCACGGCGAACGTGCGAATCCGCAAGGGGGCCACATGCAGCTGGGGCCAGGCGAGCGGCAGCGAGAGGGCCAGGAGGGTGAGGGAAGCCACCCAGAAGCTGGCGAGCCAAGGGCGCACCCAGGGGTAGTCCGGCAGCGGGCGCAACCCCAGGGTGAGCCCCAACGCCAGTACAAAGAGGGCAACGCCTGAAAGGGTGCCCAGGTTCGCGTAAACGAGTTCCATGCCCCTGCATCGGCATCCGCCCCAGGCGCGTGAAATTCAAACCTTAGGTGGGCAATTCCACGAAGAAGGTGCTGCCGCGTCCCACCTCAGACTCGAATCCGATGGTGCCCCCCAGGTGCTCCACCATCGTCTTGGCGATGTAGAGGCCGAGGCCGGCGCCGCCCTGGGCGCGGGTGGTGCCGGTCTCGGCCTGGGCGAACCTGCCGAAGACTTGGGGCCGGAAGGCCTCGGAGATGCCGGGGCCGCGATCCACCACTTCGATGCGGATCCATCCCGGAAGGGCCTGTAGCTTCACGGATACGGCGGCGCCCTTGGGAGAGTGCTTCGCCGCGTTGGAGATCAGATTGGCCAGCACCTGCTGGAGGCGATCGGGATCCGTGCGGAGGGGGAAGGCCTCCTCCGGGGAAGCCACCAGCTCCAGCCTCACGCCCAGCTGCCCGGCGAAGGGTTTGAGGGTGGCCAGGGAGTGGGCCACGACTTCTCGGGCCTCCACGGTTTGGAAGTGGTACTCAATACGGCCCGTCTGCAGCCGTTCCATGTCGAGAAGATCTTCAATGAGTTTAGAGAGGCGATGGCCGTTCTGGGAGGCGACCTCGAGCAGGGATTGGACGGGGGAGGGGAGGGGCCCCAAGACTCCGCCCCGCAGGAGATCCAGGGACCCCTGGATGGCCGTGAGGGGTGTGCGGAGTTCGTGGCTCACCATGCTCACGAATTCATCTTTTAATTTCTGAACCTTCACCCGTTCGCTGGCGTCTTCGGCGGCGATGCCCGCGAATCCCCCGGGAAGGGGGAAGATCTTCACGGCATAGGTGACGGGAGCCCGGCGTTCGTCCCCATAGACCACATCACCCATGTCGAAGGGCAGGCCGAGGCGAGCCGCATCCGCGTAGCGGTGGAGGCGCGGAGCCCCCTTGAGGGAAGGGAAGACGTCCACCATGCGGCGCCCGAGGTCCCGTTCCGGATCGAGTTGGAATGTCTTCTGGGCGGTGGGATTGAAGGCCACCACGCGCAGGCTCTCATCGTCCTCGGGGTCCTCAAGGCGGAGGATGGTGAGGGCGATGGTGATGTGATTGACGATCTCCCGGTAGCGTTCAAGCTCCGCTTGGGCGGCCCGGCGGTGGGCTTCGAGTCGGAGGATGGAGACCGTGGCCCAGAGTCCCAACCCCAGGAGCAGGGCTGTGTGGACCACGGTGCCCAAGGCCAGATTGTCTTCATGGACGAGGAATCCCTTGCGTTCAGCCTGGAGGCGGAGCCAATCCAAGGCGGGGGGCAGGAGGAGCGCCAGGGGCAGGAACCGCCGGAGGAAGAAGCGGGGGATGCCCCGACTGCCAAGGGCTTCCCGGCAGAAGTCCGGCTCCACCCGGATCAACACTGAAACCTGCAGGAGCCCCAGGCCCAACGCCGTATTGAGGGCCATCACGGTGGGCGTATCCATCCCATAAAGCCCCGGCACCTGGAAGGCCTGGCCAACCACTCCGAGGAGGGACAGCGCCACGGTGACCGACAGGAGGAGGTTGCGGAGGATGCGCCACCGGCCAGGCATGAGGAGGATGAGACCCAAGAGGAGAAAACACAGGGCGGTGGAAGGGGCCATGCGCCCGGGAAAGGAAAGCCCCGAACGCGGCGCCTCGGCCACCAGGAGCTGATCCAGGCCCAGGTTCCGGCCGGTAAGGTACTGGGTCAACGTCAGGGCGCCCACGAGGGCCGCCAGACCCGCACAGGCCCGCCCAGCGGGGTGATCCTTGGCCAGCAAAGCGATGGCCAGGAGCATCAGGCTCAGGGCCGTATTGGCCTTCTGGGTCATCCAGAAGAGGTGCTCGGAGACGAATGCCGGGGGGGTGACCCACCAAAGGAGGAGCACGGACGCTCCGATGCCGAAGGCCACCGCGGGCATGACGCGGGAAGCCATCCGGAGCTGGGCATTCACGGGCATGCCCTCGTGATCGGCCCCGGCCCGGAAAGGCTAAGTTCAGGCCCCTCGGGGCATGAAAAGGGGCCGGATCGGCTCCGGCCCCAGTCATGGATCAGAGGGCCGCGAACTAGCGGCCTTCGCCCTGCAAGTAGTAGGCGCCGTTCTGAGTTTTGAAGAAGGCATCCAAGGGGATCTCCTCCTGCTTGAGGAAGCCCTGCTGGGGCAACACGCCGTCACGCACCATCTCGATCACGGCGCAGAGGCTGGCGGCCGTCGTCCAGCTGATGGCGCGCCACTCTTCACCGGCCACCTGCATCTGGGGGTAGGCACGCACGAATTCCTCGCGGGAGAGGACGCCATCCTTCCAGCCTTCCACCGCGGCGTGCACGAAGACGTAGTCCTCGGCCACGGGGGGCAGGGCGTTCTTGAGGATCTTGCCCAGCGTCTCGCGGTCGTCCTGCATGTGCAATTCCTGGAAGAGGAACTTGATCTGCTCGAAGTGGCCCAGGTAGCGCATGGTTTTGTAGGCCAGCTCCTGCACCTTGCCATCGAAGGTCTCGCACATGGTGCCCAGGCCACCGGAGGTGGTGGCGGCTTCCAGCTGCACGCCGTTGATGGTCACGATCTCGTAGCCTTCCAGCGCGGGCACGTTGGCGCGGTGGCCGTTGCGGATCACTTCGCAATCGTTGATATACTCGTTGATGACGCCCTCGGGGCTCCAGTTGAAGGCGTAGCCCAGCTTGCCCCGGGGGTGCTTGGGCAGCGCGCCCACCTTCAGCTCGATGGAGCGCAGGCGGTCGAATTTGCGGGCCAGCGAGGCGCCCACGATGCCGATGAAGCCGGGGGCCAGGCCGCACTGGGGGGCCATGAGGCCCTTGCTTGTCTTGGCCAGCTCGATGATGCCGTTGGTGGTGGGCACGTCTTCCGTGAGGTCGAAGTAGTGGATGCCGGCGGCGTGGGCTTCCTTGGCCAGGGGTAGGTTCAGGTGGAAGGGCAGGCAGCTCACCACGGCATCCGCGTTGGCCAGCAGGGGGCGCAGGGAGGCGGGATCGCTGAGGTTGGCCACGGTGGTGGCGAAGGGGAAGCCCTCGCGCTTCACGGCATCCACGCCGGTGACCTGGAACTTGCTCTCATGCAGCAGCGTGGCGACCAGACTGCCGACCTTGCCGAGGCCCATGACGATGACGCGGTTGAGGCTCATGGCTTCTCCTTCTTACGGGGGGACTTGGAATGCTTGGGGAGGATGGGCAGCTCGAAGGATTCTTTCGTCGTCTCCAGCACGATGGTGGTGCGGGTGGCGCGGACGCCGGGCAGCGCGCCCAGCTCCTTCATGAGCTTCGAGAGGGCGGCCGTGTCCTTCACCCGCACCTTGGCCAGGTAGCAATCCTCACCGGCCACGTGGTGCACCTCCTGCACCTCCGGGCGCTGGCTGAGGCTGCGGGCCGTGAAATCGGTCCCCACGGCATCCTCCGTGCGCACGGACACGAAGGCCAGCAGCGAGAGATCCAGCGCTGCCGGGTCGATCTGCGCCGTGTAGGCGCGCAGCACCCCGCGCTCCTCCAGCTTCTTGATGCGCTCGAAGATCGCCGACGCCGCCATGCCCAACTGACGCGCGACCTCCGCATTGGGGGTCCGGGCGTTGTCCTGAAGGATCATCAGGATTTTTTGGTCAATGGCGTCGATCATTCGGCATCCGTACCCTCCATTGGACGATCGAGGGCCTGCCGGGTCAAGGCGGAAAAACGGACCAAGGGCAAAATTCAGGAGATCAGGGCTGTTAGCTCCGGGGGGTGGGTGTCATGCAGCCCCTTGTCTGTCGGACGACGAGGCAAGAGCCCAGCCGAGCGAGGGCACCTGCGCAGCGCCGGGTCTTCCCCAGCGATTGTTTTCGCGGGGGCCGGCTTTGTGAACGGGGCACCTTTTTGGAACCCGTTGCGGGAGGGCTTGGCTACGGCTTTGCGTCGAGGAAGTCGTTCACCATGGGGACGATGAGGGACATGCGCTGCATCAAGGTCACATGGGTGGTGTTGGGCAAGATGGCCAAGCGCGATGGGGAGTGTGGCTTGATGTCGCCGTGGACCTCGCCGCCCTTCAATCGATACATTTCCGCGATGTGCGAGAGCCTCACGCCGTCGGCGTCGCCATGAATGAAGAACATGGGCGCTGGGGTGGCCTTCAGTTTGTCGGCGCCGAAGTCGTATTCTTTCGAGGCCGTGGCGAGCAGGCGCTGGACGAAGCTCGGAAAGGCCTCCGGCGTCGGGCTCAGCTTCTTGTATTCCACTTCAATGGGCGTGCCTTTGAAGGCGTCCGCCGTAAGGGTCGAGAGCCCCTCGAGGCCTTCCGGTACCACACCGTCCCGGCGGAACGTGGACGAAAGGATGACCGCCTTTCGCACTTGGTCGGGATGGCGGATCGCACACTGCATCGCCACGGCGCCGCCCATGCTGTAGCCGAGAAGGTCCGCTCGGGGGACCTTGAGATAGGTGAGCAGGGCGGCCACGTCGTCGGCGAGGTTCTCGTCGCTGAAATCGCGTGGGATATCCGCCGTGCGGCCATGGCCTTGCAGCTCGACGGCAATGACTTTCCGCGTTTTGGAGAACTCGCGGATCCAACCATCCCAGTTGTTGGTGATGGTCATGAAGGCGCCATGAAGCAACACCAGGGGTTCGCCGCCACCGTGGACTTCGTAGTACATCTTGAGTCCATTGACGGGCGCGTAGCCCGTCGTTGGCTTCGGCTGCGCCGACGCGTGAGTTGCTACGAGCGTCATGAGGAGGAAAACGGTTGTCCGCAGGCTGGTGTATAGCCGTTTCATCGAAGCACTCCTTTCAAGCGCGCCCACGGGGGGGAATCCCGGATCCCTTCCCGAAGCTGGCGAGTTACGCGCACACGGGGTTGGGTTTTGTGACGGTCTTCGCAGGGGGCTGGCTTTGGGCGATGCGCTCGCGGCCAGCCCCCCGCTTCGTGGGTGGATGGGTTGGCTGCGTTATTTCGAATCTGAGCTTGAACCGAGGGTGGCGAGGAGCTCGTCGAGTTGGTCGAACATCTCGGGCATCGCGCCCGACGATCCGGTGTCCACCGAGGCTTCGGTGGGATAGAGATCGTGCACGACCACCACTGTCTTGCCGGCGATTTCCTCGAAGGTCACCGTGGTGATGGTCTTGCCACTGTCGCCTTCATCGTTGGTCCACACGAGGCGAGCGTGCGGAGTCACTTCGAGGTAGGTGCCGAAGAATTCCATCGTCGACCCTTCGTGGAGAAACACCAAACGGTACTGTCCCCCCACGCGAACGTCCATGTCGCAGGAAAGCAGGTTCATCCCAAAGGACTTGGGGACCCACCACCGCTTGAACAGGTCTGCCTTGGTCCAGGCCTCGAACACGAGCCGCGCAGGACCATTGACGGTTCGCGTGACGACGACTTCGCGCTCAGACTTCCGTTCCACCGTCGTGGGATTCTTCATGGGGGTTGCCTCACTTTCGTTTTTTGCGTTCATGGACGCGCTCCTTTTGAGTTAATTCATCGACCACGTGATCCAACTCATCGAAGCGTGCGCTCCAGAGCTGGTGGTACCTCTCAATCCATGCCGCCTCTTCTTGCAGTCCGCAGAAGCCGAGCCTGCAGGTGCGCACGCGCCCGACCTTTTCCGTGGTGACGAGCCCCGCTTGCTCCAAGACACCTACATGCTTCTTCATGCCCGTGAGGGTCATGTGGAACCGCTCGGCAAGGGCCGAGATCGAAGCGTCCGCGCGCCCGAGTTGCTCCAGCACGCCCCGTCGGGTGGCATCCGAGAGCGCGCCGAAGGCGGCATCGAAGTGATTTGGGGAATACCGAACCATGTGGTTCAGTATGAGCATGGCTTGGCGACATGCAAGGGGGTAGTGCATCGGAGGTATCAATCCGTACCTAACCTAAACCTTGTTAGGCCCTTGAGCCCAAACGTCAACTTTAGTGAGAACAGACAGAGGCGGCCGATAAACGCCAAGGTGCTGGGGCCGTAGGCTGCCTGACCTTATCGACTGGAGTCCCCATGACCCGATGGCTGCCTTTGCTTTGCATGCCCGCACTCGTCCTCTCGGCGCAGGAGGCGCCGTCGGCGGCCTTCGAGGCGATTCTCGCGCCCCACTACCAAGCGGATGCGCCGGGTGCGGCGGTGCTGGTGGTGAAAGGGGAGAAGATACTCTTCCGCAAAGGGTTCGGGTTGGCGAGCGTGGAGTTGGGGGTGCCCATCCAGCCGGACATGGTGTTCCGCATCGGTTCCGTGACGAAGCAGTTCACGGGGGCGGCGGTGCTGCTGCTGGTGGAGGAGGGCAAGGTGGATCTCCAACGGCCCCTGCGCAGCTACCTTCCCGAGCTGCCCGAGGCCTGGGGCAAGGCGACGGTGGAGCAGGTGCTGAATCATACGGCGGGCATCCCCGATTGGGTGGAGACGCCGGAATTCATGAAGCACATGCGGGAGGATCAGAGCCCTGCCCAGCTCGTAGCCCACGACAAGGACAAGCCCCTGGATTTTGAGCCGGGCACGAAGTGGGCCTACAGCAACGTGGGGTACCTGGCGCTGGGATTGCTCATCGAGAAGGTTTCCGGCCAGGGCTACTACGACTTCCTGCAGGCCCGCCTCCTGAAACCGCTGGGCCTGAAGCACACGGGCTTCGGCGATGAGAACACGCTGATCCAAGGCATGGTGGGTGGCTACACGGAAGGTTCGCGACCCGCGCCCTACCTCAGCATGATGCAGCCCGGGGCAGCCGGCGCCCTCGTCTCCACGGTGGAGGATCTGGCGAAGTGGACCCTCGCGCTGCACGGCGGCAAGGTGCTGAAGCCGGAGAGCTACGCCCGCATGGTGCGGAGCTATCCCATTGCGGAAGGTAAGGAAACGCACTACGGCTTCGGCATCGGCCTGCGGGAGTCCCAGGGGCGGCGCCTCCTGTGGCACAACGGTGGGATCAACGGCTTCACCTGCATCCTCGAGGCGGATCCGGAGGCGAAGGCCGTGGCGGTGATCCTCAACAACTCCGACGCCCGCAAGATCGATGACCGCTACCTCAGTCGGCGCCTCCTGGGCTTGGCCATCGGCAAGCCCGTCGCGGAACCCACCCCTGTGGCACTCCGTGCGGAGCAACTCCAGCGCTTGGCAGGCCGCTACGTGGGCCCTCGGGGCAGCGCCCGGAATTTCCTCTTCGAGGACGGCCACCTCCTGCTGAAGGGTGGGGATGGGAAGAAGCGCACCTTGGAGCCCCTTTCGGAGTCCATCTTCTATCTGGCCGGCACGGATGCGCGATTCCGCTTCGTCTTGGAAGGGGGCAAGCCCACGGGATTTCTCCGCTTCGACGTGGGCGAAGCCGAGGGCAACCTGTTCAAGCGCGCGGAGGCGATGCCTTCGAAGGCGAATTAATTCCCGGTGAGGGACTCGAGGGCCGGGAAGAAGGTCTGCTCCCGGTCCCCGGGCTCCCGGAGGATGGTGGTGCCCTCCAGTTCGAGCCAGTAGCCGCCGGCGCTTTCGCGGCGGGCTTTGCGCCAGAGGCGAAGGAGGCTGGATTCCGCGTACTGGGCGTGGAGGAGGTCGAAGGTGTCAGGGATGCGCCCGCCGTAGCTGTTGTAGGTGGAGAGGAGCGTGCCCCGGGGCACCTGATCCAGGAGGCGCTCCACCTTGGCGACGTCGCGGTCGAAGCGGCGGCGGTTGAGCTCGACGGTGCCGTCGATGTGATCGGCGGCGGTGAAGTGATTTTCGCCAAATGGGTTGAAGAAGTAGAGGGCATCGAAGTCGCGGAAGTCCACGGCCTCGAAGCCGCCAGCGAGGAAGGTGGCCCGCTCGGCAACCTCCAAGCGCGCGGCCAAGGCTTGGGCCTCGGCGACGAGGTGATCGCGGTGCTCGATGCCGGTGAAGGTGAGGGGCGTGGCGAGGGCGCCGATGACGCAGAACTTCCCGACGCCAGAGCCCACGTCGAGCACCTGCTCGGCGCCCGCATCCGCCAGGGCCCGGGCCGCGCGAAGGGCCACGTGCACGGGGGTCCAGTAGCGGGCAGAGGCGAGGCGGGGGGCTTCGGGCAGGAGCGCGTCGAACGCGGCATCCGGAACAGGCATGCCTGCCCTCAGGAGGCTGCTGATTCGAAGGTGCTCCGGCTGCATGGTGCGTTGGCTCCCGGGGGATGAGGCCCAGCGTCGAGGCTAGCAGGGCCCGCCTTCGCGGGCATCCGGCCCAGCGGGTAAACGGATCGGGGCCTGGGGCGTAACTGGGATTCGACCTGGAGTCTGATATGCGAACGATCTTCATGAACGCGGGCGGCCGCTTGCGCAATGGTTGGTGGGCCCTGCTGTTCATCGCTGTGCTGGTCGCCTGCATGCGAGGCTTCCAATTCCTGATCCCCTTCCTGAAGCGCCACGGCATTCACAATGGCGATTGGGTGATCGGGCTCCTCTTCCTGTTCTCGATGGTGGCGACGTGGGTGTGCACGAAGCTTCGGAAGGAATCCGTGGCCTCGGTGGGCTTTCGTTTGAATGGTCGCTGGGCGCGGGAAGCGGGCCTGGGCGTGCTCATGGGGGGCGGCGTCATGCTGCTGGGGGCCGGCATGCTGTGGGCCGCGGGCGGCGTGACGTGGGAGCTGCACCCCCTGCGCAGCCTGCGCATGGTGAGCCTGGGATTCCTGGTGTACGTGCTGGTGGCCCTGTGGGAGGAGAACGCGTTCCGGGGCTTCGTCTTCCAGCGTCTGGTGGAGGGCATGGGCGTGTGGCCCGCGCAGCTGCTGCTCGCGCTGCTCTTCGGCATGGCCCACTGGAGCAACCCCGGCATGCACGGCGCCACGAAATTCTGGGCCACCCTGGACATCGCCCTGGCGGCCATCTTCCTGGGCCTCGCCTACCTCCGCACCCGGAGCCTGGCCCTGCCCGTGGGCATCCACCTGGGCTGGAACTGGATGCAGGGCAACGTGCTCGGCTTCGGCGTGAGCGGCACCTCGGAGATGCACGGCTGGATCCGCCCGGTATTCCAGGGCAAGCCCGAGTGGGTGAGCGGCGGCGCCTTCGGGCTCGAAGCCAGCATCTTCGGCGTGGTGGCGGTGCTCATCGGCATCTTCCTGCTGTGGAAGTGGAAGGGTTCGGTAGAGCCCATGATTCCGGCGATGGGAGGTCCTGAGTCGTTGCGGCCCGAGTCTGCTTGAAATCGAACTCGATGGGTCTAATTGCTTTAGCCCAAATTCATTCAAGGGCCGATCGCCTTTTCAGCGATGGGCCCTTGGCGTTTTAACCCGGGATTGCATGCAGCAACGGCGAAGGCCGCGCGCCCCGGGGGGGAGTGGGCGCGCGGCCTTCGGTCGAAAGTGAGGCGAGTCTTACTTACCCTTGTAGTCCTTCAGCCAGGCGAGGTCCACTTCGGCGGCCTTTTCCTTGGTCTTGCGGTCCATGAGGTACTGGCCCATGTCGGTGAGGGCATCACCCTTCTTGGGCTTCTCGGTGGCGTGGCACGACTGGCAGTTCTTCACGTTTTCGAAGCCCATGGCCTGGGCTTTCTTCGTCCACGGAAGCTTGGCCTGCAGGGCGGGTGCCGCGAGCAGGGCGAGGAGGGGGAGGAGTGCGAACTTTCTCATGGGGGGGGCTCCTGAAAGGTCATCCCCAAGATGCGCTGACCGGACCGCGGAGCCCATGATCCAGGTCACGCATTGAGCGCAAATCGTGCATCCAAGTTGATGGCACAACACGGTTTGACGCGTCACATCGTCCGTGGTCGATCAGGCCCCGAAGCGTGATGCGATGCGGTTCCAGAGCCCTTGGGCTTCCCGATTGCCGACCGCGATGAGGATCCCGAAGTACACCGCTGAGCTGACGAGGATGAGGGGGAAGAGGCGCAGGGCCGTGGCGGCCACCCCTTGGTAGGTGCCGAAGAGCCCCAGGGCGCGCCCGCCCCACACGGCCATGAGGCCCATGGGGATCGCGGCGAAGGTGAAGAGGCCGCAGCCCACCAGGGTGAAGAGCAAGGGCAGGTCCACGCGCCCGCGCAGGCGCAGGAGCACCCACCCGAGGCCCAGCATGCTGGCGAGGCCGTTGGCGAGGGCGATTCCGCCGGTGCCCCAGATCTGCAGGAGATACCAGGAGAGCACCAGGTTGGCGGCCATGCTGATCACCGCGGCCTGGGCCGGGCCCTTGTAATCCTTGAGGGCGTAGAGGGCCTGGGTGCCGATGCGGGAGGCGCCGATGAAGGGGATGCCCACGGCCTGGAAGGCCAGGGTCCAGGCGGTCCAGCTCACGTCGGCGGCGGTGAAGCGGCCCTTCTGGAAGATGAGGGCGAGGGTGGGCTGGGCTAGCACCGCCATGCCGATGGCGCCGGGGATGGCGAGGAAGGCGGTGGCGCGCCAGGCGGACCCTAGGGCCTTATTGAGGCCACGCATGTCGCCCGCTTCGGCGAGGCGGCTCATGGCGGGCAGGCTCACGGTGGCCACGCTCACGGCGAAGAGGCCCAGCACCATCTCGCCCATCATGTTGCTGTTGAAGAGCACCGTCTGGCTGCCCACGGCGAGGCGGGAGGCGAGGAAGGTGCTCAGCAGCACGTTGATGGGATGCACGCCGGAGCCCAGGATGCCGGGCACCATGCGCTTCAGCGCCAGCTGCACGCCGGGATCCTTCAAGTACAGGCCGGGGCGGATGCGGTAGCCGAATCGCAGGAAGGAGGGGAAGAGGATGAGTAGTTGAAGGAGGCCGCCCGCCAGCACCGCGAGGGCGAAGATCACCGTGGCGGAATCGGCGTTGCGGCCCCACTCGCGGGGGCCCAGGTGGAAGCAGAGCCAGCCGAAGCCCATGAAGGCCAGGTTGTAGAAGGTGCTCACGCTGGCCGTGAGGCCGAAGCGATCTTTCAAATTGAGCACCGCCGAAAGCCCCGCCGTGAGGCTCACCAGCAGGAGGTAGGGAAACATCAACCGGCCGGCCAGGGTCGTGAGGGCCAGGTCCGCCGGGGCGGGCTGGGCCCCCGTGAGGATGCGGAAGAGGGTGGCGACCTGCTCGCCCATGGGCAGGCCCGGGGCCAGGCGCCCGAGCATGAGGAGGCCCGTGATGAGGCCCATGGCGGCTACGCCCAGGAGGCAGATCAGCGCGAGGAAGGTGGCCAGGGAACCCAGGAACTGCGCGGCCATGGTCTTGCCGGCCTCTTCACCCTCCCGCTGGGCCACCTCGTTGAGGGTGGGCAGGAAGGCGGCGGTCATGGTGCCTTCGGCTGTGAAGCGCCGCAGGAGGTTGGGCAGGCGGTACGCTACGAAGAAGGCCTCGGCGGCGGGCCCGGTGCCCAGGTAGGCCGCCAACATGCGGCTCTGCAACATGCCGGTGATGCGGCTTAGGAAGGTGAAGGCACCGACCAGGGCGGCCGACCGGAGCACCGAAGGTCGGTCAGCCATGCAGGAATCCGATCAAAGGGGGCATCACCCCAGGATAGCGGGAGAGCCCCCAGGATCGGGCCTGCGGGTCAGAAGGCGACGGGTACGGTGAGGGTGGCCCCTGCGGTGACGACCGCAGGCACGGGGACCGTGGTCGTCAGGCTGATGGAGCCATCCAGGTTCAAGGTGCTGCGCGAACCCTGGAGGCCGTAGGTGCCCACGGGAAGGTTCGCGAAGGCGTAGGATTCGCTGCTCGTGCCCACGGTGGTGAGGGTGGTGTCCACGATGAAGGTGAAGGTCGGACCCGCAGGCACGGCCAGGGACTGGAGCAGGTTCACGGTGTCGTGCTGATCGGCGCTGGCCACGGGGGTGACGCCCCCCGCGACGCCGCCCACCGCGACCGCAGCGGTGAAGGCCCCGTTGTAGGTTCCCAGGGGGGCCGAGGTGGAGATCGAAATTGCGTCGCTCGCCTTCGCACCATAGGCCACCACGGTGGCGGTGCCGATCTTGGGCTGGCTGACCACGTGGTAGGTGCCACCCACAGGGAGCAGATCCAGAAGGTAGTGCCCGGTGGCATCGGTCACCGTGGCCCGGGCGAGGCGGGCGTTCCCGCTGCCATCGAGGGTTTCCGCGTAGACCACGGCGCCCGCCAGGGGCGCGCTGGAGCTGGCATCGGTGAGGATGCCGGCGATGGCGCCGGTGGCGATCTTGTCAAAGGCGTG
Organism: uncultured Solibacteraceae bacterium; assembly: GCA_964617215.1. Classification (GTDB taxonomy): domain Bacteria; phylum Acidobacteriota; class Holophagae; order Holophagales; family Holophagaceae; genus JAFDVN01. Next base: position 133,781 of record CAZTVL010000001.1, on the reverse strand, counting down.
CACCGTGGGGCGCAGCATGTACTTCTCGGAGGCGCCCGTGGCCACCAGCTGGATGGAGTGGGCGGCATCGAAGTCGATCCAAACGTCCTTGGTGGTGCCCGCGACCACCTCGAAGTTCACGATGAGCTTGATGCCCGTTTGTAGGCCCGAGGGCACCGTGAGGTCGTGGGTGCTGCCATCGGCGAGCTTCACGGAATTCCCGGCGCCCAGGATCAGGCGCATCTGCCCGTAGTGGCCCGCGGGCAGGGTGGCTCCGGAGGCCAAGGTCTGACTCAGGCCCCCGGTGAGGGCCAGGAGGTTGTAGGTCTGATCCGGCGTGCCCAGGGTGATCCAACCCCCATCGCCGCGGATCTCCACGGACTGGATGTGGACGTTGATCTCCTGGTACCCGCTGATGGGGCCGTCGGTCACATGGACGGTCACCGCGCCGGTATCGCTGCTTTTGCTGCCACTGCAACCGAGGGCGAGGGCCAAGCCGAGGCCGCCGATCACCGTGAAGGCCTTGAACCGATTGAACATGGGTGCCTCCGAAGGAATCCCCACGCGAAGGTGACTGGTTTCAAAGGCGCGGGGCTCTGAGCCCAAGATAACCCTGGGGGCCTGCCCGGTAGGCCGGGGCGCTGATTTCCTGGCCGAGCCGACGGTTTCGGCGGGCTAGCGGACCAGGAGCCAGAGGCCCACGGCGAGGTTGCCCAAACCCGAGCAAGCGAGCACCGCGCGGCGGCCCCGGGGGCCTTCCAGGGCCTGGCTCAGCAGGCCCGAGGCCCAGCTGAGGGCGATGAACATGGCTGTGATGCCCACTCCGAAGAGCAGCAGGGCGAAGGCGAAGGGGCCGAAGCCCTGCCAGCCGTGTTCCCGCAGCAGCGTGGTGAAGCCCCGCACGCCGCCCAGGCCGAAGAAGGCGCCCAGCCAGGCGGCGCTGTGGTGGAAGCGGGCCTTGGCGCCGGGGTGCGCGTGCACGAGGGCGCCGTGGGCATGCACCGAGGGTTGGGGCGTGATGCGGCGCAGGTTCGCGGCGCCGGCCAGGTTCCAGAGGCCCAGGAGGATCACGAAGCCCCAGGCGGCGCGATCCAGCCAGAGGAACACGGCATCCCCGGCCAGGGCGTGGCCCGCGAGAATCGTGGTCAAGGCCAGCAGAGCCACGGCCAGCATGTGGGAGAGGCCGAAGGCGAGGCCCACGCGCCAGGCCCGGCGATTCCCATCCAGGCTCACGCCCGTGACCACGGCAACGTGATCCGGTTCGAGGGCGTGCAGGAGGCCGAGCAGGAGGGGCAGCATGGGTTCAGGTCCGCTTCCAGCCTACCTCAGGGCATCGCCAGGGCCTACGAAGCCTTGGGAAGGCGGACGGTGAAAGTGGTGCCCTCCTGGGGGCTGCTCCGCACGTTGATGGTGCCCCCCAAGTGCTCCACCACGGCCTGCACGGAACTGAGGCCCAGGCCCGTGCCCTTTCCCGGCGGCTTGGTGGTGAGGAAGGGCTCGAACAGGCGCGCCATGACAGTGTCGGGAATCCCGGAGCCGGTGTCCTGCACTTCGATGACGGCCTGGGCGCCCTCGCCGCGGGCCCTCAGGCTGATGCGGCCTCCGGATGGGGTGGCGTCCTTGGCATTGCTGACCAGGTTCACCAGCACTTGGTCCAGCTGCCCGGGTGTGGCCAGGATGGGCAAAGGGCCCTCGTCGCGCTCCCATGTGAGGTGGATGTTTCGGGGCACCATGGCACGGAGGAGGGGGTACAGCTCGTCCATGTGGGCCAGGAGGTCGAAGGTGCGGCTGGGGCCAGGGCCGCCCCGGGCCAAACCCATGAGGCTCTTGGAGAGGTTGCCGGCACGATCCAGGGCCTTCTCCAGGCCCTCCATTTCCCGCGACTCTGGCAGGGGGCCCATCTTCAGGCGGAGCAGATCCAGGTTGCCCATGGCCGCGCCCAACAGGTTGTTGAGGTCGTGGGTGAGGCCGACGCCCAGAGTGGCCACGAGGTTCTTCTGCTGCGTTTCCATGAGCAGGGCCTGGCTGCGGCTCAGTTCCCGGGTGCGCTCTTCCACCAGTTCCTCGAGGGTTTCATTCAGGATGTGAACGTGGCGCAAGGTCAGCGCCTGGCGAATGAGCACGACCATCGAAAGCAGCACCAACAGCGTCAATCCGAGGCCATCGTGACCCGACCCCGAGGGCAGGTAGTGGGCCGCGAATCCGATGAACGCCACGGCTACGGGGAGGTAGGGAAGCGCCCGGATCATCCCTTTCCCGGGGACTGGCGCGGGAGCGGGCCAGGGTCGGAGGCAGGCCAGGGCGAGGGGTCCCCAGGTGGCCAGAAGCAAAAGGCGAACGGGGCTTCCGTGATCGAAGGTGCCCGCGAAAATCATGGCCACCCAGAACGGCAGCAGGATCGCGCCGGCGCACAACGCCATTGTGATGAAGGCGATGGGAGAGCCGAAGGGCATGCCCTCCTGGATCCAGGAATGCAAGGCCAGCCCCAGCGTCGCGCAGAACAACAGGAAGGTCGCCAGGACGCCGAGCTCCACGAGGGGTAGCGTGGCCTGACGGCCCAGCAGGGGGTGGAGGACCCACATCCAAAGGCCCAAGAAGCAGGAGAGGGACCAGGTCAGGCCATCCAACACGAAGGTGGCGGTGATGCGCCCCGGCCCCCGGAACAGGTGCAGAGTCACCCCGAGCGCTCCGAAGACCACGGGCCAGAGGAGGAGCGTGGCGAGGGGGGGATGGACTCCAGTGGACCCGCCTTGGATCAACTGGGCGAGGAGGAAGAGGGCGTTGGCCAGGGACAGACTGAGGGTGAACGCCAGGCACCTCCAGGCTGCCTGATGGGCGAGGTCCCGTCGGCTGCGCGCCCAGGATCCCCATGCGCCTCCAGCCCCCACCAGCACATACACGGACGCCAGAAGCCACGGCCGACCTGCAGGGCCAAGTGTGAGCCAGGTTAAAACCACACCCAGGGAGGCGAAGGCGGGCCAAGCGCGAGTCCAAGCAGAGCGGGTCATGCACATCCAATGGAAAGGTCAGGATTAAGACTTGGCGGCTCGGGAGTCCTTGGATTGTACAGAATCCAGGTTCCGATAATGGGTTGGGTGATTCGAGGGGCTTCAGCGCCTGCTTGATTCAGTCATAAGAACCATTGATGCTTGTGGGTGCGGCATTAATTGGATTGATACGATGAGCATGGATGTCACGCCCCTGCAGGTCTTCCTCACCGTGGTGGAGGAGGGCAGCTTCACCCGCGCGGCGGAAAAGCTGCAGCGCACCCAACCCGCCGTGTCCGTGGCCGTGCAACGGCTGGAGGCCGAAGTCGGCGAGAAGCTCATCGACCGCTCCGGTCGGGAGCTGGCCCTCACGGATGCCGGCGCCATCGTGCTCGATGCCGCCCGGCGCCAGCAGAACCTCCAGCGCGAACTCTTCAACCGCCTCGCGGAGCTGCGGCACAAGGCCGTGGGCCGCCTCGCCCTGGGCGCCAATGAAAGCATGATCCTCTACCTGCTGCCGCACCTCATCCGCTTCCGCGAACGCTTCCCGCAAGTGCAGGTGGTGGTGCAGCGCACCCGCAGCAGCCAGATTCCCGATCACCTCCTCTCGGGAGACGTGGATTTCGGCGTGGCCAGCTTCCAGCCCGGCGATGAGCGCTTCGGCACCCGCGTGCTCTACCGCGATCACCTGGCCTTCGTGGTGGGCCCCCAGCACCGCCTCGCCAAGAAGAAAACGGTCTCCATCCAGGAGCTGGGCAAGGAGACCTTCGTCGCCCATAACGTGGCGAGCCCCTACCGCGAAGTGGTGCTCCGCGAATTCCACCGCCACAAGGTGAACCTCGACATGGCACTCGAAATGCCCACCGTCGAAAGCATCCGCCGCATGGTGGCCGGCGGCATGGGCGTGGCCTTCCTCCCCCGCGTCACCGTGGAGCAGGACCTCGCCACGGGCCTCCTCAAAGAAGTGCAGGTGCCCGAAGTGCAGGCCGAGCGGCCCATCCACCTGCTCTGGGTGGAGAAGCGACCCCTGAGCCATGCGGCCAAGGCGTTTTTGGAGATGGTGGCGGAGGGCTGAGCCCCGGACACCGCCCCGAGATTCCGTTCGTGGCGTCGTGGGGTCGTGGCACTGAATTGGATCGGGCCTACAGCCCCAGCTTCGCCAACGTCCGCCGCTTGCCCGCTTCCACTTCCGGCTGATCGAAGGGATCGATTTCCAGGCTCATGCCGAGCAGGCCGACGATGAGCTGCCAGCTCATGAGGTAGGCGCCGAGGGTTGCCTCATCGAGGTGATCCAGGTGCCAGTGGAGGGTGGGCACGCTGGCGGCGCGGAGGGCTTCGAGGGTGCCTTCGGCCTGGGCTTGGAGGATCTCGGTGCCGCGCCACCGGGCGAGGCCGGGATAGGGGCACTGTTCGGGGAGGTCCAGCAGTTCGGGGCCTTCGCCGGTGGCGAGGGTGAGCATGAACACGCCCACTTCCCGGGGGCCACCGAGCCAGCGCTGGAGTTGGGCGTGCTGATCCATGGGGCCCTGGCCGCGGATGGGATCGAAGGCGCGGCGGGTGCCGTCGTTAGCCTTCTTGCCGAGGCTCTCAGCCACGAGCTGCACCCACCAGGCACCCAGGCGATCCAGGCGCTGCACGTAGGGGAGGTGGGCCCAGGTCTGCACGCCTTGGAGGTAGCCGGTGTGGAGTTGCGTCACGGCTTCCCAGATGCGGGTGCCCCAGATGCCCTGGCCGGATTCCGCCTGCTTCACCGCCTCGCGGGCGCCGTCGAGGAAGGCGTTCACGTCCCCACCGAGCCACGCCAGGGGCAGGGTGCCGATGGCGGTGAAGGCGCTGAAGCGGCCGCCCACGTCGCTGGGGAAGGGGATGACTTCGTAGCCCTCGGCCTGGGCGAAGCGATGCAGGGGGTTGCCATCGGGCTGGGTGATGACGAGGGGACGGTGCCGGAGGTGGGAGAGATCGCCCAGGGCGCGGAGGCGGCCGATCCACGTCCACAGCTCCAGGGTGTTGCCGCTCTTGGAGGCGAGCACCACGCGATCGGTGGGGTCCAAGTGCAGGGCCATGGGTTCGGGGCTCTGCAGGGGGATGAAGGCCTGACGGGTGCTCGCAGAGCCCAGGGCCCGCACGATGGTCTGGGAGGGCAGCACGGAGCCGCCGATGCCGCACCAGAGCAGCCGGGTGTGGGCGCCCATGTCGGGCAACGCTTGGGCCGCGGGCGACATCCACCCGGAGAGGGGATGGGCTTGGAGGGCGGACCAGAGTCGGGCGCGATTCATAAAATTAGCCTAGCCGATCAGTCGCCGAACGAGATGCCCAGGTCCCGGCCGGTCTGGATCGTGTCGCCATCCAGGGGCACGCCCTTCATGCGCCCGGCCACGTCACTCAAGGGCACGTGGTTCACGTTGGGATAGGCCAGGGCCACCATCACGCCGGATTGCCCATCGTCCAGGGCCCGCACGGCGGCGGCGCCGAAGCGCAGGGCCGCGAGACGGTCGAAGGACGTGGGGCTGCCGCCCCGCAACAGATGGCCCAGCACCACGGCCCGGGCCTCCTTGCCCGTGCGGGCTTCCAGCTCCCGGGCCACCTGCTCGCCGATGCCCCCGAGGCGCTCCACGTGCCCGGCGCCCTCTCCGGCCAGGAGGAACCGATGGCCATCCTTGGGCCGGGCGCCCTCGGCCACCATGACGAGGGAGTAGGTGCGGCCCACGGATTCCCGCTCCATGATCTTGGCGGCCACCTTGTCCAGGTCGTAGGGAATCTCCGGCAGGAGAATCATGTGGGCGCTGCCCGAGATGCCAGAATGCAGCGCGATCCAGCCAGCGTAGCGGCCCATGACCTCCACCACCATGATGCGGTGGTGGCTTTCGGCGGTGCTGTGGAGGCGATCCAGGCACTCGGTGGCGAAGGCCACGGCGGTATCGAAACCGAAGGTGGTGAAGGTCTTGTCGAGGTCGTTATCGATGGTCTTGGGCACCCCGATGACGCGCAGACCTTTCTGCCCCAACTGGTGGGCGATGGTGAGGGTGCCATCGCCCCCGATGGCGATGAGGGCATCCACTTCTCGCTTCGCGAAGAAATCCAGGATCTCGCCGCTGCGGTCGGCTTCCCCTGGGGTTCCATCGGGCAGGGGCACGGGGAAGCGGAAGGGGTTCCCGTGGTTCGTGGTGCCGATGAGGGTGCCACCCAAATGCGCAATGCCTCGCACGAGATCCTTGGTGAGCCGCATGAAGCCGCCATCCGCGTAGCGCTCGGGGAAGAGGATCCCGTTGAAGCCATCGCGGATGCCATAGCACTCCCAACCCCGGTTGATGGCGGACAGCGTGGCGGCGCGGATCACCGCGTTGAGGCCCGGCGCGTCGCCGCCTCCGGTGGTGAGGGCAATGCGGCGGATGGGGGAGGCCATGGCGGTACCTCTGGGGCTGCCTGGATCATCGGGGGGGGGGGGGGATGAATGGACGTGAGTCCAGGTGGCTAAGGGGAACGCCTGCAGAGGCGGAACCTCCTCCTCGATTGGATTCCGGTAAGCGGGGCGGACTGCGCGGAATGGGTCGAAGGATTGGAGCCGCTGAGGGGTGACGCCGTTGCCCGAACCGATCTGCAGCCCGCTGCGCGGTCTGCCGGTATCGCTCCCGACAGCCCCCCGGGCTGTCTCCGCGATCCCACTCATCGGTTCGATTCCGGTAAGCGGGGCGGACTGCACAGATTGAGCGAAGGATTGGAGCCGCTTACCGGAATCGAACCGATGACATCCTGTTTACAAGGCAGGTGCTCTACCAACTGAGCTAAAGCGGCACCCCTTCATTGTAACGAAACAGGCCCCCAAAACGGGGGCCTGAGAGTGGTGGATGCCGGAGGGACTAGCCCTTGGCAGCTTCCTGCTCGGCTTTGATCTCGTCCATGAACTTCTCCATCCACTTGGTGGAGAAGCCGCCGGAGATGAAATCCGGGTGGTCCATGATCTTGCGGTGCAGGGGGCCGGTGGTCTTCACGCCTTCGACGACGAGGGTGTCGAGGGCTCGGCGCATGCGGGCCAGGGCCTCGTCGCGGTCGCTGCCGTAGGCGATGAGCTTGGCGATCATGCTGTCGTAGGTGGGGGGGATCACGGCGTCCTGGTGCATGGCGGTGTCCACGCGGATGCCAGGACCGCCGGGGAAGTTCAGGGCAGTGATGCGGCCGGGGCTGGGAGTGAACTTCCAGGGATCCTCGGCGTTGATGCGGCACTCGATGGCATGGCCGCGCTGGATGACCTGCTCCTGGGTGAAGCTGAGCTTCTTCCCGGCGGCGATGCGGATCTGTTCCTTCACGATGTCGATGCCCGTGACGAGCTCCGTGACGGGGTGCTCCACCTGCACGCGGGTGTTCATCTCCATGAAGAAGAAGTCGCCGCGCTTGTCGAGGAGGAACTCGATGGTGCCTGCGTTGTAGTAGCCCACGGCCTTGGCGGCGCGCACGGCGGTTTCGCAGATGCGGGCCCGCAGGTCGGCGCTGAGGGCGCCACTGGGGCTCTCTTCGATGAGCTTCTGGTGACGGCGCTGGATGGAGCACTCGCGCTCGCCCAGGTGCACCACGTTGCCGAACAGGTCGCCCATGATCTGCACTTCGATGTGGCGGGGCTCCAGGAGGTACTTCTCCATGTAGACCGCATCATCGCCGAAGGCGATCCGGGCTTCGCTGCGGGCCGTGTTGTAGAGCTCGGGGAGCTCCTCGGCGTTGTTGCAGATGCGCATGCCGCGCCCGCCGCCGCCGGCGGAGGCCTTCACGATCACGGGATAGCCGATCTTCTCGGCGGTCTCCAGGGCCTCTTCCACGGTCTCGACGGTGCCATCGGAGCCGGGCATGAGCGGGATGCCAGCGGCCTGCATGGTGGCCTTGGCCTGGGCCTTGTTGCCCATGGTGCGGATGATCTGGGCGTTGGGGCCGATGAAGTTCACGCCGCAGGCCTGGCAGACCTCCACGAAATGAGCGTTCTCGGAAAGGAACCCGTAGCCCGGGTGGATCGCTTCGGCGCCGGTGACTTCCGCGGCGGCGATCACCTGGGGGATGTTCAGGTAGCTCTTGGCCGAGGGGGCGGGGCCGATGCAGACCTCCTCATCGGCGAAGCGCACGTGCAGGGCGTTGCGGTCGGCCTCGGAATAAACGGCCACGGTCTGGATGCCCAGTTCCTTGCAGGCGAGGATCACGCGGAGCGCGATCTCGCCGCGGTTGGCGATGAGGATCTTCTTGAAGAGGGGCTCTTCCTTCCCGGGGACGGGGGGATGGACGAGGTGGCCCTTGCGTCGAATCGCGACCATGCGGCTATCCGATCCGGACGGCGAAGAGACGCTCGCCGTACTCCACGGGCTGGCCGTTCTCCACCAGCACGCGCACGACCTCACCGGTGATGTCGCACTCGATCTCGTTCATGAGCTTCATGGCCTCGACGATGCAGAGGGTCTGGCCGGGGCGCACGCGATCGCCGGGGTTCACGAAGGAGGGGGCGGTGGGGTTCGCGGAACGGTAGAAGGTGCCCACGATGGGGCTCGTGATGTAGTGGATGCCCACTTCCTCGGCAGGGGCGGCCGGGGCGGCAGGCGCCGCGGGGGCGGCCACGGCGGGCACGTGGGCCACGGGGCTGCCGAACACGGTGGGCACGATGGGGGCGGGGGCCGCCATCATCACCGGGGCGCCGCCATCCTTGCGGATGCGGAACTTCATCTCGCCGGCCTCGAACTCGAACTCCTGGAAGGCTTCCTTGGAGACGAGGGCGATGAGGGCCTTGATCTCCTCGAGACCCACGGTGCGGGAGGCGGCAGGAGCAGGACCCGGGGTGGCCTTCTTGGGGGCGGTGGCCTTGGGGGCAACGGCCTTCTTGGGCTTGGCTGCGGACTTCTTGCGGGCGGTGCTCATGAATATGCTCCGACGCTGTTGTGAAACAGGTGAAAGGGTGAAGTCTACCTTGGGTTAAGCGTCTTCCGAAGGCTCGGCTTTTTCCGAGATCTCTTCGTCCGCAGGCAATGAAATCTTGCCCTTGGCCTTGGGGCGAGAGCCGATTTCATCCTTGCGGTATTCCTTGCGGGCGGCGTCTAGGATGCCATTCAGGAACTGGGTTCCCTCCTGGTCTCCGAACTCCTTCACGATCTCCAGCGCCTCGTTGATGACGATGGGGAACGGGATTTCAGTGACGTAAATGAGTTCGTAAAGGCCCAGGCGCAGCAGGTTGCGATCCACGGCGGCCATGCGGTGGATCTTCCAGTTCTCCGCAAAGCGCGTGAGGGCGGTATCGATCTCCTCGAGGTGGGAGTGCACACCGTCCACCAGGCGACGGGCGTAGTAGAACGCGTCGCGGTTGAGATCCTGAAGGGCATAAAAGCCGGCGAAGACCTGATCGGGCTGGTAGCCCGTGAGGTCCATGGCATAGAGCATCTGCAGGGCGTACTCGCGCCCGCGGCGGCGAACGCCCATTACTTCCCGCCCTTCGTGGGTTTGAGGTTGGCCCGGAGGTCCACCATTTCAAGCAGGCTCTGGGCGGCTTCCCAGCCCTTGTTGCCGTGCTTCACGCCAGCACGGTCGATGGCCTGCTCCACGCTGTCCGTGGTGAGCACGCCGAAGGCCATGGGGACGCCGCTTTCCAGGGAGACGGACGCCACACCCTTGGTGACTTCCGCAGCGATCATATCGAAATGGGGCGTGCCGCCCCGGATCACGGTGCCCAGCACACAGACGCCCGCATACTTGCCGCTCTGGGCGGCCCACTTGGCGGCCAAGGGCAGCTCGAAGCTCCCGGGCACTTTGATGATGTCGATCTGCGACTCGCTTCCGCCGTGGCGGAGGATGCAGTCCTGGGCTCCCAGCACCAGGCGTTCAACGATGAAGTCGTTCCAGCGGGCACAGACCAAGGCGAACCGGTCGCCCTTCTGTACTCGCAGATGTCCTTCAAAGATCGCCATGGGAACCCCCCGCAAGGTGGTTAAGAGTTGTCAAATCTAACACAGACACGGAAAAAAGCCAGAACTGACTCATCGACTCCAGGGGCTACCTTCCCCTTGCGTGCCGCTAAGTGCAAGCTTAGTTTCACAAACACCGCAGCCTCGACTCCCTCGACGGAGGCCCCGGCCTGACCCTGGGGCCCGCGCCTCCGCCTCCCCTGGAAGGGCTTCCCCATGACCAAACCGGGCGATTTCTACGTCGGGATGATCACCTTCTTCGCGATCCTGCTGCCCGGCGCCGCCGGGGTGGCGGTGCTGATGCCCCTGCTGGATGCGCGGGCCCAGGGCCGGATGGCCGCCCTGCCCGCCACGGACCTCGCGGAATGGATGGCCTTCCTGTTGGCGGCCTACTTTCTCGGCCACCTCATCTTCCTGGTGGGGTCCTACATCGACATTTTCTACAGCTGGCTTCGGGAGCGCTTCAATCCCTACACCAACGAGAGTGCCTACCAGTGCGCCGCCGCCATCCGCGATGAGCTGGTGCTCGAATCCGAGCGGTGCGCCCTCAATCCCTTCCAATGGGCCCGGGCCCTGCTCACGGCCCTCTACCCAGAAGCCGCGGCGGAGGTGCAGGCCCTGGAAGCGGATTCCAAATTCTTCCGGAGCCTGCTGGTGGTCCTCATCCTCGGGGCCGGCGTCTTCTTCTGGACTCACCACCGCACCGCTGGATTCATCGCCCTGGCCTTCCTGGTGCCCTGCTTCGCCCGCTACTACGAACGGAGATTGAAGAGCACCACCCAGGCCTACATCTTCATCGTGGCCCTGCACCGGCTGGGGAAGCTGAAGCCGAGCCAGGCCTGAAGGGGCCCTGCGAGGTCATTTCACCTTGCCCACGATGATCGTGCACACCTGGTCATGGAGGTCCTGCAGCTCCTGGGGAGCTTTGGAGAAGTTCATTTTCTGGTCCAGGCGCACCTTCACGTCGGCCAGGGCCTGGGCCGTGGGCTTCTCCCAGGCGTCGCCCATGTAGGTCTTCATGTTGGTGCGGGCCATGGTCTCCGCTTCCTCGTCGCTGAGGGCCTTGCCCAGCAGGGTGGCGCCGCGCTTGAGGGTTTCCCCGTGGATGGTGACAAAGCAGCCCAGCATGGCCTCGCGGGCCTCGAGGGGGGTGATGGGGTCGGCGCTGCGGGCCTTGGTGAGCATGTCCTTGACGTGCATGGGGTCTCCTTCAGGAGGTGAGGTCGTGGAGCTGGGATTCCAGTTGGGCGATGCGGGATTTCAGGGGGGCCATGGCGGCTTCCACCTGGGCGGCGGTGTAGCGGGGGGTAATGAACTTCGGGCAGTTCCAGTCGAAGGCCACCACGTCGATGAAGAAGATGCGCTCCACGAGGCGGGCTTGGTCCGGCGGCACGAGCTGGTCGATCCAACCAGGTTCCTCCGCGGCGGGGACCACCCGGGCGTGCCCGAGGATCTTGAGGCGCGCCCGGTTGACGTAGTCCATGAGGAAGAGGCACACGCGGTCGTTCCCGGCGAGGTTGCCCGTGGAGAGGAGCTGGCGGTTGCCGCCGAAGTCGGCGAAGGCGAGGGTGTGAGGGCCCAGCACCTTCAGGAATCCGGCGGGCCCGCCCCGGTGCTGGAGGTAGGGCCAGCCCTCGGAACCCACGGAGGCCAGGTAGAAGCTGTCCCGGGCCCGGATGAAGGCCGCCTCCGAGGGCGTGAGCGCATCGGGGGCGAGCTCAGCCTCGGGCCGGTGGGCCCGGCCATAGGTGCGGGCCTGGGCCTGCTGCACGTCCTCGGTGAAGGTGAGCTCGATGAACTTGGCGGCCATGGGTGCCTCCGGGCGGGTCGATGCTACTGGGCGAGCAGCTTGCCGTAGGCGGCGTCGGCCTTCTCGATGAGGGCGGCGGTGTCCTGCTTCCACAGGTCGCGGGTGACCACGTTGGCATCGGAGAAGAAGAGGTAGAGCTTGCCGTCGCGGATCACGAAGTGGTGGGGGTTCACGTCCACGCGCTGGTTGATGGCACCCAGGGCCCAGGCGCAGTAGCCGCCGTACTGGGGCAGGAAGTGGCTGGGGTTGGTCTTGAAGGTGGCCAGGTTCTTCTCGGTGGCGAAGCGGTAGGCCACGCCCTCATGCAGGAAGGTCAGCTTGATAGTGCCCTGCACGGGTTTGCCGCCGCCCTCGGGCCAGTAGGAGACGGGATCGAAGCCTTCCACGCCCACGCCGGGGCCCAGGAGGTTCATCGTGGCGGCGGTGGGCGCCTTGGCGGCGGGAGCCTGGGCGTGAGCCGAGGTTCCCAGGGAGAGGGCGAGGAGGGAGGTGAGGATGAGGTGACGCATGGTGGCTCCTAGAGAATGAAGGTGGGTGGAGACGCGTTAGAACGTGACCAGGCTGTAGTCCTTGGCGAGGTAGTCGCCGAGGCTGATGATTCCGCCCACGCCGGGGATCTGGAGGTCGTGGCCAATGGGCAGGCCCGTGGCCTTGGCTTCCTCGGCGACGCCGAAGACGTTGGCGCAGCCGCCGCAGATGCCAGCCACCTTGTCCTGCACGGACCGGAAGAGGGGGCCCGCGGGGTGGTCGGCCTTCATCAGCTCCGAGGCCCAGCGGGTGCCGGCGCCCTGGAAGATGAGGGCCACTTCCTGGCCCCGTTCCTTGAGGTCGTAGGTGAGGAAGAGGGCGTTGAAGAGGCGTCCCAGGGCTTCTTCGGATCCGGCCTTGGGATCGGAGAAGAGGACGATGGCGGTCTTGGTCATGGGGGCTCCTTGGGTTGAACCGAACGATCGGTACAGTTCAATCCTAAGCCTTCGAAATCGTTCGTCAAGAACTTTTTGTACCGATCGTTCGGTGTAGACTTAATCGCATGAATGGTGAACGATCCACCCGCGAGGGAATCCTGATGAGCCTCCTGGAGGAGTTCCGCACCTGCGGCTTCGATGGGGTCTCCCTGAGCCGCATCTCCGAGGTCACGGGCCTGGGGAAGGCGAGCCTCTACCACCACTTCCCCGGGGGCAAGGCGGAGATGGCCAAGGGGGTCATGGATCTGGCCTGGGGCTGGCTGGAGGGCCACGTGTTCGGGCCGTTGGAGGCCGAGGGCGACTCCGGCGCCCGGTTCGACGCGGTGATGACGGCCCTGGACGGCTTTTACGCCGGGGGCCGGAAGTCCTGCCTGCTGGACGTGATGCCCATCAGTGGCGGGCCGGACGTGCTTGCCGCCGTGAAGGCGGTCATGACGCGCCTCGAGGCGGGCTTCCGCAAGCTGGCCCTGGATGCGGGCCTTCCCGAATCCGACGCCACGCGTCGGGCTGAAGGTGCCCTGGTGGCCCTGCAGGGCAGCCTCGTGCTGGCCCGCGGCCTGGGCGACACGGGGCCCTTCGTACGGCAGATGCAGTCCCTGCGGGAGCACTTCCTCTCCACCTAGGAGGTTCCATGTCCCACGCCTTCGCCTTCCTCGTGGAGAGCTACGAGACGGAGCTCTACAAGACCCTGGCCGTGTGGCGCGAGTTCACCGATGGGGATCTGGAACACCGCGTGGAGCCCCGGGCCCGCACCCTGCACGAGCAGATGGTGCACCAGTGCGTGAGCGAGGACACGTGGATGAAGGCCATGCTGGGCCTCGATGCGGGCCTGCCGACGCTGCCTGACGTGGAGCGCTGCGAAGCCTTCATCCAGCACTACGCCGCCGCGGCTCAGGCGCGCCTCGCCGCGCTGAAGGCGAAGCCCGAAGCCTGGTTCGGCGAGGACACGACCTTCTTCCAGGAGACCCGCAGCCGCGCCTGGGTCCTGGTGCGGCGGATGACGCACAGCGCCCATCACCGCGGCCAGCTCACGCTCCTGGCGCGGGTGCTGGGGAAGGACCTCCACTCCACCTACGGGCCCACGGCGGACACGGGCGGGCTCTTCCAGCACCAGGCGCCGGTGGTGTACCGGCACCCGTCGCTGGCGGCCTTGCTGGCCGACGAGGCGCCCGCGCCACTGCCCGGGCCCGGGGTGCATCCGGTGACGGAACGGCCTCAGGGCATGCGTTCGTAGGTGGGGCCCGGTTCCCGGTCCACCCGGCAGACCTGCACCCGCACCATGCGGCCGTCCTTCAGCTCGAACTTCAGGCGGAGGTCCGGCTCCGAGGCGAAATAGCACTCGGTGGCGGAGACGGGGTGGATGGGATCGGGCGGGGCGCCGGGGAAGGCGCTCACGAGCTGGCCCTGCTCCAGGCGGATGGTGCGCACGCGGGGGCCCAGGGCGTAGCGGCCGCAGAGGCGGTCCAGCTCGGCGTGGGTGAGCGCCACGGGGCGGGGCTCCGTCAGGGGTGCGCCGGCGGCGAAGGCCGCCACGCGCTTGGCGATGGGATCCAGGCCGGTGTCCAGGTCCTCGCCGTTGTGGAGGATGGCCACGAAGATGCCGCGGCGGGGCTGCCACACGACTTCCGCGTGGAAGCCGGATTCGTCGCCATTGCTCTGGAGGTAGGGATCCTCCGGCGTGCCGTGGGGGCGGATCCCGTAGCCGTAGTGGGTGTTGCGGCCATCGGCCAGGCGGAAGGGGGTGTCCATGGCCTTCAGGCTGGCGGGGCTGAGCACCTTCCCGCCCTGGAGGGCGAGGGTCCAGCGGGCCAGGTCCTCGGTGGTGGAGAAGAAGGAGCCGCCGCCGAAGCCGATGCTGGGATGGTTCACCTCCGCGGGCCGGGGGCCCGGGTTGTAGGGCTGCACGCGGCCGGGGATCACCTTTGGCGTCTGGTCCCAGGTGGTGTGGGTCATGCCGAGGGGCTGGAAGAACTGGGACTGCAGGTGGGCGGCGTAGGGCTGCCCGGTAACGCGCTCGAGGATGAGGGCGAGGAAGGTGTAGTTGAGGGAGGCGTAGGTGAAGCCCGTCCCCGGCGGATAGAGCAGGGGCTTCGCCATGGCCAGCGCCAGGAGCTGCTGGGGGGTGAAGGCCTCGGTGCGGCGGGCGCGGAGGGCGGGGTCGTTCCAGAAATTGTCGATGCCGGAGGTGTGGGTGAGCAGGTGCTCCACCGTGAGGGCGGACCAGCTGGCGGGCACCTCGGGCAGGTAGCGGGCGACCGGGGCCTTCAGCTCCAGCTTCCCCTGCTCGGCCAGCCTCAGGATCGCGGCGGCCGTGAACTGCTTGCCCACGGAGGCCACCTGGAACACGGAGTCGGGCCGCATGGGCGCGCCCAGCTCCAGGCTGGCGAGGCCGTAGGCCCTGCGCAGGACGGGCTGGCCATCCTTGAGCACCAGCACGGCGGCGCCGGGGGCGTCGGACTTGAAGATGGACTGAAGGTAGGCGTCCATGGCGGCGACCATGGGGGCCTGGGCGGCCAGGGGGGTGCAGAGGCTGAGGATGACGGGACGGACGCGCATGCCCCCAGTCTGCCTGTCCCGGGGCGGGGCGGGGCCTGGGATGGGGCCGGGAGGTGGATCTCCGGGGGGAGAATCCCGCTAGGCTGGTCCCCTCCCGGAGGACCCATGACCACCCTCGCCTTCATCGGACTCGGCGCCATGGGGCGCCGCATGGCCGCCAACTTGCTCAAGGGCGGACACGCCGTGCGGGTGCACAACCGCACCGCCGCCGCCATGGAGCCGCTGGTGGCCCTGGGCGCCGTGGCCTGCGCCTCGCCCCGGGAGGCCGCCCAGGGCGCGGACGTGGTGTTCAGCATGGTGCGGGACGACGAGGCCTCGAAGATGGTGTGGGACTACCCCGGCAGCGGTGTGCTCGGGGCGGTGCAGCCCGGGCAGGTCCTCATCGAGTGCAGCACCCTGAGCCCCGCCTGGGCGCGGGAGCTGGGTGGCCAGGCCCGGGCCGCGGGCGTGGCGTTCCTGGATGCACCGGTGCTGGGCTCCCTGGCTCCGGCGGAAGCGGGGCAGCTCATTTTCGTGGTGGGGGGGGAGCCCGCCGTGCTGGACCGCGTACGGCCCCTGCTCGGCCTCATGGGCTCGGCCATCCATGGCCTCGGACCCACGGGCTCCGGCGCCGCCTTCAAGCTGGCGGTGAACGCCCTGCTGGGCATCCAGACCGCGGCCCTGGCGGAGCTGACCGGCCTCCTGGTGCACGGGGGCCTGGATCGCGACACCGTGTTCCGGGTGCTGCCGGACCTGCCCGTGATGAGCCCCGCGGCCAAGGGCTTCCTCGCCCTCATGGGGGCCGGGGACCATGCCCCGCGCTTCACCGTGGACCTCATCCGCAAGGACCTGGGCTACGCGGAGGACGCGGCGCGGGCGGCGGGCACGGCCCTGCCGATGACCCATGCGGCGGGGGAGGCCTTCGGCGCCGCCCAGGCTGCCGGCCTCGGCGCGGCCAACCTCACGGCCATCGCCCAGCTGTATCGCTGATCAGAAGCCCAACCGCGCCAGGGCGCCATCCAGGCGACTGCGCAGCTGCGGATCCCGCAGGGGGAAGGAACGGAAGAAGTCCGCCCGGGTGAGGCCCTCGCGGCGGGCGCGCACCTGCTCGGCCCAGCGGCCGGCTTCGGGCTCATGCCCTGCGAGGCCATGGGCGCCAGCGGCGATGAGGGGGATGAGCACGTGGGCGCCGGGGGACCGGGCGGCCCGATCCGCCCAAGCGGCGCCTTCCTCATCCTCTCCTGCGGCGAGGTGGGTGAAGGCGCGGGTGCCGAGCATGGCGTAGTGGAGGGGATCCAGGGGGCTCAGGCGCATGGCCAAATCCGCGTGGGCGCGGCCCGGCTCCGGGCGGGCGGACATGGCCTCGGTCCAGGCCCGGGCGTAGATGCCCTGGGCGTAGTGGGGGCTCAGCTCCGTGGCCCGCTCCAGCCACTGGAGGCTCGTGTCCAGGTCCCCCTCCAGCCAGTAGCTGCGCCCGTAGGTGAAGTTCACGAAGGGGTCCAGGGGATCCAGCTCCAGGCCCCGTTCGGCGCAGGCCCGCGCGGCTTGGGTCTCCGCCGCCAGATCATCCGTGTGGCGCATGAAGGCGGTTTGGAAGTGGAGGAAGGAGCGCCCCGCATGGGCCCGGGCGAAGCGGGGGTCCAGGGCGAGGGCGCGATCGAAGAGGGCGCGGGCCGCGGCGTTGTCCTCGCGGTTGAAGCGGTACATGTGGTCAAGGGCGCGGTGGTAGGCGGCCCAAGCGTCCAGGTCCTCGGTGCCCGAGAGGCGCAGGCGGGCCACCTCGTGCTCGGGGATGCGCAGCTCCAGGGCCACGAGGAGGCGGCCCCGCAGCTCGGCGCGCAAGCCGTGGATGTCGGCCAGATCCCCCGTGAATCGCTCCCCCCAGACGAGGGCGCCCTCCCGGGCGTCCACCAGGCTGGCCGTGAGGATGAGGCGCCGGCCTTCCAGCTCCACGGCGCCGCGCAGGAGGTAGGCCACGCCCAGGAGCCGACCCACGGTCACGGGATCCAGCGCCGGATCCCGCAGGCGGAAAGCGGAACCTCGGGCGGTGACGAGGAGCCAGCGCAGGCGCGCCAGCTCGGCGATGAGCTCGTGGGGCAGGGCGTCCGCCACGGCGGCGTAGGGTCCCAGGTCGCCGAGGGGCTGGAAGGGCAGCACCGCCAGGGAGGGGCGTCCGCCCAGATCCGGCGCGGGGCCAGGGGCCTCGAGGGTCACCGTTCCGGCGAAGCGGAAGCCGCGGCCGTGCACCGTTCGCACCAAGCGCTGGGTGGCGCCGTCGTCCCCCAGGGCGCGACGCAGGGCCTTGAGGCGGCTGTCCACGGCGGAATCGGTGACGGCGCGGCCCTCCCACACCTGCTCCAGCACCTCGGCCCGGCTCACGAGGCGGTCTGCGTTCGCCACGAGCAGCTGGAGGAGGGCGAAGACCTGGGGCTCCAGGGGCAGGGGCTCGCCCCGGCGGCGCAGCTCGCCGGCGGCGGGGTCCAGCACGAAGTCCTCGAAGCGGTAGCGCACGGGGCCTCCCCGGTTCGCATTCTCCCGGAAAAGCTCCCGGAAATCTCCAGGGACGAGGCCGGGCTGCGCCCCACCATGGGCCATCCCATCCCGGAGGTCCCATGCACGTCGCCCGCACCCTCTTCCTCCTCGCCGCGCTGCCCCTGGCTGGGCAAGCCCCCAAGCTCGTGAAGGCCGCCGACGTGGCCTGGGGCCCCCACCCCTTCCTCAAAGGCGCCTTCCTGGCCGTGCAGAGCGGCGATCCCGGCACCGGCCCCTCGGTGCTCCTCATGAAGTTCCCCAAGGGCATGACGATCCCGCCCCACACGCACACGGCCGCCGAGACCGTCACGCTCGTCTCGGGCACGGGGCTCTTTGGCGGCGGCGAGACGGTGGAGGCGGCGAAGGGGGCCGCCCTGGGCCATGGCAGCTTCATCGCCATCCCCAGCGGCGCGCCCCACTGGGCCATCGCTCAGGAAGAGCTGGTGATCAGCGTGGCCATGGACCGGGCCGCGGACTTCCACCCCTGCGGCGCGAAGTAGGAGGACCCCATGCCCGTGCTGGACGAGGTGAAGCTGAAGCACCGCGCGGTCTGGGCCGCCGGGGACTATGACCGCGTCGCCCGCGGCATCGTGGGCGTGGCCGAGCACGTGGTGCGCGTGGCCGCCCCGCGCCCCGGCGAGCGGGTGCTGGATCTGGCTTGCGGCACGGGCAACACGGCCCTGGCCGCCCGGGCCCGAGGCGCGGATGTGACGGGCCTGGACCTCACACCGGATCTGTTGGAAGTGGCCCGGCATCGGGCCCGGGAAGCGGGCTGGGATGACATCAAGTGGACGGAGGGGGACGCCGAGGACCTGCCCTTCCCCGACGGCAGCTTCGACGTGCTGCTCTCCTCCTGCGGCATCATGTTCGCGCCGGATCCCGCCCGCGTGGCCGCGGAGTTGGCCCGGGTGGCCCGCCCCGGCGCGAGGCTCGTGGTCCAGGCCTGGACGGCGGAGGGCGGCGTGGGCCGCATGTTCGACGTGGTGCGCCGCCACCGGCCCCCGGCGCCGGGGAGCCCCAACCCCTTCGCCTGGGGGGATCCCGCGTGGGTCGGAGATCTGCTGGCTCCGGCCTTCGGCGCTTTCCGCTTCGAGGGTGGGGACTGCCCCGAGTTCGCCGACACGCCGGAGGCGGTGGCGGACCTCTTCATGGAAGCCTACGGTCCCACCCGCATGGCTCGACAAGCTCTCAGCCCGGAAGGTGCCGAAGCCTTCCGGTCCGATCTGGTGGCCCTCTTCGAGGGCTACCGGGCCGCGGTGGACGGCAAGGTGCGCTGGGGGAGGGAATACCTGCTCTTGGAGGCGCGGCGGGTCGGCGCACCCTAGGAGGCCTCCGCCAGGATCTCAGGAAGCGCTGGAGGCCCCCCCGCAGGCATGGGACCATGGAGACCCGGAACCGGCCGACCCGCTGGACCGGACGAGGTATTCCATGCGACTCCGCAATGTCCGCGGGGGGCGCTCCATCCTGGAGTCGTACCCCAGCGAAATCATCCTGGACCCTTCGGCCCACCGGGGCCGCTGGCGGAACCTATTCGGGAACGACCGGCCCCTGCACCTGGAGATCGGCATGGGTAAGGGCCGCTTCGTGATGGGGGCGGCCCAGCGCAATCCGGAGGCGAACTTCATCGGAATGGACCGGATGGATTCGGCGGCCGTGCGAGCCCTGCAGCGGTTGCTGGCCGACCCCCTACCCAATGTGCGGATGGTCGTGGGCTGCGCGTCCAAGTTGGAGACCTGCTTTGCCGACGGTGAAGTGGACCGGCTCCTGCTGAACTTCTCCGATCCCTGGCCGAAGAAGGCCCACGCCAAGCGCCGGCTCACCCACGTGGGCTTCCTGGATCGCTATCGCAAGGTGCTGGCTCCCGGCGCGGAGCTCCACTTCAAGACCGACGACCGACGCCTCTTCGAGTTCACCCTCGAACACCTCAGCCAACACGGCTGGCGCCTGGAGACTGTGAACCTGGATCTCCACGCGGCGGAGCCGGAGGACAACGTCCGCACGGAATACGAAGAGGCCTTCGCGGCGGAAGGCCACCCCATCTACAAACTGGTGGCCCGGGCCGTCTGAAGCGAGGGGCGCTCACTCCTCCACGGGTTCGACCTCGACGGGTGATGGGGCCGAGGTCAGCAGGCGATGGAGGCCGTAAGCGAGGACGCCCATGCCCATGACTGCGAGGCCCACGGTCAGTGCGCTCACGCCCCCGATGTTTTCGCTGCGATTCCGGATGAAGGCGATCGCGATGAGGGCCGTCGGGGGGAGGCCCAGCAGCCAGGCGCCCATCGTGCCGCCGGGCACGCGGTAGGGGCGCGGCAACTCCGGCTCCGTGTGGCGGAGCACCGCCAAAGCCACGAACTCCAGGGTGAGGCTGGTGCCGTAGATGAGGACGTCGATCATCACCAGGCGATCGAAGCTGAGGCCCAGGGTGCTGGTCCACAGGACGGACAGGACGATCACGGCCGCCCAGGGGGCCCCGTCGGGCAGGCGCTTGGCGAAAACCTTGGGCAGGTAGCCGTCCTCGGCCAGCACCGCCGGCAGCCGGGAGTAGCTGAGGAGGAGGGCATTGAACATGCCCAGGCCGCACAGCATGCCGCCCAGGACGATGGCCCAACTGAGCCAGGGGCCCGCGATGCGCGCGGCCGCCTCGGCCCAGGCGCCGGTGTCCCAGCCCGAGGGATCGATGCCCGTGCGACCCACCAGGGCCACCGTGCCGACATAGGTGATCGCCACCAGCACCACCGCGCCGATCATGGCCCGGGGGTAGGTGCGCTGGGGATCCTCCACCTCACCGGCCACGGTGCTGGCGTTGTCCCAGCCCATGGTGTTCCACATGGCGATGAGCACGCCGCCCAGGAGGTCCGTGCCGGGCTTGGGTCCCACCGAGGGTGCGAGCGCGGGCAGGCTGCCCCGGCCCAACGACCAGGCCGCCAGGACCGCGAAGGGCAGGAGCAGGGCCCCGGCCATGATGAGGCTGGAATCGCCCACGGCTTTGGCGCCCGCCAGATTCCACGCCGTGCACACCGCAATCATGGCGGCGCCCACGAGCACGGGATGCTGCCCCGCCCAGGGGAAGACCCGGGCGAGGTAGAGGACGAAGAGGGTCGGATAGATGGCCATGTCGAAGACGCTGGCCGCCAGCGAGAGCCAGGCCTCCTGGAAGCCCCAAAAGGGCCCCAGCGCGCGGCCCACCCACACGTAGAAGCCGCCCTCCGCGGGGATCGCCGAGGAGAGCTCCCCCAGCATCAGCGCCGTGGGCAAGCTCCAGATGAAGGGCGTGATGAGCAGGATGAGGGCCGCCAGGTGGAACCCCGTCTTCCGCACCAGTTCCTCCAGCCCATAGGGACCGCCGCTGACCATGAAGAAGGTCACGGCCACCAGGGAGAAGAGGGACAGCCGGCGGGGCATGGCCTGGCCGGAAGGAGAAGGCGCGTCGTGCGGGGCCAGGCGGTGTTCCATCAAGGGGTCCTTTCATCCGCGGTCCATGCGCGGGAAAGGCATCCTATCAACCGCGGAAAGGGGTGGGCCCAAAAAAAAGCCCCCGGGTTCCCGGGGGCTGGTTGGAAGCCGTGGTACCTAGACCGTGACGGTGTCAGCGATCTCCCGGAAGGCGGGGATCTGATCGAAGTTCATATAGCGGGAGGTGTCCCTGACCATGGTGTCGATGTCGTGGCGGTCGGGGAAGTTGGGGATGCTGGTTCATGGCCGTAGAGCCCAAGTGGATTTTGGCCTGGTTGCCCATGAATGCGTGCCTGGGACGTAGGAACGGCCACCCTGAGAGAGCGGGAAGAACTGTTGCAAATGGCGGCCGAGGACCGGGCCTGCCCAGGGCTCGGCGAAGCCCAAGCGTGCATTGCCATTCCAAGCCTCGGGGAGGCATGCTGGATTAAGAGAATCTCCCATGATTGGACATCCCGCCCCCTGCCCGCAGCCCAAACCAAATCGTTTGGAGGAGGATCTCGGGTCCACATGGCCGACACGCAGACAGAATCGGGCCTTTGATTTTCCTGTTCACATCGCCCTCTTTGCGACCCTCCTGACACCCCAGTTCGCCCAGGCACCAGCATCTAAGCCCGATCCGAAAGCCCTGGCCCTGGCTTGGGCCGAGCAGGCGCGCGCCCTGAAGCCAAAGCACGCCAAGGTGCTCCTGGAGGTAGGACGGATTTATTTGGCCGCGGGAGACCTCCCGAAGGCCGAGGAAGCCTTCAGCTTGGTGGAGTCGCTAGAGCCGCGCGAAGCAAAGCTCCACGTGCAGATCATCCTGGCGTGGGCGCGGAACGGGCAGGCCGCCCGGGTGCTGCGCAAGCTACCTGAGCTGAGCGACCGCTTTGCTGGGGAGCCCGAGGCCCTAGTGGTACTGGCCGAAGGGCTATCCGACCTGGGCCACCTCCCGGAAGCGCGCGGCGTGATGGAAACCCTGGCCCGGCGAAGCCCGACTGAGTGGGAAGCCTTCGTGCGCTATGGCCGCGCCTGCATCCGGGGCGGCCGCCGAGAGGAAGCTGCAGAATGGTTCGAACGGGCCGTGGTGGTGAAACCCAAGAGCAGCGATATCTGGCGGACCATCGCCCTAGCCCTTGCCGATCAGGGTGCCGACCCCGAAGAGGTGCGCTGATGTGCCGAGTCCTGATTCCTCTGCTCGCCCTGCCCCTGCTCGCCCAGGCCCCCGCGAAGGGAACCAAGGCCTTCTTCATGCAGGACCCGAAGGTGGTGATGGCCGCCTGCGTGGAAGAGTCCATGGCTCTGAGCCCGAACCGTGATCATGGCGCCACCAATGCCGAGTGGGGCCGCGCCCTCTTGGCGGCGGGGCAGCGGGAAAAGGCGGAGGGATTGTTCGAACGAGCGGCTGTGACCGGTGGGCGGGGAAGTGGAACTGGTTTATTGGTAAGCCTTTCATCTGGGATTTCGGTGCCATCGAGTTCTATGTTGCAGCTCATCGGCTGTAGCTGGCTTCGCACCGGACACGCGAAGGAGGCGCTGGCGGCCTTCGAGTCCATGGCCCGTCTGAATCCCGAGGAAGAGGATGGATTCCTCAAGGCCGGTCAGGACCTGCTGAGGGCGGGGATGGTGGTGGAGAGCAGCGCCATGATGCGGGCCTACCAGAATCTCAAACCTCACAAGGCCGGAGACTTTCTTGACTACGCCGAGGTAGCTTCGGCCCTGGGGTACAAGGACCTCACTCAGCAATGGTGTCAAGCAGCGGCCGTGGCAAATCCGACGGATGCCCGCGATGTTGCCAAGGCGGGGCGACTGCTGGCAGAGGGCCTGGGGGCAGTTGCCCCCGCACGCGCACCTTGGGCGCCCGACCTCCCGGGGGCGGCCTCCCATACCCCCGGGAAGATCTGGGTGCTGTCCACCTTCGAGGTCACCCTCTCCAGGGAACTGGGCAACCTCGGCTCCGCCACGGGAACCTTCCAGTCCATGTATCCCGATCGCGACGCGTTCATCCAGGCCAAGGTGAAGCGCCTCCTCACGGCACTTCCGGAGGCGGGACTGCTCCCTGGCACCCATTCGGTGGCCACCCTTCCGTCCATGGCCCAGGACGGGGCACTCGCTCTGGCCCCCGAGGACCTGATCTTGGGCATCACAAAACTCGACATTCGGGAGGAGCAGGCTGGGTATTACCCCCGTACCGACTACTTCCGAACCGCCCGACTTGGCTTGGGCCTCTTTGACCGCACCGGGAAGCTGATCGCCTCCCACACCTTCGTGACGATCATGCCGAGGATCTTCAAGATGGAAAAGGGTTTGGAGTTCACCTTCGATCAGATGGCGGCGTTCCTCAAGGGCCCCACGTTCGCCCGTTGGCGCGAGTAGGCTCCCCTGGCGAAATGGGAGCACCCACTCGGAGCCTCCTGCCCACCCCTCCGAGCTGGGAAGTTCATGGCGGATAGGACCTAAATCATCGAGGCAATGTCCTGCTAGTCCGCCTAGATCGATGCCATAAAGGCCCTATCTCGACCCACTTCCTACCTGCGCGCCCCAAAACTTCGGGGGCGCGCTGGGTTCTTTCGTGGCATGAGTTCACGGCGTTGGGCCGGGGGCGTAGGTTGGTCGACTCAGGAGACCGTGACGGTGTCAGCGATCTCCCTGAACGCCGGGATCTGATCGAAGTTCATGTAGCGGTACGTATCCCCGGCCTTGGTGGCGATGACGGCCACCTGGGCCTGGTACTCGGCGACTGTGGGGATCTTGCCCATGAGGGCGCACACGGCGGCCAGCTCGGCGGAGCCGAGGTAGACGTTGGTGTCGACGCCGAGTCGGTTGGGGAAGTTGCGGGTGCTGGTGCTCATGGCCGTGGAGCCCTTGCGGATCTGGGCCTGGTTGCCCATGCACAGCGAGCATCCGGGCATCTCCATGCGGGCGCCGGTGCGGCCCAGCACGCCGTAGTAGCCCTCTTCCGTGAGGATCTTCTGATCCATCATCGTGGGCGGCGCGATCCAGAGGCGGGTGGGGATGTCCGACTTGCCTTCGAGCACGCGGCTGGCGGCGCGGAAGTGGCCGATGTTCGTCATGCAGGAGCCGATGAAGACCTCGTCAATCTTCGCGCCCTCGACGGCGCTGAGGGGCTTGATGTCATCGGGATCGTTGGGGCAGGCGACCAAGGGCTCGGTGATGGTGGCGAGGTCGATCTCGATGACCTCGGCGTACTCGGCGTCCTTGTCCGCTTCCAGCAGCTGGGGGTTGGCCATCCAGGCCTCCATGGCCTTGATGCGGCGGCCGATGGTGCGCTTGTCCTGGTAGCCCTCGGCGATCATCCACTTCAGCAGGGTGATGTTGGAGCGCATGTACTCGAGGATGGGTTCTTTGTTCAGGCGCACGGTGCAGCCGGCGGCGGAGCGCTCGGCGCTGGCATCCGTGAGCTCAAAGGCCTGCTCGATCTTGAGGTCGGGGAGCCCTTCGATTTCCAGGATGCGACCGGAGAACACATTTTTCTTGCCCTTCTTCTCCACGGTGAGGAGGCCGCGCTGGATGGCCGCGTAGGGGATGGCGTTCACGAGGTCGCGCAGGGTGATGCCCTTCTGCATGGTGCCCTTGAAGCGCACGAGCACGCTCTCGGGCATGTCCAGGGGCATCACGCCCGTGGCGGCGGCGAAGGCCACGAGGCCGGAGCCGGCGGGGAAGGAGATGCCGATGGGGAAGCGGGTGTGGCTGTCGCCGCCGGTGCCCACGGTGTCGGGCAGGAGCATGCGGTTCAGCCAGGAGTGGATGACGCCGTCGCCCACGCGCAGGGACACACCGCCGCGATCACTCATGAAGTGGGGCAGGTCGCGGTGGGTGATGACGTCCACGGGCTTGGGGTAGGGCGCCGTGTGGCAGAAGGACTGCATGGTGAGGTCGGCGCTGAAGCCCAGGCAGGCCAGATCCTTCAGCTCGTCGCGGGTCATGGGGCCGGTGGTGTCCTGGCTGCCCACGCTGGTCATGTGGGGCTCGCAGTAGGTGCCTGGGCGCACGCCCTGGCCTTCGGGCAGGCCGCAGGCGCGACCCACCATCTTCTGGGCCAAGGTGAAGCCCTTGGTGGAGGCGGCGGGATCCTTGGGCAGGCGGAACAGCGTGGAGGCGGGCAGGCCCAGGGACTGGCGGGCCTTGGCGGTGAGGGCGCGACCGATGATGAGGGGGATGCGGCCCCCAGCGCGCACTTCATCCAGCAGCACTTCCGACTTCAGCTGGAAGGTGCTGACCACCTGGCCGTTCTTCGTGATCTTGCCGTCGTAGGGGTGGATGGTGATGACGTCGCCCGTCTCCAACTGCGACACGTCGCACTCGATGGGCAGGGCGCCGGCATCCTCCTGGGTGTTGAAGAAGATGGGCGCGATCTTGGTGCCGAGGCAGAAGCCGCCGAAGCGCTTGTTGGGCACGTAGGGGATGTCCTCGCCCGTCCACCACAGCACGGAGTTGGTGGCGCTCTTGCGGCTGGAGCCGGTGCCCACCACGTCGCCCACATAGGCCACGGGATGGCCTTTGGCCTTGAGGCCCTCCATGAAGGCGATGGGGCCGCGCACGCCGGGCTCCTCGGGGGTGATACCGGGGCGGGGGTTCTTCAGCATGGCCAGGGCGTGGAGCGGGATGTCGGGGCGGCTCCACGCGTCGGGGGCGGGGGAGAGGTCGTCGGTGTTCGTCTCGCCGCTCACCTTGAGCACGGTGACGGTGGCTTCGCGGGGCACTTCGGGCTTGGAGGTGAACCACTCGGCATCGGCCCAGCTCTGCACCACGGCCTTGGCCATGGCGTTGCCCTTGTCGGCCTTCTCCTTCACATCGTGGAAGGCGTCGAACATCAGCAGGGTCTTCTTCAGGGCCTCGGCGGCCACGGGAGCGACTTCGGCGTCGTCCAGCAGGTCAATGAGGGGCTGCACGTTGTAGCCGCCCAGCATGGTGCCCAGCAGTTCCGTGGCCTTGGCGCGGCTGACGAGCGGGCAAGTCTCCTTGCCCTTGGCGACGCTGGCCAGGAAGCCCGCCTTCACCTTGGCGGCGTCATCCACACCCGGGGGCACGCGGTGCGTGAGCAGCTCCACGAGGAAGGCCTCTTCGCCCTTGGGGGGCGCCATCAGGAGGTCCACAAGGCTCGAGGTCTGCTCGGCCGTGAGGGGCAGGGCGGGAATGCCGAGTTCCGCGCGCTTGGCCGCGAGCTGGCGGTAGGTGTCGAGCATGGAGGTCTCCTGGAGGCTGAGAACGATCGCAAAGACAGTCAACAGGCCAGTCTAGCGCCGATGGCGCGGACGTGGGACCGCTTGTCCCGGGGTAGGGGGCGGCAGCCCGCCGGATGCGCCTTTTTCCAGGGGCCGCGGGGGGGGCGGTAAGCTTCAGCGGGGCGTGCCGTGAGCGCGCTTGTGGGCGTACATGGCCTCGTCGGCCACGGCCACCAGGGTCTCGGCCGTGGGGCCGTCGTCGGGGAAGATCGCCACGCCCACACTGGCGGCGACTTCCAAGGCCTGGCCCTCAAACATCAAGGGGCCCTTCACCTGCTCCGCCAGCTTGAGGCTGACGGCCTGGGCCGCTTCCCGGGAGTGGATCGAGGGGAGCAGCACGCCGAACTCATCTCCGCCGAGCCGCGCCGCGAGGTCCGTCTCCCGCAGGGCATGGCGGAGGCGATGGGCCAGGGTCTTGAGGGCGGCATCTCCGGTGCGATGGCCGAAGGCATCATTGATGGGCTTGAGGCCGTCCATGTCCACCATGGCGATGCCCAGGCGCTCGCCGTTTCGCCGGGCCAGGGCGAGGCCCTGCTGCATGCGGTCGTAGAAGAGCGCCCGATTGCCGAGCCCCGTGAGGGAATCCTGGGTGGCGCGCAGGTAGAGGGCCCGGGTCTCCTCGGCCTTCACGTCGTGGTCGGTGGCGTGGGCCATGGCCGCGGCGATGACTTCGGAGATCAGGTCCAGGGTCTGCAGATCCTCCGCCTGGAAGGCCTGGGGCTTGTGGGACATCACCTTGAGGGCCCCCACGGGTGTGCCCTCATGAACCAAGGGCACCACGATCATGGAGCGAAGGCCCACCGCGCGGCAGGCGGCGCGATCCACTCGGGGGTCCGTTTCGGAATCCTCGCAGGTGAGCAGGTGCTGGCTGGCCACGCAGAGTCCGGAGAGGCTGCCCACCTTGGGAATGCGCATGCCCAATTGGCGCTCGGCGATCCCGGTGGCGGCCTGATAGACCATGTCCGTGCCCTCCTCCATCTCCACGGCGGCGCCATCGGCCCCTAGGATGGATTGGGCAAGCTCCGCGGTGCGCGCGATCACCTGGCCCAGATCGAGCCGGGCCTTGGTGATGGTGGTCTGGAATCGCACGATGGCCAGGAGGCGATCGGGGGAGAGCAGGGTGGTGAGCAAGGGCGATCCTTGGGGTCTGGCCGGGCGGATGCACCAGGTTTGGGCGTAGCCCGGGCGAGATCAACCCCTGAAAATCAACCTGACTCAGGAATGACGCGGCTTTACCGCCCCTGCTGCGCGTTCAGGAAGACCAGCACCTTGGGCTGCAGAATTTCCAGGTGGGTCCTCCGCAGATCAATGCCTTCCAAGATCTGATCCAGGGTGCGAGGGCCGCCGGGGATGGTGGTGATCCGGGGCTTGAAGAAGGCCTCCAGATCGTTTCGGTGGGCGATGTCGCTGAAGGCGTTGCCGAGGGTGATGAGGCTGGACCCGGATTCCTGGGGCAACTTGGCCAGCAGCTCATCCACGTGGGCCTTCATGAAACCGTAGGCCAGTTCCACCGTGGCCCGGTCGTAGCCCTGGGTGTAGAGGATGGCGATGGACTGGCGAGGATCGAACTCGGGGCTCAGCACCAGCATCTGGGCCTTCGCAGCGAGGGCGGGATCCTCGAAGGAGCCCAGCGTAGAGAAGAGCAGGCTCTTCTCACGGGCATCCTGGGTCGCCTTCAGGGCCGCCAGGCAGCGATCGAACAAAGCCTGATCGCCCTTCATGGCGGCCAAGGGCAGGGCCAGGTTGGCGGTTTCGAGGTCCACGGCGCTGCGATCTTCGAGCCATTGGAGGGCGATCTGGCGAGCCTGGGCCAGGACTTCGGGATCCTCGGCGTACCCGGCGAGGCCCCCCAAGGTTTGCCGGAGCTGGCGCTGGCCGTCGGGTTCCCCGGGCTGGGTGCGCAGCCCCATGGCCCGGGCCCGGGCGCCGTAGGTGCTCCGCAGCAGTTGCTTGGTTTGGGGAATGCGCTCGTCGGGCACGAGGTAGCCCGTGGCCAGCCAGGCGATCTCCAAGGCGGCGCCGAAGAGGTAGGGATCCTGTTCTTGGGCGCTGCGGGGCAGGAGCGCCAGGGCGCGATCCAAGGGCATGCGGCCTTCATGGGCCAGGATCGCCAATTCCTGGATCAGGCCCACCCGCTCCACCCGGGTGAGGGCCGTGGCTTCGTGGCTCAGCAGGCGATCCAGCAGCTCGGGGCTGTAGCTCACCCGGTAGTAGCCGGTCATGCCTTCGTTGGCCGTGAGGTAGTCCACCTGGTTCGGGGGGGCGGCAATACGGAACTCGGCGGAGGCGGTTTCGAAATTGGCTTTGAGGTGGTGCACCTTGCCGCCGATGGCGTAGCGGGCGGAGAAGGGGATCTTCCAGATGCGATCGACGCTGGCCTTGGAGCCCAGAGGCACGAAGCGGCGCTGGGTGGCGCGGAGGATGGAGCCCTTGCCGGTCTTGTCCGCCACCAGTTCCAAAGCCACCTCGGGCACGCCGGTCTCATCCAGGAAGGTGGAGAAGGCGGGGGCGATCCAAGTGCCGCCTTCCTTGGCAAGGGCTTTGAGGAAGTCCCCGGTGGTGGCGTTGCCGTGGGCATGGGCCCGGAGGTAGGCTCGCACTCCGCGGCGGAAGGCCTTCTCACCCATGCGGGCCTCGAACATGTCGAGGATGCTGGCGCCCTTTTGATAGGTGATTCCGTCGAAGGCGTTCGCGATGTCGTCCTGGGTGGTGATGGGCTGGCGGATCTTCCGGGAGGTGGCCAGGGAATCCGCACCCATGGCCGTGCGCAGGTTGCCGAGGGACTCCTCGATCTTCCAATTCCACTGGGGCTTATAGGCGTTCACGATTTTCGCCGACATCCACGTGGCGAATCCCTCGTTGAGCCAGAGGTCGTTCCACCACTGCATGGTGACGAGGTCTCCGAACCACTGGTGGGCCATCTCATGGGCGGTGGTGTTGAGCATGTTCCGCTCGAACCAGAGGGTCTGGGCTTCGGGCTTGGCGAGCATCACGTTGCGGGCGTAGGTGATGAGGCCAGGGTTCTCCATGGCGCCGAAGTTGCTCGTTTCGGGAATCACCAGGCTGTCGAGTTTCTCGTAGGGATAGGGAATGCCGAAGTAGGCTTCCAGGCGATCGAGCAGAGCGGGGATCGCCTTCGCGGCGGCGACCGCTTCACCCGCATGGCCCTTGGGCACGAGGATTCGCAGGGGCGTGCGCTTCTTCCCGGCGGGACCGGCCTCCACCACATCGAAGGTGCCCACGGCGAAGGCCACGAGGTAGCTGGGCAGGGGCTTCGATTCCTGGAAGGTGACGATCTTGGTGCCACCCTCCACCCGTTCCCGGAGGATGGGCGTGTTGGCCACGGCCATGTGCGCCTTGGGCACGCGGAGGGTGAGCTGCCAGGGCACCTTGTAGCCCGGCTCGTCGAAACAGGGGAAGGCGCGGCGGGCCCCATCGGCTTCGAACTGCGTGAAGGCATACCAGGCGTCGCCCTCCTTTTCCGCGAAGATGCCCATGGTGTCGCGCCGACTGACCTTGCCTTCGTAGGTCAGGGTGAGGGTGCCCGGCCCCGGGATCAGGGCCTTCTCGAAGGTGAGGCCCAGGAATTGGCTGCCCTCCAGGTGGGCCTTGGCCGTGAGGGGTGCGTGCCCCGGGCGGGTGAAGGTGGCGGCCTTCACCGCGAGGTCGGTGCCATGGAGCCACAAGGTGGCCCCGGGCTTCAGGACGGTGAGCTGGATGGTCACGTGACCCTGGAAGGTCTCTTGATCCGGATCCAGGCTCACGTCCACGGCGTAGTGCCGCGGACGGGCGGCGTCGGGAAGGCGGAGGGTGGGGGGCGCCTGGGCCGCGAGGGTGAGGATGAACGCGGGGATGAGCAGGGCGCGCATGGGGAAGCGGATCATCGGGCGGAGCTCCTGCGGTGCCAACGGCGTAGCCCGCCAGTTTATCAGTGGCGGGCCGACGCCCTGCCCCCACGGTGAAGCAGGTGGTCCCTTCCAGGGCGCCAGTTTGGGTACAGTGATCTTGGAATTAATCGACAAGGATCTCCATGCCCCTGGCCCGCCGGATCTCCCCCCTGCCTTTCCTCCTCCTGGCACCGGCCCTGCTGCGGGGCCAGCTGCCCGACCACGTCACGCCCCGGGGACGGGCGCGGGTCGCCCGCCTCGGCCTGGAGGCGGTGGTCGGGGAAGTGAAGCTCCCCGTGCGGTGGAAGGGGGCGACGGTGCGACTGGTGGCGGGCGAATCCGGATTGGAGCGCCCCCTCCTGATTCCTCCCATTTCGCTCTACGAAGGCCCCAGAACCCGGGCCGAGGCCCTTTCCCGGATTCAGATGGAGGATCAGCAGAAGGCGTTCGATCAGTTCGCGGGTCCACGCTCCATCGCCAAGGCGCTGGCGGCCTACGGACAAACCCATGGTGGAAGGGGGCCCGCCACGTTGGAGGATCCGGAATTCCAGAAAAGCCTCACGGATCGCCAGCGTAGCCAATTGGCGGGGTTTGCCCTGGTGCCGAAGGCGGACTTGGCGGATGCCGAAGCCCCTCTGCTGCTGGAGCTGGCGCCCCGCATCGACGATGGCCAGCACTGGATCTTCACCACTGCGCTGCAGCCCGAGCGCCGCCCTGTGGATGCGGAGCTCCTCCGCCGCTTGGGCCAGAAGCTCCGCCGGGATCGCATCGCGGCGCTGCCGCCGCTGCCGCCCGGTCCGGAGGAGCGCGTGCCGTTCCAGGTCATCGGCTTGCGCCGGGGCCCAGCGACCTCCGCGAAATTGGAGGTGATGAAGGACGGCCAAAGCCTGGGCACCTTCACCTTTACCTTTCCCACCGTCGATGCACCGAATGCGGAAGGTCTGGAGGCTTGGCTCCGGGCGCGCTGCGTGGGGTGGTCCACGGAGGCGCCGCTGGCCGCGGGGCTGTGGATGGCGGCGGAATCCGCCTATGGCGGGGCCGGGCTGAAACTGGGCGTGGGCCTGGAGCAGATGCGCCATCAGCGCAACCGCGGCGGGATCCGGGGCGAGGCCGAACCCGGGGGCCCTTCGATGTTGGCGCTGCTGGGGGGCCGCGCCGCCGTGGATGAAACCCTCCAACTGGATCGTGCTCTGGCGGATGCGGATCAAAGTAAAGATGCGGAATTGCCTCTCAGCGAGCTCCCGGGCATCGATACGCCGCCCCACCCCTGGGCGGAGATGCGCAAGGGCAAACCTGCGCCGGCCCTGCTCCCGCTGGCGGACTGCGTGCCCCTGGACCGCCCCTTGCTGCACCTGCGCAAGCCCGCCGATGCCCTCGCCTCCCTGGAGGGCGGTGGCGCCACCTTCCTCAGCCGGGTGAACAGCTTCCTCGGTCAGGACCGCCTGGATACCTCCATCGTGGAGCGGGCCCTGGCGGACCTGGGCCTGGGCAGCGGGCTGGGCCGTCGCATCGTGGCGGCAGGGGGCGTGAAAGAGGCCGTGATCTTCTCCTCCGACCTGGCCTTCCTCGCGGGCACGGAACTCACCCTCGTGGCGGAGCTGGCGCCGATGGTGGGTGCGCTGCTGCCCCTGCCCCAGGAGGGCATCCAGCCCCGCGGCGCGGCCTTCTGGGCCAAGCGGGGCAACCGCCTCTTCATCTCCACGTCGCGAACGGAGCTCAGCCGGGCCCTGGCGTTGCACGATGTAGGCGGAAAGGGATCCCTCGGGCGCTCCGATGAATTCGCGGTGGTGCTCGGTGAGCTGGCGCCGGGCGCCGATACCGAGGTCTACGCCTACCTCCCCGATGCCTTCATCCGGAACCTGGTGGGCCCCCGGCAGCGCATCCTCCAGTCCCGTCAGGCCCTGGCCCGGCTGCAGATGGAGCGCCTCGCCGCCGCGGCGCTGCTGCGGCGGATGGATGCGCCCGATGAACCCGTAACCCTTGAGCGCCTGCGCAGCCTGGGCTACCTACCGAATTCCCTGAACCTCTCCGGACTCACGCTGGAAGCCGATGGCCGCGTGCGCCACCGGGACTTCGGCGCCCTGGAACATCTGAACCCGCTGGAGCGCATCCCCCTGGCGCGGGTGAGCGAAGGCGAAGCTCAGGCCTACGCCGCGTTCCGGGAGGGCTACAGCCGCTACTGGCGCCGCTACTTCGATCCCATCGCATTCCGCCTCGACGCCGCCTCCGAGGGCCGCATGAGCCTGGAGACCTTCGTACTGCCCCTCCTGGACAGCAGCATCTACCAGGGCTTGAAGGGCATCGTCGCTGCGGGGGATCGGCCCCGGCCCCGGTGGACCGTGCCCATGGTGGCGGAGTTCGGATTGAAGGCACGGCCCCAGGCTTTCGGCGCACGGGGGCCCCTGGGGCGGATCCTGGACCTGCCCGGGGTGGATCTCACGGACTCCTTCACGGGCTCGATGGCCGTGGGCTTCCCCGACAGCGCGCCCGTGATCCAGATGGGCAGTGGTAGCCCCGCCACGCTGATGGATGCGGGCGCTCTCGGGCGGGGCTCGGACATGATCACCCTCGGCGCCGTGGCCCTGGGGGCCTTCACCCGGCCCCTCGTGCTTGCATTGGAGCTGAAGCAGCCCGCCACCTTCGCCCGGGATTTGCAATTCCTCGGTGCCGAGGGGCTGCCCCTGCCCCGCCTCTTCCGGGAACTGGAGGGCCGCGTCACCCGCGAGCCCGATGGCCGCTTGCTGGTGCGCCTGGGCTTCCTGGGGTTGGCCTCCATGCGCTTCACCGCCCACGTGGAAGATCGCTGGCTGGTGCTGAGCAATGATGCATCCCTGGCCAGCCCCCTGGTAGCCGGCACGGAAGCTCCGAGTCCCTTTCCGACGGCGTTTCGCCTGCAACCTTCGGCGGTGAAGGCTGGCTTGCCCGCCGCCTTCCAGGCCGCCATGGAAGGCGATGCCAAGGCCGCTTGGGGCGCCATGGCCTGGCTGATGCCTTGGTTGCAATCCGGGCAGTCCCCGGAGGCCGCGCGCGCCGAAAGCCATCGCCTGCTGGGCCTCGCGCCCTTTCTGGCCAACGGGGATCTGGAGGTTCAGGGCGCGCCGGTACATGCCCGCTTCGGCACCGCCTGGCGTCCCCGCACACCGGCCTTCGACCCGACGGGCCGCTTCGGAATCTTCGAAGGCGTGACGTCGGCGGAAGTCTCACTTGGCTTCGAGGGCGATGGCCTCCGAGCCCGGGTGACCTGGACCCGCTGAAGGGGTCAATCCCATCATGGGGCGCCGCGATCCGGGCGCCTTTGGAGCTCGCTTGAATCGCATCCTGCTGCAAGTCCTCTGCCTTTCCCTGGCGCTCCCCTTCCTCGGCGCGCAACAGCTTCCGCCCAGCGCCCGGCTCCAGTCGCTGCGGCGGCCGGGCTATGGCGATTGGGCTTCGCTCTCGCCCGATGCGACGGAATTGGCGATCAGCCCCGACGATGCGCCCTTCCAGATTCTCGATGCCCGCACGGGCCAGGTTCGGCGAAGTTTTCCCCAGCTGGGGTCGCAGGTGCGGGGCTCCCGGTGGTTGCCGGATGGAAAGCGCCTGCTGGTGTTCACCCTCAAGCAGGGCTGGAGCCTGGTGGATGCGCAGGGGGGGCGGGTGGCGCGGCGGCTCCCGGCCCGGGGCGTGAGCTACTTGGAGGCCATCAGCCCCGAAGGGCGCTGGTTCGCCTGGCTGGAGCTGAACGGCAAACTGCGGGTGTTGGATCTCAAAACGTGGAAGGAACTGCCCCTGCCCAAGGGCCTCGCGGGCAACGCCCACAACGGGATCACGGCGTTGGGTTTTGATGGGCAGGCCCATCTGGTGCTGGCCCAGAGTCCCCCCATGTCCGATGATCGGGGCACCCTCACCGTGCGTCGCCTGCCGGAGTTGAAGCTCCTGACCACCGTGACCCTCGATACCCGCCTGACGGCCCTGGCCTGTTCCCCCCGGACCAGCGTGATCGCGCTGGGGGCGCGGAGCGGGGGCCTCGTGCTGTGGGATTGGAAGGATCCCAAGCACTTGCGGGATCTGCACGGCCCCGCGGATCCCGCGGTGACCTTGGCTTGGTCGCCGGATGCCCGACTGTTGGCCTTCGGGTCCCACCGGGAGCAGGGGCTCGTGCACGTGGATTCGGGGGCGTTCCTCAGTCGCCAGGTGGAGCCGCGGCGCCAGGAGTACGAATCGGATTACATCCTGGGCGACGAAGGCCAGATCGCAGCCTTCGATCCGGCCAGCGGTGCGTGGCTCGAAGGGGGTCGGCGTTTCGAGGATTGGTGCCTCCAGCGCTGGGACGTGGCGGTCTTGCGGGCCCACCCCCATCCGCCTTCGGTGGAACTGGAAGCGGGCCCGGGGCCCGTGGTGTGGCAGCCCCGCACGGGCGAGTGGTGGTTCACCTCGGGCGCCACGTGGAAGGCCGTGGATGCCGGAGGCCGGCCCCGCTGGGAGCGTCCCTTGCCGGGGAACGCCACCGGGTTGGAAGGGCTGGCCCTGTCGCCGGAGGGCGATCGCGTGGCCCTGGTGGTGACCCGGGAGGGCGTGGAAGGCAGCCACCTGTGGATGGGCTCGGCCCAGGATCTCGATCACCTCGCGGAACACCCTTGGGCGCCGCTCCAAGTTCCCGAAGGGCCGGAGCCCGTGCGGCGTGGCGTGGACCGCATGGCCTGGGATGCCGCAGGGCATCTCTGGATCCAGGACATGGAATCCATCTGGAAGGTGGCGGCGGATGGCCGTTCCACCCGCGTGCCCGTGGCGGGTCCGAAGCCGGAGGGTGATACGGCCTTCATCAGCGGCTTCGCACCCCATCCCACGGGCAAGAGCCTCGCCGTCGTCCTCGCCGGTGCCCTCGAACTTCGGGATCCCGATACGGGTCGGGTGCAGAGCCTGTTTTCCGTGGGCGAAGATCGGACGCCGGGCCTGGCCTGGAGCGCCGACGGGCAGTGGCTGGCCACGGCGCCGGGGCAGCTCCTCCACCGGGGCACCGAAGGGCGCCTGGGCTGGTTCCGTGCCCATTCCGAACTCTGGAAGGCCGATCCCGCCGGGCCCGTGGCGCTCAGCCCCGATGGCCGCGTGGTGGCCTCGGTGCTCAAGCCGGGGCGATTCAACGAGACCACCCAGGGCGTGGGACTCATGGATGCCCGCAACGGCCAGTGGCTGGCCTTCCTGGATGCCACGGGAGTGAAGGAGATGGTCTTCTCCACCGATGGCCGTTCCCTCGCCACCGTGAGCCAGACCTTTCGAATGGCGCAGACTGCGGAGGGCGATTTCCATCAGGACGTGCACAGCGGGCTCACGCTGTGGGATCTGGGGGATCTGATGGCGCGGCTGCCGATCCTTCCGCCCCCAGCGCCCCCCGCGGGCGGAGCGGCCCTTCCCGTGCGGGGGGATTGGAGTTGGGGCGCCCTGTCACCGGATCAGCGCACCTTGGCCCTCGTGGGCCGCCGGTCGGGCCTTCGCCTGTGGGACCTGAAGACCCGGGAACCCCTGTCGCCCAAG
This sequence comes from uncultured Solibacteraceae bacterium, assembly GCA_964617215.1. Lineage (GTDB taxonomy): Bacteria > Acidobacteriota > Holophagae > Holophagales > Holophagaceae > JAFDVN01. Next base: position 97,974 of record CAZTVL010000001.1, on the reverse strand, counting down.
TTGGGGGGCCCACTGCCTGAACGCTGCTTCTTCAGCGCCGATGGAGAGAGCCTGGTGGGTGTGCAGGGCACCAGCCTGCTGCGATGGGACGTGAGGCGGGGTGCGCTGCTGAGCCGAACGTCCATCGAAGGCCGCCTTGACGGCGCCCTCGCCAGCCCGGATCGGCGCGTGCTCTGGGGGATGGAGGAAGGGGGACTCGCCGCCCTGGATACCGGCTCCATGAAAATCCGCGAGGTGCTTCCTCTGGAGCATGGGGATTTCGCACTCCTCGCGGTGGATGCCGCCGGCCGACCCGTTTGGCGGGAAAGGGCTTCAACCCTGGCCCGCCACGATGGCACGTCGATTCGGCGCCGGGCCCTGGAGGGCGTGGACTGGATCGAGCGCGTCGTCCCTTGGGGGAATCAGGGATGGGCGGCGCTGTGGACTCGAAAAGCCGGGAAGGGGCCCGCCCCGGGTCGCTATGTGGCCTTAATGAACGACGCATTTGACCTCCTCGAGGAACGCCCCCTGGAAGACCCCGCCCTCCTCGCCGCGTCCCCCGATGGCCGGAACCTGGTGATCTCGGATGCCAGGGGCCTGCAGGTGTGGAACGCAAGGCCATTACGGAAACTGGGGACGATGGATCCCCTCGATTCTGAGATCAAGGCCCTGCGTTTCAGCGACGATGGCTACACCCTCATCACCCTCGGGGAGGAACTGCTGCGGAGTTGGGCTTGGGGGGATTTGGTGAAGGCTGCGAAGGAAGGCGGCCCTTGCTCCAGCCCGTGAAGGGCCTGATGATTCCCCTTCTCTGATCCTTGGATCGAATCTTGAAGCTACGGGCATGAAAGCCCACCCCCCTGGAGAGGTCGGACGATGAAGCCTCAAATCAAACAGTCAGGCGAGGCCGCTTCGGAGCTCATCAGCGGCAAAATCTCGGCGCTGGGCGATTGGCGGGGGACCACGCTGGCGAGGATGCGGGAGCTCATCCGGGAGGCCGTTCCCGACGTGGTGGAGGAGTGGAAGTGGATGGGGACTCCGGTGTGGTCCCGGGACGGGGACATCTGCACGGGGGAGTCCTACAAGGCGGTGGTGAAGCTGACCTTCTTCAAGGGTGCAGCCTTGGCGGATCCCACCCGGCTCTTCAATGCGAGCCTCGAGGGGAACACGCGCCGCGCCATCGACCTTCACGAGGGTGAAGTGGTCGATGCGGAGGCGTTCAAGGCACTCATCCGTGCCGCCGTCGCCCTCAATGCGTCCACGGGAAAGAAAGCCAAACCCCGCGGGTGATCCTTGGAGGTTCTTTCCGCCCTACCCGGGGGGGCGGTGCACTTGGACGTCGCCACCCTGCGCCGCCTTCGGTACGGTTAAGCGATGAACGAGACCCTTCGGATCTACCACAACGCCCGTTGCTCCAAGAGTCGCTCGGCCTGCGCCCTGGTGGCGGAGGAGGGGCTGGCGGTGGAGGTCATCCCCTACCTGGAAGTGCCGCTCACGGCGTCGGAGCTGCGGGAGCTGCTCCGCAAGTTGGGGATGCGGCCCAGTGAATTGCTGCGGCGGGGGGAGGCGGTGTTCACCGAACAATTCGGGGATCGGGAGCTGACGGAGGAGGAGGCCTTCGCCGCGCTGCTCGCCCATCCCATCCTCATGGAGCGCCCCATCGCGGTGCGGGGGGACCGGGCCGTGGTGGCAAGGCCCCCGGAGCGGGTGAAGGAACTGTTCTAGGCCCGCACGCGGTCGAGGAAGGTTCCGGAGGCTTCCAGGAAGGGGAGGCCCCATTCGTGCCCCCCGTCAAATGTGACGGCCTGTACCTGCAGGCCCCGGCCTTCGAGATGGCGGAGGTCCTGGGCGAGTTGGGCCGCCGTGTAGTAGGTGTCGCGCTCGCCCCGCCCCAGGAGGATCGGTGGCAGAACGGGGGCCTGAGCCACGTCCTTGGGCAGATCGCCCCCCAGCACGATCAGGCCCTCGCAGGGGAAGTGCGCCGCGGCCCGCCAGGCCATGGCGGCCCCTTGGGAGAAGCCCGCGAAGACGAGGTGGCTGGGGCCGCGCTCCGCGCGCAGTTCGGCGAGCACACGGCCCACGTAGGCCAGGTTGTCCTGGATGGCCTGGTCGCGGTCCAGGCTGGTCATCCAGGAGCCGCCCACGGCTTGGGTCCGGGTGTTGTAAAAGCGATGGAGGGCTTGCACGGAGACGAGCGCCCACCGAGCGATGCCCGGGATGCGGCGCAGCTCCTCCAAGAGGACCTCGGCGTTTTGGCCATAGCCATGGAAACCCACGAGGATCGGGGCCTTGAGGTCTGCCGCCGGTTCCACCAGGTATCGGCCCAGGGTGGCGGTGCTGAGGGTGCGGATCTCGGTCATGGCCGCCCATTCTGCCATGGCACGCGCAAGGTCAGCCCTGGTGAAGGTGCTGGGGCAGGTCAGGGCAGCGATCCAGAAGCCGCCTCAGGGTGCGCACCTGGGGTTCGTTCACCAGCAGGTCATCGGCGGTGGGCAGGGCGTCGTGGCGCTTGAGCCATTCGGAGCGATCGCGGCCGCCGAGCAGCATCCAGCGGTCTTCCCAGAGGTTCTGGAGGCGCGTGAGGTAGGTGCGTTCCTGCAGCTCCGGCGCAGCGGCGCGGAGGTGGGTGAAGATGCGTTTCATGGGGAGCTCCCGGGGTGGTTCCAGGCCGCGAGGGCCAAGCCTGGACGGGACGGATCCGGGGGGCTGTCCAGGACATCCACCAGCCTCAGCCTGTGCCGGATCGATGGATTCGCCCAGGTAATTCGAAGCGACGCGGCAGCTGTTACCGAGAGGGATCTTACGGGTGATACGGAAATCACAACGCGAAGGCGGGAAGGGCCTATGGTGGGAATGCGGCCCCATCGGCTGGAGGAATTCCATGGACCACCGCACGCCCCGCTCCTGGCTCAATACGTTGTTCCTGCTGGGGACCTTGGGCTTGGCCCTCGTCATCGTGCCGTGGCGGTTGGCCACTCATGGCCTGCGGTGGAGTGAGGCAGCGGTCCTCCTGGTGTTGTACATCGCCACGGGCCTGGCGATCACCGTGGGCTACCACCGGCTCTTCAGCCACCGGGCCTACCAGGCGGCTTGGCCCATGCGGTTCATCCTCCTGCTCTTCGGCGCGGCGGCCTTCCAAAACTCCGCCATCGCCTGGTGCAGCGACCACCGCCATCACCACCGCTTCGTGGATGACGTGGACAAGGATCCCTACCCGGTGAAGCGGGGCTTTTGGTACGCCCACTGGCTGTGGGTAATGGAAGGTGGCGACCGCCCCATGGATGGCGTCACGGATCTGGAGCAGGATCCCCTGCTGCGCTGGCAGCACCGATACCGGTTCCTCATTGGCGCCGTGGTGGCGCTGGTGCTTCCGGTGGGCGTGGGATTGGCCACGCACAACGTCGGCGGGCAGCTCATCTTCGGGCTGCTGCTGCGCATCGTGCTGACGCACCACAGCACCTTCCTCATCAACTCCGCCGCCCACTGGTTCGGCAGTCAGCCCTACACCGACGCGAACAGCGCGCGGGATAACGTCTTCCTGGCTCCGCTCACCTTCGGCGAGGGCTATCACAACTACCACCACATGTGGCAGTGGGACTACCGCAACGGCCCCCGCTGGTACCAGTTCGATCCCGCCAAGTGGATCATCGCCGTCGGCTCCTGGGTGGGTCTGACCTGGGGCCTGCGCCGCGTACCCGCCACAACCATTCAGCGGGCTCGGGTGGCCATGGAAGCCAAGCGCCTGAGCGCGACCCTGGCGATGGATACCCACCCTGCGAGAACGTCTCTGGAAGAGGCCCATGCCCGCCTCGACACGGCCCTGGGGGCCTTCCAGGCCCGGTTGGATGCCTGGCACGTGGTGAAGGCGGAGTGGCGCCAGAAGGGCCGCCTCCGCGCGGAGGCCTGGCGGGCCGCCCAAGCGGAATGGAAGGTCCAGCGCTCCCACCTGCGCGATGATCTGCGCCAAGCCTGGGCCGGCTGGCGTGTGGCCTGCCTCCGGGTTCAACGGGAAGCAGGGGCCTGAGCCCTCGAACTAGAGTGCCGCGCGGATGCGCCGCAGGGTGACCCCGAAGGGGGAGGTCCGTCCGCCGGTGAGTCGGCGGCGAATGCCGTGGATGGGGAGGGGCAGGAGCGGACACTGCTGAGGCGGGCGCACGCCATGCCGCTGGAACCAATCCAGGCGGCCGCGGGGCCCCAGGAGATCCCAGCGGGCCTCCCACATGGCCTGGAGGCCATCCTGATACGTGCCCTTGACGAGGTCCTGGCCCGAGGCCTGGAGCAACTTGCCGATGCGGTTCATGGGGCGCTTTCCGGCGGTTCGCAGGCTGGAACAGCCAGGACCCGGGCCGGAGGATTCCGCGGGGCTGCCCGGGGCATCCACCTGACCTTGATCCTGCTCTCGAACCCGGGATCCACCTACGGAATTCCGACTTCGGGGAAGGAGGCCTCATTTGACCGAGGTCCCAACGGGTGGGTGTATGCTCACAAACCTTCCAGGTGATCGTGATGCCCGGTTTCGAGCCGCATCCAGCCCATTCTGACGCCCCTTCGGCGGGCATCAGCATGGAACGCATGCAGGCCATGCTCGACCATTCCGTGGACATTTTCAGTCTCCTGGATGGGGAGGGCCGCCTTCTCTACAACTCCCCAGCGGCGCAGCGGCTGCATGGTTTCGATGCAGCGGAGATGGACGGGAAGAACACCTTCGATTTCATCCATCCGGAGGATGCTCCCAAGGTGGGGGAGGCCTTCCAGCACTGCATGATCCACCCCGGGGAACCGGTGCGGGTGGAGTACCGCTATGCCCGGAAGGACGGCACCTGGATCTGGATGGAAGCGGTGGCCATCAACCTGCTTGAGAAGCCTGAAGTGCAGGCCATCGTCGTGAACTCGAGGGATGTCTCCAAACGCGTGGAGGCGCAGGAGGCCCTTCGGGAATCGGAGCGCTTCTCCGAATCCGCCATCAACGCCCTCTCCTCGAACTTGGTCATCCTCGATGTGGAGGGGCGCATCCTCAAGGTGAATCAAGCCTGGCGGGAATTCGCGGCCCAGAACGGCTTGGGGGGCATCCAGCCGTGGGAGGGCCTCGACTACCTGAACATCTGCGATGCCGTCACCGGAGGGGATGCGAAGGATGCCGAGGCCATGGCCGAGGGGATCCGGGCCATGCTCCGTGGCGATCTGCCGGAGTTCAGCCTCCAGTACGCCTGCCACTCACCCCAGGAGCAGCGCTGGTTCCAGGCGAGGGTCACGCGCTTCCCGGGCGTTCCGCCCACGCCCCTTGTGATCTCCCATGTGAACATCACGAGCCTCAAGAACTCCGAGCGGAACGCCCTGGAGAGCGAAGCCAGATACCGGGCCCTTTTCAACAACATGATGCAGGGCTTCGCGCTGTGCAGGCTCCACGTCAAGGATGGAGTCGCCGATGATTTTACCTACCTGGAGGTCAATGCGGCCTTCTCGAGCCTGACTGGCTTGAAGGACGTGGTGGGGAAGCGGGTGACGGAGCTGATCCCCGGCATTCGCGAAGCGGACCCGGGCCTGTTCGAACGCTATGCGCGGGTGGTGCAGACGGGGGTGCCCGAGCGCTTCGAGATCTTCGTCGCCGCGCTGAACATGTGGTTCTCCATCTCGGTCTATCGGCCCATGGAAGGGCATTTCGTGGCGGTGTTTGACGTGATCACCGAACGGAAACTGGCGGAAGAAGAACGCCTCCAGCTGGAACGTCAGCTGCATCGCTCCCAGAAGATGGAGAGCCTGGGCAGCCTGGCGGGCGGCGTGGCCCACGACATGAATAACGTGTTGGGATCCATCCTGGGGCTCGCCTCCCTGCATGAAGAAGCGCTGGCCCCGGGGAGCCCGGCCCAGCAGGCCTTCGCCACCATCGCCAAGGCCTGCCACCGCGGGGGCGGCCTCGTTCGCCGCCTCTTGGATTTCGCCCGCCAGGAGCTTTCCGAGGTCAAAGAGCTGAACCTCAATTCGCTCTTGCAGGAGGAGGCCCAGCTGCTGGAGCGCACCCTCCTGGCGCGGCTTCACTTCAGCCTGGATCTGGCGAAGGATCTCAGGCCCATCCGGGGCGACGCGGCGGCCCTCACCCATGCGGTGATGAACCTGTGCGTCAACGCGGTGGATGCCATGCCCGAGGGGGGCAGCCTCACGCTGCGCACCCGGAATGGAGCGCCGGGATGGGTGGAATTGGAAGTGGAGGATTCCGGGAGCGGAATGCCCAAGGATGTCTTGGACAAAGCCCTGGATCCCTTCTTCACCACCAAGCCCCAGGGGAAGGGCACGGGGCTCGGGCTGGCCATCGTCTATGGCACGGTGAAAGCCCATCGCGGGGCCATGGAGATTTTCAGCGAGCCCCACCGGGGAACGAAAGTCGTGCTGCGGTTTCCGGCCTGTGAACCGTCGGAGCCCGAATCGGGGAACGGCCACGCTGAGGGTCGGGCCCCGGGCGGCCGCGCCTTGGATATTTTGCTTGTGGATGACGACGAGCTGATCCGCTCATCCTTGGAAGCGGTGCTGCAGGCCCTCGGGCATCGCGTGGTCATCACCGAGAGCGGCGAAGCGGCCCTGAAATGGTTGGCCTCCGGCCGCCGACCGCAGGTGATCATCCTCGACATGAACATGCCTGGGTTGGGCGGGGCAGGCACGTTACCCCGCATCCGCGCGCTCCAGCCCGAGGTGCCCGTTTTGCTGTCCACGGGGCGGGCGGATCAATCGGCCCAGGAACTGACGCAGGCCTTCTCGGGGGTCACGCTCCTACCGAAGCCATTCAGCATGGCGGAGCTGCAGAAGCGGTTGGCCGCGCTGGGCCACTCCGGCGACCCGACCCCAACAAGGGATTGAGGGCATCTCCCGGTTGGATGTGTTCGCCCCGGCGGGGTTGCGCATCCATGCCTCGCGAGGTTCGGAAAATTCACATCAATTCACACCGCAGAACACGGGCGAAGACGGATCGGATCGGTAGACTGGCGCGCATCTCCCATCGAGGTTTCCCATGACGCCCATCTTTCGCGGCCGGTTGAAGTCTGTGTTCCCATTCGCCCTCGTGCCCCTCCTCCTGTGGGGCGGGGCATCGCCCCTCAGGGCCCAGGGCGCCAACGATCCCGCCCCCTTCATCCAGGCCCGGGGCACGGTCAATGGCAAGAAGGTGCTCTTCGACAACACCCACGGTTCCACCGCGGGCGCGGCCGACTGGGTGATCGACGGGGCCTTCTCCGATTTCGCCAACGCCCTGGCGGATCGGGGCTACTACGTGCAGGAGCTGCGGAAGGTGCAGCCCCTCACCCTGGCTGATCTCAGCGGGTGGGACGTGCTCGTCATGGCCGAGTGCAACATCCCCTTCAAGACCTCAGAACAGGCGGCCCTCCTGCAGTACGTGCAGAACGGCGGCTCCCTTTTCCTCATCGCCGATCACTACAATGCCGACCGCAACAAGAACCGCTGGGATGGCTCGGAAGTGTTCAACGGCTACCGCCGGGGCGCCTACGCGAATCCCACGAAGGGCATGACCGCTGAGGAAGCGGCGTCCTACCCCATGCAGGGCGTGGTGGGCTCCGATTGGCTGGGCACCAACTTCGGTGTACGCTTCCGCTACAACGCCCTGGGCGACATCACCGCCAACGACATCGTGGCGCCGAGCCAAGCCTTCAACATCACCACCGGCGTGGCCACCGTGGCCATGCATGCGGGCGGCACCGTGGCCATCCTGGATCCCACCAAGGCCAAGGGCATCGTGTACCTGCCCACCACCACCGCGAAGTGGGCCAATGCTGTGGATCAGGGCGTCTACAACGGTGGGGGCCGGGCGGAAGGGCCCTTTGTGGCCATCGCCAAGGTGGGCCTGGGCAAGGCCGCCTTCATCGGCGATTCGTCTCCCATCGAGGACGCCACCCCCAAGTACCTGAAAGAGGAGACCGGCGGCAGCAAGACCACCCACGCGGGCTGGCAGGAGCAGAACGACGCCGTGCTGATGCCCAACCTCATCGACTGGCTGGCGAAGCACGAATCCTACACGGCCCTGAACCAGGTGGCGGGCCTGCAGCTGGACACGGCCACGTCCCTCCTGGCCATGGAAGATCCCGCCACGTCCACGGAGCCCCAGGCCGAACCCTGGGCCACTCCCGCCGCGGGTTACAAATGGTACGACCCCACCACCTTCAAGGCGGGCTCCTACAACGCGGGCACCGTGCTGCCCAACCTCATCACGGCCACCATCACGGCTCCCACGGGGAACGTCACCATCAATTCCGGGTCCACGGTGGCCTTCACGGGAAGCGCCACGGATAGCAGCTCCACCGCCACGATCAGCTATGCCTGGACCTTCGGGGATGGCGGCACTGCCACCGGCACGGCCGCGAGCCATCTCTTTACCAACACGGGAAGCAGCGCCGTCGCCTACACCGTGACGTTCAAGGCTTCGGACGCTTCCGGCGCCAGCGCCACGGCGACCCGGGTCATTACGGTGAACCCCGGCGGCCAGACGTACACCATCACCGCCAGCGCCGGAGCGAACGGCTCCATCTCGCCTTCGGGCGCAGTCGCCGTGGGCAGCGGGAACAGCCAGACCTTCACCATCACACCCAACGCGGGTTACGCGGTGAGTGCCGTCACCGTGGATGGCGTGAACAAGGGGGCGATCACCACCTACACATTTAGCAACGTCACCGCGGCCCACACCATCAGCGCCGCCTTCGTCGCCAGCACGGGCACCACCCTCAAGGAGACCTTCGAATCCGGCACCAAGACCGCCTACACCACGGGCACCGTGGCGCTGGGCACGGGCACCTGGACCCTCAATGACGCCCTCCTCGGCAACACATCCGCGGACCCCAAAGTGGGTACCCAGAGCGTGCGCATGCGCAACAGCGGCAAGCTCACCATGAACTTCACCTGGGCCACGGGCGCGAAGACCGTCACCCTCAAACATGGCAGCTACGGTTCCGACGCGAGCACCACCTGGGGTCTCTGGTACTCCACCAATGGCGGCAGCACCTGGACCCAGGTGGGCAGCACTGTGACCACGGCCTCCAGCACCCTGCAGACGGCCACCTTCACGGTGAACGTCACCGGGGCCATCCGCTTCGAGATCCGCAAGACGGACGGCTCCACCCGCCGGGTGAATTTCGACGATTTCCAGGTGAATGGCTATTGAGTCAACCGTTTGAGAGGTGAAAGGGCCCGACTTCGGACGAGCCCTTTCGCCGCTCAACGAAGGTGGAGTTCGCAGACGTCGCGCACTTCCACGCGCCGATTGAAGGGCCGGCAGGCGCGCGTGAGGGTTTCAGCGAGCCAGGCGGTGTCTTTCGCGGAGGCCCGTTCGAGGCGGAACCGACGCGCTGCGAAGGGCAGCATCCGGAGGTGGCGCAGCGCTCCGGTGACCGGATCCAAGGACGGTAAGTACAACACCCGAAGGTCGTCCCGGAAGCTATTGTCGCCGCCGATCCCTTCGTAATCATCAATGAAATCGCCACATCCGTAGAGGATGAGCCGACCCCGGTGAACTTCCATGGGGCGCGGATGGTGGGAGGAGTGGCCGAAGATCAGATCGGCCCCCCCATCGATCAGGCGCCGGGCGAAGGCCACCTGCTCCGCAGGAACCTCGTTACCCCAATTGGTGCCCCAGTGAAGGGAGACCAACACGAGCTTTCCCGGGTGCTTGGCGGCTTGGATGTCCTCCAGGAGGGCGTCGGCGGTGCGCAGCGAGAAGTCCGGGAGGAAGGCCACGCCAGAGCCCTCGGCACTGGCGGCCCAGCTTTCGGGTACGCCACTCGTGGGTGAACCGTACGCGAAGACCTCCAGGGTGCCGCCTCCGCGGAGTGGAACGGCGGTCGGTGAAAAGGCCGCGATCACAGATGCCCCGGCACCTGCGGTCCGGATCCCGGCCCCCTGTAGGGCGGCCATGGTGTCGGCCAGCCCTTCGCGGCCGTAATCCATGGCGTGGTTATTGGCGAGGATGGCGAGATCGAGTTTCGCGGCCTTCAAGCAGGGCAGGTTCGCCGGGTGCATCCGGTAATGCACCTCCTTGCCCGGCCATGGGCCGCCCCGCGCGGTGATAGCCGTTTCCAGGTTCACAAGTCGGGCCGCAGGGGAGGCGGCTTCAAGTGGCTGGAGCGCATCCCCCCAGATGTAACCGGGGGGCACGGCCCTGGGCACTGGGCCGTGCTCGGTCTCGGCCAGGCGGACGTATTCCCGGGCATCCCGGAGGTAGGCCTCAGGAATGCGGGGGTCGCCGGGGTGCTGCAGAATCTGGTCCACCCCGCGACCCGTCATCACGTCGCCGCAGAGGGCGAGGGTGATCGATCGACCCTCCTGGATCGGTGCACGTGGCTTCATGGCCAAGCCTCGGCTGAAGCCTAGGTCCTGGAAGGGCCAGGGCCAACGGGAAAGGCGATGTTCCCGATCACAAGCCGGGGCTTCGGGGGCGGGCTGGGGTCAGGGGTGACTGACTTCAGTGGCGGAGCTATCCAGGTGGGGTTCCCCGGGCGCCTTCCGGATGGTGAACTCGCCCAGCATCATGGGCACGGCGGCCTTAAGCATCAGGGTGAACACCAGGAAACCCAGGGCGAAGATGCCTGCGGCCACGGTGATCTCCGTGAGGGAGGGCGTGTACTCGTAGATCTCGCCCAGGGCATCGGGGGTGAGGCCGGGGATGATGAGGCCCATGCCCTTCTCGATGTAGACGCTGAAGTAGATGAGCAGGCAGCCGAGGTTCAAGGTCTTCCAGTTCTTCCGGGTCTTGGGGATGAGGAAGAGGAGAAAGGCGGCCAACCCGAAGATCTGCGAGGCCCAGGCGTAGGGCACGAGGGTGGTGTGGCCCTTAAGCCCGAAGAAGAGGTACTTGATGTAGACCACGTGCTCGGTCTGGGAATAGAACTCCTTGAAGGCCTCCGCCGCGGTGAGGAAGAGGTTGAAGCCCATGGTGTAGGCCATGAGTTCCGCCACCTTGTGGATGGCCTCGTCGGTGATGCGCAGCTTCGTCATCTTCCGGAGCACCTGCAGGACCACGAGCAGGATGGCAGGGCCTGAGCAGAAGGCCGAGGCGAGGAAGCGGGGGGCGAGGATGGCGGAGTTCCAGAAGGGGCGCGCCGCCAGGCCGTTGTAGAGGTAGGCCGTGACTGTGTGGATGCTCACGGCCATGGGGATGGAGAGCAGCACCAGGGGCGTGACGATGGATTTGATGTAGTGCTTCTCGGTGTAGGCGCAGTAGAGCAGGTAGGTGACCACCACCCAGTTCAGCACTAGGTAGAGGTTCAGCACGATGACGTCCCAGGCCAGCATGGACACGGGCCAGTTGAGGCGGCCCACCAGGGGCATGATGTGCCAGAAGCGATCGGGCCGGCCGATGTCTACCATGACGAAGCCCAGGCACATCACCAACGCGCTCACGGCCAGCAGCTCGCCCAGGAGGGTGATCTCCTTGATGGGCTCCCAATCATAGATGTAGGCGGGGATCACGAGCATGATGGCCGCGGCTGCCACGCCCACGAGGAAGGTGAAGTTGCCGATGTAGAACCCCCAGGACACCTGATCCCGCATGTGGGTGACGATGAGGCCGTGGCGCAGCTGGTTGGCGTAGGCGATGCCGCCCAGGGCCATTAGGAGCAGCAGGAAGCCGATCCAGGCGTAGTAGAGGCGGTTGCCCCGGGTGATGAGGTGCCAAGAACCGGAGATGAAGAGGCGGAAATTGTGCAGGAGCTCCATCTCACACCCCGTAGAAGTAGAAGAATTTCGGCTTGGTGTTGAGGTCCTCCTTGAAGAGGAAGACCCGCTTGTTCTCCAGCACGTAGCGGATCTCACTCTTGGGATCCATGAGGTTCCCGAACTTGCGGGAGCCCGTGGGGCACACTTCCAGGCAGGCGGGGTACTGGCCCTTGCGGGTGCGCTGCACGCAGAAGGTGCACTTCTCCACCACGCCCTTCCGCCGGGGCCGGTTGCCCAGGTAGTGGGTCTCGGGGTTCATCTCGTCCTTGGGGAGGCTCGGCTCGCCCCAATTGAAGTGGCGGGCGCCGTAGGGGCAGGCGGCCATGCAGTAGCGGCAGCCGATGCACCAGTTGTAGTCGATGACCGTGATGCCATCGGGCTCCTGCCAGGTGGCGCCCACGGGGCAGGCCTTCACGCAGGGGGGATTGCGGCACTGCTGGCACTGCACGGGCATGTAGAAGTGGCCCTCTTCGGGCACCTCTTTGGGGTTGTAGTAGGGATCCGCGTGCTGGACGTTGACGCCCTCCTCCTTGTCCATCTGAAGCACCTTGATCCACTGGAGCTCGGGCTCCCGGGATTGGTTGTTCTCCTTCACGCAGGCATGCACGCAGCGGCGGCAGCCCACGCAGCGGGAGAGATCCAGGGCGTAGCCGAAGACGACGCCGGGCAGGGCAGCCTCGGTGCCCACGTGTACGGGCTTTCCGAATTGCTCGCTGTACTCGGCCTCCAGGCGGGCGATGATGCCCTTCACGTCCTCCTTGCTGAGCTCCCGGAAGTTGTGTTGGGTGAACTCGTCGAAGGTCTTCTTGTCGCAGCCCGTGAGGATGCTGGCCACGGCGGCGATGCCCGTGGCGATCATGGCCCGTCGGGTGGGGTCGGCCTCCGCCGCGGCGGTGTTCAGGGCCACGCCGTTACAGGGCGTGCCGGGATGTTCGGATCCGCAGCTCATTTGGAACCTCCCTTCCGGACCTGGATGGTTTCGGGTCGTGCCGGCGGGGGCATGGGCGCCAGGGGCGCGAAGTGAGGTGAATGCGGGTTGTGGCAGCTCACGCAGAGGTAGTACTGCTTGGGGCCGTTCCAACTGCCCGTGCGCTTGCCGTGCACCCCTACGCGCCAATCTCGGTACTTGTCGCCGTGGCACTGGCCGCAGAGTTGGTAGCTCACCTTGAAATCCAGTTTCTCGCCGCTGGCCAGGCGCAGCTTGTCCCGATCCATCAGATCGTGGCAGTCCGTGCACCAGCGGGTTTCGGGCCCGTGCTTGAGCTCGATGTCCGTGTGCATGTCCTTCATTTCCCGGCGGACGGGATTCGGCTTCTGGGATTTGCCGTCATGGCAGGAGGAGCAGGGGAAGATGCCCTCCGTGAGGGGGGGCGGCGTCACTTGGATTTCGACGGGAGCGGGCGATTGGGCCCAGCCGATGGCCGGCCAGGCCCAGGCCAGGGCAGCCCGACGGAATCCGCGCCACCGGATGGGCAGGCAGGATGAGCGGGGAGAAACCATGGGGCCCCCTATCGAGACTTTGAAGTCTGAAATCAATCCGAGGATAGGTGGCCCAACACCCGTGACCCAGGACCCTGGTCACAAGTTCGTCATGGTGTGCGCCGCACCACGTGGCGGCGGGCTCCTGCACAATGGGCCATGCCCTGGTCCCTCACCGTCGCCGCGATCATCGAACGGAATGGCCGTTTCCTCTTCGTGGAGGAGCGGGATGGTGGCGGCCCCCGGGTGCTCAATCAGCCCGCTGGCCGTGTGGAGGAGGGCGAGCCGCTGGTGGCGGCGGTGATCCGGGAGGTGGCCGAGGAGACGGGCCTGCCCTTCACGCCCGAGGCCCTGGTGGGCGTCTACCAATTGCGGGCGCCCAACGGGAAGGACTACGTTCGGGTCTGCTATGCAGGGTCGGTGCCGGTGGATCTGGAGGCCGCGCCGCGGGATGCGGACATCCTGGCCTGCCATTGGCTGACGCCGGCAGAGCTGATGGGGCGGGAGCTGCGCTCGGCGCTGGTGGGACGCTGCTTGGAGGATTGGCGGGCGGGGCGCCGACTGCCCCTGGAGGCGGCCAGCACCTTCGTGGATGCGGGTCCGCGCCCATGAACGGGGCGCTCCTTGTGGCCATCGCCCTCTCTGCGGCGGCCTCCTTGCACGCGGTGTGGGCCGGAGAGCAGCCCCGTCGGTTCTACCTGCTCAAGCCCCTCACCACAGCGTTGATCCTGGCGGCGGCCGCCCTCGCCCCGGCGACGGCCCCGCGGAGCTGGGTGTTGGGCGGCCTCCTGTTCAGCCTGGTCGGGGACATTTGCCTGATGTTCCTGGGCGATGGCGCCTTCATGGGAGGCCTGGGCAGTTTCCTGGTGGCCCATTTGGCCTTCATTGCGGCCTTCAGTCTGGGGCTTCCGGCAGGCTGGCCCCCGCGGTGGACGGCGCTGCTGGGGGTCTACGCCGCGGCCATGGTGGCCTCGCTCTGGCCTCGCACCGGGGCGCTGCGAATTCCCGTCCTCGTCTACAGCCTCGTGCTGTTCGGTATGGTGTTGACGGCGGCCCGGGCCCAAGCCCATGGCGTTCCCGGCTCCGCCTGGGCCCTCGCCGGAGCGCTCACCTTCGTGGCCTCGGATTCGCTGCTGGCGGCCAACCGGTTCCTGCGGCCCCACCGCAGGGCCCAGGTGGCCATTCTCGGCACCTATTGGGCCGCCCTCGCCTGCATCGTGCGCTGCCTCTACGGCTGAGTTGGGCGTACCCTTGGGGGCCGCGCTGGAGGCCCCATGCGACCCAAGCCCATCCCCGAAGGATTCACCACGGTGACGCCTTACCTGGCAGTGGTCGATGGCGGCCGGATGCTCCGCTTCCTGGAGGCGGCCTTCGGGGCCCAGATCACCCGCATCCACCACCGCCCCGATGGCTCCGTGGGCAACGCCGAGGTGCGGCTGGGCACCGCCATGCTGATGGTAGGGCAGGTGGAGGATCCCGCCCGGGCCGTGCGGGCCATGCTCTACGTCTACGTGGAGAACGTGGACGCGGTGTTCCAGGCGGCCCTGGACGCCGGGGGCAAATCCATCCTCGATCCCATGGATCAGTTCTACGGCGACCGCAGCGGGGGTCTCACGGATCCCTGCGGCAATGAATGGTGGATCGCCACCCACGTGGAGGACCTCAGCGACGCGGAGATCGAGCAGCGGGCGCAGAGTCTTTAGGCGTTCGCCTTGGCGGCCCGGGCGAGCCGCGCTTCCATGCGATCCAGCCGCTGTCGGAACTGATCCGTGAGTTCCTCCACCTTCTCGTGGAGGTGGGCGATCTCCAGTTCAGCCTTCACGTTGATCTCGTATTCGATGTCGTCCCGGATGTGATCCTTGGCGGCCTGGCGATTCTGGGAGAGCAGCACGAGGATGGAGAGGATGATGGCCTCCAGCGAGACCACCATGGTGAGGAAGCCGAAGGGATAGGGATCGAAGGAGGCCTTGCCGCTGACGTTGAGGTAGATCCAGGTGGCGAACCAGCCGGCGTTGATGAAGAGGAAGGTCATGCTCCCGGAGAAGTTGGCGATCCAATCCGTCACCCGCACGAGCAGCGAACGCTGATCCTCGATCTCATCCTGGGCGTTGCGGGCCACCCGGGTGCGCAGGAGCAGATCGGCCTTCCGGGTCATGGCCCCCATGGCGCCCAGCATGTGCAAGGCCGCTTCGGGCTTCTGGGTGACGAGCAGCAGGAGGTCCGAGCGATCCAGCTCCAGCACCTCCGTGGGCACCAGGGCCGTGGCCGTGGCGGTGCGGGGGCCCGCATCCAACATGGCCAACTCACCGAAGACGTCGCCCCGGTGCCGGCCCGTGAGCACGATCTTCTGCCCTGCGCGATCCACCACGGAGATCTCGATCTCCCCGGAGGCCACGATGAACATGGCCTCGCCGGGCTCGCCCGCCTTGAAGAGGGCCTGTCCGGCCTCCAGGCGGCGCACGTCGACCGCTTGGGCCAGCAGGGTCAGTTCATCGGGACCCATGGAGGCGAAGAGGGGAAGGTCGGCAAGCAGGGCGGCGTCAGCGGCCATGGGGAGATTCTCCGAAAGGTGGGCTGGAGTGAACCTACCGCAACCCGGCGCAGGCGGGCCTCCGAAATCGACCGGCCATTCCCCGGTTCAGGCCGTGGGTTCCGTGGCTGGGAGCCGCTGGGCCACGGCGGCCCTCAGCTCTTTGAGGCTGTAGGGCTTGGGCAGGAAGCCCAGGTGGGGATCCTGGCCCAGGGCGCCGGGGGCGGCATCTGAATAGCCGCTGTTGAGGATGATGGGCAGCTCGGGCTGCTGGGCCCGCAGGGCGGCATAGGTCTCCCGTCCATCCGGAGGCGGCATGGTGAGATCCAGGAGGACGAGGGCGAGGTTCCCGCCCGTTTGCCGCGCCAGGGTGAGGGCCTCCGCGCCGCCGTTGGCCACCAGGACTTGGAACCCCAAGGCCTGCAGCAAGGCCGAGGCCGAAGCCCGAACGTCGGCTTCGTCGTCCACCACCAAGGCGGTGCCTTGGAAGCGGGTGGTGAGCAGGGGGGCCGCCTTGGGTTCCGCGGGCCGTGCGTCGGTGGTGGGCAGGGCCAGGGTGAAGGTGCTGCCCCGGCCGGGCTCCGATTCGATCCGCATCCCCCCGTGATGGGCGCGCAGGATCCCCTGGAGGGCGGACAGCCCGAGGCCGCGACCCTGCTCCTTGGTGGTGAAGAAGGGATCGAAAATCCGGGAACGGACGTCGGCGTCCATGCCCACGCCGTCATCGGTCACGGAGACCAGGAGATGGGGGCCGGGCATCAGGGGTTGGCCGGCCCACGCACGGCGCAGATCCTCGGGGCCGAGGTCGCAGGCCACGCAGTGCAGGCGGATGGTGCCGCCCGCGCTGGAGATGGCGTCGGCGGCGTTGGTGACGAGGTTCATGATGGCCTGCTGGAGTTGGGCCCGGTCCCCGACGACGGCGGGCAGTCCCTCGGGCAGGTCCATCTCCAGGCGCACGGACTTGGGAATGCTCACCTGCAGCAAGGTGGCCATGTCGCGCACCAGGGTGGAGAGATCCAGGGGTTCCCGCTGCACGGGGATCCGACCGGAATAGACGAGGAGCTGGCGGGTGAGGTCGCTGGCCCGCCGGACGGCTTGCTCCGCGGCATCCAACCGAGAAGCCACCCGCTCGGGCTCCACGGTGCGGGCCAGATCCAGATTGCCCAACACCGCCGTGAGCAGGTTGTTGAAGTCGTGGGCGATGCCCCCGGCCAGGAGGCCCATGCTCTCCAGTTTCTGGGCCTGCCGGAGCGCCGCCTCGGAGCGGTTGATTTCCGTAAGGTCCAGGAAGGCGCTGAGGAGCACCGTGGACCCGCCGCGGTGGAGGGGTTCGCAGGAGAAGAGCGCTTCCAGGCTCTTGCCCTTGGGGGTGCGAAGCGGAAGTTCCACTTCTCGCACATAGCCATCGCGGCGGATCTGCGCCAGGATCCGGTCCCGCTGGGCGGTATCCCGATAGTAGTCCGTGGAGGCGCCCAATTGGGTGGCGTCGGGAGGCACGTCCATGAGGGCCCGCCAGGAGGCGTTGGCGTGCAAAATCAGGCCGTCCTCCAGGCGGGTGATGGCGAGGGGGATGGGGGCCCGCTCGAAGAAGCCCTGGAACTCGCGCTCCCGGGTTTCGGCGGCCCGTTCCGCCTCCTCCTTCAGACGCTCCGCAAGGATGCGGGCGGTCTGCTCGCGTTGGCCGAGGATCCTCACGAGGTAGGTGCCCACGAGGGTGAGGGCGGCCATTACCGCCGCGAGGCTCCAGGAGCGCCAGGGGGTGCGAATCGCCGGATGGCCGGGCCGGGCCTTGAACCGGAGTTCCAGCATTCGCCCGGCGAAGGTCACGGGTCGGCGGAGGAGCGTGGGGTCATCCTCCCGGAAGGCGGGCCCCAGAAAGGGCGCCGCTGGGCGGGGTTGATCGACCCAGCCCAGGTCGATCATCTGCACGTCCAGGGTGGAAGCGAGGGCCTTGAGTTGAGGGGCCAGCGCCACTTCGGGGATCCAGACGCCGTTCACGGTGCCCCAGGTGGCTTTTCTGCGCTCGGCGGAGGTCCGCACCGGGTAGCCGGTGCGCAGGATGGGCATCCGCACGATGAGGCCCTGGTGGTTGTCCGGGGCCTGCACGAGGGTCACGGGGCCCGTGGCGCACATGAGGCCCGTGTCCAGTGCCCGGAACAGGGCCTCCCGTTGGCCGGGGTTGCTGAAGCTGTTGAAGCCCAGGGCCTGTTCGTTTCCCTCCAGGGGGTAGACGAAGCGCACGAGGTGGACGGGGCCCGGGAAGGTACCGTCCAATGCGGGATGGAGGGTGAAGGTCGGATTGCCCCCGGGGTGGAGGCTGGTGTCGGCCCTCGCGGCGGCGGCCACGGCAGGCACTTCGGTGGGGTCGAGGTGCAGACCGAGGTTGGTGGCCTGCAGGCCGGGATAGCGGGAGGACACCCCCAGCCGATCCAGGAATTCCTGGTAGTCCCGGTCGCTGGTGGGTGGGTGCATCTCGAAGTGGGCGGCCATGGCCCGCAGCAGGGCGGTGTAGCGCTCGAATTCGCCCAAGAGATCCTGGGTGGCCGTGTCGACCTCTCGATAGAGGCGTTCCTGGCGCCCCTGGCGCTCCGCCTGGGAGCCCCACCAACCCACCGCCAGGGACGTTCCAAGCCCCAGGGCAAGCAACGCTCGGAGCCGCCAGGCGGACCACCGCGAGCGGGGGAGTGGGGGGGAGGCCATGTAGGTCACGGTAACAGGGGTGGAAAGCTTGCCGCCTTGGACCCTTTGACACCTTGTCGGAGCCCCTTCTCTCCCGGGGTGGCCCCTGTTCCGATGGAGGCATCCATCCCGGAGGCCCCATGGCTCTCACCGCCGCAGAACGGAACGCGTACTTGGATCGCTTTGAGGCCGGTCCTGCCCTGCTGCGGCAGGCTTGGGCCGAGGTACCCGTGGAGGCCCGGCAGTGGCGGCCGGCTCCCGGGAAGTGGAGCGCGCACGAGGTGATCGTCCACTGCGCGGATTCCGAAGCCTACGGCCACACCCGCATCCGTTTGGTCCTCGCCGAAACGGAGCCTTTGATCGTGGGTTACGACGAAAACGTGTGGGCCCGCACCTTCGACTATCACGCCCACGATGTGGAACTGGCCTTCCGCACCATCGAGGCCGTGCGGGCCAACACGGCGGCCTGCCTCCGGCGCCTTCCGGAGACGGCCTTCAACAAGGTGGGGCGGCACTCGCACAGTGGACCCTACACGGATGGGGACTGGTTCAAGATCTACGCGGAGCACCTGGAGGTGCACGCGGCCCAGCTCCGTCGGAATATCGCGGCCTGGAAGGCCCAGCGGGGCTGAGACCTTTGGCCCTGTGATCAAAGGCAAAACTGGCGTTGGGGTCCGGATTTCCAGGCTACAAGGGAACACTTCCCTCCCTGGAGGCTCCCATGTCGGATGCCGTCGAGATCAGTGCCTCCCAACAGGCCGCCATCGAAGCGTTGCTCCAGGGGGAAGCGCCCATCCATCCCCCGGCTTGGCTGGCCGGCCAGTGCGCGATGAATTACGAGCGGGAGCGCTACGAGGCCTCCCATGATCTGGAGGCCTTCTGGGCCGACAAGGCCAAGGGCATCGATTGGGACACCCCCTTCACCGAGGTGCTGCGCTTCCAGTCGCCCTGGCATCAGTGGTTCCTGGGCGGCAAGCTCAACGCCACCGTGAACTGCGTGGATCGCCACGCCAAGGGGCACCGGCGCAGCAAGGCCGCCATCATCTGGGTGGGCGAGGATGGTGAGGAGCGCACCTACACCTACAACCGCCTCTACAGGGAGATGAACCGCTTCGCCAACGTGCTCACGCGGCTGGGTGTTGGCAAGGGCGATCGCGTGGTGCTCTACATGCCCCTGGTGCCCGAAGGGATTGTGGCCATGCTGGCCTGTGCGCGGCTCGGCGCCATCCACTCGGTGGTCTACGCCGGCATGGGCACCCAGGCCCTGCGCAGCCGCATCGAAGATGCCCAGGCCAAGGTGGTGGTGGTCACGGATTTCACCTTCCGGCGCGGCAAGAAGATTGCTTTGAAACCCGCCGTGGAGGAGGCCGTGCGCGACCTCACCTTCGTGGATCACGTCATCGTGCACCGCCGCGGCTCCAAGCCCGGCGATGAACCCGTGAAGTTCGAGAGCGAGCGGGAGAAGGATTTCTACGACATCCAGCAGCCCCGGGAGATCCACTGCGCGCCAGAGATGGTGGACAGCGATCACCCGCTTTTCATCCTCTACACCAGCGGGACCACGGGCAAGCCCAAGGGCGTCGTCCACGCCACGGGTGGATACCTGGTGGGTGTGAACTACCTCGCTCGGAACTACTTCCAGATCCAGGAGCGGGACATCTACTGGTCCACCTCCGACATCGGCTGGGTGGTGGGCCACAGTTTTATCGTGTACGGCCCGCTCTCCCTGGGCGCCACGGTGCTCGTGCGAGAAGGTGCCCCGGATCACCCGAGCCCCGACGTGACCTGGGAGCTGGCGGAACGCTTTGGTGTGGATGTGATGTTCACGGCCCCCACCGCCGTGCGCATGTGGATGAGCCATGGCGATGAGGCCCCCGCCAAATTCGACCTGAGCCGACTGCGCCTCATCGCCTGCGCGGGCGAGCCCCTCAATCCCGCCGCCCACCGGTGGGCCCAGCAGAATCTCGTGGGCCAGAGCGGCGGCATGGTGGTGGACAACTGGTGGCAGACGGAGATCGCTGGCCCCGTGCTGGGCACGCTGCCGACCTTTGAAGCGCGTCTGGGCAAGGTGGGCAAGCCCATGCCCGGCGTCGATGCCGCCATCGTGGACGCCCACGGAAAGGAACTGCCGGATGGCCAGGGCGGCCTCCTCGTCCTCCGCCAACCGCTGCCCTACATGCTGCGCACGGTGTGGAACGACCCCGCCCGCTACGAGGCCTACTGGCAGCAGATCCCCGGCTGCTACTGCGCGGGCGATGTGGCCCTGAAGGACAAGGATGGCTGGTTCGCCGTGCTGGGTCGCGCCGACGACGTGCTCAATGTGGCCGGTCACCGCATCGGCACCGCCGACGTGGAGGGCTGCCTCCTGCGCCATCCCGCCGTGGCCGAAAGCGCCGTGGTGGGTCTGCCCGATCCCATCAAGGGCGAGTGCATCCTCGCCGTGGTCGTGGTCCGCGCAGGCACCCCCACGGGGCCCGGCCTCGTGGCGAGCCTCAAGGACCACGTGCGCCAAGACCTGGGCGCCATCGCCACCCCTTCCGACATCATCTTCAAGACGGCCCTCCCCAAGACCCGCAGCGGCAAAATCCTCCGCCGCGCCCTCAAGGCCGAAGCCCTGGGGCAGGATCCGGGGGACCTCAGTACCTTGGCGGACTGAACCCCATTGGAACGCGAATAGCGCGAATGAAAGCGCGAAGGGCGCGAATAGGGGACGGCTGATGGAAGAGCCGCACCTCCTTCGCGGGCATCGTGAACCGAAGGGCGTTGATCGGGGCTTCAGCTCGAATGCCGCCCGCAGGGGGTGTGCCTTCTCGCATCCCCGCCCCTCCCCTCCGGGACCGGGCACCCCCGGCGCCTCAGGGCGCCGCGGGTGCCCGGTCCCGGAGGCGCGCCGACGGCGTCGGCGCGGGCCGAAGGCCGGAGAGGCTCCTATGACAGTGCCCATTCGCGTGGCGCGCAGCGCCCTTCGCGTTGATCTTTTCCCGAGATTCAGGCCCTAGGCCCATCCTTCTTTGAAAATCGCTCCGCCCGGCTGTGGAACTCATCCTTCCACACCTTCCGATTCGGGTTCGGCGCTTCGGCGAGGGCTTTGGCTTCGGCTTTCTGGCGGCGACGGAGCAGGTAGATTCCCCATGCGGAGAGCAGCATCAGCGGCTCCGGGTATTCCCCCATGAGGCGCCAGGGACCGAGCAGGAATTCATTGGGGCGATGGCCATTCTGCCGGTAGTTGTGTAGCACCCAGATCTCGTCATCGACGGCGAGCTTCACGGCCTCTTCGCGGAAAAGACGGAGCTGCACTTCCTTGCCCTCCTTCTCCGCCCACACGTACCCGGAGATCTTGCCTTCCTCGTCGGTGCCCACCAGCTTCACGGTCACCTTGGAGACACCGGGCAGGCGCCAGTGGCCCGGGGTGTCCCACACCACGACGAAGACCTGCACCACCACCACCCAGGCGCTGATGGCGAACCAGATCCAGAGCAGGGTGAGCGCGGTGTAGCGCCAGATCTCGCGGGGCAGGGTCATGGGGGAAGTATCGCAGGAGGCGCATCTGGGTGGCCTCGCCTGGGGCGGGTCGGGCGTACCCTGGGGCCATGATCAACATGGCCGCTTACCTCGATCGCCTGGGCATCCCGGCCCCCGGAGGAGCCACCCTGGAGGCGCTGGTGGCCTTGCACCGGGCCCATGCCCTGGCGATCCCCTTCGAGAACCTCGATATCCAGGTGGGCCGGCCCATCTCCCTGGAGCTGCCCGCCCTGGAGGCCAAGCTCGTGCGGGGTGGACGGGGGGGCTACTGCTTCGAGCAGAACACGCTGTTCCGGGCGGCCCTAGAATCCGTGGGCTTCGCCGTGGAGGCCTTCGAGGCCCGGGTGCGGGTGGGCACCGATCAACTGCTGCCCCGCACCCACATGCTGCTGCAGGTGCGGGTGGAGGGCCGCGAATGGCTCTGCGACGTAGGCTTCGGGGGCGGCGGTCCCCTGTGCCCCGTGCCCATGGACGGGGAACCCGCCACCGCCGGGCGGTGGACCTTCCGCGTAAGGCCGGAGGGCCCCTCGCGGGTGCTCCAGAGTCTGGTGGGGGAGACGTGGATGGACCTCTACGCCTTCCTGCCCGAGCCCCGCCCCGACGTGGATTTCCAAATGGGCAACTGGTACACCAGCACCTACCCCGGCAGCCGCTTCCTGCTCACCCTCACGGCCCAGCGCACCACCCTGGAGGCCCGCTACATCCTTCGGAACCTGAAGTTGGAGGTGGATCAGGCGGGGGGCTGGGAGGTTCGTGACCTTTGCCGGGAGGAGGTTCCAGGGGTGCTGAATCGGGTGTTTGGCCTGCAAATCCCTGCGGATGCCCGCTTCCGGGCCCTGGATCCGGCGGAGCCGGGTCACGGGGATGTGATCGGGATCAAGGGATAACCGGGTCTAGTATTCCGATACGAGTCGTAACGCCTGGGAGGTGACTGATGGTTGTCGAGCGAATCAGAGAGATGATCCGGGAGGGATTCCGGGACTCCGACAATCGCACGAGCCTCACCGGCGCGGGCATTACCACGGCCGCCGCCCTCACGATGCTGTTCTTCTTCGTGATCGAGGTGGTGAGCCCCCATCACGTGAATCCGTACTTCGGCATCCTGCTCTTCGTGTTCCTGCCGATGCTCTTCTTGCTCGGCCTCGTCATGATCCCCCTGGGCATCTGGATGCGCCGCCGCAAGATGCGGAAGGACGGCACCATGCCCACGGGCATCGCGCCGAAGCTGGCCTTCGGCTCCCCCGTGCTGAAGCACATCCTCACCTTCGTGGCCGTGGCGACGCTCGTCAACGTGTTCCTCGTGGGCACCGCTGCATACAAGAGCGTGGAGTTCATGGATTCCACGGAGTTCTGCGGGAAGACCTGCCACGTGCCCATGACCCCGGAGTTCACGGCCTTCAAGAACTCGCCCCACAGCCGCGTGGGCTGCGCCCAGTGCCACGTGGGCCCCGGCGCCGAGGGCTTCATCAAGGCCAAGCTCTCCGGCACCCGCCAGCTCTTCGGCGTGGCCTTCAACTCCTTTGAGCGCCCCATCAAGAGCCCCGTGGAGAGCCTGCGCCCCGCCCGTGAAACCTGCGAACAGTGCCACTGGCCCACCAAGTTCCATGACGACAAGCTCTTCGTTCGAACGGCCTTCGCCGAAGACGAGGCCAACACCCCCGCCACCGACGTGGTGATGATCAAGATTGGTGGCCACGGCATCAAGGGCCGCACGGGCATCCACGGCCGCCACCTGGACGACGCCTCCCGCATCTCCTACATCACCACGGACGAGAAGCGCATGGAGATCCCCGAAGTCACCTACAAGGACGACCAGGGCAACATGGTCAAGTACATCTCCACTGCGGTGAAGATGACTCCCGAGCTCATGAAGAAGTCCCGCACCCGCACCATGGACTGCGTGGACTGCCACAACCGGCCCACCCACGCCTTCGAGCTGCCGGACCGCGGTCTGGATAAGGCCATGACAGATGGACGCATTTCCCCCGAGCTGCCCTACATCAAGCAGCAGGCCATGCTCGCCATCAAGGCGGAGTATCCCGATCAGGTCACCGCCGAGGCGAAGATCAAGGCGGCCATCACGGGGTTCTATCAGCAGAAGTACCCCGCGATCTATGCGGAAAAGAAGGCGTTGGTCGAATCCTCCGCCAACGGTGTCGCCAGCGTTTACCTGCGCAACGTCTTCCCCGACATGAAGATCACGTGGGGCACCCACCTCAACCACATTGGGCACGAGGAATCCACAGGCTGCTTCCGCTGCCACGATGGCGAACACAAGGCCGCCGATGGCCGAGTGATCACCAACGACTGCGATGCCTGCCACACCGTGCTCGCGCAGGGTGAGAAGGATCCCAAAGTCTTGAAGGACCTTGGCTGGAAGTAGCGGCAAAGTGCTGAAGCGGGGCCGGCCACCGTGGCCGGCCCTTTGCATTACCAGGGAATGTCCTTGCCATCCCGCACGAAGTGTCCCGTCATCCCCGCGGGCGCGTCCAGGCAGAGCCAGGTGAGTCCCGCGGCCCCTTCGGCCACGCTGCGCGGGGCGGAGGGGCTGCCCATGTCGGTGCGCACCCAGCCAGGGCAGACGGCGTTCACGGCGATGCCCTTGGGCTTGAGGGCCTGCGCGAACTGCACGGTGAGGCCATTCAGCAGGGTCTTGGAGAGGCAGTAGGCCGGAGACCAGTCCGAGGGGCTGCTGAGCTGGCCGCCGCCGCTGCTCACGTTCACGATGCGGCCGCCTTTCCTGAGCAGGGGCGCGAAAGCCTGGATCGTGCGGAAGGGGCCGAGGGCATTGGTGTTCAGGGTTTCCAGCAGGAGATCCTCGGGCAACTCCAGCAAATCCTCGTCGTCTTCGTTGAGGATGCCTGCGTTGTTCACGAGGATGTCGAGGGTGCCATGGGCCGTGCGTACGGCTTCCGCCGCGGCGGCCACGCTATCGCCGTCGGCGACGTCGAGTTCGAGGGGCTCGGTGCCGGGGGGCGCCTGCGCCACGTCCCGCACGCCGGCCAGGATGGTGCAGCCGCGCTCCAGCAGCTGGCGGCAGAGTTCGCGCCCGATGCCGCGGGACGCGCCGGTGACAAGAATGGTGGGCATGGGACGCCTCGATGACGGTGCCATGCTACGGTACCCGGACGTTCTGGAGCTTGTGCGGTGATCCGATCTTCCCTTTCTTTCCTGGTGCTCGCCGTCCTATGGGGAGTGTCCGGCGTGGGAGGCCGGGCCGGTGAGGGTCCGACGCCCGGCCCCCACCCCGTAGGCTTCCGGGTGGTCTGCCAGGTGGATCACGCCCGGGAGTTCCACCGCGGCCGCGATCCCCTCACGGGGGAACCGGTGGCCAGGGAGCGGGGCCGCCCCCTTCAAATCCTCATCTGGTACCCGGCCACCCGGCCGGGAGCTCCCCTCCGATATTCGGATTACCTGGCCACCCGGCTGTCGGAGACGTCCTTCACCCTCACTCCCGAGCAGGTGAAGGCCGGGGCGGCCCGCCAGGAAGGGGCCCTGACCCGCCGCCGGGGCCCGGAAGGGGCGCAGGCCTTCGCACGCCCGGTGCCGGCCACCGCCGATGCCCCGGCCGCCCCGGGTCCCTTCCCCCTCGTCATCTACGCACCGGGGGCCGACGGCTCCGCCGACGAGAACGCGGACCTCTGCGAGCACCTGGCGAGTTACGGTTACCTGGTGGTGGCCAGCACGAGCCTCGGGGCCACCGACAAGACCATCGAGTACACCATGGCCGGGGTGGAACCCCAGGTGCGGGACATCCAGTTCCTCCTCGGGTACGCCCACTCGCTCCCCGGGGTGGACCTCCGGCGCATCGCCGTGGTGGGCTGGAGCTGGGGAGGCATGGCCAATGTGTTCGCCGCGGCGCGCGACGCCCGGATCGGCGCCATTGTCAGCTTCGATGGCACTCGGGAGCCCGCCCTCACCAAGCAGATCGATGTGCGCAGGTTGACGGCGCCCTGGCTCTATTTCTCCCGAACCCCCGACACCATCCCCCAGATCAATCAGAGCGGCATCGACACCACCTGGAGCCTCCTGAACGAGGCCAAGTATGCGTCGGTGACCCAGGTGATCCTGTACCCCTTCCAGCACGCGGACTTCACCTCCGCGCGACTCCAGGAGGCCAGCGACAGGGCCTACCCCGACTACACCCGGGAGGAGGTCCGGCAGACCTACGGCGTATTGATGCGGCTCACCCGGGCCTTCCTGGATGCCCACCTCAAAGGCGATGCCGCGGCCCAGGCGGTTCTGGCGAAGGATCCCCGGGAGCTGGGCGCGGCCCCCCACTCGGTGCGGATCCTCCCGGGACCAGCGCCCCTCCCGCCGCCCACCCGGGACCAGCTAGCGGCGACCCTGGCCCGGGTGGGCTTCGCCCGGGCGGTGCCCGAGGTGCGGGCCCTGCAGGCGGTGGACAAGACCTTCACCCTCGCCCCGGAGGAGCTTCAGGCCTGGGGGTACGGGCTTCTGGGGCGCGGCCGCGCCGAGGACGCCACGGAGATCTTCAAGCTCTGGACCGTGCTGCATCCCACGGATTGGAACGCCTTCGACAGCCTCGGCGAGGGCTGCGAGGCCGCCGGGAAGCGGGCCCTGGCCATCGAGAGCTACGCCCGCTCCCTGGAGCTGAACCCTGGCAACAAGAATGCTGCGGAGCGCCTGAAGGCCCTCGCCGATGCCGGGCCGCGCCCGAAGGGGAAGGGGGGCGTGCGCTGAGGGGGGCCCTTCAGCGCGCGAACCCCAGTCCCACGGCACCGGCGCAGAGGAGGCCCACCGCCGCCCACTGGCGGCCGTTGGGTCGCTCCCCCAGGCCCAGGGCCAGCAGCTGGGCGAAGATCAGGGAGGTGTTGCGCAGGGACAAGGTGAGGCCCGCGCCGCCCAGGCGGAGGGCCCACAGGAAGAGGCCGAAGGAGGCCGTGCAGGTGACGACGGCCAGCGGGACCGTGCCGCCCCACGCGAACCGAGGACCCGGCTGGGGTGGCCGGATGGCGTCCAGCCCCAGCCGCAGCAGCGAGGCGGTGCCCACCGAGGCCGCGAAGAGGGGCAGGGGCAGGGCCCCCAGGGCCAGGGCCTGCTTGTAGGCCAGGTGGTAGCCGGCGATGCATCCGGCACCGAGGAAGGACCAGGCGAGACCGCTGCCGTGGGTGCGGCGCAGATCGCTGGAACCGAGCAGGAGGATGCCCACCCCCATGAGGAGCGCGGAGCCGACCCCGAGGCCCGTGACCTGCTCCCCCATGAGGGCCACCGAGAGGGGCCACACGAACAGCGTGGCGCCGCCTCGCATCACAGCATAGGCCGCGCCAAGGGGCGCCCCGGTGAGGGCCCGCGCCAAGGCGATGAAGTAGGCGCCTTCGAAGGCCCCGGCCAGGGCCGTCCAGGCGAGGGCCCGCGGGTGCGGGAACCAGGGGCCCAGGGGCAGGGCGAGGGCCGCGGCCAGGGCCAACAGGCAGGAGCCCACCATAATGCTGCGGGCGGCGGCCTCCGCCTGGCGGTGCTGCTTGAGCAGCGCATTCCACGCCGCGTGCAGGAAGGCCGATAGGATCACGAGACCCAAGGGGAGCAGGGCCAAAGGTCAGGCCTCCACGGGATCGCGGGTGCGCTCGATCCACCGGCCCCAGAGGGGGCCCAACCAGCCCATGAGCCCGAAGATTCCGAGGGCGGCCACGCTGGGAGGCGGCGGGCCTCCGGTCACGTCGGCCACGTAGATGAGGCCGATGAAGGCGACGAAACTCCAGAGCGAGACATGCCCCGCCCGGCCCCGGGCCCGGGTGGCGCGCAGGTAGGTGGCGAGGCAGGCCCCGAAGAGCAGCACCTCGATCGTCACGGCGGCGGCCATGTGGTTCCAAAGGCCGAGGCCGAAGCCGGCGCTCCCGGGCCACAGCTGCATGTCCGGCCGATGCGTCGCCCAGTCCAGCACCCAGTGGGAGAGCACCAGGGCGCCGAAGATGACCTGCTCCCGGCGGGTCCAGCGTCCGCGGCTCAGCACCAGGGCCAGCAGGACTGCCCAAACGATGTCCATGAGCAGGCTGTGGCTCCAGGGGTAGCTGAGGAAATTCATGGGCGGATGCTGTCGACTTCCCGCGAGGAGCTGAACCTGTTCGATGCCGAGCAACAGCAGAATGGGCCACAGCAGGTCGGCCCAGGAGGCGGCAAAGATCAGGGTTCCGAGTCCAGGCTGTTTCACCCGGGGCCGGGCCGCGAAGGCGAGGGCGTAGTGGCCGATGAACATGGCGTCTCCGGGGGAACACCCTAGCACGGGCCTAGAATGGAGGGATGTCGAAAGTCCCCTCCACCAATGCGACCCGCCTCCTCAAACAGCAAGGCGTGGCCTTCACCGAACACCTCTATCGCTACGAAGAAAAGGGCGGCACCGCCGTGAGCGCCCGGGAGCTGGGCGTGCCCGAGCACGCTGTCATCAAGACGCTCATCTTCGAGGACGATCGCAAGCAGCCCTTCATCATCCTCATGCACGGGGATCGCGAAGTGAGCACCAAGGAATTGGCCCGTCAGATCGGCGCCCGCAGTGTGCAGCCCTGCAAGCCCGACGTGGCCGACAAGCACAGCGGTTACCAGGTGGGGGGCACCAGTCCCTTTGGTACGCGCAAGGCCATGCCGGTGTATGCCGAAGCGACGATCTTCGAGCTTCCCAATCTCTTCATCAACGGCGGAAGCCGGGGCTTCCTTCTTGGCCTCGAACCGGCGGCCTTGGAGCGTGGACTGACGGTGAAGCGCGTGAACGTGGCGATTCCCTAGCCGCCGCTCCCGTTGCCTGATCCCAAGGGGGCTATAGCTCGGGCGATCCATTCATCGAGCCGGTGCCGAGGTCGCCAGGGGCTCACCGCGAACAGCTTGTCGCAGATCAGTCCGAAGCTGGGGGGCGGGGGATCCCCCATGACGCGCAGGGTGGGCGCGGAGCCGCCTTGGGCTTGCCAGAGGCTTTGAAAGCGCTCCGCCAGCCTACCCACCGCGAGAGTCTCGCTCGCCGCGTTGTAGATCCCCGAAGGCGGCGGCGCTTCCAGGAGGGTGACGACCAGCTCCGCGAGGTCCCGGAGTTCCATGAAGCAGACCGTCTGCTCGCCGGTTCCGGCGATGCGCAATTCCCCCGCCCGGATGCCTTGGGTGAACGCCGCGAGCACGCCATCGCTGGGGAGGTCCGCGCCGTAGAAGTGCGGGAGCCGCAGGATCAGGTGCCGGATGTCCTGCCCCAACCCCTCCGAAAGCATGGATTCGCTCTCCAGCTTGGCGGCCACCTGCAGGTCCGTGGCGCGGGTGGGATCGGATTCCCGGAAGGGCGCCTTGCCGGGGGCGTACACCGAATGGATGGAGCAGTGGATGAAGGTCCTTGGTTGCCTCGCCCGCGCCCAAGCCACCAGGCGCTGGACGGCCTGGACGTTATCTCGGTGCGCGGCGGCGGGATCCGCGGCGCACCGATGGGCATGCCGGCGGGCGGCGCAGTGGACGATGGCATCGACGTCCGGTCCCTGATCGGGGCTTAGGTCCGCGAGGTCCTGGCAGATCAACTGCAGCCTGCCCTCCGCCAAGGGGGCTTCGAATTCCGTGAGGAAAGCCTGGGAAGGTGCGCTGCGATGGGTGCCGACCACGGGCCCCAGGCCCCCGGCCAGGGCGCGACGCAGGATGGCCCTTCCGGCGTTGCCTGTGGCGCCGGTGAGCAGGATCCTCACCCGTGAGCCCCGGGCAAGGTGATCCGGCCATCCCGTTGGAGGCGCTCGATGAGGGCGATCTCCATGACCCGCTCCGCCGGATGCATGCCGCACACCTGATCGTACCGGGTGGCCAGGCAGGCCATGGCCTGTTCCCGGGGCTCTTTGAGCACGAGCCGCCGCAGGCAGGCCTCCACTTCGTTAAAGCCCAGGCAGGCCCTCATGCCGGTGCCGCCAGAGAATCGCGGGTTGATCTCGTAGAAAAAGGGGCCCTCCGCCGTCACCCGTCCCTGGAAGTTGCAGGGCCCGACCTGGCCGATCTCTGCCAGGCGCTTCGCCATCTGGATCGCGGCGGCGCGAGCCCCGTGGGCGTCCTCTTCCAACGGCGTCATGTGGACCACGGCGCCCTCTTTGAGCACGTTCCGGCTGTAGAACACGCCGATGGGGTCGCCCTGGTGATCGCTGAGCACCTGCACCATGTGCTCATCCCGCTGCACCAGAGAATGGTTCGAGTAGACGTCCTCCGGGCGGAGGTCCTTCCGGGATTTGCCCCACTGGAGCGGCAGCAGGTAGTTCTGGGCCACGTAGGCCACCCCCTCGGCGGCGAGGGCCTTCAGCTCCTTGAGCTCGAACACCACGTGGACGCCCCTGGAGGCGGAGCCGGAGACGGGTTTAATGAGCAGGGGCAGTCCATGGAGGTCCAGCAGCTCCTCCACGCGCCCCAGAGGGACGGTCTTCGCGAAGGGCAGTCCGAATCCCTCGAAGAATTCGGAGCTGCGCTGCTTATCGAACAGCAGCCGGTTCACGAGGGGGGACGAGCCGATCAGGGTGCAGCCAAGGGCCTCCAGGTCCGCGGCCATGCTGGCCAGGGGTTCCAACTCGGGATCCAGCCCGGGGATCAGGACGTCCAGACCCTCCCGTTTACAGGCTTCCAAGATGGCGCCAGGGTAAGCGGGGTCGGCAACGTTGGGGATCAGGCACGCGCGGTCGCCGCGGAACATTCCCGGCGTGCTGGCCGCGGTATCGAAGCAGACGACCTTCGTCTCCAGGGAGGCCATGGCCAGGGATTTGAGAACCGCGCTGCCCACACCGCCGCCTGAACCTGTGATGCCGACCGTCAACATGCGGAAGCCCCTGTTCCCTTGGACGTGGTGCTGATCGCCCCCATTGAAGCATGAGGGGGCGGGTCCTGGGGTCGGGTGTCTGAGGTGCCGTTATCTCTGTTTCAATCGTCCTTGCGCCATTCCGGCGTCACCTCCTTCATCCCCAGGCATCGAACGCAATGGATCCAGTTGACGAATTCCGGTCTGGCCGTCGCATCGCCCACCTGGACATGGATGCCTTCTTCGCCTCCGTGGAGCTGCTGGAGCGACCGGAGCTGAAGGGATTGCCCGTAGTGGTGGGCGGGCCTCGACGGAAGGCGGGCTCCGGAGCCGAGGAGTTCATGCGGCTCAAGGACTACAAGGGCCGGGGTGTGGCGACCACCTGCACCTACGAAGCCCGGGCCTTCGGTGTGCGTTCGGGCATGGGGCTCATGAAGGCGGCGGTCCTGGCGCCGGAAGCGCTCTTGTTGCCGGCCAACTTCGACGCCTACCGCCGGATCTCCGCGGCCTTCAAGGTGGCGGCGGTGGCCCTGGCGCCGGTGATGGAGGATCGCGGCATCGATGAGATCTTCCTGGACCTCACGGAGGTGCCGGGGGAAAGCCGGGACCTGGGGCTGCGTCTGAAGGCGGCCGTGCGGGAGGCCACGGGGCTCACATGCTCCATCGGCATCACGCCCAACAAGCTCCTCTCCAAGATCGCCTCGGAGCTCCAGAAACCCGATGGGCTCACGATCCTGGGGGCCGAGGACGTGCCCACGCGCATCTGGCCCCTGTCGATTTCAGTCATCAATGGGGTGGGGCCCAAGGCTGCGGAGAAATTGCGCGCGCTGGGGATGGAATCCGTGGGACAGGTGGCCGCGGCGGAGCCTTCGACGTTGATCGGCCATTTCGGATCGAGTTATGGGCGCTGGCTCTACGAGGCGGCCCATGGGCGTCACGACAGCCCGCTGGTGACCTCCCGGGAGCCGAAGTCCATCAGCCGGGAGACCACCTTCGAGCGGGACCTGCATCCGAAGCTGGATCGGGAAGCGCTCTCGAAGGTGTTGCTGGACCTCTGCACGCGCCTGGCGGGCGATTTGGAGCGGAAGCAGGTGCTCGCGAAGGGCGTGGGCATCAAGTTGCGGTACGACGATTTCAAGACCGTGACCCGCGATGTCACGTTGGCCAAGCCCTCCCGCGATCCGGAGGCCCTGCGTGAAGCGGCGCGGGCCTGCCTCAAGCGGGTGGACCTCGATCGTCGCCTGAGGTTGCTGGGGGTGAAGGCGGGCACACTGGTGGAGGAAGGGGCGACCCGCGGCGAGGTTCAGCCCGGGCTCTTCGACGATTGACGGAGCGTCAACTTCGGCGATCGGCGCATGCCTTCCTGTTAGCGTCGAAGGAAGGCAGGCCCCCATGAAGCTCGTTCTCATCGCCTTCGACCAGTTCACAGATATCGACGTCCACCTTCCGTGGGACCTCTTGAACCGCGTCAAGCGCCCGAATTGGACCGTGCGGATCCTGGCGAATGCGCCGCGGGTGACCTCCCGCACGGGGCTGGGTTTAGACGTCCACGGGGATCTGACGGAAGTCCGCGAAGCCGATGCGGTGATCGTCACCAGCGGGGATCGGACCCGAACCCTGTCGAAGGATGCGGCCTTCCTGGATCGCCTGGAGCTGGATCCCTCGCGCCAGCTCATCGGCTCAATGTGCTCGGGGGCGCTGATCCTCGGGGCCAAGGGCTTGCTCACGGGGCTCACGGCGACGACCTATCCCACGGCCTGGAAGGAGCTGGAGGCCTTCGGTGCGAAGGCGGTGCAGGAGCCCTTCGTGGCGCACGGCAACGTCGCTACGGCGGCGGGGTGTTTGGCGGCTCAGGATCTGGCGGGGTGGATCATCGAGCGCCTCACGGATCGCCGCACCCGGGACTTGGCGTTGCGCTCGGTGCAGCCGGTGGGGCGGGGGCTGAGCTTTGAGGATGCGGATGCCATTCGCACGCTCTATGCGGCGAACTGAGGCGATCGGATAAAGTTGGAACGCGAAGGGCGCTGCGCGCCACGCGAATGAGGCTTCGGGGCGGGGGGCCCTCCGGCCTTCGGCCTGCGCCGATGGGTCCGGCGCACTTCCCGGGGCGGGCGTACGCAGGGCTTTGGGCCCTGCTGGCGCCCGCCCCGGGAAGGGAGGGCCTGCTGGGTGGAGCGAGGGGGGATCCTGGCTTGGGAAGCGGCGTGGTTCCAACCGAGGCCGTTCATTCCGCTGAATGATGCCCGC
The DNA here is from genome assembly GCA_964617215.1 of uncultured Solibacteraceae bacterium. Taxonomy (GTDB): domain Bacteria; phylum Acidobacteriota; class Holophagae; order Holophagales; family Holophagaceae; genus JAFDVN01. The sequence goes on along the minus strand of CAZTVL010000001.1, from coordinate 65,080 downwards.
GAAGCAAAGGAGGCGTCTTCAGCTATAAGTTTTTGATCTTTTATTCGCGCTCTTCGCGCTTTTCTTCGCGCCATTCGCGTTCCAAACGCTGCCGACCTAGACTGTCTCCCCGATGGCTTTGCTGAGGTAGTGGGCGAGTTTCTGGCCGGCGCGGCCCAGGGGGCGGTCCATGCGGGAGACGAGGTGGGGGGTGAAGCGGTAGCGAGATCCGCCGACGAAGTCGACTTCGAGGAGCCGGCCCTCGGCGAGTTCGCGGTCCACGAGGTAGCGGGGCATCCATCCGAAGCCGAGGCCCATGAGCAGGGCCTGCTTCTTGACGATGAAACCGGAGAGGTAGAAGACGCGTTCACCGCCGAACATGTGGCGGTCGTCGCCGCGATCGGAGCTGTCCTGCACGCTGAGTTCGACGTGGCGCTGTAGCTCGGCGAGGCCCACCCGGATCTGACCCGCGAGGGCGTGGCCCGGGGCCACGCAAAGCACGCACTCCACTTCGGGCAGGGGTTGGGCCTGGAGGTAGGCGTTGCGCTGGAAATCCTTCACGAGCATCAGATCGGCGGCCTCTTTGTCGAAGCGGTACTGCACGCCGTAGAGGAACTCCACCTTCACCTGCACGCGGGTGGGCACCGATTCATCGGCCAGCTGCTTGAGGGCCGTCATGATGGGCGTGAGGGGCAGGATGCCGTCGATGACCAGCGCGAGGCGTGGCTCCCAACCTTCGGCGAATTGGCGGGCCAGGCCTTCCACCTGTTCGGCCTGGGTAAGGAGGCGGCGGGCCTCGGCCAGGATAGATTCCCCGGCGGGGGTTAGGGTGGCCCGGTAGGCGCTGCGGTCCAGGAGGGGCACGCCCAGGGCCTGCTCCAGCTTGCGCACCTGGTAGCTCACGGCGCTCTGGGCCTTGTTCAGGCGCTCCGCCGCCTTGGCGAAGCCGCCTTCCCGCACCACGGCGTCCAGGGCCCGGAGGGCATCGAGATCCCACTGCATGATCTAAAAAATAGATCAAAACGTTCCAAAACATGTTCTTTTTTTGCTGATTCCCGACCTTCACCTTGGGTAGGACGGGAGATCGGATATGCAATTCCGAAAAGGCCTCACCACCACCCAGGCGCACGTGGACGTCCCGGCCGGGCTCTACGAAGAGGAATACGCCCGGCAGGGCTTCTTCGGCCGCACGAGCCACCTCTACCGCAGCCAGCCCCCCGTGGGATGGACGGAGATTGAAGGGGACCTCCGCCCCGAGTGCCTGCGCATCGAAGACATGGCTGACCTCGCCAACCCCGATTTCTGGGAGGGCCGCGTGGCCTTCCTGCAGAACGACGACGTGGTGATCTCCCTGAGCCGCCTCGACAAGGCCATGCCCTATTACTTCCGCAACGCGGATGCGGATGAGGTCTTCTTCGTCCACAAGGGCAGCGGCGAACTGGAGACGGATTTCGGGCCCCTGGCCTACGAGGTGGGCGACTACCTCGTGATCCCTCGGGGCACCGTGTACCGCTTTACGCCCGCGGAGCTGACCTCGCTGCTGGTGGTGGAATCCTTCGGCGAGGTGAGCATCCCCGATCGCGGCATGCTGGGCCGCCACGCCCTCTTCGATGTGGACGTGATCAAGACGCCGACGCCGGATCCCGCCCGCTACGCGGGCCTAAAGGGCGAGTGGAAATTGCGCATCAAGCGCACGGGCCGCTTCACCACCGTCACCTATCCCTTCAACCCCATCAACACCGTGGGCTGGAAGGGCGATCTCACCGTGTGGCAGCTCAACGTGCGGGACATCCGCCCCGTCATGAGCGAGCGCTACCACCTGCCCCCCAGCGCCCACACCACCTGGCTGCTGAAGAACGCCATCATCTGCTCCTTCCTGCCCCGCAGCCTGGAGAACGGCGATCCCGGCGCCATGAAGGTGCCCTTCTTCCACTCGAACATCGACTTCGACGAGGTGCTCTTCTACCACGCGGGCGACTTCTTCAGCCGCGCGGGCATCGAGCCGGGCATGGTCACCTTCCATGCCCAGGGCATCCATCACGGGCCCCATCCCAAGGCCGTGGAAGCCGCCAAGGACAAGACCTTCACGGAGGAACAAGCCGTGATGATCGACACGAAGAATCCCCTCTACCTTACGGAAGCTGGTCGCAGCGTGGCCATGGCCGACTACTGGAAGAGCTGGATGTGAGTGTCGGCGAGGAGATGAAGATGACTACCCATGCCAACCCCCTGGGCCTCCGCGGCATCGAGTTCACGGAGTTCGCGGGCCCCAGCGTCAGCGATCTGGAGCGGCTGTTCCTGGCCTTCGGATTCTCCAAAGTGGAGAAGGTGAAGGGCAAGGCCATCACCCACTTCCGCCAGAACGACATCCACTTCCTGCTGAACGCAGAGAAGGAGGGCTTTTCCGCGGGCTTCGCAAAAGCCCACGGCCCCGCCATCACGAGCATGGGCTGGCGCGTGGATGACGCCGCCTTCGCCCATCGCGAAGCCCTGGCCCGCGGGGCCCGCGGCGCCGAGGCCCAGGATCTGCCCTATCCCGCCATCCATGGCATCGGCGATAGCCTCATCTACTTCATCGACACCTTCGGCGAGAAGGGGTCCATCTACCGCACTGCGTTCGAACCCCTGGCCGAGCCCATCCTCCAGGCGGACAAGGGCTTCCTGGCGGTGGATCACCTCACGAATAACGTGTATCCCGGCACCATGCAGCAGTGGGCGGACTTCTACAAGAACGTCTTCGGTTTCTACGAGGTGCGCTACTTCGATATCAAGGGCATGAAGACGGGGCTTACGTCCTATGCGCTCCGCAGCCCGGATGGGAGCTTTTGCATCCCCATCAACCAGCCCAAGTCGGACAAGGATCAGATCGCCGAGTACCTCACCGAGTACAAGGGCCCCGGCGTGCAGCACCTGGCCTTCGCCACGAAGGACATCCTGGCCAGCCTCGACGCGATGCGGGGGACGCCCATCGACACGCTGGACATCGATGAGGATTACTACGCCGAAGTGTTCACCCGCGTGCCTGGGGTGAAGGAGGACCCCAAGCGGATCCAGGAGCACAAGGTGCTGGTGGATGGGAACGAGAACGGGTACCTGTTGCAGATCTTCACGAAGAACGTCATCGGGCCCATCTTCATCGAGATCATCCAGCGGGAGAACGACCTCGGATTCGGGGAAGGGAATTTCACGGCGCTGTTCCGGAGCATCGAGCGGGATCAGCAGAAGCGGGGCGTCATCTAAAAGCAGGAACGCGAAGGGCGCTGCGCGCCACGCGAATGAGGCTTCGAGCGGGGGGCCCTCCGGCCTGCGGCCTGCGCCGACGAGGTCGGCGCACTTCCCTGGGCGGGCGTACGCAGGGCTTCAGGGCCCTGCTGGCGCCCGCCCCGGGAAGGGAGGGCCAGCTGGGCGGCGTGAGGGGGGATCCTGGCTTGGAAAGCGGTGTGGATCCGGCCGAAGCCGTTCTTTCCGATGAATGATGCCCGCGAATTAAAGCAGCCAGGTTCGGAGGTTTGGCTTTGATCTTTTATTCGCGCTCTTCGCGCTTTTATTCGCGCCATTCGCGATCCACTACGGGCGCCCGAATCAGCCGTACCCTCAGCCCTTCACACCCTCCAGGTCGTAGCTCATCTGCTGGGTGATGGCGGGGATGCCGATGTGGTCGACGAGGCCGAGGGCCTTGGCTTGATCGGGCAGCAGCCACAGGGTGCGCCCGCCGCCAGCGCGGATTTCGGCATCCAGTTTCTTGGTGGTGGTGCCGCAATTCTTGGCGAAGGCGGCCATGAGCTTGCGGTTGAGGCTGGCTTCGAATTTGGTGAGGCCTTCCAGCTCTTCGATGCCCTGGGGCGGGTGGGCGGTGATGAGGCTGTGCACCATGGCGGCGCCGTAGGGGCTGATGAAACGGCAGTTGGGATGGCCGGCGCTGAGGAGCACGGCGGCGGCGCTGAAGGCGTGGCCGGAGGCGAAGGTGGCCAGGGCCATGTGGGAGCCCACCATGGCGCTGAGCATGGTGGCCAGAGCGAAGTACTCGCCGCCATCGGATGCAATGTCGATGAGGGCCGCCGAGGCCTGTCGACCGAATCGGAGTTCCTCCAGGGCCTCCACGAAATGCCGGGCCATGGCCTGATCCATGTCCCCGTGTACATAGATCGTGGTCGTATGCGGACTCAGGATCTTCTCCCGGGGCGTCAGGGCGATCTCCTCCAGCACTTCGGGAAGGGAATCCGCACGCAGGCCCATGGCTGCCTCCAGGATGTGCTGGAAGCATGGGGCGCATTCGGGCGGGAGGCCCGGACCCGGGTCACGAAGCGTCGCGGTCGAAGGCGGCGCGCAGCCAGGCCTGGGCCTTGGCGTTGAAGTCTGCCGGGGCCTTCAGCTCGATGCGCACGGTGATCCGATCCTTCTTCGCGAAGCCGCCGGTGTCCACGAGCAGGCCACTGGGATCCTTCAGGATGGCGGGATCCCCGAGGGCGAGGCCCAGGTCCACGCGGGTCTGGGTGGTGGGTTTGAGTTGGGCGAACACGTGTTCCCGGTAGAGGGGCACGATGGTTTCGCAGGGGCAGACCTTCACGCCGGTGAGCTCCTTGCGGGCCCAAGTGAGCAGGATTTCGAAAATGGGGCGCAGCCCCTCCTTCTTGCCGCTGTATTGGGCGTCCACGTAGCCAGGGGCGGCGGCGAGGTAGCCTTCGGGGGTGTCATTGAAGGCGTGGCCCGGGAGGGCCAGCGCCCGCTCCGCCACGAGGCTCGCCTGGGTGCCGCCCAGGCCCTGGGTCTTGAGCCAGGCGCTGAGGGCCTTCCCGTCCTGAAGGTTCGCGCCGCGGGCGAGGGTCACCCAGGCCTGGAGGTCCCGACCCGTCTTGGCGGGCAGGTTCTCGATCACGGCCTGGACGTAGGCGACGCTGGGGTGCAGATCGAAGGGGCCGCGCTTCATCTCAGGGGCCCGTGATCTTCTGGAGGCTCGATGCGCTGAGCACGTAGAGGGAGCCGTTCGCGGCGAAGGCCAAATCCCGCAGGCCGGTGAAGCCCGTGGCGAAGGTGCTCACGTTGCCGCTCTCAAGGTGCATGCGGGCCACCCAGCCTCCAGTGAGATCCCCGAACCAGTAGCTGCCGCGGTACATGGCGGGCCAGGGCGAGCTGGGCGCATCGAAGGCCGCGCCCACGATGGCCACGCCCTGAAGGAAGGTGCCGGTGCTGCCGGGCTGACCCACGGGCGCGGAGGGATGCCCGTAGGCGAAGCGGGGGGGCGTGATGCCCGAGGCGCTGGTGGGACCTTCGGTGGCGGGCCATCCGTAATCTGCTCGGGCGGCGCCCACATTGACCTCCTCCCAGGTGCTCTGGCCCACGTCGTTGATGTGCATGAGAGTGGTGCCGGGCTGGAAGGCGAAGGTGAAGGGATTCCGCAGGCCCTTGGCCCAGATGGCTTGGTTCTGCCCCACGGTGGTGGCGATGTAGGGATTGTCCACGGGGATGTTCCCATTGGGTTCGAAGCGCAGGATCTTACCCAGGGTGGTGGTCATGTCGGGGGCGTTGGCGGGCACGGCGTTTTCCCCGGTGGCCACGTAGAGTTTTCCATCGGGGCCGAAATGGATCGCGCCGCCGTTGTGATTGGTCGCGCTGAGGAAGGGGAGATCGATGAGCGCAAGCTCGCTATTGGAGAAAGCCTGATCCGGGTTACCGCTATCCGCGGTGAGACTGCTTACCCGGTTGTGCATGAAGGGACTGTCAGCTGTGTAGTAGACGTACACCCGGCCGGTGTTGGCGAAATCGGGATCCACGGCCACGCCCAGCAGGCCCCGTTCACCGTTGGCGGTGGTGGTCAGGGTGGCGAAGGGCGTGGTGAGAAGACTGCCGTTCTTCACGACCCTCAAGGCACCGCCTTGCTCGCACACGAAGACGCGCCCATCCGGGGCCACGGCCATGGCGGTGGCGTTGGTGAGGCTCGTGGTGAGGGCGCTGAGGCTGAATCCGGAGGGCAGGGCCACGGAGCCCCCGAAGGTCACCACGGAGGTGGACCAGGGGCTGATGTTGCCGCTGGTATCCCGACTCCGAGCGCGGAGCACGTGCTGGCCGCTGGTGTAGGCGCCGGTGTTGGGCAGGGTCGCCTGGTAGGGGGCGGTGGTCACCGTAGCCAGATCGGTCCCATCGATCTGGAATTCCACGGATGCCACTCCCGTGTCGTCGGTGGCCGTGGCCGTGAGGAGCACGGCTCCGGTGAGGCCCGTGGCCAGGGGGGCGGGTGCGGTCAAGGTGCACGTGGGGACCCCAGTGGTGGTGCCAAAGGGGCCATCCCCGTTGGAATGACAGGCCACCAGAAGGGAAAGGGACAGGGCGGCAAGGGGGAGAATGGGCTTCATGGCGAACCTCAAGGGAGTGCCTCCAATGTAGGCCCGAATAGGGTCCCCGGGGGCGGAAGGGGCGGAGAACACCCCCAAACGGTTAGGCTGTGGGGATGAATCCGCGCACCTTCCTGGTCCTCGTCCTGCTGGGCTTCGCCTCGGGGCTGCCGCTCTACCTCACGGGGTCCACGCTGAAGGCGTGGCTCAGCAAAACCGAAGGCCTCGATTTGGGGACCATCGGCGCCTTCAGCATGGTGACACTGCCCTATTCGCTGAAGGTGTTCTGGGCGCCTTTCCTGGACCGCTTCGCGCTGCCCGGCCTGGGGCGTCGCCGGGGCTGGATGCTGCTCACGCAGATCCTGCTGGCGGCGGTGCTGGTGGGGCTGGCGACCCGCAATCCGCGCCTGGGCCTGCTGCCTTTCGCCATTCTCGCCATATCTGTGGCGGTGGTGTCGGCCACCTTTGATATCGCGGCGGATGCCTGGCGTGCAGAAGTCCTTCCCAAGGACCAACTGGGGCTCGGCAATGGCATCTTCATCGCGGCCTATCGGGTGGCCATGCTCACCAGCGGTGGATTGGCCCTGATCATGGCCCAACATTGGGGGTGGAAGTCCACCTACTTGGTCATGGCACTCCTCACCGTCTGCGGAATGGCGGGGACCCTATTGGCCGAGAGCACGGATGAGGTGGCGCGAGCTCCGCGGAACATGGAGGCTGCGGTGGTGGAGCCCCTGCGGGACCTCTTGAAGCGGCCTGGCATCTTCGAGCTGATGGCCTTCTGTGTGCTCTACAAGCTGGGGGACTGGCTGGCGGAGGCCATGACCATGCCCTTCCTCATCCGGGGGGCCGGCTTCACCCTGGATCAGATCGGGGCCGTCCAGAAAACCACGGCCATGATCGCCATCGTGGTGGGCGGGCTCGCGGGTGGCTGGCTGCTGATGAAGGTGAGCCTCCGCCGCGCGCTGGTGCTCTTCGGCTTGCTCCAGGCCCTGAGCATCCTGGGGTTCTGGGGGGTGAGCCGCTTGGGCGCCAACCTGCCCATGTTCATCACCGCCAATGCCCTGGAGAACTTCGCCTACGGAGCAGGAGGGAGCGCCTTCGCGGTGCTCATCATGGCCAGCTGCAACAAGGCCTATACGGCCACCCAGTTCGCGTTGTTCTCAAGCCTGTTCGCCCTGCCGAGAACAGTGTTCGCGGGGGCCACGGGCCTGCTGGCCAAGGCGCTGCTCGCCCGCTTCGGAACCCACGATGGGTGGAGCGCCTATTTCCTCTGCTGCGTGCTGGCCGCCGTGCCCGGGCTGTTGCTCCTGCTGCGCTACCGGCACTGGGGGCCGCCGGAAGATCAGCCCACCGTTTGAACGAACCAGGGCCGCGAAGCCGAAGCTTCGCGGCCCTGGCCTGGCTCCGTCCTAGAAGCGGAAGGAGAGCGAGGCGGCAATGTGCCGGCCCGTCATGCGGTAGTACTGGCCGTCGCCCATTTCGCTTTCGGCCACGGGGTTGCGCTTGTCCGTGAGGTTCTGGCCCTTGAGGCGGGCTTCCCAGGTGCGAGCGCGGTACCCGAAGCTGGCGCCGAGGGTGGTGAACCCGGCAGCGAGGGCCGTGTTGCGCTTGTTGAGGTATACGGGGCCCATGTAGTTCAGCTCCGCGGTGGCGACGAAGCCGCTCTGGGGCGCGTAGGTTAGGCCTAGGGCGCCCTGGTTGTAGGCGGACATCTCGAAGCGATTGCCCCGCAGCTGCCGGATGGGGGGGAAGTCGAAGGCGTAATCGGTAAAGCGCGCATCGTGGTAGCCGTAGCTGGCGTGGGCGGAGAGATCGCGGGTGGCGTGGAAGGCGAACTCACCCTCGATGCCCTGGAAGCGCTCCTTGCCCGCGTTCACGTAGATGCCGTTCTGGGGCACGATGAGGTTTTCGAAGAGCATGCGGAAGGCGGCGACTTCGAAGGTGAAGCGGCCGTCGGCCAAGGCGCCTTTCACACCGGCTTCCAGGGTGCGCGCGGTCTCAGGCTTCAGAATCTCGGCGCTGCTGTCCACGCCGAAGTCGATGGCGGCGGGCTTGAAGGTGTTCTTGTAGTTGGCGAAGAAGCCGATGCGGTTGCCACGCTGCTCCCAGGGGGTGTAGGTGGCGCCGAGGCTGAAGGAGCCCTTGGTGGTGCTGTGGGAATCCGATTCGAATACGGCGGGCGGGGGCGTGGCGAAATCCTGGAACAGGGTGCTGCGCTTCTCGGTGGTGTGGTTGAGGCGGAAGCCGCCCTCCAGCACCAGGCTTTGCAGGGGCTCGAATTCCGCGAAGGCGTAGAGGCCCGAGAAATCGCGCCGGTCGTCGATGCGAATGTTCATGTCGGGGTTCAGGGCCGTGCCGCCGGGCTGGCCGCCACCCGCGAGATCGGCCAGGTACTCGGTGTCCCCGCCCTCGCCGGTGCCCTGGCCGTGGAGGTGATCGAGACCAAATACGAGTTTGGTCTTGGGGAGGTGCTCAAAGGCCACGTGTGTGTCGAAGTAGATGTCCGTCATCTGGATGCGGTCGTGGAAGCCGATGGCGTTCTTCGCGGGATCGGTGGTCTCACCCAGGAACCCCCGGAACACGTTCTGTCGCGAGCGGGACACGGCGAGATTCGTCGTCCAGAGCGACTGGCCCAGGGCGAGGTCGAAGCCGGCGGACACGCCCACCCGGCGATCCCGGAGGAAGGCGCCTTCGGGGTTGAGGTTGGCGTCCAGGGGCATGTTGGGGGAGAGCGCGGCCCCTTCGCGCAGGTGGGGGCTGCCGGGCAGCTGATCGAGGAAGGCGCCGCTCACGTCGACGTGCACGTTGCCGCCGGCGATCTCCTTGCGGTTGCGCCAGAGGAGGGTGCCCTTGGTGAACTCGGTGCGGGGATCCTCGAAGCCCTGCTTCTCCACGCCGGCGGAGAGGCTGGAGGCGAAGCCGGCCAGGGCGGGCAGCTTCAACGTGGCGGCTTCGCCCCAAGAACCATGGCTGCCCAGGGAGAAGCGGGCGCTGTTGGTGGTCTCGCCGGGGGTTTTGTGGATCACGTGGATCACGCCTACGAAGGAGGTGGCGCCGAACATCACGGGGGCGGAGCCCTTCTGGACTTCGATGCGATCCACGTTGTTCATGTCGAGGGTCGACACGGCAGGGTTGAAGGCGCCGCCGAAGGGCACGCCATCCACCACGAGCAGGTAGGCATCGGCCTCCTTCAGCCCGTAGAACTCGGGCACCACGGAGCCAGGACCGCCATCGCCGCCCGGGGCCATGTTCACGCCGGCGGTGAGGGCCAGGGCACTGCGCAGGTCCGTGGCGCCGCGGTCGGCCAGTTCCTGGCCGGTGATCACGGTGATGGAGGCGGGCACGCGGGCCGGATCTTCGGCGAAGCGCGTGGCCGTGACCTGCACCACGACGGTGGGGGTCTCGGGCTTATTGGCCTGCTGGGCCAGGGCGGGGGTCAGGGCCAGGCTGGCGCCGACGATCCAGGGAGAGGGGCGGAACATGGAGAACTCCAGGGCGGGTTGTTAAGGAAATTTCAGTTTCAGAGCAAAGTATTCAGGTTGCTCATGAATTGTTGTTAAGTCTATTGGATCCAAGGCCCTCCTAGGCGGGAAGCGGGATCTCCTCACCCCCGAGAGGAGGCACCTGACCCCACCGGCGTTCACCGGGGGCTTCGGGGGGACCATCCTGGGCCCATGCGAACCCTCCTCCCCGCCCTCGCCCTGCTCCTCAGCCTCGGGGCTCCCCTGGTGGCTCAGGCCCCGGCCCCCAGCGCCACCGCCCCGGCGTCGGCCGCCCCCAACCTGAAGGATCTGGATGCCTTCGTGGCCCTGCTCTACACCTCCATCTCCGGCCCCGCGGGCCAGAAGCGGGATGTGGAATTGCAGAAGAGCCTCTTCCTGCCCGGGGCCCGGCTGGCCTACGTGGCCCATCCCAAAAGCGGTCCCGCCCGACTTGTGCAGATGGATGTGGAGGGCTACTGCCGGACTTCCTTCCCCTACATGGAGACCCACGGCTTCTTCGAGCGAGAGATCGGCCGCCGGGTGGAGCGCTTCGGCGACATCGTGCAGGTCTGGAGCGCCTACGAGAGCTGGGAGAAGGAAGGCGGCCCCAAGGCACGGGGCATCAACAGCTTCCAATTGGTCTTCGATGGCCAGCGGTGGTGGGTGAGCGGCAATACCTGGGATGAGGAAGGCGATAGCCGTTCCCTGCCGGGGGATCTGGATCCCAGCAGCCGGGCCACCCTGACCGGGGCGGAGGCAGGCACCGTCGACGCTCTGGTGAAGAGCCTCTACGCTTTCATCTCCGGCCCCGCGGGCAAGCGGGACGTGGCGAAGATCCGCGCCCTCTTCCACAAGGACTGCCGCTTCACCATCACGGGGAACAAGCCCGACGGCAGCCCCGGATTCCGCAACATGAGCGTGGAGGAGTTCCTCCAGCGGGCGGTGCCCAGCTGGGAGAAGGGCTTCATCGAACACGAGGACAAGCGCGACGTGCAGCAGTGGGGCAACATGGCTTCCGTGTGGACCCGCTATGAAACGAGCTTCGGGGAAGGCATGAAGGAGCACATGCGGGGCATCAACAACCTCCAACTCCAGTTCGATGGCACCCGGTGGTGGGTGGTGGCCATCCACTTCCAGAACGAAGACGCGAAGGTCAAGCTGCCCTGATCCCGTTCCGCCCTACTTCACCACCGGGAAGTGGGCCTTCCGCCACCCGTGGAAGCCATCCATGAGCACGTAAAGCCAATCGGCGCCGTGGGCCTTGAGGAGGTCGGCGGCCTGGTGGGCCTGAGGGTCGTGCTCATCCACGAGGACAATGGCGCGGGGGATGGGGTGGCGCGCATCGGCGAGCACTTCCTTCACCCGGCCCTTCAGCTCGGGGAAGGGGATGTGGAGCACGCCGCGGATGTGGCCCTCTTTGCGGAAGGCCTCCGGCGCGCGCAGATCCACCACGAGGGGATGGGGTCCCTGGAGCATCTCCTCCAATTGGAGGGGCGTGAGGGTGGGGTGTCGCTGGGCGCGGAACCAGTGGGGCAGGCGGCTGAGGAGGATCAGGAGGAGGGCGAGGCCCGCGATCCCGGCGAGTCCGTATCCCAGCAGATGCTCCCGGCCTTTGAGGGTCTCGGCAATGGGCTTGAGGTGCATCCAGGCGAGCAACACAGGGGCCTCCTCGTGATGGAGAGGATGCGCCTAGGGCAACCCCTCCGCCAGCCCCAACCGTTCCGCGGCTTCCCGGAAGGGGGCGGGGATGGGCGCTTCGGCGAGGATGGGCTCGCCGGTGGTGGGGTGTTTGAGTCCCAGGCGCCAGGCATGGAGCAGGGGATGGGGAAGGTCCAACATCTGGCCATCCGTGGCCATCCAGCGGCTGGGGCCGCCATAGAGGGGATCGCCCATGAGGGGGGCGCGGAGGAAGGCGAGGTGCACGCGGATCTGGTGGGTGCGGCCCGTGAGCAGCTCGCATTCCACGAGGGCGGCGTTCTTGGTGCGGGCAAGCACCTTCACGCGGGTCTGGCTGGCACGACCGCCGCCCACCACGGCCATCTTCTGGCGCTCGGTTCGATGGCGGGCCAGGGGCTGATCCACCAGGAGGCTCCCCAGCTCGGGGAGCTTGGGGCTGTGCCGCACGATGGCCAGGTAGCGTTTTTCGACGGTGCGGTTCTGGAATTGGGATTGCAGGGATTCCTGGGCCTCCCTCGTCTTGCCCAGGGCCACGCAGCCGGTGGTGAAGCGATCCAGGCGGTGCACGAGGCCGGGCCAGGCGATGGCGGCTTCCTCTTCGGATTCCTCGGAATCGGCTTCCGGCGTGGCCTCTAAGGCGCTGGCGCCCCCCTTACCCAGGCGCCCCAGCAGGGCGTTCACAAGGGTGCCGCCCGAATGGCCGGGGCCAGGGTGCACCACCATGCCCGAGGGCTTATCCACGATCCAGATCTGGCTGTCTTCGAAGAGCGTGGGCAGGTCGATCACTTCGCCTTCGAGGGCGGAGGCGGGGGGGGTGACGGGCGGCAGTTCCGTTTCCACCACGTCGCCCACCTTGAGCTTGTGGCCGCCCTTGGTGGCGGCGGTGCCGTTCACGAGGACGCGGCCCTCCTTGATCCAGGCGTCCCAGCGGGCGCGGCCCGCTTCGGGATGGGCTTCCACCAGGAACTTGTCCAGGCGGGGGGAGGGGGCATCGAGTTCGTGACGGATCATGCGGGGACCTCTTCTTTCGTGCGGGACCACCAGATCCAGAGTGCGATGCCGAAGGCTACGAAGGCCATGGCGGTGAGGCGGCCCGTGCTGAGCCAATCGAGGCCCAGCCAGGCGCCGCGGTCCAGGTCTCCGCGCCAGGTCTCCACCGTGAGGCGGGCCACGCCTTCCAGGACGAAGTACAAGGCGGTGATCTGGCCGGTGAAGCGGCGGCCTTTGCGGGCCATGAGCAGCAGGCCCATCACGGCCAGGTTGGCGAGGAAGGTGTAGAGCTGTACGGGGTGAATGGGAATGCCCAGCGGGGTGCCGCTGAGTTCGTGGGCGTGGGGATCCGAGAAGGTGACGGACCACGGGGCCGTGCATACGGTGCCGTAGCAACAGCCCGCGGCGAAGCAGCCGAGGCGACCGATGGCCTGGCCCAGGGCCACCCCGGGCACGAGGGCATCGCCAATTTGGGCCACGGTATGACCCACGGCCTTCCGCGCTTTCCAGAAGAAGGCCGCGGCGCCGAAGATGATGCCGCCATGGATGTGACCCCCGGCCCGGAGCGTGGCCAGGGAGAACACTTCGCCGATGGTCATGCGGCCGTTGAGCATCTCCACGATGATGAGCACCACCTTGGCGCCGATGATGCCGGCCATGAGCAGGGTGATGGCGAGGTCGGGAATGAATTCCCCTTGGATGCCATCGAGCTTGCCCTGCCGCTTCGCCAGGGCCGTACCCGCGAAGAAGCCTATGGCCAGCATCAGCCCGTAGGTGCCGATGGGGAAGTTGCCGAGGTGGAAGAGGTAGGGATGCATGGCTACTTTCGCGGGAGCGGCCGCAACCGGGCCGGGGGGAAGTCCATGTTGGCGATCTCGAAGCTGATCACGTGGCCGTAGGGTCGGAGCCGGGGCATCAGTTCGTTCACCACCAGGGGTCGGAACGCGGCCTTAAAGGCCTTATCCAGGGTGGCCTTGGGGGTGCCTTTGATGCGGAAGTCCCGCAGCCCGCCCTCGGTGATCTCCACCAATTGGGCACCGGCCAGCTGGGCGTCGAGCATGCCCTGGATTTCGGCTTTGAGGGCCTCGGGCAGGGGCCCGGGATTCAGGGGGCCGGGGTCCACCACGGGGCGGTTGGCCAGTTGCCGGGCCACGTAGAGGCCGTAGCCCGCGATGAGGAGGGTGAGCCCAAGGCCCCAGGCCATCCAGCGGCGCTCGCGGCGCCGTTCATGCTCGTCCGCATGGGACTCCAGGGTGTGGGTCTGTGCCATATTCAAAGGTCTCGGAATCATTCAGGAGGTGCCCATGTCCCAGTCCATCACGGCAAAGGCCCTGGCGGAGATGCTGGGAGGCGCCCTCCGCCATTGTCCACCGGATCGCCTGCTTTCCGAAGTTCGGCCCCTGGAAGAGGCCCAGGCCGGGGCTTTGAGCTTCTTGGCGAACAAGAAATACGCCGCCCAGGCCCGGGAGGCCAAGGCGGGCCTCATCCTGGCGGATCCCCAGGCGGAGCTGGGGGACCAGCCCACCCTCGTGGTGGAGAACCCCTACTGGTGCTTCGCCCAGGCCATCGGCATCCTGCACCCGGAACCGGAGCCCGCCTGGACGGAGGCCCCCGTCCACCCCTCGGCCCAGATCGCGGCGGGTGTCCGCATCGCCCCGGGGGCCACGGTGGGCGCCCGCACTGTGATTGCCCAGGGCTGCGTGATCCACCCCGGCGTGCACATCGGGGATGACTGCCTGCTGGGCGAGGACTGCGAACTCTTCCCCGGCGTAGTGCTCTACCGGCGTACGAAGCTGGGCCGCAACGTGAGCGTGCACGCCAACTCCGTGCTGGGCAGCGATGGCTACGGCTACGTGCTCGTGAACGGCCAGCACCGCAAGGTGCCCCAGGTGGGTTGGGTGGAAGTGGGCGATGAGGTGGAGATCGGCGGCTGCGTCACCGTGGATCGCGGGGTGCTGGGCCCCACGCGCATCGGCTCCGGCACGAAGATCGACAATCAGGTGCAGGTGGCCCACAACGTCCAGGTGGGGGAGCACTGCCTCCTGGTGAGCCAGTCGGGCATCAGCGGATCCACCAAGATCGGGCGCTACGTCACCCTGGCGGGCAAGGTGGGCGTGGTGGGCCACATCGAGATCGGCGAAAAGAGCGTCGTGGGCGGCAACAGCGTGGTGGCCAAGAGCCTGCCCCCCGGCTCCTTCGTGACCGGCTATCCGGCGCGGCCCCACCGGGAGTGGATGGAAGTGCAGGCGGCCGTGAACCGGCTGCCGGCGCTGCTCAAGAAGCTCCGCGCCAAAGGCGAGTAGCGGGGAAGAGCCTAGACCTTCCGCGCCGCTTCCACCACGAGGGCGATGAGCTCCTTGGGGCGGTAGGGCTTCTGGATGAAGCGATCCCGGGGGCCCTGGAGTTCCTCTTCAGCTTCGGTGGCGGAGTAGCCGCTGGTGAGGACGATGGGCACGTCGGGATCCAGGGTGCGGATGCGGCGCTTCACCTCGTGGCCATCCATATGAGGCATGGTGAGGTCCAGCAGGATGGCGCGGATGCGAGGGCCCTGCTGCTGGAAGATCTCCAGGGCCTTGAGGCCATCCTCGGCCTCCAGCACTTCGAAGCCCGCGTGGTCCAAGGAGCCCTTGGCCACCTGGCGCACCTGGGGTTCGTCATCCACGATGAGGATCAGTCCCTCCCCATGGAGGTTCGCGTGGGCGGGTTCGTTGGAGGCCACCTCCGCATGGCGCTCTGAGAGCGGGAACAGCAGGCGGAAGGTGGTGCCCTTGCCCAGGGTGCTCTTCACCTGGATGGCCCCCCGATGGCCGCGCACGATCCCGAGGACCGCCGAGAGGCCCAGGCCCCGGCCCGTGAACTTGGTGGTGAAGAAGGGGTCGAAGATGCGATCCAGGGTTTCGGGCTCCATACCGCCGCCCTGATCGGAGACTTCGAGGAAGGCCGCGGGCCCCGTGGGCGGGGTGCCCGCCAGGCAGGGCGTCTCCGGGCCGCTCTCCAGCAGCCCGGCGCGTAGGGTGATGGTGCCGCCCAGCTCGCCCTGAGCGTCGGAGGCGTTGGTGATGAGGTTCATGATCACCTGTCGGATCTGCGTGGCGTCGGCCTCCACCAGGGCCCGGCCGGGGATGGCCTCGATGCGCAGGATGGATTTCTTGGAGACCACCGTTTGCAGGAGGGAGGCCATCTCCTCCAGCAGGCGGGCGAGGTCCAGGGTCTGCACCAGGAAGCGTCCCTTGCCGCTGTAAGCGAGCATCTGGTTGGTGAGCTCCGAGGCCCGGAGGGAGGCCAGTTCGATCTGCTTCACCCGCTTGTGGGCCGGGTGGGTTTCCTCCAGGTGGAGGAGGGCCAGCCCCGCGTTGCCCATGATGCCCATGAGGAGGTTGTTGAAGTCGTGGGCGATGCCGCCCGCCAGCATGCCCAGGCTCTCCAACTTCTGGGCCTCCCGCATCTGGGTTTCCAGGCGGTGGCGATCCTCCTCGGCCCGGAGGCGTTCGGTGACATCCCGCGCGTTGATGACAATGCCCGCGACGCCGGGAAGGTCCAGGGCGTTCTGGCTCACGGTCTCCAGCCAGCGCCAGCCGCCATCCTGGGCTTGGTAGCGCACGGTGGCGTAGGCGGTGTGGCCGGGGTGGGAAAGGGTCTCCCGAAGGGCGGTGTCGAAGGTTGGGTGATCATCCGGGTGGATGAAGGCGCGGATGGGTTTGCCGAGGTGCTCTTCCCGGCCGTTGCCCAGGTTGCGAGAGGCGCTGGGGCTTTCGTAAACGAGCCTGCCTTCGGGATCCAGGATGGCGATGATGTCGCGGCCATTCTCCAACAGGGCGCGGAAGCGCTCCTCCCGGGCCCGGAGATCCCGCTCCATCTGATGCCGGGTGAGGGCCATTTCGATGGTGCTGCGGAAGGCCAGCTCTTCGAAGGGCTTCACCAGGTAACCGTAGGGCGTCGCGGAACGGGCCCGGCTGAGGGTTTCGGGATCCGCGTAGGCGGTGATGAACACCACCGGGGTGTGCGTGGCCCGGCTGATGAGCGTGGCGGCTTCGATGCCATCCATGCCCTTGCCGAGGTTGATGTCCATGAGCACGAGATCCGGCGTCAGCTCCCCATTGAGGCGCACCGCATCTTCCCCCGTGTGGGCCACGCCGGCGACGGTGAACCCCAGCGCCTGAACCCGCATCTTGAGGTCCAGGGCGACGATGGTTTCATCTTCGACGATGAGGATTCGGCCGTTCATTGGCTTCGGGGCGTGAAGGTGAGTTGGAAGGCGGCGCCTTTCCGGCGTGTGAGGAGGAGGGTTCCCCTCAGCTGATCGGTCAGGGCCCTCACCAGCTGGAATCCCAGGCTTCCCCCCTGGTCGAGGTCCAACCCCTCGGGCAATCCCTGGCCGTCATCCTCCACCCGGACGGTGACGCGGCCATCGCCTTCGGAGGCCAGAGCCACCCGCAGGGCGCCGCCTTCACCCGGGGGGAAGCCGTGGCGGAGGGCGTTGAGTATGAGCTCATGGAGGATGAGCGCCAGGGGCACGAGCTCATCGGGGCCCAACCTCAGATCGCCCACTTCCACGGCGGCATCCACCAGGCTGGGGGCGGAGGCATAGGAACGCACCAGTTGGCCCACGAGGCGGGTGAGGTAATCCCGAAGGTCGGCCTGGGCGAGGGTGGGGGCCTGGTGGAGCCGGGCGTGGATCAGGGCGATGGCCTGGATGCGCTCTTGGGCTTCCGTGAGGGCCCGGTTCACTTCGGGGCTGCCGGAGCTCTGGGCCTGGAGCCGCAGGAGGCTGGACACCACTTGGAGGTTGTTCTTCACCCGGTGGTGGATCTCCCGGATGGCCAGATCCTTCTCCTTCAGGGATTCCTGCAGGCCGGCCTCCATGGCGTTCCGGGCGGTGACATCCACGGCCATGACCTGCACCGCGGGGCGCCCCTCGAATTGGGTGGACAGCACGAGGAGCTCGACGATGATTTCGCGACCATCCAGAGTCAGGATCCGCCGCTCAGTGGTGGGAAGGGAGTCCACCTCGCCCCGGGCCAAGGCCTGCAGGCGCTGGATGGAATCCGCCCGGTCGTCCGGGTGGATGGAATCGAGGACGGAACGATTGAGGAGTTCGTCCGCTCGCCGGGCGCCGAAGAGGCGCACCGTGGCCTCATTGAGGTACACGAAGCGCCCATCTTGGTGGATGGCCATGGGGATGAGGCTCTGCTCCACCAGGCGTCGGTACCGCGCCTCGCTGGCCCGCAGCGCAGAGATGGCGTTCCGCTCATCCGTCACATCCAAGGTGGAGGAAACGACGCCCTGAAGTTCAGTGCCGTTCCAGAGGGGGCGGCTTCGCACCGTGATCCAGCGGATGGTGCCATCGGAGCGGCGGAGGCCCATCACGGAGTGGATGGCGATGCGCTTGCGCAGCGCGATCATGGGGGGCTGGTCTTCCCAGGGGATCAGGTTGCCATCTTCATCCACCGGCTCCACCTCCGCGGGAGCCAGGGATTCACCCATGGGCATGCCGCCGAGGATCCGCCGGGCGCTCTCATTCATCGACCGCACCCGGCCCGCGAGGTCCCGCACCACAACGCCCTCATCCAGGGATTCCACGGTGACGCGGTAGAGGGCCTCGCTGGCCTCGAGGCGGCGCTGGGCCTCCTTCCGCTCGTGGACGTCCACCAGGATCCCGGAGATCCGGCTGCCGGTGCGAGCCCCTGCCACCACCTGCAGGAACCGCTCGCCGCCATGGCCCATGCGGAAGCGGAGTTCGCAAACGCTCTGCAGGTTGCCATCGCAGAAGGCGCGCAGCCGCTCCCGGTCTCCAGGAGGCAGCAGGGCGCCCCAGAAGGGGGAGAGGTTCCACTCCGAGTCCTCCACCTCCAAGGAGGCGCTGAGGTGTTCATCCATGCTCAAGGTCCTGCCCGAGGCGCCATCCAACTCGAAGGGGAAAGCGCCCGTGGCCCGGAGGATGGAAGCGAGCCGCGCGGATAGACTGGCCAGGGCCCGCTCCGCGCGCCTTCGCACATCCGCCAGGGTGCCGAGCAGCAGGGTGAGCGGGATGAAGAAGAGGAGGAAGCGCTGCAGATCCCCCAAGAGGATCTGGGGGTAGTCGAGGGCCAGAAAGACGGAGATGGTGAGCAGGCCGTGACCCATGGATGCCACGGCGGCCCCGCGGGCGCCCCAGCGCAGGGCGATCCAGACCAGGGGCAGGAAGGCCAGGTACTTCAGGGGGAACACCTGTCCTTGCTGGCGAAGCATGATCAGCACCGACATCACCACCAGCGCGAGCCCCTGGATGAGGGCCTCCACCACCCGGGCAGCACTGAGCTCATAGGGGGAATCCGGGTGGGCGTCCTGGAGCACGGGGATGGCCCAGGTGAGCAGGAAGGGAGCGAGGCAGAGGAGCCCCACTGCATCGCCGAGCCAGAGCGTGGTGAACAGCGAGGCGAAGGAGCGGAGGCCGAACAGACTCGCCTCCAGGATCGAGGCCATCAGCAGGCCGAGCAGCCCCGATGAAATGGCGATCAGCACGAAGAGCCCCGTGAGGTTCCGCAGCTGGTCGAGCTGGCCGGTGATGCCATTCCGCCGCGCGATCAGGGCCGGGATGCCGTAGGCGGTACCGTGCGCGAGGCACATCAGGAGGTTGTCGGTGATCCCGAGATTGGCCCCGTGGAACAACATCCCGTAGGGCAGGTGCGCGAGGAAGACGGCCCACAGCACCGGCTCTCCGAAACCCAGCACGAGGGCGATGGAGAGGGCCGGGGGCGGGAACCAGAGGTTGATCCCGGTGCTCTGCCGGAAGCCCCGGGTGAGCAATTCCAGGGAGAAGAAGGCGAGGAGATACCCCGCCACGATCCAGGCGTGGCGTCGCTCGGGAAGGAAGGCGCGAAGGCTGCGCACGCTCAGCCCAGGGCCCGCAGGCCCGTTCCCGCCAAGGCTCGGGGCCGAGGGGGCAATTCTGAGGAAGCCCGGAACTGGAGGGGGAAGGGGCTGGGAGTGCCGAGCTCCTCCCTCAGGAGCCGCTCCAGGCGGGCGGCCACCTCGGGAGTGGCCACCACCTGGGCCTGCACGCCCGCGGGGCCGGATTGCAGAGCCACCCGCAGTTCCCCGGTGCGGCCGAGGTTCAGGGCCAGCAGCACCCGCTGCATCTCAGGCCGGTCCGGACCGGGGGCATCCCGTTCGGCCCAGAGCTCGAGGGTGCCGGATTCCGGGGCCCAGGGGAGGGGGATTTCGAAAAGGGCCGTGCCCTCCCGGGCCTGGAGGCGGTGGAAGGGGGCCTCGGCGGGGCTCGCCTCGGGGCGCGCCAGGGTGGAGGTCACCTCCTTGAGCCAGCGGCTCCAGGTGGCGGGATCCGAGGGCAGCATCGGAGCGGCCGCCGGGGATTCGCGGGCGAGCGAGGAGGTGCGCAGCACGGGGGCCTCCCCCGGCGTTTGAAGCTGGGGCAGCAGGGCGCGGATCAGCTGGGCCAGGGGATCCTGGCGGGGCAGGGTCTGGCCCTGCCCCGCGGGGGGCAGCAGGGTGAGGAGGGCGAGCACCCGCTGGGCGAGCGGGGCGGGTAGGCGATCGAGCAACTGCCGGAGCTGCGCGTCGGGATCCGCCGCGGCGCCCGCACCCGAAGCCGAGGAAGCCATGGGGGTGGGTGGGCCGGAATCCTTCGCCACCTTAAGCCGCTCCTGGATGAGCGGTTCCGGTATCCCGAAAGCGCGCAGCAGCTCGGGATCCAGGGCGGGCGCAACTAGGCGAGGAGGTGCCTGGGTGCCCGGGGGCGCGGGGGCGGGAGCCGTGCCCTCGGCCCAGGCGACGGCGGCTTCGGTGGGAAGCGGGGGCTGGCCGGGAGCGGGCTTGGCTGCCGTAGCGGGAGCTTGGGGGGCGGCCTCGGAGGGTGGCTCACCGAGCAGGAGCAGGGCCATGGCTCGGGCGGGCTCCGGGGGAAGGCCTCGGGTCACCAGGAAGGTGGTGAGGGTTTCCAGCGAGGGCACCGACGGCGGGGTGGGCGCGGTGCCGCCTTCGGCGGGAAGGGGGCGGCTGGGAGATGAGAACTCGGGAGCTTCCGGGGGAAGCCCGAGGGCTTCCGCCAGGGGGGCGAAGGGTTGAGGCAGGGCGGTGGTGGAGGGCGCCGGCGGGGCCGGAAGGCGGTCCAGCAGCGCTTTCAGGGGCAGCAATGCGGCGGGGAGGTCCGGGGCCGAGAGGCGTTGGAGCAGCGAGGCGGCCTCGCCATGCACCAGGGGGGCGAGCAGGGCCGGCGCGGGAGGCGGATCCGCCCGCAGGGGTTGGAGCTGGGTGGAGCCATCGGATTGGGGTTGGATGCGGAAGGTGAGTTCCGTGCCCGCGGGATAGGGCAATTCGCCAGCCGCCGTGAGGCTCCGGCCATCCGGGAGCATGAGGAGCAGGCCCTGATCGCTGATGGCCATCAGCACGGCCTTGAGCTCCGCCCCCGGCGTGGCGGCGAGGGTGCTCCCCGGGGTCGAGGTGCCTTCCACCAACCGGAGGGCCTCGAGGATCAGGGGGCCCTGGGGCTGGAGGGGGAGGATGCCGCTCACGGTCAGATCCGGAAATGCCGTCTCAGGTGGCCGGCGATGTCCTGCAGGGGTGCCACCACATCGACACAGCCCTTTTCGGCGGCGGCTCGGGGCATGCCGTAGACCACGCAGGTCTCCTCGGCCTCGGCGAGGGTGTGCGCGCCCTTCTGCTTGAGCAGCTCCATGCCCTTGGCGCCATCGTTGCCCATGCCCGTGAGGATCACGGCGAGCACCTGCTTGCTGCATTGCTCATGGACGCTCTGGAAGAGCACGTCCACGGAGGGGCGGTGGATGGAGGCCGTGGGTTCCAAGCTCAGCTCCAACACGGGCTGGGCACCGCGCTGCCGGTACACCATGTGGATGCCGCCCCGGGCGATGTAGACGGTGCCCGCCTTAATGGGTTCACCGTGTTCGGCCTCCTTCACCGTCACCTGGCAGAGGGTGTTCAGGCGATCCGCGAAGGGCTTGGTGAAGGTGGACGGCATGTGCTGCACGATGAGCAGGGGCACGGGGAGGTTGCCCGGCAGGGCGGGCAGCAGTTCCTGAAGGGCCTTGGGGCCGCCGGTGGAGCTGCCCAGGACGATGAGCTCGGCCATGGGAGAGGCGGGTAGCTCCAAGGCTCCGGGGCGGGGGATGGGCCGGGGTGCCGGGGGCGGGGGGATGGGAACGGCCGGGGCCGGCGCGCCGGGCCGCGGGGAGCGATCCAATTGCGGGCGCTTGAAGCGCGGCGTGGAGGCCAGGCGGCGGATCTTCTCTTGGAGCTCCTGTTGGATGTTCAGGATGCTCATGGTGGCGAAACTGGATTCCTTGGGGATGAAGTCCAGGGCGCCGAGGCTCAGGGCATCGAGGGTGGCCTGGGCCCCTTCCTGGGTGAGGCTGCTCACCATCAGCACGGCCCGGGGGCTCGTGGCCATGATCTTCTTCAGGGCCGTGAGGCCATCCATGCGCGGCATCTCGATGTCGAGGGTGACGAGGTCGGGATCCAGCTCCTCGATCTTCTCGAGGGCATCCATGCCATCGCGGGCAGTACCCACCACCTGGATGTCGGGCGCGGTCTCCAGCATCTTCTGGAGGCTCTTGCGCATGAAGGGACTGTCATCCACCACCAGGACCCGGATCGCCATGGTTCTGCTCCTAGGTCTGGTAGGCCAAGTCTACGAAGGCCATGGCATGGTCGAGCTCATCGTCGATCTGGAAGGTGAGGCGCTCGAAATCGGGCTCCTCCTTGAGGTGGCCGAACACCGCGGCGAAGGTGGCCTCTTCGTGGAGGTTCACGATCAGGTGCTCATCCGCCGGAGTGTTGGGGATGCGGGTTCGCACGAGCAGATCGCTGAGGTTGATGAGGTTGGGCAGGAACTCGCCCGCGGGTGGGGCGTGGTGATCCCGAATCATGGCGATGATGGTCTCGGGGAACACCCACTGGGCGGCGAGGATGGAGCCCGCTTCCGCGTGATCCAGGCCCAGCAGTTCTTTTTCAGCTTCCACATACTGCAGCCCATCGAGGACGCGGCGCACCACAGGGGCATATTCCTCGGGGAAGCACTGATCCAGTGCGATCTTGCCGATGTCGTGGAGCAGGCCGCCCAAGAAGGCCGTTTCCGCATCCCCGTGCTTCTTGACGAGGCGGGCGATGCCCCGGGCCACGAGGCCCACGGCCACGGAGTGCTGCCAGAGTTTGGTGAGATCCAGGCGGTCGGAGCCCTTCATGGTGCGGATCACGGCGGCGCCGGTGCCCAGGTTGGCCACGGAATCGAAGCCCAGACGCATGATGGCGGTCTTGAGATCCCGCACTTCGCCATCGCCGGCGTAGAGGGCACTGTTGGCGAGGCGGAGAAGCGAGGCGGAAAGGGGCGGATCCTTCTGGAGGATGCCGAGCAGGCGATCCACGGTGCAGCGTTCGTCCTGGACGGCCTGATTCAACGCCAGCACCGAGGCTGGGAGGCTCGGCAGCTTTTTGGCGCGGAGGCGCAGTTCCTGGGCGGTGACGGGCATCAGAACTCCGAGATCATGGACTTGTCTTGTTCGAGGGCTTCGGCGATGGCCGCCTGATGGCTCTCGAGGGATTCGGGCGTGAGCTTGAGGATTTCCATGGCCTGGGCGGTGGCCTCAGCCAAGGACTCGGGGGTGCCGATGCCGACCTTCCGATCCAGGGCCATCTGATTGCCGAGGGCGATGATGGCGGCGATGGGTTTGTTGGTGTCGGTGGCGCCGGAGGGCTCGTGATGCCAGCGCACGGCCTCTTCCAGGCTCTGGGCCAAGTTCCAGCTGCGGAGCAGGGCCTCGCCCACCATGGTGTGGTCGAACCCGAAGGTTTCCAGCTCCAGCTCCAGGGCATCGCCCTGGCCGTTGTAGACGGTGCGCATGAGGGCGCCATAGCGCTCAGGGAACTTCACGCCCATGACGCTCTTCCCGATGTCGTGCATGAGGCCGCCGATGAAGGCCTCCTCCACCCGGGGGAACTTCAGCTGCTTGCCCAGGGCCCGGGAGGCCAGGGCCGTGACGAGGGCGTGCTCCCAGAGCAACCGCTCCTGCAATCCCACGGCGCCGCGCTGGTAGAGGTTCTTGGCGCTGGAGGCGATAACCACGCTCTTGATGGTGCTGAAGCCGAGGGTCATGATCGCCTGGCTCAGGGTCTTGATCTCCCGCATCATGCCGAACATGGCGGAGTTGGAGATCTTCAGGATCTGGCTGGTGAGGGCCTGATCCGTGCTGATGACCTTGCGCAGGTCCTCGGCGGTGGCATCCGGATCGGCCGAGATGCGAAGCACTTGGGCGGCCACCTGGGGAAGGGGTGGCAGGTCGCCCAGGTTCGCAATGAGTTCGGCGGGGGTGATCGGCATGGTTTCCTCTCCTACTTCTTTCGGTAACCCATGGCCTTGCTGAAATGCAGGAGCTCAAAGCCGATGTTGTAGGCGTGGATGCTCTCACTGTGGCCTACCATCAGGTAGGCCTTGGGGTGCAATTGTCCGTGGAATCCCTTGAGCACGGAGGCTTTCACCGTATCGTCGAAATAGATCAGCACATTACGGCAGAAGATCACGTCGAAGCTCCCGAGCATCCGGTAGCCGTTGTAATCCACCAGGTTGAAGTTCTTCAGCTGCACGAGGCGCTGGAGTTCGGGCTTCACCTGGAAGAGGTCGCCGCCCAGGCTCTGGAAGTGCTTGGAGAGCTGCTGGGGCGTGAGGTTCCGGAGGGTGTAGGACCCGTAGATCCCATCCTGGGCCTGGGCCAGGACCTTCTCGCTGATGTCGGTGCCCAGGATCTCCACCGTCATCCCCTTGAGGACGGTGTCCTTCAAATCCTGGACAACGATGGCGAGGGTATAGGGTTCCTCGCCGCTGGAACAGGCGGCGCTCCAGATGCGGAGCTTGGTCTGGCCCCGCTCCCGGGCGAGCTTGGCGGCTTCGGGCAGCACCGTGTTCTGGAAGGCTTCGATCTGGGGCGGGTTGCGCCAGAAGCTCGTCTCGTTGGTGGTGATCTCCACGAAGAGCTTCTTGAGCTCCTCCAGACCCTTGGGGCTTTGGAGGATGGACACGTAATCGGAGAAGGCCTTGAGGTTCAGATCCTGGACGCGCCGGGAGAGGCGGTTCTCCAGGAAGTACTGCTTGCTCTCATTGAAGAAGATGCCGCTTTTCGAATAGATGAAGTCCCGGAGTTGCTTGAACTCCGTGGGGCTCATCTGCATTTTGGCGGGAACTAGGTTCATGTCGGGTCCGAGGGCCGCATCGGGCTCCTGGAGGGGCGGCTTGAGTTCCTGTCTTTTCGATCCTTCAGGACTCGAGGATCACCACGGCCAGGGCCATCCCACCGTCATGGGCCACCGTGGCGTGGAGCCGGGTGACCCCGGCCTGACGGAGCCGTTCATCCAGGGCCCCGTCCGCGGACAGGCGCCCATCCCGATACCGCAATTGCCGCCAGGACCACCCATCCAGGCCCACCCCCAGGGCCTTGCCAAAGGCCTCCCGCAGGGCCCAGCGCCCCGCCAACCGCTCAGCCAACCGCCTGCGGCTGCCCGCCAAGAGGTAGGCCGCCTCGTCCTCGGCGAGGATCCGGGCGCAGCACTTCTCCGGCCCGAAGCGCTCAAGCAGGTGCTCCCACCGCGAGGCAGGGCAGAGGTCGGAACCGAGCCCGAGGATCATTGGGGGGGCCAGGTGGTGAGATCGAGGGAGAACCAACGGTCGCAGCCGTGGTGACCCGTGGATCCCATGGGCGCGCAGAGCATGCTGAAGCCCACCTTCCGATAGACGGCCTGGGCGGCGTCCATGCCCGTGAGCGTTTCCAGGTAGCAGGTGCGATAGCCCAGCTCCCGGGCGCGGTCGAGGAGGTGCTGGATGAGGGTGACGCCCATGCCGTGCCCCCGGGCCTCCTTCAGGAAGTACATCTTCTTCAGCTCGCACACGTCCGCGGGGCCGCCTTCCAGAGGGGCGATGCCGCCGCCGCCGACCACGCGGTCCGCCTCATCCACCACCACTTCGTAGCAGCTGCCGGGGCCCGCGTAGGCCTGGCTCATGTGGCTCACTTCGGGATCATGGATGGCGAAGCCGGGGCCATCGGCGCCGAACTCAGGCATGACGGTGCGGATCACGTGGGCCACGGCCGGATCGTCGTCGGGGCGGATGGGGCGGATGTGGAGGGCCATTCCTCCATTGGGCCACGTTCAGAGCTTCCAGGCCAAGCTTCTGACGAAGTGTCAGGAGGCCTCCTTACTCACTTCGAAGTGCCTAGACGGGGTCTTTGGGATGCTCCTATAACAAATCCCCCTGAGGAGTGGACATGCCTGACATCGAGATCGCCCTGGTGAACGCCTTCGTGGATGGTGGCGAAGGCGGCAATCCCGCCGGCGTGGTGCTGGAAGGGGATCGCTTCACGCCGGCGGAGCGCCAGATCCTCGCCGCCCGGGCCGGGCTCTCGGAAACGGCCTTCGTCTGCAGCTCCAATTCGGCGGATGTGCGCCTCGACATCTACACCCCCACCCGGCCCATCCCCCACTGCGGGCACGCCACCGTGGGCGCCTTCGCCCAGTTGCTGGCCTCGGGCCGCCTCGCCGAAGGGGAGCGTGTGAACGAGACCGTGGATGGCCCCCGCCGCATCCGCCTGTCCAAAGGCCGCGTCTTCCTGGAGCAGGTGACGCCGACCCTCGAAGCCCTCCGCCCCGTCGATGAAGCCCGCCTGCTGGAGGCCCTGGGCCTCCGCGAGGAGGATTTGCTCCCGGGCTTCCACCCCCTGCGGGCCCTCAATGGCAACGGCACCCTGCTCGTGCCACTGGGGAATGAGGCCACCCTGGCGCGCCTCACGCCGGACATGGGGGCCCTTTCCGCGCTCAGCGACGCGCTGGACGTGATCGGCGCCTACGTCTTCGTGCCCCGGCCGGGGCAGGCCCGGCAGGCGGTGATCCGCATGTTCGCCCCGGCCTTCGGCATTCCCGAGGAATCCGCCACGGGCATGATGGCGGGGCCACTGGGCCATTGGCTGTCGAAGGTCCTGGGCCTGCCCGGCACCACCTTCCTGCTGGAACAGGGACGCCTCATGACGCCGCCTTCGCCGAGCGTGCTGCAAGTTGAGGTGGAGCCAGCGCGCGTATGGGTGGGCGGGGAGGCCCGGGTGGCTCGCACCCTCAGCGTCGCCCTTTAGGCTCGGGCGGTTCGGTCTCTTCCGCAGGCCGCTCCGGCCAGAAGTGGCGGGGATAACGGCGGCTCAGTTCTCCGCGCACTTCCTGGTAGGCCCGCTGCCAGAACCCAGCGAGGTCGGTGGTCACCTGCACGGCCCGATAATTGGGGGCCAGGAGGTGGAGCACCAACGGCAGGCGGCCCTCATCCACGGTGGGACCTTCCTTGAGGCCGAGGAAATCCTGGAGGCGGCTCTCGATCCAGGGGCGCTCGCCGTCGTAGTTCACCTGCACCCGCCGCTTGAGCAGGGCGGCGTGGGTGGGCGCGACCTTGGGCAGGGCTTGGGCCACGGCTTCGCCGAAGGCGGGGCCGATGAGCCAGGCGGGGTCCTGATCCAGGGCCGCGCCGAGCCGCGCGTGGCCCGCGCAGGCGGCGATGAGCATGGGACGGCGGAGTTCCTCGGGGAGGCCCAATTCCGGTCGCCGAGTGCGGACGAAGGCCAGGCGATGGAGCATCGCCACCCAGGACTCCGGGATCGGCTCGCCCAGGGCGGCCTCGGCCAGCACCTCCGCGACGCCGGGCAGGGCGGGATCCGCTTCCCGGCGGGATTCATCCAACACCAGCTCCCGCACCTTGAGCCGCTCCACGGCCTCCACGCGACGGCGGGCGGGATCGTAGCGGAGCTGGCGCTCCTCGCTCAGATCATCAGGGAAGGCCTCCAGGATCCAATCCGCCTCCACGAGCGCCGCGTCCGTCACTTTCACCTTGGCGCCCTCGGCCAGGGCTTCCAGAGCCACCACGAAGGTGCCGCCGCGGAGGCGGCTGCGTTCGTCCAGCACGGCGCCTCCGCCTTCGAGCAACTGCAGGCTGCGCCCTTCGCCGCGTCGCGCGAGGCGATCCGGGAAGGCCGCGAGCAGGGCCTTGCGCAGACGCGCTTCGGCATCGGGCGGTTCCGGCGCGGTAGTGACGAGGCGGCGGTAGGACTGGAAGGCCTGCCGGGCCCGGTGCAGGGCGCCCGCATCAAGGCCCGCTGCGCGGATCGCGCCGGCGCCGAACTGGGCGGCCTCGGCTTCGCGGAAAGCATCCACCTTGAGGAGCAGATCGGCCTCCGTGCCGGGGCCCGTGGCTTCGCGGCGATCTAAGGTTCTCTTGGCTTCCAAGTCCCCCGCTTCCAACAGGGCTGCCGCGAGGGCGCCGAATTCACCGATGCCCAGGTCCTCGGCCGCCGTGAGGAGGCGCGCCAGACGGGGGTGCAAGGGCAGGCGCACGAGGCGCTGCCCCAAGGGGGTGAGGGAGCCGGTGGCATCAAAGGCGCCGAGGCGGGCCAACAGGGACTCGGCCCCCTCCAGGGCCTGCGCGGGCGGTGCATCCAGCCAAGCCACCTCCCGCGCGCCCAGGGCATGCAGCTGGAGCGCCAGTTCCGCGAGGTCGGCGCGGAGGATCTCCGGGGCATCGAAGGCGTCCCGAGCCCGGAATTCGGCTTCCGTGAAGAGGCGCAGGCAGATGCCCGGGGCCGTGCGGCCCGCACGGCCCGCGCGCTGGATGCAGCGGGCTTGGCTGATGCGGCCCAGGCGGAGGCCGCCGAGGCCCGTCCAGGCGTCGAAGGTGGAGGTGCGGGCCAGGCCGCTGTCGAGCACCACCCGCACCCGGGGCAGGGTGACGCTGCTTTCGGCCACGTTGGTGCTGAAGATGATGGTGGGCTCCGGGTGCGGCGCGAGCACCTCCGCCTGGGCTTCCCAGGAGAGCTCCCCGTGCAGGGGCAGCAGGCGCCAGCCCGCGCGGCGGCCCAGCTCCTCACACTCCCGCAGGCAGGCGCGGATCTCCCCCGCGCCGGGCAGGAAGACGAGGGCGTCGCCGGGGAGACCTTCGCGGTGGAAGCCCTCCAGCGCCTCCTTCACCTTCAGGGGGAGGGGCCGATCGTCGGGGCGGGGGGCGTAGCGCTGCTCCACCGGATGGGCGCGCCCTTCGCTGCGCAGGCGGGGCGCCTCCAGGAAGGCCGCCACGGGGGCCGCCTCCAGGGTGGCGCTCATGACGACGATGTTCAGGTCCGGGCGCCGGGTGAGCTGGAGGCGCCGGAGCAGGGCCAGGGCCGAGTCGGCGTGGAGGCTGCGCTCGTGGAATTCGTCCAGGATGACGATGGTGATGCCCTGGAGGGCGGGGTCCGTGGCCAGGCGGCGCAGGAGGAGGCCCTCGGTGACGAAGCGGATCCGGGTGGTCTTGGACACCTTCTGCTCGAAGCGCACCGCGTAGCCCACCCGCTGACCCACAGGCTCGCCCAACTCCTCGGCCACCCGGCCCGCGGCGAGCCTCGCGGCGATGCGGCGGGGTTCCAGCACCCAACATTCGCCCGCGTCCAACAGCCCCGCGTCCAGCAGGGCCCGGGGCACCCGGGTGGTCTTACCGGCGCCCGGATCCGCCTCCAGCACGAGGTTGGGCCGAACGCGCAGGCTCGCAATGAGCTCGGGGAGCAGGGAATCGATGGGCAGGGGCGTCAGCGGCATGAACCTCCTATGATGGACTCATGAGCGAGATCTTCCACGCCTCCCGTTGGACCTCCGGCAACCGCCTGTGGCGCACCACCATTGAAGTCACGGAGAACAGCGTCATCCGCCGCAAGCGATCCTGGTTCACCGTGAACGAGATGAGCATCCACCTCTCCCGGGTGGCCTCCGTGCGCATCGACACGGGCATGATGTGGGCCGACATCCTCATCGAGAGCACGGGCGGCAGCGATCCCTTGAGCAGCCATGGGCACTCCAAGAAGGACGCTCGGCGCATCAAGGAACTCATCGAGACCTTCCAGAGCCGCCACTCGGGATGACCCTTCCACCGGCAATCCCCCTGGTCACGCACGGGGATTGCCCCCACTGCGGCCAGGCCCTGCTGGGCTTGGCCACGGCTCGATGCAGCCATTGCGGGCGGAGCCTGGTGCCCCACTTCGAAGCGTTGCCTTCGGTGGCGGCACGCCTGGCGGAGATGGCTCCGGGGTGGACCGTGCCGGCCCTGCTGGAGTGGGTCCGCCCCCGGCCCGCCCAGTTGGCCTGGGTGCACCAGAACCAACAATGGCCGCTGCTGGGTCATTTCGTGGCCGAGGAACTCTGGTCTTCTTGGCAGCAGTGGGAGCGAGGGCGGCGCACCCGGGGTGTGAGCCTCGTGCTGGACGAGGTGCAGGTGGATTCCGTCCACCTCGTGGGGCTCGGCGAATGGCAGGGGTGGGCGCAGCTCCGCCTGCACGGCCGTCGCGCCAGTTACGAATGGAGCCTCCACTCCAACCTGGCCCTCTCGGGCAACACGACTCCGGCGCCCTTCACGGAACTCTGGTGGCTGGAGTCCACGGGTAGGCCGATGCATGCGGCGGACCTGCGCTGCTCAAGCTGTGGCGGGGATGTCACCTTCACGCAGGTGGCCTGCGCCTATTGCGGCGGGGGCATCCAGCGCCCCCTGGGCCCCTGGCGGCTGGTGCGGGTGGAAGTGGTGCAGCAGGGCCTGGCGGAATCCGCCTGGGTCGAGAAGGGCCATGAGGATTGGCAGTGGGTGATGGAGAACTTGATTTGCTAGCGGAATCCCTTGGCATGGGGAGCGCGTAAAAGGACGGGCCAAGCCCCCCCGCTGGGGCGTGGGTGTCTTTTCGCTCGCCTCGCCCTTCCGTTAAGCGAACCTCGGCGCACGCTTCTCCAGAAAGGCCTTCATGCCTTCGGCGGCATCCGGGGTGCGGATGGCCTGGGACATCTGCTCGCCTTCGGCTTCCAACCGCTGCCGCAGCAGCTCGGGCGTGAAACCGGAATTGCGCAGAAGGGTCTGCTTGATGCGCGAATACGCGCCTGCGGGGCCGTGCGCGAAGCGCTGGGCGGTGACCTTCACCACGTCCTCGAGCACCTCGGGATCCACCACCTGGTTGACGAGCCCCAGGGCGTGGGCCCGCTCCGCGTCGATGGCATCCCCGCCGAACATCAGCTCCGCGGCGGTGCCGGGATTTACGAGGCGCTGCAGCATGACGCTGCCGCCCCAATCGGGATGGAGGGCGATCTTCACGAAGGCCATGGAGAGCTTGGCGTCGGGGGTGGCGATGCGGAGGTCCGCGCTGAGGGCGAGGCTAAGGCCCGCGCCGGCGCAGGGGCCCTGCATTACGGCGATGACGGGCTTGGGAAGGGTGGCGAGGGCATGGGCCACGTCGGAACCGAGGCGGAGCAGGCCGTTTAGGTCGCTCCAGCGCTCCTCGGCCACGGCCTTCAGGATCCAGCCCAAATCGCCACCGGCACAGAATCCGCGGCCTTCGCCGCGCAGGAAGAGGGCCTTCACCTCGGGCTCGGCGCTGCGCCGCAGGGCTTCGCGGAATCCCGCTTCCATCTCGGGCACGAGGGCGTTGAGCTTGTCGGGTCGGTTGAGGGTGAGGGTGGCGATGCGATCCTGGATTTCGAAGCGGATGACTTCGCTCATGCGCGGACCTCGGTGGCCCGCTCGGCGAAGGCCTCCACGGCCTGGATGAACCCCGTGAAGAGACCGCGGGAGGCGTCGCCCGCCTGATCCTGCATCACGGCCAGGTTCTCTGGGTGCCACTGCACGCCTACGACCCAGCGGTGGGGATCCTTGGCCTCGATGCCTTCGATGAGGGGCACGCCGTCCTTCAGGGTCGTGGGGTGGTAGGCGGTGGCCTGCAGTTCGGGCGCCACCTCCTTCACGGCCTGATGATGGCGGCTGTTCACGGGCACCTTGTGGCTGCCCAGGAGGCCCGCGAGGCGGGAACCGTGGGTGACGAACACGTCATGGCGCACCTCGGGCACTTCGGGGGTGCCGTGGCTGTGCAGATCCGGGGCGCAGCCGAAGTGATCCGGAATGTCCTGGATCATGCTGCCGCCCAGGGCCACGTTGAGCACCTGGTGGCCCCGGCAGATGCCGAGGATGGGGAGGTTCTTCTCCCAGGCGGCCCGGATGAGGGGGATCTCGGCGGCGTCGCGCTCGGGATCGGGCTCGGCCGTGGGATGCACGGGCTCATGGGCATCCCAGCGCTCGGGATGGATGTCGGCCCCACCGCAGAGGAGGAGGCCGGCCACGCCGTCGAGCGAGGGCCGAGGATCGCCGGGAGCGATGAGCTCAATGCGGCCATGCCAGCCGGCCGCCTTGATGGCCGGCACGTAAAGCTGGGCAACCCGCTTCTTATCGCGGCACGTTACGAGGAGGGTTGACATGGGGCCCCCTGGGAGGATGATGAACACCCTACCAGCACAGATGGTCTGTGGACTGGGTACGGCGGAGAGCTCCGCCGAGAAACGTGAGGCCGATCATGTCTGGATCGATGAATAAGGTGCTGTTGATTGGCAACCTGGGGAAGGACCCCGAGCTGAAGATGACCCCCGGTGGCCAGCCCATGGCCCGCTTCAGCGTGGCCACGACGGAAACCTGGAAGGACAAGGACGGCTCCAAGCAGTCCAAGACCGAGTGGCACAACATCGTGGTCTGGGGTAAGCAGGCCGAGATCGCCGAGAAGTTCCTCCGCAAGGGCAAGCAGGTGCTCATCGAGGGCCGCATCCAGTACCGCGAGTACCAGGATCAGGCTGGTGTTAAGAAGTACGCCACGGACATTCGCTGCGATAATTTCCAAATGCTGGGCCGCATGGATGAGGGTGGCAGCGGCGGGGCCCGGGAATCCTACGGCTCCCGTGGCGGTGGTTCCTCCTTCGACGATGAGGGCATGACGCCTCCCCCGGCCGCCGGCGGTGGCTTCCCCGACGACGACATTCCGTTCTGATCCGTTGATCCATCCCCTCGGCCCCTGTGTGACCTGCACGGGGGCCGAGGCTCGTATAACCTAGTCTTTTCCTTTCCCTCGGAGTGCCCATGCGCCGAACCGCGATCCTCTCCCTCTTGGCTCCTGTGCTCATGGCCCAGGCCCCTGCTCCGGCGCCCGCCCCCGCAGAGCCCCTTGCCGAGGTCAAGAAGCTGATGGCCGAGGATCCCCTCGCCGCGTTGGAGAAGGCCAAGGCCCTGATCCCGGCCACGAAGCCGGCCTTCGACAAGACGAATACCCAGACCGCCATGAAGAGCCTCGATACCTGGGGCGGCGTGCTCGAAATCTACAGCCTGGCCTTCGATGCGGCGGGCGAAGCGGGTCGCTACGAAGAGGCCAAGGAGATGGCCGAGAAGGCCCGGGACATGGCCAAGGAAATGCAGGCTGAAGCCATCACCCCTTTCATGGCAGTGAAGAAGGTCTGGTCGAAGGCCAGTGAGGACGCCACCAAGGCCCTCGCCCGCATCGAAGAACTGAAGGGCAAGGAGCAGAAGGCCAAGGAAGTGCTGGCCACCGACCCCAAGGGGAAGGATCCCAAGGTCAAGGCGAAGGCCGCAGAACAGTTCTCCCCCGCGGAGGAGCAGGAGCTGGCGGACCTCCTGGCCAACGAAGCCACATTCAAGACCAACATCACCAACGCCAAGGTTGTGCACGGCCAGGTGGACAAGAACCTCCGGATCCTGAACGACCAGGTCAAGGGTTATGACAAGCCGCTGGAGCAGATCGGGACCCGCATCAAGGACGAGCAGGACGAGCTCATGAAGTTCAAAGGCAACAAGGTGAACTTCGCCAAGGCGGTCTACAACACCGTGGGCACCAAGCCCACCGATAAGAAGAATGCCCTGATCGCGCTGCGCCGCGCCGCCTACCTGGACCCCACCAACAAGCTCATCCCCCACCGCATCGACGTCCTCATGGGCAAGGCGGTGGAAGCCCCTGAGAAGCCCGCCAAGAAGGCCGGCAGCCGGAAGAAGGGAGCCTGAGATGAGGGCTTTCCGCGCCCTGGCCGCGTTCGCTTGCCTGGGAGTGGCCGCGCTGGCCCAGCCCGCCGCAGTCGCTTCCCTCGAGAGCCGCTTCAAGGAAAACCGGGGCCCCTGGGAGGCCATGCTTGGCCAGGGTGAGGCCTCCGCGGTCCGCAAGGCCGCCGAAGCCCTCATCGCCCGGGAAGGGCAGGCGGTGAATCCCTCCAACTACAACGACATGCACGCCCTCGTGGCCCTGCGCGGCCTGGCCGCCAAGGCCTGTGTGGGCGAAGGGGCTTGGGAAGATGCCCTGGATCACCTGGAGAAGGGGAAGGCCACGGCCGCGGAGAATCTCACCGCCGCCCAGGCCACTTTCGATCGCCTTCGCGGGGATCACCAGGCCCGCATCAAGGCCTCTCAAGAGGCAGTGAGCCGGCAGGAACCGCGGTTCAAGGAGTTGGAGGAGGCCCCTGGCCTCACGGCCGAGCAGATCAAGCTCCGTCAGCAGCTGCGGACCTTCATGGAGGAGCATCGCGCCGCCATCAAGCACAGCGAAGAGAGCCTCAAAGCCATGGACGGCATCCTGGAGCTTCTGAAGCAGGATCAGAGCGCTTGCGCCAAATCCGTGGAGGAATGGCAGGCCTTCCTCGCGAAGGAGAAGGCCGAGACCGCCGAGGCAGGTGGCAGCACGGGTTACGTGGCGGCCAAGGTGGAGCAGGTGAAAGCCGACGACACCCGCCCCCGCCTGGAACGCCTCGCCTACGCCCGTCGCCTGCAGCGCCTGGATGCTTCGAACAAGGATCTCCAGCGCCTCGTGAATGCCCTCATGGGCCGGGATGAAGAGCCCGTCGAACGGCCCAAAGCCACGAAGAAGAAGGGGAAGAAGGCTTAGTCTTCCCCCCGTTACCACAAAAAGGGCGCCCGTTTGGGCGCCCTTTTTTATTGGGATGATCGGTCCTAGAAGACGACGCCGAAGCCCAGGCGGGCCATGTTCGTGGCCGGGGGATCCAGTTCGCCCTTGCCCGTCAGGGTCGTGTGGTAGGTGAACTCCATGTTGAATTTGATGGCGTGGCCGAAGCTATGACCGATGCCGAAGGTGCCGCCCATGCGGGACTTCCGCTCGGTGGTCACATTGGAGTTGTCGTAATAGTAGTAGTCATTCAGGTCGCCGTAGCCTTGGTCGAAGCGCTCGAAATCAGCGGAAAGACCGCCCACGAGGTAGGTGCCCGAGTGCCGCAGGGCGCCGCCCTGAAGGAAAATCTGTATGTCGCCACCGATGCTGAACATGGTGTGGCGGAGGTTCTGGCGGTCAGAGTAAGGCGCGGTGTAAGCGGGGTCGTTCGTGGGGAGAAGGGAGGAGACGGTCGCGGTATTGGTGCCATCCTCGGAACCCCCGCTGAGGTTCAGGCGGAAGGCGAGGGTGCGATCCACAGGGAAACTGAGGGTGAAGTAGCCGGCCAGGCCCGTGTCATAGCCCGCGGTCTGCACGCCGACTCGGATCGGATCGCCGTATTGGTTCACGGAATCGTAGGCGGGGTACTTCGTCTGGCTGAATCCTCCGGTGGGGATGTTCAGCGTCAGGCCGAAGCCGACGTGGGGGGTTTGCGCCTGCGCCGGAAGGGCGAGGGCCAAGGCGAGCAGGGGGAGCATCGAGCGACGCATGGAGCCTCCAGGGGGTTCGCATCCTTCGAAGCCAAAAGGGTGCCACCGGTTTAAGGTCAATCCAAATATAGGTTTAGTTCGAGTGACGTCCATGGGGGTGCGGGGCAGGGCGCCTCAGACGTTGCGTGCATGCAACACCGGTGGGATTGGCCTAATCTGGAGGGTGACGAGGTTGGATATGGTCTGGAAACAGGATTTGGCGAAGCTTAAGGCCCAGCTTCGGGAGGAACCCGCGCCTCCCCCGAAGAAGGTGATCCCCAAGCCCTTGGATGCGGCTCCACGCAGCATCGAGGAGGAGGATGCCCTCTTCCTGGCCATGATGGGCCGTGCGAAATCACCCGCTCCGGTGCCCGTGGCCCGGGCCGTAGAGGAACGCCCCGCCCCGGTGGTGGAGGCCCCCGCGAAACCCATCGCCGCGGATTTCCAGGATGCCCTGGCCGGTTTGAAGGGCCTCAAACGGATGGAGGCCGATCCCCTGCTCGCCGCCGCCCTGGCCCCGGCCCCCGTGGCGCCCAAGGTTTCCCTCCCGGAACCCGCAGCCCCTGAACTGACCCCCCTGGCGGTGACCGAACCGGAGCCTGAGGCCCTGGCCCCGGCCGTAGAGGCCGTGCGCCCCGGGCTTCCCCAGCGCATCCAGTTGGCGGCGGGCATGGCCATCGAAGTGGATGGCAGCCTAGACCTGAAGGGGCACAGCCTCCAAGACGCCCTGGAGCGGGTGAAGGACCGGGCCGCCGACGCCCAGTACCTTCGCTGGCGGAGCCTGCTGGTGAACTTCGGCCCCAGCCCCGAGCTGCACGAAGGCTTCCTGGCCCTGGTCTCGATGGGAGGGCTGCCGGGGGTGACCCGATTCGCCCAGGCCCCCATCCCCATGGGTGGCACCCAGGCTTGGGTGCTCTACCTGCAGCCCTGAGGCGCGAATTTGCATTTATCACGAGGATCCCGATAGGGTTCGGGTTCCCCTGCATGGAGATGGGATGACTCTTCTGGTTGTTGGAAGCGTGGCCTTTGATGACGTGGAGACGCCCTTCGGGCGCCGGGATCGCGTCCTGGGAGGCAGCGCCAGCTACTTCTCCCTGAGCGCGAGTCGCTTCGTGCCCGTGCGCGTGGTGGCGGTGGTGGGGGAGGATTTCGGTCCCCAGCAGATGCGTTCCTTCGAGAACCGCCCCATCGATCTCTCGGGGCTCGTGCACAAGGCGGGCAAGAGCTTCCACTGGAAGGGGGCCTACGGCTGGGACCTCAACGAGGCCAAGACCCTGGAGACCCACCTCAACGTCTTCGCGGACTTCAAGCCCGACCTCCCCTCGGACTTCCGGGAGAGCGACTACCTCTTCCTGGGGAACATCGACCCCACGCTCCAACTGGACGTGGTGAAGCAGATGAAGCAGCGGCCCAAGTGGATCGCCCTGGACACCATGAACTACTGGATCCGGGGGGCCTCGGAGCCCCTTGCGAAGATCCTCAAGGAAGTGGACATCCTCCTGGTGAACGATGCCGAAGTGCGGGAGCTCACCCGGGAGCACAGCCTGCTGAAGGCCTACCGGCGCGTCCGGGAGATGGGCCCCAGCACCCTCGTGGTCAAGCGGGGGGAGTATGGGGTGGCCCTCTTCACTCCGGATGGCATCTTCGCGGCGCCAGCCTTCCCCCTGGAGGACGTTTTCGACCCCACCGGGGCCGGCGACACCTTCGCCGGAGGGTTCCTCGGCCAATTGGCACGGCTTGGGCGTATGGATGGTCCGGCGCTCAAACACGCGACACTTGCCGGTACCGTCATGGCCAGTTTCACGGTGGAGCAGTTCAGTACCGAGCGCCTGGAGAGTTTGACAAACGACGAACTGAACGCGAGGATGGCGAGTTTTTCCGACATGATCCGCGTCGAAGCTCTATAATTGCACTAACTTCCAGACCTCTTGGTGGGGGAACAGATGCTCGAACCCAAGTGCCAGCGTCCTGCCGGGCTGTGTGCCCGGATCCTGACTCCGGCCCTGGCCCTGCTCGGGGTCATGGGAGCCAATTCTTTGACGGCGCAGGAGGCTCCCGCTCAGGCGGCCAACGTCTACAAGGTGGAATCCCACCAGTCCAAGTGGGAATACCCCAAGGAACTCACCCTTCCCGAAGGGTCCAAGGTCCATATGGTCCAGAAGGGCGACACCCTCTGGGACCTCGCCAACAAGTACCTGGGTAACCCCTACGCGTGGCCCCAGATCTGGGAGCTGAACCAGTGGGTCAAGGATCCGCATTGGATCTACCCTGGCGACCCCATCATCATCGACCAGGCCCGTGCCGTGGCCACCGATAAGACGACGCCCGAGGAAGTGGCCGGTCTGCAGCCCGATCGCGCCAGCACCCCTCATTTCGATCCCTCGGCCGTGCGCCGTCCCGAGCTGGCCTTCAGCTACCAGGACTTCGTGCAGCTTCCCTACCTTGCTTCCGAAGGTTCCGAGGCCCACTACAAGAAGCTCGGCGCCTTCCAGGTGATGGGCAACCGCAACGAAGATCGCCACATCCTCGGTGAGGGTGAGCAGATCTACATGAACGGGGGCACCAACCAGGGCGTGAAGGTGGGCGACCGCTTCGTGGTGCTGCGCACCTTGGTGGAGGAGTTCAAGCATCCCTTCCCCGCGAACAAGGGCGACAAGAAGCCCATGGGCGACGTCATCCAGCAGATCGGCGTGGTCCGCGTCACCGTGGCCCATGAGAAGGGCAGCGTGGCGGTCATCGAGCGCGCCATGGATGGTCTCGCCATCGGCTACCGCCTCGTCCGTTTCGAAGAGCCCGCCAACATGGTGCTCCAGCTCCGCACGGATACCCAGGATCCCGTGAAGCTCGATCCCGCCGGTACCGCCACGGTCATCTACACCCGCGACAACCACGAGCAGGCCGGTGCCGGTGAGCTGATCCTCATCGACAAGGGCGAGCGCGATGGCCTGAAGGTCGGCGACGTGCTCCTCTCAGTGCGCATCCGGGATTTCGCCGTCGGCTCGGAGAAGAAGGCCGATACCCAGCGCACCACCCACTATGTGGGCCAGGTGATGGTGGTCCGGGTGGGCGAACGAAGCGCCACCTGCCGCGTGCTGCGCACCAGCGAGGAACTCCGCCTCGGAGATTCGGTCACCCGTTGATCCGATCGCACCAAGTAAAAGGGCCCCCGATCGGGGGCCCTTTTACTTGGCTTCGGAATCCGGCCGCGCTTCCACCACCACCCGGGATCCCCGGGTCGGAAGGGTGTAGGGGTGAGGGGTGAAGGACCAGCCATCGGGCTTGAGTTCTTCCTCCCAGCCCGTTCCCTTCAGGGCGAGGAAGGGGGTCCCGGGTTTCCCGTGCCGCCCCCACCAGCCCAACAGTTGATCCAGGGGGGCGAGGGCTTTGGCCACGCCGAGGTCCCCGGCCTGGGGGGGCAGTTGCTCGAAGCGGCCGTGCAGGGCTTTCAGGTTCTTCAGGCCCAGCTCCAGCGCGGCCTGGCGGAGAAAGGCCATCTTCTTTCCGGCGGAATCGATGCCCACGACCTCCAGATCAGGGCGGGCCAGGGCGAGAACGATCGCCGGGCAACCCATGCCGGTTCCCAGATCCACGATCCGGGCTCCAGCGGGAAGTGTTTCCAGGAAGGGGAGCAGGGGGGCCGCATCCTCCAGCAACTCCTCTCGGCGAGCGGCCGGAGGCAGGGCCGTGAGGGCGTGGGTGTTGTTCCAGCGGTTGAGCAGGTCCAGGTATTGGTTCAGGGCGGGGCGGAGGGATGCGGGAAGGGCCATGCCCCAGTCTCCCACGGGGGCGCATCGCGGGCGGGAAATGGCCTTGAACTTCTTTGAAGTGACCGAATTTGAACGGAAAACAAGGGATTCGGGCGTTTTTGTGGGGGATGTATGACAAAAAATGGAAATTCAAGGTAAAGAAAGTGTCATCAATTTTTTTCTGATGTTGACAACGTAATTACGGGGTTAAAATTGAGGCCATACCGAGATGAATGTGAAGGAGGACATGATGAACCAGGGACATCTGCCGTTCGAGATCGATTGGTCAAGCCGGAGTAAGTTGCGCGGACCCGGAGAGCAAACCTTGGGCGATCTCTTGAGAAACCTCAGGGATCGGCTCGCGCCGAAAGCAATGGGCGTATCCATTACCTATGTGGATGATCGCGGCATGCGAAAGCTCAATCGCGAACATCGCGGAAAAAACACCACCACGGATGTGCTGAGCTTTCCCACGGAGCCTGGCGAGGGCGAATTCCCCCACCTCGGTGACATCGTCATCAGTCTTCCTGTGGCCGAGAAGATGGCTAAAAAACTCGGTGTGAGCCGACGTCGTGAAGTGGAGACGCTGATCATTCACGGCTTCTTGCACCTCTGCGGCCACGATCATGAGAAGGACAACGGCGAAATGATGTCGTTGCAGGCGGAACTCGAGAAAGCCTTTCTCTCCGAGGAACCTCTGCCCATGAACCTCAAGCGGGGTCGCAAGCCCGGGAGCAAGGTGAAGAAACTGAAGGATGGCAGCCGGGTCGTCGTCACCGGCCGCGCCGCCGCCGCGCTCACCCGCCGCGAGGAAACACGCAAGGAGCGGGATAAGACCCGCAAGACCACGCCCAAGGCCAAGGCCGCCGTGCGTCTCGCGGACGCTGCGCCCAAGCGTGGCCCGGGCCGTCCCCGCAAGGATGCGGCCCCCGTGGCCAAGCGCGCGGTCCGCAAGCGGCGGTCCACCCCGGCGCGCAGCGGCATCATCGCCTGAGGCGCTCCTCTCGGCTGAGGCCATCGATCCCCCAGGGATCGGTGGCCTCACTGCTAAGTGACTGACGAGCCGCCCGGGCCTCGATAGAATGATCCCTTGGCCTGAACTTGGGGCCTGCGAGGGGTCTGCGTGATCAACCTGCTTTTGAGCCTTGGATTGGCCATCGCCGTGGCGATCCTTGGGCGCCTGCTTACCATGCCGCTGTGGCTCACCATCCCCGCTGGGATCGTGGGGGGTGGCGCCCTCTTCATCTACCTGGGTCGCAAAGTGCAGGCGGAGCTGGAGGAGATCTTCGGGCGCGCGGGCGAACTGCTGAAGAAGCAGAAGTTCGATCCCGCCATCGAGATCATGAAGGAGGCCTACAAACTGGGCCCCCGCCAGTTCCTCGTAAAGGGGAGCATCGATGGTCAGATCGGCGTGATCCAGTACATGCGCCAGAAGAAGGACGAAGCCGAGCCCCTCCTCCGCAGCGCTTCCATGCACCACTACATCGCCAAGGCCATGCTCGCCATCCTCCAGTACCAGCGAGGGGAGAAGAAGGCCGCCCGGGAGACCTTCGAGCTTTGCCTTAAAACGGCCAAGAAGGAGAGCCTCCTCTACGCCGTGTACGCCTACCTCCTCGTAGAGATGGGCGACCGCGACCACGCCATTGAGACCCTCAACAAGGGCCTCAAGGTCTGCAAGGACGATGAGCGCCTCATCACCAACCGCAACCTGCTCCAGAACGGCAAGGCCATGAAGATGAAGGTCTACGGGGAGCAGTGGTACCAGTTCCTGCTTGAGCGCCCCAAGATCATGCAGGAGCCGCCCCCCTTCGCCCGCATCTCCCGCCGCGCCCTGCGCGGCTAAACGACCCGACGACTGACGACCGACGATTCAAGGAGTACCCATGTCCGGCCATAGCAAATGGAGCACCATCAAGCACAAGAAGGGTGCGGCCGACGCCAAGCGCGGCAAGATCTTCACCCGCATCCTGAAGGAAATCACCGTGGCCGCCCGCTTGGGCGGTGGTGATGTGGGCACCAACCCCCGCCTCCGCCTGGCGGTGGACACGGCCAAGGGCGCCAACATGCCCAAGGACAACTGGGAGCGCGCCATCAAGAAGGGCACCGGCGAACTCGAGGGCGTGACCTACGAGGAAATCACCTACGAAGGCCGCTTCCCCGGCGGCGTGGCCATCATCATCGAGGCCATGACGGATAACAAGAACCGCACCACGCCCGAGATCCGGAGCTACTTCACCAAGTTCAACGGCGAGCTGGGCACCGTGGGCAGCGCCACCTACCTCTACACCAAGCAGGGGCAGATCGTGGTGGATGCCGAGGTCTCCGAGGACAAGGTCATGGAAGTGGCCCTGGATGCCGGCGCCGACGACGTGAAGGACGAGGGCGGCGCCTGGGTCATCCAGACCACCCCCGAATCCTACGAAGCCGTGAAGGCCGCCGTGGACAAGGCGGGCCTGCCCGTCATCGACGCCAAGATCATCATGGCCCCCAGCACCATGGTGGAACTGGGCCCTGACAAGCTGAAGTCCTTCCTCAAATTCCTGGATACCGTCGAGGACAACGACGACGTCCAGAACGTGTGGCACAACGCCGAGTACGACGAAGACGAAGCTTAACGACCCGTGCCACACGCCCTCCGGGCGGCGGCTGGGCGTTCGCTGGCGCGTACGCACGCCGCACTGGCAGCCCGCGGGTGGGCGGTCCACTGGACCGCCCTCCCGCTCAGGCAAGCCTTCGCGGAGCGGGGCCCCCGGCACAACACGGAATACGGCGAAGAAGAATAGGCCGCGGAAGGCAATCATCACGCAGCAAGGGCGCCCCGGTGGGCGCCCTTGCTGCGTGATGGGTCCTGGCCCATCTGTGCCCCAGGTCGCGCTTCATCGCCCTACCTTGGAGTCATGCCGCTCCGTGATCTCATACCGGTGCTCCAGGTCGCCATCGGGCCGGTGATCCTCATCTCAGGAGTGGGCCTGTTGCTCCTCTCGATGACCAACCGCTACGCCCGGATCATCGATCGCACCCGCCAGCTGTGCCAGGAGATCCGATCCGCCACCGGGGCCGAGCGGGAGAACGACCTCGCGCAACTCCAGTTCCTCATGGGCCAGGCGCGGCTCCTCCGGGGCGCCATGGCCCTGGCGGCCACGAGCCTCCTCCTGGCCGCGCTCCTGGTCATCGCCATCTTCCTCGAGGCCCTGCTGAACATCTCCTCAGCCGCCACCGTGGTGGGGCTCTTCGTCTCCTGCCTGCTCTCGCTGATCCTGTCCCTGTTCCTGTTCATCCGGGACATCAACCTCTCCCTCCGCGCCCTGCGGCTGGAGATGGGGCCCGTGGTGGACGGAAGGTGAGGGGCTACCGCTCGGCCACCCGTTGGAACCGGAACTTCACTTCCTGATTGAGGGCCCGGCCTTCGGCGGAACTGGTGTCCCCTTCGGCCTTGGTGTCGCCGTGGGCTTCCAGGGCGATGATGGCGCCGGGGACGCCGCGCTTGAGCAGCTCCCGCATGGCGTTCTGGGCTCGGGAACTGCTCAGGGAGAGCGCGTCCCCCCCGTTGAGGCGATCCCGTTCGCCCGGGGCGGCGTGGCCTTCGCAAATGAGGGTGAAGCCGGGGTAGTCCCCTGTGAGTTTGGCGATGCGGTCTAACAAGAAGGCGCTGCCCGGGGCGATGGTGGCGCTGCCGTTTTCGAAGGAGAGGCTGCCCCGGAAGGTGACGATGCGCAGGCGCACGCCCTTGTCGGGGCCTTCCTGGGACATAGCCTCGGTGAGGGCCTTCTCAAGGTCCGCGGCTTTGTTGGGATCCAGCGCCCCGGTGCCCGGCAGGATGCCGTTGGCGGGTTCCGCCTGCACGCCCAGGGCTTTGCGCAGGCTCTCCATCACCTGTTGCATCTTCACCTGGTCTTGGGCCCCGAAGCTGTAGAGCAGGGCGAAGAAGGCCATGAGCTGAACCATCAGATCCGCGAAGGTGATGAGCCAGAGGCTGTCCGTGTCCTCCTTGCGGCGCTGGTAGACGCGGGCGGCGCGGCCGGCCATGGTTAGGTCCTGTATGGAAATAAACTTGACGATTGTTGGCGGCTCTCTGCGCCATCCAGCAAGGAAGGCGCCGTAGGGCGTAGTGGTGCTACGTACAAGGCGGCTGACGTAGCTGGGGGCGCAGAGAGCCACCAACCCCTTCCGCTATCGAAGGCCCCACCGGGGCCTTCTCCCGATCGGCCCTTGGGCCGATCGGAGCGGGGAACCGGGCGAGGGGCGGCGGCTGTCGCCATGCGGCGTCGGCCTCCCTCCGTGTGCAACCAGCACATCTGAGGTCGGCCTCCTTGCCTGGCTCGGCCGGCGCCCCTCGCAATCGTCAAGTTTATTTCCATACAGGACCTCACCTCGATCCTGCATGGAGGCGCACCTGGTGGCGGGGGGCCAGAGAGGCGTTGAGCTGGCTCTCCAGCAGGGCGGGATTCATCTCCGCCTGAATGCCCATGACGCCTTCCATCATGAGGCGCTTCATCTGCATCTCCTCGCGGCTGCGCAGCTCCAGCTTGCCGGCCACGGGGATGGCAAAGAGGTAGGCGATCACGGCGCCGTAGAGGGTGGAGAGCAGGGAGAGGGCCATGGCCCCGCCCACGCCGGTGGGATCTTTCAGGGTGGCGAAGAGCTGCACCATGCCGATGAGGGTGCCCACCATGCCGAAGCTGGGGGCCGCCGTGGCGATGAAGCGGAAGATCTCCTGGCCCTGGGCGTGGCGTTCCTGGGTCGCGTGAATCTCCCGCAGGAGGCGATCTTCGATGTGCTCGCGATCCAGGCGATCCACCACCATCTTCAGGCCCTGGCCCAGGAAGCCCTCCAGGCTGGCCTGCTTTTCCAGGTTGTTGGCGCCGAGGCGCTTGGCGATCTGGGCCAGGCCCACGATCTGGCGCACCACGTCCTGGGGGTCGGGCACCCGGGTGAAGAAGGCCCGGCTGGCGATGCGCAGGGCGCCGGAGACGTGGTTCAGGGGGAAGCGGATGAAGGTGGAGGCGATGACGCCGCCCACCACCACCATGGTGCTGGCCGGGTGGAAGAAGATGCGGGGCGTGGGCCCGAACCCAAT
Organism: uncultured Solibacteraceae bacterium; assembly: GCA_964617215.1. Classification (GTDB taxonomy): domain Bacteria; phylum Acidobacteriota; class Holophagae; order Holophagales; family Holophagaceae; genus JAFDVN01. The sequence continues at coordinate 21,314 of CAZTVL010000001.1, read as the reverse complement.
GGCCACCCCCAGCAGGGTGATTCCCAACAGCAAACCAATCCAAGTTCCACGATCCATGGGCGACTCCAAGCTTCCTATCGGGACGGGCAGAAAATCCCCATAGTTTCGCGAACGACGTGCCAAATCCGGGGAACAGACCGCCCCTTGGGCCATCCATCCTGCATGAACCGACTCCAAGCCTTCTTTGAAACGCATCGGGACAAAGCCGCCCTGGCCCTCCGGCTGGCCTTCGGCGCCCACCTAATGTTTGTAAGCACCCACCTGTTCAGCCCCGCGGGGCAGCGGGAATTTGCCGAATACCTGGCCTCGATCCACGTGCCCTTCCCCCTGCTTTCGGCCTATCTGGCCCACGTCACGGAGTTCTTCGGGGGCTTGGCCCTGATCCTGGGCATCCTCGTGCGGCCCGCCGCCGCGACCCTGGTGTTCAACTTCATCGTGGCGGTGGGTGTGGCCCTCAAGGGGCAGCCCTACGCGAAGCAGGCCCCCGCGATTCAGATGCTCGCGGTGTCCCTATTCTTCCTCGTTCATGGGGCGGGGGCTTGGAGCCTGGACGGGCTGATCCGGAAGCGCGCTTAGGCGCTGCCGAACCGCTTCTCGGGCGGCACCGGGGCCTCCAGCATGAGCCCGGGCGGGAAGCCCAGGGCCAGGCGCACGGCGGCGATGCCGGGGTCGACGCTGTTGTCTTTGCGCCGGATGGTGATGGGCGCGCTGGCCACGGGAAAGCCGGGATTGGCATTCACGGCCTCGGGCAGATCCGCGCTGCGGCTACCCGCGAAGAAGCTCACGCCGTAGGCTTCACCCTCCTTGAAGATCACGTCCTGCACATGGAGCAGGGTGAGGCCCGCGTCGCGGTAGGCGGCCACGGCCCGGGCGGATTGCTCCGTGGGGAACACGCAAGCGAAGACACCGCCAGGAGCCAGCAGCTGGGCCGCGGCCTTGGCGTAGTCGCCGATGTCGCCGCGCACTTCCAGGCGCGCCGGGATGGCCTGGGGGTGGTTGGCCTCTACGCGGCTGCCCACGGGCCAGTACGGCGGCGAGCCCGTGACGAGGTCGAAGGGACCGAAGGCCGCGAGGTCGTTGTTCCGGAGGTCGCCCTCGTGGATGGTGTAGCGGTCCTGGAGGCCGTTGTAGGCCACGCTCTTGCGGGCCAGGCGCACGCTGATGTCCTGGGCCTCCACGGTATGCACCCGGGCGCCAGGGGCCCGCCACGCCACGGTCATCCCCACGCTGCCGATGCCAGAGCCTAGGTCCGCGTAGCGGTCGATGCGCGGGCACCAGCAGGTGGCGAACCAGCCCAGGAAGATGTCGTCCACGCTGAAGCGGTGGCCCTTGGCGTACTGGAAGATTCGGTAGTGGCCGCAGAGGTAGTCGAGGGTTTCGTCCGCCTCCAGCTCCACGCCGCCGGGGGGCGTGGGGCCGGGGCGGGTCCAGCCTTTGAATTTAGAGTTGGGCATCAGCGGGGCCGGGGTGGGAACAGGATGGACAGGATGAAAAACCGATAAACAGGATGAAATGAAAATGCTGAAGGGATCAGGGCTGATCCGGTTCGGGCTCGGCCTCCGAAGGGGCGCCTTCATCCTGGATATCCTGTCCATCCTGTTCCAATACCTCTTCCGCTTCCGCCGTCGCGCCGAACAATCCGTCTTCGGGCATGGGCGGTTCCAAGGCCAGGAGGGCCTGGGCCTCGAGCTTGCCTTCGCCGAAGTCGGCGAGCTGGGGTAGGTCGTGGAGGTTCTTGAGGCCGAAGTGCACGAGGAAGGCCTGGGTGGTGGCGTACATCATGGGGCGGCCCACCACGGGCTTACGGCCGGCGGTGACGATGAGGTCGCGCTCCAGCAGGCTCTTGATCTGGGTGGCGCTGCTGGAGACGCCGCGGATCTGGTTGATCTCGGGGGACGTCACGGGCTGCCGGTAGGCGATGATGCTCAGGGCTTCCAGCTGGGCGGGGGTGAGGCGCCCGCTGCGCACGGTGGTGACCATGCGGCTCACGAGCTCGGTGTAGAGGGTGGAGGTGGCCATGCGCCAGCCGCCGCCCACCTCGATGAGGCGCAGGCCCCGGGGTGGTTGCAGGCGCTCCTGGAGCTTTTCGATGGCCTGGCGGAGGGCGCCTTCGGGAAAGCCCGTGAGCTCCCGCAGCTTGGGGATGTCGAGCACTTCCCCGGCGGCGGTGAAGAGGGCCTCCAGGGCGCCGGGCAGATCGCCGCCCTCCTCCCAGAAGGGGTCGAAGCCCTCCATCTCGGCGGACTCCTCCTGCTCGGGCAGGGGGCCCTCGAACACTTTGGGTTCCGTGGGGTCCAGGGGATCGAGGAAGTTCTGTTCCGGCTCGGATGCGCTCATCGGGTGGCTCCCAGTCGCTGGCCCATCTTCACGTCGCCCTCGGTGCGCTCGGCCACCCAGGCATCGGCCTTGGGCCCGCCGATGAGGAGCACCACGGTGGATCCGAACTCGAAGGTGCCGAGGTCATCGCCGGGCTCGCAGGCGAGATTGTCCACCACCAGGGAGCCATCCTTGGGGAGCTTGTGGCCCTCGAGCCAGCGCTCGTCGATGATCACGCCGCCCACGTGGGTGGCGCCCACGAGGATGGCGGCCACCTCCAGGCCCTCATCGGGGCCCGTGCCCGAGGCCACCCAGGTGGCCCGGCGGTTGCGCTCGTAGAGGCGGGGCACGTGGCCCGTGCTGGCGTCGTTCACGGGCCAGAGTTCGCCCTCCACACGGCCCGCGGCCGTCACCCGGCCCACGATGGGCACGTGGATGCGGTGGTAGTCCTTGGGGGCCAGGTAGATGGTGAGGAAGTGGCCGCCCTCGAAGCGCTTCGCATCGGGATCGTGCTTGAGCAGTTCGGTAATGCGGTAGGGCAGGCCCTTGGCCTGGATGGCCATGCCCGCGTCGATGCGGCCGGAGGCGATGATGCGGCCATCCACGGGGCTGTTCAGGAAACCGGCCACCGGCTCGGCCTGGGGCCGGAGGCCGGGCTTCAGGCGGCGGGTGAAGAAGGCCTGGAGGGTCTCGTACTGATCGATGGGTTTCTCGGCCTCGTCGAAATTGGCGCCGAAGTGGCGGCCGAAGCGGCCCAGCAGGGGCTCCCGCCAGCCCCGGGGGAGGCGGCGGTTGGCGGCCCAGCCCACCACCTTGGAGCCCAGCACCTTGGGGTAGAAGCCCAGGAGGCGGAGGCCGAGGGGACCGGGGGTCCAGACGAGCACATAGAGGGCCCAGGCGAGGGCCAGGACGAGGGCGAGGCGGGAAGGCGAAGGCCAGGAAAGGGGCATCGAATCAGTTTAGACGAGGCGGGCCCGGATCCCGCCTTCCAGGGGGCTTTCCCCCGGTGGGGCCCTTGTAAGGTTCAGGCATCTGAGTCGCTTTCGCTTGACGACTGTCACAAGGGGCGTGACGAATCGTCCCCCCGGGCCTAGGGTGAAGGCCAGGCTCATCCCCTTTTGTCGTGAGGTTCGTCATGCACGCCGTCCTCCGCACTGCCCTCGGTCTCCTGTTGGCCCTCCCCGGGCTGGCCCAAACCCCCGTGAAGATCGGGATCGTGAATTCCCAGACCGGGCCCCTGGCCCCCATCGGGGAATCCATCAACAACGGCTACACCCTGGCCCTTGAGGACCTCGCCAAGCGGGGCATCAAGCTCGAGCTGGTGAAGGAGGACGACACGGGCAAGCCCCAGATCGCCCTCTCGGGCATGGAGAAGCTCATCACCCGCGACAACGTGGTGGGGGTGGTGGGGGCCTACAGTTCCGCCTGCTCCAGCGCCATCGCCAAGAAGGCCGAGCAGTACAAGGTCCCCCTCCTGGTCCCCGTGGCCAGCAAGGAGGAGATCACCAAGCAGGGCCTCAAGTACGTCTTCCGGGTGAGCGCGACCACGGAGGATTACGCGGCCGTGCTGCTCAACATGGTGCTCACCCTGGGCAAGCCCAAGACCATGGCGATCATCAACGAGAACACGGACTTCGGCACCAGTGGCGCCAAATCCGCCAAGCTCATCGCGGCCCAGAAGGGCATCCAGGTGGTGGCCGAGGAGGCCTACCAGGCCGGGAGCCCCGACTACCGCTCCACCCTGGCCAAGATCAAGGGCACGAACCCTGAACTCGTGTTCATGGTGTCCTACGTGGCCGACGGCATCCTGCTCATGCGGCAGGCCCGGGAGCTGGGACTGAGCCCCAAGGCCTTCCTGGGCGCGGGCGCCGGCTTCAGCTTCATGGAGTTCGCGAAAGAGCAGCAGATCAGCAACCTCGTCTTCTCCAGCACCCAGTGGACGGGTGAGGTCGCCTGGCCCGGCGCCAAGGACTTCGCCAAGCGCTACAAAGAGCGCTTCAAGAAGGAGGAGGTGCCCTACCACGCCGCCAACGCCTACGCGACGCTGATGGTGATGGGCGAGGCCGTGGCCAAGGGCGGCGGCAGCCGGGAATCCCTGAAGGCCATCCTGGATGCCACAGAGTTCGACGGCATCCTCGGCAAGATCAAGTTCACGGATTACGACGGCTACACCAACCAGAACCACCACCCGATGCTCGTGGAGCAGATCCAGAACGGGAAACACGAGACGGTGTTCCCGCCCAACCTCGCACCCAAGAAGCCCATCTACCCCCATAAGTGGTAACCGTGGACTTCCTGCTGCAGAGCCTCCTCTCCGGGATCCTCGTGGGGGGGGTCTATGCCCTCATCGGCATCGGCCTCTCCCTCATCTTCGGCGTGATGCGGGTGATCAACTTCGCCCACGGCGACCTCATGGTGGTGGGCATGTACCTCACCTGGGGCATCTTCACCCTCTTCCAGATCGATCCCTATGTGGGGCTCTTCATCGTCTTCCCGGCGATGTTCCTCTTCGGGGGCCTGCTGCAGAAGGTGTTCATCAACCGCGTGCTGAACGCCCTGCCCCAGAACCAAATCCTGCTCACCATCGGCCTGGGGCTCATCATCAGCAACGTGCTGATGATGGCCTTCACCAGCGACTACCGGATCCTCACCACCACCTACAGCTCCAGCAGCTTCAAGCTGGGCAACATCTCGGTGTCCCAGCCCCTGTTGCGCTCCTTCCTGGTGACGCTGGGCGTGACGGGGGCCCTGGGGGCCTTCCTCAAGTTCACGAACACGGGCCAGGCCATCCGCGCCACGGCCCAGGATCGCGATGCGGCTCAGCTCATGGGCATCAATGTGAAGCGCATGTCCATCATCGCCTTCGGCCTTGGCACCGCGCTGGCGGGAACCGCCGGTGCCCTGGTGGCGCCCACCTACTACATCTTTCCCCAGGCGGGCGGCAGCTTCACCTTGAAGGCCTTCGTCATCACGGTGCTGGGCGGCATGGGCAGCATCCCCGGCGCGGCCCTGGGGGGCGTGATCATCGGGGTGGCCGAGAGCCTCAGCGGCGCCTACCTCAGCAGCGGGTGGAAAGAGGTGGTGGTGTACAGCCTCTTCCTCGTGGTGCTCCTCGTGCGGCCCGCAGGCCTCTTCGGAAAGTCGAGGGTCTGAGATGGATTTCAAGGTCAAGCCCCTGCCCGGAATCGCCTTCCTGGCCATCGTCCTGATCCTGCTGGCCCTGCCCAAAGTCATGACGGATCCCTACCGAATCCACATGACGATCCTGGTGATCCTCAGCTGCATCACGGGCATGAGCTGGAACATCCTGGGTGGCTTCACCGGCCAGCACAGCATCGGCCACGCGGCCTACTTCGGCGTGGGCGCCTACACCACCATGATCCTGCTGGAGAAATTCAAACTCGCGCCCTGGTATGGCGTGTGGGCGGGCGCGGGGGCCGCGGTGCTCGTGGCCATCCTCATTGGCACCATCTGCTTCCGCCTGCGGGGGCCCTACTTCGTGCTGGCCTCCATCGCCGTCACGGAGATCATGCGCATCTCCGCCATGAACTTGAAGGACCTCACCAATGGCGCCGAAGGCATCCTCCTCAGCGAAATGCCGCCCTTCCACTTGGGCTCCAAGGTGCTCTGGGATTTCAGCAACAAGGAACCCTTCTATTACACGGCCCTGGGCTTCGCCCTGCTCACCTTCCTCGTCACCTTCGCCGTGAAGCGCTCCAAGCTGGGCTACTGCCTCCAGGCCATCCGCGAGGATCAGGACGCGGCCCACTCCCTGGGCATCCCCCTCACGCGGTACAAGGTGTATGCCCTCTCGTTGAGTGCCCTGCTCACGGGGCTGGCGGGCGGGCTCTACGGTACCTACGTGGGCTTCGTGGATCCGGCCACGGTGCTGGGGCTGGACCTCTCCGTGCAGATCGCCCTGCTGTGCATCATCGGCGGCATCGGCACCCTCTCGGGCCCTCTGCTGGGCGCCTGCCTGCTGGTGCCCCTCTCGGAGATCCTGCGCAGCAACCTGATGACGGAGTGGCTGCTCAAGGGGGGAGTGGTCTCGGCTGAAAGCCGCACGGGCCTCTTCCTCAAGGAGCACCTGGCCCATGCTCACGTGCTCATCTACGGCATCCTGGTGGTGCTCGTGATCCTCTTCATGCCCGATGGCATCATGGGCTTCTTCAAGCGTCTACGGGGCTGGCTCAGTCCGAAGCCCGCCACTGCGAGGGAGGCCGCATGAGCGCCCTCCTGGAACTCCAAGGCGTCAGCAAGCGCTTCGGTGGCTTGAAGGCCAACAGCGACGTCTCCTTTGAAGTGCGGGAGGGTCAGATCGTCGGGCTCATTGGTCCCAACGGCGCGGGAAAGACGACCCTCTTCAATGGCATCACGGGCTTCGATCCCCCCACCTCCGGCGAGGTACGTTTCAAGGGGCGCCGCGTGAATGGCCTGGGGCCCGATCAGCTCTGCCGCCTGGGCATGGTGCGCACGTGGCAAAAGGTGCGCCCGCTGGCCAAGCTCACGGTGCTCGAAAATGTCATGATCGGCGCCCTCTGCCACACGAGTCATTTGGGCAAGGCCAGCGCGTTGGCCATGGCCCAGTTGGATCGGGTGGGCCTCGGCGCCAAGGCCCAATTCCTGGGTGGCGCGCTGCCCATCGGGGAGCGCAAGAAGTTGGAAGTGGCCCGGGCCTTGGCTACGCAGCCCACCTTGCTCCTGCTGGACGAAGTGATGGGCGGCTTGAACCCCGCCGAGAGCGAGGAGATCATCCAGCTTTTGCTCGGCCTGCGAGCTGCGGGTGGCCTCACCCAGGTCGTCATCGAACACGATATGAAGGCCATCATGCGCCTCTCGGACCACGTGGTCGTCCTCAACTCCGGCGAGAAACTCACGGAGGGCACGCCCGAAGACGTGGTGCGCCATCCGGCGGTCATTGAGGCCTACCTGGGGGCGGAACATGCTTAAGGTCGAGGGCCTCCGCGCCGGCTATGGGGATATGGGCGTCCTTTGGGATCTCAGCCTCCATGTGGAAGAAGGTGAGATCGTCACGGTGGTGGGCAGCAACGGGGCGGGTAAATCCACGCTGCTGCGGGTGCTCTCGCGGCTGCTGAAACCCACGGCGGGCAGCGTCAGCTTCCTGGGCGAGGATCAGAAGAAGCTCCAGCCCCACGAGGTGGTGGGCCGGGGCATCATCCATGTGCCTGAGGGGCGCCGCATCTTCCCGGAGATGAGCGTGCTGGAGAACCTCCGCATGGGCTCCTACCTCAAGGCCCCCAAGGTGAACCGGGAGCGGAACCTGGAGCGGGTGTTCGCGCTCTTCCCCCGCCTCAAGGAACGGGAGGCGCAGCTGGGCGGCACCCTCAGCGGGGGCGAGCAGCAGATGCTGGCCATCGGCCGGGGCCTCATGGGCGAGCCGAAACTGCTGCTGCTGGACGAGCCGAGCCTGGGCCTGTCGCCCCTGTTCGTGAAGAACATCTTCTCCATCATCAAGGACATCCACGCCCAGGGCATCTCCATCCTGCTGGTGGAACAGAACGTGAACCAGGCCCTGCAGCTGGCGGATCGGGCCTACGTGCTAGAGACGGGCCGGCTGGTGATGCAGGGCACGGGGCCGGATTTGCTGGCCAGCGATGAGGTGCGGAAGGCCTTCCTGGGGATGTAGGGCCCGTCACATCGAATTCACGGCGGGCCCGGTAATTGGAACCGATATTGGGGTGCATCGAACGCGGGAGGTTCCCATGCGGATGCCCACCCTTCACCCCTTCGGTCACATCCACGAACCCATGCGGATGGAGCTGTTCGCGTGGCTGGCGCTGCTGTTCGGCGTGCTGCTCGCGTTGTTCTATCACCCCGGTGTGCATCACTGAAAAGCTCAACGCGAAGGGCGCTACGCGCCACGCGAATGGACTTCTCGGGCAGTGGCCATCCGGCCTTCGGCCCGCGCCCACGGCGTGGGCGCGCTTCCTGGGGCGGGCGGCGGGAGGCCTTTTAAAACCACCCGCCGCCCGCCCCAGGAAGGGATGGCCTCGCAAACCGGAGTCCATTCGCGCTCTTCGCGCCCCCGCAGGGGGCATTCGCGCTATTCGCGTTCAGCACGGTCGCTCGATGCCCGCGAAGGCAGATCGGGCCTCCGTCCGCTAGCGGCGTTCCACGGTGCGGATGTCCATGAAGGTTTTGCGGGGATCGACCATGACGTCGTCGAAGCGGCCGCGATCCAAGGTGTAAGTGTGGTCGTCGGGGCTGCGCAGGGGGTCGCCCAGGGGATCAAAAACGTGGTTGCCGGCGCCGGCGAAGGCGTCGTCAGGCCACTCGGAGGCGCTGATGGCGCAGACGGCGGCGAAGCAGGCGTTTTCGATGGCCCGGGCGCGAAGCAGGGTGGAGATGACGTGGTCCCGGCGCCAGGGCCACCAGGCCACGGCCAGCAGCAGGTCGGCGCCGCCTTCCAGGGTGAGGGCCCGGGCCTGCTCGGGGAAGCGCAGGTCGTTGCAGTTGAGGAGGCCCAGGGTCCAATCGCCCAGCTTCACGGAGACGTAGCGGTCGCCGGGATCCCAGAGGCGGGCTTCGCCGTTGGGGGCGAAGAGGTGCACCTTGTCGTAGCTGGCCTTCTCCAGGCCGCCCTGCCACACGGTCATGCGGTTGCGCCGGTCCTCGGTGAAGGATCCGAAGACGAAGCCCGTGCCCGGATGATCGCCGGAGACCCGGCGGAACGCCACGCGGACCGTGGCGGGATCCACCTCCCGGGTGTAGCCATGGAGGAAACTCTCGGGGAACACCACGAGGTCCGCGCCGCCCTGGGCCGCCGCATGGGCTTCCGCCTCCATGCGGGCCAGGTTGGAGGCCGGATCCAAGCACACGAAGCGGGAGAGGTGGAGGCGCATTCCGCCAGTGTAGGGCCGACCGGATCCGGCGTCAGGCCGGGCTTCCAGCCTTCCGCCTTGGTGCTCCCCCGCTTCCGTGCTAGACTGCCCATTCGCGTGAAAGCGCGGTTCCTGGAGAGTTGTCCGAGTGGTTTAAGGAGCACGCCTGGAAAGTGTGTATAGGTCAAAAGCCTATCGGGGGTTCGAATCCCCCACTCTCCGCCAGTCAAAACGCCCACCGCAAGGTGGGCGTTTTCGATGTGGGGTGCGGGGGGTGGGGGATTCGAATGCGGAGCGGCGCCCAGGTAGGCGCAGGCGAGGGCGCGAGAGCGCCCGAACCGGTTCGTCGAAGACGAAGCGCCGTGGGCAGCCGCCAGCCGGCCGGAAGGGACGCCCGCAGGGTGGCCCTGGAGGGAATCCCCCACTCTCCGCCAGTCAAAACGCCCACCGCAAGGTGGGCGTTTTCGATGTGGGCGGCCTCTCTAAATGCTTTTAAGCGCCACGACGCCCCACCCGAAAGTGCTCGTCCTCGCGGGCCTCGGCCTGCTGGCCCTCCTGGCTTACTCGGGCCTCCATCCCCACGACCGCCTCACCTGGTTCCTGGAAATCTTCCCGATCCTCATCGCCTTGCCG
>CAZTVL010000001.1:0-11423 GCA_964617215.1 uncultured Solibacteraceae bacterium | reverse complement strand
CCACGACCGCCTCACCTGGTTCCTGGAAATCTTCCCGATCCTCATCGCCTTGCCGGTGATGGCGATGACCTGGCGGCGCTTCCCCCTCACGTCCCTGCTCTACGGCCTCATCTTCCTCCATGCGGTGATCCTCATGGAGGGGGGGGCCTACACCTATGCCCGGGTGCCCTTCGGCTTCTGGATGGCGAAGGTTCTGGGCACGGCCCGGAATCCCTACGACAAACTCGGGCACTTCGCCCAGGGCTTCGTGCCCGCCATCCTGGCCCGGGAGGTGCTCCTGCGGAAGGGCCACCTCAAGCGCGGCGCCATGGCGGCCTTTCTCGTTCTCTGCGTGGTCCTCGCCATCAGCGCCCTCTACGAGCTCATCGAGTGGGCTTCGGCGCTGGCTCTGGGGCAGGGGGCCGACGAATTCCTGGGCACCCAAGGGGATCCCTGGGATACCCAGTCGGACATGGCCATGGCGCTGGTGGGTGGGACCACGGCCTTGCTGCTGCTCTCGCGGTTCCACGATCGCCTGATGGCGAAGCTGGAGCCTCCTGCTTAGAACCTCAGCGACATGCAGGTGAGCCCGCCATCCATCTTGCGGCCCTCGCTCATGTCGAGTTCGACGATGGGCCGCCCCAGGGCCTTCAGCCGCGCCAGGGTCTTGGGGAAGCCCTTGGGCGTGATGAGGGTGCCGTTCACGAACAGGGTGTTGCAGGCGTAGGTTTCCTCTTCATCCACGACGTGGCAGGTGAAGCCCTCGAACTCCGGGCGGCCGGCGAAGGCCGTGCTGACCAGGAGGTCGGTCCCGCCCACGTGGGTCACGCTGCTCTTGAAGTGAAGGCCTTCGGCCACGGGCACGGTGCGGGCCGAATAGCCGTGCGCAGCGAGGAGCTCCGCCAGTTGGCGGGCGCCCTCGGCGTTGGTGCGATCCGAGAGGCCGATGAAGACCGTGCGATCCACGATGAGGATGTCGCCGCCATCCAAGGTGCCGGGTTCGGTGATGTGGGCGAGCGGCCGATGCTTGGCGAGGGCCGCCTCAATGTGCGGGGCTTCGCCGCGCCGGGCCAGGGCTCCGGGCCGCGTGATGACGGCCACCTCGGGCACCACCACCGCCACGTCCTCCACGAAGTAGGCGTCGGGGAAGCCGGGCAGGGCGGGGAGGATCTCGATGGCCAGGCCCAGGCTCAGCAAGGTGCGGGCGTACGCCGCGTGCTGTTCGAGCATCCGGGCGTGCTCGGGTTGGCCGAGGTCGGCGGTGGTGATGCCGTCGGCGAAGTCGGGTCCGGGGGTGCGGAGCAGGGCGCGGGTGAACATGGGGCCTCGGTGGAAGGCCTCCAGTGTGCCGTGGTCCGGGGGGCATCGGTCACGACCTGAATCCTCGTGCGAAGTGGGGTGCCCCCCCGGGGGCCCTTACGGGTCCAGAATGGAAAGATGTCGAACGAGACCCCCGACGTCGTCGAACGCCTGGTGGCGGAACACCGCCGCTTCCTCGCCTTCCTCATCCCCCGCACGGCCAGCCCGGCGGAAGCGGAGGACATCCTGCAGGAGGCCTACGTGCGCAGCCTGGAGCGCGGCGAGCAGCTTCGGGATGACGAGAAACTGGTGGCCTGGTTCTATCGCTTGCTGAGGAATGCCCTGGTGGATCGGGCCCGATCCCGGGCCGCCGAAGGGAGGGCCCTGGAGGCCCACGCCTGGGAGCTGCCCGAGGCGGACCTGCCCCCGGAGCTGGAGGCCCACCTCTGCGAGTGCGTGAAGGGGCTCCTGCCCACCCTGAGCCCCGACCATGGGGACATCCTCGCCCGGGTGGACCTGGGCGGCGCTACGCCCGCGGAGGCGGCCCAGGCCCTGGGCATCACCGCCAACGCCGCTTCCGTGCGGTTGCACCGGGCCCGCAAGGCCCTCCACGAGCGACTGGTGGCCACCTGCGGCACCTGCACCGAGCATGGGTGCCTGGATTGCCGCTGTGGGAAGCCGAACCCCGGGGGCGGCTGTAAGACCTCCCACCCCCATCCGTCTTCTTCCTGAGGCTTGTCCTCGAGGAGCCCCCATGAGCACCCTGACCCTCTCCATTCCCGACATCTCCTGCGGCCACTGCGCCATGACGGTGAAAACCGCCCTGAATGGCCTGGGCACCTGCGAGGTGGACATCCCCGGCAAGCGGGCCGCCCTCTCGCTGGACGACCCGTCGACCCTGCCCGAGGCCCTGCGCCGGCTGGAAGACGAGGGCTTCCCCGCCACCGTCATCGGGGGCTGAGATGCCCGACCTCCAGAGCTATGCCGTGCGCGGCATGACGTGCGCATCCTGCGTCCGCCGCGTGGAAAAGGCCCTGAACACCGTGCCTGGCGTGCTGGCCGTCCACGTGGATCTGGCCGGGGAACGGGCCACGGTGACTTTTGAGGACGTGACCCCGCAGGCACTCGCCGACGCCGTGAAGGCCAAGGGCTACGAGCTGGTGCTGACCCCCTCGCCCGCGGAAGAAGCGGCCCTCCTGCGCGCGGCGCAGATCCGCGTGGGCCTCGCCTGGGCCTTCGCGCTGCCCCTCATCGCTCCCATGCTGGGGCTGCCCCTGCACCAGCCGACCTGGGTCCAGGCCCTGCTGGCGGCGGGCGCGGCCTTCGGCTGTGGGGCGGGCTTCCTGGTGCGGGCCTTTCGCCTGGCCCTCAAGGGCGAATCGAGCATGGATACGCTGATCGCCCTGGGCACCCTGGCCGCCTACGGCTCCGGCATCGCCGAAGCCCTGGCCGGGGCCCACCACACTTCTTTTGAAATCGCCGCGAGCCTGCCGGCCTTCCTGCTCACGGGCAAGGCGCTGGAAGCCCGGGCCAAGCACCGGGCCACGGAAGGGCTCGGGTCCCTGCTGGCCCTCGCCCCCGCCACGGCCCTGCGCCTGGAGCCCGGGCCCGAAGCCGAAGTGCCCGTGGCGGAGCTGCGGCTGGGAGATCTGGTCCGGGTGCGCCCGGGGTCCAAGGTCCCCGTGGACGGCCGCGTGATCATGGGCCGCGCAGACGTGGAAGAGGCCCTCCTCACGGGGGAGCCTTTGCCGGTGCCCAAGGGGCCCGGGGATGACGTCCTCGCGGGCGCCCTGGTTCACGGCGGCAGCCTCGATGTGGAAGTGCGCGGTGCGGGACAGGGCACCTGGCTGGCGCAGCTGGCCGCCCAGGTGGCCGAAGCCAAGGGCAGCCACGCCCCGGCCCAAGCTTTGGCCGATCGCATTTCCGAAGTGTTCGTGCCCGCCATGCTCGTCCTCGCGGTGCTCACCATGGCGGGGTGGTGGTGGCACACGGGCCACCTCGCGGAGGCCTGGCGGCCCGCCGTGACCCTGCTCGTCATCGCCTGCCCCTGCGCCCTGGGCCTCGCCACCCCCGTGGCCCTGGCCACGGCCCTGGGCACCGCCGCGCGGCAGGGCCTCCTGGTGCGGGATACCGCCGCCCTGGAACGCCTGGCCGTGGCCACGGACCTCGTGCTCGACAAGACGGGCACGCTCACCCTGGGGCATCCCGAACTGGTGAACGTCACCCCCCTCGGCGGATCCTCGGAAGCCGACCTGCGCCGCTGGGTCTCGGCCCTGGAGCGGGATTCCGAACACCCCCTCGCCAAGGCCCTGCGCCTGGCCCATGACGGGGCTCCGGCCACCCTTTCCGATTTCCAGGCCCATCCCGGCGGCGGCGTCAGCGGCACCGTGGAAGGGCGGGCCCTGCGGGCGGGCAACGCGGCCTTCCTGGGCCTGACCTTTCCCGCCACGCCCGAGGATGCCATCGCCGTGGGCCTCGCCGAAGGCGGCACCCTGCGGGGTCTCTTCTTGCTGGCGGATGGTGCTCGCCCTGAAGCCCCGGAGGTGTTGGCGGAGCTGAGGGCCGCAGGCCTGCGCCTGCACCTGCTCAGCGGGGACCGGCCCGAAGCCGTGGCGCGTTTCGCCGCAGGCCTGCCCCTGGATTCTGCCCAAGGCGGGGCCCGCCCCGCGGACAAGGCCGCGCGCATCCAAGCCCTGCAGGCGGAGCACCGCATCGTCGCCTTTGCGGGAGACGGCGTGAACGACGCCGCGGCCCTGGCCACCGCCGACGCGGGCCTCAGCCTCCCGGGCCTCGAAGCCGCCGCCGCCAGCGCTCCCCTGAACCTGCGCCGGGAAGGCCTGCGCCCCCTGTTGGACGCCCGGCGCCTCGCCGTGAAGCTGCACCACGTCATCCGCCAGAACTTGGCCTGGGCCTTCGGCTACAACGTCATCCTCGTCCCCCTCGCCGCCTTCGGCCTCCTGGAGCGCTTCGGTGGCCCCATGCTCGCCGGCGCCGCCATGGGCCTCAGCTCACTGACGGTGGTGCTGAATGCCCTGAGGCTGCGGCGGGTCTGATCGTTCAAGGGAACGCGAAGAGCGCGAAGGAGGCGAAGAGCGCGAAGAAAAGCCAATAAAGCTACCTTCGCGCCCCTTCGCGCTTTCCTTCGCGCTCTTCGCGTTCCCCTAGACGGCCATCGCCACCTTCCGGATCGCCGCCACGCTGCGGTCGATGTCCTCCTCGGTGGTGTCCTGGCCGCTGATGGAGACGCGCATGACGCCCAGGCCGTGCCAGGTGCTGCCGGAGAGCCAGCAGGTTCCTTCGGCCTGGACGCCAGCCACCACGCGCTTGGTGAAGGCGTCGGCGTCGCCGCCATCGGGCGGCGTGAAGCGCACGAGCACTTGGTTGAGGGCCACCTCATTGAGCACGGTGGCGCCGGGGATGGCGGCGAGGCCCTCGGCGGCGCGGCGGGCCAGGGCGCAGCTGCGGGCGATGAGGGCGGCGACGCCGTCCCGGCCCAGGGCCCGAAGCTGGGCGTAGATGGGGAAGCCCCGGGCGCGGCGGGAGAACTCGGGTACCCAATCCACGGCATCCCGAGCGGCATCGCCCTCCTGCTGGATGAGGTAGGCGGCGGCCACGGTCATGGCGGCGCGGTGGGCCCGGGCATCCTTCACGATGGCAAGGCCCGAGTCATAGGGCACGTTGAGCCACTTGTGGGCGTCCGTGGCCCAGGAATCGGCCCGCTCGATGCCCCTCAGTGCACCCCGCATCTCGGGCACGGCAGCGGCCCAGAGGCCGAAGGCCCCATCCACGTGGAGCCAGGCGTTGCGCACGGCGCAGGCATCGGCGATGGAATCCACATCGTCCAGGGCACCGGTGTTCACGTTGCCCACCTGGGCGCAGACGAGGGTGGGCCCATCGAGGTGCTGCAGCGTCTTCGCCAGTTCCGAGGGGATCATGCGGCCCTGAGCATCGGCGGGCACCCGCACCATGCGGCCCGCGCCCAGGCCCAGGAAACGCAGGGCCCGGGGCACGGTGACGTGCACCTCATCGCCCACCACCACGTGCAAGCGCGGGGAACCCTGGAGGCCCTCCTGCTCCACGTCCCATCCGGCGCGGCGCAGCAGCTCGTGGCGCGCGGCGGCCAGGCAGGTGAAGTGGGCCATCTGGCACCCGGTGACGAAGCCCACGCCGCTGCCCTGGGGCAGGGCCAGGAGTTCCAGCAGCCAGCGGGCACAGGTCTCCTCCACCACGGCCAGGGCGGGGGAGGTGGCATAGAGGCCGCTGTTCTGATCCCAGGCGGAGCTGAGCCAATCGGCGCCCACGGCGGCATCCGAACTGCCGCCGATGACGAAGCCGAAGTAGCGGGGCCCCGGCTCGGCCATGAGGCCGGGATCCGCGTTCTGCACCAGGTCGGCGATCACCTGCTCCGGGGCCTGGCCGGTGGCGCTCAGGGGCCCGCCCAAGGCCGCTCGAAGCGAGGCCAGGGTGCCCTGGGCGCCCACGGGGCGATCGGCCAGGCCGCGCCGGAAGGCCAGGGAGGATTCGTACGCGAGACGCAGGGCTTCGTGCATGGGTCTTCCTTGTCCAGGGGCGCCATCATCCCACGGTTGGGGCAGCGGTGAAGTCGGTTTGCCGAGGTGTCAAAACTGGCTTCGGGCACAACCCGCCGCGGCGCCGGGCCAATGCAGGCACACTGGGGCCGTCCTCCGGAGGTTCCATGCACCGCGTTCTTCAGCATCCCCTCGTGGACCACAAGCTCACCCTCCTGCGCGACCGGGGCACGGCGCGGCCCCTGTTCCGGGACCTGCTCGATGAACTGGGCCTGCTGCTGGCCGTGGAGGCCACGCGCCACCTGCCCACGGTTCCGACGCCGGTGGACACGCCGTTGGAAGCCATGGAAGGTCGCCGCATGGATCCTAGGGACCCAGTGCTCGTGCCCATCCTGCGGGCGGGGCTCGGGCTGCTGCCCAGCTTCCTGCGCCTGCTGCCCACGGCCAAGGTGGGCCACCTGGGCATGGCCCGGGATCACGCCACGCTGCGGCCCGTGCCCTATTACAAGAACTTCCCCCCGGAGCTGGAGGCGCGGCCCGTGTTCGTGCTGGATCCCATGCTCGCCACCGGCGGCAGCGCCTGCGAGGCCCTGGCCGAAGTGAAGGGCGCCGGGGCGAAGCACATCACCCTCGTGTGCCTGCTGGCGGCCCCGGAGGGTGTGGATCGCGTGGAGCGCGCCCACCCGGATGTGGACCTCGTGCTCGGGTGCATCGACCGCCAACTGAACGAGAAGGGCTACATCCTGCCGGGCCTGGGGGATGCGGGGGATCGGCTCTTCGGCACCGTTTGAATTTGTTTCAGCCGGGTTGTCCGAAGTCACAAGTGGAGCCCCCTGAAACCCGTGTGATGGCGCGCGGGAACTGGGAAGGGTAGGCTACCCCCAGGTCACGGGCGGAGCCGCCCCGGCCCTGGAGGTTCTTCGATGCGCCGTTCCGTTCTCGCCCTTCCCCTCGCCCTGGCCGCCCTCGCGGCGGTGACCGGGTGCCGCTCCAAGGCCCCCCATGGCGCCGCCCCCGTGGAAGAGACCAAGGCCGCGCCCATGGGCATGGAGGCCTCTGCGCCCCAGACCAACAGCATCACCGGCAAGGTGCTGGAGCGCGTGGATGCGGAACCCTACACCTACCTCAAGCTCCAGACCGCCAGCGGTGAGAAGTGGGCCGCCGTGCCCACCACGGATCTGAAGGTGGGCGCCGAGGCCACGATCGTGTCCCAGATCGAAATGAAGAACTTCGAATCCAAGAGCCTCAAGCGCACCTTCGCCCAGGTCTACTTTGGCAACCTGGCCACCGGTGCCGCCGCCGCGGGTGCACCCGCCGGCGCCAACCCCCATGCCGGCGCCCTGCCCGCCGTGGCGGACGCGGGCCCCGTGAACGTGGAAAAGGCCACCGGCGCCGATGCCCGCACCATCGGCGAGATCTTCGCCCAGCGGAAGGCCCTCAAGGACAAGACCGTGGTCGTGCGCGGCAAAGTCATGAAGTTCCTCCCGGAGATCCTGAAGAAGAACTGGGTCCACCTCCAGGACGGCACCGGGGATGCCAAGGCCAAGACCAACGACCTCACCGTCACCATCACCGACACCGTGAAGGCCGGCGACATCATCACCGTGCGCGGCACCCTGCGCCTGGATAGGGACTTCGGGTCGGGCTACACCTACGACGTCATCATCGAAGACGCGAAGGTTCAGAAGTAAAAGGGATCACCACGAAGACACGAAGGCACTAAGGAAAGACAAAGCTGGGTATTTCCCCTTTTTGCTTTTCTTGGTGCCTTCGTGTCTTCGTGGTGATCTTGCTTTCAGGCCGGCTTGCGCACCACGGTGTTGAGCAGCGTTTCCTCGCGCTCCTTGGGCACGCCGAAGCCGAACCATTCCACGGCGCCCACGTCCCAGCGGCTCCACCAGAGGTAGGGGGTGCTGATGCGATCCTCGCGCACTTCGAAGCCCGCCTCGCGGAGCATCTGCAGGTACTCCGGGGCCGTGCGCTGCACGTGCATGGGGTGGCGGAAGAGGAGGCGGATCATGGGGCTGAAGATGTAGGCCTTGGTGCTTTCCGCCAACAGCAGGTGGCCGCCGGGCTTGAGCACGCGAACCATCTCGGCGAGGGCCGCCTTCTGGCCCACGATGTGGTGCAGGGTCTGGTGGCAGAGCACCATATCCACGGAGGCATCCTCGAGGGGCAGTCGTTCCGCGTGGGCCTGGTGCAGGGTCACCGGGGCGGTGCAGGCGGCGCGGGTGGCGGCGCAGCGCTGGGGGATGTCGGGGTCGGGATCCACCGCGTGAATCATCGTAGGTTCGAAGCGCTTCGCCAGTTCCAGCAGCGAGTGGCCCTGGCCCGTGCCGAGGTCCAGGATCACGCCGCCCTTGGGCAGGTCCGGCGCCAAGCGCTGAAGGTCGTCCATGGCCACGCCCAGCACGTGGATGCGCCACACCTCCGTGGAGAGGAACCAGAGCCCGAACTTCGTCTCCGGTACGAAGGCCAATTTGGCGGAGGGCTTGGCGGGCGTCGCGGGGGCTTCAGCGGCGGGCAGGGCGTCGGTGGTCTGGGTCATGCGGGATCCGTGGAACGGGGCGGAGCGGCGCCGGGCGCGTCGAGCGGGGAATGGGGGTGGAATCGTCCTTCTTGATCCTAAATGCGCCGGGGCCCTTCGGCCATGGAAATGCGGGCCGGGGCTCAGGGGGCGAGGCCATCCAGGGGGCTGGGGATGCTCCGCCGGCCCCGGCCGACCAGGTGGATGTAGATCAGGGTGGTCTCGATCCGGGCATGGCCCAGGAGCTCTTGGAGCGTGAGGATGTCCTGGCCGGATTGGAGCAGGTGGGTGGCGAAGGAGTGGCGCAGCATGTGGGGCGTGGCCCGTTTGCCGAGCCCCGCCTGCCGGACCGCGGCCTGCATGGCCCGCTGCACGCTGTCGGGAGCCAGGTGATGGCGTCGGAGCGCGCCGGACCGCGGATCCACCGAGGTGCGCCGCGCGGGGAAGACCCACTGCCAGGCCCAAGCACGTCCCCCGTGGGGGAAGCGCCGATCCAACGCCTGGGGCAGGGCCACGGTTCCCAGGCCCACGGCGAGGTCCGCCTGGTGCAGCGCCCTCACCCCCGCGAGGTGCGCGCGCATGGGCCCCACGAGGCACTGGGGCAGGATCGTGATCCGGTCCTTGCCGCCTTTGCCCTGCTGCACGAAGATCTCACCGGAGCCCAGGTCCACATCCTCCACCCTCAGGCGCAACCCTTCCATGAGGCGGAGGCCGGACCCGTAGAGGAGCTTCAGCACAAGCCCGTGAGGGCCCGGAACCCGGTCCAGGATCCGGCCGACCTCCTCCGCGCTGAGCACCCGCGGCAGGCGGCGGCTCACCTTCGCATGAACGATGTCATCCAATTCCGGCAGCTCCAGATCCAGCGCCTGGCGGTAAAGGAATCGGAGGGCGGCCTTCGCGTTGTTCTGGGTCGCGGCCGCCACCTGGCGATCCTGGGCAAGGTGGGAGAGAAAGGCCTTCACCTCGGCGGCGTGGAGGTCGCGGGGATGCCGACCCTGGTGGTAGCGGATGAAGCGCTGCACCCACGCCACGTAAGCCCGCTCCGTCTTCCAGCTCAGGTGGCGGAGCCGGAGCTCCCGGCGAAGCTCCGCAAGGGCGTCCGGCGGAAACGAGGGGTCAAGTGCCTCGAGCATGGACCCGAATCTAGGCCCTGGATGTGACGGTGGTGAATCCACGGGATGACCTTTTCACGCGCGTCCTCCGAGCACGCCGGGGCCCTTACCTCCCACCCCGCACCTCTGCCAAAGTCGATGCAAGCCGGGGACTGAACCCCCACCGATCACCGTTGCCCCACCCCTACCGAGGCCACCATGGATTCAAGCACCCTCTTCTGGGGAATACTCTTCGGTTCCGTGGGAACCGGCTACGCCATCTACGGGAAGAAACAACACAAGGTCGTCCCCACCCTCTGCGGGGTCGCGCTGATTGTCTTCCCCTACCTGGTGGAGGGCACCTGGATGACCGTCCTCGTGGGGACTGCGCTCATCGCTTTGCCATACTTTGTGCGGATGTGAGGGAGGGAGGCTCGCTTCAACTTTCGAAATCACCTGCGGTGCCGCGTAGCGGCAGCGTCAGGTGCATTGAGTGGTTAGGCCGAGGCGGGATCATCATTGAAATCGTACTGCGCTTCAGGAAGCGGCAGCTTGAGCAGCAAGGCAGGTGATGAATCCAATCCCAGCGATCCAAATCGGGATCTTTGACCCCTTATGAGTTTTGTAGAGGCTGAATGAGCCAATCGCCGTAGCTGGTGGAATGAGGAGCAGAGGCAAAACTCCGAACGCCGAAAGAGGTTTTTCGGTAAGTAGCTCTCTGAACCTAGCGATCACAAACCATGAATTTCCAGCGACCATAAGAATCAGCCCGGCGATGAATATTGGGTTTTTAAGAATCATGGTTGGTCACCAAAAAAGTGAGTTGAAGTTTGTAGGAACACCCTTGGGTTGGTTCCTCGGCCTAACTTTCGAAATCACCGGCCCGGCCGCGTAGCGGCTGGGTCCGAGTGCATTGAGTGGTTAGGAGACCCCTGCCGTTACTTGCGAATGAACTGTGCACCGGTATGACCCGTGATGATCACTTGAGGGGAAAGGGTGAGATGGATGCTCAGCGTTACCTTAGCCTTGGAGGTATTTCTCCAGAGGAATCCATAGTGGCCCATTTGTTTGGATTTGATTTCCACGTTGTCGGTAACACCACTCGCAATAGGCATGACTTCGTGAGCACCTACACCAGGACATTGGATGGAAAGTTCATCGCCTTTCTGGATTAGATCGGATTTGGGGTGAGCAAACGGAATAACCTCGAGGGCGGAGGTTTTAGAAAATTTCGCGGTTACAGCGGCATTAACATTCACCAGAAAATTTACGATGTATGCCTCACCCGCAGGTAGATCAAGTGTGAGATCGATTTCTTGGTTTTTTGTGGGGGACTCGATCGGAGCTTCTGGTGCTTTTGCCCTCGGCGCGTCTTGCCCCCAAAGGCAAAGAGCGGTGAATGAACTAAGAACGATGGCATTGGTGGTCATTATCGAGGGTCTCCTAACTTTCGAAATCACCAGCGCTGGCGCGTAGCGCCAGCGTCTGGTGCATTGAGTGGTTAGGTTCACTACCGCGGGATCTAAGCATGTGTGTCGGAGGCATCGTACACCTTAAGGATCTCCTTGAACCCCTCTTCGCCAACGATGTAAGAAAAGATTTCTCTGCTACCAAGGACATCAGCTCTTGTGAACCACTGAGGCATATCCTCCCTGGCAGCCTTGATCTCTGGGATGTGCTCGTAGAAATGGGTGCAGACAATTGTGCCCAAGTGGTAGTCAAGCCCAGGCTCATCCTCCTGGGAAATACACCAATCGGCGAATCCATAGATGCGAGAAATCAAATCCGCATTTCTGGGCTCAGCGTATGCCCTCTCAAATGCAATTTGCAGCTCGATCCAAAGCATCCCTGGTGAATCAACATCGTTGAAGTACCGATCAACTAGATCGGGGAACCGAGTGAGGGCTTCTATCTCCCAATTTCTCGCGGACATTTTATGTGAACCTAACGATCCGAGTTGAGCGGCGACGCCGCCAGCGTGGGCTTGGATGGGGTTTG